>NZ_AZAC01000045.1 GCF_000931935.2 Dethiosulfatarculus sandiegensis
AAAAATATCTTACGTTATCCATCCATTTCAGGGTTGGTAAGAGCAATGCAGCCTGTGGTCCAGTCATAAAGGGTGTGTAAGCCTTTCAGCCAACTGTATTTGGGCGGGCAGCCCATGCACCATGATGCCTTTACCAAGGGGCTTGATGCCATGGGCCTTGGCATAGGCGTACTCCGTGGCCAGCGGGTGGGACACCGGCATGGATTTATAATACTTGCCGCTGGCCCGGCAGGGGCCAAGGCGGTATATGCCCTCGGGAGTTTTTTGGTCTCCCTGCCGATGCTTGGCCCCCACCGGTTCTATGCCCAAAGCAGCCCGGTGGGTTTTCAGGGCCTGGCCCTTGGATCGCAGGTGAGACGGCGGGCGGATTTTTTCACCAACACCCGGTCGCAGGACAGATCATCGGCCCAGGCGGTGTCAGGGCCATATACTTGGAAAACCCATACTAAGGCTGCTAAAATTCCCACCAATAGTATAAATTGAAACAGCCTTTTAAAGATGAATAGCACCTGGCTTAACGGTCAGTAAATATAGGTGTGTTTAACTCGACCGATCTGCCTCAACGGCTAGTGACGCTATTTATTGCCTGCCTCACTGTTCCCTTGACCCTATTAATCTTTTCAAGATAACCCTATAGGTAGATTACCGTCTCTTATTAAAGGCGAAAAATTCTTTTATGTCATTGCTGTACAAGGTCAAGAGAGTGTCTGATGGACTTCGAGACAGAAATTTGAATTGCTCCAACGCCGTGGTTAAAAACGGGAAGACTCAAATGGATAAACCTATATCCTGATTTAGAAAACAAAAATAAATGGGTGCAAAAGTCTTTATAGAATAATCCATGTAACCCGATTAAAATTACCTTGGTGGTAATAAAACCGCAAAAAATCAATTATCTTTTTTGATAAGGTTTACGTAGATTAAAAAGGGCAGCTTGCTGTCTAAAAATTTATGTAACCTTCTGGGCAATTTAAAAGGAAAAGCCCTTGCCGGGAAGAAATGATAATAGACTTCTTTTACTTGAAAATAATCTGTGAGCATCTCCATAAAATCAGATTTGGAATAGCATTTCCCAATAGGGTTGTCCTCGCCATCATACTTCCTGACAATTTCATCAATGGTGTTTGTCTGGAGCATATCCTCACGATTACGCCCTTTTAGGGCTACCCCCAAGGATCCGAGCAGAGTGGCTATTTTATTAAAAACAGCCCAGTTTCGTAAGATAAAATTTTTATAATAAACGCTTAGTGAGGCTGTGCCGCCTGGGCGCAGCACCCGGGCTATTTCGGCGATACAGGCTTCGGTGTCAGGGGTGTGATGAATGACACCTTGGCAGTTTACATGGGAAAATTTGTTTGCAGGAAACGGAAGCCGCTCCGCATTTGCATAGGTTACCTCAGCCTCCAGACCATATAACTTAAGCCTTTGCCGGGTAAGGTCTTGGGCATTTTGGGTGAGATCACCCGCAGTCACCTTTTTCGCAACGCCGCGACGCAGAAATTCAACTGTCCAAAATCCTGGGCCACAGCCTAGGTCTAAAACATTGTCCTGATTTTCAGCAGGAGGCATCATGCGCGGGTCAAGACGGCCGGCAAAACAGTCGTCAATAACTGTTCTGCGGTGGTCATAAAAGAATTCCTTTGTTCCGGGTTCGTATTTGCTTTCGCCGGTGAAAAGAGGATTATCTTCCCAGAATGTTTTTACATTTTGTAAGGTTTTGTTGCCCACTGTGTTGATTCCAACCTTATTTCTAACTGAGCGTAATAGGTTAGTAAACGAAAAATAGATACACTAATTAGGATGATATATCGTGGCGCATTATTAATGATTTCATGCCGGAACCATTAACACAGCTTGCAATAAACCATATCGATTTCAGTCATTGCCTGGCGCAGTCTCGGGTGTCGCCCTTTAGTTTGTCCAGGGCGTGGGGCAGGGCGGGGAGGATGGCATTTAAGTTTTCCTGGGCTCCCTTGGGAGAGCCGGGCAGGTTCACCACCAGGGTTTGACCGATTATGCCCGCCAGCCCTCTGGAAAGCATGGCGTGGGGTGTGTGGGCCATGCCTGCCTGGCGCATGGCTTCGGCCATTCCTGGCACGGGTCTTTCCAGCACCTGGCTGGTGGCTTCGGGGGTGACGTCCCTGGGGCTCAAACCCGTGCCGCCGGTGGTGAGAACCAGGCTCAGGTCGCCCCTTTGGGCATAGTCCAAAAGGGCGCGGGATATCTGCTCGGTCTCATCCGCCACAATATCCGTGGCAATGACCTCGATACCGGCCTGGGACAAGGTTTTTTTCAGGGCAGGGCCGGCGACATCCCGCCGCCGACCCTGTGATGCCTTGTCACTGACCGTCAATATGGCGGCCTGGTGTTTAATTGCCTGCCTCCCTGGCAGCCTGGTATTCCTCGACCAGTTTTTCCTGGACTTCGTGAGGCGCTTCCTCGTAGTGGTCCATCTCCATGGTGAAGGAGCCCCTGCCGCCGGTCATGGAGGTCAATTCCGGTTGATAGGAGAGCACTTCGCTCATGGGCACCATGGCCTGGATCACCTGCAGGCTTCCCTTGGCATCCATGCCAAGGACCTTGCCCCTTCGGGAGGAGATGTCACCCATGACATCGCCCATGTACTCGTCAGGCACGGTCACCACGAGCTTCATGACCGGTTCCAATATAGTAGGCTTGCACTCGGGGATGCCCTTTTTAAAGCCCATGGAGCCGGCCACCTTAAAGGCCATTTCAGAACTGTCGACCGGGTGGAAGGAACCGTCCACCAAGTGCACCTTGATGTCGACCATGGGGTAGCCCGCGTAGACCCCCTGGTTCATGGCTTCGTCAATACCCTTTTCCACGGCCGGGATATAGTTCCTGGGAATGGCGCCGCCGACGATTTCGTCGAGGAACACATAGCCTTCGCCCTCACCGGCAGGTTCAATCACCAGCCAGGTGTCACCGAACTGGCCGCGGCCGCCGGTCTGCTTTTTATAACGGCCCTGGATCCTGGTGGAGCCTTTAATCGTCTCGCGATAGGGCACTTTGGGTTTGTTCAGTTGAACCTCCACTCCGAATTTACGCTTCAGGCGCTCCAGAGTGGTTTCAATATGCACACTGCCCATGCCGGAGAGAATGGCCTCGCCGGTCTGGGGATCCCTGCCGAGGCGCAAGGAGGGGTCTTCTTCCAGCAGGCGGTTGATGCCTGCAAAGACTTTTTCCTCGTCGCCTTTTTCCTTGGGCTCAATAGCGTAGTTGATAACTGCGGGCAGGGGTTCGACCACGGGGAACTGAATCGGGTCTTTTTCATCGGCCAGGGTGTCGCCGGCTTTGGTCTCCTTGAGTTTGGGAATGGCGACAATGCTGCCCGGTCCGGCCTCGCTGACTGTCTTCTGGTTCTTGCCGGTCATTTCAAGAAGCTGGTTGAACTTCTCTGTGGCGTCCCGGTTGATGTTTTTGGGCTGGGAGCCTGTGGTCAGGGTGCCGCTGAAAACACGGACCATGGAGAGCTGGCCGGCAAAGGCGTCGACCACGTTTTTAAAGACCAGAGCGGCCAAAGGCCCTTCCGGATCGGCTTCGCGGGTTATCTCGTCTTCAGTGTCGGGTTTCACGCCTACGATGGGTTTGGCATCCAAGGGGGAAGGCAAAAGGCTGTTGATCAGGTTCATCACCGGTTGAATGGCCATGTTCTGATAAGCGCTGACAGGCACTACCGGCACAAAAAGTTGTTCCTTGACTCCCTTGGCCAGACCGGCGGCCAGATCATCGGCAGAGAGTTCTTCGCCTTCTAAGTAGCGCTCCATGAGGGAGTCTTCCGCTTCGGTGATATCCTCGATCAAGACTTCGCGGGCTTCTTCCACCTGGTCAGCCAAATCGGCCGGCACATCGGCTTTGGTCATTTTGCCGGACCCATCGGGCTCGTACATATAGGCCTGGTTGGCCAGAAGATCCACAATGCCTTTGAAATCCGGGCCTTCGCCGATGGGCATGGCCAAGCTCACGGCCTTGGTTTCGAGCATTTCGGCGATGGAGCCCAGCGCGGTTTCATAGCTGGCCCGTTCACGGTCCATTTTATTGACTACGATAAGGGTGGGCAGAGCTTCTTTTTTGACAAATTGCCAAACCTTTTCGCCCTGGACCTTGACACCGTCAATGGCGTCTGCCAACATGACCACTCCGTCCACGGCCTTGAGAGCTGCGGCCGCGTCTGAGAGGAAGTTGTCGTCACCGGGCGTATCAATAAAATGGATCTGGTGCTTTTTATGGGTATAGTGGCCAAATGAGGCGCTTATGCTGCCGCCACGCTTGGTTTCTTCAGGCTCGAAGTCCATGGTGGCGTTGCCCTCATCCACCTTGCCTAGACGATCAATGGCCTTGCTGTTGAAAAGAAGGGCTTCGGCAAAAGAAGTCTTTCCTGCCCCACCATGGCCCACCAAAGCGATGGTCCGGTTCAGGTTAATGTCTTGGCTCATACTGACTCCTAGCTACTGAAGAAATGAAGATTGAGTGTATTCATTTTTAAATCAAGGTGAAAACCTAACCAAGCACAGGCTTCAAGTCAAGCCTAAAAAGCAGCAAAACCCGGCTGAAAATCCGCTTGCTTATCTTTCCGGAAACCTTCCCCTTCCGTCTGTTTGCGCTTTTTAGCTCATGAATCCTGTAATCTGAATAATTTATTTAACCCTTTGGGTTGATAATTTTTTTGATACCGTATAACTGTTTGAATACTTAATAAAATTCATAATAAATCCGGGTTTGGTTGTTTTTTGATCACTGCCGCCACTATCTCCCGGTCGGTTCGGCCTTGGCCTGTAGGAACAAGTTTGTAGATATTCATTTCCTTTACATGGGGCGCTAAAAAAAGATCCGGGATTGATTGGTTTTATGTCGAATATGATTAAGATCTGCTTCCAGGGTTGCATTTTAGGAAATATTCTCTAATATAATATACTCACGAATAATACCTAAAGTGTGAGCACAGCCACGAGCAGTTAAGACAATTTCAGTAGGATGAATCTTCAATATAGGGACAACCCGCCGCGAAGATCGCCTGTATTGCTACTCGGCCGCAAGTTGTACTCTAGTGAGGTGAAAAAGATGCGTAAGATATTTTTGGCATTGCTGGGAGTTCTGCTTTTGACAACCCCGGCCCTGGCCGACAACATCAACATCCTTAACTATGAAAACGCCGGATCCTATGGTGTAATCTACAGAGGGCACTACAAAACGGCATACCTTGGCCAGTTTAACGCCGCCCTTGACGATGGGTCCGAATATATAGGCTACTGTGTGGACCTGCCCCAGAACGCTCATTTCGGCACGGCCGACTATGACATGCTGGCGTCCGACCGGTTCAGCCAAAGGCAGAGAGAGGCAGCCTGGCTCATGCATGAATATGATCCGGATTTGGGAAACGCCTACGACCCCAACTACGGTCGGCATGACACCATGGCCGCTCTGCAGCTCGCTATCTGGGAAGTGATCTATGACGAGAATCATTCCCTTTATGACGGCACTTTCAAGCTTTCCAATAATGGGAGCTGGTACATCCGCAATCTGGCCAACGCTTTTTTAAGCGCCATTCCCCGGGATGTGAATCTCGCTTCCATAGACTATTCCGTCATAGGGCAGCATAGTCGCTACCAGGATGTCCTTTTAGGCGGCGTGGGTTCCCCCACTCCTCCCTCCGCCACTCCTGAACCCGCCACCGCCCTTTTGCTTGCTTCCTCCATGGGTGTTCTCGCCTGGAACCGACGACGCAAAATCAAAAACACCCGGGCATAAGCTCAGATCCCAAAGACGCAAGCGGGCCAGCTCTTGGGGCTGGCCCGCTTTTTTTATGGTTGATTCTAAGGGCCCAAAGGTTAAGATATCAATTTTCACCCTTTGCCTTTTGTAATTCATCCATGCAAAGGGTTAAATGGCCTTATTAAGCGTGATGAAACAATTCACGCTTTCGGGCTGTCCTTAGGGGGCGCGTGGTAAAAGATGTGCTGAAATTCGAGGAACATTTGGCCCAGGCCAGGGGGCTCGCCCAAAATACAGTGGCCGCCTATACCAGGGATCTGCGCCAATTCGCCTTGTTTTTGCAGCAAAGAAGAGGCCTTCAAACCTGGGAATCGGTTGAGCTTGCTCATGTAAGGTTCTATATGGCGGGGCTCATGAAGACCTCCAAGCGCTCGACCGTGGCCCGCAAGCTGAACAGCATTAAAAGTTTCTTTGAATTCATGTGTCGGCAGGGACGTATACCTGCCAACCCCGCGGCCCTGGTCCGCAGCCCCAAGCAAGAGCGGCCCCTGCCGACCAGGCTGAGTGTGGACGAGGCCTTTCACCTGGTGGAGTCCGAACCGAAACGGACCGGACGCAAGCCCTATGCGGGCCAGGCCAGACAAGAGGCCAGAGATGCCAGGGATAAAGCCATGCTGGAACTTTTATATTCCAGCGGCCTCAGGGTTAGCGAGCTGGTCGGCCTGGATATAGAGCATATCAGGCTGGATCTGGACCTGGTCCAGGTGGAGCATGGCAAGGGGGATCACTCCCGTTTGGTTCCACTGGGTGAAAAGGCTGCCTTGGCCCTAAAGGCCTACATGGGAAAAAGAGCCGAGCTGTTGCCGAAAGAGGCGGGTGCGGAACCAGCCTTGTTTCTCAACACGAGAGGAGGCAGGCTTACTACCCGCAGTGTGCAGCGCATGTTGGATGAGCATTTAAAAGGCATGACCATGCCAAGAAAAATCGGTCCCCACGCATTGCGTCACGCCATGGCAACCCATATGTTGGAAGCAGGCGCCGACCTCAGGAGTGTGCAGGAAATTTTGGGGCACAAGAGCCTTAGCACCACTCAGAAATACACTCATTTGACCGTGGACCATCTGCTTAAGGTGTATGACAAGGCCCACCCCAGGGCGGTAAAGCCTGCGGATGACTCCGAACCCGGAGATTCCGGGTCTGAACAAAAATAAAAAGGCCTTTGGGAAAGAGGCTTAAACGAGGTGTTTTTAGATATGAATTGCGGTAAGTTGGAATACCGGGGACATGGACAGCCGGGCGGGCCTGTGGTTCGTTCCACCACAGTACTAGCCTTAAGGCATCAGGGTAAAGTCATAATGGCCTCGGACGGCCAGGTCACCATGGGCAACACTGTGGTCAAGGCCGGAGCGCGCAAGGTGCGCAAGCTGCATAACGACCAGGTTTTGGCTGGTTTTGCCGGAGCCACGGCAGACGCCTTCACCCTTTTTGAGCGTCTGGAAGGCAAACTTCAATCCATCTCCGGCAACCTTCCCAGGGCTGCGGTGGAGCTGGCCAAGGATTGGCGCACGGACAAGCATCTACGTCGCCTTGAGGCCCTGCTCTTGGCCGCTGACAAGGATCATCTTTTAATGATATCCGGCTCCGGCGATGTTATTGAACCGGAAAAAGGCGTGGCCGCAATCGGCTCCGGCGGGCCCTATGCCTTGAGCGCGGCCAGGGCGCTGATGGAACACACCGAAACCGAGGCCAGGTCCATTGTTAATATAGCCATGGGCATAGCCGCCGATATCTGCATATATACCAACCACAGCCTGTTTGTGGAAGAAATCTGATCACTATCCCTTTGAGAAACCGTTTACTCAAAGGGCAGGGAATAAAAAATTAATGGCCACCCTTACACCAAAACAGATCGTTTCCGAACTGGATAAATACGTAATCGGCCAGCATGACGCAAAGCGCTGCGTGGCTATTGCCTTGCGCAACCGCTGGCGCAGGCGCCAGGTGCCTGAACCTCTGCAAGAGGAGATAGCGCCCAAAAACATCATAATGATAGGCCCCACCGGAGTCGGTAAGACCGAGTTGGCCAGACGCCTGGCCAAGTTGGCCGACTCTCCCTTCACAAAGGTGGAGGCCAGCAAATTCACTGAAGTCGGTTATGTGGGCCGGGACGTGGAATCCATGGTCAGGGATCTGACCGAACTGGCCGTGAACATGGTCAAGGAAAAAGAGCGGGAGACCGTGCGCCAAAAGGCCCGGGAGGTGGCCGAGGAGCGGCTTTTGGATATCCTCTTGCCTCCCAGGCAGCCCGACGACCGCCAGACCGAGCAGGATCAGCAACATCTGGAGGTGGTGCGCAAGGACGAAGATGTGAACCCCACCAGAAGTAAATTGCGCAGGCTTTTGCGCGAAGGCAAGATGGACGAACGCTATATTGATCTCGAGGTCAATTCCCAGTCCAGCATGCCGATGGTGGAGATCTTCAGCGCAGGCGGTATGGAAGAGCTGGACATGAATTTAAAGGACATGCTCAGCGGGCTGATGCCGCCCAAAACCAAACGCCGCAAGGTCAAGGTCAAGGAGGCTTTGGAACTTCTCACCAATGAGGAGGCAGGCAAGCTGATAGACATGGACCGGGTGGTCAAGGAGGCTGTGGCCAAGGTGGAGCAGGAAGGCATCATCTTCCTGGACGAGATCGACAAGATCGCGGGCAGGGAACACGGCATGGGCCCGGATGTGAGCAGGGAAGGCGTGCAGAGGGATCTCTTGCCCCTGGTGGAAGGCTCCACAGTCACCACCAAGCACGGCATGGTCAGGACAGACCATATCCTGTTTATTGCCGCGGGTGCGTTCCACATGTCCAAGCCCTCGGACCTGGTGCCTGAGATGCAGGGCCGCTTCCCCATCAGGGTGGAGCTCAAGGCCCTCACGGCAGATGATTTTGTACGCATCTTAACCGAGCCTGAGAACGCGCTCATAACTCAGTACAAGGCGCTTCTGTCCACCGAAGGTGTTGAACTGACATTTAAGGATGATGCTATAAGGGCCATTGCCGAGATGGCCAGCCAGGTGAATGTGGCCACCGAAAACATAGGCGCGCGCAGGCTGCATACGGTAATGGAACGCCTTTTGGAAGATATCTCTTTTGACGCACCGGACAGCCGGGAAAAAGAGCTGGTTATAACCGCCGAGTATGTGCGGGAAAAACTCTCCAAGATCAGTCAGGATAATGACCTGACCAGATATATTCTCTGATAGCCGGTTGTTTTGCAGGCGGTTTTATTTAAAAAAACTGTCTGCAGATATAGCGCCCATTCAAGAACAAGGTGAGGCGCTCATCTAAAAACTTTGAGCAGCAAGAGGGCGTATTTTTATGGAAAACCAGTCTGATCTGAGGGCCCGCACCTTAATGGAGGCGCTGCCTTACATCCGGCGTTTTGCCGGACAGACCATTGTGGTCAAATACGGCGGACACGCCATGGTGGATGAGGAGCTTAAAGAGAGTTTTGCCTTAAACCTCATCCTCTTGCGAACCGTGGGTATATACCCGGTTGTGGTCCATGGCGGCGGACCCCAGATTGGCAATTTGCTGAAACGCCTTGATATAGAATCAGAGTTTGTGGACGGCATGCGGGTGACCAGCCCGGAGGTCATGGACGTGGTGAAGATGGTGCTTATCGGAGAGGTGAACACCTCCATTGTGGCCATGCTCAATCAACACGGCGGCAATGCGGTGGGGCTCTCCGGCCACAGCGCCGGTCTGGTTCAGGCCGAGAAGCTCAAACTCACCAAAAGAGTCAAAGATGGTCAGCCGCCGGAGATCGTGGATCTGGGGCTGGTCGGAAAGCCGATGACGGTGAATCCCCAGGTTTTGCAGACCCTTGAGCACGGCAAGTTTATTCCAGTGATCGCGCCGGTGGGCCAGGGCCCGGATGGGGAATCCCTAAACATCAACGCGGATCTGGTGGCCAGCGCCCTGGCCAGTGGTCTACGGGCGCAAAAGCTGGTTCTTTTAACCGACACGCCGGGCGTGATGGGTGACAAGCAGAATCTCATATCTGAGATGACCAAGGTGCAAGCCCGGGAACTCATGGATAAACAAACTGTTACAGGCGGCATGATTCCAAAGCTGAACTGTTGTCTGGATGCCCTGGACCATGGGGTGGCGAGCGCTCACATAATAGACGGCAGGGCAAAAAACGCCTTGCTTCTGGAGTTGTTTACCGACCAGGGCGTGGGAACCATTTTGAAAGGATAGTGTGTTATGAGCCTCACGGAAATGCAGAAGATAGACCGGTACGTAATGGGCACTTACAAGCGCAGCCAGGTCATGTTCCTGCGAGGCCGAGGATGCACACTTTTTGATGATCAGGGCAATGAATATCTGGATCTTCTGGCCGGCATAGCCGTTTGCAACCTGGGGCACGCCCATCCGGCCGTGACCAAGGCCGTATGCGACCAGGCCCTTTCCTTGACTCATGTTTCCAATCTTTTCTACACCGAGCCTCAGGCTGTGGTGGCAGAGCTTCTGGTTGAAAATTCCTTTGCAGACCAGGTTTTTTTCTGCAATTCAGGGGCCGAGGCCAATGAAGGGGCCTTAAAACTGGCCCGGCTTTGGGGTAAGGAAAAGTTAAACGGCGCCTTTGGGGTGATCAGCATGGAGCGCTCTTTTCACGGGCGCACCTTTGCCGCTCTTTCGGCCACGGGCCAGGAGATGATTCAAAAGGGCTACGACCCCCTGGCTCCGGTCTTCAGCCATGTTCCGTTCGGTGATTTCGAGGTCCTGCAAAAACAATGGGACGAAAATACCTGCGCGGTCATGATGGAGCCCGTTCAGGGAGAGGGCGGCGTGGTTCCGGCTGAAAAAGAGTATCTTGAGAAGGTGAGAAAGCTGTGCGACGAAAAGGGCGCACTTTTGATCTTTGACGAGGTGCAGACCGGCCTGGGCCGGACGGGCAAGCTATTTGCCTATGAGCATTTCGGCATTACGCCGGATATCATGACCTTGGCCAAGGCCTTAGCCAACGGCCTGCCCGCAGGCGCGGTGTTGGCCAAAAAGGAAGCAGCCGATCTGTTTGGCCCCGGAACCCACGGCACCACCTTTGGGGCGGGCCCCATTGTCATGGCTGCGGCCCGCGAGGTGATGCAGGTTCTGACCGAGCCGGGCTTCATGGATGACGTGGCCCAAAGATCCGCCTACTTTAAGCAAAAACTGGAACAAATAGCCGCCAAACTGCCTGAGAAGGTTTTGGAGGTGAGGGGGCTGGGCTTTTTGCTGGGCCTTAAACTCAGCGGCCCGGGCGCACCCTTGGTTAAAGAATTTTTGGAAAAGGGTTTTGTGGTCAACTGCACCCAAGGAGATATTCTGCGGTTCGTGCCTCCCTTGATCATAACCAGGGAACAGATAGACGCTTTTTCTGAAGTTCTTTTGCAAACCCTGATCGGCTGGGACTCCGGCCAAGTTGAAAAGTGAGGTCGTTCACCATGAAATTAGCCACTAAACACCTTTTGACCATAAGGGAGCTGACCACCGAAGAAGTCCTGGGTCTGGTTGCCCGCGCGCTTGAATTAAAGCAGGGCTGGCCCAAGGGTTTTAAACCCAGGCCCCTGACCGACAAGGCCGTGGCCATGATTTTTGAAAAATCCTCCACCAGGACCAGGGTTTCCTTTGAGATAGGTGTCTCCCAGCTTGGCGGGCATCCCCTTTTCATGGCTTCCAGGGATATGCAGCTTGCCCGCTCCGAACCGCTTCGGGATACGGCCCGCATTTTAAGCCGCTATGCCGACGCCATGGTGGTTCGCACCTTTGGCCAGGAAGTGGTGGAAGAGCTTGCCACCCACGGAAGCGTGCCGGTGATCAACGCCCTTACCGACAAATATCACCCCTGCCAGGTGATGAGCGACCTTTTGACTGTGCATGAGAACTTAGGTGATGTAAGAAAGCCGGTGTATGCCTGGGTGGGAGACGGCAACAACATGGCCCATTCCTGGCTGGAAGCGGCGGCCCGACTGGGCTTTGAACTGCGCCTGGCCTGCCCGGAAGGCTATCTGCCCGATCCGGAGATCCTGGGGCATGCCCAGACCTCGGGCGCAAAAATTCTTCTGACCAATGATCCGGCCGAGGCCGTGGAAAAGGCGGATGTGATCTCAACCGATGTCTGGACCTCAATGGGTCAGGAAGAAGAGACCAAAAAACGACTTAAGGCCTTCAGCGGTTACTGCCTGGACCGGAAACTTCTGGAAAAGGCCAAGGCGGCGGCGATAGTCATGCACTGCCTGCCCGCTCACCGTGGTGAAGAGATCTCGGAGGAGGTGCTGGAAGGCCCCAACTCAGTGGTTTGGGACCAGGCCGAGAATCGCCTGCATATGCAAAAGGCGATTATGGAAGCCTTGATGGAGGATTAAACGGCTGTTGTTTCAGCCTGTTTAAAAGAAATTAATGCGGCCAGGGGTGGTTCCTGGCGGGTTTAATATGAAATGCCGCGTTTTCCTTATGCTGGAATATGGATGCCCCCCGGGGCGCGGCGTATTTGGTGAAGGTGATTACCATGGAAAACAAGATAGACAAGGTTGTATTGGCTTATTCCGGTGGTCTGGATACTTCGGTTATCCTTAAATGGCTCAAGGAAACTTACAACTGCGAAGTCGTGGCTTTTGCCGCGGATTTGGGCCAGGGCGAGGAATTGGATCCGGTCAGGGAAAAAGCCATGGCCACAGGCGCCTGCAAAGTCTACATCGACGACTTGCGCGAAGAGTTTGTCAAGGATTACGTGTTCCCTGCCTTCAGGGCTGGCGCCATCTATGAAACCCAGTACCTTTTGGGCACCACCCTGGCCAGGCCGCTGATCTCCAAGCGTCAGATCGAGATCGCCAGAATGGAAGGCGCTCAGGCGGTGAGCCATGGCGCCACCGGCAAGGGTAACGACCAGGTGAGGTTTGAGCTGAGCTACCAGGCCCTGGCGCCCGAGATCAAGATCATCGCCCCCTGGCGTGAGTGGGACTTGAACTCCCGCGAGGTGCTGATGGCCTATGCCGAGAAACACGGCATTCCCATTCCGGTGACCAAGGCCAAGCCTTACTCCACAGACAGAAACCTTTTGCATATTTCCTTTGAGGGCGGCGTGCTGGAAGATCCCTGGAACGAGCCTTCGGAAGACATGTTCGTAATGAGCGTGAGCCCGGAAAAGGCCCCCGACAAGCCCGAAGTCATTGTGATTGATTTTGAAAAGGGCGATCCCGTGGCCATAGACGGCGAGCCCCTGACCCCGGCGAACATGCTGGCTCGTTTGAACGAGCTCGGCGGCCGTAACGGCATCGGCCGGGTGGATATGGTGGAGAACCGCTTTGTGGGCATGAAGTCCAGAGGCGTGTACGAGACCCCGGGCGGAACCGTGCTGAGAGCCGCTCACATGGCTCTTGAGTCCATCTGCCTGGACAGGGAAGTTCACCACTTGAAAGACAGCCTCTTGCCCCAGTACAGTGAAATGCTGTATTACGGTTATTGGTTCAGCCCGGAGCGCGAGCTTTTGCAGGGCATGTTCGATGAGTCCCAGGAAAATGTCACCGGCCAGGTGAAACTGAAGCTGTACAAGGGCAGTGTCAGCGTGCTGGGCCGCAGGTCTCCTTACTCGCTTTACCGCGAGGACGTGGCCACTTTCGAGGCGGACGAGGTCTACAACCAGGCCGACGCAGCCGGGTTCATCCGTTTGAACGGCCTGAGGCTCAGGATTCGTCACGCCATGCAGGAAAAGAGCGGCAAGTAATTAAACAGGCAAGTTGCTAAAATTAAATTTTAGCAACTTGCTTATATTGCTCTCTTTTCAAGGCTGCGCGACATGGCTGGGCATCAATCACCCCCCAAAAAAAGCATTTCTTGGGGGGGTGCCCTTGGCCCGCCTGGCGGGGCGTTTGGAACATTCTGCAAGGCCAATTTAGGTGGATTTGTGACTGAACAAAATAAAAAGCAAAAACAATGGGGCGGGCGTTTCCAAGAGGAGACCCACCTCATGATGGAGCGCATAAACGCCTCCATCTCGTTTGATAAAAAGATGTGGGCCCAGGACATAAGAGGCTCCAGGGCTCACGCCTCCATGCTGGCCGGCCAGGGCATTATCAGCGCGGAAGACAACCAGGCCATTCAAAAGGGCCTTCTGCAGATAGAAAAGGAACTGGCCGCGGGCGAGATGGTGTTCACCGACTCCCTGGAGGATATCCACACCCATGTGGAGGTGAGGCTGAAGGAGATCATCGGCGAGGCGGCGGGCAGGTTGCACACCGCCCGATCCAGGAACGATCAGGTGGCCACAGACTTACGGTTGTGGGTCCTGGATGCCGGGCGCGAGCTGGATCAGGCGCTTTTGGAGTACCAAAGGGCGCTTTTTGAGCTGGCCGAGAAAAACCGCCAGGTGATAATGCCGGGTTACACCCACCTGCAAAGGGCCCAGCCGGTCTTGTTCAGTCATCATATGCTGGCTTATGTGGAGATGGCCTGGCGGGACAGGTCCCGGTTGGCCGACTGTTTGGACCGCACCTCCACCCTGCCTTTGGGCGCGGCCGCCCTGGCAGGCACCACCTTTGATGTGAACCCGGCATTGGTGGCCAAGGACCTGGGCTTCAAAGACCTGGCCCGAAATTCCCTGGACGCGGTGAGCGACCGGGATTTCAGCGCCGAGTTTCTATTTGTGCTGGGGCTTATCCAGGTGCATCTTTCCCGTCTGGCCGAGGAGCTGGTGCTCTGGTCCAGTCAGGAATTTGGGTTTGTGAGCCTCTCAGACGCCTTTGCCACCGGCAGCTCCATTATGCCCCAGAAAAAGAACCCGGACGCGGCGGAGCTGATCAGGGGGAAAACCGGCAGGGTGATGGGCAACCTGGTGGCCCTGCTTACGGTTTTAAAGGGGCTTCCCCTGGCCTATAATAAAGACCTGCAGGAAGACAAAGAGCCGGTTTTTGATTCTTTTGAAACGGTCATGGACTGTTTAAGGGTGCTTGCTCCCTTGCTCGGCAGCCTGACGGTCCGTGAAAGCCGCATGGCCGAGGCGGTAAAGGGCGGTTTTTTAAACGCAACCGAGTTGGCCGACTATCTGGCCGAAAGAGGGCTTCCCTTTAGAAAGGCCCACGAGGTTTCAGGCAAAGCGGTGCGTTTGGCCGAAAAAACCGGGCGCACACTTAATGAGATCAGCCTGGAAGAGTACCAGGGCCTGTCAGATGTGATACAAAAGGACCTGTACCCGGTATTGGAACCTAGAGAGGCTGTTAACCGTCGCACCAGTTTTGGCGGCACTGCCGGCGCCAATGTGGAGGCGGCCCTTAAGGAGGCGAAAAAGCGCTTATGGCCAAAATAGCGATGAAGTGGCTGTGCCTGGTTTCCCTGTTAGTGATGGCTGCGGGCTGCGGAATAAAGGGTCTTCCTTCTCCTTCCGCTGAAGTGGGGCCCCAACAGGTGACGAATTTAAAGGCCAGGACCATGGCCAATGGAATTCAGGTCTCCCTTGGCGTTCCCGCGGCGGACCGGCCTGCCCAAAGAGTGGTCAAGGTGCGTCTGCGCTTTGCCTACCTGCCTTTGACCGGCAACCCCAAGTGCCCCCCCTGCATACCCCGCCTGCGCAATGAGCGCGTTTTCGACTTGAGCGGAAGTGATGCCGTTTTGATGGAAGGCGGTATCTTCCAGTGGCTGGACCAGAACGCTCCGGTCGGCAAGGAAGCGGTTTACAGGGTGGTTTTAGAAGACGCCGCAGGTCGCAAAAGCGAGCCTTCCAGCCTGGCCCGGGCCCCCAGGGTCATTCTCACCGCTCCGCCCAAAGGGCTTTTTGTGAGAAGCGGAGATTCTGAAGTCCAGGTCTCCTGGCAAGGTCCTGTGGTTGATCGTGAAAAATTGGGTGATGAGGGCCTAAGCGGGTATGTGGTTTACCGCCAGGGGGCGGAAGACTCCGAGCCCAGGGCCTTGAACACCATGCCCTTGGTTGAGCCCGGCCTTCTGGACAAGAGCGTGGTGAACGGTGAAACCTACTATTACAGCGTGGCTTCGGTGAGCCGGGTTGCGGGCAGGCAGGTTCTGGGAGACCCTGGTGAAAGGGTCAAGGCAATGCCCCAGGATCTCACCGCTCCCCAGGTCCCCGCGGACTTGATGGCCGTGAATCACGCCCAGGGCGTTTTATTGCGTTTCTCCCCCAACCCCGAGCCGGATGTCAGCGGCTACCGCATCTTCCGGCAGGACAAAAAGGGCGATAAATGGCAATTGCTGAATAATGTCCTGAACAGTGAGAACACCTATCTGGACACAACGGCCAAGGCGGGTGAGACTTACACCTACCGGGTTCAGAGTGTGGACCAGGCCGGAAACTTAAGCGGTTACAGCGAAGAAGTTTCCCTTACCTTCCGACCCTGACAAAATCATGGACGGCCCGTCGAATTACGAGTATGTCTTAATACAAGTGATTCGGGACGTTTGTTAAGGCATATTTTTGCCGAACGGCGCTTGATAAGGTTCGGGAGGACTTTTAAGTAAGCTTGAAAAATCCGCGCCGTTTCCCGCTTAAAGGGAAACGGCGCGGTTAAAAATAACTATCTGCCTTGCCTGTAAGAATCTTTCACCTTTAATCCAGCGGGCGAGGTCAGTCAAAGAGGTGATCCGCAACATGCATCATTTCAACTACCGACAACAAGTATTGTATGCCGAGGATGTTGATCTAAGGGAGATCGCCGCCAAGGTCGGGACTCCCTGTTTTGTTTATTCCCAGGGCACCTTGCAAAGGCACATGAAGGCCTTTGAAGAGGCGTTCAAAGGCCTTGATCCCCTGATTTGCCTGGCGGTAAAGGCCAATACCAACCGGGCGGTGATTGCAACTTTCGCCGCCATGGGCGGTGGTGTGGATATTGTCAGCGGTGGTGAAATGTACAGATCCCTGGCCTCCGGGGTCCCCGCCGGGCGCGTAGTCTATTCCGGCGTGGGCAAAACTATCCGTGAAATGGAGATGGGCCTCGAAAAAGGCATCCTGATGTTCAATATAGAGAGCATCCAGGAGATGCATATGCTGAACCAGGTGGCGGGCAGGCTCGGCAAAAAAGCGCCCGTGAGCTTCAGGGTCAATCCGGATGTGGATGCCAAGACCCATCCCAAGATCACCACCGGCCTGGCTGTGAACAAATTCGGCCTCACCATGGAAGACGCCTTTGAGCAGTACCAGGTGGCCAAGGCCTTGCCCAACCTGGAGCTGAAAGGCGTCTCCTGCCACATCGGCAGCCAGCTCACCCAGACCAGCCCCTTTGCCGACGCCTTGAGCAGGTTGGTTGACCTGATCACCAAACTGAGGGAAAAGGGCATTCAACTTGAGCTTCTGGATCTGGGCGGCGGACTGGGCATCACCTATGACCAGGAAACCCCTCCCAAACCGGCTGAATATGCGGCCACTCTGCGCAACACCCTGGAGGAGCTCGGCATGAGGCCGGTCTTGGAGCCGGGCAGGGCGCTGGTCGGCAACGCGGGCATACTGCTGGCCGAGGTGGTGGTCACCAAAAAGACGCCGGTAAAGAATTTCGTGGTGGTGGATGCGGCCATGAACGACCTCATGCGTCCCAGTTTTTACGGCTCTTTCCACGGAGTTCAGCCGGTTCAGATCAGAAAAGATCAGGAGACCATAACTGCGGACGTGGTGGGCCCCATTTGCGAGACCGGCGATTTTCTGGCCAAGGACCGAGAGGTTCCCCGTTTTGAGCCCGGCGATCTGGTGGCCTTTATGAGTGCCGGAGCCTATGGCTATACCATGAGTTCCAATTACAATTCCCGTCCCCGGGCTGCCGAAGTCCTGGTCAGCGGCGAAAAGTGGGCAGTGGTGAAGCAAAGGGAAACCTAC
Source organism: Dethiosulfatarculus sandiegensis (assembly GCF_000931935.2). GTDB lineage: Bacteria > Desulfobacterota > Desulfarculia > Desulfarculales > Desulfarculaceae > Dethiosulfatarculus > Dethiosulfatarculus sandiegensis. Next base: position 17,580 of record NZ_AZAC01000045.1, read on the forward strand.
GAGGATCTCTGCCGGGGGGAATCCCTTCCGGACTGGATGGAGTAGCTTTTAAAATGAAGGATATCACTCCTCTTTTACCCTTGGCCGGAATAAAAATAACTAAAATGACCGGTACGGGTAATGATTTTGTCCTGATTGACAATCGGGAAGCCAAGATCCCCGTTGAGGTTATGCCGCTTTTGGCCGAGGCTGTCTGCTGCCGCAGAAGGTCTGTGGGGGCCGACGGCTTGATAATAATGAGCCCCTCGGATAGAGTGGACGAAAAATACGGTCCTGTTGATTTTAAATGGGATTTCTTTAATGCCGACGGTTCTTCGGCTGAGATGTGCGGAAACGGAGGCCGTTGCGCGGCCCGCTTTGCCTTTGATAACGGGCTGGCAGGCAAGGAGATGGTCTTCGATTCCCTGGCCGGGCCCATACGCGCCTGGATCATGGACCAGGAAGTAAAGCTGGAGATGATCCAGCCTTTTGGGGTTTATAAGGACCTTAATCTCACCCTGGAAGAGGGTGAATTCACCTTGGACGGGGTGAATACCGGCGTTCCCCATGCCGTTTTACCGGTGGAAGATATAGAATCCACCGATGTAACCCTCTGGGGCCGGGCCATCCGCTATCACAAGCACTTTGCTCCCCAGGGCACCAACGCCAATTTTGCCCAGGCAAAAGACGGCGCGCTTTTGGTTCGCACCTATGAAAGGGGAGTGGAGGACGAAACCCTGGCCTGCGGCACCGGTGTAACCGCCTCGGCCCTGGTGGCCGGCTGGAAGGGCTGGTTTAAATCCCCGGTCAAGGTGAGGGTCAGAAGCGGGGAGTGGCTGACGGTTTATTTCACCCTGGAAGATGACGGCATCGCCAACGTGTTTTTACAAGGCGGAGCATCTTACGTGTTTACCGGCCTTCTGAACCAGGAGGCCTTTGACTGGTTAAAGTCATAGATTAGGAGAGAGGCAATGTTGAATGGAGTCTTGGTGGCCTTGGTCACACCTTTTAAGGATGGTCAGGTCGACGAAGAGGCGCTCAGGGAGCTCATCGAGTTCCAGATTGAGAACGGCGTCAGCGGGCTCGTACCCTGCGGCACCACTGGAGAATCCGCCACCCTTAGCCACGACGAGCATAAACGGGTGATCGAGATTACTGTGGACGCGGCTAAAAAACGGGTGCCCGTGGTTGCCGGCGCCGGTTCCAACAACACCGCCGAAGCCATTGATCTGACCCGTTTTGCCAAAGATGTGGGGGCGGATGCGGCCCTGCATATAACCCCTTATTACAATAAACCCACCCAGGAGGGCATTTTCCGCCATTTCCAGGCCATCTGCCAGAAGGCCCCCCTGCCGATAGTGGTCTACAACATCCAGGGCCGCACCGGGATTAACATCACGCCTGAGACCATGGCCCGCATAACCGAGCTGCCCGAGGTGGTGGCCATTAAGGAAGCCAGCGGCAGCCTGGGCCAGATGGCCAGCATGGTGAACCTGTGCGGAGACAACGCGGCTTTGTTTGCAGGTGACGACGGCCTGACCCTGCCGGTATTGGCCATCGGCGGCAAGGGCGTGATCAGCGTGCTTGCCAACCTTCTGCCCAAGAAAATGTCCCAGCTGGTCAAGGCCTGGCAGGACGGCAATGTGGCCGAGGCGCAGAAAAGGGCAAACGAGCTGACCCCGCTTTGCAATGCCATGTTTATCGAGACCAACCCCATTCCGGTGAAAACCGCGGTGGCCATGGCCGGCATTATCCCCAATTCGGATATGCGCCTGCCCTTGTGCGAGATGCAGCCTGCGAACAAAGAAAAGCTGGTCAAGATTCTCAAGGATCACAGCATAATCTCCTAAGGGGAGAGGTTCTTATGGTCAAAGTGGCTGTGGCCGGCGCGGCCGGTCGTATGGGAAGAAGGATACTGGCTCTTTCGGCCGCTCATGAGGAGGCTGTTCCTGTAAGCGGCTTTGAAGCTCCGAACAGTGAATATGTGGGACGCCCCTTGTCCGAGCTGGCCGGAGTCGCCTCCCTGGAAGGGGTGGTGGCCGACAGTGCGGAAAAGGCCCTTGAAATAGCCGATGTGCTGGTGGATTTCACTGTTCCGGAAGCCACCATGCAGAACTTGGCCGTGGCGGCCAGGCTGGGCAAGGCCTGCGTTATCGGAACCACCGGCCTCTCGGTTGAGGAAAGAGAAAAAATAGCCTCCTATGCCAAAGAGATCCCGGTGGTCTTCGCTCCGAACATGAGCGTGGGCATGAACCTCATGTTCAAATTGGCCGGCATGATAACCAAGGTCCTGGGCCCTGATTACGCCCTGGAGGTTTTAGAGGCGCATCACGACCAGAAAAAAGACGCGCCCAGCGGAACCGCGGTCAAGATCATAGACGAACTGGCCAAACAAAGGGGCTGGGACGTGGATGAGGTCTGCGCCCATGGCCGCAAAGGTCTGGTGGGAGCCAGACCCAAAGAGGAGATCGGGGTCAGTGTGATCAGGGGCGGAGATATTGTGGGCGAACACACTGTGTATTACATTGGCCAGGGCGAACGCCTGGAGCTAACCCACAAGGCCCAGTCCAGGGACACATTCGTCCAGGGTGCTATTAGAGCGGCTGTGTGGATAAGCCAAAAGGAGCCGGGCCTTTACGACATGCCCGATGTGTTGGGTCTAACTGATTGAAAAAAAGATAAAAGGAGCCGGGAGACCGGCTCCTTTTGCGGCTGTTTATAACAGCCCGCCGAATTGCAAGACTTTCTTAAGTCGAGTAATTCGAGTCACTTGTCAAAACCACGTTTTTGCCAAGTGACGTCCGGCAAAGTCCGAAGCGACTTTGCTATAGTTTAGACAGCCGGGAGACCGGCTCCTTTTGTAGTAGATTATACGGCCGGAGACGGCCCCTTTTAGCGCGTGAGGATCATCAAGTGGCAGCACATCCAGTTGACCCCAAGGATATTTTCGCGTCCAAGGCCATTGCCAGGGTGATGCATAATGGTGAGGCCCGCTACGCCCTTTTGGAAAAAGGCGGGCTTAAGTTATATAATGGATGCGTTTTTTCCGGCGCGGAGCTTTCAGACATCTGCCTGGACCCGGCTGAGGCGGCCTTTTTAGCGCCTACGGAACCGAGCAAGGTGGTGGCCGTGGGGCTTAATTACAAGGCCCATGCCAGGGAGATGAACCATCCCCTGCCCGAGGAACCCCTTATATTTCTCAAGCCGTCCACCACGGTCATAGGTCCGGGCCAGGCTGTGATAAGGCCCAGAAACGCCACCAGGGTTGATTATGAGGCGGAGTTGGGTATAGTCATTTCCTCATTATGCTCTCAGGTCGAGCCCTCCCGGGCCCTGGAATACGTATTGGGCTACACCTGCTTAAACGATGTAACCGAACGGAACCTGCAGGCCAAGGATATTCAGTTCACCAGGGGTAAAAGCTTTGACACCTTCTGCCCCCTGGGGCCTGTGATCACCAAAGGGATTGAACCCGGAGAGGTCTATTTACGCGCCCTGGTTGATAATGAGATCCGCCAGGACAGCCACACCTCGGATTTAATTTTTTCCGTGGCCCAGGTTGTATCCTTTGTGAGCAAGGTTATGACTCTTCTCCCAGGTGATGTCATTGCCACCGGCACTCCCGCCGGGGTGGGCCCGGTTGTGGCGGGCCAAGAGATGACCATAGAAATTGAGGGGGTGGGTCGTCTTAAGAACCCTGTGATCGACGCTTGAGCATTTTATACTCAAAAAGTGTTTTATATGAAAAATAACCTTTTCGAAAGGTCAGATAGATGAAGTTTGAATTCGCCGATCGTTTGCAAAAGTTGCCCCCGTATCTGTTTGCCGAGCTGGACCGCCTGCGCGACGCAGTGGCCGCCAGGGGGGTGGATATTATCGACCTGGGAGTAGGAGACCCGGACCACGGTTCTCCGGCCCATGTGGTGGAAAGCCTGTGCCAGGCTGCGGCGGATCCGGCCAATCACCATTACCCCGCTTATTCGGGCATGAGCAGCTTCAGGGATACCGCCGCCCAGTGGATTAAAAACCGCTTTGGCCTTACCCTGGATCCTGCCAAAGAGGTGATCGCCCTGATCGGCAGCAAAGAGGGTGTGGCACATTTCCCCCTGGCCTTTGTGAATATAGGTGATGTGGTTCTGGTGCCGAGCCCGGCGTATCCGGTTTATCATGCCTCCACCATCATGGCGGGCGGAGAGCCGGTTGAAATGCCCTTGTTAAAGGAAAACGACTTTTTGCCGGACTTAGACGCCATCAAGCCCGAGGATTTGAAAAGGGCCAAGGCGCTGGTCATCAACTATCCCAACAACCCCACCGCGGCCACGGCGGATCTGGACTTCTACAAGAAAGTGGTGGAGTTCTGCCATGAACACGGCCTGATTCTGGTTTCAGACGCAGCCTATACCGAGATGGCCTTTGACGGCTACCAGCCCCACAGCATCCTGGAGGTCCCCGGAGCCAAGGAAGTGGCCATTGAGTTCCACAGCCTTTCCAAGACCTACAACATGACCGGCTGGCGCATCGGCTATGCCATTGGAAACGAGGACCTGGTGGCGGGCCTGGGCAAGGTAAAGAGCCAGATAGATTCCGGGGCCTTTGACGTGGTTCAGCAGGCAGGCATCACCGCCATGACCGGCGACCAGGACTTTGTCTACCGCAATAACGAGATGTACAAGGGAAGGCGGGATGTTCTGGTTGAAGGGCTGCGCAATCTGGGCCTGGACGTGGCCACTCCCAAAGCCACCTTCTATGTATGGTGCCCTTGCCCGGATGGCTTGACGAGCACCGAGTTCACCACCCGCATGTTGGAAGAGTGCGGCGTGGTCTCCACTCCGGGCAATGGTTTCGGCGCTCCGGGCGAGGGGTATGTTCGTTTTGCCCTTACCGTGAGCAAGGGCCGGTTACAGGAAGCGGTGGAGCGCATCGCCAAGATGGGGCTGTAAGATAAAGTGAATCAGGCTTTTGATGTCTTTATTGGCCTGGGCTCCAACTTGGGTGACAGCTTTGAATACCTGAAAGCCGGTCTGAGCGGCATGAAAAAGATAAAGGGTTATAAGGATATAGCTGTTTCTTCCCCTTATCTGACGGCTCCGGTTGGCCCCCAGGATCAGGGGAGATTTGTAAACGCTGTTTGCCGTGGTATTTTTAGCGGTGATCCTTTGGCTCTTTTGGATGGGCTTTTGGCCGTGGAGCAGGCCCAGGGCAGGGAGCGCATCCGAAAATGGGGCCCCAGAACCCTGGATCTGGATATCCTGCTTTTTGGAGACAGGATAATAGACCATTCCAGGTTGAAGGTGCCTCATCCCCAGATGCACCAAAGGGTTTTTGTATTGATGCCCCTGGTTGAGCTGGCTCCGGATCTGGTGTTGCCGGGTTTGGGGAAAACCGCCTCCGAGCTTCTTTCAGATATGAGCCCAGAGGAGCTTATGAGCCAAAAAGCGGAGAAAACTACATGGGAATCTGGAACCTGATCAAAATTGCGGTAATCGCATTTTTGATCTGGACCCTATATAAGGGTGTCAAAAATTGGCTTAGCGGTGGCGATGGAGACAGGCGAAAAAATCGCAAGAGAACCAAACCTGATGAAGTGATTGATGTCATGGTGCAGGATCCCCATTGCGGTACATATCTGCCTATGAATGAAGCTATCCATGTCAGGTCCCGCGGTGAGGATTTATATTTCTGCTCCAAGGAATGCCGGGATGCTTATTTGATATCCGCCAGGGAAAACGGCAAGGATTGATAGTTAAAAGGCTGCCTGGAGCAGCAGAACAAGTCGGCCCCAAAAGAGCCGCTTTGGTGTCCATTAGGAGTTTTTAACATGAAGATTTTTATCGACACAGCAGACATAAACGAGATCAAAGAGGCCAAAAGCCTCGGGGTGTTGGACGGCGTGACCACCAACCCCAGCCTGGTTGCCAAGACCGGCAAGGAGTTCGAGCCCTGCATCAAGGAGATCCTGGAAGTGGTCTCCGGACCGGTGAGCGTTGAGGTTTTCGCCACAGACCACGATGCAATGGTGGCCGAGGCCCGCGAATACGCCACCTGGGGCGACAACGTGGTGGTCAAGGTGCCGATCATCAAAGAAGGCCTCAAGGCTATCAAGACGCTTTCTTCAGAGGGCATCAAGGTCAACGTCACCCTTTGCTTCTCCCCCATGCAGGCCCTTTTGGCCGCCAAGGCGGGAGCCACCTATATCAGCCCCTTTGTGGGCCGCTTGGATGACGTATCCCACGACGGTATGGAGCTTGTCCGCCAGATAGTGGAGATCTACGCCAACTACGCCTTTGATACAGAGGTGCTGGTGGCCAGTGTGCGCACCCCCCTGCATGTGGTTCAGGGCGCTTTGATGGGCGCCGATGTGGCGACTATCCCCCTTAAGGTTATCGACTCACTTTTGAAACATCCCTTGACTGATATTGGTCTGGAGAATTTCCAGGCCGACTGGGAAAAACGCAAGGCCTGATCACGACCTGCTGAAATCGGACGTGAAATATGAAACCCTTGGCGCGTGAAGAACTCCTGACTCTGCCGAACGTGCTGACGTTATTACGCATGGGGTCTATACCTATTTTGGTTGCCTTCATGTATATGGAGGGGCCGAATTGGGCCATGGCCACGGCAATATTGTTTGTGGTCAGCGGGCTTACCGACCTGCTTGACGGCTGGTTGGCCCGAAAAATGAAAAAAGTAAGCATAATGGGGCAGTACCTGGACCCCTTGGCGGACAAGCTGTTGGTGGCCTCCATGCTGGTCATGCTCGTCGCCACGGGGCGGGTCTGGGCCTGGGTGGCCATAATCATACTGTGCCGGGAAATCGCGGTCACAGGCTTAAGGGCTGTGGCTGTGAGCCAGGGTTTCGACCTGCCGAGCGACATGTGTGGCAAGTGGAAGACCGCGCTGCAGATGTTGGCTGTGTTGCTTTTGGTGCTGCATTATCCCATAAGCGGTTTTGACCCCCATTTTTGGGGAACCGCTTGCTTGTGGCTGGCTCTTTTGATAACCTGCTGGTCTGGATTGGGGTATTTTCTCCGTTTCCGGCGTAGGCTTAAGGAGTAGCCTTTTTGATGGTAAAAATTAACAATGCAGCTTGACAAAAAGAGCTAATCTGTTAGGATTGCTGCTCGAAACAGCGGGAATAACTCAGAGGTAGAGTGCAACCTTGCCAAGGTTGAAGTCGCGGGTTCAAATCCCGTTTCCCGCTCCAAAAAAGAACGCATCCGAGCACACAAGCTGCTCTTTGAATGCGGGAGTAACTCAGAGGTAGAGTGCAACCTTGCCAAGGTTGAAGTCGCGGGTTCAAATCCCGTCTCCCGCTCCAAAAAATACGCAAAAGGGCACACAAAGCGCCCATAAATGCGGGAGTAACTCAGAGGTAGAGTGCAACCTTGCCAAGGTTGAAGTCGCGGGTTCAAATCCCGTCTCCCGCTCCAAAGCCTTTAAAACCGGCTTCCTTCAAGGGAAGCCGGTTTTTTGTTATCAAAAGCCCGTCTCCTTTTAAACCTCTTCCTGCCGACTGCCTTAGCTTAACTTTTAAAATTGTTTTTAAATTTGTGTAATTTAAGCATTACTTATTTTTGTCTGTCTAAATGAAATAAAAAATATCTTATTGCTAAATAAACGTAATGAAATTTTTTATAGTTAATTTTTATTACTTTGGAACCCATAGTGTTTGATTAAGAACTACTTTAAGTTGGATAGTTATATTTAAAGGTTTTTATTTGTCCCAACAATTGTTTTTAGGGGAGAGCCTTGTTCCTTAAAGCCTCTCACGAGTGCCTGTTGCGCCTTGTGAGGCCTTTTAACTGAAAAGTAGTGTACACAAAAACACCGGGTCGGAGCGGACAAGGCCTTGGAATCGAAAAACAGGCGGACGGGCCAGGATAGATACTGCCGTTTTTTGGGAAGAGATGTTTTTGAGGTGTGCGTGGTTATTTTCTGGCCAGGGTCGCGGTCCTGGAGCGGTGAGAGCCGGGCGTTTTAAGGGGGGCGGGCATTTGCTTCCGCCCAAAATGCTTTTCAATAGCCCCAGGGTTCCGCAGTCCGGATTGGATTCAGGCTGTTTTTCAGGAACAGGCTGGGGCCTGGAATAAAAACAGCCTGAATAAAATCCTCAGATAGTAACCACCAGCGCGACAGGCTTTATAAAGGATTGGCGAAGGCTGTAGGTGTAGGCCCCCTGGTCCGGAATCAATAACCTGTCGCCGGGCTTGATGCTCTTGCCGAAAAAACTGTATCCCCAAATATCATGGGGAGTGCATAAGGACCCCATGATCCAACAGGGTTTCTCCTTAAGCGAGGGGCTGGTTAGGTTGATCACAGGGGCAAAATCCGTTTCAAAGCGCTCCCAGCCTATGAGGTTGATTCCCCCGTCGGTAATAACCATGTCCGGGGCTTTTTTATCCAGCACCGTGAGCAAGATATGCATGGCCCCATTACTGAGCCAGCGTCCGGGCTCGGCATGGATCACGCAATCCACAACAGGGGATATATGTTGCTTTAATGCAAGGGATATGGCCTTGGCAAAGCTTTCTATGGGCTGAGATGGCACCCGGTAGTGCCTGGTGGGGTGCATGGCTTCTAAGGTGCGCGGTTCCTTGGGAGCCGTGCAACCCGGACTCTTGAGCCATTCCCCCAGGTCCGGCCAGTATCCTCCGCCAATGTCCAGAAAGCGAATGCGCGACCTTAGCTTTGAGTCAATTTGGAGAAGATGCCTGCCCAGCTTACAAATGAAATCAACTTGCGCAGAAGGCCCCATGTTCCAACTGGTGTGAAACTGCAAGCCGCACAAATCAATGTTGGCGCAAGAATTGGCCTTATTGATAAAAAGTGAAAGGTCATTAAGGGGAATGCCGAATTTCCGCCATAGCCCCCTTTCATCACTGGTGATGCGCACCCCTGCTTTTATCTTTGCTTGTTGTTCGGCCCCAACCTTTTGCAATCGTTTCAATTCATCGAAACTGTCTATCAAAACGGTGACCTTTTGGGCATTGGCTACGGCCAATTGCAATTCTTCGCTGTTCTTACCTGGTCCGCTGAATATTATGCAAGGGCTGTCCAGGGCCAGGGCGATCTTCAGCTCCGCCCCGCTTGAAACATCCAGCCCCATACCGGCCTGGAGCGCGGTTTTGGCTAGTGGCAGGTAATTGTTGCTTTTAAGAGCATAAAAAAACTTCATGCCCGGAATCAGGGGCTCAAAGGCGGCCTTGAATTCTTCAATGCCGCTTAAAAAAGCTTTTTTGTCGAACAGATAAAGAGGTGAGCCAAAATCCTTAGCGGTTTTTTTGAATTCTGTTTTTCTGGCCTGAAAGGGTCTTATATAGGCTTCCAGCTCATCCCTGGGAAGCAGGGCGATGCCGCTTGGGTTGCAAGAATCCCCTGGGTGGCTGGGTTGAGGTATGCTGTTCACGGTTTTTTACTCCACTTTGAGGTTGAATAGAGATTCCAGCCGACCCAATTTTCGTTCTATGTCTTCAAATGGCGGCGCTTCAAAAATGACCTGCCCCAGAATATGGCTGTCGTAGTTTTCCGGGGGCAGGGTGATATGGTCTCCAATACGGCGATTGAGATTTACCTTCAGCACTCCGGGTTCAGATCGGAGCGCCTCGGCATCCAGCTCTGTTATTGTACCCGCCTTTCTGCTGAACAAACGCAGCCCAACCAAGGGCCGCCAGACGGTTTTTATAGGCATTGGCGGGATTTTTCCCTCGGCCAGATCAAGGCAGAGCCCCAACATATCCAATCCGCAGGCCATTTGGATCAAATCCGGCAAACAGTCTCCGCCTGGCCTGGGGGTCATTTCCAAAAGAAAGGGAACCTGTGCCTGCATGATGAAATCCGTCATGCAGATTATATTGCTAAGTCCCAGGGCTTTGGCTGCACGGAAAAGTATGGATTCGAGCATTTCTCTAAAAGCCCCTTGGGGAAAGGGGGCGGGAACCATATAGGCCCTTATGGTGCCCGCCGGCTTGTTAGGCATATGGTATTTACGGGCCAGCCTGATAATGCTTGTGGTTTTTTCAGTGATCAGAAAGTCGCAGCTGAACTCATCTCCGCAGATAAATTCCTCCATTAATACCGGATTGCCTGGCTTGTGGAAGAGCCGCCTGTTGGGATGCCTGGCCAAACGCTCTGAGATCAGCCCATAGGCCTGTCTGGCTTGATCCGGGTCATTGCACTTGAAGACAAGTTCACTGCCTGCTCCGGACAGGGGCTTTAAAATCACCGGGCCCCTTATTGCCGACCGGGAGGGGCCGACTTGAGCTTGATTATCAAGGAGCAGGGCCCTGGGGCAGGCCAGACCGTCTCGGCGCCAAATTTCCTTGCTCTTGAGCTTGTCCCGGCAGAGTTCCACTGCCTGGAGGCCGGGAAAAGAAAGCCCGAATTCACGGGCAATACGGGAAGCCAGGCTCAGGGATTCACAGTCAAAGGCCGTGACTCCCGTGATGACCTGATCCCAGGTTTTAAGATGTTCTTTAAGCTGCCCTGCCACCTGAAAAGGCTCTTCCAAGTTGCCCTTAAGTTCTTCCGCCGGATCAGGGCAGGGGAGAAGGGAAGTCTTTCTTTCCTTGACATCCGTTATGAAAAGCGCCCGGCCGGGATGGTTGTTACGGATTTTTTCTATGTAATCATCGGTGGTTCCCACCACCAAAATTTTAGGCGTGGGCATTTCAGGCGGCCTTGTGAATCGAGGCGAGAGGTGAGGCGTGGAGAGCTGAACCGCCGCTTAGCCGATAAAGGGGCCTGGGAGAAAGATGAAAATTTTTCTTCCAGTTGAAATCACCGCATAAAAAATCCACCTCATTGACCCTCATACGGCAGGCCAACTCCAGGTGGTGGAAGTTGATCATTTTGGCCACTCCGCACCAGTCAGGATTGGCAGCTCCGGCAAGCACGGTGTAAACCCCTTTATAAACAGAGCCCATATCCACTGCGGCCACCTCGCCGCCCAAAATAAGGGTCACCACCTTAAGCAGGCCCTTTTTATTTAAAAAGTGTGCGAGATCTAAAAAGCTTTGGGCAAAGCGCGGATCATGAAAATATGAATCTTCCCCGAATCGGTCCTGGTTCATATTCAGCATGAGTTCAACATCAGCCGGCCGGTCATATCTGTAACTCAGGCCGTGACTCTTCAGACGCTCTATTCCCCGCTGGATCTGCTTCAATGATTTACCGGAGAATTCGCTGTGAAAATTCTCCATATCGTAGTTGTATTCAGGCGGTCGAAAAAGATAACCCACTTCATCGATTGAATAATCAGAATAATTTAAGCTGAAACCAGAGCGTAAATAGCGAAGGTGATAGGGCCCGGGGATATGGCAAAGCAAATCAAAGGCATTGCAATCGCCCTGAACAGGTATGCTGTTTTGCTCCAGCCAGGTTTTACCTTGCCAGGTTTCACCCGGGAAACAGGCGAAAGACTTAATCTCGTCAACCCAGCTAAGGGGCAATAGCCCCTTTGTTTTTCCTTTTTCTTCTTGGACTATGAAACAAAGCGGGTTTTGAAAATTAGCTTGAAAACAAGCCCGCGCTTCCCATAAATCAAAGATGAGTTGCCGGGGCATCATGCGCTTCCATAATGCCCGGCACTCCTCATAGTCCTCAACTATCCTTACCGACCCCATACCTAATACCTGAGGTTCACATGGCTGGTGACATGACTGCCCGCAAAGAATTTTTGGGCAAAATCAGACACTTTCTCAGGATCATAAGGCTTGCAGCTGAATACGTCCAAATAGGCGGTATTGGTCAGGTTGGCGAAATGCCCGGAAATGAGAGAAGTTTCAATTAATTGAACCATGGAAAATCCGGCGACCTTTTCATCTTCGCCAAAATGAACCACTTGGGTTTCCTGAAACCTTTTCATCTCAATGAGATCGCACAGCTCTATTACAAAACGGCGGATTTTTTCAGCATCGCGAATGGTGGCGGGATCGCAATTGTAAACATCAATACTTGCCGCCATACCCCATATCTGATCAGGCTGAATCCGGGCATTTGCGTTCTGGGTTTTCATTTTATTCTCACCTCAAAGGTCTTTAGAAATATGTTTCCATCGCAATTGTTGCCAATGGAATTTCGTTTCCGTGCTTAGCCGGTTTTAAAAGCTTTTACTCGGAAACTGCCTTGGGGTTCAAAAGGCTCGCGACCACGGAAGAGGCCTTGAAACCCATGGTTTTTGAGGCTGCGATTTCAATGGGCTCACCATTGGTTGGGTTTATTCCCTTGCGCGCCGAGCGTTCACGTAATTTAAAGGTGCCCAATCCGGCCACCTTAAAGGGACGCCCGTTTTTAACCTCATTGCGGCAAGAGTCCACTATGGATTCAAAGGCCAAAAGGGCGGCTTTTTGCGAGATGCCCGCGGTTTTGGCTATCTGAGAAATTATCTCCGGTTTAGTCATACTTTTCTGGGTCATTAAACTTTCCTTTCCAAATGGGGTCTCAGTCAAAAAAGAGAGAACAACAGCCTGCCTGATCAATAATCTTCCAGGTCCCAGTTTTTTTGAGACCTTCTTTGCCTTGGCGCCCATTTGTTTTCCGTTTTGGTTTTTTGTTTGTTTTTCCGGCATTCGGGACACCTGAGCGGCGGGTCAAATCCCATGGATTCGTAACGCTCCTGCTCGTGCTTGCCAAATTTAAAAGTGCGATTACATTGCACACAAACCCTGAATTGATCTTGCCTGCTCATAATTTCTCTCGATTTTTTAAAAGCTAAACTTGAAAAGTTTTCTTTCTAATCCTTAATACTCATCATGATCCCAGGGACCGTCAGAGTATTCATCTTCTTCGGGCAGGTATTCAAACCTGTCGACCTTTAAATATTCAGTTCCGGATTTTTGGCAGAGGGAACCGGCCACGATCACCCTTTCATATACATATTCACGCAAGGATTGCTCGGGGGTGTTGTCCTCAATGAATAATTCAGTGTCGCGAGACCCAACCAAGCATAAATTTATCTCGCTCCCCAGGGATGAACAGCCGCTGCATGGTGTTAGCATGCCTGAAAATGTAACTGTTTTTGTGCTTAAAGCAGTCATTTGATCTCATCTCTTTAAAATTCAATACAGGATATAAAAAGTTATTTTGTTTATAAAACCTGCATTGTGAAGTTAAAACAGTTTCTCATTTTGATCTGCTGATAACTTTAATTTGTTTTACTTGTAAAATATTTTTGCCTTTTGTTTGCTTGTCGATCACGCCTTTTACTTCCACTTTTTTGCGCAAATGGGGCAAATAGTCCCTTGAGTCACCCGGGAACTCCAGGAGGTAATCCTGTTCGTCTGAGGCCGCGATCCCCAGAGCCGTTATATTGCCGTTCTTAGACCAGCTCATGGGAATCAGAAGGCCTCGGATTATGGCCAAGGCTTGCTCTTGGGGTTCCATTCAAGCTCGCACCAAAAGGGTTTGTAAAAGTAACTGCGTTTCATGCTGTGCATGCTAATAGCATTTTACGTGCCACTTAGTTAACTAGCTGAAAAATCATGTAAAAGAATGAGAGGCTTCTGAAGGGTGCAATGGCATTTCAGGTTTTTCAAGCCTACAGAGGGCTTAATTGTGCGAGCCAAAACCGGTGTTGTCAGGGGAGGGCAGGGGGCTGATTGGTTTAAGGAAAAGAACAAGCCCTTTTTAGATCGGTTCAGGGAAAAGGGTTTTAGTTGTTAACTGTTTAATTTTGAATGAAAAATAAGAAATTACGGTGCGGGCGATGCTTTGGCAGGGTGTTTTCAACACCCTGCTCGGTTATTAACGATAATCCTTGCTTTTTAAACCATACTTAGTGAGCAGGTTATGGAATTGCCGGGTGGTGACACCTGCGTGTTTTGCACAGGATTCGATACGGCCTTTGTGCTCTTCAAGTATCTTGGCAAGATAGCGGTATTCAACCTCCTCAACCGCACGCTTGCGCACCTCGGCCAGGGTGACATCTCCTAAATCCTGGTCCGGGCTTGAGTCCTGGGGCGTGATGGCCATCAGTTCGGTGGGAAAGCTGATGCTGCTTAACAGCTTGCCTGTTTCCAGGATATAAGCCCGTTCCATGAGGTTCTCCAGCTCACGGATATTGCCGGGCCAGTCATATCCCTGAAAAGCATTCAGTACGTTAGCAGATACTTTTTTGATATCCTTACCGTATTTTTGGTTTAGCTTTTTCAGGAAATGGTCTGCCAGATACGGTATGTCTTGACGGCGGTTTTTCAACTCGGGCAGTTCCAGGGGAAAAACATTGAGGCGATAGAACAGATCCTTACGAAACCGGCCGTTTTCGGCTTTCTTTTTTAAATCCTCATTGCTGGCCGCAATAACCCTTACATCGACACTTATTTCCTGCTCCCCGCCAACCCGGGTAAAGCTGCCCTCCTGCAACACTTGCAAAAGCTTGATCTGGGCATTTGGTGTAATGGTGCCGACTTCATCCAAAAAAATGGTTCCACCATCCGCCACCTGGAAACGCCCCAGCTTGCGCCGCTCTGCCCCGGTGAATGCGCCTTTTTCGTGTCCGAACAGCTCACTTTCCACCAGAGAATCAGGCATTGACCCGCAATGTACGGAAACAAAGGCTTCCGTAGCCCGGTTACTGTGCAGGTGGATCAGCTTGGCCAACAGGCTTTTTCCCGTACCGGTATCGCCGTTTATCAAGATGTTGGCCTTGGTCGGGGCCACCGCTTCGATGGATTCATACACTGAACGCATGGTCGAGGAGCTGGTTCGCACCAGGTCTTCGGCTTCTGCCTTCCAAAAGTGGGACCGCAGGTATTCAAGCTCCGACCTGATCGCCAGCCGTTCGGAAAGATTGTGAAGCACCAGGTCGATTTCCTGCTTCGCAATGGGATGGCACAGATAGTCAAGGGCCCCTGCCTTCACAGCCTGTACGGCTGTTCTCAGTTGATTTGCGTCGGCCAGAACCACCAAGGGAATCTCGGCGGCGGCTTCGATAATATTTTGTAATTTTGAAGTAATTTCAGTAGATTCAGGGAGTTGTCCTGTTTTGACAATCAAATTGAGATCAAGCAGGCAGATGTCGTGGCGCTTTTGCCGAAGCATTGCCAGGCAATCTGCAAAAGACGCGACTTTTTCCAGGCTGAAGGTGTCGCGCAGAAATTTGTTGAGGCCTGAGATGACCTGGCGCCTTTTGCTGGCCAGCATAATTGTTTTCATCGAAGCGTCCAACCCTTAAAAAAACAATCGAATTTTAGCAGAATTTTGCGGCCACGGTTACGGAAAAAAAAGGTAAATAAGCCCATGAGCCAAGATAAAAAACATTTTGGGAAACCGGGTTTCCGCCTGAACCCATAGACAGTGAAATCTCATTTCCCAGTTTGAACAGAAATGAGATAAATCGTGTTAAATTAGAAATATATCTAATGGTAACCGCAATCTGACCAGGGTGCGCCACGGTCATAACAACCCGGCGGTTTTCTACCGGTCGCAAACCGGGCAAAAAAGGGCCGCGTTTTCTCAATCCGCCTTTTAGAGTGCTTAACTAGCAGGCGTCATTAAAAGGCCTGCAATTCCCAAAAAAGATATATGGATAGTTATTCTATTCTCCATCTGGATGGCCGGAATTATTAAAAGAGATGATTTTCAAGGGTAACTTGTCCTTAAAATCCAGTTAAAAACTAACTTTTTTTGTTTTACAGAATCGTAATTAACCACTTGACACCAAGGGTGGGCATCGCTATGATTGCATCACTGAAGCAACGAGCTTAGACAACGTAAGCTAACGTCCAGACAGACCTTTTCAGGATCTGGCAGGCTCATGCAGCGACAGAAAATTAAAGGCGGCGTAGCCAAGTGGCTAAGGCAGCGGACTGCAAATCCGTTATTCACCGGTTCAAATCCGGTCGCCGCCTCCAGCAAAATCAAGGGGTCGGGCCAAAGGGTCTGGCCCCTTTTTAATTTGCCGGGCAGGAATTCAAGACTTAACCGCAAGACTCAACTACATGCAAATACTCTAATTCGGCTTTGTTCAATTCCTTCTGTTTTCTCTTTCCATACCTTGATTGGAAAAATAGTTTTAAAACCGTAATTGGCTTGACCCGCCAAGTATCAAAGTAATATGCTCAAAGAGTCATGTAAACGTGACGCCTGCCCTGGTATTTCCTTTTAAAACGAGCTCTGAAACCGTCGCACAGGAGGGTGAATTCTCTCTAACGGCGCATTCCCAGTCGGCCTGCCCGGTTTGTAAAAAATAGTCATTTATAAGTCATTAATAAGAGGATATTTTTGCGCTCTTATTCCGCCGTCGCCCTCTGAGGCGTCGGCAGACATGCACCGGCTGAACTAAACGCACTCACCCGGCGAATACCCTCCTGATGAACTCACGTAAAGACTGTTCTATTGGATGCTGCTTTTTCTTTTCCGTTCACCTATTGGCAATGACTTTTTTCCAATATGCATCCTTCAAGAAAAACACCGGTGATTTCTTGGGCTTTTGGCTCATAAAAAGGAGCAATGCAAATGCCTGACAAAGAGATCCTGAAAAAAATCGCAGAATTGACCTGCGATCTGAGTCCGGGGCCGGGAACTGGGGCCGAAGATTTGACCAAGGCGCGCAGGGTTCTGGCGGAGATGTTTGCTTTTCAACCAAAAACCGTGGAAATGATTCCGCCCAGGCTGGGTGAGGAGTTGGGCGCTTTTACCGGCGTCCTTGATGAGCTTGATCCGGGATTGAAAGAGGAAATTAATGATCTGGCCTCGGAAGCGGTTTTACTAAGGGAATCCGCGGAAAAACCAGCCGGGGGAGCGCTTAGGGTTTTTCGGCGGGAATCTCCAGTGCTTTCCAGCCTGAATCGCAATTCCAGGCCGTCCTGGGCCGCGGGCCGCAGGGTTGATGAGACAGTGGGGCCTTTCACCACCCCGGATGGCCGTCTGCACTGGTTTGATATTTATCGTCCGGTTCAAATGGTCTCTATTGTGCGAATAGGTTTTGCCAACCCCATAATGATGATCCCGTTAAGGGTCAGGATGAGGGGGCAGAGGACCGGTTTCGAGCTTCCCAAGGGTAGTGTGTGGATTCTCTCTTCACTATTGTGCCCCCAGGCTCCTGCTGATTCATACACCGGGCTCACCATAAAAGGCGGACGAGTATCCTTAAGCGCCCCGGCTCAGGTGGCCCAAGGAATCATGCATATTGGCCAGGGAGTTGTTCTTGATCTTGAACTGACGCTTGATCCCAAGCAGGACGCGGCCCCGAAACCCGGACCCGGAGCAGACGCAGGCGCTGCGGAATGTAAAACCCCGCAAAAGGTGAAGTTTAAATTCAACCCGGCGGAAGCCGAACTGGTCAAGGCAGATCAGGCAGGGGCAAAGGTTTACGGAAAGGAATACAAGCTGAAAAAGGCTGATCAGGACCCTTGGTTTGAGGCTTCGCTCAACCGCATCCTTTTCCCTTTCACTTCAAATCTTTCCGAAGTAATGATAGCCGATCTTCAATCGGAACTGTTTTTCCCGGCGGGCAAGGCTTCTTTGGAAAAAGCGGCCTGGGGCTTGGTGGTTACTGTCTGCGAGCCCGAAGACCTGGGAGAGGCAGAGGGCGCCGGAGCCTTGGTCCTTTTCACAGGGCCCGGACTTTGGGCTTCCTGGCGGGGGCAAAACCAGCGTTTGAGGCTAAACACCCATATTCTGGTGGATCCCGGGCGTTTGATAATCAGCTCAAGCAAGGCAAGGGGGCCGGGGGCCCATCAGTCAATCTCCCTTTGGCAAGAGGATGAAGACACAGAGCGCAGGTCGGTTGTTTCTCTGAACTATTCAAAAAAAACCCCGCTTCGCTATTTCTGCGAGGCAAGCGGCCGGGAAATGCTTTTGCTGGGAGGGATCGCCAGTGCGAGCTTAAGCAAGCCCATTCAGGCAAATTCACGGCGATTGAATTTAAAAGCCCAAAACGCACTGATTTCCTTTGTCTATGACCAAAAGGGTTTTTCCTTTGTCATGGCCTGGATAAGGCCTGGAATCTCCTTGGGTTCAGATCGGCTTATATCCTTGGCGCTTACCAATGCCCTTTTCACCACCACCCCCATTGCCGGAATGGCGGTGATGGGAGAACTGAACAAGGTTAACCAGGCTGATAAAGGCGCTGTGGCCCTTTGCGCCGGAGTTTACGGTATTTTGCCTTTTTTGCCGGACCCCTACGCAGCCAATCTTTCTGCGCGCAGGCCGCTTCCCCAGGCCTCGGCCGGATATGAAGCTCACCGCGAGTTTAATTATTCCCTGACCTCGGTGCTGTTTGTTTTTGTCAACTGGCAGGTTCCTCAAAAAAGTGAACTGAGTTTAATCATGGCGGGCGCGCCGGGATACTCCCTGGCTGTACACGGCCTGGCCCAGGAATCCCCCGAACCTGAGCCGGATTGGGATATGCCGGAAAAGACCAGGCATATGCTGGAGCAAGATCGGGACAGACAGGCCGGGCTGAGGAATATCTTTGAAGAGACCGCCGGGCCTGCTTCTGAAATATTTAAAATGATCGACCTCTCCACTAATTGCGATCATTTTGGGGTTGGGTTTGATCCCTTTGGGCAAAAAAAACCGGCCACACACGGCGGCGCTTCCGGGGCCGGAGACTCGGGCTTGAGGATTCAAGAGTTAAGCCTTTCAATTACCGGCAGCCGCCTGAGGTTGATTACCACGCCCCTTATTCAATGGGAGCCCGTGTGGACCGTGCAAAACCCGGCTGTGGGCTATTTCCCTTCTCCCATGGCTTCGGCCGGAGACGGCGGCCCCACAATTATAGGCAGCAACACCGTAACCCTGGTTCCCATAAAGCCGCAAAAGGTGTTGGCCAACCTTTTGAACGAATACAACGGCGATGGCTCGAGCGTCCCCATGGGGGCCCAGTTCACCCTGCCTTTTGGCATGAAGGCCGCGGCCAAGCTGATTCGCAGCACAGGCATTCACCAGCCTGATGCCAGGGTGGAGCTTATCCAGCCCCGGAGCTTTGACGATGCCCTTTTGGGAGGGCTTCAAATCCGGCTGGAGGCCTTGAGCCCGGATCATGGCCCGGACGCCGCATCTCCCAGTTTCCAGGGAGCCACGATTCAGCTTCGCAACGGGGTTGATCCTGTCACAGGTCATCATCTGGGTAAAAGCGTGCTCTCCGGCGGCGGAACCAACCAGGGAGTGGAATATATTTTTAACCAGGAAATGGAACCCTCCGCGCCGACCCGCAAGGTGCCGGTCACACGGCTTGATATCTCCGGTTACGGGGCCAGCATGTTCAGTGACTGGTACAACCCCAAGGCTGCGGTGGCTGCCACCAGCCAGGTCAGGTTAGATGTATTGGTGGGGCGCACCGCCCATGAAGTGGTTCAGGTGAAAAGCATCCTTTATCCCTGGGGTGTGCCTGTAGTCAGAACCATAACCATAGAGCGCCGAAAAGAGGGGTTGGTCTATCGCCACGACAGCGGCTGGCTGTCCATGGGGCCCGGTCTTTACAAGTACCCGGATCCGGACCCCGGCCCGAGTGTTTCCTTGCCGCCGAATTGGGCTCCGGTCAAGACTCACCCCGGCGCAATAAAGGCCGTGCACCTGGTGCGCAACATCCGGGAGACCGGGCGCATGATTGAAAAGGACTTGGCCGGATTAAACGTTGCCATGGCCGAGGTGCGCTTTGATGGGGATTTTGAGATCACAGGCACTCTCAAGGGGCAAAACGCGGATAATCTGGTTCCCGGCCAGGGACATGTGGGTTTTGTGCAGATGGGCCCCTTTGGCATTCCCCTGGGTTCGGAGCAGCTCAAGCTGTTTTTGGAAGAAGAGGGGCCGCTCGGTGGGCCGGTGGATTGCGTCATAGATGTGGCTGAATCGGGCCAGCTCATGCAGGTGGTCCGGGTGGAGGTCGCCCCTGCTCCCCATGATCACGGCATGCCGCCGTGCGAGTTTGCCGCTGTGGCCAAGGGCGGACTCAATCTTCCGGATGACGGAGACTGGGCGGTTCTGCGTCACGACTTGATTGCAAATGAGCCCAGGGCAGTGGACCCCGACTCCGGAGTCCCCCTGGTCCGGGCCGGACATTCGGACCACGCCTATTCACCGGTCTGGCAGATCGCAGATGCCCATGATCTTCTCCTGAGCCTCCCCCTTGCCGAATATTGCCTCATGCAGTCATCCAGCGCCCACAGGGTGCTTTTCCCCAAACCCCGCATCAAATCCGGCGAAAAGAAGATCATCATGGAAAAACCCGTCCTGGCCGATGCCTTTGCCATGATGGAGAATGCGGGCCTTTTCCCTGAGCGAAGCAGGTGCTTCACCGCCAGGGACAGTCATCACCTGGCGATCAGAGACGATGGGCGTTATGGGCTGAAGCCCAAAAAGGCCCTGTTCCCCGTACCGGCCGGGCAAGACCAAAGACATATGAGCGATACGGCTTCCTTTAAGATTTATGTGGATTACCCCACAGGGTCTCCAAGCAAAATAACCTTCACCCTGGACCCGGACGCCTCCCCGGCCTGGGTCATGGAGCAAAAAGACCTGGGCGTGGTCATGGACCTGGGGCCCTTGGAAGGGATCATGACCGTAAAACACCGCTTTTTGGCCAGGGACGGGGAACCGGCCTCAATGGAGGAGCCGGAGATGATCTACGGGTCAGCCCTGGCGGTTGTGGTTGTTCCGGTTCTGAGCTTTCTGGAACTGCTTGGCTTGGATGCTCCTTTTGGGGTGAGCTTTTCCAATCAGAATCCCCGCATGAAAGCCTCATTAAGGATAAACATTCTGAATCCCTGGAATCCGCCGGACAACTACATCTCCTTGGGGGCCCTGCACTTCAAGGGCAGCCTGGGCCTGGGGCTCAGCAATGATCCCAACTCCTTGCCCGCACAGCTCACCATGCCTTCCGGGACTCCGGAGGCAGAGGCCATTGGGCCGGGTTGGCACGGCTATTTCTGGGTTGAATTCGGGAGCAAGATTCCGATCGTGCTTCCCGTATTCGGCGAAGGCGTACTTACCTTTATCCTGCTGGGTAATGAGCTCATCGGTCAGGTGGTGGTGATAAAGCTCACCTGGGGAGCCACCATTACAGGCGACCTGGGGGTGCTTAAGGCTGAAGGTAAGTTCTATTTCGGCATAATCGTGGTTGCCGCCCAGAACACCCTGGCGGTGGGCATGTTCGTGGGGATCGCGGGCACGGCCAGCGTGCTTAACGGAATGTTCGCCATAACCATCAAGGTTGAACTGACTGCCATGATCGTCTTCAGCCCGGAGAAGATGTTTGTGGGCCAGGCCATGGTGGCCGCCGAGATAACCATCTGCTGGTTTTTGACGATCAGCTTTGAGACCCAGGTGGAGATGCAGGAAAAACTGAGCACTTAGGATTTTAGCCTTAATTGAAAGTCAACTGGCTTAAAGGAGAACTTTAAATTAAAGAAAGGAGCCTTATCATGCCTCCTTTTCCTCCTGTTCCGGAGAATAAACTGAGCCTTTTGTGTTTCCCTGCGAAATGGGAAGATCAAAAGCTTCATATCCGGGTGCTCACCATACCAAGGGGAGACCCTTTAACCGCTCCCTTGATAACGGCCAGGCCACCCCAGGCCCCGGCGGACGGACCGGCTTTTGCCAAGGCTGAGTTCAAGTTTCAGATCAATCTCATTCCCAGCCTGGAGGACCTGCCCGATCCGCTTAGTGTCACCAAACTGATCAGCCTGGATGCACCCGGGGCTCCCAGGAAAAAGGAAATCTTAACCGCCCTGGCCGGGCAGTTTGATATTGATCCGGCCATAGAGGCTGCCACGGCCAATCCCCGCAGGCCCAGAGGCGCGGTGAAAAAGTTGCTCACCACAAGTTATTGCCGGGCCTTTGCCTTTTCCACTCCCCGCACTCCCTATGCAGTGCTTGACGACAGTTATGCCTGCGCCTTGAGAGATCCCTGTCGCCTGCAAAAGGCGCCAGGCCCCAGTCCAACCCAAAAGGTGAGTTGGGGCAAGGTGATAGCCATGATGATGAGGCAGCACGTCATAGCCGAGATGGCGGGAATCATCCATCCTTTGACCGTGGACCCGGGGGAGGCCGACTTTTTCCAAAACGGCGGTTGGGTCTATGTCACCCTTGATCCGGCTTCGGACTATGCCCCTCATATTACGGCTGCTCCGGAAACAGCCAAGGTTTATGCCGCCCGCATCCCGGCCTTAAGTGAACAGGCCAGGCCCTTGTTTGCTTCGGTTCTTTTCCCGGTCTCCTTGTCCGGCGCTGTGCCTGTGGGGAATTTCGACGAGGTTTTTGACGAGGCCGCGTCTTATGACGACGGATTCGCCAAGATTGTGCACTCGGCTCAGGCCACAACCGGTGATCCGGTGGGACTGGAAGATGAGCATTCGCAAAGGCCATTATCCGATACGGGCATACAGCTTGGCTGTGATGACGAGCAGCAGTTGATCTGGCTTAACCGCCAGATAACCGATCCCGCAGTGGAGCAGAGGGATACACCCATGGGACTTTTCGGCTTTCGGGTGGATGTAAGGGAAAAGGGGAATTCCGCGTGGCATTCCCTGATGAAGGTCACCTCGGACCCCCGCATCGGTGGATCGGCGATCGGTAATTTTTCCGGTGAGCTGAATGTACAGCCCGCGCCTGTGCAGCTTGATAACGAGCCGGATGGGGATTACTGGATGGCCACCTACCTGACCCAATGGGAGGGTGGTTCGCTGGTGGTTCCGGACCCTGTGGCCAAGCGCCTTTCAGGCGAGACCGGGGCCTTGCTGGAAAGCCCCTATCTGGCTGTGGAGGCGGATCAGGTTCCCTTGCGTTATGGAAAGTCTTATGAATTTCGGATGCGGCTGGTGGATCTTTCCGGCAACAGCCCTGATGAGAGCCAGAATCCGGTCAACCCGGCTGAAGCGCCGGTGGCCAGGTCCGATTTTAGGCGTTTTGTGCCGCCCAAGGACTTGCGTATAACAGATCTGCCCAAATCCGTGGATCCGCTCAACCCTCCCGCCGGGCTGACCTTGAAAAGACCCCTTTTAAATTATCCGGCGGCAGTGTTTGCGGGCATTCCAAACGCCGCCGAGGAGTTGATCCAGGTCTGCGAGGCCATAACAGACCCGGCCGCCGGGGAGTCTCCCGGTTTGCCGGACCCGGATGCGACAATGGTGGAGATCTGCGTGCAGGCCGCCGGGCTGGATCTTGATACAGGGAATGACCGTCAGGAAAGTCCGCCTTTACGCACCGTTTACACCACCACCCGGGAGTTCCCGGCTGATTCTTCCCAGGAGCTTTGGCTTGAGTTTGAATATCAGGATGTAAATGATATCAGCCAATTATCCTGCCCGGCCAGCGGGGCGTTGCCTTTACCCACGGCAAGGGACCTGGTTTTGACCTTAACCCCCCTGGCCAAGGAAGACCCTGGCCTGGATTATTTTGGCTCCCAGGAGGCCAGGCGGGGCAGGGCCACGGACGTTTCCGTGCGCTCAACATCCAAAGACGAGCAAAAGCTGTTTGTGGATGAGCTCAGCAGTGACCGCCTGAGGGCTGTTTTGCTTGAGCCCGATGAAAAAGACACCCCCAGCCTTTTGGCCCGCCTGGCCGCCATGGGCAGGGGAGAAGAGTCGGACTCCCATATGATGGGACGCCTGGCCCTGGAGCTGGATCTTGATTTAAGGGGGCTCACCCTTACCGGCAGGCCGGGAGTGCGCACGGTCATTGGTTGTTCAAAGGCCATTGCCCACACCCTGGCTCCGGATAATTCTTCCATAACCTTTAACTCCAAGGCGGATCTGGCTGATATCTGGCTCAATGTATTAACCTTTGGCCTTGACCGGGACTGGACCTGGGACGGACTGAAAAATATTGCCTTTGAAGTCACAAGGCAGGGAGCAGACAAGGTGGGGACGCTTTTCCTGCCCAAAAGCGTTAACCCCCTGGTCCTGAAAAATCCGGATCGGAATCCGAACCGGCCTGATCGAACCTGCACCAGGTTTATATTCTTTGATGCCCTGGACCCCAAACCTCAAAAGTCAGACCTGCCTTCCGAGCTGGAGGCGGCCTATACCGTGACGCCGCTGTTTAAAAACGAGCCGGAGGATAAAGATGGCCCGCTTACGGTTTCTTTGAAACTGCCGGTGGCGGCCAAGCCCACCCAAACCCCCAAGCTGGCATCTGCCGGTGTTGCCTTGTCCCCCTATACCAGGGCAGAGGATTATTCCTATTCCCAGGCCAGGGAACAGGCCCTTTGGCTTGAGTTTGAACAGGAGCCACAAAACCCCCTGGACACCTATTTCGCCAGGATGCTTTCCCATGCCCCCGACCCCATGCTTACCAAAGGCCTTGAGGTGGAGAATCCGCCTGAACCGGCGCTTCCCATACCAGAGGAGCCCGTCAGGGTCATTCGTCCCGGTCAATCTGCGGATAAAGCGGGATTGGGGGCCATGCAGCGCCTGGTTCCCACAGACTCGCCGAGGCACTATATCCTGCCCTTGCCGCCGGGCCTGACCGCGGACTCGCCCGAGATGCTGGGCTTTTTTGTGTATGAGGTGCGGCTGGGGCATTATGCGGACACCGGCCAGGAGCCGCCTGATTTTGTCTGGTCCACGGCCAGGGCCAGGTTTGGACCGCCTTTAAGGGTAAAAGGCGTGCAACATCCCAAACCTGTGCTGCATTGCCAGGTGGACAACACAAACGATGGTGTGCTGGCCTCTGCGGAACATGCGGTCGCAGTGCATAACGGAGGAAAGATAAAACTCTCTCCGCCTGCCACGGATATGTGGATCATGCTCTACACCCAGGTGGCCCAGATTGACGGTGAAGACCACAGAAACATTCTGCTCACCCGCAGGCAGGCCAAGGTGCTTAAAACCTGGCAATCCGGATCAACCACCATGGAAGCGGCGGCGAATTTCGGTTTGACCAAGGATCCCCGGCCCACGGCCTATGCGGGCTTCAGCCACACAGAAATAAGGGAATTTCTTACCGGACTGGGCCTGCCCCGGGACGCTCCCTTGAGCGTCCTGGCCGTGGAGTGCCTGCCGGAAAGAGACCGTCCGGCCGATCCCCTGGGCCAGGACCTCGGCGACGTGCGCATTTTGCGGGTGTCTCCTTTGGTTCCTGTACCTCAGATATGCAAGCACCCACCTTGCGGGCCCTGAAACTATACCCGCTCCGGTCATGAAAAAGGCCGGAGCGGGTTTAAAATCCCCGCCTTTGCATGATCCGATAGATCCTGCGGGCCTTTATTCGAACATAACGGGATTTACCGGCTGGATTGTAATACCTGGGATTGGGCAAAATCGCTGCCAGGCGGGCGGCTTCCATGGGGCGCAGGCGGGAGGCGGACTTTTTAAAGTAATATCTGGCCGCAGCCTCCGCACCGAAGATCCCCTTGCCCCATTCGGCAAAGTTGAGATAGAGTTCCAGGATTCTTTTTTTGGAGAGCTGGTTCTCCATGCGGAAAGTGAGTATTGCTTCCTTGGCCTTGCGCAAGGGGTTTTTGGAAGGGGTCAGATACAGGTTTCTGGCCAATTGCTGGGTTATGGTGCTGGCCCCAAAGGCAAAACGCTTTTCTTCCAGATTGCGTTCAAAAGCCCTTTCAATGGCGTCGAAGTCAAATCCCTCGTGGTGCCAGAATTTATCGTCTTCCGCTATTAAAACCGCTTTGCGTAAATAAGGTGAGATGCGGGAAAGGGGGACGTATTTACGCTTTATGCTAAGGGGGCGGCCCTTTAGTTCGGCTTCATCCAGCCTCTGCTGCATAAAAGCGCTAATCTTGGGGGTGACGGTTTTAAGCGCCGATACATCAGGGATGAAAAAATAGGCGCACACATCTGCAGTCAGGAATAAAACTAAAAGTAAAAGAAATAATTTCAGTCGTTTAAAAGACAAGCTCACCTTGGGCTTTTTAAGTGGTTTAAAATTTTTTCCTTACCCAAACACATTTATATCACGGACACCGGGGGCAGCACCAACTCTCCTATTATGACATTTACGCAATAAGTTAAGCCACGGCCCGCAACATACGCAAATGATGCCGGTTTTTAATTGTCGGGATTTTATTCGGCTTGGCGCTTAAAAGCCCCTCATCCCGGGGAATAAAAATTTGAGTTTTAGCTAAATGTTATGGGCGCAATTTAAAAAAAAGCTCCTCACTATTTAGTATTAAGTCTGGTTTTATCTGCAAGGGGTGTTGTTTTTGAAAAGAAATACCCGATTAATCATAGTGGAAATCTTATAATCTTTATCTATTTCAACCTATGTTTGGCCTCTTAAGTAAAAAGCGCCTAAAAAAGCGCGCAAAGACGTGAGATAAAGACAATAGGCTTGACATTCTCGTGGATATTCGGCATATTAGCTCGACAGCTCGAACTAATGCTATCTGCACTTCAACCCGAGGAGAATCCAGTTGGCCCTGACTAAGGAAAAAATCATTAATGAGGTTTTTGAGAAGACTGATGTCCCCAAAGCTGAGGCGCGCAGAATGGTGGAAAGTTCCCTCGAGATCATGAAGGACGCCATGGAAAGCGGCGATGATCTTTTGATCAGCGGTTTCGGCAAGTTCACGGTCAAGAGCAAACAACAGCGCAGGGGCCGCAACCCCCAGACCAAAGAGGATATTGTTTTACCGTCCCGCAAGGTGGTGGTCTTCAAGACCTCTGGAGTTCTGCGTGACAGGGTCAATCAAGACCTGTAGACCTTGGTTGCAAACAAAAGTGACCCCAAGAAAGCCGCGAAACTTTCTTGGGGTTGACCCAGAACTTTTCCGAAAAGGCAAGGTTCTATTTCTTGATTAGCTCCGAGGCCGTTTTCCCCTGCTTGCCGCCACCCACCGGAGGGGAATCTCATCGTCCCGGGCTTATCAGTAATTTGGTGCGCCTTTTTTGTGAACAAATCCTTTTCCTTGGGAACAGGCGCTTAGCCCCCTTGCGACCGACCGGGTTACAAAAGACCCAACCAACTCACACCCACCGTCTGACAGATCGACCCCGGCTTTATAGTAGATCCCGTTTTTGGCTTAAATAACACGGAATAATGGCTTCAGGTTTCGCTTGCCTGGTTTTCGGGTTAAGTCCCATGGAAAAAGATTGACATCTGGTTTGCTGTTAGCATACTCTGCTCTTTATGAATGAAATTGAGAAGAAAAATCGGGAACTGACCATAACCATCGCCGAGCGCATAAGAGAGCTGCGCAAGGACCGGGGCTGGACCCTGCTTCAATTGGCCCGGGTAACCGGCTTTTCCAAGGGCTATCTCTCCCAGGTGGAGAATGCCGAGAAAAACCCGCCCATAAACACCTTAAACAAGATCGCCTACGGCCTTGGGGTTGATGTGGCGGCGCTCATCACCGGGGAGGGCGCGGAAAAACCAAAGCCCTTCACCCTGGTAAGACGCGGCGAGCGCAAGAACGTAACCCCCATGGATTCACATAAGGGCTATATCTATGAGTCCCTGGCCTATAAAAAGGCGGATCGGCTCATGGATGTTTTTATTGTGGAGGTGTCTCCCCATGCGGCCGATGATTTCTATGCCCATGAAGGCCAGGAGATAGCCCTGGTGCTGGAGGGCAGGCAGGAATTCACCTACGGCAAGGAGACGATGCTCATGGAACCCGGAGACACGGCTTATTTTGATTCCAATCAGCCCCACAAAGCCAGGGCCCTGGATGGCCGCCCCTGCAAGGTGTTGGTTGTTTTTACCAACCCCCGCAGGTCCGGGTAATTTTTTTTAGATGCAAGGTTTGTTATTAGCAAACTTTTTTTTCCCAAGGACATGAAGATGAAAAAAACCACGCTGCTTAAAAATTACATTTTAGAGTCTGAAATCCTGGTTATGCCCGGCGCTCACGATGCTTTAAGCGCCAGGATCATAGAGCATGCCGGTTTTAAGGCGGTTACCTTGGGCGGATATTCGGCCAGCGCCTCCCTTTTAGGCAAACCCGATCTTTCCCTGCTCACCCTTACGGAAATGGTCGATTGCTATCGCAGGGTGGCCGACGCAGTGGATATCCCGCTTTTCGCAGATGGCGACACCGGTCACGGCGGTGTGCTGAACGTAAGGCGCACAGTCAGGGAGATAGAAAAGGCGGGCGTTGCCGGAATGTTTATCGAGGATCAGGTTTTTCCCAAAAGATGCGGGCACATGGAAGGCAAGCAGGTGATCGATGCCCAGGAGATGGCGGCTAAGATAAAGGCTGCGGTTGATGCCAGGCAGGATCAGGATTTTATGATCATGGCCCGCACGGACGCTTTGGCGGTGAATGGAATTGATGACGCAATTAGGCGGGCGAATCTTTATCAGGAGGCAGGGGCTGATCTGATTTTTGTGGAAGCCCCCACCAGCCTGGAACAGATGCGCCGCATTACCGGTGAAGTTGCCGCTCCCTGTCTGGCCAACAACATCGAACAGGGCAAAACCCCCATGCTGCCGATAGACCAATTGCAGGAGATCGGCTACAGCGTGGTGGTTTTTCCGGTGGCTGCCAGCTATGCCGTAGCCAAGGCGGTCATGGACCTTATGACTGAACTCAAGAAAAACGGCACCACCAACGGCTTTTTGGAGCGCATGGTGACTTTTGAAGACTTTAATAATTTCCTGGGCCTTAATGAGCTGCGTAGCCTGGAAAAGAGCTTTGCCGACTAATGGTCTGGTCTAAAGGCCCCGCAGACTTTAGACCAGACCGTGGTTCACGTAAATGCTTGTCCAGGAAACTTTGCAAAAAGGCAATGTGAAGATTCGCAATTTGGTCCGGGAAAGGCAAAAAAGCCTTTTATAAAAGGGAGGAAAATCATGGGTCTTGCCAAAGGATTTCTGCCAAGAACAGGCCTCTTGGGAGCCGCCGTCTTTTTGTTGATCGGCCTGACATGGGGCTCTGGCGCTTGGGCCGCAGATCTGAAACTTACCTTTGCCAGCACAACCCCGCCCAAAAGCAACCTTGAATTGGCCTCCGCCCGTTTTGTCAAGGCCATAACCGATAAAACAGGCGGCAAGGTAAAAATCACTCATTACGGGGCGGGCAAGCTTTACAACGCCAAGACCATAAACTCGGCCATCAGCAAGGGGCAGGTGGATATGGGCATACTACACGTCGCCCTGGTGGGCAGGCGTTCTTCCGTGCTCGAGTTCATCGGCTCCTTTGGGGCCCAGGGTTGCTGGCAAAGTTATGATCACTATTTCCGCTTTCTGGATACCCCCAAGGTTCGGGAGCTGGCCTCCCGTGAGTTTGAAAAATATTTTAAAAGCCGCATCTTGGGAGCCTGGGCCTTTGGCACGGCTCTGGCGGGCAGAAGAGAAAGCCCCATAAAAAAGGTTTCGGATTATCAGGGGCTCAAGATGCGCACCTCGGGAACTGCCCAGGCCACCATGTACAAGGCCCTGGGCGCAGTGCCGGTGGATCTGAGCGCCAAGGAAATTTACACCGCCCTGCAAAGGGGAACCATAGACGGCGTTACCTCCGGCATGTCGCGTTGGCGTCGCAGCAAGCTATACGAAGTGGCCCCCTACCTCACAGTAGACCCCACCTTGCCTTATCTCAGCATGTGGTTTGTGATCAGCCAAAAAGCCTGGAAGCGCTTAAGCCCGGATCAGCAAAAACTCTTCATGCAGACCGCTGCGGAAGTGGAAGCCTGGACCAGGAAGAATGCTGCCAAGGAAAGAGCCCAAGACCTTGCCTTTTTAAAAGGAAAGGCCAAAGCTCTGGTGGAGTTCAGCGCGGATGAGCGTAAAAAGCTGGTTGAAACTGTGGTGCCGGTGATGAAGGAATATTCCAAAGGTCAGCTTAAGGACAAATATCAGGAACTTTGGGATCTTTTGGATCAAGCGAAATAAAAAAAGAGGCCCGGCGTCAGTCGCCGGGCCTTAGCTTGCCGACAAAGTCCGTGAGGAGTTTATCGATAAGTTTTAGCCCGGTGGGTAATGCCGGGCTTTTAACCCTTGGCCAGGGCATGGATCATGGAATCAAGAGCTGTTCAGGCAAAAAGCGGACCGGTCGACATGATAAGGGAAGGGGAGCTTCAAAAACCCCGCAAGGATATTTGGCAAATCATAGACAGCATAAACACCGCTGCCGCCCTCACTGCGGGCGGGTTAATGCTTTTGGTTGCCTTGTTCATGTCTTATGAGGCCTTTGCCCGCCATCTTTTCAACCGGCCGACCAGTTGGGTAATGTCCATATCCATCCTGGTCTTTATGTGGTTTCCTTTTTTAACCACAGGCTATGGCATCCAGAAATCAAAGCATGTCTCCTGTGATGTCTTTGTTTCACGCATGCCGGCCAGGTTCAGCCTGCCCCTGAAAATGGCCACGGATCTAAGCTCGGTATTCTTTATCCTGGCCCTGGGCTGGTACGGTTATGAGGCCTTTTTAGAGGCCTGGGTCATGGATTCCATGAGCGAGGGGCTTGTCAGGTATCCCATGTGGCTATTAAGGTTGGCCATACCGGTGGGTATGGGAATCAGCGCCCTGCAGATAGCAAGCAAGGTTGCCTACGCCATAAGGGAGTGCCAGGCAGATAATCAGCTCTCCCTTAAAAGCCGCTTTGTGATCCTGATTCCCTATTGCCTGACCTTGGCAGTGGGCCTCTTTGCCTTGTCCGTGCATATGCCGAGCGGCATTCTGATCCTGGCCTTGGGCCTTTTGTTCTGGGGTGCGCCCATTTCATTTGCCCTGGGTCTGGTGGGCATGGCCGGGCTTTTCTTTTTTCACGAAGGCATTGACGGTTGGAACACCTTGCCGATCGTGGCGGAACATACAGCCACCAATTTTGTATTGCTGGCCATTCCGCTTTTCACCTTGGGCGGCTTGATACTCTCCAAAAGCGGCCTGGGTGAGGAGATGTATGACTTAAGCAGCAAGTGGCTCGGTTGGTTGCCGGGCGGCCTGGGAGTGGCCACCTGCATCACCGGCGGGGTGCTTGCCGCCATGATAGGCTCAAGCACTGCGGTCACCGCCATTGTCACCCTGGTGGCCATGAAACCTTTGCTGGCAAGGGGATATGACAAAAAGCTGGTTATCGGAACAGTAACCGGCTCCAGCCTGGGGCTCATAATCCCCCCCAGTGTGGGATTTATTGTGTATGGGTTTCTTACCGACACCTCGGTGGGCGAACTCTTCATGGCAGGCGTTGTACCCGGCGCCATGCTGGTTTTGCTCTTCAGCCTGTATGTGATCTTTAACTGTAAGATTACGGGCCGTTATCAGGCAACGAGCTATACCTGGGCCGAGCGCCTGGCCTCTTTGAAACGTTCCGTGCTTATTTTGTTTGGCCCGGTTTTTGTGCTGGGCTCCATTTATTCCGGGTTGGCCACCCCCACGGAGGCAGGGGCCATATTGGTGCTTTACAGCCTTTTGTGCGCCTTTACCTACCGCAAATTGGATTGGCAGGGATTCCTCACCTGCCTCAAGGATTCGGCTGTATTGTCCACCATGATTTTAATGATCATGATCGGCGCGCTGGCCATGAGCCATGTCATAACCCTTTTGCAGATTCCATCCAACCTGGCAGAGGCGATCGTGAACTCGGGCATGCCCCGCCTGGCGATTATTCTGGTCCTGGTTGTTTTTTACCTCTGCCTCGGCATGTTTTTGGACGGCGGCTCGATCACGGTTCTCACCGTGCCGGTTCTGGCCCCTTTGCTGCCCGCTCTGGGGATAGACACTGTCGCCTTTGGGGTTATCCTGATGATGCTGATCGAAACAGCCCTGCTCACCCCGCCGGTGGGGCTTAATATCTTTACCGTCAAGGGGATAGTTGACGAACCCCTTTCCCTGATCATAAAAAGCGTGCTTCCCTTTGTCTTGATTTTGATATTCAGTGTGGCCTTGGTTTTTGTTTTTCCGGAGATCGCCCTTTGGCTGCCTGAGCAGATGCGCTAAGGGCTTGGCAATGAATTTGTCTGAGAGTTTGTGAAAGGCTTTTAATCACCAACACCTTAAAAAGTTTTAAGGTGTTGGTGAAATCTTTTTGGCAGCGCGAAATGGCCGTCAGGGGAACATGGCCTTTTGGGTCTCATTTCAATCCCTTTGCAAAAGCCATTCTTCCAGGGCGTTTATGGCATGGGGCAGGTTTTTACGGCCAAAACCAATGCGTAAATAATCGTCATATTGATCGTCATAAACTGAACCCGGTAATAAGAGAACTCCCTTTTCCCGGGCCAGTTCATGGCAAAAGTCTTCGGCCCGGTCTTTTCCCTTATAACGCACAAAGCTGATCGGCCCGGCCTGTGGGGCCTGCCACTGAAACAGATTTTTGTGCCTTTCAAAAAAACCATCCAGGATCTTAAGGTTTTTACTTATGATCTTGAGGATGCGGTTGATGATATGCCTTTGGTTTCGTAAGGCAACAGTGGCCAGAAATTCGCTGGGCCCCGGGTTGCAGATGGTGGTGTAGTCCTTGAATTCAGCCATGGTCTTTAACACTGCCTGGTTTTGGCTGGCCACCCAGCCCAGGCGCAGGCCGGGCAGGCCATAGGCCTTGGACGTCACCCCCAGAGACACGGCCCCGGCGTCCAGGTCGCAGAATGCGGGCAGGGTTTCCACTCCCTCATACTCCAATCCCCGGTAGACCTCGTCTGAAAAAACTATAAAACCATGGCGTTGCGACAAAGCGGCCAGGTCTTGCAAAAATTCCGGCCCGGCCAGGGCTCCGGTGGGGTTATGGGGGAAGTTGATCACAACCGCCCTGGTTTTAGGGGTCAACATTTCCATCAACTCATCCAGATCCCATTGCCAACGCCCATCAGGGACCGGATGCCACAGCCGCACCCGCACGCCCCCTGTCTGGGCCACCCTGGCCAGGGATTCATAACAGGGCCACTGTACAACCACTTCATCGCCTTTTTCCAGCACCCCGGCCATGAAGATATAGATGGCTTCTTCTGCTCCGGTATGCACCAGAACCTGGTCCGGGCTGATATTCCGATACAAGTTGGCCGTTTCGCGGCGTAAGAGCGGGTGTCCCCGGGATTCCGTGTATCCCAGGTTCAGCCCCAGGAAATGCTCCTTAACCCCGGGCTCCAGTTCAAGAAGTTCTGAAATGCTCATGGTTTCAGAATCCGAAGCTGAAAGTACAAAAGGCACCTCAAATTCGTAACGGGCGAAATATCTTTCCAACTTAAACGGAGGTAGTTTCATTTTGTCTCACCAGTTAAAAAAATCATATTGGGTTGACCGGATAAATACTGTATTGTGGGTCATGCCGAAGCCCCTTTGGGTAATTTTACCCGGTCCGGCGGTCAAAGGCCTTTTTAAAAAAAAGGTTTTTAGTTGCTTTTGAAACTGTTGCTCAAGTTGGCGGCTTGAATTTGGCGGCATTTCTCAACCCTGCAATCCAAGGCTAAACAATTGGTCTTCTGAATACAAGGAGGTCAACATGGCTAAGGGCGATCTTGAGGCCATTGAAGTTATATGCCCCAAGTGCCGTAGGACGGAGATAGTCTATATTCCCGCCGAAAAAATCCCCCTCTGCCCCAAATGCAGGATCCGGATGGCCTTCAAGGAAGTGTTGACCGAGGGTAAGGCTTACTGAATTGCAACCGTTCAAACAAGGCGTTTTTACGCATCCATCAAAATCCGGCTCAAAACAAATAAGCAATGGAGGGAATTTTATGAAACGCATCGTTTGCCTTGCCGCTGTTTTATGTTGCCTGGTTTTTGTGAGCGCCACCTGCCTTTGGGCCGCTGATATAGAGCTGGCCAAAAAATCCACCTTGGAAAAAATCCTCAAAAATGGAGAACTGCGGGTTGGATTTGAAGCCGGTTACATGCCCTTTGAAATGACAGATAAAAAGGGCAGGTTTGTGGGGTTCGACATCGACTGCGCCAAGGAGATGGCCAAGGCCATGGGGGTCAAGTTCGTGCCGGTGAATACCGCCTGGGACGGCATTATCCCCGCTCTTTTAACAGACAAGTTCGATATCATCATGAGCGGTATGACCTGCACCCAGGAGCGTAACCTCAAGGTCAATTTTGCCGAGCCCTATGTGGTGGTGGGGCAGACCATTCTTCTTCATAAAAAACACGCGGGCAAGGTTAAGTCATACAAGGACTTGAATGATCCCAAATTCATCGTCACCTCCAAGCTCGGCACCACAGGCGAGATGGCGGTTAAGCGCCTGATTCCCAAATGCACCTATAAATCCTTTGAAACCGAGCCGGAAGCAGCCTTGGAGGTGGTGAACGGCAAGGCGGACGCCTTTATCTATGACCTTCCCTATTGCGCTGTTTTCCACGGCCAGCAGGGCGCGGGCAAGCTGATCTTTTTGGATGAGCCCTTTACTTTTGAACCCATTGCCTGGGCGATCAGGCGGGGTGATCCGGATTTTATCAACTGGCTTAATAACTTTTTGCGTCAGCTTAAAAACGATGGGCGCTTTGACCGTTTTTATCAAAAGTGGTTCGAGTCCACTGCCTGGTTGAAAAACGTCCAATGAATACGGCTGCCTTTCTGTGAAACCTTTTTAGCCGGGGAGGGCTTTGCCCGGCTCTGATCGGGCAGCCTGTGGAAAAGGCCTTTCCGGGCCTTGACCACAAGCTGCCCGGCAGATCAAAAGGATTGAAAAGATTCCTTATTAAAAACGGTTGATCTTATGTATGTAAGCTCGGGACTGGAACCCAGACGAACAAGAAAATATTACCTTACCTGGGGTTCTTTTTTCTTCGCTCTGGTCTTTATCCTGGTGGGGCTTTTGTATTACTCCACCCAAATGGTTGATTATTCCTGGAGATGGTACCGGGTTCCCCAGTATTTCTTTTTTCAGGAGGAGGTTGAAGTCAGGGCCGAGGTCCAGGGAGAAGTCCTTTCCGTCAAAGATCAGAAAAAAAAGGCCCTGGTCACCGTGGGGGGGGAAGGGGAAAAGGAAACCTACACCGTGCCCCTTTCCGGGCTTTGGGTGGAGCAGGGCGATTTCATCAACATGGGCGATGTGCTGGCCAGCCACAAGGAATGGCAGGTCGGAATCCTTTTACAGGGGCTATGGCTCACCCTGAAGGTAAGCCTGGTGGCGATAATCTTCGGCACCATATTGGGGCTTTTCACCGGGCTGGCCCGGATCTCCCAAAATCCCACCCTGCGTTGGGGAGCTGTTACTTATATTGAAATTGTCAGGGGATCCCCGCTTCTGGTGCAGATATTCATTTGGTATTTTGTCTTTGGAACCCTTATCAACAGCCTGCTGAACCGTTATGGAATGCCCTCCATACCTCCGCTCTGGTTTGGCGTGGCGGCTCTTTCCTTTTTTGCCGGGGCTTATGTGGCCGAGATCGTGCGTGCGGGCATCCAGTCCGTTCACACCGGTCAAAACGAAGCGGCCCGCTCCCTGGGTATGAGCGCGAGCCAGGCCATGCGCCATGTTATCTTGCCCCAGGCCTTTCGCCGAATATTGCCGCCCTTGGCAGGTCAGTTTATCAGCCTGATCAAGGATTCCTCGCTTTTGGGCATTATCGCCATCAGGGAGCTGACCAAGGCCACCAGGGAGGTTGTGACAACCAGTCTCCAGCCCTTTGAGCTTTGGTTTGTCTGCGCCTTGCTCTACCTGGTGCTCACCTTCACTTTTTCCATGCTTGTGCAATACCTTGAGAGAAGGACGGTCATGTCGTGATCCAGGTCAGGAGCGTATCGAAAACTTTTCATTTGCCCCATGAGGTCAAGGCCCTGGTGGATGTGTCCTGCCGGGTGGGGGCAGCCGAGGTGGTGGTGATCATTGGCCCCAGCGGGTCAGGCAAAAGCACGCTTTTGCGTTGCTTGAACCGGCTGGAATACGCTGATGTGGGCAATATTTTAATAGATGGTGTGGATATATTGGATGAACGCACAGACATAAACCAGGTTCGCACCGAGGTGGGCATGGTCTTTCAGTCGTTTAATCTTTTCCCCCACAAATCAGTGGAAGATAACCTGATTTTGGCGCAAAGAGTGGTGCGAAAGCGCTCCAAGGCCGACTGCATGAAAAAGGCCCATATGCTTTTGGAGAAAGTGGGCATAAAGGATAAGGCAAGGGTCTTTCCCGCCCAACTTTCCGGCGGCCAGCAACAAAGGGTGGCGATCGCCAGGGCCCTGGCCATGGACCCCAAGGTGATGCTCTTTGACGAACCCACCAGCGCCCTTGATCCGGAAATGGTGGGCGAGGTGCTGGATGTCATGAAGGCGCTTGCCAAAGACGGCATGACCATGGTGGTGGTGTCCCATGAGATGGGATTCGCCCGAGAAGTGGCTGACAGGGTTATTTTTATGGACCAGGGGGCCATTGTGGAGGAGGGCGCTCCCAACCGAATTTTCGACCGGGCCCAAAACCCGCGCACCCAAAGCTTTTTAAGCCAGATTCTGTGATCTTGAATTTTGCCTTTGGGCGGTGGTTTTCGGATTGTTAATCGGCAGGTTGAATCACTTCATTTACCCCTGGCGAAAAGCGCCTCGCGGGCTGTATTATTGCCAGACTTGCAAAAGGGCCGTCTTTGGGGGTAAGCGAATCCAACCTCCGGTCCTTTTCCTGCACCCTGAACCTGAGGTGATGCCTGCTGAATAGGTGAAGGAATATGGCGCTCTCAAATTCAAAAACCCGTCTGGCCGCTGACCTCGCCTTGGTTGGGGTGGGGCTTTTTTGGGGCAGCTCCTTTGCAGTCATAAAAGACGCGCTCAATGAAACCACCCCGGCCAACCTTTTGTTTATGCGTTTTTTTCTGGCCTGGCTGGTGCTTTTGCCTCTTGCCTGGGTGAAAAGGGGGCAGTTTGGAACCCCCATGCTTAAATCAGGACTGATCTGCGGGTCCTTTTTGTTCCTGGCTTTCATGACCCAAGCCCAGGGTCTGGCCTTCACCACTGCCAGTAAAAGCGGTTTTATCACCGGCCTTAACGTGGTCCTGGTGCCTTTGCTTACGGTGCTGGTTTTAAGAAAATCCCCCAGTCCCGCGGCCATGCTCGGGGCTGTGGTGGCCTTTTGCGGGTTGTTTTTTCTAAGTAATTCAGGCGGGGAGATGGGGTCTTTCAATGTAGGGGACGCCCTCACCCTGGCCTGTGCTTTTTTCTGTGCGGGCCATATCATTTCCCTTGGGCGCTTTGCCCCGGGGAGAGACTCCTTTTGCCTTGCCTTTATGCAGTTTTCAGTGGTTGCCTTAGGCGGCCTGATCTGGGCCATGGCAACGGGAGAGCTTAATTTCAACTTGAGCGGACCGGCGCTTTGGGCCACCATTTACCTGGGGCTCACCTGCACCATATTGGGTTTTTGGGGCCAAACCTGGGCCCAGGCCTATACCAGCCCCACCAGAACAGCGATTATCTTCACCCTGGAGCCGGGCTTTGGCGCGCTTTTTTCCTATCTTTGGCTCGGCGAGGAGTTGGGGCTCACAGGCGTGTTGGGCGGTTTGCTTATCATAACCGGGATAATCCTGGCCGAGGTGAAACCCAAGGCCTGGAGTGTGGCCAAAACCAAAGCCTGAGCCCGGTTTTGGATATTCATGGAAACTTTTGCCCCGAGCAGGGAAAATCACATTCAAACAAGGGAAAGCCAGAGAAACAAGATGATCCGCAAGGCCATGCAATCAGATGTACTTTTTATCCACGGCCTTTTGGCTGACTATGCGGCCAAGGGTATTGTCATAGCCCGGCCCATAAGCCGAATTTATGACGCGTTGCGCGACTTTTTTGTGGCTGAGGATGAAAAGGGACGACGAGTGGGTTGCTGCGCCTTGAGCATTATCTGGGAAAATACCTGCGAGGTGCGCAGCCTGGTGGTGGCCCCACAATACCAGGGCCAGGGCTGGGGCGGCAGGCTGGTGAGGGCCTGTCTGGAAGAAGCCATTGAGCTTAAATTTCATCGGATATTCACCCTCACCCTGGAGACCGGCTTTTTCGCTTCCCTGGGCTTTAAGGAAGTTGATAAAAAAGAGCTGCCCCACAAGATATGGACAGACTGCATAAACTGCATCAAGTTTCCCGATGCCTGCGATGAAACAGCCATGATTCTGGATCTGCCCAAACAGGGTGATTGATCGATCATGGCGTCAGCCTTTTTATGCTTTAGCCTGGCGAGGTGTGATGAGCGCGCAAACTTCCAAATCCTCCCCTCCGGAAGTGGATATGGCCTGCTGCACCCTTTGCATGGGGTGCCTTGAGGTCTGCCCGGAGGTCTTCAGCTTCAATGAAGCCGCTGAGTTTATAGAGGTGGCTGAGCTTAAGTCTTATCCGGAAGATAAACTAAGGGAGGCCATAAACATCTGCCCCAGAAACTGCATCTCAAGGCCCGGCTCGGACACTTGACATTTGCCTTTCAGTTCTTATTTATTTAATTGGTTGCGTAAAAAGGGGGAGAACAGCCTCAAACAACCAAATAACTGAAAAAAAGGAAAGCCGGGGGGCTTTGCGGGGGTCGGCAAATCTTCAGATTTTCGAAAACCGCGCCAAAAGGCCGTCTTTTGCTTTTTTTAACACGTCCGCCCCAGATAAGGCTTTCCTCTTATTTTAAAACCTTAAACAGTAAAAAGAGCGTCACCCATGACAGAGCAGAAAAAGACTAAGCAGCATGAGTTCAGGGCCGAAGTAAAGCAACTTTTGGATATTCTGGCCAACTCCCTTTACACCAACAAAGAGATTTTCGTGCGCGAGCTGGTCAGCAATGCCTCAGACGCCCTGGATAAGGTCCGTTTTGAGATCAACCGGGGTGCGGAAGTGCGGGACAAGGACCTGCCCCTTGAGATCAGGATTTCCTGTGACAAAGAGAAAAAACTGCTGACCATAACCGACACCGGGCTGGGTCTGACCGAAGAAGAGGCCATAAACAACCTGGGCACCATAGCCAAAAGCGGCTCGGCCGAGTTCATGGAGCAAATGGCCGGGGAGCAAAACAACCTAGAAGGCATCATCGGAAAATTCGGGGTGGGCTTTTATTCTGTTTTCATGGCCGCGGAAAAGGTGGTGGTGAAATCCCAGTCCTATCTGCCCGAGGCGGGGCCAGTGGCCTGGAGCTCGGACGGTTCCGGGGTTTTTGAGCTGGAAGACCTGGAGCCCGGCCGTCAGAGGGGAACTGTGATAGAGGTTCACCTGAAAGATGATGAACTCTCTTTTGCCGAGGCGGATCGGCTCAAGGATATTATCAAACGCCACTCCAACTTCATAGGCTTCCCCATTTATGTGGAAGACGAGCAGGTTAACACCATACCCGCCATTTGGCGCGAGCCCAAGTTTTCCCTTAAACAGGAACAGTACAACGAGTTTTACAAGTTCCTCACCTTTGACAGCCAAGACCCCTTTGAGACGATCCATATTTCCGTGGATGCCCCGGTTCAGTTCAATGCCCTTTTGTTTATCCCCCAGACAAGTCACGATATGCCCGGTTTTAATCAGGAAAGGCCGGGAGTGGACCTTTATGTGCAAAGGGTGTTGATCCAAAAGGGCAACAAAGACCTTATCCCGGAATACCTGGGCTTTGTACGCGGGGTGGTGGATTCCGAGGACCTTCCCTTAAATATCTCCAGGGAAACCCTGCAGGAAAACCTTGTCCTGGGCAAGATCGCCAAGAACCTGACCAAACAGGTGGTGAGCCATCTGCAGAAAATGGCCGACAAGGAACCGGAACGTTATCTGGAGTTCTGGCGGGAGCATGGCAAGACCTTTAAGTTGGGTTATATGGATTTCGCCAACCGGGAGCGTTATGC
Source organism: Dethiosulfatarculus sandiegensis (assembly GCF_000931935.2). Taxonomy (GTDB): domain Bacteria; phylum Desulfobacterota; class Desulfarculia; order Desulfarculales; family Desulfarculaceae; genus Dethiosulfatarculus; species Dethiosulfatarculus sandiegensis. Next base: position 57,102 of record NZ_AZAC01000045.1, read on the forward strand.
CGAGCTGTTGCGCTTTAACTCATCTGCCTCAGACGATGCCGAAGGCCTGACCAGCCTGGCCGAATATGTGGAACGGAAAAAGACGGATCAAAACGATATTTACTATGTCTCAGGCCCCAGCCGGGAGGCCTTTGAACTGAACCCCCATATGGAGATTTTCCGCAAAAAAGGGGTTGAGGTGCTCTACCTGTTCGAGCCCCTGGATGAGTTTGCCCTGGAGGCCCTGGCCAAGTACAAGGAATATAACTTCAAGTCCGTGGAACATGCCGACACCAAGGACCTGGATAAATTCGAGTCCACAGAAGAAGATAAAAAACAGACTCCCTTAAGCAGCGAGGACAAAGAGGTCTTTGACCGCTTTTTAGAGCATGTGAAAGACGTTTTGGGCGACAGGGTCACAAAGGTCAAGGTCTCGACCAGGCTTTCCGACAGCCCCTGCTGCCTGGTGAATCCGGACGACGGCATGACATCTTCCATGCAGAAGATCATGCACATTGTAAACAAGGACGCCTCTATTCCCACCAAGGTTCTGGAGATCAACCAGGATCATCAGTTGATCAGAAACCTTTTGGAGGTCTTCAAGGGCAATCCCACGGATTCCTATTTAAAGGATGTGTTGGAGCAACTGTTCGAGTCGGCCCTGCTTACAGAGGGCTATCTGAAAGATCCCCACCAAATGGTGGCCCGCATCCAAAGCCTGATGGATAAATCCAGTTCCTGGTACCTGTCTGTGAAAAACGCCAAATAAGCCTTGAGCCCGCGTTCCGGTTATCCGGGCGCGGGCTTTTCAAAAAGGGAGCGTCATGTCCTTTCAAGTGAACGTTTCGATTGACCGTATGGATATGCGGGCCGACGGCGGGGTTAATGTTTTTTTTAAGGTCAGGTTGGGGGATTATCTGGTGAATGTTCCCATGACCCTGGATCAGGTTCAGGAAATGGAGCCTGAAGCCATTCAAAGCCTGGCCATGGCCAGGTTGCATGAACTTGCCCTGGGTCTGGTTTCCGCCACCCGGCCGGATTCGGTCGAGGCCTCCCTTTAATCCCAGTTAAAAACCTTTTAGGAAAAGAGAGAAGAGCCATGCGTGGGTGGCCCTTTGGGTAAAGGAAAAACCAAATTTTCACACTCACGAGGAATGTTACCCAAAAGGCTGAATTTTTCTTTAAAGGGACAAATCTGCACTATCACGAGGCAGGGCGTGGTCCCTTGCGCGGCAACACGGCCAGAGGCGCGTCGCATCTTGTAGACCTTGAATTCTTTGGCCGCTGGTTTCACACCACGCCCCAACCTAAGGACCCGGATCCCAGGTTGTAGGTATTCTGGCCCACGGCCATGACTGGGATCAGGTGGTGGCCCGTGGCAACAAGCTTTTAACCGGGTTTTCTGATGCCGGGCTCAAAATTATGGGAGATAAACTGGCCCAAATCAAGGCCCCGGTATTGTTTACAAATCATACCTGCCTGGCCGATCCATTTGAGCAGTTGAAAGAAATGACAAACCTCATGCCAAACGCCCGCATGAAGGTTTTTGAAGAGGGCTCACACCCCTCTATCTGGACCTGCCCGGACCTGTTCCGGCCATTGGTTAGAAACTTTTTACTTGCCCATAGCTCTTGATTTTCTGATAAACCCATCCGTTTCGGCACGGTTTGCTAAAAAAAAGAGATAATTATCTTCTTTCTTGTTTCAAGGCGCTGGGATATCATAACCTGAGTTGGTCTTTACATGGATTTTGACGTGTTAAGGGGAATTTAAAAAAGGCATAAATGAATTGGAAGTAGTGGTGTTTTATGAGTGATAAGAGCCTTTTTGAACGCATAAGAAGCCTGGATAAAATGACTCCCAGTGAAGTTAAGATTTCAAACTATTTCGAACGTCAATATTCCATGCTTGCCTTTGAGACAATTACCACTATCAGTAGGGGCTCATCTGTGGGTAATGCCACGGTCGGCCGTTTTATTCATCGTTTGGGTTATGATGATTTTGCTGATTTCAGTATGCAGGTCAGACAGGAAATAGTCAGCCGCCTGGAGTCTCCTATTGAACGTTATAATGTACGTATGGAAGCGTTAACCAGCGGAAAAGAGGATATTTTAGGACGGCATATTCAGTATGCCATTAGAAATATGCAGGAAACCAGATCCCGGATTTCAAACAAAGATATCAAACAGGCAGCTCGATATTTAGCCTTGGCAAAGGGTAATGTTTATGTGGCCGGCGGTGCATCGGCACAGGCTATAGCCAGGTATTTTTGTTTGCTTTCAAAATATATAAGAAAAAATGTGGTTTTACTGAATGGCGATATATCAACCCTGGCCCATCAGATGGTTGATGTGAATAGAAACGATGCCCTTTTGGCTATCTCTCATAAACGATATTCCCGTACAACCATGAAGACTGTGGAATGGTTCAAAAAATGCCGGGGTAAAATAGTCACGGTCACTGATCAGGAGACAAGCCCCATTGCCAAACTTTCCGATGTCAGGTTTATTGTCAGATCAGAGGGACCGGCCATGTTCAACAGCAGGCTGGTAACCTTTTTACTTATTGAAACCTTGATCGAGGCCATGGTGTTTCTGGTTGAAGACCAGGTCTCGAAAAGGTTCCCGGTATTTGAATCATTGTTTGAGGAGTTGGATGTGTTTATACCCAACTCCTGATCACATGGTTTGAAAATGTAATCGCACTTCTTTTATAAAACAGGATCTGAAAGCCTTTTTTGGGAAACATAGTCGATAACCCCATCCACCTGTTGGGCCGCTAGACCGGTATAGGTTTTAAGGTTAAAAAGGTCATCTATTTCTTTGTCGGTCAAGTGCTTTATTAACTCGGGGTGTTCTTCCAAAGTTTCACGCAGGGTGCAATTTTTATTATGGGCTTCATTAACAACCAAGTGCATGGCTTCCTTGGCGGTCCTGTTGCCGATCCGTTCGGCCAGGGCCAAGGTGATGCGTTGCGACAAAATTAATCCCTTGGTCTTTTGAAGATTTTCGATCATTTTTTTGTTGTTGATTTTAAGGTTTTCTAAAAGCTCTTGTGCTTCGGAAAACATCTTCCTGGTTTGAAGGTCCATTTCTTCCAAAAGTTCGTTTGTCCTGGATGTATCGTCCCGCTCAAAATAGTTGACCATGTCATCAAGGACTATCTCGGCCAGGCGTGGGATTTTTCTTGAAAGGAAAATAAGCGAATCCGACTTTTGAGGGTTGTTTTTATGCGGCATCGAGCTGCTGCCGATGGCGGATTTTTTCTTGGTTTCTATAACTTCGGCGATATCTGTTGTTTGAAGAAGAAAAATTTCATTACCGATCTGGCCCAGGGCCCTGCTGATAAGGGACATCACCATGGCGTATTCGGCAAATACATCCCTGGAACCGTGCCAGTCGTCTTGATAAGGTTCTTTTAAACCCAATTCCCGGGCAAAATCCTTTTCCAGTTCTATTCCCTTTTCCCCCAGACCAAGGTAGCTGCCGACCGCGCCCTTGAGAATGGCGGAATGCTCCAACTTTTCAAGAACCGCCTTTAATCTTTCAATGTTCCGCCTGTTGCTTCCCAACCAGCAACTGACTTTCTTGCCAAAGGTTATAGGCAAGGCGTGTTGACCCAAGGTCCTGCCGATCATTGGTGTATCCCGGTGTTTTTGAGCCAACTCAATCAGAGTTGCTTCCAGAGTCCTCAAAGACGCCAGCCCAAAAAGGGTTGATTGCCTTAACTGCAGAACCTTTACCGTGTCGTAAATGTCAACTGTGGTGGTGCCGAAATGCATATATTCTTCCGCACCATTTTCCATGGACTTGCTCCAGACATTCAAAAGAGCGACCATTCGATGCTGAACCAGGCTGAATTCTTGGGCTAAATCTTCCTCGGGAGTAAAGCGGATCTGGGCTTTTGCGGTTATTTCCCTGGCCGCCCATTGGGGAATAATTCCATGTTTGGCCTGAGCCCTGGAAAATGCGGCTTCAACCTCCAGGACAAGCTGATTTTGTTGTATTGGCGCAAATAGGCTGTTATTCATATTTTTTTGCTTTTTAAGGGACATAAAAGAAATAACTCCGCACATATTAATTCATTTTTGAATTGGAAAAAAGATTTTTTGCCTCAAATTTAAAATGAAATATACTTTTTAAAAACATAGGCCACTTTGAACAGTAAAACTAAAAATCAAGTTGGGGGTAACTTAAAAAACTAGGTAAGTATTTTTACTGAATGCCTTGCTGCCAAAGTGCCCTTTTAAAACCTTTAAGTTAAAATTTTATTTTCTTATCCAGGAAGCAACCAGTTCCTGGGAATCTTCAAAAGGGTTTTCAGGTTTTAAGATTTTGGCCAGGAATTGATAAACCTCAACCCTGGCTTTCCTGGCCAAATTTGTGTGCATGCGTTCAAAGCTGTGGTCACCGGGAGCTTGGTCATAGATCTTGAAGGTTACGTCTTTCTTGGCTTTCTTAAGGGCCTCCACCAGAGTCTTTATTTCTTCAACCTTCACGACCTTGTCAGAGTCTGTGGTGTGAATCAAAAGCGGAATTTTAAGTTTATTCACATGACCAACCGGTGAGCGGTTTTTATATGCCTCAGGATCCTGTTCCACGGTTTTTCCTATAATCTTTTTCTCAAAAACAGACCTGTACTTTTTTGTTTTTGTAAGACATGCGAAAAGCCAGGTTGCTGACCGGGTTTCCGCTAAAGGCCTCCTGGTAATCATCCGGATGGATCATGGGGCTCATGGCTGCGGCATAACCTCCAAAGCTCCAGCCCATTATTCCTACTCTTTGTTTGTCTATAAAAGAGAAGGTGTCCAGCATGAAGTTTCTGGCCATATGGATATCATCCAGCTCTTTGCCGCCCTTATCCAAGGCCTTTTTCAGCTTAGCTCCAAAACCGCGGCTTCCGCGATAGTCAGGGGCTATTACCGCATAACCCTGGGTTATCAGCTCCCGGATTATGTGCGCGTATTTTGTTTGAAATGCTCCGTTCATCCCCCCATGGGCAAAGACGATAAGAGGGATTTTTCCGGGTTTACGTTGTTTGGGAATAAAAACATGGGAGTGAAACTTAAGTACGTTTCCCTTGGCTTTAACAGGAGAAGAATATTGCCAGATTTTATCCACATAAGCAATATCACTTAATTTGTTAAACCAAAGAATATCGTCGATGGATTCCAAGAGTGATTCATGATCGGTTTTTATCTTTTCCATTTCCGTTTTAAGTGGGCCTTTATTGGCTGCATCCACCGCTTGCACGAAATAAAAAGATAGGGCTAAAATGGCCGTTGCCATAAGTAAAACGGTTTTAAGTGACCTTAGGCTCGGCAATTTACACCTCCTGAAGAACTTTAAAAATACTATGCGGAAATATCGTTTATGTCCTTAAGTGCACCAGCTAATCAGCTTAGGCTTTATCAAAGGCAGATTGCCTGAATCCGCTGTTGATATGCCTTAAGCGAAAATCACGCTCTGCAGAACAGCTACCAGTATTCCGCCTGCCACGGGAATGGCGGTGCGTTTGATAATGTCAAAGGGAGTGCAGTCACCTGCGTCGCTCACCGCAATTATGACTCCGGCCACCGGAGACATGGAGCGGGCCAGACCTGCGGTGAGCTGCATGGGCAGCAATATGGAGACTGTTTCGGCCCCGAATTTGGAGGCCATATCCGGAGCCAGATGCCCGAAAGAAAAAAAGGCCGCGTTTCCAGAGCCGGTGAGGATGGCGACCACGGAAACAATGAGGCACATGATAAGGGTCATCATGACAAGTTCAAACCCGGCGTTCTGAGCCGTGGTTGTAAGGAAATTAACCGCGCCGATTGTCTTTAATCCGGCGGCAAAGGTTTCAGCACAGACAATGAGGGATACGATTCTGGCGAACATATGCCCCATGCCGTCAAAAAAGGCCAGCAATCCTTTAAAGACTCTTTGCGCATCCCTGGTGCGGACCAGCTCAAACAACATACCCACAAGCATTCCGATGATCATGGCTGTAACCACGTTCAACTTTACGGAACTTATCATCAGTTTGCTGAAAATAAGGATCAGGGTTAGGGGCAGAACAGGGAGAAGAGCATAGATGGCCGGCGGCGTCTTCAGGTCCTTGTTTTTTGCCCCGCTTTGCCGCGATTCAGGGACTTGCGGTGTATGTCCTTCCTTTTTATCAAAATGACGGGCAGTTATATAGGTGAGAACAGAGATTGTGATTATAGTCAAAATTGCAACAGGCACCTGGTAAGAGGCAAAGTAAACCGCAACGTCAAGCCCCGCTGTTTTGGCCGCCAGGTTTGTAGCCCCGCTGGCAGGACCCAGATCCAGGACGGCAGTTGTACCGATCATCGCGGCGGCGGCTTTTTTGCTTACTCCCAGCTTCACCAGGGTGGGATAGAAAGTGACCAAAAGCAACATGGCCAGGCCCGCGGCGCTGGGTATGAAGATATTTAAAATCTGGCCCACAGCGTAACCCAAGGCCAATACCAGATAAGGAGAGCGGAAAACCTGCAAAGGTTTGATGCAGATGGAGACCATGGAATTTGTGGCCCCTATATGGTCCATATATTTTGCAAAACCACCTGCCGCCATGATTATCATGCCAAGTCCTGCAGCCCGGTAGGCAAGGGAATGCCTGACATAATCAAAAACATCAAAGCCGATCCATCCCGTGGATTTTGCTTTTTTGAATAAAATGCTGGTCTCCGGTGAAATGAAGATAGTCAGAACCAGCAGTAGCAAACCGGCCAAGAGTAATACTGTATGTGGTTGATATTTCTTAATTATCAACCAGCCGACACAACACGTGACTAGCGTCCCTATAAGAAATCCAAGCATCTTGAGCTCCTTCCCAAATGAGGACTGGACCTTAACCAGATCTAATGAACACTTGTGTCTTATTTACTGTAATTGGGAGTATGTTCCCAAAAAAAGAAATTTATGGGAAAGATTTACCATTTAGGGAAAGAAATTGCCAATCCTTTAAAAAACAAACAATGACCGGTTTGGTTCACCTGAGTTGCAACTACTTGTTTTCTAGTGATAAATTATTGGAAGGAGAATATGGAGGAAAGGGGAAGGCTAAAAACCGAATGATGGCAAAAGGGGATAGCCCGGTAGTATTAGTCTAATATTTTTAAGTAGAATCAGTGTGTTTGCGCTAGAATTCTTAATTTTCCGAACCAGAGCTTTTTACCCTGCAAGGAGTATGCATAAAAATATAAAAGCACCCGGCTTAAAAAACCGGGTGCTTGGTCTTTCTACAAAGGAATTAGCTGCTATTTCCCGCTGTTACCAACCTTGGCCACAAAATCGTCAATAAGCCGCCGGGCAATTGTCTCCGCAGTGGGGATATGGGGAAGCTCCTCCACCCCATACCAGCCTGCGTCGGCTATCTCCTCTGGGTCCGGTTTGATCTCACCGCTTTTATATTCAGCGGTGAAGCCGATCATAAGTGAATCCGGAAAAGGCCAGGGCTGTGAGCCGAAATAGCGGATATTAGTCACTTCCAGATCCACTTCTTCCTTGATTTCCCTGGCCACGGTTTGCTCCAGGGTTTCGCCCATCTCAACGAACCCGGCCAGGACACTGTACATGGTCTTGGGAAAACGCGGAGACCTGCCCAAAAGGATTTTATCGCCCTTGGTAACCGCCATGATCACCGCCGGAGAGATGCGGGGATAGCGCACCTGTCCGCAATTAGGGCATTCCTTGGCCCTTTCCGTGGTTTTGATTTTCATGGCTGTACCGCAAGCCCCGCAATAGCGGTTTCTCAAATCCCAATCCAGCAGCTGACGGGCAGTGCCGGCCAGGATAGTCATCTCAACCCCCAGACTGAGAGTCAGGCTGCGTAATCCCTTGAAAACCCAACCTTCGGGCGGTTCACTATCCTGAGCCGCGTTGGCGGCAAAGCAGGGAGTCCCCTGAAACGTTCCCATATAGTGGCAAACCGTGGGCTCGATATTCAGTTCCCCGGGGCTGGATAGCCTGGGCAGGATGGGTTTGGCGTCTTGGCCTTCTGCGATCAAGAGCTTGTCTTTTTTCAGGATAAACCATAAACCGGCCTCGGGAAGGTTTTCCGGCGGAACAAGACCTGGAGAAAAATGTGCTGTCATTGCAATCTCGATTAACATGAGCCATGAGCCTGCGGGCAGGCTTAAGGGCTCTTAAGGTTTAAAAACGTATTTAAGGCCCCGACAGCGTTTTTTCAGGGCTCATTAAACAGCCGGGACTGATCAAATCATAGTCCTTAATCACAGTCAGCGCAAAAAACAACTCGGCTGAGGACACGAAGATTTGACGGCGTTTTGTTTGAAAAGGAAAAAACATCGAAACCGGCGGGCAACACCTTTAAAAAAAACAAGTCCGGACCTCTCGTCTCTGGGTGTTGGCTTTTTGGCAAGAGGCTCTAAGGGGAGAAGAAAAACCCTTGTCATCGGGATCAAATCCCTGGCCAAGACTTTGAGGTCCGGACGAAATACTTAATTAACCATCTGGATTATAGTGTACTCTTTTCTATATACCGTAAAGCCGTTTTTACAATCAAGTGATGAAAGGGCTTTATCAGGTTGAAATAAAACCGGCCTACCGGGTTTTTATATTTAACCAGGGTGCTCACCGCATATTCATTTACCCCGCTGTTTTTATTGCATTTTTGCACAAACACCCAGGCTGTCAGATGCTCCGCCTCGTGGGCCATGGACCAAAAGCGGCCAGGTTCGATTTTGTGGGCCTTCCAGTTTTCGCCCAGGGACTCAAACACCTGGCCGGGTTTTTCGGGGACCTGGTCCTCGGTTATGCGGGCGTTGTTGTCAGGGCTGTGTTCCAGCCCCAAAATGCGGGCCAGCCATCCCCTGGCTATGTAGAGTCCCTTGTACCAGCCTGGTTTGTAAGAAAACATTTCAGCCACCACCCCGGCCATGGAAAGGCCGGTTGTGACATATTTGGTGTCCAAGTGATCAACTTCGCTTTTAAGTTCATGAAAAACCGAATCATCTGTTGTGGGGCTTTGTTTCATTTAAACGTCTCTTTTCTCTAGCCCAGACTTAACTTGCTTGATTTGTTTTTCTATTATGAGTAGTAGAATGAAGTGGAACCTTGGTTGCAAGAAAATTTCACTTTTCAGACAAAAAGATGAAAAATCTAAGTAAATCATGAAATTATCCGCCAATAAATTTTTATCTTTTTTGGGGTTGAACCGTCAACTGGCAGGGCTCCTGGGCATGGTGATCCTGGTGGGCCTGGGCGAGCGCATGGCCGAGAGGTTTTTACCGATTTATCTCACCGCCTTAGGGGGAGGAGTCCTTTCGATCGGGCTCTTAAATGGCCTGGATAATTTTCTTTCGGCTTTTTACGCTTTTCCCGGCGGATACCTCTCCACCCGCCTGGGGGCCAAAAAGGCCCTTCTGATATTCAACCTCATGGCCATGGCCGGGTTTGCCCTGGTTATTCTCATACCCCGTTGGCAGGCGGTTTTGGCAGGTGCGGTGTTGTTTCTTTCCTGGTCCGCCATTTCCCTGCCTGCCTCCATGAGTTTGATAGCCAGGGTCTTGCCCGCCCATAAGCGCACCATGGGAGTTTCCATGCATTCCTTGGTGCGAAGAATTCCCATGGCCCTGGGACCGATTCTGGGGGGCCTTTGTATAAGCCTGTGGGGCGAGGTGACAGGTGTGCGCCTTGCCTTTGGCTTTGCCCTTTGTATGGCCCTTGTGGCGCTTTTATTGCAGCAAAGGTTTTTACCGGAAAAAAAAGAGAATCAGTCAAACAACCCGGACCTAAAAATAGGCAGGGGATTCTCCCTTTTACCGCCTGAGTTGAGAAGACTTTTACTGGCCGACATATTGATTCGTTTCTGCGAACAGATTCCCTATGCCTTTGTGGTGATATGGGCCATGCGGATAATTGCTTCACCGATCAGCGCTTTTGATTTCGGCCTGTTAAGCGCCCTGGAGATGGTCACGGCCATGTTTATTTATGTGCCCGTGGCCCATTTTGCGGACAAGTTCGGTAAAAAGCCGTTTGTGGTGATTACTTTTGTGTTTTTCAGCCTTTTCCCCCTGGCGCTATACTTCAGCCGTTCTTTTGGGGCCTTGGCCGCCTGTTTCGTACTGCGGGGGTTAAAGGAATTCGGAGAGCCTGCCAGGAAAGCCCTGATAATGGATCTGGCCCCTCAAGGCAAAAAGGCCTTGTCTTTTGGAACCTATTATATGTTCAGAGATTTTGTGGTTTCCCTGGCTGCTTTCGGCGGCGCGTTTTTATGGATGATCTCACCTGAGGTGAACTTCTTTACCGCTTTTGGCTTTGGGGTCTTGGGAACCTTTGTCTTCGCGATTTGGGGCAGGGAACCGGGCAGGGAAAGGGAAGGTCGCCAAACCAACAGGCCCGGCGTTTGAACTTGCCGGGCCCGTTGAAATTTGCCTACCAATGGGGCTGGTTGCCTATGCGCCATCCCATTACTTCGTCGGTGCTGCCGATAACCACAAAGGCCTTCGGATCTATTTGGTTTACCAGCCTTTTAAAGCGGCTGATCTCCTGAATTGCGACCACTGAATAGAGCACCATTTCCCTTTCGCCGGTGTATCCCCCCTGGGCGGGGATAAGGGTGGCTCCCCGGTTGATTTCGCTGATTATACCCTTGGATATCTCTCTCCATTTTTTGGAGATAATGATAATGGATTTGCGCCTGCTGAATCCGGAGACCACCAGGTCAAGCACATGGGTGAAGACAAACAGGTATATCAGCGTGTAGATCGCCGTCTCGAGCGTCATGGTCATGATCAGGGCTATGAGTATGCCCGTATTAAAGAACAGGGCGGTAGTGCCCAGACGTACGGAGAATTTTTTCAAAAGCACCACCGACAGTATATCCAGGCCGCCGGAAGAACCGTGGGAACGCAGGGTGAGCCCCGCGCCCATGCCCATCAGGATGCCGGCCAACAGTGCCGCCGGAACCGGCTCCTTCACAGGTATGATTATATGCACCCATTGCAGGGCTGCTGTGGACAGTGCGGTGCCCAAAAGGCTATAGAGCATAAAACGCTTGCCCACTGCCTTGTAGCCTAAAAAATAAACCGGCAGGTTTACCATAAGGTAAACCACGCTCAGTGGAATAAACGGCATAAGGTAGTGGAGCACCATGGAGAGCCCCACAAAACCGCCCGAGCCCATGTGCAAGGGAACCAGGATTCCATTGGCGCCCAAGGCGATTAAAAAGCTGCCGCCGACAATAAGGGCCAGGTTGTTGGCCACTTGACCGGCTGTTTCTTTCAGCATAACCATTTTTTGAACATTCATGGCTTCTGCCTTTTTACCCGGTTTGGCTGTTTTGAAAGCCAGCCAAACTGACAAAAGTAATAAATTCCATTTTCACAATGAAAAAGCACCAGGATCAGGCTGGGCTGATCTTGGTGCATCCGTTGCCGCCTAATATAAGGCCAAAACCTGTTCTGTAAAGGCCTGGTGCATAAAAATCTGAAAAAAACCATGATTGGTCCGGGTTAAGTGGGGCATGGTCAAAACTGTAGACTTGGGGCCTTAAATATTGTAAAAGTCGTTAAACCAACGGTTATAGTAAGAGCAATGGGTCTAATAGAGGCCGGGCAGGGGGAAAGAAACAAACCCGGATATATTCTCTCAAGCCTTTTTTAACTCTTCAAGAAAAAGGCGCTGAAAGACCCGACCAAATCACCAAATTAATCTAGGCATCAAGGAGGACGGGATGAAACGTTTCATGGTATTTTTGCTTGCCGCAACCTTGCTCCTTGGCGGGACAACCATGGCCCTGGCCAAGGTCAAGTGGGATATGCATCTCAATTACCCTGCCACAAACTTCCATTCCCAGGGGGCCCAACGTTTTGCCGATGCGGTGAAAGAGGCTACCGGCGGTGAGGTGGAGATAGTGCTTCATCCCGGTTCCGCTTTGGGCTTCAAGGGGCCTGAACTTTTGCGGGCCGTGGCTGAGGGGCAATTGGCCATAGCCGAAGTTCCCACCGGGATGGTGGAGGGCGATGCTCCGCTTTTGGCCCTTACCGCCCAGCCCTTTATTTCCACCAATGCCTTTGAGCAGCGCCTTTTATATGTGCTTTCAAAGCCTGCCTATGCCAAGGTGCTTAAAAAATTCAATCAGTTTACGCTTTACACCTCTGTGTGGCCCTTCTCGGGCATCTACACCCAGCGCGCCATCAAAAACATAGACGACTTAAAAGGCCTCAAGATGAGGGTCTACGACGGTACAGGCCTGGCCTTTGGCAAGGCCACAGGCATCGCGGCCCGTAAAATGCCCTTCAGCGAGGTCTATCCCGCCATGAAAGCCGGTCTTCTGGATTCCATGTACACCTCCAGCGTCTCCGGCGTGGACGCCAAGGCCTGGGAAGTGCTCAAGTACTTCACCCGCATAAACATCGTGGGCCCGGTGAACATGATCAACGTGAACATGGAGGCCTGGAACAAGCTGGATAAAAAGACCCAGGCCAAGATTTTGGATATTGCCAAGGACATGGAAAACGAGATGTGGGAACTGGCCGGGGAAATGGACCGCAAGTCCGTGAAGACCCTGGCGGACAACGGCATGAAGGTCCTTAAGGTTGACTCTGCCTTCCGGGCCCAGCTGAACAAGGTGGGTGAGGAACTCAGGGCCAAATGGGCCAAGAAGGCCGGTAAGGACGCCCAGAACATCTTGACCGAGTATTACCGTATAACCGGCCGCTAATAAACTGAAAAACCGTTACAACAGGGCAGGGAGGCAAGGAAAAGTCTTCCCTGCCTCTTTTTTTTATTATCATACTCTGCTAATTTGGGGTTACCAAAAAAGACGCCATAAGCGTTTCAGCCGATGCATGAAACCGGAGCTTCAGGCTTTGCCCTTTTCAGGACCACTACTGGATGTGGGTAGTTAATCGCCTGATATTCAAAGGAGTAATGGATGCACCGACTTTTTGAGGTAATAGAACACATCAGCGGACGGGTGAACCTGAATCTGCGTGAATTTTCTTTTGATGTGAGCCCCTATCTTAAGGGGCTTATTGATTTTGAAAAACTTCCAGGCCTTTATGCCAGTTATGGCCTGAGTACTGACCATCCCCTTAATTTCAATTTTACGGATTCATCTTTGGCGGGAAGCTATTTTTTGGGCAACTGCCGGGCGGACGGCTCTATTGTGCATAAAAGTGATGTAAGGGGAGATGAGCTTAAATTAAAAGGCCAGGTCTTTGAGCAGGACGGGCATTCGGTTTCTTTAACCGAAGATGAGCAGATTTGGCTTAAGGAAAGCTTTCTCAATAAGACTTTGGTCCATAATTTTTCCCATGACATAGAGAACCCGGAACTTTTCCATATTGAGCATACGGTTGCCATGCCTTACGCCAATATCCACGGAGCCCCTGTGGAAGGTTCTTTTTTGGGGGCCTTCAGCACCATAGACTTAACCACTGTGCATGACAGCATTATCGGCGAATTCGCCTATGTACAGACCGGTGAGCTGGACCACGCAAGGGTGGAACCGGGCAGAATTTGGGTTAAGGGACCGGATTTTGAGTTTAATTTTTGCCATGATCCAAAGGTGTTGAAGAAATATATATCCCATAAGCCGGGCCGGGCTCCCGAGGGCCTTTTAATGGAGTTCAGGGAGGCCCTTAAACCCCATATCCATAAAATTTTTTCCACAGTAAAAACAGATCTCTGCCAAGTGGATCAGGCCCCGTCAGAGGTGCGGGGCGTGCCGGTTCAGGAGGGCAGTTACCTTTCCGAGTTCGCGGTGGTCAGGGGAGACTGCCGCATAGGCTCCAATGTGCTGGTTGCGCAAAGGGCCTTTTTGGAAAACGCGCGGCTCGAAAAGGGCGCCAATGCCCAGGAGAACTGCTATATCATTGATTCCAGGCTGGAGGAGTTGGATATCACTGCTCACGGAGGCAAGGTTGTCAAGGCTCATTTGGGGCCAAGGGTTTTTACCGGCTTCAATTCCCTGGTTCGGGGTGCTAAAGGGGCACCGCTTGTGGTGGGGGCCGAGACGATCATCATGCCCCATACCATAATCGACCTTACCGAACCCCTGGAAATCCCGGCCCGCAGTCTGGTTTGGGGCTTTATCCAAAACAAAGAGGATCTGAACCATAACAGCATTTCCCTGGAGCAATTGGCCGAGGCTGATTTTGGGGTGGAAAAAGGCGGCATGCGTTTTACGGGCAAGGGCGGTTCCTTTGTAAGCGCCTTTGAACATCGTTTACACCATATTCTGGAGGCCAACGGTGCTTTTTATGACGGTGCCGATGAAACCAGGGGCCACGCCCAGATGTCCCAGAGAATCACCTACAATGTCTTGCAACCCTACGCAGCCGGAGATTTGCTGGGTATGCACCCGTCTATATCGATAAAGCCCTAGAAGGGCCTTTTAGCTGCAAATTGAACAGCCCGGCCGGGAAGGTTTTTCCCGTCCGGGCTGTTTTGGTTTGAGAAAATTAAAAGCCTCCAAGGCTGTTTGAATCACGAAAAGGTGTTTATGGAGCGAAAAATTCTCTAGTGTTGACCGGTGGAGTAAATAGGTTTTAATATGCAACTAACTGGGATCATTTCTTTATTTTTTTAAGTTTTAAAAACAAGTCTGCACTTGGCGGTCCATTTATCCGGCGCTGGAGAATCCGAGATGTTGGAAAAACAGATTGCCCATGCGGCAATTGATCTCTGGAATCAGGATCTTCCACCAAAGGTATTGCATCTGCTCAAGCGCAACCTGATTGATTCTTTTGCCGGAATATGCGCCTCCCTTTTGGACTTTCCGATGATTCGAAAGATGAAGCGTTATCAGGCCCTGGCTCCAGACCCCAACGGGGTCACGGTTTGGGGGGTGGGAGAGCGGGCCCAATTGCTGCAAGCTGTATTTTTAAATACCATTTTAGGGCGTCGCAGCGACCTGGTGAATACTTATCTTTCCCCTGACCGCATGGGCGGAAATCACCCTTCGGACAATGTTTCTTTTGTCCTCACCCTGGCGGAGTCCAAAAATCTCTCCGGAAAGGAAGTTTTCCGCGCCTTGCATACGGTCTATGTGCTTTCCTGTGCTTTTTCCGACTATTACAACCCTGAAGCAGGAGGCTATGACCACGACGCCACAGCCTCTTTTTACACCGCCTTGCTTGCGGGCCTTTTACAAGGCCTGGATGAATCCGGCCTGGTCCAGTGCCAGAGGATAGCAGGGGCCATGGGCCTTAATCCGGATCAGACCGGCCTGGGCCGGGTTACCGATTGGAAGCATTGCACTTATGCCTCTTGCGCCATGCGGGGAGTTGAGGCCGCTTTACTGGCAAAGGCCGGGTTTCAGGGACCGGTGGATATCTACCGGGGCCGGGCAGGTTGGAACCGCTTTTTGCCTCATGCTCCTGATTTTATGAGTAAACCGCCTGATCTGGGCAGGATTGTCTTTAAATCCTGGCAAGCTTTGGTTTTTTGTCAGACCGTCATTGATGCGGCGGTTTTGCTCTCGCCCGAGTTTTCAAAACGCGACTGGCGGAAGATAAAAAGCATCAGGATCGAGACCTATGAAAAGGCTTTGCTGGAAGCCGGGGGAGATAGTGCTTTCAAACCCGCAACCCGGGCAGGCAGAACCCATTCCTTGCCCTATTGCCTATTGGCAGGGCTTATCCGGGGAGGGGTTGATTATGATTCCTTTTCAGGTTCCTTTGCCAAAGACCAAAGAATGACGGCCTTGATGGATAAGGTGATCCTCACCGCTGATGCAAAGATGACAGCCGCCTATCCCACTAAAGCGCCCTGCAAGATTACCTTGGACTATGAAGACGGTCCTCCCTTAAGTGTTTTTCGCAAACAACCCAAAGGCGACCCGGCCGACCCCTTGAGCGATGAAGAGATAAGCGCCAAGGCGGGCGCTTATCTCTCAAAGCTGATACCGGCGGATAACTGCCACCGGTTTATTGAAAGAATGTGGAGCCTGGAAAAAGAAAAAAAATTAATACGTTTTTTGATTCCTTTGCACAAGGGAGTGTCCCATGTCTAAGAGAGCCATACGCACGGCACAGGACTTTAGGGATTTTTTCCGGGCCTTCAGCAGGCAGGACTGGGAGGCCACGGTTTCATATCTTCACGATGATTGTGTTTGGGATGCCTCGGAAAGACGCATGCAGGGCATTGGGGCCATAATGGATTACTGGCAAAAAGATCATTCCTCTATAAGGGAAACCCTGGGCAGTCCGGAGAATATAGTCTTTGGCAAGGGCATGGCCTATCTGCAGGTTTTAATAAAACTGAAATTTATCGCAGACGGAACTTATATGGGGAAGCCCTATGCCAAGGGTAGAGTGGTGGAGGTGCCTTGCGTTGATGTCTACACCTTTGCTCAGGACAACACCATTAAGGAATGCCGGGTTTACACCAAGTTCAGACAGGGCTGAAAGCAAAATTAGGGGAGTTGGAAAATGACCTGCCGGGAAAGTGAGCTTAAACAGCTGGCAGCCAAAGCCGAAGATTACCTAAAAGGCATAGGCCGTAAGGAAAATCTGTTTTCAGTCAATGAAAGAGATGCGGTTTTTGTGGCCGTGGATATGCAGAATTTTGTTTGCCAAAAAGACTCCGGCCGGTGCCTGCCCGGCATCGCAAGGGTGATGCTTTCGGTAAATGAAATGGCCGATTTCTGCCATGCCAGGGGCATCCCGGTGATATGGCTCAGGCAATGTTTCAGTAGAAGAGGCGGTTGGGATGATGAAGGCCTTTACGGTTTTTTTCACAACCAGCCAATTGAGCCGGGCATGTTCAATCAAGGAGAGGCGGCCAAGATCCACCCTGAGATGCATCTTGATCCCGAATTGGATTTTGTGGCGGAAAAAAACCGCTATAGCGCCTTTGCTCCGGGTTCGTCCCGTTTGGAGACTCTGCTTTCCGGCCTGAACCGAAAACAGCTTATCTTCGGCGGAGCCGCCACCAATGTATGTGTGGAATCCACTGCGCGCGACGCCATGCAAAGGGGATATCAGGTGATTGTATTGTCGGATGCCACCACGGCCTTTGACAATGTTCTGCATGAGGTTTCGCTTTTAAATATCAGGCTGTTTTTTGGCGATGTGCGGTCTGTTAAGGATATTACCCGTGAAATAGGGGGATTTGAGAGCTTTTTCGCCTGAAACACCGGGTGCCGGAAACAATCCCCGCTGATCGTCAAACCGAACCGGTTTTTGGATCAGCCGGGATTTTAGCCACTTAATCAGAAATGGGCACAGGGCTTAAGTCGGCAGGTGAATTTAAAGAAAAAGTAAAAAGGTTTTACTTGGCTCCAAATTAGCTGTCCGGCTAAAAGGGCGTCAGCACTGTCAATCCTTTTTCCCTCCAATGGCCCTTATGCCAGCCAGGGAGAATTCTATAATATGGTCAATCATCTGCTGGATCATGTCATCGTCAAAAGGGCGTTTTAAAAAGCGTTCCAGGTCGGTCTCCTGGACGGTTGACAAGACCCGGCACTGGTTGATGATGCTCAACTCGCAGAGCACCAGCTTTATTTCGTCAACTTCAGTGTCCATCAGCCCGCGGACAATGCCGTGCAGTTTTTCTCTGCTCGGATCGACGATTTCATCCCAGATGTCATCGATCAAGCCTGTGGGGTTTAAAAGTTCCATCAAATACAGACGGCTGAACTTTTTAACATCATCCCTGGCGGTATAGTTTTCAATCAAGAACCGTATGTAGCGTCTGAGTTTTTCCTCGGCCGTGCCACTTTCCAGAACACTGAGAACCGATTCTTTGAAGTCGTAGTAAATATGTCTCCAGGTTTCTACATAAAGGCTGGCCTTGTCGCCGAAGTAATAGTTCACCGATGCCATGTTGGCCCCGGCCTGTTTGCAAATATCAGCCACCGTTGCATCCCGGAATCCCTTTTGGGAGAATTCATCACAAGCCGCGTTAAGCACCCTCAGCTTGGTTTCTTTGCCGTCTTGACGTTTCGCCACTAAAAACTCCAATGATTTCAAACTAAAACAATAGTATGAAACAAATAATTTAAATAAATGTTTGACATAGTTTCATGGGGGTCGTAAATTCCATTTATCTTAAATGGAGTTTTAAAATAATCGTTTGATCTTGTCAACCGGAGATCACCCATGCAAGTCCTAAGACAATTTTTCCCCAGACGCCTGCCGTCCACAATAATGCTTTGCGTTTTTCTGTTACTTGCCGGTAGTTTAATTACCGGCTGCGACAAAAACTCACAAGCAACAGCTACTCGCAGGCTGCCGCAGGTATCCTATGTGACGGTAAGTCCCAGCAAAGTTGCACTTACCACCAATTTGCCGGGCAGGACCGAGTCCCACCGAATTGCCGAGATCAGGCCCCAGGTAAGCGGCTTGATTAAAAAGCGGCTTTTCACCGAAGGCTCTGAAGTTAAAGCCGGCCAGGTGCTTTATCAGATAGATTCAGCGCCGTTTCAGGCTGCCTTGGATAATGCCAAAGCCAATCACGTGGCGGCGCTTAAAGGCACTGACGGGGCTAAATCCGCCCTTAAGGCCTGCCTGGCCGACGTGGCCCGGCTCAAGGTGAACCTGGAGCTGGCCCAGAAAAGCCGGAAGCGCTACGAAGATTCTTACAAAGACCGTATTGTCTCTGCCATACAGCTTGACGAGGCGGTGACCAAAGCCAAGGCGGCAGAGGCCTCCCTGCGCGCGGCTGAGGCACGGGTGCAGAACGGCAAGGACGCCGTTGCCGCGGCCGAAGCCGCTATTGGCCAGGCTGAGGCGGCCCTTGAGACCGCACGGATCAATTTGGGTTACTGCAAGGTGACCGCGCCGATTTCCGGTCGCATCGGCAGGTCAAAAGTGACCGAGGGCGCTGTGGTAACGGCCTATCAGGCCCTGCCCCTGGCCACCATTCAGCAGATTGATCCCATATATGTGGATGTCCCCCAGTCTACCACCGAACTGTTGCGTCTTAAGAGGTGCGGACTCAACCAAAGTGGCGTCAACCAGAGAAAGGTGAGCCTCACCCTTGAGGACGGCACCCCCTATCCGCAGACCGGAACTCTGCAATTCAGCGACATAACGGTTGATCCCAGCACTGGCTCGGTGTTGTTGCGTATTGTTTTTCCCAATCCCAAGGGCCTTCTTTTGCCCGGGATGTTTGTCACCGCAACCGTCATGGAAGGCATTGATGAACATGCCTTTTTGGTTCCCCAACAAGGGGTTATGCGGGGCCAGCGGGGAGAACCCTATGCTCTTACGGTTGACGAAAAGGGCAAGGTCAAGATGTCCATGCTCAAGCTGAACCGGGCCATTAAAAATAAATGGCTGGTGGATTCAGGCCTGAAAACCGGAGACCGTTTAATCGTAGAGGGGCTTAAGATGCTTCGCCCCGGCGCTATGGTAAAGGCGACTCCTTGGAAAAAGGCAGACGACAAAAAGACCGACCCAGCCAAACCCGCTGCGGGCCACGCCGGATAAGGGAGGCCCATAATGCTGTCCAAGTTTTTTCTGAAGCGACCTGTGTTTGCCTGGGTGATCGCCATTGTTTTAATGGCGGCGGGCGGCCTGGAGATTTATAACCTGCCCATCTCCCAGTATCCGGCTATCGCACCGCCGTCGATTGCCATTGAGTCGTTTTATCCCGGGGCATCGGCAGAGACCGTGGAAAACACGGTGACCCAGATCATTGAGCAGAAAATGACCGGCCTGGCGGAGATGCTTTATCTTTCGGGAAGCAGTTCTTCTTCCGGCGCATCCAGGATTGAACTGACCTTTGCACCGGGGACCGACCCGGATATGGCCTGGTCCAAGGTGCAGAATAAATTGCAACTGGCCATGGCCAGCCTGCCCGACGTGGTTCAACGCCAGGGCGTCAAGGTCAGTAAATCCACCAAAAACTATCTTCTCATTGTGGGTTTGATCTCTGAAGACGGCAGGCTCGGAGGCGATGACCTGCGCGACTATGCCGCATCCAGGCTGGAGAAGATTCTTTCCAGGGTTCCCGGAGTTGGTGAGGTCGAGTGCTTTGGCTCCCAGTACGCCATGCGGGTCTGGGTTAACCCGGACAAATTAACCAAATACCAGCTCACCATGGAAGACGTCATCGGGGCGCTCAGGGCCTATAACGTGGAGATTTCGGCCGGTCAGTTCGGCGGGGCGCCCGCGGTAAAGGGCCAGCGTTTAAACGCTTCCATCGTTGTGCAGCACCTTTTGCAGACACCCGAGGAATTCGCCGATATCCCCATCCGCACTAATCAGGACGGCTCGGTGGTTCGCGTCAAGGATGTCGGCAGAACCGAACTGGGCACCGAGCGTTATGACGTTGAAGGCACCTATAACGGCCTGCCTTCCGCAGCCCTGGCCATCCGTCAGGCCGCAGGGGCCAACGCCCTGGATACGGCCAATGCTGTTAAACAGAAGATGGAGGAGATGAGCCACTTCTTCCCGGCAGGCGTGAAGGTTATTTATCCCTATGACACCACGCCCTTTACTAAGGTGGCTATAGACGAGGTGGTCAAGACCCTGTTCGAAGCGGTCCTTTTGGTCTTTATCATCATGTACCTGTTCATGGGCAGCTTCCGGGCCACCCTGATTCCCACCATTGCCGTGCCGGTGGTGCTTTTGGGCACCTTCGCCATTCTGGGGCTTTTTGGTTTTTCCATCAACATGCTCACCATGTTCGCCATGGTGTTGGCTATCGGGCTTCTGGTGGATGACGCCATTGTTGTGGTCGAGAACGTGGAAAGGATCATGGCCGAAGAGGGGCTTTCCCCCATGAAGGCCACGGCCAAATCCATGGACCAGATCACCAGCGCGTTGATCGGCATCGGCCTGGTGCTGGCGGCCGTGTTTACACCCATGGCCTTTTTCCCCGGTTCAACCGGAGTTATATACCGCCAGTTTTCACTCACCATTGCGGCTTCCATGCTTCTTTCAGTCCTAGTGGCCCTGGTGCTTACGCCTGTGCTTTGCGCCTCGCTCTTAAAACAGGTTGAAGCGGGACATGAACCGGCTGACAACGCCATACCCTTTTTGAGGCCGTTTTTCAGGTGGTTTGATCATTCCTTCACCAAAATGAGGGATATATACGTCCGCCTGGTCGGCAGGGTCCTGGCCAGAAAAATACGCTATGTGTTTATTTTCGGCCTGATTGTGGCTCTCATGGGGGTTTTGTTCTACAGAATGCCCACCGCCTATCTCCCCAACGAGGACCAGGGAGTCATGATGGTCCAAATCATGCTGCCTGCCAACTCCTCCCTGGAACAGACCAAAGAGGTGATGGCAAAGATTCGCCATTATTGGCTGAACCAGGAAAAGGAAGCAGTTGAATCCTTTATGACCGTCTGCGGCACCAGCTTTGGCGGCCAGGGCCAGAATATGGGGTTGGGCTTTGTAAAACTACGGGATTGGAAATTGCGCCAGCGGCCGGACCTGAAGGTCTGGGCCGTGGCCCAGCGGGCCTCGATAGCTTTTTCCCAGATCAAGGAAGCCATGGTCTATGCCTTCCCTCCGCCCGCGGTGGTGGAGTTGGGTAACGCCTCGGGCTTTGACTTCCAATTGCAGGACAGAGGTGGAGTGGGACATGCCAAGCTGATGCAGGCCAGAAATATGGTTCTCGGCATGGCGGCCCAGGATCCCAGGCTCACCAAGGTCCGGCCCAACGGCATGGAAGATGTGTCGGAATTTATAGTTGACGTAGACTGGAACCGGGCGGGAGCCCTAGGGGTTCCCATAACCTCTATCCACAGCACCATTGCCTCGGCCTTTGGCTCCTCCTATGTCAACGATTTTATTCAAGGCGGCCGAGTGAAAAGAGTCTATGCTCAGCTTGACGCGCCCTATCGCATGTTGCCCAAGGATTTGAAAAAACTGTATGTGCGCAATACTCAGGGTAATATGGTTCCTTTCTCTTCCTTTGCCTCGGGAAGCTGGACCTCCGCTTCGCCCAAGCTTGAGCGTTATAACGCATTCCCCTCTGTAAATATATTGGGTGAGCCTGCTCCTGGAAGAAGCTCTGGTGATGCCATGCGGGCCATGGAAGAGATCGCCGCCAAGCTGCCCAAGGGCCTTGGTTTTGACTGGTCCGGGCTCTCTTATCAGGAGCGTATGGCCGGGTCCCAGGCGCCTCTGCTTTACGCATTTTCTTTGTTCGTAATTTTTCTTTGCCTGGCAGCGCTTTATGAGAGCTGGCCCATCCCGATTTCGATCTTGCTTACCCTGCCTCTGGGCGTAATCGGCGGCGTTATCGCCTCCTCATTGCGGGGCCTGCCCAATGATATTTATTTCCAGATCGCCCTGCTTACTACAGTGGGACTGACCACTAAAAACGCCATTCTGATTGTCCAGTTTGCCAAGGACAAGGTGGATGCGGGGCATGGATTGATCGAATCCACCCTGGAGGCGGCAAAACTGCGCCTAAGGCCTATTGTGATGACTTCATTAGCCTTTGGTTTTGGTGTGCTTCCCTTGGCCATGGCCAGCGGCGCAGGCGCGGGTGCGCAAAAAGCCATTGGTACAGGCGTGCTCGGCGGCATGATCACCTCCACCGTGCTGGTGACAATCTTTGCACCGCTTTTCTATGTAGTTATCTATAAGCTGTTGGGAACCCACAGGAAAAGGGTGACGGCCAAAGCCGTGAACAGTGATGCCCCAGGAGAGCAGTCACATGCCTAAAAAAGTTATAATTTTATTATTGGGGGTTTTCGTGTTTGCAAGCGGCTGCTCCCTGGCCCCGGAATACACCAGGCCTGATTCACCGGTGCCCGGGCAGTGGCCCAAGGGAGAGGCTTATAAAAGCGAAAAAGCCAACGCAGCCATTCCCGCGGCCCATGCCCTGAAGTGGCAGGATTTTATCACCGATCAAAAGATGCATAAGGTCATTGAAATGGCCTTGGCAAACAACCGTGACTTAAGGCTGGCCGCTCTTAATGTGGAGAAGGCCCGGGCCATGTACGGCATTCAGCAGACCGAGCGGTTGCCGAGCTTGAGTGTGACCGGTTCAGGTGCAGAGCAGCGCAAGGCCTTTGATCTGACGGAGCCGGGCAAGCCCCGCAATGTGAAGAAGTACAGCGTTGATTTTGGCGTTATGGCCTGGGAGATAGACTTTTTCGGCCGGTTGACCAGCCTAGCGGATCAAGCCCTGGAAGAATATTTGGCCACGGAAGAAGCCAGGCGCAGCGCCCACGCGCTTTTGATTGCGGGGATTTCCAAAGCCTATTTTTCCCTGGCTGCGGACCGGGACAATTTGAAGCTGGCCCAGTCAACCCTCAGGGCCCAGCAGGCCTCATATGATCTGATCAAAAAGAGCCATAAAAACGGTTTTGCCACCAAGATAGATCTCAGCCGGGCCAAGACCCAGGTTGAATCAGCCAGAAGGGATGTCCCCCGCTACACCCAGCTTGTGGCCCAGGACTTAAATGCGCTTAATCTGTTGGCCGGAACCACTGTGCCGGAAGACCTTTTGCCCAGCGGCCTGGACAGTATCAGCACGCCCAAGGCGCTGTCGCCCCGGCTTCCATCGGAGGTATTGCTGAACCGCCCCGACATTATCGCGGCGGAACACCACCTGAAAGGGGCCAATGCCTACATAGGCGCTGCCAGGGCTGCCTTTTTCCCTCGCATCTCCCTGACTTCAACCGTGGGTACGGCAAGCGGAGAACTGTCGGACCTGTTTGCCTCGCGCAACGGAAACTGGAGTTTTGTTCCTACAATCTCCATGCCGATCTTTGATGCCCGAACCTGGGCGGCGCTGCGAGTCAGTAAGGCTCAGCAGAAAATCGTCCTGACCCAGTATGAAAAGGCGATTCAGACCGCATTTAAGGAGGTGGCAGACGCCTTGGCTGTCAGAGGCACCATAAATCAGCAGGTTTCGGCCCAACAGTCTTTGGTGGCGGCGGCCAGTGAGACTTATCGGCTATCAAACAAACGCTACACCATTGGTATTGATAATTACCTTAGTGTACTGGATGCGCACAGAGCCCTTTACCAACAACAGCAAATATTGATAACCCTTAAGCTGAGCGAACTCGGCAACAGGATTAATCTGTACGCTGCGTTGGGGGGAGGGGCTGTTTAATAAGCTTAGCCAAGCTGCCCGCAAATGGCCGTCATCGCCTTTTGCGGGCAGCCGGTCAGACTTGGATAAATGCCAAAGGGGAGAAACATGGCAGTTATGCAAGAACAAGCCAGGGACAACACCAAAACCCGCATAATGAATACTGCGGAAGAACTTTTTGCGGTGCATGGCTTTCAGCGCACCACCATAAAGCATCTGGCTGATGAGGCGAACGTCAACCTGGCGGCGGTGAACTACCATTTTGGCTCAAAGATGGGTTTGATAAAGGCACTTCTCGAAAGCCGATTGGGGCCGACAATTGCCCGGCAGGTTCAACAGCTTAGTGAAGTACAAAAACAGGCTCAAAGTGAAGGCCGCCCGCCCGAAATCAGGGAAGCTGTCGAAGCTTTTATAGAACCTGTTTTCGAGAAAAGCAGGTCCCTGCCGGATAGAAACCGTTTTATGGCCCTGGAAGGACGGGCCATGTGGGAAGCAAACGCCAAAATCAGAAATATTTTTACCGGCCTGTTCGTTCAATCCTTTACTATATTTTACAATACAATGAGTCTTGCCCTGCCGGAGATGCCCAAAGAGGATCTTTTGTGGAGGCTTCATTATGGAGTGGGGGCCTTGTCTCATTGCATGCGAATGTGCAGTATAAGGCTTTCAGCCCAGGGAAGCCCTACATACAAGGCGGAGATCACTCAAGTTGTAGATTCGCTGGTGGACTTTATAGCCACCGGTGTAGCCGGTGACAACCTGCGTAAAAAGGATCTGGAAAAAACTATGACAAGTTGAGCCTGAGGATTTAACAAGGCTCTTGCCTGTTGAATAATTCGCAAGGCCTTAAAAGGAGAGAGAACAAATGGGCATTACATCTTTAGATGTAAAGAAGTCTCTTTTTTGGGGGGAGAAAAAGGATAATGTGCTGGTTCTTTCTTTTAAAGATAACCAGTTTTCCCATTTGATTGATTTGAGCTTCAAAAAAATCCTTATGGAATATTTGGATTTCATTTCTCGTAGTGATGAGATAAAGGTTATCCTTATCAAGGCTTCACCGGTTAAGATGGAGCGTAAGGAGTTTTTTGAATTTCATAAAAATCTGATGAGTTCCGCTTCAGGCAATATCAGCCTTGAAAGAATTTATAACGGAATCAATCAGATAATCCTTAAACTTATCAACCTTAATAAAATTATAGTCTATGTTGACAGCGGAAAGATCAGTTTGCTGCGCATGAACATAGGCCTTGCCTGTGATTACCGTATCATCTCAGACGACACTATATATCAAAATTTCAATATTGATCTTGACCTGTTGCCCAAAGGCGGCGGGGCCTTTTTCCTTTCCAGAATGCTCGGCAGGCCTGCTGCCCGCAAAATTCTGCTCACCAGGGAAGATATCTCGGCTGAAAACGCCCTTAAGCTCGGCATGGTGGACGAAGTGGTTCCCCTGGCCGAAATGGACCAGAGGGCCATGGCAGCCGCCGAACGCTTGGCCGGTTTTCCGGTCAATTATTTTCTGGGGGTGAAGAAGCTTTTGAACTACGATGCCAGGGACCTGGATAAGTACCTGGAATTTGAAAACGAACTGATTCGCCGCCAAATTGACTGTATAAACATGTCCTCTGCTGAGTGTACTTAGTCGACCGTCTGCCCGGCCAGGGGGGAGCCGGGCAACTTTAATTGAATAATATGAGCAGCATCGCAGTTGCCAAAATAATTCCGATATCCGTAGCCATTGAAAGACACGGCTTTAAATTCAGCCGTATCTTGAATGATATCGGTATGGCGCCCGATATCATGGATTCACCGGGCAACCAGATCAGCGATCTTCAATTGGCTGATATCATAGGCAATGCGGTTTTTTTTAACCAAAGACCAATTCTTTGGATTGCATGCAGGCGAGGTATTCATCGGCCTGTCCAACATATTGGGTCATCTTTTGCTGAACCGTGAGGCTTTGGGAGAAGCCGTTCAAAAGTATTGTGAATACCAAAAGGTCTATGCTCAAAGTTAGCAGATTACGTTAAATATTGAGGAAGGTTTTTTTAAGCTTCAGATTGAAATGACCAACCCGCAATATGACCTGAACCGTTATTTGCTAGATCTGAGAATGGCCGGAATTTTAAAGTATTGTAAAGTGCTCACCGGGCAGCCCGTATTTCTGAAAGAAGCCTGCTTTAAATATTATAAACCTCATGACATCTCTGAATATGAACGAGTCTTTAATTACCCCTTAAGGTTTAACCATCTCCGTAATCAGTTGGTCTTTAACCAAAAGGAAACGGGCACCCCTGTTTTGTAGTCAAATAAGAATTTGAAGACTGTTTTTGAAGAATACACCAGGAATTTAATCAAACAAAACGGAACTCCCGTATCAACCAGTCAAGAGGTAAAAAATCTGCTCGCCCAAAAAATTAAAGGCAATCTTTTTGATATAGCCTCTATATCTGATTGCCTGGGCAAGGTGGGCCTCTCTCGGCATTTGTCTGGTGCACTACCTGCCGTTACTGGCCAATCAGATTTACTTGGAGACCCATACAAATACAGCCTCCCCCGATCTAATCACAATTATCGCGGCCTCCCTTTCCCTGGTAGCCTTTTTCCTTTCCCAAGGCATGGGGGATGATAAGGGAAAATCAATATATTCCGCACCGGCAATATCAAATTTTCTGACGGTTCGTCTGTAGTGCACGAATGTTGCGAAGGCATTGCCGCAGGGCCTTTTTCAGGCGGGAAGATAAATCAGGTGGAATGTTCCTTGGAATGGGGAGCAGTTGCCAGTGTGGCGTTTCCTGATCGCCGGAGTGGGTTTATATTTTCTTCGCCACTGTACTTGGCCCTCTTCTCCCCACCTTGGGACCGTCGGATACGGTGAATCCCGCTTGTTTGAGGTTGTCCCGCACATGCCTTGCGCAGCTGTAGGTTGCAAGCACGGCCTTTTTTTTCATAAGCAGCCTGATATCAGAGAAAAACTCAGCTGTCCACAGCTCCGGGTTTTTCCTGGGCGCAAAGGCGTCGTGCAATACAGCTTCAAAGCGGGCTTCATGGGAGGGGAAGAGTTTTTTCGCTATCTGTTCGGCGCCACCCATGATGATTTCCAGGCAAAGGTTGTCCTTTTGCAGCTGTTTCACAGGTCCGTAGGCCAGGTTTTTGTTTTCCAGGGAGGCCAGGCTTTGGACCAAGTGGTAATGCCTGAGCAAATGCGGGGCGATCTCTTGGGTTTTGGCCAGGATGTCCTGGTGCTTTTCCAGGCTGATTATATTGATCCGGCAAGCTGGGTTGGCCTGCATGGCGGCATCCAGGGCCGCGCAAAAATTGTAGCCAAGCCCAAAGCCAATATCCAATAAATCCAGCCTGCCTCGGGCGGCCAGTTCGGCTATGCCACAGGGCTCAATATATTTTCTAAACGACTCCTCAACAGCCCCTGTGGTGGCGTGATACAGATCTCCATATTCTTCATTATAAAAGGTCTCGGATCCGTCTTTGGTGGTTCGCTTTTTCATAAAATGCCCAGAGCTGTTATTGAGGATTTAACACAACTCCAAACTTATCTTGAGGCCTGTCCCCCGTCCACAGAAGGATAGGGGTAACTCTATGTTGTTTTTCAGTGTTTCATAACCCAGGCGGCGATATCCTCTATCACTTGCACGTCTATATTTCCGGGGTTCTGATACTCCTTACCGGTGCTTTTGCCGTCCACTTTCATGAAAAGGTGATTTAGCTTTGGATAGAACCTGAACTCCAGGTTCGGCATTTGGGAAAGTTCTTTTTGCCACAGGCCAAAATCCCTGTCTTTGTTAACCTGGCAATCATTGCCGCCCTGCATTATCAGAACCGGCCTTATAATGGCCTTGGCCGCTTTAACGGGGTTGTAGGCCTTGAGGTCCAGCCAATAGGCAGGCGGAGCGCCGAGCAACATGCCTTGGGAGGTTTCCCGGTTGGTGAGGTTTTTTATCTTTGTCACCAGTTTTTTGATCAAGGCCAGGTGCTCTTTGTCCTTGGCCGTGAGGTCTGGCTTAAGTGATGCCTGAAAAAGGGTCTGTTCCAGGATGAGGTCTTCCAGGGGCCTGGCATTGGCTGCCATCAGGATAAACCCGGCAGCGGTTTTTTGAACCTCAGCGATTCTCGGCATGAGCATGCCGCCCAGGCTGTGGCCCAAAAGAAATATTTTGTCTTTTTTCACGCTTGACTTGCTTTGCAATAGAGAAACGGCAGCCACTGCATCTTCAATGGTTTCCTGCCGCACAGTCAGGTCGGCGGGATTCTCAGCTGATTGGGCTCCATAGACTCTGGTTCTTTTGTCATAGCCTAGTACGGCGATCCCCCTGGAGGCCAGGCCCCGGGCCAGGTCCTTGAAAGGTTTGTTCGGGCCTATGGTTTCATCCCTGTCCTGGGGGCCTGAGCCGTGCACCAGAACAACCGTCGGAAAAGGCCCGCCCTGTTTGGGAAGAGTCAGGGTTCCGGGCAAGACCCATTTGCCTTGGCCCACCTTAACCTCGATCTCCTTGAATGAGCCAGGGATTACATAATCAGGCTGACCTGCGGCGGTTTTCTTAACCGGCAGGAAAAATAACCCGGCTATGTTATTTTTCAGGTCGAAAACGATCTTTATATCAATTAGTTGCTTTTCAAAGACACATCTGGCCAACACAGCCTGATAAAGGCCCTGGATCTTTGTTCTGGTTTGAATGGTTTTTTTGAATTCACCCGTGGAAGCCAGGAGCCCGCTCCAGAGTTGTCCCAGCTTGTCGGGCGGCAGGGCTTGTTTCATTTTTTGGTCAAAAAGCTCTGCTGCTTTTGAAAAGTTTCCCTGATTAAGCAGGGATATAAAATTTCGGGCCTGTTGTTCACAGGCTGTTTCCGACCCCAGGGCCGGGGTTGCAATTAAAAGAGCCGCCAACATAATAAAAACAAACCACTTCAAGGTATATCTCTCCCTCAATTGAGCAGGCTCAGTTTAATACGGAAAGAAGAGTGTGGCTTTGGATGGCCTGTTTCTCCATTTTGCTCAAGGAGAGGCCGTCAAACCATCTGCGGTATTCCAAAGGCGAGCGCCAGGGAGCGTCTGTGCCGTAGATAACCCGGTCCGCTCCCTTTTTTCTTATGAGCGCAACCAAGGCCTCGGGCTCGATCAGGCCGTTTAAATAGGATATGTCAAGGTATATGTTGTCAAACTTCATTAAGGGGTCAAGCTGGTCCCAGCCATAAAGGCATCCGCCGTGGGCGGCTATTATCTTTACCCCGGGATGGGCCTTGGCCATCTCGGCTATCTGCACCGGGGTCACTCCATGAAATTTAAAGGCGTCCATAACCCATTTGATATGGGGCTTGGCCTTTACCAGTCCTTTTCTGCTCAAGGTGTCCGTGAGAACCGGCAGTGAAGCTTCACTGATCAAATCAAAGAGTTTATGGCAAAGGGGGTCTGTAAGGCTGAAATGCTGGATAAAGGGGTGTAATTTAATGCCCTTGAGCCCCAGTTCGATGGCTTCTTCAAAATCCTTTTGGGCTTCTCCCTTGGGATGAAGAGTGGCAAAGGGAATAATGCGCGGGTTTTTCCGCGCAGCCTGGGCAGACCAGTGGTTAAGCTCGCTGACCCTGTCTTTTTTACCGGTTACCGGCAACAGCACCATCTGGTCCACACCGGCTTCTTCCTGGGAGGCAATAAGGCTTTCAAGGTCACCCCGGCTCTTAAGCGACCACTTGTTGGGGTCATCCGAGGCCAGTTCACTATCGAGCATTTCCAGACGCTGACGCAGAATTTCCAGATCTTCAGAGAGATATGCGTGGGTGTGTCCGTCTATAATCATTTTAGGCCGCTTTATCCCAAATTATTGAAAGTTGCATTTTTGTTAGGGCTTAACTTTAACTCCAGGGCGCGATGTAAGACAAAACAAGAAATATCGCCCTGTTTTTCGCTGCATTTTGATTCAGGAACGGGTAAGGTTTTCCTGCGGTTCACCCGAAAGGGCTGGAAACCCCATTAAGCCGCCAATACATTTTAGAAATGCAGCCTGCCAAGGCTTTTTGGTAAACCATATTTGTTGATAAAACAAGCCGAGTCAAGTGTATTGGGATGATTAACCCTGCCGCCCGTATTTTGGCAGGGGCTATGAGGTTTACAACTCACCGGCCCTGTGATAGATACCTTTGATTGCAGGTTTGTTTTTGTTTTTTTAACCCAGACCCGCCGGGTATGCGTGGGCCGGAACCATAAGTGTTGCATAACATGACAGAAAACCAGAAAAACCATCCGGAGTTTTACAAACCCGAAGAGTTGGAGCCCAAGTGGCAAAAAACCTGGGAGAAAAACAACATCTTTCAGGTTACCGAAGACCCCTCGCGCCCCAAGTACTACCTGCTGGAGATGTTCCCTTATCCCAGCGGCCGTATTCACATGGGCCATGTGCGCAACTACTCCATAGGCGATGTGGTGGCCCGCATAAAGCGTATGCAGGGTATGAACGTCCTGCATCCCATGGGCTGGGACGCCTTTGGCATGCCTGCCGAAAACGCGGCTATTGCCAATAACACCCACCCGGCCAAGTGGACCTATGAAAACATAGACTACATGAGGGACCAGCTTAAAATGCTGGGCTTTTCCTATGACTGGGACAGGGAGCTTGCCACCTGCGACCCGGACTACTACCGCTGGGAACAGCTTGTTTTTCTCAAGATGTGGGAAAAGGGCCTGGTCTACCGCAAGCGCTCACTTGTGAACTGGTGTGAGAAATGCCAGACCGTGCTGGCCAATGAGCAGGTTGAAGACGGTCTGTGCTGGCGTTGCGCCAGCCCGGCCGAGAAACGCTCCTTGGACGGCTATTTCTTCCGCATTACGGATTACGCCGAAGAACTGCTGGAATGGATCGACAAGCTGCCCGGCTGGCCCGAGCGGGTTCTCACCATGCAGCGCAACTGGATCGGCAAGTCCCACGGTGCCAAGATCACTTTCAATATCAAGGATTCCGACGAGTCCATTACCGTATTCACCACCAGGGCCGACACTTTGTTCGGAGCCACCTTCATGAGTTTGGCGCCCGAGCATCCCATGGCCATGGATCTGGCCCAGGGAACCGGCCAGGAAAAGGCTGTCAAGGAATTCATCGACAAGGTCGGGCGCCAGTCCATGAGTGAACGCGCCGATGACAAGCATAAGGAAGGTGTCTTCACCGGCTCCTATTGCATCAACCCCATGACCGGCAAAGAGATGCCGATCTTTGTGGCCAACTTCGTGTTGATGGATTACGGCACCGGCGCCGTTATGGCGGTTCCCACCCACGACCAGCGCGACTTTGAGTTTGCCAAGGTATATGATCTTCCCCTGGTGGAGGTGATCGCAGGCCCTGACGGCGCGGTCGGCGTGGAGAATATGGCCGAGGCCTACACCGATTACGGCACTTTGGTGAACTCAGGCGAGTTCAACGGCATGACCACCAAAGAGGCCCAAAAGGCCATTGCCGAGGCTCTGGAGAAAAAGGGGCAGGGCAGCACCACCATCAACTACAGGCTCAGGGACTGGGGTATCAGCCGTCAGCGTTACTGGGGCGCGCCGATCCCCATGGTGCATTGCGAAAAATGCGGCGTGGTGCCTGAAAAGGCGGAGAACCTGCCGGTCAAGCTTCCCCTGGACGCCAAACTGCCGGAGACAGGCGGATCGCCTCTGCCGACCCTGGATTCCTGGGTGAACACCACCTGCCCCAAATGCGGTGGCCCGGCTAGGCGCGAGACAGATACCATGGACACCTTTATGGAGTCTTCCTGGTACTTTGCACGCTATTGCTGCCCTAAATACGATAAGGGCGTCCTGGACCCCGAGGCGATTAAGTACTGGATGCCGGTGGATCAGTACATCGGCGGTATCGAACACGCGGTCCTGCACCTTTTGTATTCCCGTTTTTTCGTCAAGGTGCTGAGGGATTTGGGCTATATTGAAGAGAACGAGCCCTTCAAGAACCTGCTCACCCAGGGCATGGTCATTAAAGACGGCTCCAAGATGTCCAAGTCCAAGGGCAATGTGGTGGACCCGGACAGCATGGTCAAGCGCTATGGCGCGGACACTGTGCGTCTGTTCAGCCTGTTCGCAGCTCCGCCGGAAAGGGATCTGGACTGGTCGGACAAGGGTGTGGACGGCGCTCACAGGTTTATCAATCGCCTGTGGAGGTTGGGCCTGGCCGTTTCCGAGGAAGCCAAGGGCGCCAAGTCCTTCTCCGGGAAAGTCAAGCTCAAAGGCCCCTTGGCAGATTTGCACGCCAAGACCCACGAGACCATTAAAAAGGTCACCGATGACGTGAATAACAGGTTCCAGTTTAATACCGCCATTGCAGCGGTCATGGAGCTGGTCAACCTGATAAGCCTGGTGCAGCAGAACCAGGATCTGGAAAAAGACCCCAACCGGGCAGCCGTGCTGCGTGAGGCCATGGAAGCGGCGGTTGTGCTGATCAGCCCCATGGCGCCCCATGTTGCCGATGAGCTTTGGCAGCGCCTCGGGCACGAGGGCTTTTTGATTGAAAAGCCCTGGCCCGAGTATGACGAAGCCGCCCTGGTCAAGGCTGAAAAGCTGGTGGTGGTCCAGGTGCGCGGCAAGGTGAGGGCCAAACTCACCCTGCCGAGCGATGCAGACGATGAAGCCTTGAAAAAGGCCGCCTTGGATGATGAAAAGGTGCAGGGCTTTATCGAGGGCCATGAGATCAAAAAGGTGATCGTGGTTCAAGGCAAGTTGGTAAATATTGTAATCTGATATCACGGCCAAGGCGGTTTCGGGCATATTGGCTTGACCGCCTTGGTTTATGCTATAAAGGCTTAGCAGGCGGCTCGCAAACACCTGTGCGGGTTAAGCTTGGCCGTTAAAAAGAGCCCCGGATTTTGGGGCCTGATCCTTGGACAGCCCATTTTAAGGAGGACCTCTTGAAAAAGTATCTGGTGCTCGCTATGATCTGCGTGGCTATGGCAGTCAGCGCCTGCGGATACAGCTTCCGCGGCAAGTTGAACAACCTGCCTCCGGATGTGCTCACCATACAGATCCCGGTTTTTGAAAACAGAAGCGGTGAGGAACGGGCCGAGACCGTGTTCACCGACCAGGTGATCTTTGAGTTCACCAGAAGCCAGATTCTCACCGTGGTGAGCAGGGGCAAGGCCGATTCTGTTCTCAAGGGCGTTATCGTGAAATCCGAGATCAAGGATATTGCGCTTTCCGCCACTGAGACAAGCCGCCAGAGGCGCATCACCATGACAGTGGACGCCAGCCTCACCCGCACCAGGGACGGCAGGGTTCTTTGGAGCGGCAGGAACATAGAAGAGCGCCGCACCTATAGCGTGGGCGCCACACCCCAGTCAACGGAGATCAACAAGAACGAGGCCATCAGGGAACTGGCCGAAGACCTGGCCCAGACCCTGCACGACCGCGTGTTTGAGAACTTCTAGGCTATTAACTCGGGGATAAGTCCAGATGAAAAACGGCGGGGCAAAGCCCGGCAAACCCAAAGGCGCTTTGTTCTGGCCTGAACTGGCCTCGGAAGAGGTGGGCCCGCTTTACGGTGTGTTCGGGGAAGAAGATTTCCTGGTAAACCGTGAGGCGGGCTTGTTTTTGGAGGCACCGGCCTTCAACACCAATCCTTCTTTGAATGTGGAACGTTTCCTGGCCGAGGAGACGCCCCCCTCCAAGGTGCTGGAGAGCGCCCAAACCTTGCCTTTTCTGGGTAAAAGGCGGCTGGTGATGGTGAGCGGACCGGAGCATTACAAGGCGGACAAGCTGAATCAGTTCCTGGATTACTTTAAGGATCCTTCACCTTTCACTTGCCTGGTCTTTACCGGCGGTAAACTGGACGCAAGAACCAAGTTTGCCAAAGCCTTAAAGAAAAACGGCAAGATCCGGATAATCAAAAAGCTTTATCCCAATCAGATACCAGCCTTTTTGCAGGAAAGGGCCAGGGTGCGTGGAAAACAGCTCGGCCCCAGGGCGGCGGAGCGCCTGGCAGAGCTGGGCGCACTTGGCTTGGGCGCTTTGGATTCAGAGATTGAAAAGCTAAGCCTCTATGTGGGCGCGGAGAAACGAATCTCCCTTGAGCATGTATTGGCTGTTTCAGGCAAGGGCAGGTTATACGGCATCTTTGATTTTACAGATGCCCTGGCCGCAGGAGAGCTTAGCCGCTCCCTTACAGCCTGGGACCAGCTCTATGCCCTGGGTGAGCCCGCCATTAAGGTCCTGGCCATGATCACAAGGCTTTTCAGGCAACTTTTAGAGGTAAGGCAGATTCTGGAGCAGGGCGGTGGCCAGTCCCAGGTGCAGCGCTCTTTACGAGTTCCGCCCAAGGCTTTAGCCACCCTTACGGCAAGGGCCAAGCGCGAGTCCATGTCCACTCTGGGTCATGCCCTGGAGCTGATCCTCAAGGCGGACCGGGCCTTCAAGTCCTCACCTGGTGCGGACCGGGTTATCATGGAGAGATTGTTGTTTGATCTGTGCGGGAGGCAAAAAGGCCACCCCGCCCGAAGCCGGGCGGGGGTCCAGGCAGGTCTTAGGCGCTGACAGCGTTGACCTGACGGGTAAGCCTGGAAACCTTGCGCGAGGCCTTGTTGGCATGCCAGACACCCTTACCGGCGGCCTTGTAGATTGCCGGCACGGCGGTTTTCAGGGCAGTCTGGGCCTGTTCGGCATCACCGGCTTCACAAGCAACGGCGACTTTTTTAATGAGATTGCGCACCTTGCTCCTGGTAGCGCGTTTACGATCCCTGCGGACCAGGCTCTGGCGGGCCCTTTTCAAAGCGGAAACATGATTTGCCAACTTGCGATCCTCCGAGTATTGGCTGATGATTCAAAAATTAAAAGCCTATGTCAATAATAGGCGGATAATCAATTCAGAACTTCTATAGGGCTAAAGCCCTTCTGTCAAGGGATTTATTAATGTCTTCGGCACATGAGAAACAGAAAATCACCCGCGCGGCTTCAGTAGTGGGTTTAGCCACTCTTGCCAGTCGTATTGGCGGCTTTATTCGCGATATGGTAATCGCCTATTATTTTGGCACCCAAGCCAGTGCGGACAGCTTTTTTGTGGCTTTCCGCATTCCCAACCTGTTGAGGAGGCTGTTTGCCGAAGGCACCCTCACTATTGCTTTTATACCTGTTTTTACGGAAGTTCTCCAAAGAAAAGGTAAAGAGGAAGCCTTTTTACTGGCCCGCTCCACCTATGGAGTCCTGGCTTTGGCTCTGCTTCTGGTATCTGTGTTAGGTGTGGTTTTTGCCGAACAGGTGGTTGGCATTGTAGCCATGGGATTTGAAAAGGAAAGCCAGGCTTTTTCCCTGAGCGTATATCTCACCAGAATTTGTTTTCCCTATATCTTTTTTATCAGTCTGGTGGCCCTGGCGGGCGGGGTTTTAAATTCAATGGGGCATTTTTTCGCTCCTGCCAGCGCCCCGGTTCTTCTGAATATATGCATAATCGGGTCAGCAGTGGCCTTGGCGCCTTTGGTGGATCCCCAGGTCTTAAGCCTGGCCCTGGGGGTTATATTGGGCGGCATCTGCCAACTGGCCTTGCAGATTCCCTATCTGCGCCAGAAGGGCGTTCCCCTGACCCCAAACCTTAACCTTAAAAATCCGGCCTTGAGAAGGGTTGGGCGTCTTATGGGCCCGGCCGCTTTTGGGGCTGCAGTCTACCAGATAACCGTTCTGATGAACACCATGCTGGCCTCTTACCTTCCTTCGGGCTCGGTCTCCTATTTATATTATGCAGACCGCCTTATCCAGTTCCCCCTGGGGATCTTTGCCATAGCGCTTTCCACCGCGGTTTTGCCGAGCCTTTCCCGCCAGGCGGCTCAGGATGATCAAAAAGGCATGATGGAAACCATGGGCTATGCCCTGCGCCTGACCCTTTTCATAAACCTGCCTGCCATGGTGGGGCTGATCGTGCTGGCCGAGCCTGTGGTGAGCCTTTTGTTTTCCAGAGGTGAATTCAGCCACAAAAGTGCTTGGGCCACGGCCCAGGCACTTATGGCCTATGGGCTGGGCCTGTGGGCCATTGCCGGCACCAGGAGCGTCGTGTCTGCCTTTTACGCGCTTAAAGACACCAAGACACCGGTCAAGGTGGCGGCTGTTTGCCTTTTGATCAACCTGGGCTTCAGCCTGGCCCTGATGAGGCCTTTGGCTCATGTGGGTCTGGCTTTGGCCACCAGCATTTCGGCCATGGCTAATCTGGGAGGTCTGGTTTATCTGCTAAGGCGCAAGGTGGGCCCCATGGGCGGGCGCAGGATAATGGATTCCCTGTGGCGCATGACCCTGGCCAGTGGTTTTATGGGGGTGATTATCTACATCATGGCCTACTGGATCGTCTGGGGCGCACAGGAATCTGTCACCCAGCAGGTGGTGAGGCCTTTGGCCGCGGTTTTCGCAGGCATCATTGTATACATGGTTTCCGCCCGCCTGTTGGGTTCAAGCGAGATAAAAAGCCTGCTGAACCTGTTTATGGGGCGCCTCGGGAAAAAAGCCTGAAACTGTTTGAGCCGGAATTTATAACGGCTTTGCTCACCGGCCAGGGATATCCCTGGCCGGGAATATCAGGCCCCATGTTTAATTGAGCTTTTCCGTGCTCACCCTGCCCAGGAGCCTGCCGTCCTGATCCACCTTGAAGACGTTGAAGCCGGATCTACCCGCTTCGTCCAGGAGCCTGGTCTGGTGAATCGCTTCAACCTGAAGCTTACCGCCTTGGTCTCTGGGCAGGCGGCCCATGAGAATAAGGGCCTCTTCCTTTGATTCCGTGGCTGGTATGAATTGCTCGCCCTGTTCGTCTTCCAATCCCACAAAAGAGTCTTCTGCATTTTCTTCACTCTGGGTGATGATCCAGAGGTAACCCTCTTTTTTGTTCTGACTTTCCATATACCTGCTCGCAGTTAGAGATTGATCGCAACACCATGCAGGATAACCAGGAGATCAGACCAGAGCCCCAATCCCATGGGTTTCAGCTCCAGGCAAATTTCCCAGCGGCCCTGATTTTGGAAGCGGTTTGTAATAATACCTGAAAGCTTGGCCTGCTTTTCATTGAATTGCAAGGTTAAGTCAAGGGGGGCTCCCTCTTCAGGCGGAACGGGCCCTTCTTCATAACTGAATCTGATTCCTCGAAAGGATAAATCTTCGATCCGGCATTGATCCACCCCTTTGGTTACAAGGCAGAGATCCCCGGTTTGAGGCGGGCGAAACCTTTGGGAGGAGCGAAGATTGGTGGGAGAAATATCCTTTTCCCTGGGGAAAAGCACCACCACAGCCGGGACAGCACCCGAGCGGCTTGCAAAGGTTTTAAAGGTGTCCAGAATAAGGGTGTAATAACCATATCTTATTACGCCGTTTTTGCCTTTATGCAAAAAAGTGACCTCAAGAGGCTGGCCCAGGAGAGGAGTGGGCAGGGGTGGCTCGGGCAGGCTTAAGACCAGATCGCCATCATGGACTCCCAGGATTTGGGCCTTGCGGATTTTATGGTCCGTGTGGGGTTCGAAAACCCTTCTGGGAACCAGTTCCAGACAATGACCCGGACTAAGGATTATCTCCAGATCCTTCTCTGTCCAACCGGGATAGCGCCACATGAGCTTTTCGCCATTGAGGGGCGTTTGGTCCAATTGCGTGCTCCCTGGTTAAGATGAAGGTCAAGGCCTCGAATTGGCGCTTTGACGCCTAAAATTGGGAAAACTTCCTTATTGTTTAGATTAATTATCCTGGAACACCAGGCAGGGGTCAAGACCGGTCCCAGTCTGGTCCGGTCTTGACTGGTTCCTGAAATAAGTCTGATCAGGGAACTGAACGGTTATCAGGCCTTGGCGCTGAACCCCATGGCGTAAAGCCTTTGCATACCGTTTACCTTTTTAAGGTAGTTTTTGGTTTCCAGGGGGAGTTTTCCCCCTGCCTCCACATTGGAAGGCCCCCAGTTGTAGGCTGAAAGCGCCTTGTTAAGATTTCCGTCAAAGCGTTTAAGCATCCAGGAAAGGTATCTGGCGCCTCCTTCTATGTTTTGGGCCGGGTCAAAGGGGTTTTCCACGCCCAGGTCTTTTGCGGTTTCAGGCATCAGCTGCATAAGCCCTTGCGCCCCTGCCGAGGAGACACAGGCAGGGTTGAAATCGCTCTCAGTGGCCACCACCGCCTTTACCAGGTTGGGGTCCAGGCCGTGTTTATTGGCCGCCTTTTTGATGAGAGCGTCAATTTCCTGTCTGCTGACGGGTTCCGGCGGGTCTGGTTTTTGACTGGCGTTGGTTTTGGTTTTTTGTGAGGCAAAGGGAGAATAAACCACATCCTCTAATGTGCGCGGTTTTTGGGCTACATGTTGCAAACTCGGCCTGGCCTGGGCGGGGATGATGTTTTGAGTTGGCGCGGGCGGCGTGGCCGAAGGCGAACCAATACTGGATGCACTGTTCAGCATAAGGATATTAGCCAGTTGCGCCAACAGTTTGCCCTGGTTGTTGCCTTTGAGCATACCGACTAGGCTGCTTAACTGAAAACCGCCCCGCCGGGCGTTTAACCCTGCGGTGGCGCCTGTTTTAGGTATTATTGTCTGTAAAGCCCCTTGTACCGGCCGCACGACTTCTCCTTGCTGGTAAGGGTGAATAACTCGTTTGTATTGTTTTTAAGCAAACAACGTGCCAGCTTTATGCAAACAATACGGCCGTATGGGCAAGGAGGGGAAAAGATAGAAGATAAAGGGGTATCTGGTCTTGCCAGTTGGGGCGCGAGCAGGCAAAATGTAATCTCCCGCAGCTTAAAGGAGGCATGGTCAGTAAAAAATACCCACCTGATGTTATGACCTTGCCTTTGTCCGCCAAGAATCCAGCAAAGGTAAGAGGTGGAGTTGCCTCGAACCGGGATTTCTTTTTTTGCTTCTCCGTATAAAGGCGCTTGAGGAGAACCATACATGAAAGCATTCAAGAAAAACTCGCCAGGCATAAGCCGCAGGAGCTTTTTGGAAACCGTGGGGTGTTCGGCTTTGGCGGTTCCGGTCTGGTTGAGCCTGGCAGGATGCAATACCTTTCATCCCAACAGTCATATAACCGGGCAGGAAGATTCAATGAATTATTTTGAGACCGCTTTTGGCGTGACAAAAGGGGATTTAAACCGCTTGATGCAGACTGCCTTGTCATCCGGCGGGGATTATTGCGATCTTTTTTTTCAGCATACCGAGGGCAACTGGATCGTCATGGAAGACGGCAAGGTCAACCGGGCCTACACTTCCGTAAGCCTTGGCGTGGGGGTCAGGGTGCTCAAAAAAGAGCGCACCGGTTATGCCTTCAGCCAGGTGCTGGACATGCCATCCATGCTGGAGGCCGCCCGCTCCGCAGCTTCCTTGGCCGCCAACGGCAGTCAGCCCGCAGGCGGGCGGGGAATGGAAGTTGGCAATTTCAGGGATATGAAGGGCCTGGACCTTTACGCCATGCAAAGGCCCTGGTCCGAAGTAGGATTATCCGAGCGCATGGACATGCTCAGCACGGTCAACAACCGGCTTAAAAACGCGGACCCGTCAATGGTCAAGACCCTGCTTCAGTTTCAGGATGCGCAAAGCCACATATTAGTGGCCACTTCAGACGGAATCACAGCCTCGGATCTTCGTCCCCGAACCGGGCTTTTCGCCAGTTGCGTGGCCGAGAAAAAAGGCCGCAGGGAGAGCGGCTACTACGATGCCTCGGCCAGGGCGGGGCTTGAGTTCTACACTCCCGAGCTTTTGGATCACCTGGCTGACAAGGCCGCTCAAAACACCCTTCTTTTATTTGAGGCCAAACCCCTTGAGGCAGGAGAAATGCCGGTGGTGCTGGCCGCAGGTTCAGCGGGCATACTGTTGCATGAAGCCATTGGTCACGGCCTGGAGGCGGATTTCAACAGGAGACGCATCTCCACCTATGCCGACAGCCTGGGGCAGAAAGTGGCGGGCAGCCAGGTTACAGTGGTTGACGACGGAACTTTACCCAATGCCCATGGGGCGCTTAATATTGACGATGAAGGCAACCCGAGCCAGCGCACTGTTTTAGTGGAAAAAGGGGTCCTGCGCTCCTACCTGCATGATCGGCTGAGTTCAAGGTGGTACAAATGCCCTTCCACGGGTTCGGGCAGGCGTCAAAGTTTTGAGTATGCCCCCATGCCCCGTATGCGGGCCACCTTCATGGAATCCGGCGAGTATGAGCCGGAGGAAATAATCAAAACCGTTAGAAAAGGGCTCTACGCAGATCAGTTCACCAATGGCCAGGTCAATATTGGGGCCGGGGATTTCAGCTTTTATGTAAAAAGCGGCTATGCCATAGAGAACGGCAAACTCACCCATCCGGTCAAGGATATGAACCTGATAGGAAACGGGCCCGAGGTTTTGAGCCGCATCACCATGGTGGCAAACGACCTGACCCTGGCCCAGGGCGGTTTTATGTGCGGCAAAAACGGACAAACCGTACCGGTGAGTCAAGGCATGCCCACTGCGCTTGTTTCCAAGGTTAATGTGGGGAGTGCCGGATTGGGGTGAGTCAGTGGCGGGTTCTTTAAAGCATCAAACAAAAGGGCGCCCCC
This sequence comes from Dethiosulfatarculus sandiegensis, assembly GCF_000931935.2. Lineage (GTDB taxonomy): Bacteria > Desulfobacterota > Desulfarculia > Desulfarculales > Desulfarculaceae > Dethiosulfatarculus > Dethiosulfatarculus sandiegensis. Next base: position 97,581 of record NZ_AZAC01000045.1, read on the forward strand.
GGGAGGAAAGTGGGGGGAGAACCTCCCGGGGGCTCCGGACGGACTCATTATAAAGGCCGCCATTCCTATTATTGACTTATGAGGAATGGAAAATCCAGGGTTAATTTAACCCCCGTTTGAAAATAGGGCTTTTAAAAATATTTTATGAGGCTATCACCAGCCAGGCAAAAGGGAGATGAAGCTATGCATATTGGGGGTGACTTATCAGACGCGCTCAAAAAGGGGCTTTTGATTGCCTTTTTTCTAAGCTTGTTTGCCGCACCTGCCCAAGCTGGGGAAAATTATTCGCATCATACGGTTTATGCTGCTGTTTACAGATCGATTCAGCATAATCACAAAGGCGGCAAGTTCGGATTGGTGAACACCCTTTGCGTGCGTAATACGGATCAGAAAAAAGATTTGATAATAAACGCTGTGGATTTGTATGGCCCTAAGGGGGAAAAGATAAAATCATTTTTAGCTAAACCATTAAAATTAAAACCTCTGGCCTGCCAAAGTTTTGTAGCCGTGCCTGCCGATAAAAAAGAAAAAAAGATCGCGGCCAGTTTTCTCGTGCACTATAAAATCTTTAAAAAAGCCAATCGCCCATTGATTCACTGTGTGACCATAGGGGCAACCATGAATCAGGGGATTTCCTTTATCAGCGAGGGCAGAGAACTTAATTGACTGTCAGCCCGGTAATAGGCCGATCTTCCGTTGGACCCGCCAGTTTGGGGTTCAGAAGATTGAAAGCTGCTTTTTATGTCTTTTTAAATATGCAACAAGGCGCTTAGGGAGAGATTAATGACCAGCAGCTGGGATGAAAACATGAAAAAAACCGCACAAAAGGTTTTAGCCCTGGCCAAAAAAGCCGGTGCAGACCAGGCTGCGGTGAGAATGAAACACTCGCGCTTTTCGGAAGTGGGTTACAGGGACGGTGACATGGAAAAGGCGTCCTCCTCCACCAAACAGCGCCTGAGCTTGAGAATATATGTCAAGAACCGGTTCGGAGCCCATTTCACCAGCGATCTCAGGCCGGAGACCCTGGTTGGTTTCGTGGAAAAAGCCGTGGCCATGACCAGGGTCCTGGAAGAGGATCCTTTTCGGGGCCTGCCCGATAAAAGCGCCCTGGCCAAAGGTCCGGCCCCTGATCTTGGAATTTTGGATAATCAAATGGAGAATACTCCATCTGATTATTGGACCGGGCTGGCCAGAAAAATGGAGAATCTCGCCAGGGAAAAGGCCTTACAGGAAAAGGCTGATCTGGTGAGCAGCCAGGGCGGGGTCTATGGCGAAATATCGGCCATGCACTTGGCCAATTCTCTGGGGTTTGCCGGCAGCCTGCGGGAAAGTGGAGCCTTTGTCAGCGCAGGCATGGTCTTTATGGACCCTGTGGAAAAGAAAAAGCGCCGTTCCGGCGGCTGGTGGGAAGGCGAGCGCCATTTAGCGGATCTTGTAGAGCCGAAACGCCTCGAGAATGTGGCTCTTACGGCCTGCCAACGGACCATGGCCACCATGGGGGCCAAGCCGGGGGCCACCGCCCGGATGAGTGTTCTGGTGGAAAATATAGCCGCAGGACGCCTTATGGGGCAGTTGTTGCAATGCATCAACGGAAGGTCCATATATCAAAAGCGAAGCTATCTGGCCGAGCGCAAAGGTGAAAAGATAGCCGCGGATATATTAAACATGCAAGACAACCCCCTGTTGCCCGGCGGTTTCAGCTCCCAGTGGTTCGACGCCGAGGGCATGACGGCCAAGCCCCTTGGCCTCATAGAAAACGGGGTGCTCACCAATTATCTTTTGGATAATTACCACAGCCGGGCCCTTGGCATGGAGCCCACCACAGGCGAAACCTCCAACGTGCTCCTTGAGCCAAGCTGTGACAAGGGGGTTGGCGAACTCAGCCGGGGCATGGAAAAGGGTATAGTGGTCACCAGCTTTTTGGGCGGTAATTTCAACTCAACCACCGGCGACTTTTCCTATGGCGTTCAGGGGCGTTATGTTGAATCCGGCAAGGTGGTCCACGCTGTGGACGGCATGAATATTGCCGGAAACGCAAATGACCTTTGGCTTAAACTGGTTGCGGTGGGCAATGATCTCTATCCCTATTCCGCGGTGCGGGTGCCGAGCCTTTTGTTTGAGGATGTTCAGGTAAGCGGAAGTTAGCCAAAATTGCCCCGGCAGCCTCTCGGGCGGGCCTGAAGGGTTGTTTAAAACAGCCTTTCGGGAAGATGCGGTTTTTATCTTTTGCACTTTATTTTTGGTTTTGTTTTAATTAGCCCGAAACAGGTTTCAGGGCGGTCTTATATCATTTGGAAAGTGGATAAATGGGTATATACAAAGGCAATGCAACCTTGAGTCGTTACCGGGTGCGTGGTGAGCTTCCCCCCGGTTTCGCGGATTTTGCCGATGAGCGCATCAATCGTTTTGTTTTCAGAAGCATAGACAACACCACAGATGAACTGGGGGTGGGCTGGGTCTCTTCCCTGGACTATCTGGACACCAACTTCGCTAATGCGGGTTATATGCTGGACCCATACATCGTATTGGGGCTCAGGATCGATAAAAGGGCGGTGAGTGGGGCTCTTTTAAAAAAATATCATCGCCTTGAGATGAAAAAGGCCGCGGCCATGCGCGAGGATCACAAGCTCTCCCGGGCCGATCGCGAGGACTTAAAAGAAAAGGCCAGGCTGGACCTTTTACGCCGCATCCCCCCGGCCACCCAGGCGGTGGACGTATGCTGGGACACGGCCAAGGCGGAGGTATGGTTGGGGGCAAGCTCCAAAAAGGCCCGCGAGATTTTTGAAGACCTTTTTCACCGCACCTTTGACCTTAAACTGGAACCTGTTTTACCCTGGTTCACAGCCCAGCGCCTGATCAAGGGCGAGGACCGCTTCAGCCTGGAAAAGGCTGCTCCCTTGAATCTTTACATCTCTGGAGAGTAATGCCATGGATATGGCTGATATACTGAATTCGAAATTATTTTTGGGCCAGGAGTTCCTGACCTGGCTGTGGTATCTGTGCGAGGAACAGGGGTCTGTGGTCTTGGAAGACGGCCGCGAGGTTACTTTGTTCATGGATGAGCTTTTGGTCTTGGGCCCCGCCCAGGGCCAGGACGGCAACCGGGTGACTGTAAGGGGAAAGGAAGCTTCCCTGGCTGAGGCCAAGGAAGGGCTCAAGACCGGCAAGCTGGTGGAAAAGATGCGCCTGGGCATGATCTTGGGCACTGATGAGTTCTTTTTCACCCTCACGGCCAGCGATCTGGCCGTAAGCTCGCTCAAGACTCCACCGAGCCCTCCGGGTGAAAGCAACCAGGATATGGACGGCCAGCGCCTGGAGCGGATTTACCTTATCGACCAGGTGGTAAGCGTGATTGATGAGTTGTTCGGCTTCTTTTTGGGTGCCAGGCTGGAGGATGAAAACGGCGGCGAGCTGTGGCAGGGCGTGATCGCCTGGGCAAATCCCCAAGAACCCGCTCAAAAAGCCCCTGCCGCCGACTGACTCTTGGGAGCGGTTTTCCCTCTACTTATTTAGAATTTGGCGGGAGAATAAGAAATGCCTTCACCAAGCCGTATGTTTGCCTTGCTTGTCTTGAGTGTGGTGGTCTCCCTGGCCCTGGTCCTTTTGATCACTTCCAGGTACATGGAAAACATGACCCAGGCCGAAGTCGCCGTGCGTTGGGCCGCTTTAGTGGTTCAGCAGGATTATTTCGCAGTCTGGGTAAAGGATATACTGGGGCCGGTTCCCCCGTCCTGGGCCCAGCGGCTTTCCGTGGTGTGGTATCAGGCCCAGCCCCAGACCTGGTGGTGGCTGCCTTTGGTCTTTATTGCCACCCGCAGCCTGGTTATAAGGGGAGTCCGCCGCCGTTCGGACCGCATGTAGGTGGTTTGTAAAAGCAAAAAACGCCCCCGCCGGTGCAGGCAGGGGCGTTTTTTATTTATACGGCTTGTTTTCAGTCTTTTTTGGAAGACTTCCAGGCCTCTGTGATGCGTTCTTTTAGGTAGGGGGTCATGTCAGGCTCATCACCCTCCAAGTCAAAGCAATAGCCGGTTTCATTGAACAGGCCTTCGGGAATCTCGTCGCCCAGCTCGTCAGGGTCTTTAATTTCCTCGCCGTAAAAGCAGACAGACAAAAAGCGCTGTCCCTCAAAGGAGACGGTGTCGATCATCACCATGACCGGCCTGTCGCGCCCTTCTCTGGGCTCCAAAGGATTAAAGCGCAGGGAATCGCTGACACCGGGGCGGCAGACATACTCGCCCTTAAGGCCTTCCAAGGTCTCGGCGTGGCTTTTTAGCTCCAAAAGGGCTTGTTTGATGTTTTCCTGATCCTTGGGCCAGGCGTTTATGAACTCGTCAAAACCATCGTAGCTGTGATTCATGGACACTCCTTGAGCACGGGTCGTTTAAGCTTGTGGCCCATGTCTTTGTGGGTGAGTGTAAAAAAGCCTTACAAAACAGACAAAAGATACCACAGCCCGTATAATCACTCAATCTTAACCGGGGTTTCTATTCATATATAAAAAGGGCCTTTCCCCCCTTTCGGAGAGAAAGGCCCCAGGCAAAAGAGAGGGCAAGCCCGCCTTGAATCAGGCCTTGAAATCCTTTAAGGCCTTGGCAAAGCCGGGCAAAGAAGCTTCGATAGTGCTTTCAGGCACAGCATAGGAAATGCGGAAATGTCCCGCCCTTCCAAAACCGGTGCCCGGCACCACGATGATGCGCTGGTCCTTAAGGGCCATGGCAAAGGCCACATCATCTTTGGTCGGGGTTTTGGGGAAGATATAGAATGCGCCTTGGGGCATGGCGAATTCATAACCTGCCTCAATCAAGGCTTTGGTCAGCATGTTTTTGCGTTTTTCATAGCGGGCCACATCCACGCTGACGCCTTGCAGGCGTCCCACGGCCAGCTGGGAAAGGCTGGGGGCGTTTACAAAGCCCAGAATACGGGTGGCCACGCTCATTCCCTTGATGATCAGGTCCGCGTCTTCGCAAACCGGGTTAACCGCCCCAAAACCGATACGCTCACCGGCCAGGGAGAGGTCCTTGGAGTAAGAGCTGACCACAATAGTGTGGTCATAGGCCCTGAAGACCGAAGGCACGGAAAGACCGTCATAGATGATCTTGCGGTAGGGTTCGTCGCTGACCAGATAGATGCGTTTATCAAACTCCGCGCTTTTCCTGTCCAGGATTTCACCGAGTTTTTTCAGGTCTTCGGCCGGATAAACCACACCGGTGGGGTTGTGAGGCGAGTTGATAATCACCATGCGGGTGCGCTCGTTAACTGCCTTTTCCATGGCGTCCAGATCGAGCTGGAAGTCCTCTTTGCTGTCCACGGGGGCAAGGACCCCGCCATGGTTGGAGACATAGGCCACGTATTCCGAGAAATAGGGGTTGGGGGTCATGACTTCGTCGCCCTGATTCAACAGCACCTTGCAAAGGCAGTTGAGCACGCCGGCAGCTCCGGTGCCCATGACGATATGCTCACCTGTGAGCTTAACTTCCTGCTCTTCACTCACAAAACCAGCCACAGACTCCCTGACCTGGGGCCAACCCGGGTTGGGCATGTAACCGTGCGGGGTGTTTATATCCGCGGCCAGTTCCTTCAAGGCCTCAAGGTATTCGGAAGGAGGCGGCAGGTCCGGGTTGCCCAGGGAAAAATCATAGACATTTTCAGGCCCGTATTTTTCCTTGAGCTTGAGTCCTTCCTCATACATGACCCGGATCCAGGATTGTTTACCCATGAGTTCGACCATTTGATCGGAGATAGGCATGTTATTTTCCTTTCTCAGTTTTATTGGAGGCGGTCCGGAGTATCCCCCCTAACGGCCAGCCCTTAAATAAAAAAAGGCGTCCCCTTTTTGCCAAGACAAAAAGGGGACGCCGGTGTTTCCGTTTTTTGAAAGGGCCTGGATAAGGCCCGTAAGACGGAATTGAGGTCAGGCCCCCACTTCCGCTTTTTTCCCACGGCGATCACGCATGCGATCCTTCACCAAGGGGATGAAAATGGTGGCCGCGGTCAGAATAAGTATAAAGACGGTAATGGGGCGTTCAAAGAATATAAGCGGGCTTCCGTCGCCCAGGCTTAAGCTCTCCCTTAATCTGCCTTCCAATATTTCGCCCAATACAATACCCACAACCAGGTTCACCACAGGCCATTTAAGCCTTAACAGAATGTATCCCAAGACTCCCATTACAATGGCCACGCCTGCATCAAAGACCCTGGTGTTCATGGCATAGATGCCGACCAGGGAAACGCACATGATCACCACCGCCAAAAGTTTGGTCGGAATCTTGACGATCATGGAAAAGGGCTTGAGCCACAGTGCCAACATCACAAAAGATACCACATTGATGAGGAACATGGATACATAAAGTGAGTTGATCAGAACAGGCTCTTTGACCAGAAGCAAAGGCCCGGGATAAATGCCGTTAATGGTAAAGACACCCAGGAGAACGGCGCTTAGGGCGTCGCCCGGAATACCTAAGGTGAGCAGCGGAATCATGGCTCCGGCTGGAACCGCATTGTTTCCGGCTTCAGAGGCAATGCAGCCTTCCGGCGTGCCCTTACCGAATTTTTCAGGTTTTTTTGATAATTTCTTAGCTGTGTCATAGGAAATGAACGAGGCCAGAATGGAACCCGCTCCAGGCAAAAGGCCGAGGAAGGTGCCGATAACGCCTGAACGGACAAGAGTGGCCCAGTATTTGATGCCGACAATAAGTTTACTGAAGTCCAGGGTGTTCCTGGAAAGGTTCATGGTGTCGGTCTGAAGGATTTTACGCTCAACCAAAAGCAGAGTCTGGCCGATGCCGAACAAGCCCAGACAAACAGGGGCTATGGCAAGGCCGTTTTGCATACCCAGGGTGCCAAAACAAAAACGAGGGCACAGGGTGGGGCCGTCGATGCCGACCGTGGCAAACAAAAGGCCCAGTCCCAGCAGCAGAACACCCTGCATGAGACGTTCCCGATAGGCCATCACCACCAGCACCACGCCAAACAAACCTGCGGCAAAATATTCAGGGGGCCCGAAACTGGCTGCCACATGGGCCAGCATGGGGGCCAGGAAGACCAGGATAATAACACTGATAACTCCGCCGCCAAAAGAGCCGACCAAGGCGGCGCTCAAGGCGGTCTGGGCCTCACCCTTTTGGGTCAGCGGAAAGCCGTCAAAACTGGTAACCAGAGAAGAGGGCACGCCCGGGGTGCGCATCAGCACCGCAGGCACCGCGCCTCCAAAATAGCCTCCGCAGAAAACGCCCAATAAAAGGGAAAGGGCGATATCCGGCGGCAAGGCAAAGGTAAAAGGCAGAAGCACCACCATTCCCACCATGGGACCAAGGCCGGGCAGAATGCCCACTATGATTCCTATCAGAGCTCCAAAGGAGAGAGACAGGATGTTGGCCAAGGATAGTGCGGTTTGCAAGCCTTCAAAAAAGTGAGCAAACATTTCTATTCAACACCAATCCAGTCCATCACCAGTGGAGTGGGGAAGTAGATGTCCAGGAAGTATACGAACATCACGTACATGACACCCATCACCACTAAAGGCAATACAAACAGTTTCAAGGGAGTGCGTTGCCCCAGGTAATAAAGTGCCCCCATGAGGAACATTACCGAGGATACCTCAAGACCGATCAGCACCATGCCCCACAGATAGGCAATGAGCATGCAAAGCACCACAATGGTCTTGTAAGGGATTCCGCCTCCGTCCAAATGCCAGGTGGCGCCTTTGGGCGGCTTTGCCAGACGGTAAAAAGCAGGCAGGCTGGAGGCTATCATCATGCACAAAACGATCAGGGGAAAGATCAGGGGGCCTTTGTAAAACGGGTCCGGCCCTGAGGTGTCCACCTGCCAGGGAACGCTTATGAGCAGTATGACTGCCAGAGCGCCAATGCCTGCGGCACACAGATCATGCGTGCGGCTTTTAGATTCTTCGGCGTTGGCCAATTCAGGCTCCTTTATACAGAAAAACGCCGGAAGAGCTTCTATTGCTCCCCGGCGTTTTTTTCAGCTGTTATTTACTTGATAACACCCAGTTGCTTCATGATCTGACCAAAGTTGGCCAACTCGCTGTCCATCTGCTTGCGGGCGGCTTTGGCATCGGTGGGATGGGAAACGCTGCCGATTTTCTTGATGGTGTCTTGCACGTCAGGCCTTTTCATGACCTTGAAGAAGACCTCGGAGAGCTTGTTGGCCCTGTCGTCAGCGGTCTTGGCAGGCACGAACATGCCGAACCAGATCGAGTAGGGATCACCAAAACCCTGCTCCTTGACGGTGGGGGTGTCAGGGTAGTTGGGCAGGCGCTCGGGCAACATGCAGGCCAGCAGTTTCAGCTTGCCGGCATCCAGGTAGTCTTTAAGGCCGGTCACGGAGAAGGTGATCACATCAGCGTCGCCTTTGGTGACCAGAAGGGCATTCAGCTTGCGGTAAGCGGTTTCTTTCCACTTGAAGCCGCCTATCTGGGCGGCCTTCATGGCAATCAGGGTCGGCACTGCGCCCAGGCCCCAGTGAGCCAGTTTAAGCTCATGGGTCTTGGCATACTCGGCCAGCTCCTTCAGGTTGTTGTAAGGAGCATCGGCGCGGCAGGCCAGCACAAAGGGAGAGGACCAGACCAGTCCCAGAGGCTTGAAGTCCTGGTTTTTATAAGGAGTCTTGCCGCGCAGAACCTGGGTGATCATGGGGCCAATGGAGATCAGGCCCAAGGTGTAGCCGTCGGGGCGGGCCTGGGCCACCTTGTGGGCGCCCAACACACCGCCGCCACCGGGCTGGTTGATGACTTTAACCGGAACGCCCAACTCCTTGGACATATGGGGAGCCATGGCGGTGAGGATCATGGTGGAGGGGTCATTGGCCGCAGGCCAGGGAACCACGATCTGAATGGGTTTGGAAGGCCATTTAGCCAAAGCTGAGCCGGGAGCCGCGAAGACCACGGCCAGGGCCAGGGCCAGGGCGATGAAAAGCGCTTTCTTTGCCATCGGTACCTCTCTTTGTGAATTCTGTAATTTGGTTGCCCAAGTTAAAGGCCTTTAATTATTATCCTTTTTAAAAAAGGAAACCTTTACTTTAAGCAGCTCCCCATGATTGCCCCAAAGTGGAGTCTGCTTTTATCCAGGCGGGACCATTAAAGAAAAACAACTGGGCCATCTTTTGACGGCCGGTTAAAACCCCTTCGGACACCACGTCCGGCAGGGTTGACCTTTACGGCATAACGTTATATGTTAGACCAAGAATATGTCAAGGGCTTTTATGAATTGAAAAGGTAACATTTGTATATATAGGCCGGGCGAAATCCCAATAGGAGCACAATGATTCAGGTTAGGGAGTTTAAACCTATCAAGACCACCCGGATCTCCGACGAGGTGCTGGCGCAGATTAAAGATGCGATCCTGACCGGGCGGTTTAAACCCGGGGAAAAGCTTCCTTCTGAAAGGGAGCTGATCGAGTCGTTCAATGTGAGCCGGGCAGTGATCAGAGAAGCGGTGAGAAGCCTTGAACTTACCGGATTCGTTACTGTGCGCCAGGGTCCTACCGGAGGCGCTTTTGTCAACGACCTTAACCTTGATCGAGTCTCCAGCGCCTATCTGGATCTTTTTAACGCCGGCAAATTTTCCATGGAAGAACTCACCCAGGTGCGGTTGCATCTGGAACCGGAGATCGTGCGCCTGGCCACTGCCAATATCACCCCTGCTAAATTGGCCGACCTGGAAACGGTTTATAAAAAAGAACACAATCCTACCAAACATCATTCCGCATGGGTCAGGCAGAACCTGGAGATTCATCATGCCTTGGCCGCCATCTGCGGCAACCGGTTTTACGAGGCCTTGATCAATCCGGTGCTCACCCTCACCGAGGAACTCATATGCGTGGTCAAGCCCAGCCAAATGGTGATTCATTCCCACCCGGAACACGCCAAAGTGATCAGGCTGGTGGGCCTGGGCCAGGCGGATAAAGCGGCAAAAGCCATGGCCGAGCATGTGAAAAATACTACCAGCGCCTTGGGCGACCTTGAGAGAGACTATCGCATGCGCATGGGCCTGCCCTTGCCGGATAAGCTTAAGCACTAATCAGTTTAAATCTAAGGGCCCGGTTTAATTACAAGTAAGCCGAAGCCCTTAGTCCAGTTTACCGTTAATTTCGTATCTATCTAAGATAATCTTTAATCGCTGCTAAAAAAATCTCCAACCCAACGCCAAGGCAGTCTTCATCCAGATCAAAGAAGGGCGAGTGCAGCGCGGGCGCGTCTTTTTGCCCGGGGCGGCTGGAGCCCAGGAACATCAAGGTGGCGGGAATCTTTTGGGCGAAAAGGGCAAAGTCCTCGGCCCCCATGGAAGGCCGCTGCCATTTGGCGTTTTCTTCACCCACCACCTTTTCAGCCAGGTTTTTCAGCCAATTGGATGTTTCGGGATCACCGACCAAGGCGGGCATGTAGCCCAGGGTCTTGATCTCAATTTCCACCCCGCAAAGTGACTCTATGCCTTTTTTAATCTCTTCCATGCGGCGGTGCACGGTTTCCCTTATCTCCGGGTCATAGGTGCGGATGGTGCCTTCCATTTCGGCGATTTCCGGGATTATGTTTCCCACCGTGCCCGCATGCAGGGCCCCCACTGTGACCACGGCCGAGTCAAGAGCGCCGATCGCACGGGAGACGATTCCCTGTAAAGCAGTGACAAAGTGAGCCGCCGCCAAAATCGGGTCGCGTCCCTTTTCAGGATGCGCCCCATGGCATCCCTTGCCAGTGATGGTGATGGAGAACCGCTCGGCCGAGGCATGGTTGGCCTTTTCGCAGAATCCCACAAAACCGGCCGGATGCTGGGGGGCCACATGCAGGGCTATGATGCGGTCAGGAGGCGAAAGCTCAAGCACCCCGGCCTTGATCATATTTTCAGCGCCGGAGATTCTTTCCTCGGCGGGCTGGAAGAGCAGAAGCAGGTTGCCCTTCATGTCCTGGGCCAGGTTTTCTTCCACAATTGTTTTGGCCACGCCCAGGAGTATGGTTGTGTGAGCGTCATGGCCGCAGGCATGCATGCAGTTGTCTTTGGTTGAACGATAGGGCACATCGTTCATTTCCTTGAGGGGCAGGGCGTCTATATCCGCCCTGATGGCCAGGGTCTTGCCGGGTTGGCCGCCCTTGATAAGGACGCAGGTTCCGGTTTCAAGGCCTTCCAATTCTATTGGTTCCAGGCCCCAGGAAGAGAGCATCTCCTTGATGCGGCGAGTGGTTTCATGCTCGGAAAAAGAGATTTCAGGGTGCATGTGAAATTCGCGCCTGGTTTTGCTCAACCAACCCTGCATTGGGTGCTTTGCGGGCATGTTTTCTTCTCTCCCCATGTTATGTGATAGGCTGGGTCAATCGCCCCGGCCTGGTCATTTTCAGGTTTCTCAATGTATCATAGTATCTTACAACTAAAGACCACAGAGTCGAGGTTTTTTGATTGGTTTTCAGAAACCTGCGGCCTTTGGATAAAGGCGCGTAATGGAATTGGTGAGATTTTTGTAAGCCCAAAAAAAGGGTTGCCTCTATATCTAAAGACAGCCCTGAACTCTACGGGCTGAGGTTATGCCCCACCACGCCGGCTGGCCGGAACGGTTGTGGGGAGCATCCCACCGATCCGACTGTTTCACTCTAGAAAATCATTTGGGACTAATCAAGCTTTTGCTAGTATCAATTGAAAAGGGCTGCGCTGCTTTGAACGCAACCCTTTAGAGGGTGCAGGCTGAGGTTATGCCCCACCACGCCTGTAGCGCTTCCCGGCATCAGGAGCATCCCATAGCGGGCCCGCATGAAAAGAGTAGACCTTAATCAGGATAAAAGACAATATTATTTCTTTGAACTCAAGCCAAAAAAGCGACAATCTCGGTATTTAATCCTTTTCTGAAACAGGATAAACCCATACAAAAATCAGAACAGGATAGCAGTCGGGTTAAGGTGGAACTGCCATGAACATAACCAAAGATGCATTTGAGATCTACACGGACTTGTTGTTACCCGAGTTGTTGGATGGTATTTGCGAACCATGCACAGTCAGTCGATTGTGCTATCGCCGCGAGGAAATCGACGATGGTTGGGATGAATTGAGCGAATCCGAGCAGGCCCTGGTCCGCCATGCGGACAAGGTTCTGGTATCCGAGGCGGAGACTGTAAGTTCTTTTTGGCTAAAAGAACTGCGCTATCATCGGGAAAAGCTTAACCCACCCCAGGAAAAATGGTGGTGGTGGCTGCATAAGATTGCCGACGACACCTATCCCAAAGAACGCCTGCCAAAGTGGGTGAAAAACGATTAATCCCCGCAAATGCGGCAGGGAACACTTTAGCAAAGAGCCTTTTTCTGGCCAAATTCGGGATGGTGGGCGGCCAGGTTTTTGGTGTTAATGCCGGTTCTTTTCAGCTTGTTGCTTACCTTGTGCAAGGCAAGGGCCTTTTGCCGCCAGGCCTGCTTTGCTCTAAACGTTTCTTCAATGCCCAGGTCGCCCTGTTTTTTCAGGGCCTTCATCTGTCGTTTAAGCTTGTTGACTTGCTTCATTCTGGTGTTTAATTATTCTTTTGTGCCTGATATCCTGGCTATGGCGGACACTGTTTATGGGACCACTTTGGCCGCAATCTGTAAAACGAGGGATTGACCTATGGACAAGTCTTCCCGGTTTTTAATTGGAGCTTATAAATTGGCCATTGGCATGGCAGCCTTAACGGCCACGGTTTATTTTTTCTTTTTAGATCCTTCAGTGGGGCAATTTTTTTGGTGTTTCGTGGCAGCCCCCACTTTTGCCCTGGTCTTTTCAATTGCCTTTGCCCCGTTGGCCCTCTTGTTGGGGGCCGTGGTGGGCATTGCCTCCGGCATCCTTGAGAATTAAGGCGTCTTGTCTGCTTGTTTGGGTCCATGCGGTTAAGCGAATCCACCCACCCTGACAAATCAATCACCAGCTGACTCAGCCAGCCTCAGGCAACGCCCTTTGCCCGCCTTATCACCCCAATTGCCGCACCCGGCTCAAGATGGCGACATCTCCGCCACCGGTTGTTCCGGAGCCGCCCGAGGGCAGCAACCGACTGCAAAAGCAGGCCTGGAATTATTGGCACGAGTTGCCGCCCAAGGCGAGAGAATCAAGGATTGCGGATGCAAAAAGCGCCCAATGGATGAGCGATAAGCACCGAAAGGGTCATGTAGGTACCCATCCCGAACTATCCAAAGGCGATGATGATAGGTATGCCCGGATATCCCGAGACATCCTGAATCGACCGGAAAAAATATTCGTAGGGTTTAGTGACAAAGGGTTTGATCTACTTGCCGCCGATCGTACAGATACGGCTGATTGGCGTGTAAGTGTGGTAAATTTAGACATTAGATTAAAAAGTGGGGTGCCCAAGATGTCAACCTGCTACGGCCCCAAAATAGATAAGCCGATTACCTGGGAAAAAAAGTTTTCAACTTGGGTAATTTAGGATGGGTGGAGGTGACTTGAGATGATTATTAACGACTCGATCGAAAGATACAAAGCGGTTTTGTTGCCTGACCTCCAGGAGTGGGCGCTTGAGCCCGAAACGATCAGCCGAAGCGCTGACGATCGGGAACAGATCGAAACCGCATGGGAAAGCTTGACCGAGGATCAGCGCCACCAGGTGCGACTGGCTGACGCTGTATTGGTTTCAAACGCCGACCAGGTTGCCGAATTCTGGCGGACAGACGAGGTGGGGACCACCAGAGACCGGGACGGGGACATCCCCCTGGACCACTGGTGGTATTGGCTGGACAAAATTGCCGAGGGCTCTTACCCCACGGAATACATACCGGAGTGGGCAAAATGACCGAGGCCAGGTGTGTATGTGGCCGCCTGCTGGCCAGGTGGGACCATTGCGGGTGTTTGGAGATCAAATGCCCCAAATGCGGCAAGATCATGCGGTTTAAGGGCGGTCAGCGCCGTTAATCCGGGATAGAGCGCCAGGGAGCGCCGCGTAAAAATCAGAGAGGCCCGGGTAATCGCTAAGCAGCGAGCCCGGGCCTTTTTTATTGTGGAGAGACCATGAAAAAAATAGTTGCAACAGGGCTCGGCGGTGATCTACTCGGGGCAGCCTCCCTGGCCGCTCCTGAGCCCGAATAAAAAATAGACAGCTCGGAATTGATTTCGGGCGCTGAGCGCCGTCTACATCCCTGATTATTGTCTGGATGTATCCCAGGATGTCATGAAATCGACCCTGGGCCTTTTGGTGTGCATGCCGTTCAAACTGGATCATCAGGAGTGTCAGGGTTTTCGTGTATGGAGCCAATTGTGAGATAATCACCCCTTCATCGGAGGAGTACGCACAATGGCTGCCAAGGGCGAATTGCTTGATGAGTTGCTCAAGGGCTATGAGAAGCCCGAAGACCTGTTGGGAGAAAACGGAATATTCCAAGAGCTGAAGAAGGCCCTGGTTGAGAAGGCGCTTGGAGCGGAGCTTACGCACCACCTGGGGTGCGAGAAAGGTAAGAAGCCGGAAGCCAAAAGCGGCAACACCCGAAACGGCCCCGGCAAAAAGCGGGTGAAGTCAAGCGGTGGTGAAATAGAGTTGTCAGTCCCCCGCGACCGCGACGGCAGCTTCGAACCTCAGTTGATCAAAAAGGGCCGGCGCCATTTCGACGGC
>NZ_AZAC01000046.1 GCF_000931935.2 Dethiosulfatarculus sandiegensis
CGATGAAAAATTATTGATCCTGGATAACGGAGCCAGGGTTTACCCTAGACGCTTTCACCTAAAAAAGCCATCGTTGGAGATTTTTCCCGAACTGCGCTCCCTATACAATGACCGCCCTGGTTTTCTGCACTTTTCCACTATGCCCTTTGTATTCATGGACCCCACCGATATGGGGCAAAAATGGTGCGCACCGCATATAAAACCCACTGCGGTTTATTATATCCGCCCCAATTTTGGCCAAAGCTCACGCATGGATGAGGCGCCTGCCCATGAACTTTTACCTTTGCTCTTGGAACAATGCGCACCTGGCAGACTGGAGTTCGGCGCACACCTGCAAAGATTGAACGCTTTTTTAAAAAGCTGCCACACCTACTACCTCTTTAACGGCACCCCTGAAACTACAGTTCAGATATTAATGTCCACAAATGACCTCAAAGGAGATCTCAATGGAAGACACAACAAATTGTGAAAAAACAACTCAGACCCAGAACACTACACCTTCCCGTAGGAATTTCATAAGAAAGGCTGGAGCGGCCGCTTTTGTGGCCCCAGTGGTGGCAAGTTATCTGGTCTCGGACTTGGTGAAAAGCGCAAAGGCCCAGGAGGAGTATGGGACTAAGGATGAGGAACCTGAGGAACCTGAGGATAACGAGATTTCGATGCTGAATAACACTTTTGCTACGCCTACCTATCGCCAGTTTCCTGGGCATGAAGAATTCTCCTTCAAGGTGAAGGGCAAGACCAAATTAACAATAAATGTTTGGGGTTTTCAGAGCGAGGGTATTGAACGGATTGGCTTGAAAGCTCCCTCAAGTGCATGGTTTTACCGAAGTGGGTCTGGCTTTAGGGCCACGATAGAGAAGAGTGTAAGCGAAAAAGGCACCTATTATATCGATGTGGAATACATGGGCGAGGGGGAGCTATATGTGAGAGTAGTTGCGGAGGGGGCTGACATGATTGAAGACTTAAGAAGTCTCGGCGGCGGTTATGTATAGATTGAGTCCTTATACTTTGGTAGCCGGCTATCTGGTTTCGTATTTGGTGAAAAGCGCCAGGGCGCGGGAAAAGTTTTGCGGGCAAAACAATTATGGAAACAACAGGCTCGGATTGTAGCGCCCCTATTATATGATTAATTTAACACCCCCACTCTGCCCTAAGAGTGGGGGTGTTTTCACTTGCAGCTTACGTCCTCCACCCGAGCCAAGAGCGCACCATGGCAATCGGCATGGCCTTTCCTGTCCGCACTTTCCTGGCAAATATGATCATACTTAATTTTTTCTGTTTCCATTCTGCGGCCAGGCGCCTCACCCCTATACGGTACCGGGCAACTGTAGAAAAATTCGGCTTTCTGAGGCCTCCTCCATAAACTGATCCAGGAGCCTATTATCCAGGGAGGAATGAGGCCTGAAACTGTTATAATCCAAGTACTTTTGTTCGATCTTTTTTATGGGTATCGGCAAGCGATAAAAACCAATCCATATTCAGACATTCTTCCCGGAAGTTTCCACGACGAACCAGGCGGCCCATTTTGGACATGATTTTTCACTCCGCTGTAACAGGGAACTGTAACAGTTGAGCAAATTTGCGGTGTTTTTTACTGATTTATTAAGAAACGCAGTAAGATAAGGTATGTTGGCGGAGGGAGTAGGATTCACTGGAGTGAACAACTCCGCCACCTTTTCCGCAAATTTAGCTCTTTTCCACTTAAAATTCCAGGTAGCACAAAACCGATATAGCAGCAGAACCCCATCCCAGGCAAATTTTATTTCACAAATTTTCGTGAGCTCATATATATGGCGCTTTGTGCATTTTCCTCCCCCGGTACCGGTTTTTTTCTCAGAGCATCAGACAAAATCATTAGTCTTCCCCTACTGCCTATTCATGAAAACCTCTTGCCTTGTTGGTTGGGTTGACCTGGTAGGGATTGCCAAGGGCCAAAGGGGTAAGCCTTTGGGGAAGGAGCTAAGTCTTACTTGAATTAACACAATAAAATGTATGTTCTCTTGTGTTGGTGCTAAAATATCAACGTGCTGAAATTAAGCAGGTAATACATTTTGGCCTTTGGCCAATTCACCTTAACCTTGAATCCGCACAACAAAACTGCTATATAAAGCTTAAACATTGTGTGGAGGCAAGCTAAATGTCCAGAGCAGTTGAGCCTATCCGAGACCCTAAAAAGATCGCTGTGATCAGATCCATGCTCAAGACCGAAGGTCACCCCAGGGATTACCTGCTCTTTGTGCTGGGTATTAACTTTGCCCTGAGGATCTCTGACCTACTGGCCTTAAAGCTGGGTGATGTGATAGACGAGCAGTACCTGGTTAAACCTTCCTTCACCATCAGGGAGAAGAAAACCAGGAAGCAAAGGAAGACCGTTATCAACAAGCCTGCCAGGGAAGCCTTAGAGTGGTTCCTCAAGCAGGCGGACTACCCAGAGAGAGATACCTACCTGTTTAAATCCCTGAGATCCTCCAAGCCGGTTGATAGCGTCCAGGTCTGGCGCTTGCTTAAAGCCTGGTGCAAAAAGGCAGGTGTCAATGAGGACTGTGGAACTCACACCCTTAGGAAGACCTGGGGTTATCATGCCAGGAAAAAGGGTGTGCCCTTAGAGCTGATCCAAGCCAAGTTCGGTCACAGTAGCCCGGCTATCACCAGGCGCTACATTGGCATAACTGCTGATGAAATAGCCGCTGTTGAGGATGAGGTTTGCTTGTAGAAGATCGATCTAAGAACTTATTATTCATGAATCATTAAAATATCCATAGCTAAATGTTATGAGAACAATTTAAAATATACACTGCTTATAGTAATCAAGACTATTAGGTTGTTTGACTCTTGGAATAAAGTTTTCACGAGGGAGCTTATTTAAAATGGACACCGTAACTATTCAATTATGGGGTGTTCTCGGCACTTGGTTTAGCGGGTTTTTCACTTGTGCTGCGGTCCTACTTTCCTTGTGGTTTGGTATTTACAAAAACAAAGCCAAACTAGGCGTCCATGCTGGTTTAAGGAAAATTTATCTTAATGGTACTCCAGAATTGGATTATTGTGTAATTTCTATAACAAATAAGTCTCAAATACCGGTTAATATAACACTAATTGGTTGGAAAATAGGGAAAAATTACTACCAACAACTTTTTCCTTCAACATTTCCTATACTTTTAAATCCAGGTGATTTTAAAGACTTGCAATTACCGCTATATCCAACCAATAATTTTTCTGGATTCCTCGATGAGACTTTCAAATCGATACAAAAATCAGAAATAAAAACTAAAACTGTAAAAAATATTAAAGTAATCGTCGGTACGTCAATAGGTCAATCTTTTAAGAAAAAAATTGAGCCTATATTAGCTGAGAAAATAATTGAGTATATGTCTGATTCCGGCAAGGATCATCGGTAAGTTTTAATTTCGTATTTCACTGAATGTGTGATCATATCTGTCTATAGGTAAATAACATGTGTATATTGTTTGTAAAATGAGACCTTTCATATCTAAGTTCCAGAACTACATCCCTCTCTTGATATAGCAAATAGTATCAATTCGTTACCTAGCAAAAAGAATGGTTTGTTTCTCCGTCATAACTACCTGATATATCGGCTAAATCAATTAAGTTGCATTCTTAGTAGAAGGGGAAAGGGGGATGGATATAATTCAAATATATTTAAAACTAGTTTAGAACTAAAAGAGGGGGAACTACCCAGAGGAATATCTTTAATAATAACTTGAATTAAAACTAGATTTAAAACTTCATTTAAAACACCTGTGTTAAAGATAAGATCTAAGGGGGGAAGGGGGGGATTGATATAACTAAAACATATTTAAAACTAGATTTAAAGCACCTGTATTAAAGGGGGAACCATGTTAACTCCCCTCCTCCTGGTTATTCCCAGTTAAACCTATTAAAGCTTTCCTTGGTGAAGAGTGGATCTCAAAGGGTAGTCATAAAAGGGGAGTGTTGATAACGGTTTAAAATAGTGAGTTGTTTTAAGAGTGGGAACCTGGGAATATGGGAACCATGGCACCCTTAAACGGCTTTAACCATATATAATCATTGAGTGTGTTAAACCACACAGCTCTGTGTGCCCTTGGCAATGCCTGCCCCTGGATGCATGGGGCTTTTTTGTTTACAACCCTACAGCCTAAAACTTGTTTAAAGCGCCGTATAGGCTCACCACGCAAAGATTCTCAAAAACTAATGGCGTAGCTAGGGGTAGCCCAATAAGTCTTTTCAGAAAGTAAATCTGGAAGTTTAGAGCTAAAAAGGATCACGTTATGTCTGTGTTTGCATTGCTGGTTAACAGCATGTTTGTTGTCCCTGTGCCCTGGGCAACCTGCCTCTTTGGTTTAAACCCTTGCCTGCTGGCCATGAAAGACCTTATCTGTAAGCGGCACAGATAAACCTCACAAATTTAAATGGTTCACCTGAACTAGAAACCTTCCATTAAACCGTAAATCCCGTTAGGCTTACGTATGACCCCGCTGTGAGGTTTTCTGTTTTTACCTATAGCTCATCATAGGGTTTATTAAGTTATGGCCTTGCCAAGGCTATTTGAAGGCCAATTGGCAATATTTATTTTTTCGTCTTACGTATTAACGCTAAAACACCAAAGATAAACTTCACCAGCTCTGTTGTTTTACTCGGGGAATCCTTCCTTTGCCTCTGAATTAATCCTGTTATTGCAATAAGTTATTTCTTAACGAACTTGGAATTCTTCAGGCTGGTTAAGTCCACCCCAAAGTCAATGCGGCTGATCACATCTGCATAAAGAATCTTGACCGAATACTTTTCTGCATAAGTTCCCCAGGTTATATCCTGCTGCTCATGACCTAAAACCTCCTTGGTTTTGCTCCGGTCAATATCGCTTTGTTTACAGCAGTTTGTAAAGGTGTGGCGCAGGGAATGGAAGTTCTTATCATTGCCAAACCCTGCCTCTTTTTTCAATCTGCTCCACCATTGGCCTATGGCATAGCTGTACTTCTGCTTGGCCGTGCTGAGCTTTAACTCAGGCCACAGCCTGCCGTTGGGGTCAACACCCTGCACATAGTCCAGGAAGTGAAGATCATCGAGCAAAAAGGGGTGTAGAGGGATCTTGCGTTCACCTGCTTCTGTTTTTACGGACTTCTTTAAACCCTTGGATTTACCTGCTTGTGGAGGAAGGTTGTTATTGATATCCATGCACCATATGCCTTCAACCTGCCTGATGTCTGCGGTCAATAGCTGTGCTATTTCTTCCAACCTGGCTCCTGTGAACAGAGCCAAAAGCGGCACCCAGAACTTGGAAGGGTGTCTTTTGTTAATTAAATCCTCTGCATACCAACGGCTTTCCACAAACAGCTTGTATAGATCTTGAGATGTGTAGGCCTTGATGGGTGAAGAGTGCTTGCGCTTCTTGCCCTCAACCACCAGTACTCCCTTAAGCCCATCCCTAAGGCCGTATCCCTGACCTTTCAGCCAAGTTAACAAGGCCTTGATAATGGAAAAGTGGTTGATAATGGCCTTGGGTGTGATTTTACTGCCTGTGGTTTTGCCGGAGAGGCTATAAACCTTGTTGGCATACCTGCGGACCTGGGGCAGGGTAAGTTCACTGACCAAGGTCTTCTCACCAACAACTTGCAGGAAAAGCTCTATTTTTGGGTTGAGGTCCATTATGGTGCCCTTGTTCCAGGCTCCAGTTCGCACCTTGTGCTTGGTGAACTTATCCACAGCCTTGCGCATGGTGATGGTTGTCTCAACCTCAGGCTTTTTGGACTTTGGCTTTTTTTCACCCATGGGCAGGTATGACCCATATTGGGGGTCTGCGTATTGATCACCATAGCGGCCATGAAGCCTATCCATCTTGATTCTATTGACTTTTTGAATTGCCTTGGTGAGTTCCCAGGCAAGCCGCTTGAAGCTGAGGGAAGAGGTGGGCAGGCTTAATCCAATTCGCTTTAGCTCATCTTTGGCCACATGCTGAAACTGGGTGTAGTCGGAGGAGTTGACAGGCTCCATGATGACAAAGTCGCAAACATCCAGGTTATCAAAATAACGGTCAATTTCTTGTTCAGTGAGCGGCCTTTCCCTGTCTATCTTCCAGTTTTCAAACTCGTTAAGGTCACGAACTATGAAGTTGTGAACAATCTGGTTGATCTGATCCATGGTGAGTTCAGGCATTCTAAGTGCATCCCCCAATAGCATCCTGATGGACGGTAAATCATTAAACCTGTGAGATGAGGTGATATTCCCATTTCCCAGGCTTTTCAAGCTGAATTCACCTTCTGTTTTTTTGTCGCCGTCGAGACTGTCTTGTTTTCTGTGTATGAGCCAATTACGGATTTGATTTACGAATTCAATTTTGCACCGCGCGAATTCTTTCGTCAAATAAGATAGCGAATTGATTCATGGCTGCGGTCCAATCCTTTGGCGGCCTCTTCCACTTTTCCGCCAGGTTTTTAATGGCAAGGTAAAGCAGCTTGGTGGCGGCCTGATCATTGGGGAAATGCCCCCTGGTTT
>NZ_AZAC01000047.1 GCF_000931935.2 Dethiosulfatarculus sandiegensis
TGTCAGGAAGTTTAAGCCTTATTTTTATATCGAGCACCTGCCATTGTATGGTTGTACCAGCCATATGTTGCCTTACCATGGAGCAGCCGATTCTTGCCAAGAAGCCTTCAGGGGAAAGGCCACTTTGTTGATCAATCATTCTCCCGGCCACCACTCTTTTGATTCTTGTATTCTTCTTGCGCCCCAGCGCTCTTAACCAAGTCCGAAACCAGATAACTTGCCACCACCGGGGTCACCAAAGCGGCATCTGCCGTTTTCTTTATACAAGCTCTACAGGGGAGTAGAGTTCCGTGTCTGTTTTTCTGCGGTGATGATTCCTTTCTCGAGCATGTCGTCAATGGCCCCGTTCACCAGGGCCAAATTTTCCTTGTCCAATTCATAATTCAGTGGAGGACGTAAGCTGCAAGTGAAAACACCCCCACTCTTAGGGCAGAGTGGGGGTGTTAAATTAATCATATAATAGGGGCGCTACAATCCGAGCCTGTTGTTTCCATAATTGTTTTGCCCGCAAAACTTTTCCCGCGCCCTGGCGCTTTTCACTAAATACGAAACCAGATAGCCGGCTACCTAAGTATAAGGACTCAATCTATACATAACCGCCGCCGAGACTTTTTAAGTCTTCAAGCATGTCAGCCCCCTCCGCATTTACTTCCACATATAGACCCCCTACGCCCATGTATTCCACATCGATATAATAGGTGCCTTTTTCGCTTACACTCTTCTCTATCGTGGCCCCAGTGCCAGACGCACTTCGGTAAAACCATGCACTTGAAGGAGCTTTCAAGCCAATCCGTTCAAGGCCCTCGCTCTGAAGAGCCAAAACATTTATTGTTAATTTGGTCTTGCCCTTCACCTTGAAGGAGAATTCTTCATGCCCAGGAACCTGGCGATAGGTAGGCGTAACAAAAGTGTTATTCAGCATCGAAATCTCGCTATCCTCAGGTTCCTCAGGTTCCTCATCCTTAGTCCCATACTCCTCCTGGGCCTTTGCGCTTTTCACCAAGTCCGAGACCAGATAACTTGCCACCACTGGGGCCACAAAAGCGGCCGCTCCAGCCTTTCTTATGAAATTCCTACGGGAAGGGGTAGTGTTCTGGGTCTGAGTTGTTTTTTCACAATTTGTTGTGTCTTCCATTGAGATCTCCTTTGAAGTCATTTGTGGACATTAATATCTGAACTGTAGTTTCAGGGGTGCCGTTAAAAAGGTAGTAGGTGTGGCAGCTTTTTAAAAAAGCGTTCAATCTTTGCAGGTGTGCGCCGAACTCCAGACTGCCAGGTGCGCATTGTTCCAAGAGCAAAGGTAAAAGTTCATGGGCAGGCGCCTCATCCATGCGTGAGCTTTGGCCAAAATTGGGACGGATATAATAAACCGCAGTGGGGTTTATATGCGGTGCGCACCATTTTTGCCCCATATCGGTGGGGTCCATGAATACAAAGGGCATAGTGGAAAAGTGCAGAAAACCAGGGCGGTCATTGTATAGGGAGCGCAGTTCGGGAAAAATCTCCAACGATGGCTTTTTTAGGTGAAAGCGTCTAGGGTAAACCCTGGCTCCGTTATCTAGGATCAATAATTTTTCATCG
>NZ_AZAC01000048.1 GCF_000931935.2 Dethiosulfatarculus sandiegensis
CAGCTCGGCCTGGTGGGATGATGATAACGAGGAATACGAGCTGGAGATGAGCATGGATATCGGCGGCGACGCCAATCAGATGCGCATCTTCACCATCACCAGTGTCAACGGCGCCGGTAATGTCATCGACTCCACCGCAACCGTGGGCTTTTTGGGCACCCTTTCCACCCGTTTGACCGGTACATCGGTGGTCGCAAACTACCTGGGCACCGATGAGGACGACGAGTGGGTCGAGGCCCAAAACGGCAGCGGCAACACCGATTGGGACGGCCGGGACATCCGCACCCAGTCCGCAGCCCAGCTCGCCTTGGGTCAGCTGGAACAGGCCATAAACAACAAGGACGTCAAGCGCGCCGAGTTGGGAGCCTTTGCCAACCGGTTGGAGAACACCATCACCAACCTGCAGATCCAGGTGGAGAACCTGCAGGCCTCTGAGAGCCGCATCAGTGACGTGGATGTGGCGCATGAGATGACCGAGTTCACCAAAAACAACATACTCTCCCAGGCAGCCACGGCCATGCTGGCCCAGGCCAACAGCCTGCCCCAGCTCGCCCTGAAGCTCCTGGGTGGATAACAGAAAAAAAGGCGCATAAACACGCCTTGAAAGAATAAACGGGTTTTGAAAGTTACTAACAGTTCAAGGAAAAGCTGGAGACCAGGTTCCGGAACCATGGCCGGTTTCGGTCTCCGGGGTTCCTTGAAGGGCATCGGGCAGGTCTCTATCTTCCCGATGCCCTCCCAAAAAAGGAGCTAATGAATGAAGCAAGTTTTACGGGCCGGTTATCAAGGATAGAACCGACCCATCCCCGCGCCAAGGGATTATGGCGCACACTTTCCAAGGAGGGTTAACATGAGTTTGGTCGTCAACCACAACCTGATGGCCATGAATGCAGCCAGAAACCTGTCGGCCACCTACGGCCGCCTGGCTGAATCAACGCAAAGGCTTTCTTCGGGCATGAGGGTCAACTCGGCGGCGGACGACGCAGCCGGATTGGCGATCCGCGAGATCATGCGGGCCGAAATAGCGGTCCTAAACCAGGGCATCAGAAACGCAAGTGATGCCATCAGCATGATCCAGACGGCTGAAGGAGCCATGAGCGTCATCGACGAAAAGCTGATCCGCATGAAGGAGCTGGCCGAGCAGGCGGCCACCGGCACCTACACCACGGCTCAGCGTGAAATCATCAACTCGGAATATCAGGCCATGGCGGCGGAGATCGATCGTATCGCCACCGCCACGGACTTCAACGGCGTTAAGCTCTTGGATGGCAGCCTGAGGGAGTCCCACGGAGGGTCAGGGCTTAAGATTCACTTTGGCACTGGAAACTCCTCGGATGAGGACTATTACTATGTCCAGATCGGAGATATGAGGGCCACCAAGGGCACCGGCCTCAGGGTGGGAAACTCCGATTTGAGGGACACCCTGCGCACCACGGCCCTTAATGTCAGTTCTCCGGATGACGTGATGCAGGACACGGCAAGCGCCACAGACGGCTTGTTCGGCATCCGTTTTGCCTCGGACTTTGATTCCGAGAGCCCGGGGAACGCAAACTGGGACGTCTACGGCTATGTGAACATAGACGCATCCAGGGACAGTTTGAACTCCATTGTGGCTGACATAAATAAAGGCAGGCAGGCTACCGGCACCTTGACCATGACCCAGCTTACCGGCGGTGGCAGCGCCACAGACGATATCTCCACCCAGAGCCTGACCATAAACGGACAGATATTCACCTTTGCCACCGGTGCGGGCACCGGCACCTATAACGGCACCCTGGGCACCGGCGTGATCAACCTGACCACCACCAACTACTCCGCCACCTCGGTTGCCTGGGATACTGCGGCCTTCTTGAACGCGCACTCGGCCAGCATTGGTGTGCGGGCCGTGAGCGACGGAAGCACCTTGCACATGTTCGCCTCGGAATGGGGCGAGGGTGGAAACACAATTGAAACCGTCAGCGGCACCACGGCCATGGTCATGGGGCAAAAAACGCTGGAACACGGTGGCGAAGAGTTCATGACTTCCTCGGTCTACTATGATGAAAACAACGAGGAATATGAGCTCCAGATTCAGATGAACCACGGTGGTGAAGATTATCAGCTTCAGATATTCAACTTGACCACAATGAACGGCACCTCGGATATTGTGGGCGGCACCATTGCCGGCACCTCAATGGGCGGCACCTGGGGTGGTGTCTTGCCGATCAACGACGACCCCACCAGCGTGCTCTCCACCTACGGCAGTACAGACGAGGAGTCGGAGTGGATTCAGGCCCAGAACGGCAGCGGCAACACCGATTGGGACGGAGCCGATATTTTGACCCAGTCCGCGGCCCAGAAGGCCTTGGCCGGAATTGACCTGGCCATCAGAAAGAAGGACACGGCTCGCGCCAACTTGGGCGCCATCCAGAACCGGCTGGAGAACACCATCACCAACCTGCAGATTCAGGCTGAGAACCTGCAGGCCGCTGAAAGCCGCATCAGTGACGTTGATGTGGCCACGGAAATGACCCAGTTCACCAGAAACAATATCCTGGCCCAGGCTGCCACGGCCATGCTGGCCCAGGCCAACAGCCTGCCCCAGTTGGCTTTACAGCTGCTCGGCGGCTAACCTTTAAACTAAAAAACCGGCCTGATCCCCAAGGGATCGGGCCGGTTTTAAACCGTTGTAAATACCGCCTGGCCGAAAGGTCGGCAGGCAGTCACACCCTATTAAAAAGCCAGGGTGATCTGTCCCGGATGCTCGGTGGTGACGCTTCCTATCACTTCGGCCTTGATTCCCTGATCTTTGAGCCTGACAAGGGCCTTGTCCACCTTGTCCTGATCCACTCCGAACAAGAGCCCGCCGGATGTCTGGGCGTCGGCCAGAAGATCATAGCCGATTGTGTCGACTTCGCCTTTTAAGATAATTGATTTTTCGCAGAACTGACGATTGGCATGGCTGCCCAAAGGCACCAGACCCATGGAAGCCATTTCCTTGGCCTCCTCCAGAACCGGAACCTGGGGCACATTGACCACGAGCCCCAACTTGGAAGCCTTTGCCATCTCCAGGGCATGTCCCAGAAGCCCGAAACCGGTCACATCAGTGGCTCCGCTCACCCCAAAGGCCTGCATCACCTCGGCGGCGGTCCGGTTGAGCTGGGTCATGAGCTCCACCGCCTTGGTCACCGCCTGGGGACTGGCCAGCCCAGCCTTTAGTGCGGTTGCTATCACCCCTGTGCCCAAAGGCTTGGTCAGAATAAGGACCTGATCGGCTTTCAGTCCGGCGTTGGTTGTGATTTTGTCCGGATGGACCAAGCCCGTGACGCTCAAACCGTATTTCAATTCCGGGTCCTCTACGGAATGGCCTCCGGCCAAAACCGCTCCCGCCTCATGGACCTTGTCCAGGCCGCCTTTCAATATTTCGGAAAAGACCTCCGGTTCATATTCCTTGACCGGAAAACAGCATATATTCATAGCCGTTATAGGCAGGCCGCCCATGGCGAAGACGTCACTTAGGGCGTTGGTGGCCGCTATCTGGCCAAAAAGGTAGGGATCATTCACTATGGGGGTGAAAAAATCCAGGGTTTGGATAAGGGCCAGATCGTCTGAAATCTGGTAAACTCCGGCGTCGTCGGCGGTGTCCGCGCCTACTAGAAGTCTGGGGTCTGTTTCAGGTTGCAACCCCACTAAAATTTTTGCTAGGTCACCCGGACCTACTTTTGCCGCTCAACCGGCGGCCCTGGCTTTTTCAGCCAGGTTCACATCTTGGCCCATTTTAGCTTTCCCTGTTTAAACAGTTCTCAGCTTCTTAGTGTAGCCAGAAGGCGTTTGGGGTGCAAAAATAGTTTTAACGCCTGTTCCGGGCTGGTAACCACTATATCAGCCGCATTCAAAAGGGGGGCGTATATTCCTTCCGGTCCCATGACGGCCACTCCCAGGCGGGCTGCTCTAAACATGGCTTGGTCATTGGCCCCGTTTCCCAAAACTGCGGTGTTTCTTCCCCCCAACGACTGGATTAGTTGTTCCTTTGCCTGGTTTTCCCGGCCTTTTGCAATGGTTGTTACCGCTATCTCATCGGAAAACAAAGATTTTGCAGTGCCGTGGGTGTCTGCCGTGACTACATGGCAGTTGAAAAGTCCGCTCAACGCGCCTAAGGCCTTTTCAACACCGGCGGCGAGCGCCCCGTCCACACACAAAGTTCCGTTTAAATCCATAACCAGGTTTGTCAGTTCAAGCCTGCCAAATCCGGGAATATCCAAATTAAGTCCGGCCATGCCAGATCCTGTTTTCCCCGGTCCTTTTTTTAAGCACCAGTAAAGAATACTATACACCCAAGTATTCTGTGTTCAACAGCCTTTGCTTGAGGCATTTGAAAAACCTGGAGCCGGCAAACAGCGTATCTTTCCGACAGTCAGTACGCAAGCGTTACAGTAAGGCGGACCCTTTCCGGTTAGGCGGCTCTTTTTTCCAGGTCCTTTATGACCTTGACCAGGTTTTCGGCTTCCAGTTCAAAAATCTTCTCGCCTTTTTCGCGGCTGGCCTTGGTCGGGTCCCCCCAAACCCCGCCGGGCCAGTGGCCGACCTTATCCCTGACCAGGATAAAACGGGGGTAAGTGGGGTATTCCTCTTTGGCGGAACCCTTGACCAGTTCGGGCCAAAGGTGCATGGCCAGTGAGGTTTCCACTTCTCCGGCATGGGAATCGCCTTTGCACTCCAGAAACTCCGTTGCCTGGTCAAAGAGATCCAACACGCAGATTACCGCTATCTCCAGGTTGGTTTCCTTTAGCACTTCTTCGGCCGAATCCAAAAGAGCCGCCTGGTGGGTGCCCCCGGCGTGACCGGTGAGAATGGTCAGGGTTTTGATTCCTTGACCATAAAACCCTAGTGATATATCATGGATATTCATTTTCAGCGTATTTGCGCTTATGCCAACGGTGCCGGGATGCTGACTGGTGCTGCGGCAAAGGCCGTAGTTCAAAGGTGGTGCGACCAGGCAGGGGTGTAGTTCCGCTGTGCGCCGGGCGAGCATGGTGGCGTGCATGGCGTCAAGGCCCAAGGGCAGGTGGGGGCCATGCTGCTCAAGCACGCCCACCGGCAATATGGCGCTTTGGGTCTTGATCAGCGCCCGGCTGAATTCCGGCATGGTTATATTCTGCAAAAACAAGGCACTTCTCCGTGTTTATAAAAGTTTCGCGCCTTTTGGGCGTGATAGTGTTTTGTTGAAGCCAATAGTAGGCTTGAGCCCTTGGTTCTGTCAAATCAGGATAAAGGGTTTATTAAGGATGCCGCATGAATCGGCTTTTCCCCAGCATTGGCAGCAAAATGAGTTTGGGCGGCAGGTTTATCATGGCCCTTTTGGCGGCCGTGATTGCAGCCTGCCTGGCCTCAGGGGGGATCTATTGGTTTTTGTTGAAAAAGGGGGGGGCGTTCATCCCTTTGGAGCAGCGTCTCGCCAACCTCTCCCGGTTGGAAGAGATGTTGGCCGAGGCTGCCGCTAAAGGCGGCGATGCACTCGGACACCTGAAGTCCTCCCTTGACGCCCTGAAAAAATCTTCCCGGAAATTTCCCTATGATGATTTTCGCTTTTACACCCTGAATCCTGGCCGGAATAAGGATTCCTCAACCGGCTTGCCCGCAGGCCGGCTCAAACGGGAGCTTTTTGCCCGGGGTAAAGGCGTTATGCAGGCCAGGTTGGGGGATAAGGATTATTGGCTTGTATTCACCACCCTGCCGGATACAAAAAATCTGCTGGTGGGGCAGATTTTATGCACGGCTTCAGCCGATGCTTTTTTTATGCATTTTTGGCTGGCTGGCTTGGGCGGAGTTTTCCTGCTTTGCCTGTTGGCCGTTTTTTGGGGCCGGATCTGGTGGCGAAGGCAGTTTGAAACGCCTGTTTACAGGCTTATCGCCCATGGCAGAATGGCGGCTGAGCGTGACCTGGTCTGGAAGGAGGGAGCAGGCCCCATGCCGCCGCCTTTGGACGGCCTGGTCCATGTCATGGCTCAAATGACCCAAAAGGCCAGGCGCATGATCAGCCTGGCCCTGACCAGCCAGGAGAGGTTTCAAAGGCTGTTTTTAGATTCAAGGGATGCGGCCTTTATTATCAATCCCGAGGGGTGTATAGAGGAAATCAATCCCGCCGGTGTTTCCATCTTCGGCTTTGAGAACCAAGAAGAACTTTTTGAACTGAAAAACACCCGTTGCCTGTTTGCCTCTGTCAAGGAGAGACGGGCTTATCTGGATATCTTGTATGAAAAAGGTTTTGTGCAGGACTTGCCGATCAGAATGAAGCGTAAAGACGGTGAATATTTTGATGCCTTGATCACAGCCACGGCTGGAGAAACCGGTGAGTCGCGCCTGGGTTTGGTGAAAGACGTCACCTTGATGAGGCGGGCCAATGAGTCGATCAGGCAAAGTGAAGAAAGATATCGCAGGCTTTTGGCCAATGCGCCGGACATGATCTGCAGGTGGTCTGTAAAAAGAGGCCGCTTTGATTTTGTCAGCGATGCTTCTTTGACAATTTTGGGGTATGCACCTGAAGAAATAACCGCCTCCCCGGATTTGTTAAGAAAGTGCCTGCATCCGGATTGCCGGGATAAGGTGGTGGATCGCTGGAAAAAGGTGAGCAAAGGCCCGATGCATATAACCCATTCCCAAACATATCGGGTTATCCATAAATCAGGCGAGCTCCGTTGGGTCAGTGAGAGGACGACCCTTTTGCCGGATGAAGAGGGAAACGCCGATCTTATGGAAGGTCTGCTTACTGATGTTACCCTGCAGAAACAGATCGAGACCGCTTTGATTGAGGGAAATGTCATGGTGGAGAAGACCCTGGCCGGCCTGCCGGTTCCGGTGATGGTGCTCGACAGGGAACATAAGGTGGTTCATTGGAATCGGGCCATGGCAAGCCTTACCAATGTAAACGCAGACGAGGTGATCGGCACTAACGAGCATTGGAAACCCTTTTATAAAGAACCGAGGCCGGTTTTAGCTGATTTGATAATAGAAAAAAACTGGGACGACATAGAAGAATACTACGGGAAAATGAGCCTCAAGCATTCAGACGTCACTGAAGGCGGGGTGAGTTGCGAGGGTTTTTTCCCGAATATGGGGGGACAAGACAGGCACCTTTATTTTCTGGCCGCCCCAATAAAAGACAACCAGGGCGCCATAGTGCGGGCCGTTGAAACGGTTGTGGATATCAGCGACCGCAAGCGCCTGGAGAATGAGCTGCTGCATCTTTCCATCACAGACGATCTGACCGGGCTTTTTAACCAGAGGTTTTTTTTCGCCACCTTGAACCGGGAGGTGGAATCCGCAGTGCGTTACAGCCAGTCCCTGGCCTTGATCCTTCTGGATCTTGATTTTTTCAAGCAATTTAACGACAGCTTCGGCCACCTGGGAGGTGATCGCGCTTTAAAGAAGGTGGGAGGGGTGCTGCAGAAAATGATCCGCACCACAGATCTGGCCTGCCGGTATGGGGGGGAGGAGTTTGTGATCCTTTTACCCAGGGCTGGTTATGAACAAAGTTTTTCCGTGGCCGAGAGGGTGCGTAAAGGTATTTCCAGGCTTGATTTCAAGTTGGGCGACTCCACGGACAATGCATCGGTCAAGTTGACCGCCAGCTTTGGCATAGCGCTTTTTGAGGATGGAATGACCGGTCTGCAGCTTATGCAGCAGGCAGACGAGGCCATGTACCAGGCTAAAGAAAGAGGGCGTAACCGGATTGTCTTTTGGGGGGTGGGGGATATGCCCATCTTGCCTTTGGATAAAGACGACTAGGAGTCAATGAGCCTGAATTATCCACTGGTTTTTTAATTAAAACGTTTTTGATTCCTGCGGAGCTGTTACTGAATCAAAAGGCCGTATTCTTGGGCATATGCCCGAAAATACGGCCTTTTTGTATCTTGCGTCTATAAGGTGCGGTTTTTTAAGGCAGCAGGATGATGGTCATTTCCTCGCTACCCGGAGGTCCGGCCACCAAAAGCCGGGCCTTGTATTCCTGGTCTGCAAGAAATGGGGTGCCGTCCGGCAGGTTTTTGGCAAAACGCAGGCTGAACAGTTTGTCCCAAGGGCTCCAGAAGGGGTATAAGACCTGGTTCAGGGGGGTGCGCTCCTTTATATAGCGAACATCAATGGGCTCTAAACGATCACCTTTTTTATTGACCAGATAGATTCTCCAGTCTGGTTTTTTTGCGTTCAGATCGTTCCATTCGCGGCTCGGCACATAGGCGCTCACCATCAGTTCAAAGGCCTGGTCAGCGGCCGCCATTTGATCTTGGAGGAGTTTTTCCTCTGCCCGGGCGGAAAGTGCAAAGGCCTGGGCCTGCCTTTTGACCATCGCCTCGCGCACCGCCTTGGTGAGGCTCAAGCTTTTGATCAGGATCTGGGTGGCAGGTCCGTGATAAACCGATCCCTTGCTTATAAAGGGGGTAATCGCCTCTTGGTATGTCTGGTCTTCAGGGCGCTTGGAGGGGTCGAACTCCTTGCCGAGCTCCTTTATTTTTGCGCACCCTGTGATTGCGATCAGGCCCGTCAGAACAAGCAGTAAAATCGGTCTGCAAAGAGGCTTCATGAGCAGGACTCCTTGAACTCTTTTTTGTTTCAGCGTTAAAGGCCCCGGCAAGAGCATTACTTTTGCCAGGGCCTTTTTAACTTCGAAAAAAATTGGTAAGGCCCGTTTTTATACGGAAAAGGCCATGGATAGGGCCAATGCCGCAGCCCTATATCCGCCTCTGATTATGGTTAACCGTTAAAGACCTTGTCAAAGATATAATCCACGTTTTTCAGGTGAGTGCTGGGATCAAACAGTTCATCGAGTTTGGCTTCGGCGTTTTCACCCAACGCGTCCATGACATTTTTTTCTCCGGCCAGGCGCTCCTTGAAGCTGCCTCCCTGTTTCCAGGT
The DNA here is from genome assembly GCF_000931935.2 of Dethiosulfatarculus sandiegensis. GTDB lineage: Bacteria > Desulfobacterota > Desulfarculia > Desulfarculales > Desulfarculaceae > Dethiosulfatarculus > Dethiosulfatarculus sandiegensis. The sequence continues at coordinate 8,890 of NZ_AZAC01000048.1, forward strand.
TTCCATGGCGTTTTTCTGCACCACCTTGTAGGCGTCCTCTCTGGTCATCCCGGCCTGGGCCAGGGCCAGAAGCACCTGCTGGCTGTGGATAAGGCCGCCGGTAAGGTTCAAGTTCCTTATCATGTGCTCGGGATAGACGGTGAGCTTTTCGATCATGGCGGCCAGGCGATGCAGGCTGTAATGCGCCGCGACGTTGGCGTCCGGTCCTATGGTCCGCTCCACTGAGGAGTGGCTTATATCTCTTTCATGCCACAAAGGCATGTTTTCCAAAGAGGCCATGGCAAAGGAGCGTAACAGTCTGGCCTGGCCGGTCAAGTTCTCGCTGCCCACCGGGTTCCTCTTGTGGGGCATGGCGCTGGAACCCTTTTGTCCGGCGCTGAAGGCCTCTTCGGCTTCCAAAACTTCGGTGCGCTGCAAATGCCTGATCTCCACGGCCAGGCGTTCAATGGTTCCGCCAAGCACAGCCAGGGTGCAGAAATATTCCGCATGTCCGTCTCTGGATACCACCTGGGTGGAGGCCGGGGCGGCTTCCAGGCCCAGATCTTCCATTACCATTTCCTCCAGCTCCGGGGGGAGATGGGCATAGGTCCCCACCGCACCGCTGATCTTGCCCCTGGCCACGGCCTTTTGGGCATTTAAAAGCCTTTTCCTGTCCCTTTTGAATTCAGCATAAAAACCGGCGAGTTTTATACCAAAGGTGACGGGTTCGGCGTGTATGCCGTGGCTGCGTCCCATCATCAGGGTGTGTTTATGCTCTTGGGCCCTTTTTTCCAAGGCGGCCAGCAGGCGGTCCAGGGCGGCTAGGATGAGATCCGCCGAATCTTTCATCGTAAGGGCTAGGGCGGTGTCAAGGACATCGCTGCTGGTGAGCCCCAGGTGCACAAATCGGCTGGCGGGCCCTATGTGTTCGGCCAGGTTGGTCAAAAAGGCTATAACGTCGTGCTTGGTTTCCTTTTCGATCTCATCGATGCGCTCGACTTCAAAGGCGGCCTTTTCCTGAATTTCCTTTAATTCCTGGTCCGGAATGCGGCCCAACTTGTTCCAGGCCCGGCAGGCGGCCAGCTCCACCTTGAGCCAGTTGGCGTAACGGGCCTGATCGGTCCAGAGATTGCCCATTTCGGGCAGGGTGTAACGCTTGATCATTTTTTCTATCCTTTTCGCGCTTCTTTGTCTCAGATGACCACCGGCCATATTCTGCGCGGTTAAAAGCCTGTTCAGCTGGCGTGGTTTGTAAGGTATGGCCTGGGTCTTAAAACCTTTTGCAAACAAAAGGCATATATATGGGAAAATAGGCCGGACCGCCAGTTGGGATTATTTCACGATACCCGGCATTCGCTCCCAGCGGATTGCGTAACTGTCTCCCTTAAAGGCGAAATACCTGAAAAAGGCCTTGCCCTTGATATCACATAAAGGAACGCACATTCCCTTTCCCTGTGCCCAGAAACGGGAATCATATGAATTGTCCCGGTTGTCGCCCATCATAAAGAAGTGCCCGTCAGGCACCTTAAACGGCCCGAAATCCTTTCTCATCAGAGCCCGGCCCGTGAAAAAGCCCCAGGGGTCTTTTATCTTTTTGTGGTTGATATAGATATCCTTACCCCTGACCAAAACGGTTTCCCCGGGCAGGGCCATGATCCTCTTAACAAAAGTCTGGCTTTTGTCTTCCGGATAACGGAAGACGGCAATATCTCCCCGTTCAGGCAACCCCATGGGGAGCAGCTCCAGATTGGTATAGGGCAGCTTAAGGCCATATGCGGTCTTGTTCACCAGGAAATGGTCGCCTATCTGCATGGCTGGCTCCATGGAGCCGCTGGGGACGTGACAGGCCTCAACAATGCCTCCCCGTATTATGCCTGCCAGCAAAACCGCCCAGATAAGCATCAGGGTGTAATCTTTGATGACTTTAAGCGTTTTTTCCGAGCCGCGAGATCTGTCGGCCATGAGGTCCCTCTTTTTGTAAGAAGAGTGATTGGTTTTATTTAACAGGATCACCCTATCAGACGCCGGGCCAGCTTTTCCCCCTGTTCAAATGCCACTTTCATAAGATTATTTTCTGCCTTTACCGAACCCTTGTCAAAAAAACCCATAAAGGGAGGCAATTCGGTGACATTATAGCCAAGGGGGATAAGGGGCATGGCCAATGCCTTGATGGTTACGCCTGCTTCTCTGGGGTCCGGCTGTTCACCCACTGCATACACCAGGGCCTCTCTGCCTTGCCCGGCCAGACGGCTTTTGTATTCCCTGGGCCTGGTGTCGGTGAAATCATAATAACAGTAAAGCCGATCAATGAAGGCCTTGGCCCAGGATGTGAGGTTGTAGTTGTGCACCGGCGAACCCAGTACAAGGCCCCTGGCCTCTTCTAAAAGTGGGTAGATTTGCTGCATGTCGTCCAAGAGCCTGGTGCAGGCCTTTTTTTGACGACAGCGCTCACAGCCCAGGCAGGGGTGAACATGGAGCTTGGCCAGGTTCAGGGCCTTGGTTGCGGCCCCTGCCTGTTCGGCCCCGGCCAGAATCTGCTCCAAGATGATCTCCGTATTGCCGTTATTGCGGGGGCTGGCGCTGAGTCCCAAGATCAGATCTTTTCGGGGTTTCATCTTTAATCCAATACCATTTCCAGGGCGTCTTCCAGGCGCTTGGCCTGTAAAAGGCGAATTTTTTGTGTTTTTTTCTGGCTTTGCGCGGCGCTTAACGCCCTTCCGAACCCCTGTCTGGAGGCCTCGGCCAGGCGGGCTTCGGTCCTGCCCACGGCCCTGAGCTCCCCGGCCAGCCCCACCTCGCCGAAGCAGACCAGGTCCGGCGGCAGGGGGCGGTTTCGCAAGGAACTGGCCATGGCGCAGGCCACGGCCAGGTCTGAGGCGGGTTCGGTTAGTTTCACCCCCCCTGCGACATTTATAAATACATCAGAGGTGCTTAAGTCCAGGCCGGTGTGGATGGAGAGCACTGCGGTTAGCATGTGCAGCCGTCCCTGATCCACGCCAAGGGCCTGCCTGCGGGGCATGGCCAGTCCGGATGGGCTCACCAGGGCCTGAATCTCCACCAAAAGGGGCCTGGTGCCGTTCACCGCAGCGCAGACCGCACTGCCTGGAGCGCCTTCCGGCCGATGCTCCAAGAGCATGGCCGAGGGATTTTTTACGGTGGAAAGGCCGGAGTCGGTCATCTCAAAGACTCCCACCTCGTCGGTGGCGCCAAAACGGTTTTTTACAGCCCTTAAAAGCCTCAGCCGCATGGAAGGTTCACTTTCGAAATAGAGCACCGTGTCAACCAGGTGCTCAAGGAGCCTGGGCCCGGCCAGGGAGCCTTCCTTGGTTACATGTCCCACCAAAAACACTGCCGCCCCGGTCTCCTTGGCCAGGGCTGCCAGTTCAGAGGCGCAGTGACGGACCTGGCCCACGCTTCCCGCCCCACCGGCCAGTTCGCTTGAGCGCACGGTCTGGATGGAGTCGACAATGCAGGCGGTGTAATTGTCTCTGGTGACGGCCTGTTTAATGGTCTCCAGGCCTGTTTCGGCCATGAGCATGACTTCCAGGGCCTCGGCCCCCAGGCGTCTGGCCCTGAGCCCCACCTGGCGCACCGATTCCTCTGCCGATACATAAAGGGCCTTGTGACCGCTTCGCCCCAGCCGGGCGGCCAGTTGCAGCATAAGTGTCGATTTGCCTATCCCCGGCTCGCCCCCCACCAAAACCACCATCCCCTGGACCAGTCCTCCTCCGAGCACCCGATCCAGTTCTGTCAGGCCGCTGGTGGCCCTGGGCTCCGGTGTGGTGAGGGCCTGGACCAGGCTGATCAGTTCAGGGGATTTTGCCTGGGCTCCCGAGGGAGTCTGGGGCGGTTTCTCTTCTTCCAGGGAGTCCCAGGCCCGGCAGGTCGGACAGCGCCCCAACCATTTTGGGGTGACGGCTCCGCATTCTCGACATACAAATACGGTTTTGGGCTTGCTCAAGTGTTTTCTCCTGCATACAAAACTGAAAGGACATGGTACGTTTACTCTAAGCCCCTGTCAATGGAATGTAAATCCGGGTTACGTTGACAAACATATCGCGAAGCATTAATGTTCATTGTAATAGCCATGGGAGCCAGTCAGAGCTTGACTGGCTCGATTTGTAAATTATGCTAAGGAGCGCCGTAATGTCGGAAAATATACTTCATGTCACCGACGACACCTTTGAAACTGAGATTTTGAAGAGCGAGTTGCCGGTATTGGTGGACTTTTGGGCGGCTTGGTGCGGCCCCTGCCGGGCTATTGCCCCGGTGGTGGAAGAGCTGGCCCAGGAATTTACCGGCAAAGTGAAGGTTGCCAAGATGAATGTGGATGAAAACCCCCAGACTCCGGGTAAATTTGGTATTCGCGCCATCCCCACCCTGATCTTCTTCAAGGGCGGAGAAGTGGTGGATCAGATTACCGGTGCGGTCTCCAAATCTCATTTGGAAGAATCGCTTAAGAAGATCGCTTAGCACTCTTGCAGACGGTGAGGGGTTAATCCCATGGAACAACGTGAGTTAGTCATCGTTGGGGGAGGTCCCGCCGGGCTGACCGCCGGTCTTTATGCCGCCAGGGCCAAGCTGGATGTGGTACTCTTGGAAAGCTTGAGCCCCGGCGGCCAGGTTCTGACCACCGACATGATTGAGAACTGGCCCGGGGATGTGGATGGGGTCTCTGGTTTTGACTTGGCTGACCGCATGCGTGATCATGCGCTCAAGTTCGGTCTGGAGATCAGGTCCGCCGAGGTGACCAAACTTGAAGATAAGGGAGATGTGAAAATCATCTCCACGCCCAAAGAAGAGATAAAGGCCAAAACAGTGGTGCTTTGCCCCGGCGCCAGGCCCAGGCAATTGGGCATTCCGGGTGAAGAGGAGCTGACCGGCAAGGGAGTCTCCTACTGCGGCACCTGCGACGGCCCCTTCTACAAAAACGCCACGATTGCCGCCATTGGCGGAGGCAACACGGCTGTTGAAGAGGCGGTTTTTTTGACCAAATTCGCAGACAAGGTCTATCTGCTGCACCGCCGCGATGAGCTGCGGGCCAGGGGGGTCTTGGCTGACAGGGTTTTGGAAAACGATAAGATTGAAGTGCTTTGGTCTCACCAGCCTTTGAAGGTTCAGGGCGGAGATCAGGGGGTTCAGTCACTTTTGATCAAAAACCTTAAAGACGGTAGCGAACGAGAGCTTAAGGTGGATGGGGCTTTTGTTTTCGTAGGCACCATTCCCAACACCGAGTTTTTAAAGGACGCGGTGGATATGACCTCCGGTGGATTTATCAAGGTTGACGCAAGGCAGAAAACCTCTATCCCCGGGGTCTTCGCGGCGGGCGACTGCTGTGATAAGCTGTTGAGGCAGGTTGTGGTTGCCGCTGGTGAAGGCGCAACTGCGGCCTATGCCGCCCAACGCTACCTGGAAGATCATTCATGAACAAAAAAGCATCCCTGCTGATCTTAGGTTTACTTCTGGCGCTGTTTGCGCTGGCTTCGGGCTGCGGCTTTGGCTTTGATTCAGGCGGCTCTCCCGAGGCCTTTGACACTCCGGCCCAGGTTTTGGCCAACGAGGCGGAAACCCTCTACAATGAGGGTGAATTCGACGAGGCCGCCGAGTTGTTCCAACAACTTAAGGACCGTTACCCTTACAGCCGCTACGCCCTATTGGCCGACTTAAGAGTTGCCGACGCCTATGCCAAGGCAGGCAGGGATGAAGAAGCGGTCCTGGCTTATGACGACTTTGTGCGTTTGCACCCCAAAAACGAGGCTGTCCCCTATGCCATTTACAAAATGGGCATGGTTTTCAGACAGCAGATGCTCACTCCGGATCGGGACCCAAGCAACTCCAAAAAGGCGGTGGATGCCTTTGAACGCCTGATAAAGGAGTATCCGAACACCGAATGGGCCGAAAAGGCAAAGCCGCGTTTGCAGGAGACCCTGGAAAACCTGGTTCAACACGAAATGGATGTGGGACTCTTTTACTATCGCACCGACCGTTTTCGGGCGGCCATGAGCAGGTTCAAGAGGGTCATCAGCCATTACCCGGATGTGGGCCTTTATGACGAGGCCATGGACTACATCCAAAAATGCCAGGTGGCCCTGGCTGATCTGGATGAGAGCAGGGATGACGAGTCTTTACTGCAGCAACGCAGGGATCTGAATATCTTTGACCGGGGTGATGACTATGACCAGAATCGCAACCCGGATATGGATGACCCCTTAGACCGCATTGACCGCTGAGCTCGTTTTTAAATTAGGATTTTAAAGGGGCCTTATGTTCTCTGAGCATAAGGCCCCTTGATTTATAGATAAAAACCCCGTCGGGCAAAGCCAGACGGGGTTTTTTATTTCCTGTATGGCAAGCAAAATCAGGCGGTTTGCTGCAACTGCTCCCTCACCAGTTCAGGGGCCTTGGCCATGGCCTGGGGCAGGCCGTCCGGATTCTGGCCGCCTGCCTGGGCCAGGTCCGGTTTGCCGCCGCCGCCGCCGCCCACCATGGGGGCCAGGGCCTTGACCAGGTTTCCGGCATGAACCTTTTTAACCAGGTCCTTGGTGACCAGGACTAAAAGCAGGGCTTTTTTGCCCGCCTTGGCTCCCAGGACAACCACTCCGGAACCAATGCGGTCCCTTAAAGTGTCGCTCAGTTCACGCAGGGATTTGGGGTTGTCCGTGGTTACCTGAGTGGCCAGGACCTTGACCCCGTCTATCTCCACAGCGTCTTCCAAAAGATCTTTGGTGCCTGCGCTGGCCAGCTGGGTCTTGAGTTTCTCCATTTCCCGCTCTGTTTCCTTAAGCTGAGCCTGCAGCTTGGTCAGGCGGGGAACCAGCTCCTGGCGTCCCACTTTAAGGGCCGCGGCGGCCTGGTTCAGCTGGTCTTCCATATCCTGCATGGCCAGGATCGCGCCATGGCCGGTCTGGGCTTCCAAGCGCCTGACACCGGCGGCCACCGAAGTTTCTCCGATGACCTTGACCAGGCCAATATCCCCGGTTCTGTGGGCATGGGTGCCTCCGCAGAGTTCCTTGCTGACTCCCGGAATGGAGACAATGCGCACCTGATCGCCGTAGCGTTCTTCAAAGAGTGCGGTGGCTCCGGATTTCATGGCCTCTTCCAGGCCCATGACCTGGGTGTCCAGGCAGATATTGGCCCTCACCGCCTGGTTGACCTCATTTTCAATAGCCTTGATCTGTTCCGGGGTCACTGCCTCGAAGTGGCTGAAGTCAAAGCGCAGCCGGTCTGGTGAAACCAATGAGCCCGCCTGCTTGACATGGTCGCCCAGGGTGTTGCGCAAAGCCGCATGCAAAAGATGGGTGGCAGTGTGGTTGGCCGCCGTGCGGGCCCTTTGTTCGGCCGAGACTTCCATCGAAAGTTCCTGCCCCTGGCTGAGGCTGCCTTCAAACACCTTGATTTTGTGCACATAAATGCTGCCACCGGGTTTGGTGACGCCTGTGACCTCCGCCTTGCCTTGAGAACCGGTCATCTGCCCGGTGTCTCCCAGCTGGCCGCCTGCGTCGGCGTAGAAGGGGGTCCGGTCGGTCACAACCTCGGCCTCCTGGCCCGTTCCGATTTGGTCGACCCGGTTGCCGTCGACCAGAATCAAAACCGCTTTGCCCTTGGCCTCCAGGGTTTCATAGCCTTTGAATTCCGTAGCAAAACCCTGGGAACTCAGTTCTTCCAGGGCAGGGGGCATTGCTTCCTCGCCGCTCCCTTTCCAGGCTGCGCGGCTGCGGCTGCGCTGGGTCTCCATGGCCCGGTCAAAGCCCGGCTCGTCCACGCTTAATCCCTCTTCTTCCACAATGGTCATGGTGAGATCCAGGGGGAAGCCGTAGGTGTCGTACAATTTAAAGGCGGTGTCTCCGCTTAAGACCGTCTCTCCCTTGGCCTTGGCCTCGCCTGTGGCGTCGTAAAGAATTTTGAGGCCGGTGTCCAGGGTTTCGCCAAAACGTTCTTCTTCCTTGGTAATGACCTTGTCGATAAAGGCGCGGGAATCCACCAGAGAGGGATAGGCGCCTTTCATCTGGTCAATGACCTCCTGGGCCACCTGGTGCAGGAAAACCTCTTTGAGCCCAAGTTTGCGGCCATGGCGGGCAGCCCTGCGCAGAATGCGCCTGAGCACATACCCCCTGCCTTCGTTTTTGGGCAGGATGCCGTCTGAGATCAGGAAGGTGCAGGCCCTGGCATGATCGGCGATCACGCGCAGGCTTACGTCATCCTCTTCGTTTTTACCGTAACTGGTTCCGGCCAGCTGGGCAGCCACATCCATGATGGGAGTGAAAAGGTCTGTATCATAGTTGCTGTATTTACCCTGGACCACGGCACTTATGCGCTCAAGCCCCATGCCTGTGTCAATGCTGGGCTTCGGAAGCGGGGTGAGCTTGCCGCTTTCATCCCTGTTGTACTGCATAAAGACCAGGTTCCACAGCTCCAGGTAACGGTCGCAGTCGCAACCCACGGCACAGTCAGCGCGTCCGCAACCGTGTTCCGGCCCCTGGTCTATGTGAATCTCGGAGCAGGGGCCGCAGGGGCCGGTGTCACCCATGGACCAGAAGTTTTCCTCTTCACCCAGGCGCACAATACGCTCCGGCTTCACCCCGACTTCAGACTGCCAAAGCTCCGCGGCCTCGTCGTCCGTCTCGAATACGCTTACCCATAACTTATCCTTGGGCAAGCCGTAACCCTCTGTGAGAAGTTCCCAGGCAAAACGGATGGCGTCCTGCTTGAAATAGTCGCCAAAACTGAAGTTGCCGAGCATTTCAAAGAAAGTGTGGTGCCTTGGCGTGCGCCCCACATTCTCCAGGTCATTGTGCTTGCCCGATGCGCGGAAACACTTCTGGCTGGTTGTGGCGCGTATATAATCCCGTTTGGCCTGTCCCAAAAACAACTTCTTGAACTGAACCATACCTGCGTTGGTAAACAGAAGCGTGGGGTCATCCTTGGGAACCAAAGGAGAACTGGCCACTATCTTGTGGCCTTGCTTGTTAAAATAATCCAAAAATATTTGGCGGATATCATTACCGCTGGTGCTCATGGGCGCTATCCTTTTGTCTGTTTGGCCTCGGCCGCTTCAAATAGTGGCCGGTAATTATTGTTCGGTTTCTTCCCCGGGTTCCTGTGCCTCCGCCGGCGCCACTTGGGGCAGGTTGTGCAACACCCTGAGCCTGTTTTCAATCTCCAGGGACAGGTCTTTGTGCTCCCGCAGGTAATTGGCCGCATTCTCCCGGCCCTGGCCCAGGCGTTCCTCGCCATAGGAGTACCAGGCTCCGGATTTTTCAACTATATCGGCATCTACACCCAAATCCAATATTTCGCCTGTTTTGTTGATGCCCACTCCGAAGAGAATGTCGAACTCAGTTTGCCTGAAAGGCGGGGCAACCTTGTTTTTGACCACCTTCACCCTGGTCCTGTTTCCGATTTCCGAATCGCCGGATTTGATTTTACCGATCCGCCTGATGTCCAGGCGTAAGGAGGAGTAGAACTTAAGGGCGTTGCCGCCGGTGGTGGTTTCGGGGTTGCCGAACATGACCCCGATTTTCATACGAATCTGGTTGATGAAGATCACCGATGTGCGACTTTTGCTGATTACACTGGTGAGTTTGCGCATGGCCTGGCTCATGAGCCTGGCCTGAAGGCCCACGTGGCTGTCGCCCATTTCGCCTTCCAGCTCGGCCCTGGGCACCAGGGCGGCCACCGAGTCCACCACCAGGATGTCCACACCGCCAGAACGGACCAGGATTTCAGTAATGTCCAAGGCCTGCTCGCCGGTGTCGGGCTGGCTTACCAAAAGCTCATCCACATCCACACCCAGCTTGCGGGCATAGGATACGTCCAGGGCGTGTTCCGCATCCACAAAGGCTGCTACGCCTCCGGCTTTTTGCGCTTCTGCTATTACGTGCAGGGCCAGGGTGGTCTTGCCCGAGGATTCCGGGCCGTAGATCTCGACAATCCTGCCCCTGGGGATTCCTCCCACGCCCACGGCAAGGTCCAAACCCAGGGATCCGGTGGAGATGGAGCTTATGTCCTGGGCCACCTCGGCAGCACCCAGGCGCATGATGGCGCCTTTGCCGAAATTCCTTTCAATCTGCTTGAGGGCCGCGTCAACGGCCTTGTCCCGATCCTGCACCGGGTCTTTTCTGGCGTTTTTTCCAGCCATGTTTTTTTGTCTCCACCCCTAGACTAGGGTTTTTTTGAAAACAGGTTCATATATGGCGCCTTTAGGCGTTAGTGTACTTTTCATAAGGGTAACCCGCTCCGCCAAAAAGGAAGGTCCTTTAAAGGCGGCCAGGGACAAAAGCGCTTCTGCCAGCTCATTTTGCCCGGCCGGAGGTGCGCCCCGTCTGGACCTTCGCATCCTGCCCAAGGTAATGTGGGGTTTGAATCCGCGTTTTTCCGGTTCAAACCCCAGGGGCGCCAGGGCGCCCTCCAGGTCCTTGGCCAGCCGGGCCATGCGGTCCGTTTCTCCGGAAAGCCCCATCCAGATAACCTGGGGACTCCTTCTTTTGGGAAAGGCTCCCACTCCCTCTGCAACCAGGGGGAAGGGCCCCATATCCCGGCAGACCCGGGTCAGCCTTTCCTGGATCTCCGGTAAAAGGTCCTCTCCAACCTCACCCAGGAATTTGAGAGTGATGTGAAGAGAATCGGGTTTAACCCATTTTACCCTACTCTCGGTGCGGGCGAGATTCCTGATTAGCGAATCCGCGGCTTTGCGCACCTTTTCCGGAAGCTCAATGGCTATAAAGGAACGCATGATCCTCTGTAAAGCGGCGAAGCCAGTCCAGGGCCGTGTGGGCGGCCTGGAGTTTAACCTGCTCTCTTGAGCCGCTGAAAAGGTAACCCTTTGTCATGACCTTTTCTTGATGGCATAGGCCGAAGTATACCGTACCAACGGGTTTTTCGGGACTGCCTCCGCCCGGCCCGGCGATGCCGGTGACCGAAAGGCCCAGGTCGGTGCCCGCTCTTGAAGCTGCTCCCAGGGCCATTTCCCTGGCGGTTTCATGGCTCACCGCTCCATGTTCGGCCAGGGTTTGGGAAGAGACTCCAAGGAGTTCTTCCTTGGCCTGGTTGGAATAGACTATATAGCCGCGCATAAAAAAGCTGGATGACCCCGCCACCTCGGTAAGGCTGTGACCGATCAGCCCGCCTGTGCAGGATTCGGCCAAGGCCAGGGTGAGGTTATGATCGGCCAGGGCATGGGCCGTGGTCTGGGCCAGGGTTTGACCGCCTTTTGCCACCACATGACCGTCCAGCCTGCGATAGGCGGCCTTGAGCACTGCCGCAAGGTCTTGGTCGGCTTTTTGGTTTTGTTTTCCGCTAAGGGAAAAAATAACCGCCACCTCCGGGAAACGGGGATAATAACCTAAATTAAGGGAGGGGATGCCAAGCTCCCCGGCAATTCCTTTAAGCCTTTTCTGAACTTCAAGCTCATCTAAGCCGAATATTAAAAGTTCTCCGCTTTTGCGGATCTGATCCGGCTGGAATTGTTCAACCAGTTGGGGGATAACGTGATGTTCAGTTATATGGTGCATCTCCCGCGGCACACCGGGCATAAAATAAACCGGCTTGCCCTGGGGGGCGGTGAGTTTGAATCCCGCACTGGCCCTGCTTAAAACCTCTGCTCCCTGGGGCAGCCAGGTGAGGCGGTCTATGCCCTCGGGAGGTGTTTTACCCATGGACTGGAAAAAATAGCGCAGGTTTTTCACCATGCGTCTGGATTCCGCCAGGGGCAGGGCAAAGACATCGGCCGCGACCTGTGCCGTTATATCGTCTTCCGTGGCTCCCAGACCCCCGCTGACCAAAACAAAGTCGGCTGAATCCAAGGCTTGCTTTAAAGCGGATTTGATAGCCGGGGGATCATCCCCCACTGTGATCATGGCCTTAACGTCAAGCCCCATGGGCCAGAGCCTGGCCGCTGCCCAACGGGCGTTTTCGTCAACCACCTTACCGCTTACCAGCTCGTCGCCTATGCAGATAATAACCCCGTGTGCCATCGGGCTTCCCCCATTTAAGGAGTCTTCGCAAGAGAAAGTGAATTCAAAAGGCAGTTTAAGCCAGTGATTTTAGCTAGCAGCCTGGAACTCGTTTGTCAACCGTGGAGTAAGCCTTAGAAATTGCCCAAAAACAGACTCTGGACAAATAGCGTTTTACATAGGGGCTGTTTGAAGGGCCTTTGGCTCAGGCAGGCCGGATTAGGATAACACTAAAAGGCCTGCGGCCAGGTTAATCATTGTCGTCAAAATCGTCTGTCTCGGTGGTCGGGCTGAGTGGGGGTTCTGGAGCAGCCTCGGCTACTTTGAAAAAATTGACTCCCTCTGAACGCAGCATCTCTTCTTCGGCCGGAGTTGAAACCCCCCTGATATTTCTGGATTCACTGGCGCCGTAATGAATTTTCAACGCTTCGTTGGCAAATTGGGAACCCACGTCTTCAAAATCTTCCTTGATATGCCGCTTCAACGCCTGGCTGAGCATGCGCGCCGCCTCTTCCTGGTTGAAACCGTCTGTCTTGTGACTTTTTGCGATGCCAAAAGAGGAGGGGACCCGCCGCACACAGTCGTCTCCGCAGACAGGGCATACCACCATACCGCGACTGACCTGATCTTCAAGGTCCTCAAGGTTTTCAAACCAGCCTTCAAAAGAATGGCCGGCGGTGCACTGTAAGTCAAATACAACCATCTGCTCTCCTTTAGGGCCTTTTTTTTATCATATCAGGCCGAAGCTTACTAGACCAGTCTGCTCCATAAGAGGCGAGGATACAGGCAATATGTTGATTTTTTGCCGAAAAAACCTTCTAACAGGCATGCGGCAGATTGGCTTTTAAGGGCAAGCTCAAATGGGCGCTCCGGAATCCGCCCCAAGGTGCAGGGAAAACAGTCTTGGGGGAGGGGGGTGCGGGCTAGGTGGATGGATCCGTTTCTTTGTCGGGCGGGCCTGAAAATGAAGTCATCCGGCCAGGCCGGGCCACACTTCTCTTTTCGGGAAACGCTTGAACAAGAAGGTATATTTTTAAAATAAACTCAATTTTTCTTATTTTTGGCCTGATGCTCCCTCCAAAGGGATATTATTTCTTCAAAAACCGAAATTGGGGCGGCTCCGTCAATCGCCACTCCATTAATTATATAAGAGGGGGTTGATTGAAGCTGGAAAAGGGCTGCCTCCTCAGAATCCCTTTTCAGGCGTTCAGCCAGGGAAGGGTCGGCCAGATCCCTGGCCAGTCGGGCCCGGTCAATTTTCATTTCTTTGACCATGCGGTCCACCCAGGCCATTTTGTTCTTTTTTAGGTTTTCTTGATCAGCCATGGCCTTTTTATAAAAATCCCACGCCTTTTTCTGAGATTGTCTGGCAATGGCCTCAAAGTGAAGGGCCAGGTCTTTGGCAAACTCGTCGGCAGTCAGGTGACGCAGGTGAAATTTTACTTCACCGGGATGTTTTTTTTGCAGATAGGCCACAGTATCCGCACCTTGGGCGCAGGCCGGGCAAAGGAAATTGGAAAAGCCCACCACGTCCACTTCTGCCTTGGGACTGCCCAGGCAAGGCCTGGCAGGGTCCATATCCGGCATTAAAGGAGAATCCAGATAGGCCATTACATTCTGACGCTGCCTGGCTTTTTGTTCTTCCAGATTGGCCTGCATGACTATATCCAACAGTTGCTTTTTGTTCTGCCTCAGGACTTCCAGAACCAGCTGGGGATTGGCTTTGAGGTATTCGGCTATTGCCTGTTTATCCGGTGGGGAGTCGGTGGGCGTGGGCTGGGTGCAAAGATGTTGGCAGCCACTTAGCAACAAAAATGCAAGCGGTATGAGCCAGACGGGTTTTAGCATGATGAGTCCTTAGATATAGTTTGCTTGAGTTATTTGCCTTTATCGGATAAAGCCTTGGATCCCGGCAAATCTCTCCGGGGGAGCGGATGCCGTTTGATGAACCGCAGACTTTGGCCAAGTGTTAAAGATCCTTCACCTTAAAAAATAGCGTAATTGAGCGAGACTGTCATTTAAAAGGCTTCATGCTCGTCAACAGTCTGAATGCGGACTATGCCCCCCGAATCAAAACCATTGGGAAAATTTTAAGTGTGCCGGGGATCCCGAATGGCGGCTCAACGAATCGTGAGCTTTTCCCAAGGAGATTAATTCGAGCCAATCGGCATCAGAGAAATTCCGGGAGGAGTTTACCCGCAAGTTAAAGGCGGAGCCTTAAAAAGGCCCCGCCTTAATTATCAGCTTGTTTGGCTGACCGCTTCCTTGACCTTTCGCATGCGCTCAAGGGTCTCGGGGAACAGCCTCTTGGCCTCGGTGTGCGGGAAAAAGAGGCTGCCTGTGTAATTGTCCATATAACTTGGGGCGACCGAAAGTTCGAAATTTGTCATTTTGTCTACAATATCTCCAACTTCCGCCCTCAACGGGTTGCTTAGCGCCACCAAGCGGGCGCCCAGCATGGAGCCGTTGCCCACAAAGGTGAAACGGTCCACAGGCAATTCCGGCAAAAGACCTATCAAAATGGCGCGTTCAATATTAATGGACTGGCCGAAACCGCCTGCCAGAATTACCCGGTCCAGGTCGCCTATGCTGAGCCCCACTCCCTCCAACAGGGTCATATAGGCCGAATACATGGCTCCCTTGGCGCGCATCAGGTTGTCGATATCCATCTCGGTCAGGGTGATATCCCGGTCAAGCTGGTTGTCCTTCGACCAGGCCAGGACATATTCGGGCCCGTCTTCACCAACCCGCACCCGATCGCTGACATGGTCCAGATCATACCTGCCGCGTTCATCGATTATGCCGGTGAGTAAAAGCGAGGCCACCAGGGCGATCAGGCCGGAGCCGCAGATGCCTTTGGGCAGCGCCTTGCCCACCGTCACCAGGGCCGGTTCACCGGTGGCCGGGTTGATCATAACGTTTTCCACCGCGCCCTTGCTGGCCCTCATGCCGAACTTGATGCCGCCGCCTTCAAAAGCCGGTCCGGCGCTGGCCGCGGCGCAAACCATCCAGTCTTGATTGCCCACCACGACTTCACCGTTGGTGCCAAGGTCGATGAAAAGGCTCAGCCTGGGGTCTTTGTGCATGCCAACACCCATGACGCCGGAGATGACGTCACCGCCCACATAGGAGGCCACCGAGGGGAAGACCAGCAGAGAGGCATGGTCGGGCAAGGCCAGGCCAAAACGGCTGGCCCTTACCGGCGGATAATAGGCCGCGGCCGGTACGTAGGGGTCCAGCCTTATGTACTTGGGCTCCACCCCCAAGAACAGCTGGGTCATGGTTGTGTTGCCTGCCAGGGTGGCCAGGTTGACTTCGCTCAAGTCCACTTTGGTTTTGCTGGCCAGGGCTTTCAATACGTCGTTTATGGAGCCCGTGGCTGTTTCCTGCAGTCGTTTTAGGCCGCCGGGCTTGCCAGCATATACAATACGGCTGATTACGTCTTCGCCATAGCTTATCTGGGCGTTGAAATTACCCTCTGACCCCAACACCTGGCCCGTGGTGAGGTCGATCATTTCGGCCCATACGGTTGTGGTGCCAAGGTCGATCGCTACGGCCAGGTTGCGGGCCGTGGTGTCGCCGGGTTCAACCCGGATAACATGGTTGCGGCTGGTTTTGGTGTCCACCGGCCGCATGATGGTGGTGGTGAGGTTCCAGTTGCCCTGGCGCCAGGCCTCGGGCAGATCGCGAATGGCTTCAAAGTCAAAGACAAAGTGCCTTTCACCCGCCTTTTTAAGGGAAGCAAGCAGGCGGGCTACATCGTTTCTGGCGTCGTCTAAAGTCGGAGGCTCGGCGCTGACCGCCAACTTGGTGAGGGCAGGGTCAAACCTGCCTTCCGCTTTGAGTTCCTTGGAGCCTATGGCCTGGGCCTGCTGGCTGCTGCCTGTGGCGAGCGCCTTTAAGGCCGCTTTGTCCAAGGCGGATTCAGTGGGGATGCGCACCACTATATCTTCGGTGACTTTGGAGGTGCAGGCCTGACGGATGCCCTTGGCGGCATCCTCTTCGCTGATTTTTTCGCTGAGTCCGCCTTCAACCGCCCCGGATTCAACTATCACCCGGCATTTACCGCAGACTCCTTTTCCTCCACAAGAGGCGTTGATGTGAACCCCCGCTTCCAAGGCGGCGTCCAGAAGGAAAGTCCCAGGTTCCACTTGCATTTCGATCTCATAAGGCTCGAAACGCACTGTTACACGGCTTATGGATTCTTCACTCACTAGTAATCCTCTTTGTTTGGGTTGCGCCCTCGGCAAAGGTGTATATCACCTTTGTCCTGAAGGTGGACCGGCGCTGGGCCGGGCGCAGCCACACCTTCCCCGCATTGATGGGATGATAACCCTTTTTTTAAAGGCCTTCAATTAAGTTTAGGCTAAAACCCTTATCTTTGCGGGGATAACCCCCTCGAAGAGAAGGTGGGCAGGGGGGGCGGGATTTGTATATATTGAGCTATGAGCTTGGGTTTTTGAGAAAGGGAAAGGTGAAAATGCCGCTTGTTCGCACCGGCTCGGTGGATTTTGGTTTGAGCGCTCAAATTGAAGAAATTGGGCCGGATCTTTTAGTGATTGTAACGGGCGGCCCCTTGCCTCATATCGGCGCTGTGGCGGCGGCCACGCCAAGGAAAAGCCTTGCCGATCCGGCCAAGACAAGCGCTTCAACCAGTGTTTTTTGCTATGTGGGGCATAAAGAAGATGAGATAGCCCGTTTTCTGGCCCAGAATCTGGCTGCTCGCCTGAAAAGAAAAGTGCTGGTAACCGCAGGCATGCATTGGGAAAACCTTACGCCTGAGGGGATAAGCCAGGTGGAGGCCCAGACAGGAGAGCTGTTGACCGCCATATTAAACTCACTGACGTAATTGAAACTTTCAATCCACCCGGATGATTTTCACCCTTTTACCCACCCAATGTGGGGGCAGATAAATGCGCCCTGAGTTGCCGCTTTGTTTTACCTGTTTGTCCAGCATTTCAAGGCCGTGGACCTCGAATTTTACTGACCCTAACTGGTTTTCGGCAAAGGCTTCCTGGTTTTTATCTTTAATGGTCTGGTCCGCATCCCGATTTTGGGTTTTGGGATAGGCCACTACGTTGTTATCTGGTTTCATTTTTTCCGTGCGCGATTTAAAGTTCAAGTTTTCGGCAAGGCGGGACCGGGCAGCGCCTGGCCTGTGTGAGCATCCGGTAAGATTTATATCTTACCGGAGACTATAGCTTGCAGACAAAGTCCTCCTGGACTTTGTCTGATGCCGATTGCAAAAACGTGGTTTTGCAATCGGCGCGAATTACTCGCCTTAGGAAAGCCTCGTAATTCGGCGGGCCATCCTTAGGCCCGCGTTCAGGCTGTTAATAAACAGCCTGAAGCATCCGGTAAGATTTACATCTTACCGGATGCTATTGGATTCTCAAGTAAGGCCAACATCCCTTTTAAGTACGGAAACACCCCGTATTTGCCTGGGAACTTGAGGCCAGGCCCTGATCAGGGCATGGTCATGCCTGATTTAAGGCCCGGTCTCCTGGTTCTTTCAGCGTCCCTTCCATTGAGGAGCGCGTTTTTCCAAAAAGGCGCTGACTCCTTCTGTGGCGTCTTCTGTGGTGCACAGCCTGGCAAAAGCCTCGTTCATATAATCAAAGGCCTTGGTGTATTCCATATCGGCCATACCGTAAAAGGCTTTTTTGCCTATCTGCACCGCTGTGGGGCTTCTTCGGGCCAGTTCAGCGGCCCATTCCCTGGCCTCTTCCTCTAATTGGGAGAGGGGAACAGCGCGGTTGATCAGGCCAATCTCAAGGGCCGTGTCAGCGGTAATCAAATCCCCGTACATCAACATCTCAAGGGCCTTTTTACGCCCCACCGCCCTGACCAGGGGAACCGCCGGCCCCAGGCAGAAAAGCCCGACTTTGACAGCGGTAAAACCAAATCGCGCGGAATCAGCTGATATGCAAAGGTCAGAGGCTGAAACCAGCCCGGCCCCGTTGGCCGCAGCCACCCCGTGGACCTGGGTCATCACAGGCTTGTTCATGGCGGCCATGACGCACAACGGGTTTTCCATTTTTTCAACCCACTGTTTGAATTCATGGCCTGTTTTGCCGTTAAATTCGTTTATGTCAATGCCAGCGCAAAAGGCCTTGCCTGCGCCTTTAATAAGAACCACCCGGACTTCCGGGTCCTGGTCCATGGTTTTAAGGGCCAGGGAAAGTTCCTCCGCAGTGCCGGAATTAAAGGTGTTCATGCTTTCAGGGCGGTTTATGGTGATCACCCCGACATGATCCCGGCCTGTCTCCAGTAAGAGGTGTCTAAACTCCAACTTAGCGGCCTCCTCGCAAAAATCAGCGTGACTGTGAGAACCTTTTATTCTTTATCCCCAGAGGGCAAGACCGAACCGGCCCAGCGGTTCATGGTGGCCATGCCGCCGCCCAGGTTGACGGTGTTTGTGTAGCCCTTGGCTTTCAATATCAGCTGTGACTCGTAGGAGCGCACGCCCGAGTTGCAGACCAGGACCACGTTTTTGTCTTTGGGCACCTCCTGCCAGCGTTCGCGCAGGGTTTCCTGGGGGATGTTCACCCAATCGTCTCCAAAGGCCTCGAGGAAGGGCTCTGCATTGGCAAAGGCGCGGGTGTCGATAAAGACGGTGTTTGAACCTTGCGGGTCGCGCAGGCGTTTTATGAATTCTTCCGGAGCCAAAGGCTCCAGCCTGCCTTCCAAGAGGTTTTCGGCTGCGTTGGCCGCACTGTTTAAAACGTCCACAGCGGCTCCCAGAGGCGGCGAGTAGGCCAGCTCCAGGTTCGAGAGGTCTTCCAGGGTGGCTTTAGCCGCCAAAAGACCGGCCACTGCATTGACCCTGCCGACCACTGCGTCGCCGTTTTCGCCAACCGCGGTAAGCCCCAGTATGCGGCGGTCTGTCTCGTTGACCACCAGCTTCAAGAACATCATTTTCTGATCAGGATGGAAATGGGCCCTGTCGGCCTGGGCCACGATCACGGCCCGGGCTGCAAAACCGGCTTCTTTTGCCTGAAGCTCGTTTAAGCCGGTGCGGGCCAGGCTCAAGCCAAAAAGCTTGATGCAGAAGCTGCCCGAGGCTCCGGGGAAACGGGCGTCTCCGCCTGCGATATTGGTTCCGATCACCCTGCCTTCCCGGTTGGCTAAAGAGCCTGCGGGCATGAAGATGCCTTCACCGGTGATCATGCTTTTGATCGATACGCAGTCGCCTCCGGCATAGATGTCCGGATCCGAGGTGCACATATGATCGTCGACTAAGATGGCTCCCCTCTGGTTCAGGTCCAGTGAGGCTTCGGCCGCCAAACTTGTGTTGGGGCGCACCCCGCAACCCATGATGACGACGTCGGATTCTATTTTTTCACCACCGGCGATTACGCCGCAGGCATTTCCCTGGCCGTCATCCAGCACCTCCTCCAGGCTGGCGCCTAGATGCAGATGGATGTCTTCCTGCTCGGCCATGCGGATTTCCAGCATGCGGGCCATCTGGGGATCGGCCAGTCCCGGCAAAAACTGGGGGGCGGCCTCCACAATGTGCACCTCGATGCCCCATAGGTCGGCCATGGCCTCGGCCATTTCCAGACCCGTGGCTCCGGCGCCTACGATAACGGCTGTTCCCACCTGTCCTTGAGAGACCATCTCTTTAATAGTCTTGGCGTGGTGCAAATTCGCCACAGGCACCACATTGTTGAGATCCTTGCCGGGAACAGGCGGAATAAAGGGAATGGAGCCTGTGGCCAGAACCAGCTTGTCATAGGGCAGGCTCATTTCCTCGCCCGTATCCAGGTTGCAGGCCCAGACTTCCTTGGCCTGGGGATCCACCCTGGTGACCTCTGTTCTGGTCAGCACTTCAAGGCCCTTTACCTTGGTGAAGAAGTTTGCGTCTCTGACCATATGAAAACTGGTGGACAAAAGTCCTTCCAGATCAGCCACATCGCCCCCAACGTAATAGGGGATTCCGCAGCCGCCATAGGAAATCAGGCTGTCACGGTCCACCATGGTTACCTTGGCTTCAGGCATCAATCTTTTTATGCGGCACGCGGCCTTGGGGCCAGCGGCAACACCACCAACAATAACTACGCGCATACTCATCAAAATACTCCCAACAAAACCTACCCGGCCCTTATTCGTACAACTACTTGTAGATGATCAGTTTTTCGTTCACCTTAAGTACATGGCCGCGCTTCAAGTTGTTCCACTCTTTCAGCTGGTTCATTCGAACCTTGTATCTGCGGGCAACAGTGAATAAAGTGTCACCCTTGCGGACAGTATATACAAACTTTTTACTATTGTTATTAGGTTTTTCCTTTGCTTGCTTGGCTACGTTTTTAGTGGTTTTTGGGCTGGAAACAACTTTCGGGGCGCTTGGGGTGGTCTTTTTTGCCTCCCGGGAGAGCTTTTCCAGCCTGTCCTGCAGGGCCGCCACCCGGGCGGAGAGTTTGGTGAGTTGGTTGACGGAACCCGCCCGGCTTTTAAGGGCCTCCAGTTCCTTTTCCAGTGATACCAGCCGGAGCATAAGGCCGCTGACGTCTTTTTCCAGCTTTGCCACCCGTTCGGCGGCGCCCCCGGGAACCACCTCGGGAGAGGGCGGAGGGCCCATCACCGGTTGGGGCGGGAATAAAAATACCCACAGACCAAAAGCCAGGGCGATTAACGCCACCACCAGGCTGAATATACCGAGCACCCCTGAGGAGCCTTTAGTCTTTGGCTTGGGTCCGGTTTGCGGCCGCTGGGTGTTCTTAAGTGGTGGGGTCTGGTTTAAGTCTGTTTCTTGAGGGGCGGGGCCCAAGTCTATTTTGGGGCCCAAGTCGTTATACCCGCTTGTGGTCATTCTTTTTTCTCTCCAGATTCGAAGATATATGGCGATCTGCCCTTTACCGTTCGAAAAAAAGCAGCGGATTCCCGGGTGTGAAACCAGGTGCAAGCTGTGAAAATACTTGCCCTTCAGTATATAGCATTCCCTATGGAGGGCTACAATAGAGCTTTTTACCTGGCTTTGGGCTCAACTTGCGGTCGCCTTCTATCACTGCATGCTATTGGGTTCCTATAAAGTCTCCCCTGAAGGTGCACAAAGGCCTTTTCAACGCCGTCTCAATCTGGGCTAGAAGAGGTTTTCGGTCTTTAGGCATCTTGCCGTTTAAACTGAGATAATTGGTGTAGTGATCACTGAAAAGGTCAAATGGGCCGGTTACATTTTCAAGTAGATATTGAAGCTCCAGAAGGACCTCGTGGGCGTTTAAAAGTTTAAAACTCCCCTTTTTTATCTGATGCAGTAAAAGGGTGTTTATCTTGGGAACCAAGGTTCTTATGCGAACGGTAAAAAGACCTGCCCGGTTGATTTCATTCAATACAAAGGCGGTTTCCGCAGCCGCTTTCAGGGAGCGCTCTTTTCCGGCTATGCCTGCCAGTACATAGAGGCTTAAGTTAAAACCGGCTTCAAGGGCCATTTGTCCGGCCTGTATCTGTTCCCGCGGTAGAACCCCTTTTTTGATTAACTTTAAGGTTTCGCCGTCCCCTGTTTCCAGCCCCACATGCAGACGACTCAAGCCCGCGTCTTTAAGCTCTTTAAGCCCGTCAGGGCCGTGGGATAAAATTGAGGGCATGGAGGCATACACCGTTATCCTCTCCACATTGGGAAACAGCTCCCTGGCTCTGCTGCTTATCCTGGCCAAATCCCTGGTCGGCATGGCCATGGAGTTGCCGGCGGGAAAAAATACACTTTTTACCCTTCCCCCAGTGAGGCGGGCGGCTTCTTCAAGGTCGGCGATTATCTCTGAAGTGGACCGGATATGGAACCTGGGTCCCTTTTTATAGACCATGCAGAAACTGCACTTGTTGTGGGGGCAGCCCACTGTGGCCTGGACTAAAAGGCTGTCCGCCTCGGAAGGGGGGCGATAGATGGGACCTTCATAATACATGGGTGAAAAGTACTCCTGGTCTTTGCCCGGGTCAAGAATCTCTTGTTTTTGTCTTTTTCTGCGGGTAATAGTTGGAAGCTGGCCGCGTAGGTGATAAAGATAACTGATAATGAATAAAAATAACTCAAATGAACAGTTAATTTGGTTTAAAAAAGTTTCATAAATAAGTTTTGATGTTATTTTTTCTTCGATTAAGAGGCGGTTACATGTGATAATGAATATTTGATAGCATGTTGCCCAATTCAGGATTTTTTGCCATACTTCATATAAAGATGAAGCTTACGCATTTCCGGAGGAAAAAAATGGCCAACGCCGTCGCAGTAGATGAAGGCGCGTCTCAAGCTGAACGCATGGCTGGGAAATATTTGACCTTTGACCTGGCCGAAGAGGAATACGGGCTGGAGATTCTCCGCGTGCGCGAGATTATCGGCATGATGGAGATAACCCCAGTGCCCAGAACACCGGAATTTGTGCGAGGCGTGATCAATCTGCGCGGCAAGGTTATCCCGGTGGTGGATCTGAGGCTTAAATTCGGCCTTCCTTTCAGGGAGCCGGATGAGCGCACCTGCGTTATTGTGGTGGAAGTGCAGAACCCCGAGGGCACGGTCCAGATGGGAATCGTGGTGGACAGGGTGAACGAGGTGGTGGATGTCAAACCCACCGACTTGGAACCCACCCCCAGCTTTGGCGTAACCCTGGATACGTCCTTTATTCTGGGCATGGCCAAGGTTGGTGAAAAAGTAAAAATTCTCCTGGATATTGACCGCGTTTTGACTACGCAGGAAGTGGCGGCGCTTTCCAGTTTTTAAGGCTGACCGGAAAGAGCCTATGGATTTATAGTTAAGTCGGGTCGTTCCTTTAAAACGACAGTAAAACGGTCATGGCGTGGCATTCCCCGCTATGACCGTTTTTTGTTAAATTGGAGATAAAACCTTGCGCATAACAGTAACCCCGGAAGCACGGGAATTTGCCAAGAAAAACGGAATAAGCGATATCTCTTTCGTTCATCACGCCCCGGATGTGGCCTGTTGTCTTGGTGTGGCCCATGAAGTTCTGGTGGCCTATGAAAAACCGCCCAATGCAGTTAAATATCACTACCACCTGGTGGATGGTCTTAACCTGTATATAGACAAGGACCTTTTACATAGTGAAGACCTCACCTTAAAGGTCAGAGGTATTTTTAATAAACGCCTGGATTTGGACGGCCTTATCTGTAAGGCCATTTAAAATGCCCCGGATAGGTGGCTTGATTTTTCAAAACTAAAGTGATCTTTGCGCCTTTTGAAAGGGTTAAATTAACCCCCCTCTAAGGCTGAGGCCCGCTCTTTCCCTCATACTTCCCCCACCTTGCATTAAAGTATATGTAAATGCTAATATATCAAACCAGTTATAGGGATTTTTCTTTTTAAACGGGTTGCTGTTTTCCCGTATGCCCTTTGTTCTCTTTTGGACATGCTCTATTTTCTCTATATGTAAAGCAGGTTGGCTTCCTGTTAATCTCCGAAATGGTAATTATGATCGATTATCACTAGTTATTGATAGTTCTAGTGTTGTATAATCCCAACCTGAAGCAGGCGGAGACTGCTTGGGCCCTTATCAAAAGGGGGAAAAGGAATCCACCCTGGAGATGGGTACAGGGACTGACTCCCGGGGCGTAGTGAGATGAACAGGTTCAGGGTGAAAAAGCCTGTTTGTTTCTGGCCCGCAATACGCTTTGCGGAATTGGCCTATTCGCGCAGTTTCCCGCGCAATGAATTCCTAACCATAACACGTGCAGGCAGGAGGTATAAGTATGAACTCTTTGCTGCTGGCGGTCGTATGCTTTGTAGGTTATATCGTGGCCTACAACACATACGGCAAATTTTTGGCACGCAAGATATTCCAAGTGGATGTCAATGCGGTCTGCCCCAGTACTGCGCTACAGGACGGGAAAGACTTTGTGCCGACTCCTCGAGAAGTTCTTTTTGGACACCATTTCACCTCCATCGCCGGTTTGGGCCCGATTGTCGGTCCGGCCATCGCCATTATCTGGGGATGGGTGCCGGCCATAATCTGGGTCTTTTTTGGCTCAATCTTCATGGGTGCGGTGCATGACTTCGGTTCCCTGGTGGCTTCCTTGCGCAACCAGGGCCGCAGTGTCGGCGATATGGCCTCCGGCCTTATCAACAACCGGGTGCGCACCCTTTTCCTTTTGATTATCTTTTTTGAATTGTGGATTGTGATCGCGGTCTTTGCCCTGATCATCGGCATTTTGTTTAACATGTACCCGGCTGCGGTTATCCCGGTCTGGCTGGAAGTCCCCATCGCGGTTTTCCTGGGCTACATGATCTACAAAAAGAGAGTGAATCATCATTTCTGGGGCATAATGGCGGTCATCGTCATGTATATCACCGTGATCATCGGGGCCTATGTGCCCCTTAAGATGCCCTCCATAATGGGATTGAACCCCATTGTGATTTGGGTCTTGATCATGTTCATATACTCCTACATCGCCTCAACCCTGCCGGTGACCACGCTTTTGCAGCCCAGGGACTATATCAATGCTCACCAACTTTATGTGGCCCTGGCCCTTTTGGTTATAGGTGTAATCGTCTCCAGGCCCGAGTTTGTGGCTCCCACCTATAATCCGGCACCCGAGGGAGCGCCGCCCTTGTGGCCCTTCCTTTTCGTGGTGATCGCCTGCGGGGCGATCAGCGGGTTCCATTCCCTGGTCAGCTCCGGCACCAGCGCCAAGCAGTGCGAGAGTGAGCGGGATTCCCTGTTCATCGGCTACGGCTCCATGCTTCTGGAAGCCGGCCTTTCCACCCTGGTGATCGTGGCTGTGGGCGCGGGCATTGGCATGGGTATCGCGGAGAAAGGCGGTGAGATTTTAACCGGAACCACTGCCTTTACCACCCATTACGCCTCCTGGGCCACCGCCGCCGGACTGGGGGCCAAGCTCAAAGCCTTTGTGGTGGGCTCGGCAAATATGATGGAGTCCTACGGCATCCCTGTTCAGATCGCTTTGACGATCATGGGCGTGTTCCTGGTTAGTTTTGCGGCCACAACTCTGGACAGCGCCACCCGTATCCAGCGCTATGTGGTGGGCGAGCTGTTTACGGCTTACAAGATGCCTGCCATGGCAAAGGCGCATCCCGCTACCTTTGTGGCTGTGGCAACGGCGTTTATCCTGGCCTTTAACCAGGGCTTTGGCCTGAAGGAAGTGACCAAGGGCGCGCTTTTGCTTTGGCCGCTTTTCGGAACCGTGAACCAGTTGATGGCCGCCCTGGCCCTTTTGGTGGTTACCGTGTTCCTTGCCAGGAGAAAGGTGCCGGCTGTCTACACCTTTATTCCAATGGTCTTCATGGTTTTAATGACCGGCTGGGCCATGATCATCAACCTGGATAAATTCTCAGCCAAAGGCGACTGGCTTTTGTTCAGCATCGGATTGGCAGTGTTTTTACTTGAGATATGGATGATCATAGAATCACTGATTGTGCTGAAACAGGTCTATGGTGGTCCTTTAGCTGAAACAGAGGCCAAAAAAGCCTGACCTGTTCTTTTAGGCGGAAAGTCCAATTAGACTGTCGGCAAGGCCTTTATAAGGGCCTTGCCGACCTCGATTCCCCCTGTGCGCCTTAGGCGTCCAGGGGGTGTTTCTTTTGCATATTAAAAGGTTAGCTAAAAGATCAAGTGCTTGGGGCCGTAATGGAAAAAGATTGACCGGAAAGGCGCAGCTTGCAAATTCCTCTAAAGGATAGTAATTAAAGGGTAGTCAATCGGGGCCAAGAAGGTCCTAAAAAATAACTGCTCAAGGTATAAAAAACGGCCGGGGTAAGGCTTAATTTGTCAGGCCAGGAAGGCTTGGTTGGACCAGTAGGTCTCCATGGCTTTCTCGGCTTTTTCATTTTGGGAGGCCCGGCATGCGGCGCTTTATTTTTGGCTTTGTTTTGGCTGTTCTCCTTGCGGCATTTGTTTTGCCGGGCCTGACCGCTCCGGCCCTGGCCCTGGATGAGCTTCGCATCTCAGACGGAAAAGGGGACTGGGGATATCCCAACCCTTATAATCACTATCCCCGAGGGCCTGGTTATCTGCGCATGGCTCTCGTCTATGACACCCTGATCTGGAAAGACAAGAACGGTTATATTCCGGCCCTGGCCGATAAATGGAGTTTTCTGCCCCAGGAGCAGGCTTTTTCATTTGAGTTGAACCCCAAGGCCAAATGGCATGACGGCAAACCGGTGACAGCCGAGGACGTGGCCTTCACCATCTCATATTTCAGAAAACACCCCTATCCCTGGGTCTCCGTGGCCAACTTGGGTGAAGTCAAGGTTCTGGGCCCGCATAAGTTGAAAATCCCCCTTAAAAAGCCCTATGCCCCCTTTATTTCGGATATCGGCGGCACCATGCCGGTTCTTCCCAAGCATGTTTGGGAAAAGGTGAAAGACCCCAAGGCCTATAGAGGGCCGGGGGCCTTTACCGGTTCCGGGCCTTATCTGTTCAAGGATTTCAACAAGGCCAAGGGTAGCTATCTTTTTGAAGCCTTTGACGGCTATTACCTGGGCAAGCCCAAGGTAGAACGTCTGATTTTTGTGAAAGGCAAAAATCCCATCATGGCTCTCACCACCAAGGCCGCTTCATTCAGCAGCATCAAACCGGATATGGCCCCCATCTTGGAGAAAAAGGGCTTTGTGGTGCTTAAAGGCGGCCGCGGTTGGAATAAGAAGCTCATGATCAACCATAGAATAGCCCCGTTTAACGACCGCCGGTTCAGAAGGGCCCTGGTCCACGCCATTAATCGGCAGGAGATAATAGACAAGGCGCACAGGGGGCTCGGCACTGTGGCTTCTCTGGGGCTTTTGTCCAAGGATCACCCCATGTACAACCCCGATACCCCGGATTATGCCTATGATCCGGCTAAGGCGGAGGAGATTCTCAAGTCTCTGGGCTACAGTAAAGATAAAGACGGTTTTTTTGCCAAAGACGGAAAGCCCCTTGAGCTGACCTTGCTGGCTTCAAATATCACCGTGGCCGGTGAACGTGTTCCGGATCGCGACGGCGAGATCATTAAACTTCAGCTCGGAAAAGTGGGGATAAAGGTAAAACTGATCAACCTGGAGCAGGGCACCACCGACGCCAAGGTGAAAAATTGGGACTTCCAATTGGCCGTTTCCGGTCACGGCGGCATAATGGGTGATCCCAAGATATTGAATGAGTTGATTTATTCCAAAATTGGCGCTGGTTCGGTAAACTGTGCCCGCTTTGACGATAATAAAGAACTCAACCGGCTTTTGGATGAATCCCTTGACTGTATGGACCCTGCGAAGCGTAAAAAAATGGTGCAGGAGATCCAGCGAATATACGCCGAGGAATTGCCTGCCATAAGCCTTTTTTATCCGGAGAACGTGTGCGCCTATGACGCATCCAAGGGCGTGGAGTGGTATTTCACCCCCGGAGGCATCAGCAAGGGCATCCCCATTGCCCAGAATAAAATGTCCTTGATCCGTTAGGATTGCCCGCCTGAAATGAAAAGACTATTTTTCTCCAAAAAAAACAAGCGGTCAGGGCATATTGCAGCCTTTGCCCTGGCCGCTCTGGCCATGATTTTTTTGAGCTATGCCCTGCCCAGGCTGCTGCCCGGCGACTTTGTCACCGCCATGTACAGCAGCAGCCATGTGGTGCTTGACCCGGGGCAGGAGGCCCAGTTAAAGGCCTATTACAGCCAGGATCAGGGTTTTGGCACTTATCTTATTAAGTTTTTAACCTTTGAGTGGGGCTATTCCTATGCCTTCATGGACCCGGTTTCCTCTTTGATCATGGAAGCCCTGCCCTGGACTCTTTTGCTGTTGGGTTTGGCCAATTTACTCGGCATGGCCCTGGGCTTTTACAGCGGGGTGGAGGCGGCCTGGCGACAGGGGCCTCTGGAAAGGGGACTGGTGAGTCTGGCCACTGTGCTGGAAGGGGTGCCCGAGATAGCGACCTCTGTGGTTTTACTGGCTGTTTTTGCCCTTAAGCTGGGCTGGCTGCCTGCCCAGGGTGCGGAGACCGCCTATGCCCAGGTCGGTCTTTGGCAAAGGCTGGGTGATATTTTCCTGCATATGATTCTTCCCTTAACCACTCTGACCCTGGCCTATGCGCCGGGCAACTTTTTGCTCACCAGAAACAGCATGATCATGGTTCTGGGAGAACCCTACATCACCACAGCCAAAGCCAAGGGACTGCCGCCTGCCCGGGTGCGCTATGCCCACAGCGCCAGAAACGCGCTTCTGCCCCTGGTGACCCGCCTGGGGCTCCGGATGGCCTTTATGATCACCGGAGCCTTGGTGGTTGAGACGATTTTTGCCTACCCCGGCTTGGGCACCTTGCTTTACAACGCCATCAGCAACCGGGACCTGCCCTTGATTCAAGGTGTGGTTCTGGTTTCGGCATTGGTCTTTTTGGGCCTTAACTTGGCGCTTGAGATGACTTACCGCCGTTTGGATCCAAGGATCAAAGATGCATCTTGAAACAGGAAAAAAAGTACTCTCCGATCCCGGATTCAGAGTGGGCGTTATGCTCGCCTTTTTGGTTCTACTTACAACCATACTGGGGCCTGTTTTCAGCCCTTATGATCCCTGGGATATATCCTTTATCCCTTTTGATCAGCCTTCGGCCGAGCATATTCTCGGTGTAAACGACGGTGGGCAGGACATATTGAGCGAACTTTTGCTGGCGATCAGAAACAGCCTGTCCTTCGGGCTGGTGGCCGGAACAATCGGGCTTTTTTTGGGGGTGGGGCTGGGCCTGGTTTCGGGCTGGTACGGAGGCTTGACCGACCAGGTGATCATGCGGGTGGCCGATGTTATTCTGGCTATCCCCCATATCATGATTCTGATCCTGGTGGCCGCGCTTTTCATGCCTTCGCCCTGGCTATTGGCCTGTATCCTGGCCTTGATGGTCTGGCCCACAACAGCCAAGGCCATTCGGGCCCAGACCTTGGGAATCCGGGGCGGGCTGCATGTCAAGGCGGCTGTGAATATGGGGGCCGGGGGCTTTTACATACTTGTGCGTCACCTTTTGCCGGAGATGTTTCCCCTTTATTTGATAGGTTTCGCGGCCAAGGTCAGGATGGCGGTCTTCATGGAAGCCACCCTGGCAATATTAGGGTTGATGCCGCCGGACCATAAATCCCTGGGCATGATGATAAATATGGCGATGAAACATTATTACATGGACGTGTGGTGGAATTGGCTGGCCCCGCCCGTGGTCTTTCTCTCCCTTATCATCATGTCGGTTACTTTTTTGGCCATCAGCATGGAAAAGGTTCTGGATCCGCGCCTGGCCAATGCCTTGCCTGGAGGGCGCACGTGAGCCTTTTGGTTAAAAAACTTAGTGTTAGCTATGAAGACAACGGCCATGCCCTGCAGGCCCTGGAGTGCGTTGATTTTGTTGCCCAAAAAGGGCGTATAACCGCGCTGGTCGGTGAGTCCGGTTCAGGCAAGACCACCCTGGGCAAGGCCTGTATGGGACTTTTGCCTAAAAATGCAACGGTGGAGGGCGGTATAACCCTTGGGGATAAGCCTCTTTTGGGTATGACCGAAGAAGATTTGAACAAGGTGCGCTGGTCCGAGCTGGCCATGGTTTTTCAAAACGGGGCCGCCAATTTTAATCCGGTCTATACTATCTTGGACCAGGTGGCTGAACCTCTTATTCAGCATAGAGACATGCCCAAACCCCAAGCCCTTGAACTGGCGGGCCAGGCTCTTTTGGAAATGGGGCTTAAACCCGAGGAACACACCCGCTATCCCCACCAGCTAAGCGGCGGCCAGGTGCAAAGGGCGCTTTTGGCCATGGCCCAGATCTTAGACCCCGGGGTTCTGATTCTGGACGAGCCCACAGCCTCCTTGGACGCCATGTCCAAGGGGTTTGTTTCCCGGGCCATGGTGCAGAACAAGGAAAAGGGCAAGGCGATTTTTTTGATCACCCATGACCTGGAGCTGGCCTCCCAGCTGGCCGACGACCTGTATGTGCTTTACCTGGGCCAGGTAATGGAGAAAATGGCGGGCAGTGAGCTTTTTTCAGAGCCCAGGCACCCATATTCCCTGGCCTTGGCCAGGTCGTTTCCCAGCATGGAGACAGCCAGGGATCTCGGTGGCATAAGGGGAGACGCCTTTTACCGGCTCTTGCACCAGCACGGCCATCGGAATGGAACACCGCACCGCCATGCCCATATAGCCTCATCCGAGGCCGGGCACGAACCGGGGCATGCCCCGCCAAGCGGTTGTCTTTTTCATGATCGATGCACCCAGGCCCGGGAGGACTGTAGAAAGGGCTTGGTGCCCCTTACCGGAAGCAACGGCCGCAAGGTGCGCTGCCTGCGCGGCGGAATTGTGGATCTGCTTGATCTTAAAGGCATAGCTCACAGCTATGATGACCAAAAAGCCCTTCAGCCAACGGATTTGACCTTAAAAGCCGGTGAGATATTTTGCCTGGTGGGCGAGACCGGCTCGGGCAAGACCACCCTGGCCATGGCAGCGGCCGGGGCCTTGCAGCCTAAAGAGGGCAAGCGGATTTTTCAGGACCGGGACATGGATGAGTGGCTTAAAACAGACCGGCGCGCCCTGGCCAGAAAGGTGGGGTTGGTTTATCAAAACCCGGCTGAATCAGTCAGTCATCGCCTTAATGTGGCCGAGATCGTGGCCGAGCCCTTGCGCATTCAGCATTTGGACCAGGATTCGGTAAAGGTGCAAGAACTGGTTAAAAAAAACCTAAGTGAGGTGCATCTTTCCACTGACCAGAGTTTTTTAAAGAGGTATCCCCATGAGCTTAACATGGGGGCCATTCAAAGGGTCTGCCTGGCCAGGGCTCTGGTTTTGAATCCTTCCTTTTTAGTGGCAGATGAACCCACCAGCTCCCTTGATCCCAGTGTACAGGCCAAGGTTATGAAACTGCTCCTGGACCTTCAGATCAACCGGGGCATCACCATGCTTTTTGTCACCCATGATATTGGCCTGGCCCGCAAGGTGGGTGACCGCATGGGCGTTATGCTGAACGGACGCATGGTGGAGAGCGGGCCTGCCTGGCAGGTGATAGCCCACCCGGCCCACCCCTATACCAGGATGCTTATTCAAAGCGCAAGCGCCTGGCAGGGCATGGCCGATCCCCATCTGGGGGAAGAGACAGGGGATGCGGGCTGCGCCTTTGCCTTAAGATGCCCCCACAGCACTGATGTATGTTTTAATCAAGACCCGGGCCTTAGACAATCCGGACCCAGGAGGGTTCTCTGTCATATTCCCTTAACTGATGAAAATAACGAGATTAATTGGGAGGTAATATGAGCGGTTGCACTATTTCTCAGGACAAAATCGACCAGGCCATTAGTTTTCACGGACATTGGTGCCCCGGCCTGGCTATTGGCATTAGGGCCTCTGAATTGGCCCTCAGGGAGCTGGGTAAGGATGGTGATGAGGATATTGTGGTGGTGGCGGAGAACGACACCTGCGCAGTGGACGGCATCCAGTATTTGACCGGTTGCACCATGGGCAAGGGTAACCTGCTTTTCAAGGACTTGGGTAAAATGGCCTTTTCATTTTATCGTCGTTCCGACGGCAAGGCCTTGCGTCTTTTCTTTACTCCGCCGGCCGAGGGCTCATACGAAGAGGAATTTTACGTTTTGCAGAAAAAGAGTGCCACCGAAGGCCTGACCCAAGAGGAAAAACAGCAGATGCAGGCTATAAAGGACCGCCGCAGCGATAAGATCATGGAGGCGGATTTGGAGGCGATCTTTACGGTGACGGAGCCTGACAACCCGGAGCCCAGAAGAGCTCGCATTCTGCAGAGTGTCTGTTGTGACAAATGCGGGGAGACCATGATGGAAACCCGGTCCCGCCGTTTGGGGGGCAAAGTTTTATGCATCCCCTGTTTTGATGCCATGGATTCCTGGCAATAGGCGAAATTACGCCGGTGAAGTTGTGTTGATGGGTAAATAACCGCATATCACCCGCTTGGGTGATATGCGGTTTTCATTTTGCTGCTTAAATGCGCCTTAAGCCGTGCGGATTTTTAAGACCAGGCGGGGGAACTATTTAGAAGGAGCGAAAAATGTCCAATGATGCCGATGTTTTTAAGGATATAAGAAAAGACTATCAAAAACAGCTGGCCGAAGTTGATTATAGGCCCCTGGCCCGGGTTCTGGGTATTGAGCCGGATGCAAAAGGGGCCTGGGTGCGGTTTTTCGGCCAAAAATACCATGTTTCAGACCAAGGAGTGTTTGATCAAGACGGGAACGAGCCCTGGCACGGGGTGAGTGTCATTCTGTTTAAGTATATTCTGTTGGCCAAAGGCTCCAATGGAGAGAGGCCTTCCTTGCCGACGGAGTTTGACTGGGTTTCCTATCGCGAATTTCCGGACGCAGCGCCCTATAACCAGGGCTTCAAGGACACGGTGGAGAACAACCTGGTTAAATATTTTTCCGGTGACCCAAAAGGGCTGGAGGCCTTTTGCCAAATGTGGGAGGGGCGAGACCCTGAGATGGGCCTTTCCTATCAACTGGTCCGCAAGTTCGATGCCTTGCCCAAGTTGCCGCTTTTGTTGCTTTTTAATGACGCAGATGATGAGTTTCCAGCCCAGGCCAGCCTTTTGTTCCCGGATTATGCGGCTGATTACCTGGATATGGAATGCCTGGCCATACTGGGACAGTCCATGTTGCTGGGCTGGAAAAAACAGCATGAAAGAGCCTGACCAAGGTCTTGACTTGTGTAGTTTGTGAATTAACTTTTGTAATACAGGATAAGTTAACCGGAACTTTTGCCTGTGGTTTTTTGTGCGCCTTGCCTGGGACAAGTAACTGGCTTGGGAAGAGGCTTTTTGGAAACACAAGTCAAGCGGAGGTTGGGTCATGCCGATCTTTGAATTTAAATGTTCTGCTTGTGGCCATGAGTTTGAGATTTTGGTCATGAAGTCTGATGAAAAAGTGAACTGTCCCAAGTGCCAGTCCGACAAGGTGGAGAAAAAACTTTCTTCTTTTGCCACCCAGGGGCTTGGCTCTTTGGACTCCCTTTCTTCCGGCTCTTCGGGATGCGGCTCTTCCGGAGGTTTTTCCTGAGCTGGATAATCCTGAGCGCAACGTTGTTGCGCTGGGTCAAGGCAAGGGGCCCCAAGGTTTAATTAAATCCTTGGGGCCCTTTGTTTTTAGTCTTTGAAAATAGGCTTTCTCTTTTCAAAAAAAGCGGTTATGCCTTCCTTGAAATCTGGTTGGTCTGCCTGATGTTCAATGGTTTTCCGCTCGTCTTCCAGCCTTTCGGCCAAATCGCCCAAGTTCGCCTGGTTTAAAAGCCTCTTGGTCTGAGCAAGGGCCTCGGCAGGCCCCTGGGCCAGTTTTTGAGCCAGGGCCAGGGCCGTTTCCAAAACCTTATCCGGCTTTGCGGTCTGATTGATCACACCCAGTTCAAGGGCTTTGGCGGCATTCATGGGCTTGCCCAGCAAAAAGAACTCACTGGCCTTTTTAAGGCCGATCAGGCGGGTGATAAAGGTGGAAGTCCCGCCGTCCGGGGTAAGGGCAATGCGTACATAGCCGGGATCAAAGACGGAGTTTTCCGCCGCCACCACCAGATCACAGGCCAGGGCCCATCCTATGCCCCCGCCTGCGGCCACTCCGGTCATGGCGCAGACCACGGGTTTGGGCAACTTTCGCAAGGCCAGGATGCTTTGGTTAAGAAGCACCGCCACTTCCCGGAAAAAATTGCTGGGCCTGATTCCCTGGGACAGGCCTTGGGCCATGAGGCGTACATTGCCGCCCGCGCTAAAGGCCTTGCCTTTTCCTGTGAGCACCAATGCCCTGATTTTTTGAGATTTTTCGGCCATGTCCAGGGCCTTGATCAACTCAGAGCCGGATTCCACATCAAGTGGGTTCAACAGGTCGGGGCGGTTGAAGGTGATAATGCGCACCGCTCCCTGGTCGCTTGTGAGCAAGGTCTTGAACTCTTGTGACATTTTGTCTCCTGTTTCTTTGCCAAAGCCTGCCTAGGATAGGCCTGTTTGAGGTCTCAGTCAAGGCTGTATAGGTTGTCTTGACCAAGGGCTGCCCCTCTGATAAGTTGACCATGAACAAATCCTTAGCGAGGTTTCATGACAGCCGACAAAAAATTAACCTTGCAGGGCAGGCGAAATTTCCGCCTGGCCCCGCTCGAGCTCCTGGTGCTCTCCCTTATTGTGGTGGGCATAATATATTTGATGACCATGTGGTTCTCCGGTTCCGGACATACCGCGCCTCAAACGGTTTCTCCCGTGCAGGCCCCGGCCAAGCAACTGGAAAAGACCTTGATGGCCTATGAAAAGGTTCAGGCCCGCCTGGGCGAACTTGAAAAACGGCTTAGCAATATTGACAGCAAGCTGAATAAACTGGCCAAGGCCGAGAATCCCACGACCAAAGACGGAAAGCCCATAAAACTGGACAAGAG
The DNA here is from genome assembly GCF_000931935.2 of Dethiosulfatarculus sandiegensis. Taxonomy (GTDB): domain Bacteria; phylum Desulfobacterota; class Desulfarculia; order Desulfarculales; family Desulfarculaceae; genus Dethiosulfatarculus; species Dethiosulfatarculus sandiegensis. The sequence goes on from NZ_AZAC01000048.1 coordinate 43,135, forward strand.
CGGTAAATACCTCTCCCGCCGCATGGCCGAGCTGGAGGGCAAGGTTGAAAACCTGGCCAAGGGCAAAGATGCGTCCAAGGATCTGGCTGTGCTTAAAGGGTCTTTGAACAAGCTTCATAAAGACCAGGAAAAGGCGGACAAGGCCTTGCAGGCCAAGCTTGCCAAAATTGAAAAGGCCATGAACAGCCAAGTTATAGCGGCTGAGAACGGCCTGGAAAAACGGCTGGCCAAGCTGGAAAAACAGGCCAAAGAGCAAAAGGCCGGTAATTTTGTAAAGGCTCCCATGCCTGATGACGAAATGATGGCCAGGCTCGAAAAACTGGAAAAGAATCTGGCTGAAACGGGCGGTAAACCAAATGACCTGGAAAAACGCCTTACCGCGCTGGACGGAAAGATGTCCGGCCTGGTCAAGAAGCTGGAGAGCTTGGGCAGCCAAAAGATAGGTGACAAGAAACAGGTTGAGGAAACCCCTGAAGAGGCCAAACCTGTTGAGCCTGAGGCTGAAAAGCCCGTGCCGGTAGAGAAAAAGGCCCAGGCAGAGTCCCCGACCCCGGCCAAGGTGACGCCAAAGATCACCACAGAGCCGCCCAAGCCCCAGGCCAGGGCAGGCACGGGGGCCAGGAAGATTCACACCATTCGAAGAGGTGACACCCTCTTTGCCCTGGCCCGAAAATACAAAGTGACAGTTAACGACCTGAGAAGCTGGAACCCTCAACTGAAAAGACGCCGCTACCTTTGGATTGGCGAAAAGGTGGTTGTTAATCCAGGGAGTTGATTTTGCTCCTGCCTGGAACTTCAAATCTGGATAAAGCCAGGCCCATCTTAAAGGCCCTGGACGGGCTGGCCCGCAAAGAAGGTCAAAGAATTTGGCTGGTGGGCGGAACCCTGCGCGACCTTCTGACTAATACCGAACCTCCCGACTTAGACCTCACTACATCTTCCAATGCAATCTCTTTGGGCAAAAAAGCCGCTCAAAAGCTGAGAGCCCATTTTATTCTTTTAAAAGCTGAATTCGAGACCTGCCGCCTGGTTAAAGACGAAGTGCAGGTGGATATCGCCGGTCTGCGCGCCCCTGACCTGATGGGTGATTTAAGGGCCCGGGATTTTACCGTAAATGCCCTGGCCTGGGATCTGGGCGATTATCTGAGGGGGTGGCCCAATATCATAGACCCCACCGGCGGTCTGGAAGACCTGGAGAACAGGGTCCTGCGCCTGGCCGGGCCCAATGTGCTGGCAGACGATCCCTTAAGGGTGCTGAGGGCCTTTCGCTTTATCGCAACCCTGGGGCTCAGAACCGCGCCCGGGGTGATTTCCGCCCTGGAAAAGGCCGGGCCGGACCTGGCCAAGGTGGCCAGGGAGAGAATCGCCCATGAGTGGCTTTTGGGCATGGCGGGCCGCCAGGTGGACCAGGCAGTGCGCGCCATGCAGGCCAGCGGGGTTCTGACCCTCTTGGTGCCTGATCTGGAGCAGGGCAGGGGGATTGACCAGAATCCTTATCACCACCTGGATGTGCTCGAGCATAACCTGGCCTGTCTGGAAGGGCTGGCCATGATCCAAAAAGAGCCGGAAGAGTTCATGGGCAAACACGGCCAGGCAACCGCCGAGTATCTGGCCCAAAACGACAGACAAAGGGCGCTTTTGTTCACGGCCGCCCTTTTGCACGATATTGGCAAACCCGCCACCAGGAAAGAGACCGGCCCGGGTTGGGCCACTTTTTATTATCACGATAAAGCCGGAGCCAAACTGGCCGCTCCGGCCTGCCGGGCCTTGGGGCTCAGCAAGGCGGACACCGGCTATATCTCCCATATGATCAGCGAGCATATGCGCCCCTTCCAGCTCATGGGCGCGGCATTGAACGGAAAGCTCACCGACAGGGGCATCAGGCGGCTTTTAAGCGCCCTGGGCGATGATCTGCCGGGCCTTTTCGCCCTGGCCATGGCAGACACCATGGCAGGCAAGGGCCCGGAGCGCCCGCCCGAGGCCGAACAAAGGCTCCTGGATCTTTACGACCACACCATAGAGCTGAGGGACAAATACCTGGCACAGGCCCTGGCCGCCCCGCCCTTGGTAAACGGACATGATGTAATGGATCACCTGGGCATGCCGCCGGGCCGAAAATTGGGCCATATCCTGACCACCCTGCGCGAGGCCCAATTGGACGGTCGGATCAAAACCAAGGACCAAGCCCTTTCCCTGGCCAAAGAGCTTTATGCAAGCAGCCTTGATGTTGACTCGCCCTTAAATGCCTGATAGATTTCTGTGTGGAAGTGGAAAGCTCACTGGTGGGGCTCCCGGACTTCAAATCCGGTGTACCGTCTGAGGAAGGCGGTAGGTGGGTTCGATTCCCATGCACTTCCGCCAAAGTGATAACAAGGGGTTAGCCGAAAGGCTGGCCCCTTTTTTGCTTGTGACTGAAATCTGGTTTCATATTAACTTGTTTAAAATTTCAAAATACCTTTTTGGTAAAAAGTCTCACAACTCGATAGAGTAGAGATAAAAAAACAGCACCGACTTAATGGGTTGCTAATTTAAACCGTTTTGATTAGAGTTTGTTATTCATTTATTAGATTGCGGAAGCAAGTGAGCCCGCTTGCTCTTTATAAGACGACAACCATAATATAACGGCTTGTTTATTAAAGTATATTTTGTACTATTTAGATGAATTTTAAATTTACCGTGTTTAGGTTTAATAAAAAAATAGCGGTTGAGATAGAAAAATATCCAATGGGAATTGCTTGATTTAAGTAAATAGTGGATTTGCAATTTATTGATTTACAAACTAGTCTTTTTAATTTGATTGTTGATCGAATATGGTAGCAAACTCTTTTATGAGTAAAAGGATTGTTGGGAGCGACTTCTGATTATGAATTATGTGATCCACAATGGTATTGTAAATTTTATCTGGGGAATCGCAGACGATGTTCTGCGGGATGTATATGTGCGCGGCAAATACCGCGATGTGATCCTGCCCATGACCGTTATACGGCGTTTAGACGCTATTTTGGAGCCCAGCAAGCAGGCCGTGTTACAAATGAAAGAACAACTGGACGCGGCTGGCATTGTCAACCAGCATGCTGCACTTTGTCAGGCAGCTAAAGAGGCCTTTTATAACGATTCTCCCTATACTTTGGGTGACTTGAAATCGCGGGCCAAGTTGCAACAACTCAAAGCCGACTTCGAAGCCTACTTGGACGGATTTTCTCCCAATGTCCAGGAAATTCTGGACAAGTTCAAATTTCGCAATCAGATTCCCACACTCATTGAAGCTGATATTCTTGGCGATCTGATTGAAAAATACCTGGATAAAAAGATTAACCTTGCTCCTAAGCCGGTGCTGGATATGGAAGGAAATGAGCTACTGCCGGCGTTGGATAACCATGCCATGGGCACCATTTTCGAAGAATTGATCAGGCGCTTCAACGAAGAGAACAATGAAGAGGCTGGCGAGCACTTCACACCACGCGATGTGGTCAAACTCATGGCTAACCTCATCTTTCTGCCCATAGCCAATGAAATTGAATCCGGCACCTATCTGGTTTATGACGGCGCCTGCGGAACTGGGGGCATGCTCACGGTGGCGGAGGAACGCCTCAAGGAGTTGGCTAAGGGACTTGGCAAGGAAGTCTCCATTCACTTATTTGGCCAGGAGGTACAGCCGGAGACCTATGCCATTTCCAAGGCCGACTTGCTTTTGAAGGGCGAGGGCGCAGAGGCCGAGAACATGAAATACGGCTCCACCCTCTCCAGCGACGCCTTCCCCTCCCAAGAGTTCGACTTCATGCTCTCCAATCCACCCTACGGCAAAAGTTACAAGATAGATTTGGAACGCCTGGGCGGCAAGAAGCATATGCAGGACCCGCGCTTTCTGCTTCAGCATAATGGCGACCCCGAATACCAGATGATTACCCGTTCCAGCGACGGGCAGCTCATGTTCCTGGTGAACAAGCTCTCCAAAATGAAGCACTCAACCAAGTTGGGCAGCCGTATAGCCGAAGTGCACAACGGCTCATCGCTGTTTACCGGGGACGCAGGCGGTGGTGAAAGCAACATTCGCCGCTGGATTATGGAGAACGACTGGCTAGAGGCCATCATCGCCTTGCCGGAAAACATGTTCTACAACACCGGCATTGCCACTTACATTTGGCTTTTGAGCAACCGCAAGGCGGCCAACCGCAAAGGCAAGGTGCAATTGATCGATGCCACCCAGTGGTATCTGCCCCTGCGCAAAAATCTGGGCAAAAAAAACTGCGAATTCACTGAAGAGCACATCAACAAGATATGCGAGCTGATTCTCACCCCTAAAGAGACCCAGCAGTCCAAGATTTTCCCCAATGAGGCTTTTGGCTATTGGAAGGTGGTGGTGGAGCGCCCCTTACGCCTTGCCGTGGACCTGAGCCCCGCCAGGCTTGATAAATTCGCGGAGGCCTGCGTCAAGGCCAAGGATAAAGGCAGCGCAGGGCTAGCCAAGCGGGTGGCCGGCTCCTTGGGGCCTGGCCCGCACCTGGACTACAACCTGTTCATGGATAGATGCTCGGTATTCGCCAAGCTGGATGCCGTGAAGTTAACAGCCAAACGAAAGACCTGGCTGCGGGACAACCTCTGCGATCACCACGAGCAGGCTGAACCAGTCATCAAAAAAGTGCACAAACCAGGCAAGGTCCAGGCTGACCCGCTGTATGGGCTCTATGACTGCGAGGTGGAGGGCAAGCCCCGTGTGGTTGAATATGAGCCGGACTCCTCCTTGCGCGACACCGAGCAGGTGCCCTTGCTTGAGGAAGGGGGCGTCAAGGCCTTTATCGAACGTGAAGTGCTGCCCTATACCCCTGACGCCTGGGTGGATGACGCCAAGACCAAAATCGGTTACGAGGTCTCCTTCACCCGCCATTTCTACAAGCCTGCTTCCATGCGCACCCTGGAAGAGATCAAGGCCGACATCTATGCCCTGGAGCAGGAAACAGAAGGGCTGCTGGAGCAAATCGTGGGAGAAGCCAACTAATGGGTAAGAAGGAAAACAACGCGTCCGGCGGCGGCGAGATCATTGTCTACCCGGCTGAAGACGGGCGCATCAAGTTGGATGTGCGGCTGCAAGATGAGAACGTTTGGCTTACCCAGCAGCTCATGGCCGAGCTCTTCCAAACCACTCAACAGAACATAAGCCTGCATATTCACAGCGTTTATGATGAAGGTGAACTTGCCCGGGAGGCAACTCACAAGAAATACTTGTCAGTTCGCCAGGAAGGCAACCGTCAGGTACGCCGCAACCTGGACTATTACAACCTGGACATGATCATCTCTGTTGGCTACCGGGTGAAAAGCCCCATCGCCACCCGTTTCCGTATCTGGGCCACCCAGCGCCTGAAGGAATACATCATCAAGGGCTTTGTCATGGATGACGAACGCCTGAAGAACCCTCCTGTGGAGGGCTCGGTTGTTCCCGACTATTTCGACGAGATGCTGGAGCGCATCCGGGATATCCGGGCCAGCGAGCGGCGCATGTATCTGCGGGTCAGGGAAATCTTCGCCATGGCCGGTGACTATGACCCGTCCAGCAGCGAGACCCGCAAGTTCTTCAGCATCATCCAAAACAAGCTGCATTATGCCGCCACCGGAATGACGGCGGCTGAGCTTATCAAATCCCGCGCCGACCATCTGTTGCCCAATATGGGGCTCACAAACTGGAAGAACGATGAAGTACGCAAGGGAGACGTGACCACGGCCAAGAACTATCTCTCTTCAGAGGAAATTGACGAGCTTAACCGCATTGTGGTCATGTGGCTGGACTTTGCCGATGATCAGGCCAGACGCCGCAAGCAGGTATTCATGAAGGACTGGGAGCAGAAGCTGGATGAATTCCTGCGCTTCAACGACCGTGAGGTTCTGCCCAATGCCGGAAAAATGAGCAAAAAGCAAGCCGATGAATATGCAAAAGCCGAATATGACGAGTTCGAAATCCGCCGCAGAGAATACAAGGAGGTAAGGGCGGAAGAGGACTATGTGAAGGAGCTAGAGGAAGCAGTCAAAAGCCTGCCTCCTGGCAAAAAGGGAGGGGAATGATGAATACGGTCCCACCCTTTCCAGAAGGTAGCGTCGAGGGCCTAGCTAAGGTTCTTGGGGAATGTGGCTCTGGTTCGGATATAAGTCGCGTATTGGCCGACCGTGGCCTTGAAGACAATTCTGGTCAGTCAACCAAGTGGCGCAGGCTGTATTGGATTTTCCTACAAGCGCAAAAAGAGCACAGGTGTGCAAATCGCATTTTAGATTTTATTCAGCCTTTTTTAATACCTGCACGATTTGTAGGCCGAAACGAACAATTTGAGGAGCACCGCGTTGAGCTAAACGCTATTTTGGCCTTTTCTGGTCTTGAGTATGGGAAAGATGGCCAATTCAGATCCTGCAAAGCTGCGAATACTCTTGATGAAGCTGAGCAACGGGTTAGCACTATACGCCAAAAGTTTCAAGGTCGCCCAATGCATTCTGAAGTCAGCAAGTATTGCCGCAAGGAACTCATGCAGGACAATTACTTTCATGCGGTTTTTGAAGCAACCAAGGGGCTTGCCGAAAGAATCCGCGAAATATCGGGCGTTGATGCAGACGGAGCCCAATTGATTGATCAGGTGTTTTCTGTGGATAGGCCGATATTGGCTATTAACACCCTCCAAACCGAAACCGAACGATCTGAACATAAAGGCTTTGCCGCATTGTTGAAAGGTTGCTTCGCGGCAGTGCGTAATCCACTGGCGCATCAGCCTAAGATTCTATGGAGCGGTGAAGACGATGCTGCGGATTACCTGACGCTGGTTTCACTACTACATCGAAAGTTGGACAACTGTGTGCACACCGGTCTTGGTAGGGCATCATGAATTTGCTGCCATATCCAAACTACAAATACTCAGGCAAACCCTGGGCCGGTGATATCCCCGAACACTGGGAGTTGTGGCGCAATGGGCGTCTCTTGTCCCAGCGCAACCAAACTGGATACGGCGATCTTCCCATCTTGGAGGTGTCCCTAAGAACCGGAGTGCGCGTGCGGGATATGGACAACATGAAGCGTAAGCAGATGATGTCCGACCGCGAGAAATACAAACGGGCGGCCAAGGGCGACATTGCCTACAACATGATGCGCATGTGGCAGGGGGCGGTGGGTGTGGCGTCGGTTGATGGCCTGGTCAGTCCTGCCTATGTGGTGGCCCGGCCTTTTCCGGAAGTAGATTGCCGTTACTATTCATACCTATTTCGCACTCAGGCTTATATGGACGAAGTGGATGGTTATTCCAGGGGTATCGTCAAAGACCGTAACCGGCTCTATTGGCCTGACTTTAAAAGCATGCCATCCGTTGTGCCTCCATACGAGGAGCAGCGCCAAATCGCAAAATACCTTGATGCCATGGGGTAAAGATACAGCAGTTCATCCGCAACAAGCGGCGGCTTATCGAGCTGCTCAATGAGCAGAAGCAGAACATCATCAACCAGGCCGTGACGCGGGGCATTAACCCTGATGCGCGGCTCAAGCCCAGCGGCGTGGAATGGATCGGGGATATTCCGGAGCATTGGGAGGTTTCAAAGCTTAAACGAGTTGCTCTATTCAATCCGTCTAAATCAGAAACGCGCTTATCCTCTTCTGACAATTGCGAAATTGTTTTCCTGCCAATGGAGAAAATTTCAGTTAGTGGAGAAATTGATAACAGCGAAAAGAGACCTGTCGCTGAAGTTTGGAACGGATTTACCTATTTCAAGCGAGGAGATGTTGTCATAGCCAAAATTACCCCATGCTTTGAAAATGGCAAGGGGGCCTTTCTTGGAGCGCTCGAATCAGAATTTGGCTTTGGCACAACAGAATTGATTGTTCTGCGACCACTTAAGGGCATAGACGGGCAATATCTCAGATTCATCACTTCAACCAACCAATTTTTGCTACTTGGTGAACAGTACATGACCGGTGCTGCTGGACAACAACGAATACCATCTAGCTTTGTTCGAAACTATCAAGTTGCTCTTCCTCCCGCTGAGGAGCAAACGACTATTCTCAATTATATTTCTGAAAGCTCTGCTTCAATTGACCAAGCCATTTCCCGCGCCCAACGCGAGATAGAACTGATCCGCGAATACCGAACCCGCTTGATATCCGATGTGGTCACTGGCAAGCTGGACGTGCGCGGCGTAGAGGTGCCGGACGTTTCCGAAGGCGAATTGTTGGAGGAAGAACAAGATATCGATGAGCCTGTTGATATGATGGATGAGGGGGAAAGCCTGGATGAAGACTACTGACACCAGCGAAAAGGGCCTGGAAACCCTGATTGTCGCCTCTTTGGTGAATGAGGCTGGCTATGTGCAGGGCAACCCGCAGGACTACGACCGCGAGCACGCGGTTGATTTGGCCAAGCTGCTTGAGTTTCTGGAGATCACCCAGCCGGAGACCCTGGAGCAGCTTGGCATAGGCCGGGAAGGCCCCAAACGGACCAAGTTCCTGCATCGGCTACAAGGCGAGATCGCCAAACGCGGCGTGATAGAGGTTCTGCGGGGCGGCATCAAGCACGACTCCGCTTCCATAGACCTTTTCTACGGCACTCCCTCTCCCGGCAACAAGAAGGCCGCCGAGTTTTTTGACAAAAATATCTTCAGCGTTACTCGGCAGATCCACTACAGCCGTAATGAAACCCAGCTATCCCTGGACCTGGCCGTGTTCATCAACGGTCTGCCCATCGCCACCTTTGAGCTGAAAAACAAGCTGACCAAGCAATCGGTGGAAGATGCGGTTCAGCAGTATAAGAACGACCGCGACCCCAAGGAGTTGCTTTTCCAGTTTGGCCGTTGCGCGGTCCACTTCGCGGTGGATGATCACGAAGTACGCATGTGCACCCACCTCAAGGGTAAGCAGTCCTGGTTCCTTCCCTTTAACAAGGGCCACAATGACGGCGCGGGCAACCCACCCAACCCGCACGGATTGGCCACCGATTACCTGTGGAAGACCATCCTCACCAAAGAGCGGCTCACCGATATCCTGGAAAACTACGCTCAGATCGTGGTGGAGAAAGACCCCAAGACCGGCAAGAGGACCTACAAGCAGATATTCCCCCGCTACCATCAACTCAAGGTGGTTCGCATGCTCCTGGCTGATGCCGAGCAAAGCGGCCCCGGCAAGAAGTATCTCATTCAGCATTCGGCGGGCAGTGGTAAAAGCAACTCCATCGCCTGGCTGGCCCATCAGCTCATCGGGCTGGAGAACGGGGGCAGCCCGGTTTTTGATTCCGTCATCGTGGTCACCGACCGGCTGGTGCTGGACAAGCAGATCAAAGACACCATCAAACAGTTTTCCCAAGTCAAGTCCACGGTTGGACACGCCGAGCACTCTGGAGACCTGCGAGGCTTTCTGCAGTCCGGCAAAAAGATCATCATCACCACGGTCTTCAAATTCCCCATCATCCTGGATGACATCGGCAACCAGCATCGGGGCAACAAATTCGCCATACTGATTGACGAGGCCCATTCCAGCCAGGGCGGCCAGACCGCCGGAAAAATGAATATCGCTCTTGCCGAGGTTCAGGAGACTGCCGAAGACGAACAGGAGACCACGGAAGACAAGATCAACAAGATCATGGAAGGGCGAAAAATGCTGTCCAACGCCAGCTATTTCGCCTTTACGGCCACGCCCAAAAATAAAACCCTGGAGATATTCGGCACGGAAGACCCGCAAGCCGACGACAACGTCAAGCATCATCCCTTCCACAGCTACACCATGAAGCAGGCCATCCAGGAGGGATTCATCCTGGATGTGCTGAAGAACTACACCCCAGTGGAAAGCTATTACCGCCTGACCAAGACCGTGGAGGACGACCCCCTATTCGACACCAAGCGGGCTCAGAAAAAGCTTCGGGGCTATGTGGAGGGGCACCAAAAGGCCATAAGCGACAAGACCGAAATCATGGTGGACCATTTCCATGCCCAGGTCATTGGCCATCGCAAAATCGGCGGAATGGCCCGCGCCATGGTAATCACCAGCGGTATCAAGCGGGCTATACAGTATTTCAAGGCTTTCCAAAGCTACTTGAAAACGCGTAAAAGCCCTTATCAGGCCATTGTGGCCTTTTCCGGAAAGCAAGAGTACAACGGGGATAAAGTCACCGAAGCCACCATGAACGGCTTTCCCAGCAATCAGATACCAGAGATGATCCGCAAAGACCCCTACCGTTTCCTGATAGTGGCCGACAAATTCCAAACCGGCTACGATGAGCCGCTTTTGCACACCATGTACGTAGACAAAGCCCTGTCCGGGGTCAAGGCTGTGCAGACCTTGTCGCGCCTGAACCGCGCCCACCCCCAAAAGCGGGACACCTTTGTTTTAGACTTCTACAATGACATCGACACCATCCAGAAGTCCTTTGATCCCTATTACCGCACCACCATTTTAAGCGGCCAAACAGACCCCAACAAACTGCACGACCTGAAGTTTGACTTGGACAATTACCAGGTCTATTCCCAGGAGCAGATTGACGAGTTTGTGGAACTGTACCTGAACGAAGCGGACCGGGACCAGCTCGACATATACTTGGATGCCTGCAAGGATACCTATGAAAACGAGTTGGACGAGGACGGCCAGGTAGACTTCAAGGGTAAGGCCAAGGCTTTTGTTCGCACCTATGGGTTCCTGGCCTCAATCCTTTCTTACACCAATGCGGACTGGGAAAAGCTGTCCATCTTTCTCAATTTCCTCATACCCAAGTTACCGGCACCCAAGACGGATGACCTCTCGGAAGGTATCCTGCAAACCGTGGACATGGACAGCTACCGGGTTGAAGTCCAGGCCAAGCTGGATATTGCACTGGCAGATGAAGACAGCGAAGTCGAACCGGTTCCAACCAGTGGCGGTGGGCGCAAGCCAGAGCCTGAACTGGACCAACTGAGCAATATAATAAAGGCCTTCAACGATCAGTTTGGTAATATCGAATGGAAGGACCACGACAAGATTCAAAAAGTAATAGCCGAAGAACTCCCGGCCAAGGTTGGCGCGGACCCTGCCTACCAAAACGCCATGAAGAACAATGACAAGAAAACTGCCCGCATCGAGCACGATGCCGCACTTCAACGCGAGATGATAAAACTCCTGGCTGACCACACAGAACTGTACAGGCAGTTCAGCGACAACCCGTCGTTTAAAAAATGGCTGAGCGACACAAATTTTGGTGCTACTTATAAGACGCCCGCAGGTGGCGATACTACACATAGCAAACAAGCCTAACTGCCCATTGGGGGGCTGACTAAATGCCTTGGAGTTCTAAACACGTTGATTGGTTCGTTGATACTAGATGTTGTTGTCAAACA
>NZ_AZAC01000049.1 GCF_000931935.2 Dethiosulfatarculus sandiegensis
TGTAGTTGCTAAATAGGTTGTTCACACGGAGTCCATCGTAGAGACTGGTGTTTACCAAGACATCGGCATCTACTTTGGAGGACCGCATGAACAACCATCATCAGAATGCCCGAACCACGTTTCATAGTCGAGCCCTTATTGTCAGAAGGGTTCTGAAGGAGGGGATGAGCGCCAAGGAAGTGGGTGATCAGTTCGGTGTCAGTCAGCGTACGGTTTACAAGTGGCTGGCTCGATTCAGGGCCGGAGGAGTGGCGGCACTACACAATCGGACCTCTCGACCTCTACGCAGCCCGCGCCGTCTTCCGGTTGAAAGAGTAGCCACGATCGCGGCAATGAGGCGCATGGGGATGACCAGCCCGGCTATCGCCTTTGCCCTTTGCCTACCTCTTTCTTCGGTGGGTTTGGAACTCAGGCGGCTTGGTTTGAATCGGCTATCTCGGCTGGAGCCCAAGCCGCCGGTAATGCGCTACGAGCACGAGAAGCCAGGAGACATGATCCACCTTGATATCAAGAAGTTAGGCAGGATAGATGGGGTTGGCCACCGCATCACCGGTGATAGGTCACGGCGTCAGAGAGGCGCTGGTTGGGAGTATCTGCACGTTTGCGTTGATGACAACAGCCGCCTGGCTTACAGCGAGCTGTTGCCTGACGAGAAGGCCGCCAGCGCCACCTGCTTCCTGATTCGGGCCGTGGGATGGTTCGAGCGGCACGGCGTGACGGTCGACAGGGTGCTGACAGACAACGGCGGGTGCTATCGCTCTCGCCTTTTCCTGACCGCTTGCCGTTACCTGGGTGTCAGGCCCAAGAAGACCAGGCCCTATACGCCGCGCACCAACGGCAAAGCAGAGCGCTTCATCCAAACCAGCATCAAGGAGTGGGCCTACAGCCAAGCCTACGAGTCATCGGCGGAGCGTCAAAAGCACCTGAATCCCTGGCTCAACTTCTACAACAACCAAAGGCCGCATACCGCTTTGAAAAGAAAACCACCGGTCTCAAGACTGTAAAACCGTGAACAACGTGTTTGACAACAAC
>NZ_AZAC01000050.1 GCF_000931935.2 Dethiosulfatarculus sandiegensis
AGGGGGCATTTCCCCAATGATTATACCGCCACCAAGCTACTTTACCTTGCCATCAAAAACCTGGCGGAAAAGTGGAAGAGGCCGCCAAAGGATTGGACCGCAGCCATGAATCAATTCGCTATCTTATTTGACGAAAGAATTCGGGCGGTGCAAAATTGAAATCGTAAATCAAATCCGCAATTGGCTCATACACAGAAAACAAGACAGTCTCTATTCTGCAGGTAGTGTATAGAATTTTTCGTTTTTAAACTTAATTGTGTGATTCACAGATATCGTTTCAGTTTTGACAATTGAAGATTAAGGAAGTAGTTTGGTTCCCTGAGGCGTTCCTTTGCCGGATCGTACATAGCTTCGATCTCTTCGGTGAAAGGGGTTTTGGAATTTCGTTCAGTTATTCTGTCGATAGGAGCCTTCCCCCCCTGACGTCCCCCCAATATTTAGTTCCAAAAAGATGGTTAGGATTTGGCATAATCCATGCTCAATGAGCAAGAAAGGATTTTGTCATGAAGAAGTCTAAGTTCACAGATGAACGGATTGCGTTTACGCTTCGACAGGCCGAGCACGGTACTACGTACTACCGTCATAGTCAAGGTTATTGCCAAAGAAACACCCCTGCGGTTCAGCCATTTATGCTGATTTGAACATACGAATCGGATTCTGGCGGTGCTAGCCTCTGCAAAGGAGTCCCAGCTAACCATAGTGGCAGGGGTCCACAATAGTGGCCCGACGTTACTTAACACAGCCTGGGGAAACCCGGCGAGCGGGCCCGAGCATTATCTACGAGATCCCATTGGGTCCCACGGCCCGTTGATCAAGTCCCGCCGCCAGGTATGCCGGTTTTGTGATAGCCCACGGTAATCCTCTCCACGCTTTATAAGGGAGTGGGCTACTCGAGCCATCTTAGCTGCTATGGCGCTATACGCCTTTCGTTTCAGATCTGCATTGACTGGATCCTTTGCCATGTATCGTTCGTATTTGAATTTGAATGAGTTTTCTCTTTGCCGGATGGCCGATACAGCTGCCAGCCAGTATGCGTACCGCATGGCATTACCTCTTTTGCTCATTTTCGTGCGGCTCTGGAACTGGCCGCTTTGAGTCGAAGTAAGGTTGAAGCCGCAAAAAGCCAGGTACTGTTTGTGGTGACAAAACCGTCTGAGATCGCCGCTTTCGGCCATGATAATCAGGCTGATGATTGGCCCAATCCCTGGCATGGTCTGCAACCGGTGGCAGTCGGGGTTGTTCTGCAAAACTTCTTCCGAGCGGTTTTGCAGTTGCTGAACATCCTGGGTCAGCTCATGATAGCGGCGCACCTGCAATTGGAACGTTTCAACTGCCAAATCGTCGTGGGATAGGGGCAAAGCTATACTGTGCTGGGCGGTATAATAGATATCCTTGAGCAATCACCGTTTACTGATCTTGTTTGCCAACAAATCCCAGGCTTGGTTAACGAACTCATCCAAAGGTAGCTCGGTAATGCTTCTGGGGGTGGGAAAGGCCAGTAAAAATCGGCAGAACCATTATGATCTGCCGGAATTTACATACCGTTCAAACTCAGGGAAAAACAACGGTAAATAATGATTAACCAGGCTGTGATAGCAACGTGTCCGGATCCTGCTGATTTGATGATAAGTGTTTGCCAGCTCTTGCAGGTGCATGTGGCCGTGCACCAATGGATCGTGGAAAGGCTTGGTCATCCCCTGGGATAAAAGGTGCATGATCACCTTGGCGCCTTTGCGGTCATTTTTGTCCCATGAATTGTGCATGGCTTCCCTAATCCGGGCTGATCTTCCCCCTATTTTGTGGACACGCAGTTAAGCAGCCATGTTGATGGCCTCATACTGTTCCGGGTTCATATACCCCAGAGACGAATGTCTACGGATGCGGTTGTAAAAGACCTCTGTATATTCAAAGATATCGGCTTTAGCCTGCGTTTTTGTTTGATAATCTCTGTGCATCACCAATTC
>NZ_AZAC01000051.1 GCF_000931935.2 Dethiosulfatarculus sandiegensis
GTGGCATGGAAAGAGCCGCCTTTGCATGACGCGCATCCAAGCAGACTACCGGAAGGCCTATTTCCTTGAAACTGTGCCAGTGCCAAGTGGACAGCGGACCAGTTTCAAAACCGATTTTGATCGCTTCAGGTGCTTTGACGCTTAAAGCCTTGGCAATTGCTTCGGGCTTAGAGGAAGTTTTACCTTGCCACACTGTATTACCGTTCTCGTCAAGGGCACAGATGCTGGTCTCATCCAATGAAACATCAAGTCCTACATAATGGGCCATGAGGGCTCTCCTTTCCGGCGTTAAGGTGTTTGAGGCTGATTATCGCAAACCTCGTTGCAAGGGGGGAGAGCACCCCTCGCGATTATTCTATGTCCACAAATTCGAGGGAACTTCATCCCACATTATGCGGCAGCAGCCGCGCCAACACTCGTGATTGACTGTTCTTAGGCTCGTTTTCTCCAGCAGTGCCCACCTCGGGTCCACAAATTCGAGGGAACTTCATCCCACATTATGCGGCAGCAGCCGCGCCAACACTCGTGATTGACTGTTCTTAGGCTCGTTTTCTCCAGCAGTGCCCACCTCGGGTGCACCAAGACCGCTAAATAAGCGAATCTACTCTAGAGTGCTATGAAATTGGAGAGAACTTCTCGATCCACCAGTTTAAATGTATAGCAATTATATATAGAGTAATTGATGAGTTACTCGCAGTCAATATATCAAAAAAAACAATTCAACCATTACCCAAAGTCAACCGGTAACGTCCCCCATAAGGGGTACAACATCTAAGACGTTCATTACGAACGTAATGGCAATGAGTGTGAGGATTTCATTTTGGTAAAGGGACCCCGCCTCCGAAAAAACGAGCGCTGCCGCATCGTTGAGATATCTGAGCAGCTATATGTCGTAACAGAGCGCAATCCAGAGGTGTGAACATGGACGGGTTTAATAAAACCCTTGATAGGATCAAAACAATTGATTGGGACAGTGCTTTGGTTTCCTTCTTTGTCGTCAAACGCAAGCTTATCCAGCGTAGTGCGAAATATGATATTTTTTATGTCAATATTGACAAGCCACTCAGGAAAAATTAAGAAATCCAATGTGGTGATTGAGTATGATTTCAATACGGCCGATTTGGATGACAACCTGCTCGGTTTGCCGACCACTGATACGGATTTACAAGCCATTCTAAACTCTCCAAAGTGATGAAGAACCGCCGACAGTAGACCAGTACGAAGCACTGCTGGGTTCCTGGCTTTGTATTGCCCGCCTGGACATCAAGGACCAGCCTCCTCTCTTTTCTGCTCGCCGCGTTTCGAAGGGATGGAGCACCAAAAAGGTGACGCAACTAATCAACATGGTATTCCAGAACAATATGCTGGTAGACACCGGCGACCGACTGAAGACCGCCGACGGCACGGAGGTCGAAGTCTGGGAGTTCTGTCATGAGCAAGACGAGACAGTGCACTCCGCATGGGCAAAGCACTTTCTGCAAGGGAATCTGAGAGGGATTTTTTCTGGAAAACCCGGAAAATCGCTGCCTAGCTGAAAAATCTGCCATTCAAAATTTTCTGTAGTTGCAGTAAGTTGGCGAAATGTGAGGAGGTCGGCAAACTCTTCGGGTGTGCCTTCAAATTCGGTGTACCGTCTGAGGAAGGCGGTGGGTGGGTTCGATTCCCATGCATTTCCGCCATAATGATTTCAAGGAGTTAGGCGTAAAGCCCAGCCCCTTTTGAGTTATTGGCCGGTTAAAGAAAAAGGTGTGGATAGGCTATTTTTTGGGCTCTTTTGTGACACAAAAGTATCCCAATTTTTCTTATAGCCGGATAGACAAACAGAGTTTTTTGAATCCTGAGTTGTCTGGCTGGTTCATCTCAAGGCTATGATGGTGTGCACCCAATTTCGCCAAGAACCGCCCCTATTAACTCCTCGAAGGCAGGTTTTAGCGGATTGGTGAGATGGTCAGGAATTTCTGGGTGTTCCATAAGCTTAAAAAAAATTTCGGTCCGGAATCAAAGGTTGCATCTCCACCCTTAAGCTCGCCTTTGGCCTGGACTCGCCTTCATGGGCCTCCCGCATTCTCGATCGCTTCATCAAGACAAAACGCAAAGGCAATAAAGTTTTTTGCCTTGGCCCATAAACCATAAACAAGACTTCCAGGATGGGATCTAAATAGATGCCGGTTTTAAAACCGGCAACCAATATGAAAGAATACTGCTGATGCTGGTGGGTTGCTGATCCCACCGAACACCTTTTATCTATTCAGGTTAAAGGCAGATTATCCAGCTCCGAGTAAAGGCTTGACATTTTCCCTGAATTAGCTAATTAATACTGACGAATTATGTTAATATTTATAAATATAGGATACGCGTTCTATCCAACTCAAAAGAATTGATGCCAGGCGGGAGCAACACCCAGGTAAATGCATGGACCATGGCTAACACCTTGATTACGGACCTATCCTATGGGAATGACCACCATGACTCCTCTGGGCCCTCTGCATTGGACAATCTGAACAAAAGGTTTGAAACCAAATGGATCTGCCCGAGGAAATAGCTCAGGGCTCATTGAAGCGCATTGAACTTCGCCCTGGTTTTAAGCTGAGTTGCTCCAACTACAAGGTCAGTGAGCGCCTGGTAAGAGAGGTGCGGGATCCCAGCCCGGCCTTTGGAATAGGCTTTTGTATTTCAGGCAGCATTACGGGCCGGGCGGTGGGTATGGCCAACGATGTTCCCGCAAACTCCCGGCAAAGCCAGCTTTTCTACTTTCCCGATCGGAGTGGAATCATAGTAAATGAAAGGGATACCTACTATCTAGGATTGACCCTGCTTGTGGACCCGGAATTTTTTTTCGCCATGCTCAGAGATGAAATGGATTCGCTGCCGCCTGATTTCAGGCGCCTGGCCGATGGCAGCGTCTCGGAAATCTACCAGCACTCCACAGCGGTTACTCCCAAGATGCAACATGCCTTCAGACAGATACTGGATTGCCCCTACGAGGGTTTGACCAGGCGGTTGTTCTTGGAAAGCAAGGCGATTGAACTCATAGCCCTGAGGCTCCAGGCCCTGATTGATTCCAACCCCCAAAACGATCAAAAAACAGCGTTGATTCCGGGTGACATGGAGAAAATATACCATGCCGCGGAGTTGTTAGGCAGAGAGTTAAAAGACCCGCCATCCCTGTTTACGCTGGCCAAAACCGTGGGCCTTTCCCATGTAAAGCTCAATCGCGGTTTCCGCGCCTTGTTTGGAACCACGGTATTTGGCTATCTCCGTCAAATCCGCTTGCAAAGCGCTAAAAAGCTGCTTGAAACCCGTCAGATGAATGTTACCGAAGCCGCATTCGCGGTCGGTTACAACAGCGTATCCGCCTTTTCCAGGGCTTTTACCAGTCAATATGGCTTACAGCCCAATGTCTGCAACAGGCTCTCCCAAAAAGCCCATTCGGGTGCCCCGGCCCTCGCGCTTGCCGGAAAGTAATCGGGTAAAAACAGTAAGTTAACGTTTTTTTCTACGCCGGTTGGCCACCGTTAGTCGTGTTACTTCCCCGCACTGTTTGACAGGCTGTTAAACCGCCCGCCTTGCCCGCGTTCATTCAAGGCAAGAAATAGTTCATATGGGGTTAGCATCTAACTATTTTTAGAGTTATGAATTATCCCTGGTCAATTTAAACTGATTTTGCCTCATGCAATTAAATTCTAATAGATCCCACGAGGGGGCCTTCCAATGAATCAAAACATGCGTTTCAAACTCACAGCCGGGAGTGTCATTACCCTGTTGGCCTGGCTTGGCTTGGTCTTTCTTTGCATGCCGCCGGAGGCTTATGCCCGGGAGGCCAAGCCCCCGGATCAGGTTGAAGAAAAGGCGCCTCAAGAGGAAACCAAGATGCAAGGTATCTTGGTGACCGCCCAGAAGCGGGAGGAAAATATCCAGGACGTGCCCATAAGCATGAGCGTGCTTTCGGGTGCTGAAATCGAAGACGCCGGTATTGTGGACATGAGCGACCTGACCAACTTCACTCCCAACGTTTATTCCTATTGGGACCAGCTCATCATAAGGGGCGTTTCCACCCATAGCATGGCCCTGAACTCCCCGTCCGGACTTTTCGTGGACGACATTAACTACCCGTTCACCTCCATGCAGAATCCCGACTTGATGGACATTGAGAGGGTGGAGGTGCTCAGGGGCCCCCAAGGCACTCTGTACGGCCGCAACACCGAGTCCGGAGCAATCCGGATCATCACCAAGCAGCCGGGCAATGAAGTGCGGGGGACCGTGTATGGGGAGCCCGGATTTTATAACGGACCCGACCGCAACAGCTTTTTGTTCAACGCCGGCGCCAATGTCAGCGGCCCGGTGGTGAAAGATAAGCTCTTTATGGGCGTGGCTTTTGAAACCAGGGATTCCGACGGATTCATTGAAAATATCTACAACGGCGACGACAAGGCTGCGAAGATCGATCATAAAACCGGCCAGGCCAAGCTCCGTTGGACGCCAAGCGAAAAGTGGGACATCTCCTTTTTGGCAAACGCCTTTGAGAAGGACGACGGCTATGGCCATTCGCGTTACATTGACGGCTCTGCTCAAACCGATCGCTATATAATCAACTGGAACGGACCCAGCCTCCAGAAGGTTGAAAACAATGGCCAAGCCCTGCGCGCCAAGTATTCGGCTGATTCTTTTGACTTGGTTTCCATTTCGGTGAGAAACGATTTTGAGCACAATCTTGAGTATGACGGTGAGTTGGGACCGGAACCCTATCAAAATCAACGCTTTAAGACCACCAATACCTATTACAGCCAGGAGTTCCGTTTTTCCTCAGCCGATAATGACACCCCTTTCAAATGGCTTGCCGGCATATACGGATTTAGCGAAGAGGTGGAGGTGGATGCCAGTTTCCTTGGCCAGAGCAGGGAGACGGACTATGACACCAAAGGTTATGCCGTGTTCGGGCAAGCCACTTACACCCTTTTTAAAAGGCTTCATCTCACCGCGGGGCTGCGGTTTGATCAGCAAAGCTCCGATGGAACTCAAAAATCCAACCTCGCACCAGATCCCTATTCGGCTGACCTGGAGTCAAGCGAGGTGCTGCCCAAGGGATCCATCAGCTTTGACGTCACCCAGGACCTTACGTTGTACACCAGTGTTGCCAAGGGATTTCTGGCCGGAGGATATAACTATGGCATGGCCCAGGGACGTGACAATTTTGCCTGGGATCCGGAGTATACCTGGAACTATGAGATCGGCATGAAATCATCCTGGCTTAACAACAAGCTCACCTTAAACGCGGCGTTTTATCGTATCGACATCTCAGACAAGCAGGTTTCGGCGTGGCTGGCCGGTCCCGCCTTGAGGAGCATCACCAATGCGGGCAAGGCATCGTCCCAGGGATTTGAGTTGGAACTGGCATTACGGCCCGCGGTTGGATGGCGTATCTTCGGGGGAATCGGTTATGCCGACGCCACCATCGACGAATGGGTATCTGATGAAAAAACGGGCGGCAGCTATGACTACAGCGGCAAGCGCTTGACTTCTGTGCCCGAATACACCTATAACGCGGGCGCGGAATACATCCATACTTCGGGTCTTTTCGGCAGGGCAGACCTCACCGGAGTGAGTGATTTTTATAAAGACGCAAAGAATGAATACGAAGTCGGCGGACACCAGTTGGTCAACCTGCGTTTGGGCTACAAGTCGTCCTTGTTTGACGTTGTCCTATGGTGCAAAAACCTTTTTGAGAATGAATACTATTTGAGTAAGTCCTCTTATTTCATCGGCACCATTGTCGAAGATGGCGCGCCCAGGTCCATTGGAGTGAGGTTCACCTACCGGTTTTAGGCGACGCATGGCGGCGTAGCGGGGCTGCCGCGCTGGGCGGCCCCCGCCTTGGCGGAGATCAGTAAAGCGGGCCATTGATATAGCTGAAAATGAGAGGCGATGTTTTATGAAAATAAGAACCATTAATCCGATGCCATTGGCAATTGCCATTGCGTTGCTTCTGATGACATCTACTGCCCTTGCCGGGACCGGCGGACAACACTCTAAAAAAAACAAGGTAAGCCAACCACACATATACCTTGTCGGCATGGGGCCGGGTGATGCTGATTTAATTACCATCAGCGCGCAACAGACTGTTCGCAAGGCCGACCTGATCATCTGCGATCCCATACTGGCCAAACAGTTCAGCGGGTTATTGGCCGGCAAAGAATTGCTGGTTACCGGTGAGGATTCTCGCCTTAAAACAGAGAATTCTGCTGGTAGGGCCGCAAAACGAGACCGGATTATAAAAACGGTCCGGAGCGCAGTAAAAGCCAACAAGGTGGTTGCCATTCTCGACCACGGTGATCCCATGGTTTATGGAAACCTGACTTGGTGCCTCACCGCGTTCAAGGATCTCACTGTAAAGGTGGAGCCGGGAATTTGCCTGTTTCACGCGGCAAATGCAGCCTTGCGGGATGATATATCATTTAGCGATATTGCCAAGTCAATCATAATAACCACCAACGACGCTCCCGGACAAAAGGATACAATCGATAAACTGGCCAGCAAATCAGCAACCATGGTTGTTTGTTGTTCTAAAAATGATTTTTCCTTAATGTTAAAAAAACTCTCAAAAAAATATTCTTCTGAAACTCCGATTGCCCTGGTTTTTAATACGGGATATACCCATAAGGAAAAGGTTGTCTGGGGTACAATTGCAGATATTGAAAAAATAGCATCCAAACAAAAAATTCCAAAAGAATTTATGGTTTTCGTTGGCGCCAACCTGGATAGCCCGAAATACCATGTCAAAGCGGAAAAAAAGAAGGGAAAGCTATATTTGGTCGGATTGTATTTCAATAACGCTGACTTGGCTACATTACGGGCGGCGAACATAGTTGAAAAATCCGACTTGATAATAGATCAGTTTGGCGTTCTTAAAACGGGCTTCAAACACAAGCGACTGCTGCAAGGCAAAGAGATTTGGGTGCCTTCAGGTAAAGAAGCTTGGATTTGGCATGGATACGGCAAGAGTGCGGATGCCTTTTCCGGCAAGGATTTGGAACGGTTCGTTGCTGCTGAAAAGGCCAGGCAGGAGACGGCCGTTAAGGTGCGTCAGGCAATAGAAAAGGGCAAGCAGGTATGCATTCTGGATATAGGCGACCCCTTGACCTATGCGCCATGGTCGTGGATTTCGCGGGAATTCGCCGACCTTGACCCCATAGTTGTTCCCGGGATGAGTTCATTTGACGTTGCCAACGCTGTCCTGCAAAAGAGCGTTACGCAAGGAGGAAACACCAAGTCCGTTATTTTAACGGTTCCGGATGTCGACGATTGGCTTAATAAAACATGCTTTGATTTTGATGCAATGCTGGAAAGGCAAACATCTTTGGTGATTTTCATGCCTGGCTACATGATTACGCTGCCAGACATAGTAAATAAACTTTCCGTTTATTATGACTTGAAAACACCGATTGCCTTGGTGGGAAACGCTGGTTTTAAAGATAGTCAGAGAGTGGTCAAGGGCAGGCTTGACAATATCGTGGAATTGGTGGGCAAAGAAAAAATGCCTCAGTCATATCTGATTTACGTCGGTCCCTTTTTAAATTGAAGAAATCCAAGGCGGCATATGGCCGAGATGTCCAGGGTGTGAAACAGCGGTGGACCCCATTTATTGGAGAGTTTGGCGGCTTGATTAAGTTGGATGCCGCCTTTTTGCCTCAGGTCAGGGAATTTCGGTCGGCCATGATTTTGCTCAGGAGGTCCTTGGCTGCCTGGCGATGAAGGCGGATGAACGACCACTCGGGTTCCTTGGCCAGCTTTTGCATAAGCAGACCGTCCCTGTCAAACCATAACGGGAGCACCCCGCCCAGGAAGAATCCGGCTGATCTGGCGGCTTCCACGGCCATGGTGCATCCAGGCGCAGCCAGGGGCAGAACCAGCTGGTGCGCGTGGATGCCCGGCTGTTCGGCCATGACATCTGCCAACTTTTCGGAAAAATCAAGACCCAGGGTTTCGACGGTCACCTTGGTCAGGCCCGCCTCGCCAAAGGTCTGCACGGAAAACACGGTGCGCCCTGCGGGGAGGCGGTCTTCGGCCATCTGCCGGTCCAGTCCCCGCGAAGCATAGAATTCGTTCAGAAAGTCCAGGTATTGTTGCGGCGCATACACCTCGTGCGGCCGGTCGTGAATAATTATGAACTCGTCCAGCAGGGACACCCGGCCTTCTTGGCCGCCCCCAAGCTCATCCGGCTTGGGCGGCATGGGCTCCAACTCCAGGGCGCAGACCAGTGACTTGAAGTTTACGCCAAGTTTTTGGGTTATTACGTGATTGCAGACGCATTGTCCGAAAATGATATCCAGCTCAAGCTTCTCCGGCGGGGTGTGGTGCATCCGCCGGGCCAGGCGCACCGCCAGGGTGGTCCCGCGATATGCGGGATGAACGATCCAGGAGCCGCCCTCCATGATATGCCGACCTGGAGGGTTCCTGAATAGCGCGTACAGGCCCACCACGTCGCCTTTAGATGTCCTGCCCACGACCTGGTACAGGTCCGGCCCCTGGTTCAGGCGCACCAACTCCGCAGGGTCGTAGACATAATCCACGGGAAAGGAGTCGCCATAAACCGCGTAGTACAGGCGAGCCACGCCCAGGGCGTCCTCAGGGCGGAAGCTGTCCACTTCGAATTTTTGGCCTGGCTCTGTTTCGTGCCGATCAGATTTTAAAGCAGCCAAGCAGGTGTCCCGATTTGTTTTCATTAACTTGTTAGTCTTTCATGCCGGGGTCTAACGGTAGATTTACCTTTTTTGCCCTGGACAGTATATCCCGTTACCCCGCATCAGGCGTTCCATTGTGCAATGAGCGGCCTAAGTCCTCATAAAGGTCAAATTTACGCCTTCTTATCCTTGGTGGTTATCGTCCCTAATCCGGATAACGTAAGATATTTTTCGCTTTTATAAGTAGGCGGTGGTCTTCGTATGGTGAAATAGAAATTGCCAAAGTTTCAGCCACCAAACAAAAGGACCACCACCTTGGACAAGGATAACACCAAAAAGCTCGGGCATGTCGTACATATCGACGAGGGTAAGATTCGGGGCCATTTGGACGAAATGGTCAGGGGCACAGTGGAGCAGACCTTAAACGATTTACTGGATGCCGAAGCAGATAGACTCTGCAATGCTCCCAAATATTCCAGATCCCCTGACCGGGTTGACAGTCGTGCCGGTCATTACGAGCGGAAGCTTTTGACCAAGGC
>NZ_AZAC01000052.1 GCF_000931935.2 Dethiosulfatarculus sandiegensis
GGCTGCTTAACTGCGTGTCCAAAAAATAGGGGGAAGATCAACCCCATGGAGCGCATCATCCGGGAAATATGAAGACGCACCAAGGTTGTTGGGGCATTTCCTGTGCTCTCATGCTGGCAGCGGCAAGGCTAAGGCATGTNNGAAAATACCTGAATATGGATTTATTGAGGTTGCAAGAGCAAACTGAGGCTCTTGCCGGTTAAACGTGTCGGAGACTGCCGCTAAAATTAAAAGCGAAAGATAATTGACGCTACCAAACAATGATCGGTTTCTAAAAAACAACAATATCACAGTAGTATTGCTCTATCCTACCTTATAACCAACCAGACCACCTTTCCCTTAAGTAAACAGCCCCGACAAGGATCATGCAAAAACCTTGTCAGGGCTGATCCATTGCAACCACGCAGTAGCAGTGATCAGAAATCCTTAAATTCTTCATCGGAAAGGGGTAGTGCCTGCCTTGGGGTTTTACCTGTCTTCCGATATTTTTGGGGAGGAGCCTCCAAGGCCTTATGCCCTCCGGCCAACATTTTGTGTTTGGAGCCATCCACCATTGCCGCCAGGTCGTTTACCATGGACTGCATAGTGGTGGCCTGGGCCGAAAGCTCTTCGGCCGCCGCAGCGGATTCCTCGGCATTGGCCGCCACCTGTTGGGTAACGTT
This sequence comes from Dethiosulfatarculus sandiegensis, assembly GCF_000931935.2. Lineage (GTDB taxonomy): Bacteria > Desulfobacterota > Desulfarculia > Desulfarculales > Desulfarculaceae > Dethiosulfatarculus > Dethiosulfatarculus sandiegensis. The sequence goes on from NZ_AZAC01000052.1 coordinate 663, forward strand.
ATCCATCTCTCCCACTGCCCGGTTTATCTGCCCTATTCCCTCTGATTGCTCGGCAGAAGCGGAAGATATCTCGCTGACCAGCTGGGCCACCTTTTGGGCGTTATCCTCCACCTGGGCAAAATTTTCATCGGTGCGCCCCACCAAGTCCACTCCGCCCTGGATTTGCTTGATATTCATCTCGATCAGCGCACTGGTGCTCTTGGCCGCCTCGGCAGCCCTCATGGCCAGGTTGCGCACCTCATCGGCCACCACCGCGAATCCGGCTCCGGCCTCTCCCGCCCTGGCCGCCTCAACCGCGGCATTTAAGGCCAACAGGTTGGTCTGGAAAGCAATCTCATCAATTGTTTTGATGATATTGGCCATATCCCCACTGGCCTTGTTTATGCTGTCCATGGATTTGCGCAGGTCTTTCATGGAATAGTTGGCCTCTCCCACAGTCTTGGCAGCCTCTCCCATGAGGCTGTCTGCCTGACCCGCGTTTTCAGCATTCTGCTTGGTCATGGAAGACATCTCCTCCAATGAAGAGGAAGATTCTTCCAAAGAGGCTGCCTGTTCCGAGGCCCCTTGGGCCAAAGACTGGCTGGCCCCTGAAACCTGCTCCGCCGCGGCTGCCACCTGGGTTGAAGCGGCCAGCATATTCTCAGAAACCATTCGCAATGACTTGGAAATCCCTCTGATTATAACCACTGCCAAGAGTGCGCCTATGAGAATGGCAACCAGGCTGACTATACTCACTTGCAACCTGGTATCCTGAGCAGCTGTCAGCATGGCTTGGTCGGTCATGATGTTTTGCCTGGCAACGGTGCGGATCTTACCCAGAATCCCCTGAACTCCCCGTAAGGCGGGCTGGGTTTCCTCTGAGAAGACTTTAGCGGCCCGATTCATTCCCTTTTCCCGTTTATCCAACAGATTTAGCGTCTTATCTAAATCTGCCAACACTTTATAAGCCAAGGGACTGGTATTTTCGTTGTAATATTCTCTTGCTTCCTCCTGTTTGCCCTGAGAGCGCAGTTCGGCAATCTTGGCGGCGCTTTGATGCAAAAGTTTATGAGGTTCGTAAACCGGCTCCAGGGTGGCGGCCAGGTCAGGATCATTCTTTTTCATCTCCGTCACCATGGGACCATAGAGCCATTTACCCAAGGAGCATTTTTTGGGATCAAGTTGAACATCTTTGAATTCACGCTGATCTGGGTTCACAAAAACATCCTTTACCCTGTGAGCCCAGGCCAGATGGTCTGTCTTCTTTTCCCGCAAAAAATTGCCCAACTCAACATCCGCGGGCTGGTATAGCTGGCCAATCTTGATGGCCGATCTATGCAAGTTGGCGTGGATCGGCTCCATTTCAGCCAAAAGCGGTGCGAGGGCGGGGATTCTTTCTTCTGTTTTCAGCCTGTCCGGGCCATAGAGCCATTTACCAAAAGCGCATTTTTTAGGATCCGTCTCAACGGTGAGTTCATTCACATTTTCATTGGTAAAAAGTTCACACACTTTCCCTGCCCAATTCAGGTGGTCCACCTCTTTTTGTGCCAAATTGGCATCTAATTTGTTTCCGGTGATAACCTCTCCGGCGTTTTCTACAATACTACCCACCCCTATATAGCTCAGCCCCCCGGCCAAGGCCAACAGGATTAGAACAACCCCAAAGCCCACAGAAATTTTTTTGCCGATGGTAAGGTTCTTCCAACTCATGCGTCTTACCTTTCACCCCCCGCTACTGGAAAAAAGCTCTAATTTTATTAGTAATAATTTTCACTAATGGCTTTAATTCTAAATAAAACCAAAAAGGAGCAGACGGTTTCGCGTCTCAACTTGTAAATGAAAATCAATCAACGGAATTTGGAAAGGTAGTGTCAATAATCTT
>NZ_AZAC01000053.1 GCF_000931935.2 Dethiosulfatarculus sandiegensis
TAACTAGGAATTATGCGGTACATATCAATCATCGTTCCACACCACAGCAACCAAATTGGTCTTCAATATTGCCTTCGAGCATTGCGCAAGACAGTGCCTGCGGAGGTTGAGATCCTAGTGATTGCCAACAACAGCCGAATAAGCGAAACTGGTTCTGCTATTGCGAAGAAATATGCACGTGTTGTGGAGGTAGAGGAAAACCTTGGCTATTCGGGCGCGGTAAACCTTGGCGCCCAACAAGCTCGTGGGGAGATCCTTGTGTTTTGTGACGACGACGTCATAGTTACTCCCGGCTGGCTAGAGACCATGTATAAATTTCATCGCCATTCAGAGAGGATAGGGGCGACTGCTGCTAAGTTGATTAGTCCTTTTACCGGTCGAATTATCGATTATGGGATTGGCTTTACACAGTACAATATCCCACATACATTTCAAGATCTTTTACCTAGCCACCCGCTAACAAAAATAAGGCGGTGTGTTCAAGCTGCTTGCTCAGCGCTTATGATGATGGATAAATGTACATTTCATGAGATTGGTGGCTTTTCAATTCCTCGTGAGTCGCACTACACAGATATCGAATTGTGCCTAAAACTAAAGAATATCAAACGAGATGTTTGGGTGCTGGGGGACGTTGTTTGTTATCACAAAAGCAGTTATGTTACAGACACCCGAGAAGTATATAAAGGGGGTGAGATCAAAGGAGATACAAAGGCTGTTTTTTATAAATACTTTCACAGCTTAATAGAGATTGATTTAGACAGATATTACAGAGAGTTTATCAAAAGTGAGCTATTAAGTCGTATGATAGATAAGACAGAGTATGCACTGGTTAGTCTGGCCAACGTTATGGATATAGATTGGTATCATAACCTTTTTAACAATCTCTTTAACATTAGCTCAATATATGAATTACCTACTTATGAGCGAGATCTAAGCCATATAAGCCTCATGAAGCATCTTAATTCTAATTTTATAACCAAAAGAAATCCATTGCTATATTTTGTTGATAGATTTATAAGTTTGAGCGACAATGCACACTGGTTCAGGCACCGCCCTATTGAACGGGACATGATCGTTGACAGGAACGGTAATGTGGTATCAGTTAGCCATCTGCTGCGTGATCAGTCTTGGGCAAAAGTGCAGCAAGACACCCATAGGAATCACACTACATGTCCCCGTCCAGGTGACATTACTCCACAGTTGCGCAGGGCTGAAGAATTAGTTGAAAGATACAAAAACACCGCTGAAGGCAATGATAAGATTTGGTCAGAATTTTCCTATATGACAAATACGATCATGGATTTGCGGATACATCGTAATTATGTCGAAGCCAATGATTGGGGTTATGGGGACCGAGCATTTCACATGATGTGGCTGTATCTACTTAATAGAGCGACAAATAGACAACACACAGTTAATGCGCTGGAAATTGGTGTTTATAGAGGTCAAATAGTATCATTATGGCAGATCATTGCCCGCCTTTTAGCAATCAAGGTCAGAACGTTCGGCGTGTCACCTTTACAAGGCACGGAAAGTGAAGGACATTCCGAGGTAGAGCAAGAACAGCTTGCGCGCGTACAAAGCCTCTACCCTGAATACAACTACAAAAGTGATATTCAGCAAATATACAATGATTTCCACTTGGATATGAGTAACTTTACTCTTCACCAAGGCCGGTCACAAGATGATAACATCTTAAACCGGTTTTCGGGTAAAGCCTTTGATATTATCTATATTGATGGTGATCATCGCTTTGAGTCTGTGCGGCAGGATATTACGAACTATCAAAAACTAGTTAAGGATGGTGGTTATTTAATTGTCGATGATGCGGGTTTCGACTTGCCAGGTTCATTATTTTGGAAAGGATTTTCTGAAGTCACTGAAGCATTATCAGTAATTGATATGAATTCATTCCAGAATATATTTAATATTGGTCACAATCGTGTATATCAAAAAATTAGTCAATGACTAATTATGGACATGGCAAATTATACTTATCACGATAATATGTAGTTTTTGGTGTATAATTGGCATAATAATTATTGAACTCTTTAGATGTCATTTCAAGGATAGAGTGCATTGTGTTTTGCCGAGATTTTCGTTTGACAAGAATAATACGGTCAGAGTCAACCCTGGCATCAAGCTCCCTCATTGAAATAGCATAATCCTCAAAGAACCAATCAAAGCGATCTTCCATTTCAGCATTATCAACAACAGAAGTCAATTCAGCAAATGCACGATTTAATTCACCTGCTGCCCGTTCTTTTTCATGATTCATCTGCCAAATTTTCGCGTTAGTGTGAAAAGCAATCCAATAAACTTGCCCAAGATCGAAACGACTTGCCAGGTCTTTGGCGTATGAAACCAATTCTATTGCGTTTTCGACAGGCATGATCCGCCTACCTCCTAAAAGAAAAACCACTGCGCCTAACAGTACAAGCTTCGATTCATGGAAAGGATCCAGCTGTTCTTTGCATATCCATCGTTCACGCTTAATAAGCGAAAGAGCACTCTTTAACTTACCCTCTAAAATGTCCACGTGCGCTTCATGCAACTTTGCCACAGCCCGATTGGTTATTAATTCGTGTTCTGGTAATATAGCTTCATCGAACAAAGTAACGGCAGTTTTCCAATGATATATAAGTTTCGCATTATCAGATCTAAAACCATAGTGTATGTATCCATTATCAATGTGCTGCTGAAATTCAATATACTTAAACCCGCCTCTATGGGCGGCACGCATAACTTTACGGCTCATTTTTTTTGCTGCATCTTTTCTTCTATGACCCAGAAGCGCAGCACAGAGTCGATTTGCAACCAGGCCTATCGACTCATCACGCATTTTCGAATTAGAAAACTCAAAAGATTTGATCATGTCAAGTGAGGATCGAAGGATACCCATTGCTTTCTGATCCTGGCGCATCGCCAATACTAAGGATCCATAGCGGGCACACAACATGAAAAACTCTGAGCCGGCTTGTCTAATGTCGTCTTGAAATGTTACAAGCCTTCGATATATAGCTGCATACAGCTTGGCGGCGTGGTCAAATCCAAGCAAAGGTCTTAGACAGTAAGCTATATCATCCAAAACTCTAATTACAGCCGATGGATCAAACCATTGTATCAACTGATTAAGCTCCAAAAGCAATGCATCAGTCAGTGGGAGTAAGTCTTCGTTATCTATTTGCCCTTTCCTCAATCTATCTAAAAGTTTGGATGCGAGCTTGCGGGAAAGCATGCCAGACTCCATTACGCGAAGCATGTATTGTGCAAAGTACACTTCACGCCATCGGGCCACTAAAAAAAACTGATCAAGGCGAATGATCGCTTGGTCAGATAGCTTACGTCTACTACTGATAAGGCGGAGTAATGTCTGATGACGAAACTCTACCGCATATCCGGCAATGTCTACAATTATACCAAGCTCTATAAGGTGTATAATATCTAATAAGTTTATTCTCAGATCATTAAAAGCTAATCTGGGAATTTGTCGTAGGCGGCAGAGTAATTCAATAATAACCCATTCGTCCTCACTGAGTGTCTTCTCTAGAGCGTTATAACGATGAGACAATAAGATTTCTAATCTTTTTCCTTTTGGCCCCGTTTCCAGTTGATTCACTTCACGTTTGAGTGTTTTATAGTTATGCACATAGTATCCAAGCGCATCATGCTTGATAGCCTTCTTATGGTCTAGATAAAGAAGCGTTTGCTCAAGAAATAATGGTGTTAGCTCAATTTTACTTAACAAAATCTGAGTAATTTCCTTATAAATAATTGTAAAAAAACTATCTGGATCTGTCTGCTTAGAACGAAGGCAATTATTGATAAACTCTCGAGCTTCACCAACAGAAAAGCCTTCAAGCTCAAGTGATGAAATGGATGTAGAATGTGTAAATGATAAATCAATCAATCGTTGCAGGTATAAATTTGCGCGTGATCCTAGAGTTATGAGATCAAGATTAAAGGTTAACAGCAATACGAAACGATGGTTACTATCAAGAAGTTTTGTTGTCAGATTATTGATGAATTGCAGCGTTGTTGGATCCAAACCTTGGACATCATCGATGACCAGACCAATCTGTTGGTCTGACAGTGATCTCAAAAATACATCTTCGCATTCATTCATATGTTGGGATGGAGCCCATGACTTATCATATAGCAATCTGTCTATCTGGCTTCGCTTGTCTAATTTATCACGCCACGGAGCATTGAGGGTTTGATCTCCTTCATCAGGGGCTTGACGGGGTAATCCGTACCGAGTTGCCAGGTAGCGTCTCATAAACTCGTCAAAACTGGTCATTTGCGCGAACTCGCCACGTATATGTATAATTCTATATCCGTGGCGAAAAAGTAAATTCCTATACTCATATAGCATCCGAGTCTTGCCGCACCCACTTATCCCGTAGGTGGTACGAAATACAGGTTTATCCCGGTAGGAGATTTCTCTCTCAAATGCCTTGAGAGCTGAAACATAAACGACTCCGACCAGGGGAGATCTCACTAAGGCGGTAACTGTAATTTGGTGTGGGAATGAACGGCGTTTAATCCTGACTTTTTCCTCAACCGGCTCCCATTTTGTCAGGTCGATATCTTTACCTGGTGAAAATGGGCGCAGATGCACCCTACGGCGTCTTACCTGGCCCGGTGCAAGGTCCAGTTCGAACTGAAAATCGTTTTCCTCAATTTCTTTATCCAGTAGCTCGAAATGATTCAGCACGGTTTCAGGTGAAAGTCTAATTTTAAATGTTTGCTTTTTTACTGTGGAGACATTCTGTACATGAAAATCCATTGCAAAGGTCTCAAGAAGATTGAGAAACCCAGTTAACGCATCCGAGCCTGCCGTATTTTCTTCAAACAAAGCATCGCTCATTCCGAGTTCAGCCACGTGAATTTCCGGATCACGGGATATTCGTGTCGTGACTTTAACATGTCCGATTGCGAACCGCCTTCCTGCATTGTATGTAGGGAAAAACTCTCTGAGAATCGTAGGATAGCGTAGTATTAAGTCTTCAAGACTATCATCATGGAAAACCCGGATCCTTATCCGAGTCTGCTCCTCAAATGCGCTAAGGTGTTCAATGGCGTTGGAGTTGATGCGGCTGTAGGAAAAGAATATGACCTCGCCAAGATTATCAGCCACGGCCATGACTAGGGTTGGACTAAGAGAGCTTATTGAAAGCGGGGCCTTGCGGTTTTTTGCTTCGGCCGCAATGGTCCGGCAGTCGGCACGGAAAAAGTCGCGGCCTCTGTCCCAAGAATGAGGCGTCCTTATCCATCGTCCCCCTTCCAGTTTCTCCAAAAGCCGCGCAACAAGATCCTCAAAGTACCGTCCATCCCGCTTGCCTTTTTTTACAAACCGATACCAGTGTTCTTGGTGAAGATACCGCATAATTCCTAGTTAT
>NZ_AZAC01000054.1 GCF_000931935.2 Dethiosulfatarculus sandiegensis
CCGCATTTCATGCGGTTTTCCAGGCTCATTATTATTTGTTCCGACTGCCAGCCCAAATCATCAAACACAGGCTGGGTGAAACGGATCATGGCCGGAGGTCCGCAGACCAGGGCCACAGAGTTGTCAGGCTTGGGCGAAGCGTTGCCCACCACTGTGGGAACAAACCCGACCAGGCCTTCCCAGCCGGGGAATTCCCGGTCGATGGTGATCAAAATATTGCAGTCGTCCCTTTTCTGCCACTCGCTCCACTCCTCGGTATAGAGCAGCATGCCCGGGGTGCGGGCGCCGTACACAAAAGTGATATCGCCGTAATCACCCCGGTTGTCCGGATGCAGCAGCCAGTTCATGGTGGAGCGCAAGGTGGTGACCGCAAAGCCGCCGGCCACGATCACAATATTCTTGCCCTTGTGATCCTCCAGAGGATACCAGTTGCCCAAAGGACCGCGCACACCCATCACATCGCCGGGCTGCATGTTGTGCAACTGACTGCTCACCACACCCACCTTGTTCACGGTGAACAAAAGGTCGTCACCTTCAGTGGGGCTCGAGGCTATGCCAATGGGGATCTCGCCCACACCGCTCAAGGAGAGCTCGGCAAACTGCCCGCAATGATAATCAAAGGCCTTGGCATCCTCGGCCTTCATGAATTCAAGCCAAAATGACTTGAGGCTCTTGTCCTCGGTCTCTACCAGCACATCCTTGATGCGCACAGGATAGGGGACATAGGGATTAAACATGACAAAAAGCCCCCTTTTCTAAGCGTTCATCTGGTTGACGACCTCGCGGACGTCTATGTTCACAGGGCACTGTTGCACGCACCGGCCACAGCCAACGCAACCTATCTCGCCGTCGCGTTTCATGGGGATGTACTTGAACTTGTGCATAAAGCGCTGCCGCACCCGCTCCTTTTTGCTCGGCCTGGGGTTGTGGCCAGTGCCGTGCACGGTAAACAGCCAGCTCATGCAGTAGTCCCAGTTGCGCACCCTGCGGCCGTCTTCACCCTTGACTTCGTCTTGAATGTCAAAGCAATGGCAGGTGGGGCAGACAAAGGTGCAGGTGCCGCAGTTCAAGCAGCTTTCATAGACCCTGTCCCACATGGCGTCATTGAAAAGCTCCAACACCTCTTTTTCCGCTATGCGCTCGGTCCCCACACCATTGGTGATCATCTCTCCGGCCTTTGTGCGGGCCTCCTCGGCAGCCTGCTCCTCGGCCTTGTCCGCATCGGGAAGCTCTGCGGCCAAAGCCGCCCCCTTCTCGCTCAAGACACGCACCAGATACCCCTGCCCCAGATCCACCAAAAGCAGATCCAAACCTTCCTCATGGTGAGGACCGCAGTTCACAAAACTGCAAAAACAGGTCGAACAGGGATCATTACAGGCC
>NZ_AZAC01000055.1 GCF_000931935.2 Dethiosulfatarculus sandiegensis
GGCTTCCGGTAGACCCGTGATTTTGCGAAGCCGACCTTTCGATCGACCGTGCCTTTTCGGGAGCGATCCGATGTTCGCTTTTCAATCCTGCCGTACACTTCTCATATCGGCAGAGGTACGGCTGGTCTTTATAGCATATTGTGTCGTTCGTCACAGGATTCTTGTGAGGAACGTCACACCGCTCGAGCGGAGGTCTGCAGAACGTGCGCCTACGGGATCGCTGGATACGCGCAACAGGGGACCTCCTGCTCGGCGTCGCCCTGGGCCTTGGGTCGTACTACGGGCTCACCACCCTCGTCGGCTCCCATGCCCAGGAGGTCCTGCGCGACGAGGCGGCTGCGGTGGCTCCCTACCGGGCCGAGGCGCCCGACAAGGTCCTCGAGCCGCCCGATGGCCCCGCCCTGGACTTCTCTGGGTGGCATGAGGAGGACGAGGCGCACTGGCGGTCGCTCGATGCGGGTGCGGTGTTCGGGAGGATCGTGATCCCGGCGATCGGGTTGGATACCCTCGTGGTGAACGGCGTGAGTACCGCTGACCTGCGAAAAGGTCCCGGATGGATCGACTGGACCGATCTCCCGGGGCCGGAGGGCACCTGCGGCATATCGGGACACCGCACGACCTACGGCGCGCCGTTCGCACGCGTGGATGAGCTCGTGCAGGGTGATACCATCGACCTGTACTCACCGTACCGGCGCTATCGCTATTCTGTGACCGGTACGGTGATAGTGCGTCCGGACCAGATCGAGGTCGTAGCGCCAACGGAGCACCCCTCATTGACGCTCACGGCCTGTCATCCGCCGTACAGCGCACGGTATCGCATAGCGGTACAGGCGGAACTCGTCGAAGTGCGGCGCGTCTCCGGAGATGCGCCATAGGGAGGCAACATGAGGGTGGTCGTAACGGGAGGCGCCGGATTCATCGGCGGCAATCTGATCCACGCGCTGCTGGGTGGCGGAGCCGAGGTGACGGTGATCGACGACCTCTCCACGGGGTCGATGGACAACGTACACCCGGCAGCCGCCTTCCGATGCCTGGACGTGCTGTCTCCGGAGACGGCACAAGCCATCAGCGATGCGCGTCCGGACGTGGTGATCCACCTCGCCGCGCAGGTGAGCGTCGCCGCTTCGCTGGCGGATCCGGCGTTCGACCGGGCGGTCAACGTGGACGGGACGCGCGCTGTGGCCGAGGCCGCGGTCGCTGCGGGTGCAAGACGGGTCCTGTCGGCATCCTCGGCCGCCGTGTACGGAGAACCGCAGGAGCTGCCGCTCACCGAGACGTCGCCCGCTGCGCCCGCTGTGCCTTACGGCACATCCAAGCTGGAGGCGGAGGGCGTCCTCGCGGAGGTGCTGCGACCGGCAGGCGTGGACTTCGCTTCTCTGCGGTTCGCGAACGTCTACGGACCCCGTCAGCGAGCCGAGGGTGAGGGAGGCGTGGTGGCGGAGTTCGCCTCTCGTATGGCGCGCGGTGAGACGCCGGTGATATTCGGCTCGGGCAGCCAGACCAGGGACTTCATCTACGTGGCCGACGTGGTCAACGCGTGTGTCCTGGCTGAGACCCACGAGGGGGCACTCGCCCATCCCGGCGATAACGGGCCCGCGTACAACATCTCCACGGGGACGGCGACGTCCGTGAACATGCTGGCCGAGGGGCTGCGGGTGGCCATGCGGTACCCC
>NZ_AZAC01000056.1 GCF_000931935.2 Dethiosulfatarculus sandiegensis
CAGCTCGGCCTGGTGGGATGAGGAGCACGAGGAATACGAGCTGGAGCTGAGCATGGATATCGGCGGTGACGCCAACCAGATGCGCGTCTTCACCATCACCAGTGTCAACGGCGCCGGTAATGTTATCGACTCCACCGCAACCGTGGGTTTTTTAGGCACCCTTTCCACCCGCTTGACCGGCACCTCGGTGGTCAGCAACTATGGCGGCACCGATGAAGACGACGAGTGGGTCGAGGCCCAAAACGGCAGCGGCAACACCAACTGGGACGGCCGGGACATCCGCACCCAGTCCGGGGCCCAGCTCGCCCTGGGTCAGCTGGAACAGGCCATAAACAATAAGGACGTCAAGCGCGCCGAGTTGGGAGCCTTTGCCAACCGGTTGGAGAACACCATCACCAACCTGCAGATTCAGGTGGAGAACCTGCAGGCCTCTGAGAGCCGCATCAGTGACGTGGATGTGGCGCATGAGATGACCGAGTTCACCAAAAACAACATACTCTCCCAGGCAGCCACGGCCATGCTGGCCCAGGCCAACAGCCTGCCCCAGCTCGCCCTGAAGCTCCTGGGTGCATAAAACATAAAAAAGCCTCGCACCAACCAACGGCCACCCCCCCGCACCTGTCCCGGCAAGCCCCTTAAAAGGGCTTGCCGGGACTTCTTGTTATTAAAGTTTTTTTTGTTTTCTCATTCTTTATTCTTAAAATGGTTTTAAGAAAATATAACTGCATGAAATTAATGTTTTTTATCCCCATCCCCAGACCCGGTTTTCCTTTGCGGAAACAAAGCATCCTCAAAAATTTCAACACCCCGGTTCAAGAAACCATCTATCCATGCCGAATAGATAATTGAGCGCTCCGTGAAGGTGACGATCTTCACGACCCGGGAACGGGAAATGCTTAGGGAACCAAAAAATCACCTGGCGAAAATGCTTTGAGACTTCCAAGCGCCAATGGATTAGGCGCGCATTAGCCTAAGGAGGGGTCTAATGAGTCTGGTTATTAATCATAACTTAATGGCTATGAATGCTGCCCGTAACCTCGGAAGCATTTATAGCGATCTGAGTACATCTACTCAACGCTTATCTTCGGGACTCAGGGTCAACTCGGCAGCCGACGACGCCGCCGGTCTGGCTATTCGTGAGTTGATGCGTTCGGACATTAGGGTGCTCAACCAGGGTATCCGTAACGCTTCGGACGGTATTAGTATGATTCAGACCGCTGAGGGCGCCATGGGCGTCATCGACGAAAAGCTCATCCGTATGAAGGAACTGGCAGAGCAGGCATCCACCGGTACCTACACCACGGCTCAGCGCGAGATCATGAACTCCGAGTATCAGGCCATGGCCGCTGAAATCGACCGTATCGCAAACGCCACCGACTTTAACGGTGTCAAGCTCCTTGACGGCTCTATGCAATATGGCCACGAGGGCAGCGGCCTCAAGGTTCACTTCGGCACCGGCAACGAGTCGGCGGAAGACTATTACTTCATAAATATCGGTGATATGCGGGCCACCGAGGCCACAGGCCTGCGCGTGGGCAACTCAGACGACAGAGACACCTTGCGCACTCTCACCTTTAACGCGACCTCCCCTGCTGACGCCCTTTCCGAGAGCGCGTCGAGCACTGACGGCCTCTTCGGCATCCGCTACAGTACGGATTTCGACAACGAGAACCCGGGCAACGCCACCTGGAATGTCTATGGTTATGTTGATATTGACGCATCCAGAGACAGCATCGATGACATCGTGGCGGACATCAACAAGGGAGCCCAGGCCTCCGGAACCATCACCATGACCGCATTGAGCGGCGGCGGCTCTGCCACGGACGACATCTCCACCCAGAGCCTCACCGTCAATGGCCAGGTCTTCTCCTTTGCCACCGGCTCCGGAGTGGGAACTTATAACGGCGGCTCCGGCACCGGAACCGTAAACCTGACCACCACCAGCTACAGCGCAACCTCGGTTGCCTGGGACACCGCGGCCTTCCTGAATGCCAACTCGGCATCCATCGGAGTGCACGCAGTGGCAGACGGTGCGACCGTACATCTGTTCGCCAATGAGTGGGGTGAAGAAGGTAACTCCATTAACACTGTCTCCGCTTCCACGGCCATGAGCACAGGTGCGGCGACCCTGGAAAACGGCGGCGACAAGCAGATGACCGCCAGCGCCTACTACGATGAGGTGAACGAAGAGTACGAGCTTCAGATCCAGATGAATGTGGGCGGTGAAACCCATCAGGTGCAGATCTTTAACCTCACCACAATGAACGGCACCTCAGACATTGTGGGCGGCGTGATCTCCGGCACCTCCATGGGCGGCACCTGGGGCGGCGTTTTGCCGACTAACGACGCCCCGACTTCGGTTCTGACCGACTACGGTTCGGCTGACGAGACCGACGAGTGGATCCAGGCTCAGAACGGAGCCGGTGAAACCAACTGGGCCGGCGCCGACATCCTGACTCAGACCGCGGCTCAGGAAGCCCTTTCCGGTGTGGACGCAGCCATCAACAAGAAGGACACCGCCCGTGCGGCCCTTGGCGCCTTGCAGAACCGGTTGGAAAACACCATCACCAACCTGCAGATCCAGGCGGAGAACCTGCAGGCGGCTGAAAGCCGGATCAGTGACGTGGACGTGGCCACTGAGATGACCACCTTCACCAAGAACAACATCTTGGCCCAGGCCGCAACCGCCATGTTGGCCCAGGCCAACAGCCTGCCGCGCTTGGCGCTGCAGTTGCTGGGAGGCTAGCCAGGTGACCGGGCTTAAGCGCTCAGTCTAAAACCTTCAACCTTGGCAGCGGTTCCTTGTCTCAGGCAAAGGACCGCTGCCAATTAATGAATCCGGCACAGTTTTATCGCTCCCCAAGCAAGGCAACCGGTCCTTTGGGCAAGGTTGCCTTAGCTTTGTCCCGGAAAAAAATTCCCGGTCTTTCTTACCTTATTTTCTCTCCCCGATTTAAAAATCAGCTTTAAGCCCGTGGTATTCGCTTGTTTTGTTGGCATGTTATTTGAATGCACTAACTGTGTGCCAAGGTATGACTAACCAAAATAAGCGGCGAGGATTTAAAATGAATAACCAGATTGATTCCCCGGACGGTTTTTCCGTGCCCTTTGATCTGAAAGGCGCGGATGTGTTTGCCCCCCGGACAGCCTCACCGGATGAGAGCTTTGACAAAGCCCGGGAACTGCACCAGGCCGGGGAAACCGAAAAAGCGGTTCTTTTATTGCGCGAGATACTGGCCGGCCAACCGGACCATAGGGCCTCCCTGGAGTTGCTGGGGCGGATTCATATGGATAATCAACAGTATGATCAGGCGGTTACGGTTCATAGACAGTTGGTTAACTACCATGTGGACGGCAAGACTCAAAACGCCTTGGGCGTTTCCCATCTCATGGCCGGTGAAATAGAAATGGCCGAGTCGGCTTTGTCTCAGGCTGCCAGGCTTAATCCCCAAAGCCGAACCTATCAGGCCAATTTGGCCAAGGTTCTTATTATGGGTGAGAAATGGCAAGAGGCCTGCGATCATCTGGAAAAAGCCCTGACAAATGCGGGCAGCGGCCCGCGGGGGCAGTTGAGCCAGCTGCTGGATCATTGCCGCCAGCAAATGGGGTCGGCAATTTTTTGACGGGTTTGGCCTTGCAAACAAACCGGCTGTTATCGGCCGGGCGCTAGATGAGGTAAAGAGGTGAATACTGAAACCCAGGTTGCAAAGACGGCAATGGGGCCTTCCTGGCTGCGCCTTGATCTGCCCCATGAAACTGTGCAGAAAAACAACCTGATCTATGATTATTTAGAAGACGCGTCCCTTGAAGACAGTGCCTTTTCCCGTTGCGGTCATGACTCAACCTTCAGTTCCTATGTGACTCGGGAGAATATTGAAAACCGGGTTCAAGATTTTGTGAGCCGCTTCGGTTTGGATGATAAGGATAAACTAAGCTCCCTTTTGAGCGGGGTGAAGGTGATGGCCGATCTGGGCTCCGGGCCGGGGATCTATGTGCAATGGCTGGCTCGCCTTTTCCCGGATAAAGAGGTGATCAGCCTTGATTCCTCCGGGATGTTGCCCGCTTTTGATCTGCATTTTGGTAGGTTGGATAATGTAACCTTGATCCTGGCCGATCTGGACCAGGCCCTGCCGTTTTTTGACGGGTCCTTGGACTTGGTGATCATGGACTATGTCTTAAGCCATGTGAACCGGCCGGATGAGGTCCTGGCCAGGGTGGCGGAGAAGATCCCGGCTCATGGCGTGTTGGCGGTTTCCTTTAGCCTGGAACAGTCCTGCATACGCACCTTGAGTGACAACTATCTCCGATCAGTCTATGCCAAAGACCAGGAGAAAGCCGATCTCCTGGCCGGGGAAATGACATTATTAGCCAAGGAACTGGATGAGTTGGGGCTTACGGTTGCGTTGAAAAACGATTACCCGAACCTGGGCATCGGCTCCGGAGAGTTAAGTCTGCAAAGGTTTATTTATCATTATTTCCTTAAGTGTTTTTGGAACGGAGACCAGGCCTACAGCCTGAAAAGGAACCGCAACAACTTTACTTATCCCTGGCGTCTCTTTAAACCGGAAGAGGCCCTTTCCATGGTGGAAGAGCATTTTAATATCCATTATCTGCATCAGGACCGCAGCACTCTTTCCATATTGGCCGGCAGAAAAGCTCTCGGGGAGGGCTAAGGCATGGCTTTTGAGATAAGACTCAGAGACCCGGAAAACCCGCTTCACAATTGGGACGGGTTATTGAAATGGGAAAACAGATCTCTTTTGTTCCAGTCCCGTTCTTGGGTCGATCTTTTGAAAGACTACCTGCCGGAAGTGCGGGAGAGGACTCTGGTCTGCCTGGAAGACGATCGCCTGGTTGGGGTTCTGCCCATGCTGGTCAAGGAGGGTGAGGCCGGTAAGGTTGCCAACTCCTTGCCTTATTTTGGCTCTAACGCAAGTTTTATCCTGGAAGCGGATCTGCCGGAGCCGGATTTGGTGCGCCAAAAACTTTTAACTGCATGGCGGGATCTGGCCGAGCGGGAAGATATTCGGGTCTCTGTTTTTATCGACACGCCCTGGGGCGGAAACTCAGGTTTTTTAAAAGGCCGGACCTGGGATTCAGGCGATTTGAGAATGGGGCACATGACTCCCCTGGGCTCCTTGGCCGAGGTTGAAGACCCGGTTCAGGAGCTTATGAACCTTCTGCATTCCAAAACCAGGAATATGGTGCGCAAGGCTTTTAAAAGTAATGTTAAAGTAAGTGCTTCAAGTAATCCGGAAGATCAGGATTTTTTGGAGCGCACCCATGCGGAGAACCTGGCCGCCTTGGGCGGAGGGGCCAAGGATCGCCGGTTTTTTGATTTGGCCAGGCAAAGGTTGGATACACTCACTTACGTGGCCAAAATCAATGATGAACCGGTGGCTGCTGCCTTTTTGGTCCGCCATGGCCGGGTGATAGAGTATTTCACACCGGCCTTAAAGGCCGAACACCGTTCGGCCCAACCCCTAAGCGGGCTTATATTTCATGCCATGCAGGATCTGGCCGCTCAGGGGGCTTTGTGGTGGAACTGGGGGGCTTCCTGGCCCAGTCAGAAAAGCCTGCAGACCTTTAAAAAACGCTGGGGAACCGTGAATAGCGAATATGGCTATTTCATCAGCCTGTCGGGAGGGCTTGATCCCTGGCTGGCCCTTGGGCCTGAGGGGATCAAAAAAGAATATCCCTATTTCTATGTGCTGCCCTTCTCTGTTTTGGAAAAGGGAGAAGCCTGATGGTGTCGGTGGTCTTCTATGGCAGCTATCCCATGAGCCTGGATCTGCTCAAGGCCCTGGACCAGGACAGCCGCTTTGAGCTCAAGGCGGTTGTCACCGCCCCGGAACAGGGAGCTGGAAACAGGCCGGTTCTGGACTGGCTTAGCAAGGTTCCCCGGGGGTATCCGGTTTTCACTCCCCATAGCCTTTCCGAGGATAAAAGGCCAGCCAAGCTGCTGGAGATCGAATGCGATTTGGTCCTGGCCTGCGCCTATTCCCTATTGATACCGGCTGAGCTACGCCAAAAAGCCGATTTTGCCTTGAATCTTCACCCCTCCCTGCTCCCGGAATTAAGAGGGGCCGACCCCTTGCGCTGGGTTATTTGGCAGGGCGGGGAAAAGACCGGGGTGAGCCTTTTGGAGCTCAGCGACCGGTTTGATGGGGGATGTATATACGCCCAGTGGGAATATCCCCTGGATGATAAGACGGATTTGGGAAGCCTGTATCTGGGGTTGTCGCAACTAACTGCTGCAAAGGCGCCGAATGCCCTTTTCGACTTGGTCAATGGAATGTTTGCACCGCGCAAACAGGATGAAACCCAGGCGACACAGGCTCCCCCCTTTAGTGAGAGACAGGTGCATTCAGGGCTTTCCCTGGAGGAGATAGATCGTTTGGTGCGGGCCAATTACCCGTTTTCACCGGCATATTTTCAGAGAGCAAAAGAACGTTACTACCTGGGGCCGGGCAGGAAAACTCAACTGACCGGTCAAACCGGATTTGTTGCCCGGAAAACAAAAGACGGTTTTTTCATTGAAGATGGGAAAGAGGCTTATCTCTTCAGCCTTCTAAAGAAAGAGGGTTTCAAATAGTTGGGTCATCTCCCGAAGCCGCAGTGGGATTGATTAAAGTAAACAGTTTAATTGCGGTTCGGTTTATATAAGGAGACGATAAGTGGTGCGAAGAGAATATAACGGCCCGGATCAGGTGCAGGCCCAGGTATTGAGCCGCATGGGCTCCCTGGAAAAAGAATGCCGGCGTTCACCGCTTTACGCCTGGAGCAACGGGCTTACTGAGCTGGACTATTTTCCGCCGATCCTCTATATCTCGCCCACCAATGCCTGTACTCATCGTTGCGCCATCTGCGCTCACAAAGATTATATGCGCAAAGGCCTAAGCGAAACCGGCGAGCGCCAACGGGGGTTGATGGACTGGGACCGCTTCAGGGCTATCTGCGAACAGATTCCCGATGATGTGGCCAGGATCTATTTTTACAAACACGGCGAGCCGCTTCTGCACCCCAGGTACCTTGAAATGGTCCAATATTTGCGTCAAAAGGTGGGGGACAAGGTGGAAATAGCCATCAGCACCAATGCCACCCATCTTAGAAAAGAAATGGCCCGCCCCCTGGCCGATGCCTTTGACGTGATTCTGCTTTCCACCTATGGTTTGGACCGTCAAACCTTTGCCTCTTTGCACGGTAAAGATGATTTTGGCAAGGTAATGGCCAACATAAAGGATTTTCACGATCAATATGCAGCCATGCCTTCACCCAGGTCCAAGGTTTATTTCAATTTTGTGCGTCAGGCGGGAAACCTGCATCATTCAGACGATGAGGTGGAAGAGTTCATGATATCAAAGTTTCCTTATTTTCATAATTCCATTCATGGAGTTTACAACTTCGGGGGACGGATCTCGGAAGGTAATTTCGGCATTTTTGAACAGGAAGATAAAAGCGATTTCCCGGTATGTGTTTTTCCCTACACCATTTTCACCGTACTTTGGGATGGCTGGGTTTCCCATTGCATGGTGGATGTGGAAGAGGTTTTCCATGGAAACGGCCGGGCGCCTGATTCCAGTCTGATGGATCTTTTGAACCACCCTGGCCTGATTGATTATCGCCGGGCCTCGGTGCAAAGGGATTTTCCAGCCCTGTGGCAGCGTAGGTTGGCTTGTGAAAAATGCAATTGGCTTTTCCATTTAAGGGCCCAGTCCTTGAATTACCTGACCCTCAAAACCAAGCAAATAGCCGAAGGCTTTAAACTCACCGGGCACGAAGGCCTGGAACTCAGCGCAGCTGAGATGCTGTATAACGGCCTGGTGAAGTATCTGGAAGGTGATATGGCCGGAGCGGCCGGGGGCATGCTTTTGGCTTCCGAAGTAGCTGGAGAAGACTGGATCAGGGAAAAGGCTGCCTTATGGGAAAAAAACCTGAGAAAGGTCTACGCTCAGCGCCATGCCCTGGAAAAGTGGGAAAAGGCCTTTAATAATGAAGGTATAACCATGCGGCATCTCTTTAAAACCACCTATTTTGAATCCTCGGAGCAAGGCAGGAAAAAAAGGTTGGATGAACACAACTTTTAGAATCACCTGCCGGGCCGGAGGCGGTTCTCCACGGTAGGCGATTTTTACCCGATAAAGTCGAACAAAAAGGGTTAGCCATGCCGTTAAGGCAAGCCAACCCTTTTTTAATTTTTTTAGATAGAAGAGATAGTTAAAAAAGAACCCGAACAGGTCTGATCAGGCTTGGTTATCCGGCAGGCATTCAAGCAAGGGTTTGCTTTTCAGCCCCATTTTGTCCATGCGCATTAAGAGTTCCATGAAAAGGTCTCTGACTCCGGGTCGGGAGCGATTGCGCAACTCTCTCAGCCTGGCCGGATTTTGATAGTCTTTTTTGATGCTTTCATAAAATGCCACATCCGGTGTGTTGACATAGATGTGAATAGGGTGAAAGCAAAAGACCATTAATGAGGGCAGGGCAAGGTCAAAGTCATTCAGTTTCGGGGCCTGGTTCCTTTCCAGATCGCGCAACCAGGATGCATCTGCAAAGAATATGGGCATTTGCCAGAGGCCAAGCATGGGTATGGGCTTTATATCCTTTTGGTAAAGCATCATATAGTCGCTGGAATAGAGCAGTCCCGCCTCAGGGTAGGTGGCGGTTATGAGCCTGCCGTGAATATAAAGGGTGTGCGCCCTTACACCCTTGGCCTTAGGATATAGTTCAAGCAAACTTTTTAAATGTTCTGCCTCGCTTATTTCTCGGTTGTGATAATTGGGGTGCAGGGCTGCTTCATGCCCTTTTAAAAGCACCGCCGGATAGTCGGAGGTGCAAAAGGCCGTGCACCTCTGGTTGTGTTCGGCCAGTAGATCCATAGTGTCGGATAAGACTGCATCCGGCACCCAGTCTGTATCCAGGGTGAGGGATATCATGATTCTTGCCCTTTTGTTTCAGGAAAATAAGGATTTTCCGGCACCGGACCGCCCAAGGTGACTACATGCAGATACAGAGCCTTCCAGCGGGCGGCGGCCTTGGCGGGATCGAGATTTTGTCTTATCCAGGCCGCGGAACGGTCGCCTGTTTCAGACAGGGTGGATGGATTTGAAACCATCTCGGCCAGGCGTATGGTGAGATTTTGGGGAGAGACCGGAATAACCGGGGCTTCGGGCATAAGGGTAAAATCCAGCCCGCTCAAGTTGGCGGCCACCGGCAAGCCCACAGCCATGGCCTCCAGGGCCTGGATGCTTAGGCCGTTCAAGGTGAGGTCATCCAAAAACAGGTTGCTGTTGGCCAGCTCCAGCAGATAGTCCTTGCGGTTCAAGTTCTCCAGCCAGTTGAAGGTCATCTCCAGGTGTTCCTGGATCTCGAAGCAGACTTGCAGAATCTGATCCAGATGTCCCCGCCTTTGGTGTCGGCTGTGATAGGCCAGAACCGGGGGCCCGGATAAGGTGGCGGAATTTCGGGTGGGAATATCTTCAAGGTCCAGCACCGGCGGCATATGCACCAAAGGCACCGGGCAGGTGGACAAGGCTCCGGTAAGGGGCCAGGAGGTGGCGACTATGCCCCCCTGATAATGGCGAAAAAATATTTCCGAGTTATTTTTTTTGAAATATTCAGGGGTATAGGTGAAGACGGAATTATTGGGGCGCAGATGATCCAATAAATTGAAGTTTTGGGCCTGAAAGGATTCGTCGAAAACATGGATAAGATCTGCGCTGATAATTTCTTCAAGTGTTTGCTTGAATCCATCCAGGGAAAGGTCCTTTAAGACCACGTCGCCATACGGGCCATAGGCCGGATCAAGGTAGGTGTAGCTTTTGGCCTTGACCCCGGGCAGCCGGTTAAGCCCTTTGGCCAGGCTTGCCGGCAGGCCATGGATGTTGTTGGGTGATAAAACAGCGATCCTCACTTGGTCTCCTTGTGAACGCAAAGCACCAGGTGCTTGAGATAATTCATTTTTTGATAAGCGGGATGCAGTTGGTCACGGTGGGTCAACCCGACATTCAAAAGATTTGAAACAACCCGGCAGCCTGAGAGGGCTCGCCCCAGTTCGGAGAGTCCTTGAGGCCCGAGAAGATGAACCGAGCCGCGATCTTCTGTGGTGACTGTCTGATCCGGCTCACCGGGTTTGTTCAGCACCAGGTCGACTATCAGGGTCCTTTTAGCTACTCGCAAGGCCTGAAGCAGGGCTTCATGCGGGTCTTGGGTTACAAAAAGAGTGCCTTTGCTGAAGACTACGTCAAAAGAGGCATCTTCAAAGGGAAGTTCGAGGGCGCTTGCCACCTGGAAATTGATTTCCGGATAGCGGTGTTTTGCGGCTTGAATCAGTTCCGGGGTGACATCCACTCCGGTGTATTGCATCTTGACTCCTCGTTTGTTCAAAAGGCTGTGGAGCGAGCCTGCCGCACAACCCAGGTCTAAGAGCGAGGAGCCCGGCGGCAGGTGTCTGGCCACCAGCCGGCTCATGAAAAACCAGGTTTGATCGTTGTCCAGTTGTTGCACCTGGTCCGGCGTCAAGTCGTAATGCCTTACCGCCTTTTGATTGGCCCAGGGTTTTGCCTGTGTTTGACTATTCATGAAAACTCCAGGGGAAGGCCTGAGTCACAATGAAAAAATCCGTATTTGATGCCGTTGTACAGGTGGGCGAATTGGGTGACCGAGCGCATCTCGTCATAATGTTTTCTGACGAATTCATAAGACCTGTCGCCTATGGCGTTTACCAATTCGTGATCGCTGACCAGACGCCTCAGCAAGGGGGCCAGGCTCTCAGGCGTGATCCGCACCACCGGAGTGTCCGGCATATAGCTTAAAACATGGGGGTTCACACTGGAAAGCGCCACATGCCCCATGGCCATGGATTCCACTGAGTTGAGCCCAAAGGTGGGGGTGCCCATTTCGTCATAGGTTATGTGCCCTCTTGCCTTGCGCTCCAGGCAGGCCTTGTTGTCCACACCTTCAATGATATCCATTTCGACCTTGAATTCCCTCACCAGGGGTTCCATGGCGGCAACAAAGTCGGCGGTGCGTTTTATTTCCCGGTTGGTGGGAGCATGCACCACCCGGATGGCGTCTCCCGGGTTAAGCCTGGGAACCCTTTCAAAGGGGGTGGGATCGAAGAATTGCTGAATATGATAAAATTTGCGGTGCAGGGGAAAGGCCTGGGTCCAGCCGAATCCCACCACCGCTGCGATATTTCTTTTGAGGTGCCACAAAAAGAGTTTTTTGTGGTTCATACGCAGATAAGAGCCGAAATACTGGACCAGGCAGTTTTTTTCATTAAGTATTTGGTCGAAGTTCAGGTTGGGCAGGTTAAGGGCCTGTCTGCCTATATGAAAGAAATCCGCCTGCCTGACCAATTGGTGTATTTCATTCAAATCATGAAACACCTGTCTGCCGTTTTGGTCGTTTATGATTATATCCCGGTCATATTGTAAATAATCGTCTTGTACAATTATGCACCGGGCCTTGTGGGGCGTGTATTGATTCAGGGCCCGGCAAAGTTTGGTAAGCTGGCCGGCCACATTGAAATCAGCGTAGATAAGTACATTCAGACCGGTTTTGGCTGGCTGTTTTTCCGGGGGCACCAGTTTCATAAAAGGGTCATTTGAGATGGGATTATCCATCAGGGGCTTTGTTTTCTCCCCCAGCTGAGTGCGGCAGTTTTTTATCAGCTCCATCTCCGGGGCTTTGGGGTCCTGACCGTTTAGCTGCCAGGCCTTTTCCAGAAAACCAAGGGCCTGAGCCCAGTCTTTTTTCAGCATCAGCACCTTGGCCAGGTTGTTCAAGCTGGGCCTGTCTTGAGGCATCAGTTCCACGGCCTTGCGCAGGAACTGTTCAGCCGCGGGTGCGTCTCCCTGCATGACCTTGGCAATACCTAAAAGATTGTGGGCCTGGCCGTGATCCCTGTCCTGGTTGATCAACCAGGCAAAAACCTTATCTGCGCCTTTGGCGGCCTGCGCCCTCAAGAGGGCTTCACCCAGTTCCAAAAGCATCCCTGTGTTGGTGGCCTGTTCAGTGGCCAGGAATGGGTCCAAAAGGCCCATGACCACATCCAACCGGTTCTGGCTGATAAGCTCCATCAGCCTGGGTTGGGAACATTCCATTGATGAGTCTGCAAAGATGTTGTTAGGCAATTGAATTCCGTCTCCGCGCATTTTCAGGTATGGGCCCTTCCCGGCCGGACGGGCAGTCTTGGCGATAATCGGTTTCAGGCCGCCTTTATCTGGGAGGGGGGCTTGCTTTTCATGAGTTCGTTGGTCATTTCATCAAGCCCAAGGCTCTGGTAATAATCTCCGGCCTTGCCCATAAAGAGTTGCAGCCAAAGTTCAAAATTGACCAATGACCAGATCAGGAGCCTCAAGTTAATGCCGCAGCGGCAATGTGCCTCCATCACCTCGGTTATAACCCTGGGTGAGATATAGTCGTGGCACATGGCGCCTTTACGCAGGATCAGCCTTTTTACCAGCTCCAGGTTGCCTTCCCTGAACCACGATTCATCCGGAGAGCTGAAACCTTGCTTTTTCCGCTCAGATACTTCCTTGGGCACCAAAAGGCTCATGGCCTGGCGCAATATGTTCTTGCCGTCGTCATGGGTCTGGAAATAGGATTTTTTCTTGCCAAAGGCGTTTTCATCCTGGTGTTTCCATTCTTCCAGGTCTCTCAATTTATAACGTACCGGGATTTTTTGAGCAAAATCAACTAGATCATTATCCATAAAGGGGAAACGCTCCTCCAGCCCATTGGCCATGGAAAGTTTGTCTCCCACCAGAAAAAGCCCGTGTAGAAATGTCTTGGCCTCAAAATAAAGTGAGTTGGCTATGTGATCTTCCGGGGTCTCATAGGCCAGGTTGGAGTGAAAGGTGAACACCCGGGTGAGCACCCGGCGCATATCATCCCCCTCCATATGGCGTTTGGCCGCAGGGGTGAAAAAGTTTTGGCGCAGCCCTTTGGGAATAAGCCTTTGCCAATAGGAAAAATAGTTGTCGAAAAATTCCTTTTTACCCAGGGAGTGGCTCACCCGGTAGTAGCGCCAGGGGTAGCCGCCAAATAATTCGTCGCCTCCGGCGCCGCTTAGGCAAACCTTGACGAATTTGGAAGCCAGCCTGGCCGCATAGTATTGGCCATAGGACATGCCCAGGCGCAGGTCTTCCAGGTGATTCACCACAAGCGGCAAGGCCCAGCCCACATCGGTGTGCCCCACTATCTGTTCAAAATGTTCGGTTTTAAACAGATAGGACATAAGTTCCGCCTGAACCCTTTCATCAAAGCTGGCCTCAACCCCGTGCACGCTTCCCATGTGCCAACCACAGGTGAAGGTGTGCATGCGGTTCAGCTCCCTGGAGGCGATGGCCACCAAAGAACCTGAGTCCATGCCGCCCGATAGATAGGCCCCAACGGGCACGTCAGCCACAAGTTGGCGCTTGGTCGCTTGAATCAATAGCCTTTTGACCTCGCAGATCGCCTCTTCCTGGCCCATGGACTGGTCGGGGTTGCTGAAATTGTAATCCCAATAGGCCCTTCTTTTAATCTCTCCTGTCCGGGTGTTTATGGTCATGATATTGGCCGCGGGCAGAAGCTCTACACCCTTGAACAGGGTGTGGTAGCGAAACAGGTTCTGAAAGGTGAAATACTCGGCCAGTGCCTGATGATTGACTTCGGCAGTGTAAAGGGGGTGAGCGGTTATCGCTTTGATTTCAGAAGCAAATACCAGATTTTTGCCCAGCTTGGCCAGGTAAAGGGGCTTTACTCCGAAACGGTCCCTGATAAGGTGAACCATTCCCTTTTGGTGGTCCGTCACGGCAAAAGCGAAATGCCCGTTCAGCCTGGGAACCAGATCCTCGCCCCATTTTTTCCAGCCGTGCAGCAAAACTTCCGTGTCGCATTGGCTTTTGAACAGGTGGCCTTGCTTTTCCAGCTCAGAGCGCAGTTCCCTGAAATTGTAAATAGTGCCGTTAAAGACCACGGCCAGGTTCCGGTCGGGGGAGACCATGGGCTGACTGCCGGCGGGCGAGGGATCTATAATCGCCAGCCTGCGGTGAGCCAGACCCACTTTTCCCTTCAGAAAGACTCCCTCACCGTCCGGCCCCCTGTGGGCCATGGCTTGGGCCATCTTTTGCAAAAGGTTTTCCGAAGGGGGCTCAACCTCGCCCAGGCCCGCTATCCCAGCTATGCCGCACATTCTAATACCCTTCCAATGCAGGAGGTTCCTGCCGGGTGTGGTAACTCTTTATTTTTCATTGGCCGCCTGCCCTGGCCAGGTCGTCTTGTGGTGTATAGAGTTCACCGATCAATTGTTCTTCCAAATAAGAAATTTTCCAGTGGTCGCAATAAAGGCAGGTGGAATCTGTTATGGTTTCAGGCCGGTTATGAGCGGTACGCATCTTTTCGTAGCGTTCCCCCAGCCAGAGGTCTTCAATGCTCTGTTTGTTCAGGTCCCCCAAATCATCGCCCCTTTGCCAGTCATGGTTGCAAAAGGCCGCTTGGCCGTTCCAGTAAACCACGAGGTCCGTGTAAAGTTTTTGACAGGGCTTTCTGGGGATGGATTCAGGCACCTCCGGACAGTCCAGGCTGCCCAGGTGACCGTCTTTGGAATGTTCATAATAGATCCTGGTGCGGTCGGCGATATTGCGCCAATGGGCAATAAATTTATCTATGCTTTTCTGGTTGATCTCGGTTCTGGTGGCTGAAACCTGAATCTGGGTGGGGTAATTGCCCTGGTCCCGCAAATCCAAAAGTCCCATTATGTTTTCCATAACCTTTGCCAAGGGCTCACCCCGGCGCATGGCCAGGTATTCGTCAGGTTCGATGGTGTCCAGACTGAAGGAGATGAAATCTACCCCTGCATCCAAAAGCCGGGCTGCGGTTTGCCGGTCCATCAGAGAACCGTTGTTGGCCAACTGGATGGGGCCAAGTCCCTTTTGCTTGGCATAGTTTAGAAAATCCGCTGCTTCAGGATGCATCAGAGGCTCCCCCCTGAAAAAAGGAACCAGGGCCACAGGCAGGCGCTCCGCCGCCTGATCCACCAGATTCCGGAAAAGTCTTTTGGCCATAAAGCCTTTTTTGGCATCCGGCTCCAGGTGGGAAGGACACATCACACAGCGGTAGTTGCAATGGTTGGTGATTTCCAAGGTAAGCCTTTGGGGAAAGGCGGAGGGTGCGAGCATTTTTAAGCAAAGCCTTTCTGCTCCCGGTATTTTCAACTCTCCGGGTGAGCATTTTTTACCGACTTTGGAATAGCCGGATTTTCCCTGTTGTAGGCGCCGGGGGCTGAGAAGACCTCAGAGTTTATGATTTTAGGTCCAAACGGCAATAATCTGTAGCCCTTGGCGCTGGTATCCCAAGTTATATGCAAAATACGGGCCTAATTAATAGTAGGCAGAATGCGATCAGGTTTAGTTCTTTGCAATGAAGTTAACCAAGCTTTTTATAGAGTTTTTTCAAGTTAATATCTTTATTGGGATCTATCGGCGGCTTTTGTTTTGGGCAAGGCGTGATCATGTCGGCATCGACAAAAAGGCGGTTTTTTGACGGAGGCTGGTCAAAATGGCGTTTTCAGCGGGTTTGCATTTTAAAATACCGGGAAGGCTTTTTGAAAAAAATCATAAGCTGCCCGCCCTCCAAAGAGCCTAGCGGGTCATGAATATTCTCTGATGGACACACCAATAGCATAGTTTTTCGGGCCTGAATAAGGACCCGGCGTGTAGTATTGCGGGGCAAGCAAGTTGCCCAATTTATTCTACACCCTGCTAGGGGACCGGAGGTGGGGGCGGGGCGCCTTCGCTGACCTTGTAGCCCAGTTTGTTCAAGACTGCGTCCAAGAGCATTTGAGCCTCTTTAAATTCGGGATTGAGCTTAAGGGCGCGGCTCAAGTACTCGGTGGCCTTTTCCAGGGAATTCATGTCCCACAGGCAATGGGCCATATTGTAAAGCAGGTGTTCATCTTGAGGATGGAAATTTAAAGCCTTGCCAAACAGGTTGAGGGCTAGGTCGTATTTCTTTTGTTTCCGGTAGCTTATACCCAGGCGGTTGTAGACGTGGGCCAGTTCGGGATCAAGTTCCAGGGCCCTTTGGTAGAACTCTTCCGATTCGGCGAAATGACCGGAGTCAGACAAGGCGTCACCCATCTTCACCTGCATATCCGGATCTTTGGGGTTATCATCCGTGGCTTCGTGAAAATGGTCCAGGGCCTTTTTCAATTGCTTTAGCTGCAACTCCAGCTCGCCCATGTAAAAATGCAGGCTGGCGGTAACCTTCCCGGATTTTTTCATCCTTTTCGCAGCCATGACCGCACCGGCCAGCACCTTTAGCGCATCTGTTTTGCGCCCCATAATATTGTAGACGCTGGCCAGCCCCAAAAAAGCCCGCAGGCTTTTGGGGTCAAGGCGCAGTGCGCTGATAAAGGCAGTGGCCGCCGCCTCCATGTCGCCCTTTTCCTTGAGGATGCGACCCAGGCCCAACATGGCCTCTTTACTTGATTTCACCTTCAGGGCGTTTTGGTAGCTCTCCTCGGCCTGGTCCAATTTTCCAAGGCGCACGGACTTCCTGGCCTTGGTCATGTGCTGCATAAAGGTTTCTTCATCCTCGTCCACAAACTGGTCCAGCATCTGGGCCACCGTCAGCCGCACCGGCTCCATGGCCAAGGGGGTGTTTAAGAAACCGCTGGCTCCCAATTCGAGCGCTTTTTGTTCCAGGGCCTTATCCTTGCGGTCTATCATTAAAAGAACCGGCAATTCCCTGGTCTTTTCAGCCGCCCTTATCCTCTGTAAGAGCTGAAAACCGCTTTGTGGTTGCATCTTCCAGGCGCTCACCACCAGGTTTACAGGCTTGTCTTTTAATATTTTTATTGCACTTTCAACATCTTGGGCAGTCCAAGTGCGATAGAACTGGAAGTCTTCCAAGTAGGTTTTCAGGGTGTCCAGGCCGGTTGAAACCTGATCTACGAGAAGAACGCTAAGCTTTCTGTATGAGAGTTTCAATTCACGCTCCTCGAAAAAAAGCGGCAAGCAATGATCATCTGGGGCTTAAGGCCCCCCTCCGGGACAACATGGTATCATACCAAAAATTAAACCCCTGTTGCAGCCGATGGTTGCCGGTATTAAAAAATTGAAGCGCGTAACTAAAGGTGAAGAGCGGTTTCACGCTTGGCGCTGAATTCGCTCTGTGGCCGATTGTTTTGAAGCCGTTTGAAAGGTTGGAATTTTTTTAGCAAGCGAGTGTTCTTATCAGCTTGACCCAGGCTTCAGACTGTTTTATTCTATTAGGTAAATGCCAAGTTATTCCTTTGATAACAGACTGTTAACCGAACAGTCTTCCAAGCTTACCCGCTGGCGCGGCCAAAGTGCGTTCACTCTGTCGGTACTTCGAATAATCTATGCAATATGGTCAACCGTCGCAGTCGGAACCAGGAAGCCTTTTCCTGGGCCGGAGGCGTTTTTTGTCTGCAAAAGGAGTAATCCATGCGTGACATAGCCAAGTTGAACCAGCTGGCAAAATGGGACAGCCGTCCCGACCCCACCCTGAGCCTGTACCTGGCTCTGGACCAAAACCGTGAAGGCCGGCTCCAGGCCTTGTCCCAGATGATCAAGGTTAAGGAGAATAAACTGCGGGGCAATGGCTCAGCGGAAATGTGGCGTAAAATGGCCCCGGACTTAAAAGTCGCCACTCACTATGTGGAAGAATTGCCCTTGGGCCCGGACCGGGGGCTGGTATTGTTCTCCTGCCAAGAAAAGGGGCTTTTTGAAACCAGCGCCCTTCCCGTATTGGTCCCAAATCTGATGGAAATAGGTCATTCAGCCTATATAAGGCCCCTGGCGGCTCTGGTCGGAGAGTATCTGCCCACCTTGCTGGTGGTGTTGGATCTTCAAAACGCCAGGTTTTTTAAAAGCAAACTGGGTGCACTGGAAGAAATTGAAGAAAAGACAATCAGAACAGATCCGGAATCTCCGGAACCTGACGGCAATGCCGCCAGGGCGGGCAACGCCCGACTGGCCCGTAAGGCGGATGAACTCAGAAACCGCCATCTCAAGGCGGTGAACAACAGCTTGATGGAAATGGCAAAGGAATATGACCAGATAATTTTCGGCGGTAGTAAAAAAGCCGTTGAGTTTATCCACCCGTTTTTACATTCCTATGTAAAAGAAAGGTTGGCGGGCAGCTTTTCCTGCGACGCGGGCGCGAGCCTGCCCCAACTGGTTGAAGGGTTTAGCCGGGCCTTGGGCAGGGCCAAAAAAGAGCGGCAGGAAAAAATGCTGGCCGAATTAAAGGAAATGCAGGGGCCCCAGGGAATGGTGGCCTCGGGGTTGAACCAGGTGTTGGCAGTCTTGCATGAGGGCAGGGTGCAGACTCTTTTCGTGGCCAAGGGGCTCCGAAGACCGGGCGGGGCCTGCGGGGGCTGCGGCCGCCTGCGCCATGTGGCCGGAGAATGCCCCTTGTGCGGGGGGGAGATGACCTCTGTTGACGATGTGGTTAATCTCGCCGTCGCCAGGGCCATTGAATCCGGGGCCGCTCTGGAAGAGGTTGACAATGACCCCATCTTGGAGAGCCTGGGAGGAATAGCGGCCCGCCTGCGCTATAGCTGATCAAATTAACCCTTGATACCGGTCTGCTCAGCCATTCTTGGCCCTGGCCGGTCACCTGCCCACTGGAGCCTGTTTCCGGTGGGCAGGTTGTTTTTTGGCCAGGCCGGTTGCTTATTTTATCTTGCCAGGGAAAAAATACCCATTTTAAGGCCGTGTAGAATAAGGTGTTCGAGTTGATATCCGGGCCAGGAAGTTTTTAACTGTTTCTGTATTTCTGTAAAGCTCAGGCCGTCAGGGGCTTGGCCTATTATTTCAAGTAAATACTGTAAGTATTTGTTGTCCAGCACCTGGGCCAGGTCGGGGTGGGGTGATTTGTGCCATTTGCCCATGGCAAATGGCCGGGCCAGGGGGCCGACGACTATTGGCTGCTGTTGAGGCAGGGTCTTGCCGGTAAAGTGACCGAACAATTCTCCCTGTCCTGCTCCCAACACGTTGCCAGGTATGGGGTTGAGTTTGATATCCTGGGCCTGGCGAAAAAGCTCCTGCCAGACATCTTCCATTTTTTTGACCACAACTCGCCAGTCAAACTCTTTAATTACTCTTTTCCTGCCGTTTTCTCCCAATTGCCGGCAAAGGTCCGGAGATTTTGCCAGGAGAGTGATTTTTTCCAACAGGTCGTCTAAATCAAGGGCAGTGCGGGCGGCAGACTGGAGAGATGCGATATGCTCGGCCTGAATGGGCCAGACCGCATCCAGGGGGCCGTAGTCCGAAGGTCCGATGGTTGGTATGAGAAAGCCTGTTTCGCCGGGGACGATCAGATCCCGGTACCCACTGAAGTCACTGGCTAAAACAGGAACTTCCGAGGCCATGGCCTCCAACAGAGTCAGGCCAAAGGTTTCTTGAAAATTATCTGCCGGGCTGATGAATATGTTTGATGCACTGTATAGGCTTGGCTTGACGGCCGAGTCAAAATTTTCATAAAGAAATAACCGGTTTCCTATCCCCATCTCATGGGCCGTCTGTTTAAGCTCCTTGGCATAGGGCCCCTTGGCCGCTCCCGCCAACACTAAAAAAAGGTTAAAGCGTTCCGCTAAAAGAGATATTGCCCCTAAGATCGGCATGAGGTCGTATTTATCCGAAGGGGTGAGACGCCCCAGACACAGAATCCCCAATCCCTCGGCAGGCAGGCCAAGAATTTTTCTGGCCTGGGCCATGTCTTGCTCCCCAAAATCAGAAGCCCTTACACCAAGGGGAGTAATTTTAAGTTGGCCGTTATAGCCCGCTTGCTTAAGGCCAAGGTCTGAGAGGTTTTCAGAAGAGGCTTTGAAACAGAGCTCGAGGTATTTTTGGGCTGCCCGGCTGGTGCACATGACAGCATCACATTTTTGAACGCCGGGCAGGACTTTATACAAATTCCTGACCTGAGTTGACCAGTAGTTCAGGGTGTGGGGCGTGCAGGTCACCGGGAAAGGTTTTTTTGCCCAGCGGTTGCGCAAGTGGCAAAGCTCCGGGAAGTATCGATCCAATTCCGCTGCATGCAAGGCAGTGAAATCAACCCGTTCCAGAGCGCCGGGCAAGGCCTGGGCATGCAGGAGAACCAACCTGTCCTTTAAGTGGGGCAAGTCCAGCCATTTCCCATAACCGTCTTGAAAAGGCTTTAAGGCCCGGGCAAAAGGCAGGAAAAAAAACAGTTTACGGGCCGAACTGTATTCCAGAAGGGCCGCGGTCAGGCCATAATTGGCCACTTTGCGCCCCAAACGCTGGTCAGGGTCTGCCAACTCATCAAAAGCGTTAATAAAACCAAGTGCATTCATTATCTGAAACCTCCTGAGCGGCGGTTTTTACGTTTAGTTGGTTTTTACAACTAAGTGGTCATACTTTTTACCGAATGCGCATCGGATAAAAATATGAATTGCTGAAAAATCCTATTCAGGAAATTTTTCAACACACTGGAAAGATGAAGATCTGTCTCGGCGTTGGTTAACATTTAGTAGTTAGTTTTTCCAATAAACGAGAGATAGAGATGTTATTTTGCATTTTAAAGCTAATGATAAACCCTTGGTGAGCCGTCGGGCCAGGCCTCAGACAAAAACAGAACCTGAGAAAGTAAAAACAATCCCCAAAACCAGAGCGGTTATAATCATGCAGGCTGCGGCAATGGGCATGGACATATCTCCGGCTGATTGCAGGCCCACCAGAACCAAATAGGCGTGTATACAAAAGGCGAGCCCCAGGTAAACCGCAGCAGCCTTTTCAGGCAGAAAAATAGCTAAAAAAGCAGTAATCCAAACGGCTCCCGCATAGGCGTAAACCCTCAGAGCCGCTGCAAGAGTCCAAGGGCTCTTGGCAATGATCCTGGCTACGGCGTAGAGTGTCAGGGCGGTGATGAGGTGTCCTGAAAAAAAGGTGAGAATTAATATCAATCCGGCTTTAGCGCCCTGGTTGCCCGGTAAAAACAGGCTTACTGCCACCGGGACCAAATGGGTTAATAGTAGAAATACAAGCGGTGGAAAAATAATCAGCACCCGGGGGAAGGATGCAAAATATTTTCTTGGGTTGCAAAGGGCGGCCAGGGCAACCGGAAAGAAACTCTGCGGTCTATGCCAGTTGAAATCCACAAAATCTAATCCAGGCTTCATTTCCACTCCGTTATAAAACAATGGCCTCGTTCATTGCTTGGTTGGCAGGGAATTTTTTTCATGCTATTTTAAAGCCAATGAGTCAGGTTCACAAAAGTAATTTGGGGGTAAAGTATATGCGCAGCCAGCTAGGTATTGCCATAGCAGTATGTTGTTTGGCTGTGTTTTTGCTTTGGAAACCTGTTTTTGCAGCTGAGGTGCAAACCCTCGAGCGCTATGGACCGCCTTTTGTGGAATACCCGGCTGATTCCCAACGCCGCTTTCCGGTGCATGACACCAGCCGGATTCTGGTTCGCGAGGTTTTTCAAGGCTTTGACGATGTAACCCGCCTATCGGACACCATCATTTTAGATGAGAGCTGGGAAGAATGGCTGCGCTTTCAACGTGAAGCACGGACCAGTATCCCGCTTCTTGCCCTTAAACGCCTGTTGGTTGGCGCTGCCCGTTATGAGTATGCCGGTACCTATGGGGAAAAATTTACCAACACCATCAGGATTATTGAGAACGATCCCATCAATCTGGGTTTTTTGTTAAAAAGCGCAAACCCCATAGACCGTAAGGTGGACAGCGTCCGTACAAAGCGCGATGCCATGGAATATGAGCAGTCGTTTAACCCCTTTAACTGGATCATGGAGGGGCAGGGCCTGCTCTCCGGAAGGCCTTGGAACTGGGCCAACTTCATACCCCGCCTTTTGACCATCGCCGGGCTGATTGTCTTTGGGCTTCTGCTGACCGAATTTTTGCATTTGATTTATCGCCTGGGTGTGAAAATGATGGGACGCAATGCCTTAAGGCGACGTTAATTTGTTTTACAGTCGGTTTTTTAGCGCATTCCCTTACCGGCGGATGTAAACCATCTATATAATAATTTGTTATTAGATTGAATTCAGTCTTTATCTCATCCTTACTACCCGTTAAAGAGGACCAAAGCGGCAAGCCGTCGGCATCCCCGGGAAATCACCTCTATTTCCCAAGAGATTACCTGTCTTGACAAGGCATTTACTTCGGCATATCATGCTAGTCTTTGCTGTGCAAAAGCCCCGGCAATTAAGCCTTGGGGCCCAGATCAAGGCTTCCCAGCGAGTACAAAGAGACCCATGAATCCGGCCCTTCTCAGATCCGCTGAGGCGTCAAGCCCCTTAGACGCCTATGACTACCAGTTGCCCCCAGAGCTGATAGCCCAGCATCCGGCTCCCCGCCGGGTGCAGGCCAGGCTGATGGTTTTGGCAGAAGGGCAAGCTGCGCCTGTTCATAAAAGGGCTTATAACCTTTTGGAATGGTTAAGAAAAGACGACTTGCTGGTGATAAATAACACCAGTGTTGTCCCGGCCAGGCTAAGGGGCAGAAAACCCACCGGCGGCAAAGTGGAAGTCTTTTTACTGAGTCCCGCTCATCCTTTGGATGTAATGGATGACGGTTCCGAGGTGCATGAGACCCTGATAAAGACTCATCGCAGGCTGGCCAAGGGAGCCAGAATCAACCTTGATCCAGAGGAAAACCTCTGGGCGGAAGTGGTTGAGGTCTCTGACCGGGGCAAGGCCCTGGTAAAGTTCCCGGGATCCGCTTTGTCCCTGGCCTCCGACCTGGGGGAGGTGCCCTTGCCTCCCTACATTAAAAGGCCCGACGGACCTCTGGCTGAGGACAAACAGCGCTACCAAACGGTTTATGCCCACAAACAAGGGGCTGTAGCTGCTCCCACCGCAGGCCTTCATCTCAGCAAAGAACTCATGGCCGCCTTGTTGAAACGCGGGGTAAGGGTGGCTCCGGTAACCCTGCATGTGGGATACGGCACCTTTGCCGAGCCTTCTGCCGAGGATCTGGCCAGCGGCAAGCTTCATTCCGAATGGGTGGAGATCAGCTGCGAGACAGCTCGCGCAGTGGAAGAGACCCGTCAAAAGGGAGGCAGGGTAATCTGTGTCGGCACAACCAGCTTGCGGGCAGTGGAATGGCGGGGAACAGAACAGGGCCTGGTCGAGCCCGGGGCCGGATGGTGCGATATTTTGATAGACGAGAGCTCCGCTATTAAAGTGGCGGACGGCATCTTAACCAACTTTCACCTGCCGCGCACCACGCTATTGATGTTGGTCGCGGCCATGGCCGGGCGGGAAAGAATACTGGCGGCCTATGCCGAGGCTATAAGAATGAAATACCGATTTTATAGCTTTGGCGACGCCATGTTGATAATATAGCTATGGCAAAATTGGATTTTGATATCCTCGCCCAGAGCGGCCGGGCCAGAAGAGGCCGGCTCACGACCAGAAAGGGCGTGGTCGAGACCCCCACCTTCATGCCGGTAGGCACGGTGGGATCGGTAAAAAGCCTGACACCTGGTGAGGTTAGCGACCTGGGGGCAGGCATTATTTTGGGCAACACCTACCATCTTCTTCTAAGGCCCGGTGTGGACCTGGTGGCGGAGATGGGAGGGCTGCACCGCTTTATGGGCGGTTGGACCGGTTCCATACTTACCGACAGCGGCGGCTTTCAGGTTTTCAGCCTGGCTTCCCGCCGGGTGGTGACAGAAGAGGGGGTTAGTTTTCGCTCCCATTTGGACGGCGCCCTTATGGAGCTTACTCCGGAGAAGGCCATGGACGCCCAGACCCTCCTGGGCAGCGATATTTTGATGGCCCTGGATGAATGCCCGCCGCCGGATGCGGACCGTGAATATGCGGAAAAGGCCCTTTTAAGGGATGCCCGCTGGGCAAAAAGGGCAAAAAGCGCTCTTCGCCCCGAAAGCGGGGCGCTTTTTGGTATAGTACAGGGCGGAATGTACAAGGATTTGAGGGCGCAAAGCGCTGAGCTTATCTGCGAACTGGACCTGCCGGGTCATTCCCTGGGCGGTTTAAGCGTGGGCGAGCCCAAGGAAACCATGCTTGAGGTTATAGACGCCACCCAGCCTTTGATGCCCCGGAAAAAGCCCCTTTACCTTATGGGTGTGGGCGCGCCGGAGGATCTGATCAACTGTGTGGGCCTGGGTGTGGATATGTTTGATTGCGTTCTGCCCACCCGCATGGCCAGAACCGGCACCATGCTGACCAAGGACGGACGTCTGAATTTGAGAAACGCCCGTTTTGCCAGGGACAGCCGCCCAATTGAGGAAGATTGCGGCTGCCCTGCCTGCAGGAATTACAGCCGGGCTTATCTGCGCCACCTGTTTGCGGCGCGGGAGCTTTTGGCTTATCGCTTGGGCACGTTGCATAACTTATATTTTACCTTGAACTTGATGGCCCGGATCAGACAGGCCATTGAAAACGATAATTACGCCGCTTTTGCCCGTGAAGCCCTGGATCGCCTGTCCAGGGGAGAACACAGGGCGGCGGCCGACGACCAGTAAGGGAGGACACCATGATTGATCTTTTGTTCCCTGCCAGCGCATGGGCTGAAGGCGGAGGCGCACCAGGCGGTTTAGGCGGACTTTTGAGCGGGCCTTTGCCCATGCTCATTATCATGTTCGCTATTTTTTATTTTCTGCTCATCAGGCCTCAGCAGAAAAAGGCCAAGGCTCATAAAGAGATGCTGGCCAATCTGCACAAAGGGGACCAGATCATTACCAGTGGCGGCATCTATGGCCGCATCACCGGTCTGACCGACGCCTTTGTGGTGGTTGAGATCGCCCCCCAGGTGCGGATCAAGGTTAGCCGTGGCGCAGTCAGTGGCATCGGCACACCCCAGGATCAGGCCCAGGCGGCCAACGACAAGAAAAAGAGGTAGTCTTTTTCTTCCAAAGGTGTAACCATCCCGCCGTTTCCCCGCTTAGGGGCAAACGGCGGCAAAACGTGTATGGCATCGGCTAAGGAGCTGACCTTGTCCAAAAACCTCACAATCAAGACTGTGCTGGTGGCGTTGGTGATCATAGCCGCACTGGTCTGTCTGGTTCCCACCCTGGGGGGTAAGATCCCCACTTGGGCGGAGAGCATCCTGCCCACTGAAAAGATTCATCTGGGCCTGGACCTGCAAGGCGGCATGCATCTTGTCCTGGAAGTAGACGTGGAAAAGGCTGTGGCCGCTCAGGTGGAGCGCAACAGCCAAGACCTGCGCAGGGAGATGCAGGAAGAGAGAATTCGCGCCACCCGGCCTGAAGCCGGTAAAGGCAATACCATAACCCTGACCCTTCTTTCCACCAAGGACCAGGGTAAATTTGATGATCTGATCAAGACTCAATTCTCTGACTATACATTGGGCACAGCGACTTCCGCAGAAGAAGGCAAGGTGACCTACACCCTGACCCTGATTCCCAAAGCCGTAGCCCATATTGAAGAAATGGCGGCCCTCCAGGCCCTGGAGAAGATCAGGAACAGGGTGGACGAGTTCGGCGTGGCCGAACCCGAGATCATGCCTCAGGCTGATGGCCGCATCATGATTCAGCTCCCGGGCATCAAGGATCCCCAAAGGGCCGTGGCCCTGATCGGCAAGACCGCCCAGCTTACCTTCAAGCTGGTGGATGATGCCTTGAGCAGCGGCAACCCCACCAAGGCCACCCTGCCCCCGGGCACGGAACTCAACTACGAGTATCGTAAGGACCGGGCCTCCGGCAGAGTCTCCAAGACTCCCATCGTCCTCCGCAAAAGGGCCCTTATGACCGGTGACACCATCACCGACGCCAAGGTGAGAACTGACAGCCAGTTCGGAACCCCTTATGTTTCGGTCTCTTTTGACTCCAGAGGCGCAAGGCAGTTTGCGGACCTGACCAGCAGGAATATCAAAAAGCGTCTGGCGATCGTGCTTGACGGCAAGGTGCAGTCCGCTCCGGTTATCCAAGACGCCATCACCGGCGGCCAGGCCGTGATTACCGGCCAATTCACCATGGCCGAGGCCAAGGACCTGGCGGTGGTTTTGCGCTCAGGCGCCTTACCCGCACCGGTGCGCATCCTGGAAGAAAGAACCGTGGGACCCAGCCTGGGCCAGGACTCTATTAACCAGGGGCTTTTGTCCATGGTGGTCGGTTTCGGGTTGGTGATAGTCTTTGTGATTGTCTACTACCAAATCTCCGGTCTGGTAGCCAATGTAGCCCTTATTCTGAACGTGTTTTTGATCGGGGCCGCTTTGGCAGCCTTCCAGGCCTCGCTCACCCTGCCCGGCATCGCAGGCATCATCCTGACGATCGGTATGGCGGTGGACGCCAATGTGCTTATCTTTGAGCGCATCCGGGAGGAGCTGAGGCTGGGCAAGACCCCGGCTGCGGCTATTGAGGCTGGTTACGGCAAGGCTACGCTTACGATTTTAGACGCCAACGTAACCACCCTGATCGCCGCTGTGGTTCTGTTCCAGTTCGGCACCGGCCCCATCAGGGGATTTGCAGTTACTTTGTCCATAGGCATCCTCAGTTCGTTGTTTACGGCTATTGTCGTCACCAAGTTGATCTTTGAGATCGCCTTGTCCAAGTTCAGCTTTAAAAAGCTGAGCATTTAACTGGTACCAGGAAGGCTCGGGAAGTCTTATGGAAATTATCAAACCAGGTATAAATATTGATTTCGTAGGTAGGCGAAAACTGGCTTTCGGCCTCTCCGGTCTGCTTTTGTTGGTGACCATCGTCAGCTTTTTAATGCACGGCGGCCTCAACTTGGGTATCGACTTCGCTGGCGGTATCTTGGTGCAGGTGCAGTTTGAAAAACCCACCGGACCGGAAGAGATCAAAAAAATTCTTACTCCCCTGGGCATGGGCGACTCTTTAGTGCAGAGGTTCGGTCAGGAGGACAAGAACGAATATTTGATCAGGGCCGAGCAGCAGGATCTTAAACTCCAAGGCCTGGCCGACCGGGTCCGTGAGGCCCTGTCCAAAAAATACGGCAAGGGTTTTGAGGTGCGCAGGGTCGATATGGTTGGCCCGAAAGTCGGAGCCGACCTTAGACAAAAGGCCCTGATGGCCATTTTCTTCTCCCTTTTGTTTATTGCGGTTTATATCTCCGGCCGTTTTGAGGCCAAGTGGGGCATAGCCGCCGTAATGGCTGCGGTTCTGATCGGAGCCACCCTGTTTGTGCAGACCTTTGTGGCTTCAGGCGGGGTTGTGGCACTGATTATCACCGCCCTGGTCGTTACCGTGGGGGCCTGCTGGTTTTTGCGTCTGCGTTACGCCTTGGGCGCCATTGTGGCTTTGATTCACGATGTGTTGATTACAGTGGGCGTCTTTAGCCTTATGGACAAGGAGTTCACCCTGGCCACGGTGGCCGCGCTCCTGACCATCATCGGCTATTCGTTAAACGACACAATTATCGTTTACGACCGTATCAGGGAAAACCTGAAAAAAACAGGCAATAAGCTCTTGTCGGGGGTGATCAACGACTCGGTGAACCAAACCTTGAGCCGCACCATCCTGACCTCCACCACCACTTTGGTGGTCTTGATCTCCCTTTTTGTGCTCGGCGGTGGAGTTATAGAGGACTTTGCCTTTGCCCTGTTGGTTGGTGTAATCATCGGCACCTATTCCTCGGTTTTCGTGGCCAGCCCGGTGTTGCTGCTTTTGCCCGAGGGCAGGGCGGCAAAAATGCCTGAGGCAAACAAGGCCGTCAAGGCGAATAACGGCGAACCTGCTCCGGCGGCAACAGCCAACACAGCCAGCAAAGCGGCCTTGAGCCGCAAGCGCTCCAAGAAAAAGGCGTCGGCAAGGCGCAAAAGAAGGTAAACACGGCTTCGGAGTTCCCCGTTTTTTTATGAAAGGGGAGGTAATTAGCCGTAAAAAGTAGGTTATCTGTCAGAGCCATTTGGCGAAATAATTTTCGCCAAATGGCCTTTGACATGGGCCTTTGTCAAAGTTATTCTCCAATCAAGACCTTGTCCGGGAAATGCCTTCGAGACAAAAGCCAAGGCC
The DNA here is from genome assembly GCF_000931935.2 of Dethiosulfatarculus sandiegensis. Lineage (GTDB taxonomy): Bacteria > Desulfobacterota > Desulfarculia > Desulfarculales > Desulfarculaceae > Dethiosulfatarculus > Dethiosulfatarculus sandiegensis. Next base: position 27,960 of record NZ_AZAC01000056.1, read on the forward strand.
TTGTCCTGCGTTTTAAGACGTTTTTTAAGGCTTCCTTTTTTATGACCTGGTCGGGTCGACACCTTAGTCTGAGCAAAGACAAGGTGGACCTCAACCTGCTATAATGTGACGCCTGACCCCGATAACCGCTTTTTGAGGACGGTTTTTTGCCGGGGCAGATGGCGAAATAGGCTGATTTTTGTTTGCAGCTCCCTTTAGCCGATTGAATTTGCTGAAGAAAATGGCAGTCTATCACTTCGGCGGGGGATACAAGGGGAATGAGGGATAGTTGCCATGGGTCGGATCATTGCCATAGCAAACCAAAAGGGCGGAGTGGGTAAAACCACCACCGCAGTCAATTTGGCCGCCAGCCTGGCAGTTGCCGGTCAAAAGGTGTTGGTGGTTGATTGCGACCCCCAGGGTAATGCCACCAGCGGATTGGGCCTGTCCATTTCAGGTGAAGAACCGACCCTGTACAAGGTGCTTATCGACGAGGTGGACGCCGCAGATGCCCTGTTGTCCACAGACCTGGAAAACCTCATGCTCATGGGTTCTGATGTGAACCTTTTCGGCGCTGAGGTGGAGCTGGCCAGCGAGCTTAACCGGGAAAGAATTCTTGCGACAAAACTCAAAGACCTTGAGCAGGAATTTGATTATATATTCCTGGATTGCCCTCCCTCCCTGGGCCTTTTGACCCTAAACGCACTTACTGCCTGTCATAGGGTTCTGATTCCCCTGCAATGCGAATATTATGCCTTGGAAGGGCTGACTCAGCTCCTGCACACCATATCCCGGGTGCGAAAAAGTCTTAACCCATATATGGGCCTGGAGGGAATAGCACTGACCATGTTTGACCGGCGCAACAATCTTTCCTCCCAAGTGGCCGACGATGTTCGCAAGCATTTCGGTGATCTGGTTTACAGAACAGTCATTCCCAGAAATGTCAGGCTCTCAGAGGCCCCGAGCTACGGCCAACCCGCCCTGCTTTATGATAACAAAAGCACCGGGGCTCAAAGTTATCTGGCCTTGGCCAAGGAGATGATGGCCGGCCGTTCCAGAAGGCCAAAGGCGGGAGAGGCTGCATGACACAGGACGAAAAAAAAACCATCAAGAAAAAAGGAAAAGCATTGGGTCGCGGACTGGCAGCCCTTTTGGGTGATGACGAAACTTTATTGGAAAATGGGCAGCCTGATAAACCCAAACCAGGAGAAAAGGTTCTGGAACTTCCCCTGGAAAGCTTGGAACCCAACCCCTATCAGCCCCGCCGCAGCTATAACACCGATGCCTTAAGGAGTCTGGCCGATTCAATCAAAGAGTACGGCCTTTTGCAGCCTCTGGTTGTTCGCCCGGTTGAAAACGGTTATCAGCTCATAGCAGGCGAACGCCGCATGCGCGCCTGTCAGCTCGCCGGTATAACCATGGCCCCTGTGGTGATCCGACAGGCCACTGATGAACAGGCTCTTTTGCTGGCGTTGTTGGAAAACCTCCAGCGCGAAGACTTAAATCCCCTCGAAGAGGCCCGGGCCTATCAGAGACTGGCATCGGAATTTTCCCTGAACCAGGAGGAGATCGCCCAAGGTGTGGGCAAAGACCGCACCACGGTTACAAATGCCCTCAGGCTGTTGAAATTGCCCCGCACCATTCAAGACGATTTGGCCGGGGGACATTTAAGCGCAGGCCACGCCCGCACCCTGTTGGCTTTGACCAGTGAAGCTCAAATGCGACAAGTGCGCGATATGATAATAAAAAAAGGGTTAAGTGTCCGCGCCACGGAGCAGCTGGTCAAGACTATGAATCAAAAGCCCAAGGAACCCTCCCCTCCCACCGAGGCTGAAACTTATATCAAGAGCCTTTCCGAGGAGCTTTCCACATCTCTGGGCACAAAGGTGCAGATCCAGCGCAAAGGAAAAAAGGGGCGTATTGTACTGGAATTTTATTCTGATCAGGATTTGGAGCGATTGCTCGATAACCTGCGCTGATTGCTTGAAAGGCCTTAAAAAGGGGGGAGTAAGCATTTAGGGCGCAATAAGCCGGGGGGCTTTCCCCGGCTGTTTTTTTGGTGAAAAAGATGCATTTACTTATAGATGGATACAACCTCATTCACGCCTCGGGCGAACTGTTAATGGCTTATGACAGGGGGGCCGGCGAAGAGGCCCTCGCCTCGGCCCTTAATCTGTACCGGAAAAAACGCTCCCACCGCATAACCATTATTTTAGACGGCGGCGAAGACCCGGAAGGCTCCAAGGCTTCTTTAAAGGGTATCCCGGTGATTTACAGTGGGGCCAGGGAATCGGCGGATGACGTTATCGCCCGCCTATGCAGCCACCAGGGTCCCGGGGCTACGGTTATAACCGATGATAGGGAGCTGAAAGGGCGCTGTCGGGTCCATGGCTCTTTGGTAATGGGGTCCCATGAATTTTCCCGCCGACTTTTGGAGGCGGCCATGGATATGGTGCCCATGGATTTAGATGATGATGATCAGGGCTGGGATTTCACCACCAGAAAAAAAGGGCCCTCTCGTAGAGAGCCCAAGTCCAAGCGGCTGAAAAATAAACGTTTTAATAAAATTTAAATTTAATTTTTCCTGAAATTAATGGGGTGTTCCTGTCCGGCCTTTAATCTGGCGATATTGTCCTTGTGCCGCCAGGCCATTAAAAAGGCCATGACAATGGAGGCTAGAATAAGGCTTATGGATTCGCCGGCCAAAGCCAGCATTACCGGCGCGCTGAAGGCTCCGGCCAGGGAACCTACAGACATATATTCATAACGTAATAACGCCCAGATCAGCATGGCCAATATACCGGCCAGAGCCAGGGGGGAATAACCCAGGTAAACACCCAGGGCCGTGGCCACGCCTTTACCTCCTTTAAAGCGCAGATAAAGGGGCCATATGTGGCCGGTAAAGGCGGCCACTCCAACCAAGGCGGCCTGCCATTCGGGCAGATATTGAAAAGCTGCGTAAGTGGGCAAAAAACCTTTACATATATCTAAAATAAGAGTAGCCACTCCGGCGGGTTTGCCTGCCTGGCGAGCGACATTTGTGGCTCCTATATTGCCTGATCCGCCTTCGCGCGGGTCGGGATTACCCGAAGCCCGGCAAATGACAAGTCCAAAGGGAATGGATCCCAAAAGATAAGCAGCGATGAATAATGTAAAGAATAAGAGCATATTAATCCATTCTCTTGGGTAGATTATCCCTGTCTTACCTTTTTATGACCCATGATACAAGGCCCCTTTGTGGGTTGACTGGTAAAAAACACTTGCCCCGGCCTTAAGCTCTATCTCTTGAACACAGGCTCCGGGGGGTGTATTCTCGGAATTGAAAGGAAATATGAATTGCGCATTAGTGTTATAGACGGACAAGGCGGCGGCATAGGGGCCCTGGTCATCAAGCGCTTTAAAGAGGAGTTTGGTGAAGCCCATGAAATTCTGGCCTTGGGCACCAACGCCATAGCCACCACCCAGATGATGAAGGCCGGGGCAAACAAAGGCGCCACCGGAGAAAGCGCCATTGTTGCCACAACTGCCAGATCCCACGTTATAATAGGCCCGGTGGGGATTGTGCTGGCAGGCTCCATGATGGGTGAGGTGACAGGTGAGATCGCCGTGGCGATTGCTTCTTCTGATGCGCGCAAGTTTCTCTTGCCTCTTACGCAGGAGAATGTTGAGATAGTGGGGGTTAAACACGAGCCTTTGCCTCACTTGGTTGATCAGATAATCAAGGGGGGCCTTAAGGAGTATTTGAAAAATGTGTGAAGCTACAGCATATATTGCAAAGAGTGACGGATCAGAGGAACTTCTTTTGGAAGATGTGGACATCATTGAGCCCCAGGATGACGGCCAGATTCGCCTGGTCTCCATTTACGGGGAGCAGAAGATGATCAATGCAGGCATCAAGTCCATGTCGCTGGTTAACCACCGGGTGGTCTTTGCCTCTGCCTAGGAGCTGTTTCGCCGGTTCCTGGATTGGGGAGTCCCCTGAAAAATAAAGTTTTAGGGGCGAAAGGCACACTCATGCACCTCTGGCGGGGTTACTGCATACCCCGAGGCTGCTTAAGCTGAGACGGGCGCGAAATAATTTTTGGTTCCGCGCTTGGGGAGGAAGTGTGTGGCGCAAAAACAGGCTATAGAAGATCTGCTTGAATCCCTGCACTGGTTGGGACACGACTGTTTCCGTCTGGATACCAACCAGGGTGCGATTTATTTTGACCCCTTTGAACTGGGCGAGGGGCCTCAGGCCTGCCTGGTTTTGGCCAGTCACGATCACTTTGACCATTGCGTGGCTGAAGATGTGGCCAAAATTAAAGGTCCCGATACTGTGATAGTCACGGAAAAAGACTGCGCCGCCAAGCTGGAAGGCGATGTGCGGGTGGTTTCTCCGGGAGACAAGCTGGAGGTCAACGGTATTGGGGTCAAGGCTGTTCCGGCCTACAATACTGATAAGGATTTCCATCCCAAAGGCAATAAATGGTTGGGATTTGTGGTCACGGTAAACGGGGTGAGCATATATCACGCCGGTGATACGGACCATATTCCCGAGATGACCGATCTTAAGCCTGATATTGCCCTGTTGCCTGTATCCGGCACCTATGTAATGACCGCCGATCAGGCGGCCGAGGCCGCCAGGGCCATTAAGCCCGGCCTGGCCATACCCATGCACTATGGCGCCATAGTGGGGGACGCATCGGATGCCGAGAGGTTTGCCCAGCTCCTGGAAGGGGATGTGCCGGTCAGGATTCTGCAAAAAGGCTGAGAATAAAAAGCTTAATTGAAATCAAGACAAGGCCGTTGCCCCTGGTGTGGGAAACGGCCTTGTTTTTTAAGAGTCGGGAATAAAAATGCCTTCCCTCCCTTTACTTGATGAATCAAGGCACTTTGATGTGCTTTGTCTTGGTTTGAATGCCTGTGACCATCTTTGCCTGATTGATGCCTATCCCGAACCGGGGCACAAGCAGCGTATATCCCGTAGGGTGACCTCCGGTGGTGGCCAGTGTGCGACCGCCGCCTGTTGCCTGGCCCGTCTGGGACACAGGGTCTGTTACGGCGGGGTCTGCGGCCAGGACGAAGCCGGAGACAAGGCAGGACCCTGGCTGGAAGAATTTGGCGTGGCTCATTTGGGGCTTAAACAGAAAAGCGGTTCAGGAAGTCAACAGGCCTGGATCATGGTCAGGGCTCATGATGGAGAAAGGACTATTTTTTGGGAAAGGGACGAGTCCTTGTGTCTTTGGCCCGAGGATCTGGATCCCGACCTCATCGGTTCTTGCCGGGTCCTGCATTTGGATGGTCATTTCCTGGAGGCCAGCCTGGCTGCCGCTGAAATAGCCAAAAAAAATGGGGTGCTGGTTAGCCTGGATGGAGAAAGGGTTTATCCGGGCACTGAAAAACTGGTGAGCCTTTGTGATGTAGTGGTGGGGGAGAGATCTTTTCCCTCCCGCCTGACCGGGGAAAAGGACCCGGACAAAGCTTTGGCTATCCTTTCCGAAATGGGCCCTGCCTGGGTGGGGCGAACCATGGGGCATGAGGGAGCTGTGCTCTTGGCTCAAGGCAGGCAATACCACCAGGAAGTATTTAAGGTTAAGGCTGTGGACACCACCGGAGCGGGGGATATCTTTCATGCCGGTCTGATCCATGGAATCTTGCAGGGAGAAAAACCCGAACAGGCCCTGGAAACCGCCTCGGCAGTGGCTGCGATCAGCGTAACCGAGCTGGGAGGCAGGAGCGCTTTGCCGGATCAGGCCGAGTTGGGACTCTTTTTGGAAAATCATTCCTCATGATTTGGGTGCTGCCTGCCTTGGGAGCCGCCTTTTTCATGGCCGCGGCAGACGGGCTGACCAAGCGCTATTTTTCTGATTTGCCCCTTTCCCAGGTAGTGATGGTCCGCTTAAGCGGGTTGGCCGTATCCGGGCTGGTGATCCTTTTTCTTATTCCCTGGCCGGAGCTTGATTCCTGGTTTTTTTGGGGCGTGGCGGCGGCCATACCCGCAGAGGTGGCGGCAAATTTTCTCTACATTCGGGCGCTTCAGGTTTCGCCTTTGTCTCTGACCATGCCTTTTACTGCCTTCACCCCGGCCTTTTCCCTGTTCACCGGAATTATTATTCTGGGAGAAGCCCCTTCCTGGCAGGGCTTTTTGGGTATGGGCCTTTTGGTGGCCGGGGCTTATGTACTTAATTTGCATCAATTCAGGCAGGGCTGGCTGGCCCCTTTCAAGGCGGTGACTACGGAAACCGGCTCCTGGATGATGTTGTTGGTGAGCTTTTTATATGCCTATACCTCTGTCATGGGCAGAGGCATGGTGCTGCATTCCAGCCCCTGGTTTGTGGCAGGTCTTTATCCCGTGATTCTCTTTGGTTGTGTGAGTACAGGGTTGGCAGTCAAGGGCGAGCTTGACTTCAACTGGACCAGACGCACCGGCCCGGCTCTTTTGGTTGCCCTTTGCATGGCCGCCATGGCTGTTTGCCATTTTCAGGCGGTGGCTATGGTCCAGGCGGCTTATATGATCGCCGTAAAGAGATTGAGCATTTTGTTTGCCATGGCCTATGGCGCCTTGGTCCTGAGGGAAGCCAAACCTCTCCAGCATCTCACTGCGGGAGCAGTAATCATTTTTGGGGCTGTGATAATTGTGGCATGGGGATAATTTACCCCTAAAAATCTGCGATTTTTGGGGACCCCGGAAGAGCACCCCTAAAAATCTGCGATTTTTGGGGACCCCGGAAGAGCACCCCTAAAAATCTGCGATTTTTGGGGACCCCGGAAGAGCACCCTTAAAATACTGCGCATTTTGGGGACCCCGGAAGAAATACCCTGTAGATCAAGGATGTTGGGTGGACGGGAGAGTGCCCCCATTTGATAGTTCTTGAAGGGGCCCGGCGAGTCTTTTAAAAGGCGTTGGGGCTTTTTAGGGGGCAATCTGGGGGGACATGGCGGCTTAGCCGGGGGCGGATGTGTGTAGAGGCAAGTTTTCAAACACGGGTGTTGCTTTTGTCCGGCTCTGATGGAATGCTTGGGTGCCTGGTTTGTGATCTTTTCTTTGAATGGGAAAAGTTCTTTTAAACCTTGTTTTTCTTGCCGTCCAGCACCTCGCGTATGGTTCTGAGCAGTATGGAACTTTTATAAGGTTTTTCAATGTAACCGGCTGCGCCTGCGGCGCTGATATCCTTTGAGTCAAGGTCGCGCAGATAGCCGCTGGTTATGATCACTTTGGCTTCGGGGCTGATTTTAAGGATTTCCTGCAGGCACTTGTCGCCTCCCATGCCCGGCATGTTGAGATCCATGACCACAAGGTCTATGGTCGCTTCTTGCTTTTTGTATAGGGCCAGGGCCTCATCCCCGCTGCCTGCGGTGATGATCTGGTAGCCTTGGGTTTTTAACAAACGGGCGGTTATCTCAAGCAGGGCTTGTTCGTCATCGACCACTAATATGGTTTCATCGCCCCTTGTGGAGGCCTCGCACCTCTGTTTCTGTATTTTTCCCTTGATTTTTCCGCCTTTCAGGGGGGGAGATAAATTTTGAAGCTGGCGCCTTGTTCGGGGCGGCTGTAACAGGTGATATGGCCGCCATGGACCTTGATAATGCCAAAAACCGTGGCCAGGCCCAGGCCTGTGCCTTTTCCTATCGATTTGGTGGTGTACAAGGGCTCAAAGATGTGCTCCCGGGTCTCCGGGTCCATTCCCTGGCCGGTGTCTGAGACGGTTAGCCGTACGTAATCTCCCGGCGTCAGGTCCAGATAGGTGCGGGAATATTCTCCCTTAAGGACCACGTTTTTGGTTTGGATGGTCAGCTTGCCGCCCCCCGGCATGGCGTCCTTGGCATTGGTGGCCAGGTTAAGCAGCACCTGGCCAAGCTGGTTGGCATCGCCGTTTACCAGGTTCAGGCTCGGGTCAAGATGAAGCTCCACCGAGATCATTCTGGGGATGGTGCGCTCCACCAGAGCGATCATTTCCTTGATTACTATATTCAGGTTCAAGGGCGTTAATTGAGGTTCGTTTTTGCGGCTGAAGGCCAGTATCTGTTTGATCAATTCCTGGGCCCGATCAGTAAAGGTGATTATCTGTTCAAGCTCCCTGGGGCAGGTTTGGCCTTTTCGGACAGAGGCCAGGGCCAGTTCTGAAGAGCCCAGGATTCCGGCCAGAATATTGTTAAAATCGTGGGCGATTCCTCCGGCCAAGGCGCCGAGGGCTTCCAGCTTCTGAGCCTGGGATAATTGGGCTTCCAAAAGCCTTTTTTCTTCTTCTTCCTTGAGCCTCAGACTGATGTCCCTACCCACAAACACCAGGTATTCCCTGTCCGCGAACTCCACCAGCTTGGCTGTGAATTCTATGGGGATGCGCGAGCTGTCCCGGGAAAGGAAGTGGCAAACACCTTCAATCTTGTGATCCACAGCCTGCCTGGCTTTATCCGGAAAATGCTTAAGGGAAAACGGCGATTCAAAATCGATAAGATCGGGCAATTCTTCAGTAATAAGCCGGGCCTTGGTCTTGCCCAAAAGAAAGGCCGCCGCCTGGTTTACATCCACCGCCTTGGTGGTGTCGGCATCTATCAGGATGATGGCGTCGTTGCTTTGATCCAGCAGGGCGCGGAAGCGTTCCAGTTCGTTTAACCTTACCCTGAGTTCGGGATAATAACTTTTCCTGAGAGATTTTTCACCGAGTCCGATGAGTTGCTGTAGAACGTCCTTATGTTTGTTTTGCTTATCAAAGGGCATGTTGGAAGATTGCCACAAGATCTGCATGTTGGGCTTGCCTGGGGTTGGTAACCAGACATACATCTGCGTAAGCCATCTCCGCCAAGGTGCTTAGATTTTTGGGGCCCACCCCCAATTGACTCAAGGTTCGGGTGACCCCGCATTGCTTACGTAAATTTTTTAGCCGGGCCAGGAGGGATTCCAATAATTCATTGTCAGACATGCCTGTTAGCTCAACTCCCAAGGCGCGCGCCACCTGAGCATAGCGTGACCGGGCTTTAGGAAAGTTGTATTCAACCACATGCTCAAGCAAGATGGCGTTGCATTCGCCATGGGGCAGGTCTAAAAAGCCGCCCAGACTGTGGGCCATGGCATGCACCGCGCCCAGGATCGCGTTGGAAAAGGCCAAGCCCGCTTCAAGGCTTGCCAGCATCATCTTGGCTCGCAGCATCTTGTCTTTGGGCTTAGCCACGGTTTGGGCCAAATATTTAGAAACCAGCCTTATGGCTTCAAGGGCATGCAAATCGGTTATGGGGGAATTGGCCGTGGAAACATAGGCCTCCACCGCATGGGTCAGGGCGTCGAGGCCGGTGCAGGCAGTGAGATAGGGGTCTTTGGTGGTGGTGGTCAGGGGGTCTATCAGGGCCACATCAGGAACCACCGCCTTGCTGACGATTGCTATTTTCACTTCCTTTTGCGGGTTGGCGATGATGCAGAACTGGGAGACATCGGCTGAGCTTCCTGCCGTGGTTGGCAGGCAGATCAAAGGCGGTATGGGCGCCCCCACCTTGTCCGCTCCTTCATAATCCAGGATGTGTCCGCCATTGGCCGCCACAATGCCTACACCCTTGGCCAAATCCATGGGGCTGCCCCCGCCCACGGCCACAATGGCGTCGCAGCCGGTTTGCTTGAACAGCTCCGTACCGGCCATCACCTCCTTGGTGCGGGGATTTGGGCTCACATCTGTAAAGAGAACCAGGGGCAGACCGGCTTGTTCAAGGCTCTCGGCAACCAAATCGGTCCAACCTGCCTTGGCCACTCCTTCATCAGAAACCAAAAGGACCTTGCCTGCGCCAAGGTTGGTGGCGTATTGCCCTGCCAGTTGCAGCGCACCTGCCCCGTAAACAAACTCCGGGGCTACGAATTTCCTCATCGCCAATATGTTGGATTCGAGCATGCCACGCCTTGATCGCCACTCAATACACCTGTTGCATGTACACCATGGCAGGGATAAGTGAAGTGACCAGATGGTTATAGGGTAATTTTACTGAACCGGTCCATCTGGAGCAAGCGTTTCCCTGATCAGGGATGCGGACCTTGCGGTTAGTGAATCAAGCTTGTCTAATGACATGGCGCCCTGCCGGAGGATTACTTATCCATGAACCGAACCGGTTGGCTATTTTGTTTGGCATAAGAAGAAGAAAATGGAGTTCACCCCAAAATCCAACCTAAAGGCGGCATAAAAAATGGTTTTAAATTACAGGGAGAGGGTGTGACTATTCTTTATTTTTCAGGGGGAAAATACCTCAAGATGTATTTCAGACCGGCTGTTTTATCAGGTTGAAGGTAAGTTGTGGCGATTCAGACGCCGCTGTCCAGCATGGAACCCAGTTTGGTCATGGAAGCCTTGGAGCCCATGGCGATCAGGGTGTCGCCGATCTCAAGCACTGTGTCTGCGTCCGGGTTGAAGATCATCTGTTCATCGGGTTTTTTAATCGCCAAAATGATCAGGTTAAGTTTTTGGCGAATCCCCGAATCTTTTAGCGGTATGCCGGCCAGGTCGGTGTTTTTTCCTACCAAAAGTTCTTCCATGGAAAGGGCTACATCGGCGTTGTGAAAGGTGAGGTCAATAAAATCCGCCACTGAAGGACGGATAACGGTTTGGGCTATGCGCCTGGCTCCTATGAAATAGGGGCTCACCACCTTGTTGGCCCCGGCCCGTTTGAGTTTGCGCTCGGAACCCGGTTCAGTGGCTCTTGCGATCACAAAGATATCCGGGCGTATGCCCTTGGCGGTAAGGACAATGTAAACATTATCGGCATCGCTGCTCACCGTTGCCACCAGGCCCTTGGCCCGGTCCAGGCCTGCGGCCAGCAGGTTTTCATCTTCCGTGGCCGAACCCAGTACATAGAGAATGCCCTGCTCCTCAAGGCGGGTGGTGATCTCTTGGGAGGTGTCCAGAATAACCACCGGCACTCCCTTGTTCACCAGCATTTCCGTCACCATGGAGCCGATGCGGCCATATCCGCAGATGATGTAGTGACCTTTAAGTGAACGAATGCGGCGTTGCAAGTTTTTCCTCCCCATGACCTGCCTGATCTTACCCTCAACCACCATCTGGGTGACCTGAGTGAGGATGTAAAAAACCACTCCCACTCCGGAGAAGATAAGGAAGATGGTGAAAAACCTTCCCCCCTGGCTCAGGGCATGGGTTTCTCCAAACCCAACCGTGCTGACCGTGATCGAGGTCATGTAAAGGGCGTCTAGAAAAGACCAGCCTTCAAAAACCATATAGCCAACGGTGCCCGCCATCATTACGGCGAGCACCATGATAGCTGCCAGAATTGAGCGGCCAAAAAAGGTGTTGCTCATGGAGCCTCCGTAAAGGTGGCTTTATTGGCCAGGTTTCTTGGCTCCCAGTGGTTCGGAACTCTTTATCTCCGTGATGTATTCCTGCACTGTGGGGGGCAGGTTGGCAAACACAATCATAAAGGGGATGGTGCCTTTGCCCGGAACCACGTATTTACTGCCGTCGGACCCTTCCGGGCTGCCCAGACGCACCTGCATATCCTTGATGGACAGGTTTTTCAGTTCTTCCGGGGTGAATACCGGACCGGCGTAAATGACCGCCTCGCGGAGCACCTTTTGCTCGGCGTTCAACAGCTTGCCCATGACCAATATGTCGGTGCGGTCCTCGGGATGGTTGTTCTGGATAACTCCCTGGATGATAAAGAGCTTGCCCGATCTTTGATTGATGCGGAAAAAGCCTCGCACACTCTTTAAGTCCATGTTGGTTTCCTGGCCCCCGGCGGCAACGGAGCCGCTTTGGGTTCCGCCCGGGGAAAGGAGCACGGATATGCCGGGCAGATTGCGGCATTGGTCTACAAAGCCGGGCGCCAGGGCCAGACGGTCCAGGGCAACCAGTCCACCCACAAAGAGCATGGCCAGGATAAGAATCGTGGCCAGGGTCCAGAAAAAGATTTTAAAGAATTTGCCCACCCCGCTGCCCTGAGGCTCGGGATCGCCACCCATTCCAAGGTCGAGATCGTACTCTTCCTCGTCAGGGCTTTGGCCGTTCAGGCCCAGATCCAGGGCAATGGTCTCTTCGGAGGCTTTAGGCTCCGCCTCAGGGGCGTTTACCTGAAAGACCTCGTTGCATTTGCTGCATCTGACCCAGGCCCCCTCTGAACCGATCTTTGTTTCATCCAGGTTGAATTTCGTGTTGCAGTTTGCGCACTGGACAATCATGGCATTCCCCGGGTCGGGCTTAAAAGTCAGCCCTCTAGCTTCAGTTCATAGATTCCGGGCAATTGGCGGTAGCGTTCGTCGTAATCCATTCCATAGCCCACCAAAAAGCCCTCTGGAATATTAAAACCAACGTAGTCTATCTTAAGGTCTATTCCCCGGCGTTCAGGCTTGTCGACCAGGGAACAGGTTTTAACCTGACGGCAACCTTGCGCCTTCAAGTGATCCACCAGCCAGGTTAAGGTAAAGCCGGTGTCCACTATATCTTCGATAACTATTACCGTGCAGTCGGTCACGTCTATTTCGCAGGCCTTGGTTAAGGTGATTTTCCCGGAGCTTTCAGTGTTGCCGCCATAGGAACTCACCCGCACAAAATCAACCGAAACCGGGATTTCCATTTTGCGGGCCAGATCGGCCAGGAATAAAAAAGCACCTTTGAGTACACCTAAAAGAACCACTTTCTGGTCTTTTAATTCTTCGGAAATCTCCTTTGCCAACTCGGCAATCCGGTCTTGAATCTTTTCGGGTTTTAACACTAAGTAAAGAGGGTCTTCTTGGAAAGGCAATTTTCTACAGCCCTTACTATTATTATAACCGATTTTTGAGACACGCGGTTGAGCACGGCCTGCTCATTTGGTTTTCAGGGCCAATAGTTGACAAAGTGGCCGGTTTTTATCTGCCAAAGCCGCTGCAGTTAATTGCCGCATGTTTGCCCCTTATGGAGCCACAGGTATTAACCACCTGTATTCTATACCTAATCTTCAAACTATCCTACGGACAAGACAAAGTCAAACTCAAATTAAGCTAAAGCAAGGCTGTCTTTTAGCCCGCTAAGTTGATTGAGCTTTTTATTTTTCGTGGAAGATCTTTGTATCACACAAAAAAACTAACCAGAGACCGGTGGAGCGGGGAGCATTCCCCGGATTTTTTCCAGAAGCTCCAGGTTTAAATCCGGCGGAGTTTTTTTTCTGCGACAGATAATTTCCCAGAGATCCAGATCCTCCAGCGCCATAATCCTTTCCAGATCGGCCAGTTCTTCTGAAGACAGGTTCATTATTTCCCGGTCCACAAAACGGCCCAGAATCAACTCAGCCTCCAGAAAACCCCGGCGATGGGCCGCCATGATCAGGCGACGACGGTAAGTCTCGTCTTTGTCCAAAGGTTTCTCCAACTGTTCAAGCCTGTTATGGGATGGCCACACACCCACTTCATCAGAACATGGGGGCGGGCTTATAAGACCCGCCCCCACGGACAGTTGACTTAAAACATCAATTTTACCGTTTCAGGCTGAAATTGCCCGTCACAAAAGCTGGTTGCGCCCAAAGATATTCGTCCATGCAGGATTTTTCTAGAGGGCTTCAAAAAAACTCTCCACCTGTTTCAAAACCATAAAAACTCTGGAGCCTTTTTTTATAACAGGCTGATTTAAAATCTTTTTTGGATGTTCCGCCCGGCCCTGGTCGGGCCGGGCGGCTTGGGGCTCATTTTTTATCAGAACTTGCGCTCCACCAAAGCCCTTTTGATTCCTGCAATGGCCTGGGTGGGGTTCAACCCCTTGGGGCAGGCTTCAATGCAGTTCAGGATGGTGTGGCAGCGCCAGGCGCCGTTTCTATTATCCAAAAGACCCAGTCTTTCTTCGGCTCCTTCATCTCTGGAATCCTCCACAAAGCGCCATACGTTCAAAAGGGCGCTGGGTCCCAGGTATTCCGGGTCTGCCCAGTAAGACGGGCAGGAGCTGGAGCAGCAGCCGCACAGGATGCACTCGTAGAGTCCGTCGAGCTTTTTACGGTCTTCAGGCGACTGCAGGCGCTCCCTGGCCGGGGCCGGGGTTTTGCTGATCAGGTAGGGCTTGACCAGGAAGTATTTCTGCAGAAAATCCGACAAATCCACCACCAGGTCTTTTACCAGGGCCATGCCCGGCAAAGGCTGGATAACCAGTTTGCCGTTTTTAACCACCTCTTCTATATGGGTGACGCAGGTTAGCATGTTGGCCCCGTTGACATTGATGCCGTCGGAACCGCAGACACCCTCCCGGCAAGAGCGGCGGAAGGCCAAGGTGCCGTCCTGCTCCCAACGGATCTGGTTAAGTCCGTCTAAGATCATCATGCCGGGTTTGTTTAATTTGACCTCAAAATCCTGGTAATAGGGTTTTGAGCCTTTTTCCGGATCATAGCGGAGTATGGTGAAGGTTACAGTATCCATGGCTTACTCCTAGTAGTTCCGCTCTGCAGGCGGTATGGTCTCGGCGGTCAGCGGCTGCATGCGCACCGGCTTGTAATCCAGGCGGGCCGAACCGTCCGGCTCCAGGTAGGCCAGGGTGTGCTTGTGCCAGTTTTCGTCGTCCCTTTTCGGGAAATCGTCCCGGTAATGGCCGCCTCTGCTCTCTTCTCTGGCCAGCGCACCCCGGCAGATGCCCTCGCAGACATCAAGCATGTGCCCCAACTCCAGGGCCTCGATCAGGTCGAGATTGTAGGCCTGGCCCTTGTCTTGGACGCTCACCTGGGCATAGCGCTCGCGGTATTTGGCCAGCTTCTCTTTGAGCTGGATCATATCTTTTTCCAGACGGAATACGCCGCAGTGGCGTTCCATATCCCCGCGCATCTCCTCCATGATCGGTCCCAGGCGTTCGCTGCCGCGCCCGTCCAGAAGACGCTTCACCTCGGCCACGCCGGCCTGTCCGGCCTCTTCGGGCAGCTCGGGCCAGGCTTCGTTGGCCAAAGCGTATTCAGCCATGCGTTTGCCACCCTCCCTGCCGAATACCATCAAATCCAAAAGGGAGTTGGTGCCGAGCCGGTTGGCTCCGTGAACACTGGCGCAGGCCGCTTCTCCGGCAGCGTAGAAGCCCGGGACAACGGTTTCCTGGCCGTCCGGGCCGGGGACCACAACTTCCCCCCGATAATTTGTGGGGATGCCGCCCATGGAGTAATGGGCCGTGGGCACCACCGGAATGGGTTCCTTGGTGCAATCCACCCCGGCAAAGACCATGGCCAGCTCCCAGATTCCGGGCAGGCGTTCCATGATCTTGTCGGCGCCGATGTGATCGATCTTGAGAAGCAGGTAATCCTGGCCGATTCCGCAGCCCCGGCCGCCTCTCAGCTCTTCGGCCATGCCCCGGCTCACCACGTCGCGGCAGGCCAGGTCTTTTTCATGGGGAGCGCAGAGTTCCATGAACCGGGTGTCCGAGCAGTTGACCAGATAGCCGCCTTCGCCGCGCACACCTTCTGTGATCAGGTTTCCGGCCCCGTATATGCCTGTGGGATGGAACTGTAAAAATTCCAGGTCCTCACCCGGTATACCGGCCCGCATGGCCAAAGATACGCCGTCGCCGCTGCAGATGTGGGCGTTGCTGGTGGTGCGGAAGACCCTGGCGTAACCGCCGGTGGCAAACAGCACGGATTTGGCGTGGAAAAGGTGGAAGCCGCCCTTGACCATGTCCCAGGCCAAGGCGCCGCAAATCACACCTTGGTTCATGACCAGTTCCAGCATGAAGAATTCATTATAAAAACGCACGCCCTGGCGTAGACACTCCTCAAAAAGGGTGTGAAGCATGGCGTGTCCGGTGCGGTCCGCGGCCGCGCAGGAACGGTGCACCTCGTTTTGGCCGAAGTTGGAGGTGTGGCCTCCAAAGGCCCTTTGATATATGCGGCCGTCTTCAAGGCGCGAGAAGGGCAGTCCCAGGTGCTCCAGCTCTATGACTACGCTGGGCGCTTCCCGGCACATGAACTCGATGGCATCCTGGTCACCGAGCCAGTCGCTGCCCTTGACCGTATCGAACATATGGAATTGCCAGTTGTCGTTTTCCACGTTGCCCAGGCTGGCCCCGATTCCCCCCTGGGCGCTGACTGTGTGGCTCCTGGTGGGGAAGACTTCGCTTATCACGGCGGTGTCCACCTGTCGGCCTGCCTCCAGGGCGGCGCGCAGACCGGCTCCACCGGCTCCCACTACCAGGGCTCCCACGCGATGAACCGTTATGGTGTCTTGAATTGGCATTTACGTTCCTTCCTGAGTCGTTACTGCCCGGTTTGGCTTGGCCGGGTCAGGCTTGTTCCGTTTGGTTTACCTGTCTTATCAGGCTCCCTGATAGGTGAAGGTAAGCACTGTCACTGCACCGAAAAGGCCAAAGCCCAGGGTGGCGACCCACAGGGCGCCGGTTAGGAAAGTGCGCCAGCCGGGGTTATGGACATAGTCGTCCAAAAAGAGCTTGATGCCGGTCATGGCGTGGTAAAGGGCCAGGACCAGGAACAAAAGCTGAAGCCCCTTGTAATAGGGATTGGCCAGGCGGTAGGCTACCTTTTCATAGGTAACGGGGCCGGGCTCTCCCGTGTAGTGCAGAAGCGTGAAGTGAAGGCCCAAGATGACGACCAGAGCAACCCCGCTGACCCTTTGAAAAAACCACTCAAAAGCGCCGGTGCGTCCGGAACCCATGTATTTCATGTCAATTCTCCTTGAAGCGTGGCTTAGTGAAAGGCCATTTGCAGCATGGGGATGCCGCCGATAACCGTAATGGCCGCGCTGACGGCCAGGGTGGCCCACACCCAGGTCTTGTGCGGGCCTTTGTCCGCGGCTCCGGCATAGTCCAGAAGCACTACCCTGATGCCGTTAAGACCGTGGAAGACCACACAGCCTAAAAGGCCGATCTCCAAGATGTGGAAAATGGGCGACTGCACCACGGCCATTACCTCGTTAAAGGCCTCCTTGCCCCGGCTTATGTTGTGGATCACCCAGATATGCATGAACAGGTACAGAGCCAGCCCCAGGCCGGTTACCCGGTGGAGAATCCAGGCCACATAGCCCGGATGCAGGCGGTAATGCACCTTGGGAGGATAAGCTTTCATGTCTGATTCCCTCTTCCCTATTGCCCTGCTCCCCAATGAAACAGGGGGTGAATGCGCGGCAAAGCCTTGACTTTTCCGCGGGTTAGGTGAAAGATATCCCTCTAGACAAAATTTATTCCAACAGGTGCTGCCCTGTCGGACGACACTCTTTTATATTAAAAGGCCATTATAAAGGGGCGTCGACTTGAAGTCGCCTTAAGGCCAATCAGGCCTCAAAACCGCTTTATATCTAAATTTATCAAGCTTTTTTATAAGCGTCCTTACCCTGCTGGTAAAGATCGCCGCCGTTTACGTCATTAACGCAGATAAGCGGCATGTCTTCCACCACAAGACGCCTTACCGCCTCCGGGCCCAGGTCCGGATAGGCGATGACCTCGGCCTCTTTGATGGCCTTGGCCACCAGTGCACCGGCCCCGCCGATGGCGGCCAGGTAGACTGCCTTGTGTTTTTGCATGGCCTCTTTTACGTCCTGATTGCGTTTGCCCTTGCCGATCATGGCCTTGAGCCCGTTTTTGATCAGGGTGGGGGCAAAGGGGTCCATGCGGTAGCTGGTGGTGGGTCCGGCGGCTCCTATGACCTTGCCCGGAGGGGCGGGAGAGGGGCCTACATAAAAGATAACCGCGCCCTCAAGGGGGAAGGGAATCTCCCTGCCTTCGGCCATGGCCTGGGTTATGCGCTTGTGGGCCGCGTCCCGGCCTGTGTAGATCACGCCCGAGAGGCTCACTGCGTCTCCCGCCTTAAGGCGGCTTACGTCTTCATCTGTCAAGGGTGTTTTAAGTTTGACCGGTTGACTCACAGGACCACCTCCTTGTGACGAGCCGCGTGGCACTGCAAATTGATGGCCAAGGGCAGACTGGCGATGTGACATTCCCTGATATCCACAAAAACGTCCAGGCAGGTGGTTCGGCCGCCCAAACCGGCCGGGCCGATGCCCAGCTTGTTTATGGCTTCGAGAAGTTCGTCTTCCAGGGCTGCCGCCTCGGGGTCCGGGTTTTTGGAGCCCATATCCCTCAAGAAAGTGCGTTTGGCCCGCACGGCAGCCTGGTCAAAGGTTCCGCCCACAGCCACGCCCACCACAATGGGCGGACAGGGGTTGGGGCCTGCGCTTTCAACCGCCTCCAAAACCTTTTCCTTCACCCCTTCCAAACCTTGAGCAGGGGTGAGCAGATGCACCTTTGACATGTTCTCGCTGCCTCCGCCCTTGGGCATGAGGTAGATGTGAACCTTGTCTCCGGCCACCAGTTTAGTGTGAATCACGGCGGGCGTGTTGTCGCCCGTGTTTGCCCGGGTAAAGGGGTGACAGGCGCTTTTGCGCAGGTATCCCTTTTCATAGCCCTGGCGCACACCTTCGTTGATGGCCTCCTCAAGGGTGCCACCGGTTAAGTGCACGTCCTGCCCCACATCGGCAAAGATCACGGCCAGGCCGCAGTCCTGGCAGATCGGCATGGTCTCTTCACGGGCAATGCGGGCGTTTTCCAGGAGCTGCTCCAGCACCTCTTTGCCTACGGGCGATTCTTCCTTATCCCTGGCGTCGGCCAGGGTGGAAGCCACGTCCTCGGGCAGGTTGGTGCAGGCCTCCTGACACAGCCGGGCGACTTCTTTGGTAATGGAGGATACATCCAAGGCGCGTATCTGGCTCAATTCTTAGCTCCTCCTTAACAAGGGTTTTTCAAAGGCGGTTCTTAAAGCCTTAACCCTGTTTTTTGGGTGGGAAAGCCATGTTAAGCGGCGGCTTTCTTATTACAAACCTCTTCCCATCCCGGCCCAGGCTCAAAAAATAGGCTTGGACTCGGGAGTTGAAAAAGGAATGAACCATGATGACCAGGCCGGGCGCGAAAAATGCCTTGCCAAAAAGGCCTTGCCATGAGTCTCAGAAGGCCCTTGAAAGCGCTTGGTCTTTTAAGACAAGCACCCTTCTGCTTTATGGCGAACAGGATTAACCGCCCGGCGGCGGCAGGCATCGACCAAAATGGTTTTGCCAATAATCCTGTGGTGTTTTTCGCGTATAACCTGTGAAATGGAGAATAGCCCCAGGGCAATTCCCCCACGCATGAAGGTATCTTAAGCCAAGCGGATGTCCTGGCGCAAGAACCTGGAAAGACTTTTGTATCTGGAGTGGGAATCAAGGCTCGGTGCAAGGGGGAGTCAGGATTGATTGCCCTTGCTTTCGGCCTCGAGTTTGTAGCGTTTTTCACTCTTTTTGCACAATTCCCAAATAATGCATTGCGGGCGAAATTTGCAGTAAGTGCAAGGATCGGTGCAGGCTTCGCAGTTTTCCAGGCACTCTTCGCAATAGCCTATCATCATTTTCTGACAGCTTACCCTTGCCTCGCGTTCCGGGTGGTTGCGGCAGTTCATTTTGAGCCCTCTTTTTTCTCAGGTTTCTTAATCATCCGATTGACCAGGCGGGCGGCATACTGGCTATTGGCCAGGGATGTGGTCTGGGGCCTTAAGCTCCCCATCTTCATGGTCAGATAATTGAGGCGCTTTAAGGCTTTGTAGCGGGATTTCTCATCCGGCGAACCTGCCAAAAAGTCCTCTATCTGATTGATTTCTTTTTTTACGTCCAGTTCGGGCGGGGTGTAGCCGGCGTTTTTAAGCACCTTGTAGGTAAGACGCACCTCTTCGTCCAGGTTGGAGTCGTTTTCCAGCTCCAGGGGCTTGCCCTGGCCGGGCAAGTTGTCCAGCTCGCCTTTTTGGGCGGCTTCCGTGATTTTTTCTTCGGCGATTTTATACCAGTAATAGCTCATGCTCTAGCCTCCCAAACGGGACATGGGGCATCCTGCGGCTATGGTCTGGTTGGGCACCTGGTGATGCTTGGCCGGTTTTTCCCTGGTTGCCTTTAATAGAGCCTGGGCCAGGTCTTCGTCTGTTGGGTTTGCCCGTAAAACAGCTTTCACATCCACGGTTTTTTCCGAGAAAAGACAAGGAGCCAGCCTACCGTCGGCAGTGAGGCGTAGCCGGTTGCAGGCGGCGCAGAAATGGCTGCTCAAGGCGCTTATCACGCCCAACTCGCCCGGAGAGCCGGGCACCTTGAAGCGCCTGGCAGGGCCGTCTCCCGGGCCTGTGGGCAACTCTTCAAAGGGGCCTAAGTCGGCCAGGACGGCTAGGATATCTTCTGTGGAAAGGAAATGCCTGGGCTGAAAAGGCTTGTGCCTGCCCACGGGCATGTATTCTATGAACCGCACCGCCAGGGGGGCCTTTAAGGTCAAGCGGGCGAAATCCAGGATTTCATCCTGGTTTATGCCCGAAAGCGCCACCACATTTATCTTTACCTGAAAAGCGCCGGTTTCAAGGGCAAGGTCTATGCCCCTTTTCACCTTGGCAAAGAGCTTTTCCCCGGCCGTTTGGCCCACCCCTGTGATATTGCCGTATTTTTCCGGCCTTAAAGTATCCAGGGAGATATTGAGGGTGGAAACCCGGCAGGATTCCAAGAGGTCTATGTGGCGTTCAAGCAAAAGGCCGTTGGTGGTGATGCGCAGATCCGGCCTGGGCGTGAGGCGGTCTATGTCTTTCAGCAGGGTGGCCACCCCCCGTCTTAAAAGGGGTTCCCCGCCGGTCAAGCGGATCTTGTTGACCCCCAGATTAACCGCCACCTTGGCCATCCGGGCCTGTTCCTCCAGGGTGAGGATGTCTTCATGGCGCAGCATGGGCAGGCCTCCGGAAGGCATGCAGTAGATACAGCGCAGGTTGCAGCGGTCGGTAAGGGAAATGCGCAGATAGTGGAGCCAGCGGCCGTATGTATCCACTAAGCGGCGAGGGGCCGATTCAGGGGCATTGGGGCTTGGGTTTTCCATATTTCAAACCTGTTTGCTGGAAATTGCAAAGAAGTTTAGCGCCGAAAGGGCCAATCGTCAATCCTTGAGCCGTTTCTCGAACCGTTCCACCAGCCTGGTAAGTAGTCGGTATTCGCCTACAACTTCCCTTTCGCCGCCATTACGCGGGGGGTGGGATAAATATCTTTGCATAAAATAGGGGTTGTTTAACTGCTTCCGGCAAAGGGTGAGCAGTTTTCCCAAGGATTTGGGATGATGCTCCAGAAGAAATACACCTTCCTGGCTTAAAAAATGGACCAGGATGATGAATACGTGAACGAATTTAAGTTTACGTCCTTCATAATCCGCTTTGTTAAGCACCAGGCGTTCCACCAGACGCAGGCGGTGGGCCACCTTCAGCTCATTCAGGCCTTTGTGCACCTGGCTAAGCAGTTTGGGCCAGCGGCTGAATTCCTCCTGATGGTCCGGGTCTTCCAAAAAGGAAAAAATAACCCGGCGGATGCGTTCAAAGTTGTCCGGTGAATAGTCACTTATGATGTAGCGGTGTTTGGACATCCAGGCCACCAGGAATTTGAGCCGGTTTTTCATCTCCGAGGTGGATACGACCCTCTCCCGGTTCTGGAACACAATGGAGCCTTCAAACTCACCGCGCACGATGTCGTTTAGCATCAAAAGCCGGTCCTGGCTCAAACCCAATATGTCCAGGGCCAAGGGTTTGCCTGTCTTGGGGTGGATCACCTCCTGTGAGGCCACGGAAAGAGCGCGCTCTTCCAATACATTGTAAGGGTGATAGGCATGTTGCTGATAGCGCACCCTTAAAATAACCACCCTGCGGCCCGGGTCTATGTAATAACCGCCTTTGCGCAGTTCCTTTGAAATTTCTCTGGAACAGGCCTGGGCCGAGACCAGGGCTACCTTTTCCAGCCTGGGCAGCCCCGCCTTGGAGTCCAGGCTGGTGAGGGTGGTGACTGCCCGGTCACTGTTGCCCAAAACCTTTATGAAAAAGCGTTGCCTGCGCCTTAAGAGCCGCCTGGCAAACAGGGCGGCAGAGGTGTGCCGCTCCCCACAGATGGGAAAACTGTGCTGCTCCATTAAAAAGCGATAGACAAATAAACGGTTGCTTGCGTATAGATGATTGTCGCCTTTTTTGAATTTGCCTATCTGGCGGCCAAAGCGCTTGATCTCACCGTCTAAGTCAGAGGGAAAGGAGGCAAAGATTCCAGACAGGTGAAAATCGCCCTCCTGATTGCGGGCCAGCACATGCCCCCTGTCCATCTGTAATAGATGGGGCAATATGGCTTTGTAGCGGTGCAAAGGGGTGACAGCCTTGCGCCCCAAGACCAGATCCAACTGGGGAAGCTGGTTTCTGGGCAGGCGCTCCCGCATAAGCCTTCTGTTCTTCGCTGCCGTACGCCGGTTGGCAGGCTTGCCCTCGCTGGAAAGCAGATCAAACTGAAAACCTTCGTCCTGATAGCTGAGCTCCCGGTCAAGCGCCACCAGGCTGAAGGCCCCCAGATCCCGATATTCGATCAATGGGGCGTCAAAAGAAGGGATAAGCTCCCTGGGTTCGACCAGGGGGTAGTCAGGCCCGTAAAAGTCTAAAAGTCCGGCTTGAATGTGGGTGAAATCAAGTATTTTGAGCAAAAGGGGTAAATCCGGCTTAAGGCCGTTGGGCTTCCATGCATCCTTGATCGGTTTTTGACCTATTTCAACCTGACTAAAGAAACGCTGGCCTTGACTCATTTACCCGTCCTTCGCTAACAGATTGAAATTACAATAACATAAAAGCGACTCCCCGGTCAAGTAGGCTGAAAAATACAAAAGAATGTAATAAAAAGGCTGAAATCGTTGACAACCCCACCCCCCTCTGTTAAAAACATGCCTCGTGATCGGGGCTGTAGCTCAGCTGGGAGAGCGCATGACTGGCAGTCATGAGGTCAGGGGTTCGATCCCCCTCAGCTCCACCAATCGAAAAAGTCAAGGGTTAGCCGGAAACGGCTAACCCTTCTTTTATTTGGGAAATTTTATTTGTAATATTTTCACACTGCCTTTGATCCTTTTCTAATTATGACAAGTTTTCTGTACTCTTTTCTTTCCGCTTGACATTATAGAAGATATTTGATGAATTAAATCTTACTTTTATGCGGGGGTAAAATGTTTAATTTCATTAAATGGATTAGTTTAATTGCTAGTACCGCTTGCCTTACGGTTTTTTGTGTTAATGATGCAATCAGTCAGCAATATAATTTGCAAAAAGAATGTGTTTCTTTATATGAGAAAAGGGATTTCGTAAAATCTTTGAAAAAGTGTCAACGGCTTTTGAAGCTAATGCCAAATAGTTGTGTTGCTCATGAATATATAATTCGGAATGTGTTTGAAATGGGGAATCAAAGTTTTGCAAGAGAAATTTTTGTTAGTGCTTATAATTCTAAAGGCAAAAGGTGTCCGCAATTTAAAAGATTAGGAAATGATATTGGTGCGATAATACCCGACACGTTTCCAACTCTAATGTCCGATACTTCTCCAACTCAAAGTAAAGTAGTTAATTGCTTAAATAGTAATATTACAGTAAAGGGATCATTTGAACGTTCTTTGAATAAAACTATAGGTGTTGTAAAAATAAATTTTAAACGAGAAAATGATGATTATATTGAAATAGTTTATTGGATTGAAAAATTACCTATGCTTTTACTTGAAAAGAATATGCCAATACAAGTTATTGTTAATAATGTACAGGAGTCGTTTGGTGGATATAATTGTCAATTTGTATCTTTTGGTCGAGATACAAAACTAAAATTGGCTGTCAGAGCTAAGGCGAAGGAAAAAAAGTACTTACAAGAGTTGAGTAAAGTTTCAAAGAAAAATTTGAAGGAATATGCTCGGATATATGGAAAGCTAGTAGATTTGTTTCCAGATAATAAAATTTATCTTGAGAAGCAGAAGAAGTATTCGAGAAAGTGGATATTATATCAGGAAAAAATTAAAAAGAAACGTATTGCCTTAATTGAAGAAGCTGAAAAAGATCAAAAGAAAAAAAGAAGAGAAGAATTTACGGGGTTTGTCAAAAGAACCGAATTATTGGGTGTGAAGTTTCTAGTTTTAAATTGGAAGTGGTATGCACCTGAAGATTCTCGTTGGGTTAGAGTTGTCGGTCAAGTTTATAATTTTTCAAGGACTAGAATTAAAGACACAAGAGTTATTGTTTCTTTTTATGATAGCAATAATAGATTTATTGATACATATAGTGGAATGTTAATTTATAATCCAATAATGCCATCTCAAACTTCTCCATTCAAAGTTTTAGCACCATATAATCCTCTAATGCATAAGGCTGTACTCACCTTTGCTACCCAGAGTGGTAAGGTTATAACCTCAACTGTTTGTCCTGAAAAATATATTAATTTTTTAGAGTAGTTGGTGGTTTGTATGCATTATACTAATTTTTTAAAAGAGGATTAAATGTCTAGTTGTCTTGTGAATTGTACACCATAACAGATTTTCTCAGCACAATTTCCGAAATGTTGCTAGTAGCGATGTCTTAAAAATTTGAAATAGCCTATTACTAATTTTTGAGTAGATATTTTTTGGTATGATTGGGTTTTAGGATAACTGTTTGAAATATTTTGATAATTATATAATTATTTTATTTTTATTAACATGCCATGTTAATCAAAACTTGACTTAGGGGAGTCTTGCGCATATGTTTTAAGACAAAGAAGCTACAAAAGGAGTGCTCACACAAAAAAGTAATGATCAAATGCTATGGCAAGATGGCCACAAAACTGGCCCAAAGGCTTAGCGAATTGAGCGCGGCAGACTCATTGCAAGACATTTTTTACCTTCCGCCACCACGGTTACATGAACTAACAGGCAACCTTGCCGGACAATTTTCAGTGGATTTGGACTATCCGTATCGTCTGCTTTTTGTCCCGGCCCATGACCCTGTGCCTGAATTGGGGGACGGAGGGATTGATCGAAGTCAGGTAACAGAAATAGAGATCATCAAAATTGAGAATACGCACAAGGGAGGCAGGTCATGAGGGCCAAAATGCAATATGCCTATGAGCCTGATTATGCAGTGCCTCCAGGGCAAACCCTTTTGGAGGTCATGGAGTCCCTGGATTTAACACAAAAGGAGATGGCGGCAAGGACC
The DNA here is from genome assembly GCF_000931935.2 of Dethiosulfatarculus sandiegensis. Taxonomy (GTDB): domain Bacteria; phylum Desulfobacterota; class Desulfarculia; order Desulfarculales; family Desulfarculaceae; genus Dethiosulfatarculus; species Dethiosulfatarculus sandiegensis. Next base: position 52,848 of record NZ_AZAC01000056.1, read on the forward strand.
GGCTTGACTGTGCAGTCTCTGAATCGCATCATCAAGGGTCGACAGCCCATCAGCTATGAGACCGCGGCCCGCCTGGAGTTGGTAACCAAGGTCCCGGCAGGGTTTTGGAATAATCTGGAAGCCCAATACCAGGAGCAGATGGCCAGACTTGATGAGCGCGAACGCATGGAAGCCGAATTGGGTTGGTTAAAGGATATCCCGGTTAAGGAGCTTTGTGATCGAAAAGTTATTCCTTACAGCAAGGACAGGGTTGCACAGCTCAGGGAAGTTTTATCTTTTTTTAGTGTTTCCAGTGTGGATGCCTGGAAAGAGGTTTGGGGTGCACCAAAAGTAGCCGCCAGGCGTTCAGCCTGTTTTGAAACTCGACCCGGTCCGGCTTCGGTCTGGATTCGCTTGGGTGAACTACAGGCAGCTAAAATTGAATGTCGGCCTTATGATAAAGAATGCTTTAAGGCCTCCTTAGAGGCAATTCGCAATCTTACTCGTAAGGAACCCGAAGATTTTCTACCTAAAATGAGAGACCTTTGTGCTGTGGCCGGGGTGGCTTTGGCCTTGGTGCCTGAAATGAAAAAAGTCCCCTGGAACGGGGCGACCAAGTGGTTACACTCTGAAAAAGCAATGATTTTGCTCTCCCTGCGCGGCAAGGGTGAGGATATATTCTGGTTTTCTTTTTTCCACGAGGCCGGGCATGTGCTGAAAGACAATAAGAAGGACTTGCTGATTAACACGGGCAATCCCCAAGATGACCCCCGAGAGCAGAGGGCCGATGATTTTGCAGCGGAATTTTTAATCCCCAAAAAAAACAATCCTGCGATTAAAGCCGTTAGAACAAAGAACGAGGTTCGTCTTTTGGCTGAAAAACTTGGGGTGTCTTCCGGTATTGTAGCCGGTCGTTACAGACATCTGACCAAGAAGTGGAGTTGGTTCAAAGGGGAAACCAGAACCTTTAAATGGGCTGAATGATAGTAATCTCGGCCTTGGTTAAATTGTTCTGACACTGTCCTTTTTGGGCTATTCGCCTATGCCATGGCCCTTCTGGGGGGCCTTTTTTAGGGTGCAGACAATGGCACCATCATCAGGCAGGTTGGCCTTATTTCCATGCAGTCGGGTGGAAAGCCCATCACCCGTTTTTGGTTGAACTCTGGTTGACGGGATATGGCCACTAATTCACAGGTAAATTCGTCCAGCTCCGGGGCCGAGCAAGCTTAGCCGCACCTCCAGGTCGAGCGCCGGCCATGGCATTGCCGGGTGTATCACTCCGCGCTTTCATTCAGTTTCACCGTGTCGCCCACCCGCAGCCCCAAGGCCTTGGCCTGACCAGCGGCTATCTCCGCCACCAGGTCCACCGGGCCGGGGGAGCGCAACAGGTTTTTGTCCCTGCAGTTGGGAGGCACATTGCGCGATATGCTTTTAACTCGTCCATCCAGACACCAAACGATATCCAACCCAAAAGCCATGCCCCGCATGTGAAAACATTTGGGCTCGGGTTTGACATAGACAAACACCATGGCCCGGTCCGGCTCCAGCTTACTGCGTCCCAGAAGTCCGCGTGTCCGCTGGGCCTTGCTGCGGGCCGTTTCCGCTTCAAACCGCGCCACACCCACCCGCAGGACTGAGTCTGTCCGGGGTTCATCTCCGCAACCCGCCAGCAGCACCGCAACCAGGGCCATAAGGGCTATGTTAAGGTATCTGGGCATTTGTGATGTTTATACTTCCTTGCGGTGGATATTAGCAGGTTTCAATCTTCAGGAATAAACCAATATCGCATTTAGAGCCTGGCTATGTTTTGCTTTGTCATGAGCCGTTGCTTGCAGGGGTGGTTATAACCTGTTTGGCTTGGATTTGGTTGATAAAAGCAATCGGCTCTGTTTTTTAGGTTGCTTAGGGGCCTGCGAAGCGCCGCCTGCTTTCCCGGCGGGAAAGGCTTGACAGAATATGGGAAGAATAGTATTTAATATTTTGTATAAAATTAGGAATTCTAAACTAAATATGTACATTTTAAATATAAGACTTTGAGACTGGGAAGTTCCTCAGACAAGCGGAACGTTTTTTTCTCAGTTTCCCCTTTCCCCAAATGGCTGATTTTTTGTGAATCAGGCCAGTGGTCAAGCAAGCCATGTTGATGCAGTTAAAAGATATCTCCTCCGGGGCCGCATCGGCGGTGGATTTTGGGAGCCGGTCTTCCAATCAGGGGGCGCTCGGCCAGGTTTCTTCCATTTCCTTGCCCGCGGAACTGGGAGAGGGGTATGTGCGGGTCATTTCTCCCCGTCAGGGCATGTTGCTCGTCATGGAGAATTATCGGCTCAAAAAGAGCATGCGCATGGTTAACACAGACACAACCCTTCCCATGGGCTTTTCCTTTTGCCTTTCCGGACGGATGCGTTGGAGTATTTCCGGGGTTAACCAAAAATTCAGCACCCAAGGCGGACAGTGCGACCTGGTCTTTACCAGAAAGAGCGCCGGTGAAACCCAATATCTGGCCGATGAACCCATCGTAATGCTGAATATCCTGCTATGCCCCAGCCTTTTGCAAAGTTTTTCCGACAAGTCATTTGAGGGCTACCTGCAAGGCGAGCTGATGCCCAGGCTGTCCCATGAAAAAGAATTCATATACACCAGAACCAGGATACCAGGGGGCCTCGGCCGCATATTTCAGCAGCTTGTGAATCGCTCTTGCCGAAACCTTTCGGATTCGCTCTTTGTTTTGGGCAAGTCCCTTGAGCTGGTCTCTTTTCAGATGGAACAGTTGGATGACGCGCCCCAAAGCGGCGCGCCCCTTTCTTTTGAGTCGGATATGGTCTTGCAGGCCAAGGCGATATTAGATTCCCATATGCAAGAGCCGCCCACCCTGGCCGGTTTGGCCCGCATGCTCGGCACCAACCAGACCAAGCTTAAGAAAACTTTTGCCGCCCAGTGCGGCACCACTGTCTACGGTTATTTGACTGCCTGCCGCATGGAACGGGCCTGTGAACTTCTGGCCGATGATAACTTCACCATGGCCCGCATCGCCTCTGAGCTGGGTTTTGCCGAGCGCACTCATTTTTCCCGGGCCTTTTCCCGTTATTTCGGCATGCCGCCTTCCCAGTACCGCCTCAATCTGATCCAAGGCCGAGAAGCCGCGTGGTTGGAACAGGCAAAGGCCCGCTAGCCTGGACACCCGCCCGGCTTGTCTGCTTTCGGCAAGTTATTTATCGATAAATCCCCGCCCAATTCAGATAAGGGCCGGTGCACACCATAGCCAACCCTCCCAAAAGTTAACTCAAAACAACAATAAAGACCTTTTGGGGTACCCAATAAACCCTTTGGGGTACCTGTCGCTTGCCGCCCTTCTGATAGAATCGGCTTTCATTTTAAGAATCCAAAATAAAGTTTGGGGTGCATGATTTATGAAAAAAATAGTCATGATTATAATGGGTTTGGCGGTTATGTCCCTTGCAGGCGCTGCCGTCTGCCTGGCGGAGCCGGCTAAGCGGGATCAGGCAAAAGCCAAAAAGCTGCTCGGTGATGTCACGGTTACCGCCGGAAAAGTCGAGTCTAATATTGGTGAATTACCTCAGAGCATCACGGTATTGACCGGCAAGGAGATCGAGCAAGCCGACATAAGGAACATGAGGGAGTTGACTCAGTTCACGCCCAATGTCTACATGGCCAAATCGACCTCCGAGAACATGATCAATATCAGGGGCATCACCGCCTTTGACACCTCCATCTATTCACCGACCGCAGTTTATGTGGATGATCTGCTGGTGCCGTTGCACTATGCCCACAACCTGGATCTGGTGGATGTGGAGCGGGTGGAGGTTTTGCGCGGCCCCCAGGGCAGCCTATACGGCGGAAACAGCCTGGCGGGCGTGATCAATGTCATCACCAGGAAGCCGGATGAGCAGGCCAGGGCCCATGTAAGCGGCGGATTGAACCTCTATCCCGATTCAGACAGCCAAAATCCGGGCTACAGCTTGAGCGCCGGTGCGTCCGGGCCTGTGGTCAAGGACCGCCTGTACCTGGGGGTGAGCGGCCAGATAGATATAAACGACGGCTTTGTGGAGAACCTTTACAACGATAACGACAAAGCGGGTTCGGTTGACCATAAAAACGCCCGCGCCACATTGCGCTGGACGCCTAAGAAAAATTTGGAAGTAATGCTCACCGGCGATGTTTATAAAAACGACGACGGCATAGGGGTGTACCGTTTTGCCACCGGCCCCTACCGCACCGAGCGTCACAAGGTGCGCATGAATACTGACAACTTCCAGGTTGAAGAAGCCAACAGCCAGATTCTTCGGGTTTCCTATGCGGCTAACGCCTTTGATTTTGTATCCATCACAGGCCGCCGCGATTACAAAAACAACAACCTGCAAGACTACGACAACACTGCCGACCCCTATTATGACTGGGGCAGCACCATGGCTGATTATGACGACACCTTTTACAGCCAGGAATTCAGGCTCTCCTCCAAGGCGGGCAATTCGCCGTTCAAATGGTTGCTGGGCCTCTACGGCATGACAGAAGACTCTGAGATTTCACAGATAAATCAGGATATCCAGCAGAACGCGGTCACCACAATCGACAAAACCAACTACGCCCTGTTCGGCGAGTCCACCTACACCTTTGGCGGGCGTCTGCACCTGACCGCCGGGCTGCGCCTGGATGCCTCCAAGCTGGAAGGCAAGAAAACAGATACCGGGATAAGTATATCCGACGATTCAACTGAAAATGAGGTTTTACCTAAATTCTCGGTTAGTTACGATGTAACAGACAATGACTCGGTCTATGCCGTTGTCTCCAGGGGCTATCTCTCCGGCGGGTACAACTACGGCATGGCCCTGGATAAGGAATCCTTTACCTATGGCCCGGAATACACCTGGAATTATGAAGTAGGGGCCAAGACCGCCTGGCTGGACCGCAAGCTGTTTTTGAATCTGGCCTTTTTCTACATTCAAATGCAGGACAAGCAGGCCTTTGACATGGTTATCACCTCCAGCGCCAATCCGGTCACCAAGGTGGAGAATGCGGCCGAGGCCCATTCCATGGGCTTTGAACTGGAACTCCAGGCCAAACCGGCTGAAGGCTGGGACATTACCGCCGGTTTCGGCCTGACCGACGCCGAGTATGACGACTGGGTCAGCACTGAGTGGAACAGCGACTACACGGCTTTGGTGAACAAGGATTACAGCGGCAAGCAGATCATCAAGGTTCCCGAATACAATGGGCATCTGGGCGTGCAATACCGCCATCCCAGCGGATTTTTCGGACGGGCCGATCTCAACTATATCGGCGGCATGTATGTGGATTCGGATAATAAAATGTTTGAAGACCCCTATTCCCTGCTGGGGCTCAGGTTCGGTTATGAAACCGACAGCTACAGCGTTGTCCTGTGGGGCAAAAACGTATTTGACACCGAATACAACGCGGTTGCCTATGACTGGGACGGAGCCAAGCTGGTTCAGGACGGAGACCCGGTTATGGTCGGCCTTACCTTGACCGCCAGATTTTGATCTCGGGCTCGGCAAGGCCCTGAAGGGCCTTGCCGTTTCCTTTTTTGGATAGTCGGCAAAACATGAATTCTTCACCAGCGCAAAATTTCATTCCGGCCAGTGATCACCTGGTTAAAAGCGGATGTCGCTCAGGTCTGCGTGATTGGGTGGTTTTGAGCATCTTAAACGGCCTTTTGCTGGGCTTGAGCCATTTGATTTATTTCACCTATGTCTTTGCCGGGCCGGGTGCGGTGGTGCTCAACTTTTATCATCAGGCAGTTGAAAGCCTTTTATTGGCCAGCGTTTATCTCATGATGGCCTATGTGGCTCCCAAGCGCCGGCCTTTTACCAAAAACGCCTTTATCTGGGGCGTCATGGGGCTTTTGATGGGCTGGTGGCCCATTTTACCGGTGGCCATTCCGGCCGGGCTTCTTGCGGACCGGGTTATCCGCTGGGCCGTGCCCAAGCGCAGACACGGCTGGGTGCTTATCACTTTCGCCTTTTATGCAACCATGCTTTGCCTGGCCAATTATTGGCCGCTTTTCTTGACCAGCTTTGAGGCTGTGATCAAAAGGCTTTCCGCCATGCATCAGATTATCTCTCAGCTTGTGGCCATGCTTACCCTGCCGGTTTTGGGCTCCATGCTGGCCGCTACTTTTGGCTGCGCTCTGTTGGGCGGCTACATGGCTCAAAGGCTGATTATCAAACATTTTGCCTGGGAAGATTCAGGCTCATGCTGAGGCAATTCCTGCTAAGCGAAATGGATGAAACCGTCAAGGTTTGGCTGGGGATCAGCGCCGGAGCCACGGCTGTATTTTTGATCGATCCCGGCCTGCAGACAGTGGTTCTGCTGGTGTGCCTTGTACTGTGCCTTTTGGGCGGGGCAGGTAAATTCGTGCTTTGGTTTTGCCTGCTTATGGCCGGTTTGGGCCTTTTGGGTCTGGGCGTTCTCCGCCTGGTTCCGGCCTGGTCTTCATGGGTATGGTCTTTTGCCCAATTCATTATCAAATTCAGCCCCATGCTGGCCATGGCCTTTTTCCTGGGCTCCAGTTTGAACACCTCCAGGCTTTTGCGTTCCCTGGAGAGTTTAAAGGCGCCCAAGTCCCTGGTTATACCCCTTGGCGTATGCCTGCGCTTCATCCCCTCAGTGGCCGCGGAGTGCCGTCAGGTTTTTTATGGAATGCGCATGAGGGGAATCGGCATAAACCCTCAAAATCTATTGAGGCGCCCCTTTGAGTGCCTGGGTTATGTAATGGCTCCTCTTTTGGTTCGCTCCTTGACGGTTGGTGATGAACTGGCCCGCGCAGCCGTGGCCAGGGCCATAGAGAAACCTGGGGTCAAGGCATCCTATCTGAGGGTGGGGTTAAGGCCGCTTGACGGAGTGATAACCGCAGTCTGGACCCTGGGCCTGGTTGGTCTGATTGTTTGGGATTTAAAGATATACGGCCAGGGCTTGGGTGGGGCGTGATGTTGGAGGCCAAGGATCTTTCTTTTTGCTATGCGGGCGCGGACCAATGGGCCCTGAAGGATGTCTGCCTCAAGGTGGAGCAGGGGCAGTGCCTGGTTCTCGGCGGTTCCAGCGGTTGCGGCAAATCCACCCTGGTCAAGGCCTTGTGCGGACTGATCCCCCACTTTGAAAGAGGCATCAGGGCCGGTCGGGTGTTTTTCAAGGGTGCGGATCTGGCGGACCTTTGCATGCATCAGATAGCCGAGAACATAGGGGCTGTGTTTCAGAATCCCCGCTCCCAGTTTTTCACTACTTCGGTGTGCGATGAAATTGCCTTTGGCTGCGAAAATTTAGGGCTTGGCAGAAGGGAAATCATTAAGCGTCTGGAGCGCTCATTGGAGCGCTTTGGCCTGGATCCTTTAAAGGAAAAGAGCATTTTTCAGCTCTCAAACGGGGAGCGGCAAAAGGTGATTATGGCGGCGATCCATGCCATGGGGCCGGATCTCTGGGTCATGGATGAGCCTTCCTCCAACCTGGACCCAAGGGCGGTGGCCCAGCTGACCGACATAATCAAGGGGCTGAAACAGGAAGGCAAGACCCTGATAATCGCCGAGCACCGCTGTCATTACCTTAAGGACTGCGCCGATAGGGTGGTGCTTATGGAAAAGGGGCGCATTGTTTCAGACCAGAGCGCAAAGAGTTTTTTCAGCCAGAGTAATGAAGAGCTTGGCAGACAGGGGCTGCGCTGGGCTCATATCCCAACCACAAACTTCAAGGCGGCAAAGCCCGCTTCCCAGGTAAAGGCAAATCAGCTTAAAGCCAGGGAGCTGGCCTTTCGTTACGGCAGACATAAGCCGGAGTTGTTAAAGGGGCTGAATCTTCAGGCCAGGGGCGGGGAGATTCTGGGTGTCACCGGTGCCAACGGTGCGGGTAAAACCACCCTGGCCATGGTCCTCACCGGTCTCTTAAAGGAACGGGGCGGGAAAGTCCGCTTAAACGGTGAGTTGTGCAAGGCCGCCCAAAGGGCCAGGCGTTGTCGAATGGTTTTGCAGGAATCCGACCACCAGCTTTTTGCCCAAAGCGCTGAGGGTGAGCTTGCCTTGGCCCTGGGAAAGGGCGGCGCGGCAGATGGGCGCATCAAGGAACTGCTGGCGCAATGCGGTTTGGATCACCTGGCCGCCCGCCGCCCCCAATGCCTTTCCGGTGGTGAAAAACAAAGGCTGGTCATTGCAGCCGCCCTGGCCACAGAACCGGAAGTCCTTGCCCTGGACGAACCCACCAGCGGCCTTGATGCCGGGAGCCTTCGCCAAGTGGGTGACTTGCTGAAAGGTTTTGCCGCCAGGGGCGGTGTGGTTCTGGTGGTGACCCATGATTACGAGTTCATTTTAAGTTGTTGCACCAGTGTGATCCGGCTGGATATGGGGCGGGCCACCACGCGTTTGCCTGTGGGGGAAATGCCTGCTGAAATGCATTCCTTTCTGGTTGGGGAAGCTGTTCCGGAGGGTTTTTCATAATTAATGACTTTTTAGGAGGTTATAGAACCGATGAAGCAGATAACTGCATATGAAGCCGATTTCAGTGTGTTGGGAGATATGTTCTTTGGCGCGGCAGCCAGCCGCCTTTTGATGACCGCCTTGGAATTTGAGGTCTTCGGGCATCTGGAAAAACCTCATACAGCTCAGGAATTGGCCGAGGCCGTGCAATCTGATCCGGGCAACACAAAAATGATGCTCGACGCCTTGTGCGCCTTGGGTCTTTTGAGCAAACAGGCCGAATCCTATGTCAACCTGCCTTTGAGCAGCGATTTTCTGGTGCGGGAAAAACCTGCTTATGTGGGGGAATGGCTTGAAATAACGCAAGAATCATGGGGTTCCTGTTTGACTTCCATGCCGGAGCTGATCAAAAACGGCCCCGGCAAAGTCGATCCGGCATCACACATGAATTCCGAGGAATTCTGTGAGCGCTTCACTGATGCTCACGCAGCCACCAGCTTGGCGGGCATAGGCCTGCAACTGGCTGAGCAGATCAGCAGCGTGCCCGGTTTCAGCCGTTTCCGGACCATGCTGGATATGGGTGGGGGACCCGGTATAAACTTAATGGCCGTGATGGCGGAAAATGATGGCCTCAAGGGCGTTTTGTTTGACCGCCCGGAGATCGTCCGCCTGGCCCAGGGGTATATCAAGGAATACGGCTTTGAGGAGCGGATCTCCGTAACCGGCGGCGATTACCTGAAAGATTCCTTGGGCTCGGGCTATGACCTGATAATGGTCACGGACAGCCTTTATTATGAAGACCGGGAGCTGGATTCAGTGCTTGCCAAGTGCCGCCGGGCGCTGAATCCGGGCGGGGCCTTGGTGGGCATCCATGCGGTGCTCACGGACAATGGAACCAAACCGGAGAACATGGTCCTGGCCATGCTGCCCGAGGGCCTGGCCGGACAGGGCGTCTTGCCGGAAAAAGGCTTTTTCGAAGATGCGCTTAAGCGCACCGGGTACAGCGCCATAACTTCCAAGACAGTTACTATCGGAGGTGCGCTCATGGAGATGAACACCGGCCTGAACCAGGCCTGACAGACTGCACCGGCCACCGGGCAGCTATGTTTCGTCTGGTGGTTTTGCGCTTGCGGTCCGGCCGTTAGCAGTCGGGCCGCAAGCATTTTGGAAAAGGCTTTTGTATCTGAATCAGGCAGGTTAGATTCTGCGCCCGGCTTGATTATTTCCGCTTTTTATTTGTCATCCAGCGTGCTTCTGATCAGTTTCAGCATCTTGATCATTTCAAACGGCTTGGCGATATAGCCTGCGGCTCCATCGGCCAGGATATTTTTTAGCTGGCCATTTACAGTGTAACCGCTTGCGATCAACACTTTGGCTTTGGGATTGATTTTTAAAAGTTCCTGCAGGCACTTATGCCCGCCCATTCCGGGCATGCTCACGTCCAGGATAACTAGGTCGATATCCTTGATTTGTTTTTGATAGATCTTAAGCGCTTCTTCGCCGTTGGAAGCCGTGATCACCTTATAGCCCATTTTAGAAAGGCTCCGGCTTCCAAGCTGGCGCAAGGATTCTTCATCGTCAACATACAGTAGGGTTTCACTACCTCCTTTAAGTTCCTCCTTTTCCAGTGCGCGCGATGGTGGGGAAATGGCATCATCTTTCTTTAACACAGGTAGGTAAATGCGAAAATTAGTGCCCATTCCGGGTTCGCTGTAGCAATAGATAAATCCGTTGTGAGCCTTTACTATTCCGTAAACAGTGGAGAGTCCCAGTCCGGTGCCCTTACCCACGTCCTTAGTGGTGAAAAACGGGTCAAATACTTGATCAAGTAATTCTTTTCCTATGCCTTGGCCAGTGTCCGAGACCTGAAGGCGTACATATTCACCCGGTGTGGATTCCAAGTGTTCCCGACAGTAGTCTTCACTTAAAACCACATTGTCCGTCTCAAATACCAGTTTGCCTCCATGGGGCATGGCATCCTTGGCGTTTGTGGCCAGATTCATTACGATCTGCTCTAATTGCCCAGGGTCTGCCTCAATGAGATTAAGGCCTTTTTTCAGGTGGAGTTCAATGAAAATCATTTTAGGAATGGTCTGCTTCAAAAGAAGGACAGCTTCTTCAACGCAGTGATTTAAATTTAAAGGTTTTTTTTCGGTTTCTACCTTGCGGCTGAAGGCCAGGATTTGCTTGACCAAGTTCTGCCCCCGATCGGCTGCTGTGAGTATTTGATCTACATAGCCTCTATTCTGTGACTCCTCGCCCATCTCCACCTGCAAAAGCTCGCCAAAACCAAAAATGGCGGTGAGTATGTTGTTGAAGTCATGGGCAATGCCGCCGGCCAGGGTGCCAATAGCCTCCATTTTTTGGGCCTGACGAAGCTGTGATTCCAGGTCGTCTTTTTCCTTTTGAGATTTTTTCAGTTCGGTTATGTCGGCCAGGACAACCACTATGACCTCTTCGCCCGGCACGGGCAGTAATTCAGCGGAGAGCAACATATCCCTGATCTCGCCTGAACGCAGCCGCCTTTTCACATCTATGTTTTTTACAGAACCCTGTTTTTTGATAAGCTCCACAATTCGCTCTCTCTCGGCCGGGTCTTTCCTGATCTCCAAATCCAGGGCCGTGTGGCCGATAACTTCTTCTCTGCTATAGCCGGTGGCCTTGAGAAAGGTGTCGTTAACATCGATGTATTCGCCTTTTTCCAAAGTGGTGATCGCGACCCAGACCGGGCTGTGACGAAAAGCCGCGGCAAATTTTTCCTCGGAGAGACGCAAGGCCTGTTCTGTGTGCTTGCGATCGGTTATATCAACATGAGAGCCGAGCATACGCACCGGTTTGCCGGATTCGTCCCTGAATATAGATGCCTGTGCCAGAATCCAGCGATAAGATCCATCCTTGTGCCGAAAGCGGAATTCGACCCACTGCCTTGGGTTGGCCTGTTCAAGACTTTTTTGTATTTGATTTAAAGTGGGCTTGAGATCATCGGGGTGGATTCTGCTTTCCCATTCTTCAAAATCGTCTCCTATCTCATGATCTTGGTATCCGATCTGGGATTTCCATTCACTTGAATAGGCGACCCTGTTTGTGAGCAGGTTCCAGTCCCAAAGCCCCACATTGCTGGCTTGCACTGCTTCCCGTTGACGCAGTATAGCCTCCTGCTTAGCATTATCGGCCTTTTTACGTTCTGTGATATCGTATATATGGGAGATGACATACTCTAAACGCCCGTTTTCATCATTAACCGCGGCATTGCTGACAATGCCCCATATGGCTTCCCCATTTTTATGAATAATTTTTAGTTCGTTTCTCTTGATGGAGCTTTCGCCGTTTAAAAGCTCCAACCAGGTCGACCTGTCTGTCTGCCGATTTTCCGGATGGGTGAGCTGATTGAAATTTAGGCCTTGGAATTCATGGGCAGAGTATCCCAGCATTTCGCAGAGCCTTGGATTGACTTTGACAAATTGCTGGTCTTGATCAAGCAAGGCCATCCCTTCGGGCGCGCTTTCAAAGGCGGCGCGGAATTGTTCTTCACTTTTTTGTCGGGCAAATTCATAACTTTTGCGTTCAGAGATATCCCGCATAGCTCCCTGCAGGGACACTGGCTTGGCTTTTTGATCAAAGATCAACTTGCCATGCACCTCGACAAAGATAGGTTCACCGCTTTTATGCAGCATAATGGTTTCGAATATAAGGCCGCCGCCCTTTTCTCCTCGCGCCATTTCGTCTGAGATTAATTGGGATATTTTGGCAAATTCATTATTCTCCAAGTAGTCGGGAAATTTACTTCCAATCCACTCATCCGGCGTATAACCGGTTACATCCAAGACCGCTTTGTTTACAAAGGTGAACTCCATCTCCAGGTTCATGGTCCAGAAGACATCCAAAGTGTTTTCAGCCAGCAGACGATAGCGTTCTTCACTACGGGCCAAGGTTTCCATGTATTGTTTACGCTCAGTTATGTCCGCCACGGTTCCCACTAAGTCCTCGGCATGTTTGTTTTTGCCTTGACCTCTGAATTGGGCCAGGCCGTGGGCTTCGATCCAGCGGATGGAGCCGTCTGGAAGATTTATGCGATATTCAGTGGAAAAAGGTTTGGGATTATCGGGAGAAAGGGCTGCCTCAACTTTGGCCCACACCTTGGGGAGGTCCTCCGTGTGAATACGTTTCAAAATTTCTTCACTAGGGCTTTCGTGGCCCGATACCTGAAACAAATCGGCATACCTTTCATCCCAGGTGGAGATTTTGGTTTGTGGATCGTAATGCCACCATCCCATATTGGCGGCTTTAAGGGCCAATTGCCATTGTTTGAAAAGTCTTTTCGTTTCTTCTTCAGCCTGAAATTTGGCCAGGGCGCTGGCGATGTTGTTGGCCAAGCGTTCAATCAGCCGGATGTTTTTTTTGCTAAATCGCCCTTTGCGCTTATCGTTTAATTGGATGAGACCAAAGGTGTTGTTTCCGGAGCGCAAAGGAACCAAGGCCACTGATTCATATCCCGCACCATTGCAACGGTTGCGGGTGCGGGGCAGACGGTCTTGGCCGGTTGTGGTGTTCAAAAGGTCTGTGGTGCAATTGGACCAGAAGCTGCCGCCATTGGTGAAAAAGTGTTTATCTGGATCAATCCTGGCTTGCAGAATATTGCCGCACATGCAATCAAGAAGCGGTTCGTTACGGGAATTTTTTAATATTTTTCCTTTTTCATCCCGGTTACAGAGGCTGTTTTCCAATTTGATGAAATCTTTGCTGAAACCCCTGGTTTCAAAATATGGGAAATCTTCTCCTTTTTTAAGTCGAATTCCCGCAGCTTCGCACCCGGACCAGTACTGAAGCCTTTCAAGAAAGGCCCTTAAGAGGCTTCTGCGGTCTTTCTTTGTGTTGATGAGATTGGCCACGTCCGCGAGAAGCGCTTCTTCCTCTGCCAGACGCTTGCGCTCCAATATGTCTTTTGCCAGTTGATTGTTGGCTTTGTTCAAAGATTTTTCCTTGCGAACCAATCCCAGGACACTGCCCAACAAGAGCAAGGTGGCAAAAAGACCAATCCCCAATATCACCCATGGCTGAATGGTTTTGTTTTTTTTCATGAACAAGGGGGTGGCCTGAAAAACTAGTCTCCATTTTTGGTCTGCTATATGTAAAAGATAGACACATTTGTCACAAAGGGTTTGAGTGTCTTCAGATGATGGTGGTGCTGTTTCCGTCTTGTAGGTGCGTGATCTGTGAAAAAATAGCTTTTGGAGTTTGTTTTTGTCCTCTTGGTTAAAAATCGTAAAGTTAATGCCTGCGGGCGTGGCTCTCTTCAAGGAGGCCTCCACCAAATCGTCGATCCTGAAAGCCCCCAATACAAAGCCTCGCAGTTTTTTGCGTTTCTCAGAAAGTTGGTTGGGGGGAGCGGGGTTATCATAGACAGGCTGGAAAAGCAGAAAACCCGATTTTCGGGGGCTGGTCTGGATTAACTGGACTCCCCTGGAGAGAACGGTTTTTCCTGTGTCTCGCGCCTTTCTCAAAGCGACCAGCCTGATGCCATTTGAGCTTACATCAAAACCCAAGGCCTTTTCTTTGCCTTTAAGTGGTTCAATAAAAGTTATAGGGAAATATGTATTCTTTTCTTCGACAGCTCTAAGCTTGTTGTCCGGCCCCATTTCACTGATTTCATAGAAAGGAAAACCTTGGCTTTGCAACTTCTTGATAAACCGGTCTTTTTGGGGTGCCGTAATTTTGGGAACCCATTCCAGGGCCTGGAGCCCACTTGTGGAATGGAGAATTTCCTTGGCAAAAGTTTTGAATTCGGTCTGGGATATCGGGCGGGAAGAATCAAAAAACGCTTTTACCACCATGGTTGCTTGAAGCAGCTGGTCGGTTTGAAGCTGCAAGGCGTTTAGGTATTCCCCTGCCTTGTTTTGCAGGTTGGCGGTGCTGCGGTCTGCTTCCACTTTTTGAGCCAGCATAAATCCCGCCACAGAAAGCCCGACCCCCAAAAAAAGGGTCAAGGCCACTGCCCTCCACTGTCTCAGGTTGAGATTCTTTTCAGGATCATTTAGGAGCCTTCTTATCATTCGATTCCCTTTTAGGTGCAATTGATGTGCGCAAAGTGAGGCATATATAATTTAAACCCTGAGTTAAATATTGGGCTTTGTCAAGCAGGCCTTGGCTGCGGCTTAATTGCTATGAAGGTAATGCTTGCCTGGGTCGGATGATCCTGACGGAAAAAAATAGTATACAAGCTGAGTAAGGCCACTTCTTTGGGTGGCTGAATTTGATTTCAGTTCGACAAGTGGCCAGAGTTACAGAGGTTTCCAGAACTGGGCCGCTATCAATAATTAAACAATGCGAGAGTAAAGGGTTTTGATTGATATTCTTTTTTTCTGCCGACAAATCACGGCAAAAGGTCATCTAGAAATTCAGAGGCGGGTTCGACACCTGAGACCAGAAGATAGTCCCGAGCCCTGGTGCAGGCTACATAGAGCAGGTGGCGTTCCGTGCTGTAGACTTCTTCCAGATCTGCTTCATCGCTTATAGTATCAATGCGACTTTGGGACGGAATCACCTCGTCGTCGCATGCCATCACGGCAACAGCTCTGAATTCAAGGCCCTTGGCAAGATGCATGGTGCCTATGGATAGTTTTCCCTTAAAGGTCTTTACGCTTGCATCCAGGGTGATGAAAGGCGCTCCAAGCTCTTGCGCTACTCTAAAAGCCCGCTTAAGCTCATTTTTTGAACGGACGAAAATACCTATCTCATGGGGTTCAACACCCTTGGCAAGGCAATCGCCCACCCAGTTCTTCACGAGTTTTATTTCTTCTGCAAGAGAGTCGGCCAGCTTTATTATGGGCTTGGGGCCGTTGAAAACCGAGATGGTTCCTGCCCGGTCTTCTTTGTTGCCGTCCACATCTGCCATCTCGGAATCCAGCAAACGGTCCGCCTGCATCCGGATTTGATGGGAGGTGCGGTAGTTTATCTTCAGGGTTCGGGATCTGCCCCGTATTTCCACTCCCAAAGATTTCCAGGAGAACGGAATCTGGAAAATGCGCTGCCCCAGGTCGCCCGCAAAGAACAGTGCATTGGGCAGGCTGGAGCCCATGGCAGCCAGAAAAGCGAGCTGCTGAACGCTTATGTCCTGCGCCTCGTCCACAACCGCGTAATCAAAGGGATGAATCTGTTGTTTTTTTATCTTGGCCGCCAATTGGGCGAACATGGATGCAGGGGTGATCTGGTCATTATGGGTGAGTTCCTGTCTGACCTTGGAAAAGATTTTCCACAAAAGCTCTCTTTGGCTCTCCGGCAGTCGGGTTTTTCTGCCCAGGCGCACCACATCCCTGTATTCCTCCCAGGTCTGCAACTGCCAGGCATCCACAACCTGTTCCCACTCAGTCAGCAAGAAATGCAGGGAAAAATTGTGGCCTTGCACCTGCTCACCAGCACCGCGGATAAGATCGGCCAATTCTTCTCTGGAAGCCATCTGCGCAGGGGCAAAATGGAGTTTAAAGAGTCTTTGGCCTATGGCCTCCATGGAATGAACTTCTATGCGCTCCCCCAACCTGGGTTTGCCATGGATGAGCCTTTTTAACTTAATTTGAAGTGCATTGGCCAAGGTATTGGAAAAGGTGGTTAAAAGAACCCTTGCCTCCGGATTGGTTTTGGCCAGGTGCACAGCCCGGTGCAGGGCTACAATGGTTTTGCCGGTGCCTGCCGAACCTGCCACCTTGGCCGGGCCGTTGAAATCCTTTTCAACCAGTTTTTCCTGTTCCGGATGGAGAAAGACGGTCCATCTTTCCCAGGGGAAGGCAAGGGCCCTTTCCAGTTCATCGGAATTTTTCATGATCCGGAAGCGGCGTTTAGCATCCGGATGGTCAAACGGATTGGCGGGAATGGCCTTGGCCTGCCTGCTGGGTGTTTTCCCTGTGGCCAGGTCCAGAAGCGCCTCGGCCGCCTCGGCGGGAAGGTGGTCACAAATTTCTAATATAGTGTCTTCATTGGCTAGGCGAACGTCATCCAGCCAATCTTCCGGCACTCCATATTCCAATAAGGCCTCATCTTTGAAACCATTGAATAAAGGCGATCTGGGCGGGGCGGGCGCTTCCTGCTCCTGATAAACCGGGACAATGATTTCCTTTACCTTTTCGCGAACCTCCACCAACTGAGCTGCCCCTGTTTTGGGGTGGGTCTCCAGCTTGCGCCGCTCTGCCCATTTGTAGGCCACATCATGATGATCCACATAACAAAGGAGAATGCTGGAGTCTGTTCTGTGGAGTATGAGCCTGATATCACTGCTAACCCGCGCGGACCAGAAGTTCCGGTCTTTGGCTGTGTCCAGCTTATGCAGCTTTATCCCCGGATTGGCAGGGTTCATCTGAAGGTCAAAGGCAGTGGTCTTGGCCGCCTTTTGCTCCTGGCCGGTGAGCTTGGCCAGGCTTTCTGTGAAGGTGTCGGCGATTAGGAATTGCATGGTATTAATTTTTCTTGAGTCCAATAGTGCCGATTATTTGTTTTAAGCGAACGAAAAAACTTTTTTTGTTTGGACTCTGATGGCGCGAGGTCCTGCCAAGGTAGAGTTCGTCCCCTGCTTTTTTATCTAAAAAGGTGTCTAAATTATTTTCATTTTCTAATGGAATAGTTCGGTTTTTTATATTTCTATTTTCTATAAAGGTGTGTTCTTTACTTAGGGAGTGTTCATAAGACCAACCAACCGGAATGAAAACTTGATAATTATCTGAATTTAATATCCGACAGGCGGTAATTTTTTGATTTGAATTATCATTAAGATTAACATGGCCGAATTCAGCCCATGTGCATTTGCAGGTAAAACCACGAATCTGATCTGCGACCACTATGTCTTGAGCCTGGCCATCCGCCAGATAGATAAGCCCCTTGGTTGATAAGAAATTGCAATAGTGCCGAACGTCATCAGGCGCCATGAAACCGACTCTTGCCAATTCATTATCCGAGCACAGGGTTTTATTCGGCACTTCTTGTTTGAATTGCCCCCACCCGCCAGGATACTTACTAAAAATGGATTCAACCTTGATAACTACTGAAATTCCCTCTATCAGAACAGCCATTCCCCCCCCTTTTGCCTATGGTTAGTTCGTTTTTTACTCCACCCTGAATACCTTCATTGCTTCATCACCCAAGTGGTTGATCACCTTTACTGCTATGCGGCCGGATTTTGGTTTGTCAAAGGGCCGGGAGGTGTCGCTGTGCAGGGAGTCCCAGGCTTCGGGGTTTATTTCCGCTTTGAGTGTGGTCTTGAGCGCTTTGTAGGGGTCGTTGGCCCCCAGGAAATAGGCGTGGCGCACAAAGAAGCTTTCTTCGTTGTAGTCTGTGTCTATGAACCAGCAGGCGATTCCCTCAGGACCGTCGCTGCGCACTTCGCCGGTGTTTGGGTGGAACACATCCACACCGTTTATTCTCACCTGTATCTGGCCTTCATCTGTATCGAGCAGGTCTATATCCGGTTCGCCAAAGATGACAAAAAGGTTGCCCTTGCCGGTGTTCTTAAGGTCATCTGCCATATGCAGGTCTGCGTTCATGCGGGCCTTTAAAATCAGCACCCGGCCCAGCTTGTTGAGCTCAGCAGACTGGGCGTCATAATTAAAGGCGCAGGAGATGAGCACGTCAAAGCCCGCGTCACCGGTCTCGCGGGCCGCGGCCACCAGGTCTTCCCTGGAAACAGAGCCAAACTCAGGGCCTATGAATATGGCAGCCCTTTTTTCGGCACCGGTTTCCTGGTTGCCTTCGTAATACCTGCCTTCGGCGCAGATGTAGTAACCCGGCCAGGGAACCAGGGTGCGGAAATCTATCTTGTCTTCTTTGTGGGCCTGCTGCACACCCGAGGTTCGCAGGTTTTCCAGGATCATATCCACAAAGGCTTCCTGGCTCGCGGGCTGGTCCGGGGAGGGGGTTTGGGGGTCAAAGGGGTCGTCGTTTTCATCCACACCCAAAACCCGGTGGGGGGAAAGGCTCTCCACGGTAAAGGGCCCGGCCACCCGCACCTTGGAGTTTTCCACATAGGGTTTATCATAGAGGTATTCATGATCAGCCTTGGCCGCAATGGAGGCGTCTATCTCTTCTTGGCGGGCAATGCGGTTTTCCCACCAACTGGCATGGAATTTGATTGCCTTTTCATCGGTCCAAAGGTCATAAGGTGTGTTTGGCAGGGTCTCCAGGGTGTATTTGCGACCCAACAGGCTGTTCAGTTTTTTAAGGGCAGAGAGTTTCTTTTTTTCGGTATCCGCATTTTGCAGGGATTCAAACTGCCTGGTTGCCTTTTCCGGCCAGGGATCGCCCGGCTCGCGGGGGATCTCCCATTCTTCAAAAGATGCCCCCAAGGCCTGGTTGAGCTCCTGGCGCAGGGGCTCCAGGGCCTCTTGATACTCCTCCCAGATAACGTCTATCTCTGCGTTGTTGGCAATGGATTTAAGGGTGATGTGGGGAACCCGCTCATAAACGAAACCCTGGCGGATATTGCCATAGGTGCGGGCAAGGGAAGGCTCTTTGCGGGAGAGTTCGGCCTCTTTGATCTGGCCCTCTTTGCTGTCGGCCAGGGTGTAATAGGGATAGCGCGCCCCCATAACCCTGGCCCTGGCCAAAGCCAGGGCAACCCGCGAGGTGTCCATGGTGATCCAGCGACGCCCCCATTGTTCCGCCACATAGGCCGTGGTGCCGGAACCGCAGGTAGGATCAAGGACCAGGTCACCGGGGTCGGTGGTCATAAGGATGCAGCGTTGCGCAATTATCTCTGTTGTTTGAACAACGTAAGTTTTTCCTAAAGCCCCTCTTACATCTTGCCAATTATTATTAAGCGAATATATTGGGTAGTCATCAAAAAAACGCCTGTACATTCTTTTGGCAGTGACAGGGCTAAGCCGATTAGCTTGGTATAATCTTTTCATTCCAGCAATTGTAGTTTTCCAATGCTCATTTTTTCCAGGCTGATATGTCTTGCTAAATAGTTTAATTGTTTGTGGCGTGGATGCTGTTCCATCAGAAACCACTGATGTGAGTGTAAAAACTTTTCCAGTGGTTGGAATATTTGAAGTATTATTGATTTCTTGTTTTGTTAAAGGTCGTTCTTGAAGGTTTTTTAATATTAAGCTTTTGTATTCACTGGCACCTGTTCCCGCTATTTTTTTTAAAAAGAATAATGGTCTAAATTTTGTTAATTGTTTTTTGTGGGCATACCAAAGTATAAAGTCATTATTTGCATCTAACAATGCGGATGAAGTAGAACCTGTTTTTCTGAAGCTAATTAGGCTGATACAATTGTCCTCCCCAAAAATCTCATCCATCAAAGCCCTAACTCTATGCACATTCTCATCCCCAATCTGCACAAAGATAGAGCCGCTTTCGGTGAGCAAATCCCGGGCAACGGTTAGCCTGTCCCTTAAATAGGTCAGATAAGAGTGAATTCCGTCCCGCCAGGTGTCCCTAAAGGCCTTGACCTGCTCCGGCTCCCTGGTGATGTGTTCGGCCTTGCCGTCTTTTACATCCCGGCTGGTGGTGGACCATTGGAAATTGGAGTTGAACTTGATGCCATAGGGCGGGTCCATATAGATGCACTGCACCTTGCCCCGCAGGCCTTCCCGCTCGGCCAGGGAGGCCATCACCTGCAGGCTGTCGCCCAATATAATGCGGTTGGTCCAGTTGGCTTCGTGCTGATAAAATTCCGTTTTGGCTGCCTCGTCATTGATGCCGTTAAAATCAGCGAAAAGGTTGAACTGGGGTTTGTCATCCTGCTCTTGGTTTTGGCTGAGCTGTTTGAGGTCATCGATCAAGACCTTGGGATGAACCTTTTCCTGGATGTATAAGGGCGGGGCCTGCACCACCAAGTCAGACCAATCCTGCTCATCCTTGCCCCGCCAGACAAGCTGTGGGTCCAGATCCCGGTTGCGGCGCTCATAAGCCACCTGAATGGGGCTTTTTTCATCACTTGCCATGACAGACTGATACTCGGCAGTGGGGATATTGGCGCGGGAGTCCTCGGTGTGGATGATGGTCTCAATGTCTTTGGCCTTGTTTTTTCTTGTTGCCATGGGGATCTCGTTTCCGGTTTATTTTTCAGTTGTATTGGCATTTAAAAGTTGCATGACAACCTGCATAAGCTCTCTGGTGTCGCCGAGTTCAGCGGCCAGCCTCACCACAAGTTCGGTGAGCCGGGTGTTAAGGTCTATGGCCTCTGCCTCTGCCTGGGCCTTGTTGCCCAGGCTTTGGATATTTCTTATCTCGGCGATCATCCGGGCGATTTCCGTGCGGCTTTTTTCGTTGGCCAGGCCGGGCTTGTCCAGATATTCCTGCAGCCCGGCCAGGGCGCGCCTGGCGGTTTCCCTGGTTTCCCTGGCCACCATCTGGCGGTCGTCTTTGGTTAGGATGGAATCCACCAGATCATTAAGATGGTTTTTCAGTCCGCCGCCTGAAACCGCGTCTGTGAGAGCCTTATGGCCCGGCTCAGACTGGCCAGCCACGGCGGGCAGGGCCGGGGGCCGGGGGCTTGCCTTTACCTGGCTGGCAAAATCCACAAACACATCCACGATCAACTGGCTCATTTTAACGGCTTTTTCAGAGCGAAGAACCGTTGCCGCCATAATTGCCCCCCGCACAGTAAAGGCATTGGGGGGATGGGTGGTTCCGCCGCGCCCTTTTGAGGTCACAATCTGTGACCGCAAGGCCTTGAACTCCTGTTTGGAGAGTTTAAAGGATATATCCTTGAATTTTTCCGGATTACGGCTTACCTGCTGGTTCAGGGCCTTGGTGCTAACCCCGTAGAGTTCAGCCAAATCCGCGCTTAATATAACCCGAACCCCGCGCAGTTCAAAAATGCGGGATTTTATGTGGGGTATTAGTCTGGCTGGTTCATTGGTTTTTGTTATGAGTTTTTCAGCCACGCTCCCCCCATTTTGCTCTCAGGAGTTTTTTTGAGGTCACAAGATGTGACCTCAAAAATCGGCCCTTGCCCAGTCTAAGATTCCAAGGCCTTTAATTTGCCGTTGAACTCTTCTTCCATCTTAAATACGTCTTTTAATTCCAAAAAGGCCCAGCGGCCGAACTGGCCCAGGTTGTTGACCCCGGGAATCCAGTAATTGTCCATGGTGATTTTTTTGTCCTTGGCATCCTCGCCCCGATAGCCCTTGACTTCGATCACCAGGTTGATTGGTTCCGGTTGCCCGGCATCCACCTGGGCAATGAAGTCCGGGCGATACATGCGGGTGCCGGAGCCATGGCGATAGGGAACCTCAAAACCCAGGTTGTGGTTTTTCACATAGGCCTTGACTTTGGGGCTGGCCTCTGCCAGGCGGCAGAATTCAGCCTCCCAATCACTGTCCAAGATGACCCAGTTGATATGGCAAAAACGAGAGTCTGTCTCCCAGCGGTGGGCCTTGGAGGTGTTGAAATTAACATGAACAGTGGAGCCGACAGAGTTGTAAGGGTCCAAAATGGCCTTTATGGGTTTTTTGCCTATGAAATGGCTGGTAATGCCGGCCATGATGCGTTCGCAGGCCATGTCTTTCAGCTCTTCGTACATGAGCTGGGCCGGAAAGGTGCTTCCCTTGCAGACCAGGCAGGTTTTAAGCCATTTTCGGGTGACCCTTTTGGCCTGGCCAAACAGATTGAAATTGGGGTCCTGGCCGTTTTCGCGCAGTTTGGTTTCCAAAAGCCTTTTGGCTATGTGAAACAAAAGAGTGGATTCCCGTACGTTGTCCAGATGCTTTAAGTTCAGGTCCACACCCTGGCCAATGATTCCCGAATTGTGGGTGACAGAAGGCCCCACCAGGTCCGGGGTCAGCTCAAGCACTGAATCTTCGTTGAATTTGGCTTCCAGGCGTTCTTCGGGCAGTTCAACCCTATAACCCATAACCCTGGGGAATCTTATCTCCAGATGATCCCGCTCCGGCCTGACCGCCCGGACATTGATGGTTTCAATCGGCGGGTGAGGCGGGGCGACCACCGGCTTGGCCGTAAAGTCAAAGGGAATGCCGAGCACATCCGCGTATTCGACGTTAAAGAGGTTTTCTTCGTTTATGTCATAGGATTGGCGGCGCAAGGCCCGGCCTATGACCTGCTCGCATAAAAGCTGGGTGCCAAAGGCCCGAACTCCCAGAACATGGGTGACTGTGTTGGCGTCCCAACCCTCGGTGAGCATGGATACCGAAACCACACAGCGGATGGAGCTGCCCAACCGGTCTTTTTTGCCCACAGTATTCATGACCTCGCGCAAAAGGTCCTGGTCGGTGAGGTTATCCGCCTGGCGGCGGTCTCCTGTTCGCTCGATTATTTCCCTGCGAAAGCGTTCTATGTCCTTTGCGGCCAGGTCCCGGAAATTTTTATCCAGGGCGTCTCCGGATTCAAGCTGTTCACTGTCTATGAGAAGGGTGTTGGGCCTGCCCAGGTTGTTGCCATATTCATCGCTGTTTCTGAACAGGGGAAACTTGCCCGGAACCGGGGTTACGGAACCGTCCTGGTTTTTTCTTTCAAAACCGGAGATGTAGTCATAGACAAGTTTGGAGGTGGAGGTGTTGTTGCAGACAATGATAAAGCAGGGCGGCACACTGATGCCCGCTTCCATCCAGAGGCGGAAAGTCTTTTCATAGTGGCCGTAAAGGGCGTCAAGGGCGGTCTCCAGCTCTGCGGGCAGGTTTGAGGCGTCCAGCCCCTTGGCTTTGCCCCGCCCTTTTTTGGGCATTTTTTTGCGGATGTGCTCCCAGAGGTTGCGGAACTTGGGCATTTCATCGCCGGTGATATTATCCGCCACCGGCACTCGGGGGAGTTTGACAATGCCCGCTTCAATGGCATCCATCAGGGAAAAATCGCTCATGGTCCAGGGGAAAAGGGTGCCCTCGGCATATCCCGAGCCGCGCAGGAAAAAGGGCGTGGCGGATAGATCTATAACCCGGCTGATCTTGAGCTTTTGTTTGACTATTTCCAAACCGCTGATCCAAAGCCGGGCTGCCTCGTTGTTTTTTTGGGCTTCTTTTTTTTCTTCTCCCTTAAGCTCCGTTATATCGTCTTCGCCTGGTTTTTCCCGATAGCAGTGATGGGCTTCATCATTTATGACCATGAGGTTTTTCATGCCCATGAGCTCTGGCATGACCCGCTGCAGCATCTGGCCTTTGGTTTCCAGGGTGTTTATCGGCGCGCCCCGGCCCTGCAGAAGGGAGCGGCCTCCCTTGGAGAGATCCATGCGCTCTCGGAGCTTAAAGGCATGATAATTGGTGATGACGATCTTGGCCCGCTCCAGGTCGGCCAGCATATCACCGGGCACCAGCTCCCGGCTGGCGTAATAGGCATCCGGATCATTGGGCATGAGCACCCTGAGGCGGTCGCGGATGGTGATGCCCGGAGCCACCACCAGAAAACCGCGGGTGAAATTTTTACTGCCCGGCCTGCGCACCGCGTTTATGGTCTGCCAGGCAATTATCATGGCCATGACCGTTGTTTTACCTGCTCCGGTGGCAAGTTTCAGGGCCAGGCGCATGAGTTCCGGGTTGGCATCGTGGTTGGCGTTTTTAAGATGATCTAAAAAGCGCTTGCCTGTCTTACCTATTTTGGGGGCGACTTCCGTGAGCCAGATCAGGGTTTCCGCTGCCTCCACCTGGCAAAAAAAAGGGCGAATGCCGCTGAAATTATGATGCCGCCAGTGTTCTAAGAGCCGGGCGGTTTCCGGGGTGACCTGCCAACTGTTCGGGTTGGGCCATTTGCGCCATTGGTCCACCTGGCTTCTGAGATCGTTTATTATCGAGGTTTGGTCATAGAGCTGTTCCTGGGTGGAAAGCCCCTTGCCTTCGTCAAAAAGCAGTTCATCCTGTTCATGTTTCTTGTTTTTGCGGCGTTTTTTGGGTTTGGGAATTGGGGTTATAAATTCGGCCCTGCGGCGGTGTTCAATGATTTTTTGGGTGGGCTGGCCGCTTTCATCCAGCTCCCAATGCCGCCTGGGATAGTCATAAGGTGAGTTAAGAATCGGTTTCTCAAAGAATCTGTTGCCCATAGCTTGCGTTTTCTTCTGTGAATGGCCGCAGAGAATTAGTAAACGGGAATATATCCCTTTTGAAAGCACTCATGAAAATTGCACGAGCAATGTTATTGGGGCCGGCAGCATTGATTTGGCCTTGAAAGGCCCTTGATTTCCCCCCTGTTTGACGTGAATTATATTAACCGTGACCTGAAGCACAAGTCCAGTGGGAATACCTTTTCAACATTACTAATTTTTCAAGGCGTGTAAAGGCGGATATTTAATTTTTCGTTAACGCATAAATTGGGTTGGCTGTTTTTTGTTAAATGGTTTATTTACGATTCACCCCTTCCTTTTCTCAGTCTGCCCCCAAGAAAATGATTTGCCGTCGGAAGTTTTACCTGTCTACCTGTATAGTATTTTTAATACTTCAACTACTCAACATATGTTTACCAATCCCGTTTTTTGCGGTATCCTGGGCTTAGGGGGAGAGGTGTCTTTTCAGAGTAAGCTGTAGCGTTTTTTGGAGTAATGTGTTGTGGTTACGGGATGTTATACCCAAAGGGACATAGTGCACTTAAATGTGGCGGATTTTGCCGTGGCTGTTGAGCGGTTGAATCGGCCGGGTTTGCACGACAGGCCGGTGATTGTGTCCCGGGCCCAAGGGGGCAGGGCGCGGGTTTACGATATGAGCGAGGAGGCGTTTCAGGCCGGGGTGCGCAAGCATATGCCCCTGGATCAGGCCAGGCGTATGTGCGGTGGGGTGCGCATAGTGCCGCCTAAGCCGCACAAATATGAAAAGGCCATGCTGGAGATGATGAAGATGGCCTTGCCCTATTCGCCCCTGGTGGAGAGCGAGGAAGACACGGGCCATGTGTTCATGGATTTAAGCGGCACCGGCCGTTTGTTCGGCCCGGCCCGGGATGTGGCCTGGCGCATGAAAAAGGAGGTGAAAAAGCGCCTGGGCCTGGAGCCCATATGGGGGCTGGCCCCGAACAAGATGCTGGCCAAGGCCGCCACCAGGGTGGTGAAGCCCAAGGGCGAGCATATTGTGCGTCCCGGTGGGGAACAGGATTTTCTGCGCAGTTTGCCCCTTTCCCTGCTGTCCGGTCTGGAGGCCCCGGACCTCATGCTTTTCAGGCAGTACAACCTGCATACGGTTGAAGAGGCCCTTACCTGGCGCAAGGAGCATTTGTTGGCTGTTTTCGGCAAAAGGGGTGGGGAGATACACCAGCTTTTGCAGGGCAGGGACGATTCCAAGGTCCTGCCTGTGGGCTTAAAACCTCCGGTTGTGCGGCTGGATCACGAATTCAGCCAGGATACCAACCATTTGGGTGAGGTGGAAAGGGCGCTTTTCGGGCTGGTGGAAAAGGCGGGGCGCAGGTTGCGACGCATGGGCAAG
Organism: Dethiosulfatarculus sandiegensis; assembly: GCF_000931935.2. Lineage (GTDB taxonomy): Bacteria > Desulfobacterota > Desulfarculia > Desulfarculales > Desulfarculaceae > Dethiosulfatarculus > Dethiosulfatarculus sandiegensis. Next base: position 78,601 of record NZ_AZAC01000056.1, read on the forward strand.
GCGGCCCGCAGGGTGGCGGTCTATCTCACCTACAGCGACGGGGGCCGGGTTATACGCCAGCGCTCCCATGCCCTGGGCACGGCCAATGATTTTCTGCTTTTTGACCTGGCCCGGATCGCCCTGGCCGTGGGCTGGACCAGGCGGGTGCGCCTGCGTCATCTGCGCCTGGTCTGCGATCGGCTGGTTTATCCACCTGCCCAGCTGGATCTGCCTTTTATGGCTGATGCAACTGATCTGATCCAAAGGAAACAGGAAAAACTGATGCATGCCCTGGACCGCATCCGGGACCGGCATGGGGAGCGCTCCATCTGTCTGGGGCGCAGCCTGGGGGACTGAAGATGCTGGCTCTGGGTGTGCGTTCCAATTACTCTTTGATGTGGGGCACTGCCTCGCCCGGGGATCTGTGCCGCAAGGCCAAGGAGTTGGGCTATACCGGCCTGGCCCTCACAGATACGGACAACCTTTACGGCCTGTGGGAGTTTTTGCGGGCCTGCGGCCAATATCATCTAAAGCCCTGTGTGGGGGCGGAGGTCACAGACCCGGCCAGCGGGCAAAGGGCCCTTTGCCTGGTCAAGACGGGCCGGGGTTTTAAAAACCTCTGCCGCCTTTTGAGCTTGCGCCACACAGATTCAGAGTTCAGCCTTAAACAGGCCCTGCCCGGCCGCCATACCGGCCTTGTGGTGCTCACCGGCAGTTTGGATCTGCTCCTGAATTGGCAAAAAAAGGGAGTCCCGGTCATGGCCTGTTTGCCCCGCAGGCCCAGTCAGCAGAACCACCGCCTGCGCCAGATAGCCAAGGAAAACGACATCCCCCTGGTTCCCGTGGCGGGCAGTTTTTTTTTGGAGCCCGGAGACTATGACCTGCACAGGGTGCAAAGGGCCGTAAGCCTCAACACCTCGCTTTCCAGGCTGGAACCCGGGGATATGGCCCCGCCTGATGCCTGGCTGGCCTCGCCCCAAAGGTTCTGCCAGCGTTTCGAGACCCTGCCCCGGGCCTTGAAAAACGCCCGCACCCTGGGCGATCAGCTGGACTTCACTCCCAACCGGGATCTGATCATGCCGCCTTGGAGCGATTCCCTGGGCAGAAGCGCGGCAAGGGCCCTGCGCCAAAGGGCCTTTGACGGAGCTGCTTTCCGCTACGGCAGCCCCTTGCCGGAAAAGGTGAAAGAGCGGCTGGAATATGAGCTTGGCATAATCGAGCAAAAGCATTTTTCCTCTTACTTTCTGGTAGTGGAGGATATTGTAAAGCGCTCGCCCCGCATCTGCGGCCGGGGCTCCGGGGCCGCTTCCCTGGTGGCCTATTCTCTGGGCATAACCAATGTCTGCCCCATTAAATACAACCTTTATTTTGAGCGTTTCATCAATCCCCAGCGCGAGGATCCGCCGGATATTGATATTGATTTTGCCTGGGATGAGCGCGACGGGGTGATCGAGTCGGTTCTCGAGCAATACAAGGGGCGCTCGGCCATGGTGGCCACCCACATACTTTTTCAGGGGCGCATGGCCATTCGGGAGGTGGCCAAGGTCTACGGCCTGCCCGCAGACGAGATCAAGCGGGTGATGAAAGGCCTGCCCTGGTTAAGGGGCGCGGCGGAAGAGTGCACCGGCATGTATCCCAAGCGCCCGGCCCTGCCCAAGGGGGCGACCCCCAAACTGCCCGCCCCCTGGCCCGAGGTGCTTGAGCTGGCCCAGGGACTGGTGGGCATGCCCAGGCACCTTTCCGTGCATGTGGGCGGCCTGGTGATCACTCCCGGCCCGATTCAGGATTACGCGCCTTTGGAGATCGCGCCCAAGGGCATGCCGGTTATCCAGTGGGAAAAGGAAGGAGCCGAGGAAGCCGGGCTGGTCAAGATCGATCTTCTCGGCAACCGCTCCCTGGGGGTTATCAGGGATGCCGTGGCCAACTTAAAGGCCAATGGTTGCGTTTTTTGCGAGGCAACCTGGTCGCCCGAGGACGACCCCAAGACGCAGCACCTGGTGAGCCAAGGCAAGACCATGGGTTGCTTTTACATAGAAAGCCCCGCCACCAGGCTTTTGCAGGAAAAAGCCGCCCAGGGCGATTACGAGCACATGGTCATCCATTCCTCCATTATCCGTCCGGCGGCCAACACCTATATCCAGGAATACCTCCATCGGATTCACGGTGGGGAGTGGGAGCCCATTCATCCCCTTTTAAAGGATATCCTGGATGAAACCTACGGCATCATGGTGTATCAGGAGCAGGTCTCCCAGGCGGCCGTGGCCCTGGCCGGTTTCAGCCATGCCCAGGGCGACGGCCTGCGCAAGGTGATGAGTAAAAAGGATAAGAAAAAGGCGCTCGATGATTATTGGCAAAGGTTTTTGACCGGCGCTTTCAAGAAAGGGGTGAGCCGGGAAAAGATAGACCAGGTCTGGCGCATGATGATGAGCTTTGCGGGCTACAGCTTTTGCAAGCCCCACAGCGCAAGCTATGCCCGGGTTTCTTTTCAGGCGGCTTATCTCAAGCGTCATTTTCCGGCCGAGTTCATGGCCTCGGTGATCTCCAACCAGGGCGGTTTTTATTCCACAGGGGCTTACGTGTCAGAGGCCAGGCGGCTGGGTCTTTTTATTCTGCCGCCTTGCGTGAACCAAAGCCGCCTGCGCTGGACCGGCCAGGGCGACAAGGTGCGGGTGGGGCTCATGTCTGTGAAGGGGCTTGGCCAAAAGACCATCGCCCGGCTGATCACCGCCAGGGAGCAGAGGCCTTTTGGCGGTTTTGATGATTTTCTGAAAAGGGCCCGCCCCGAGCAGGACGAAGCCAGGGCCCTGATACAGGCCGGGGCTTTTGAGTCTTTGCATCCGGGCGAAGAGCCTGCCCGGCTGCTCTGGCAACTGGCCAGGCACGGCCGCATTGCCCCCAGGCAGGGCAGGGCGGATTCCTTGTTCACCAATAACTCCCTGGAGGCCCCGCCCCTGCCGCGCACCCCGCCTTTGGAACGGCTGCGCCGTGAATATGCGGTGCTCGGGTTTTTGCTTGCCAAACATCCCATGGAGATCTTCCGCCCCAGGTTGGAAAAACAAAACCTGCTCAAGACCTGTGAGGTGAGTGAGCATATAAACCAAAAGGTGCGGGTGGCGGCCTGGCTCATCACCGGCAAGACCGTATCCACCAGCAAGCACCTGCCCATGCAGTTTCTAACCTTTGAGGATGAAACCGGGCTTTTGGAGACGGTTTTCTTTCCGGAGGCCTACCGCCGCTTTCACATGATCATGGACTGGAACCACCCCTACATTCTGGAAGGGGTGGTGGATGAAAACTTCGGGGCCGTGACCCTGACAATTTCGGGCTGTAAAAGGCTTTGAACGGATTATGCGCAGGTCTTTGGGTCTCCTCATAATTATTTGAGCCCGGACCCTATCGTATCTCTGATTTTGCCATGAAAAAGGAGCTAACCGGCTACAGCCAGGAGTTTCGCCTTTCCTCGCCTGAGAATACGGGCCCGTTAAAGTGGCTGGCAGGTGTATACGGCGAAAACCGTGAGATCTTCAAACGCAAGCACACCAAGCTGTTTATCGGGCCCGGCATGACTGAGAACAGAAAGACCGATGAAACCGCAAACAACATGGCGCTGTTTGGCCAGGCCACTTATCGGGTTCATGAGCGCCTGTATTTTACCACCGGTGTAAGGGGTGATCACACCAGCATGGATGGAGAGCAGGATTACCAGAAAAGGATCGGCAGGTTCACCCGCTTGAAAAAGTTTGATGATTCCATTGATAACACCGAGGTCTTGCCGAAGTTGTCTGTCAGTTTTGATCTTGATCAAAAAGCCATGCTGTACGCATCTATAAGTAAAGGAATTTTAAACGGCGGTTTTAACTCCGTGCTCGGCGAGAGCCTGGCTGATTTCACCTATGATCCGGAGCAGATGTGGAGCTATGAGCTGGGGGCCAAGACCATTTGGCTGGACGGCAGGCTTTTGGCCAATATTTCCCTGTTCTATTTGGATATTGACGATAAGCAGGTGATGGAGGTGATCGGTCTGAACCGCAGGATCGCAAATGCCGAATCCGCCTCCTCCCGCGGCCTAGAGCTGTCAATAAAGGCCCGGCCGGTGGAAGGCCTGGACTTTTTCGGCGGAATTGGCTACCTGGACGCCACTTTTGATGATTGGCAAGTGGACGGTTATGACTATGAAGGCAATTCCCTTACCTTTGCCCCGGAATACACCTTTAACGCAGGTGTGCAATACCATCACGCCCCAGGCGTCTTTGCCCGTCTGGATATGACCGGGCATTCTTCCTTTTATACTGATGCGGAAAATCAATATGAGTGCGAAGGCTTTGAAATTTTCAATGCGCGCCTGGGATATGAAACCGCCTCCTGGGATATTGTGCTTTGCTGCAAGAACCTTTTTGACAAGGAATATATAGTGGAAAGGCGGAAGTGGTCCGGAAGTTCAGAGGTGGTTGTGGACGGCGATCCCCTCACCGTGGGCATAGATTTCACCTGGCGTTTTTAGCTTGAATAGTCGGGACCGGAACAATTTATGATTGATTCCGGGCCCGGCCGTTAAAAACATGTATCTTGATCTTTGCCTATAAATTCTTCTGCCCCGCCTCGACCAGATGCGTCTGGTCTTCTGGCCTATGGCCGCTCTTATCTCGGCCATGAATTCATCCAGGCCAGTGTATTGAACTCCGTATCTCAGGTTAAAGGCATAGTCAAAGTCTGGTGCCTTCTCCCCTTGGGCCTGCTGCAATAGAGTCTCAAGTTTATCCAGTTATTTCAAGATCCTTGCCTCTGGGGTGGCGGCAAACTCGTACTCCTCCCACAGGCCCAGGAACGACTTTTTAAATTCCTGGGGTAAGGGACGCAAAAGGTTGAGCAGAGCAACGCTTATAGATTCCGGGCGGGGGCTGCCATAGGACATCTTGGCCGGTTTTTCCGGGGGCCAGGTAAATCGGATTTGGTTCATTATAGTTGAACGGAATTTCGCCGCCCATTAGAATGGTTCAGATTAAGCAACCTTACAGGGAAAAGGACTGAACCATGGCAGTGCAGTCAGTGGAGAGGGCGGTTGGAATTCTGGAGCTGTTCGGTCCGGACCGGCCTTTTTTGGGTATAACCGAGATGGCGGAGCTAATGGGCCTGGGCAAGACTACAGTACACGGGCTGGTTAAGACCCTATGCGGCCTGGGCATGCTGCAAAAAGACCCGGGCTCTTCCAAATATCAATTGGGTCTGAAGCTTCTTGAATTGGGGCATGTAAGTGCGGGCAACCTGGAGGTTAATCAGAAATCCGCCGGCTTGGTGCAAAGTCTGGCCGCCCGGACCGGCTTCACCTGTCGGGTGGGGCTTTGGTCCCAGTCTTCTATTTTGGTGGTTTTAAACGCCTTGCCTGATGTGAGCGGCTCTTTTCCCTCCCAGTTCGGACCGCGTATTCCCGGCTATTGCACAGGTTTGGGCAAGGCGGTTCTGGCATTTTTATCCGATGATCAATTGAATCAATATCTGGAAAAAGTGGATCTGGTCCGCCGCACGGAACATACCATCACAGATCCGGAAGACCTGCGCCGGGAGCTTCATAAAACCGCTCAAAGAGGCTTTGCCGTCTCCAACCGGGAGACCCTGCCTATTCAGGCTGCCTTGGGTGCGCCCTTGTTTGACCGCATGGGCCGGGTCTTTGGGGCCTTGAGCCTCTCCGGCGGACCGGAGCAGGTTTTAGGGCCCAACCAGGATAACCTGGTGGGCAACCTTTTGCAATGCGCGGGCGGCATCAGCCGTTCCATGGGGCATCATCCGGAGTATCATTCCTATAAAGGACCAGCTTGAGTCTGAAACGCATCTATTGAAAAATACAATGAGTCAAGACGTTTAACCTCCCTTGCCCAGAGCCGGGGAGGTTTTTTAATGCCGATATACAGCTTTTCTTTTTTCTGGAAAAGCGACTATGTTTTGATATAATGGACGATGTCCAATAATAATGAATTATATTGTGATCAATCAGTAAAATGATTTAAGCCGAGAGGAATATAAGATGGGTTGGTCAGAGTTTCGCAACACGGGTCTCACCCATGTGGATGACCGTTCTTCTGAGGGGTACACCTGCCTCACCCCGGTGGGTGGAGATCATATCTATCTGTTGGATCACAAGGGCCGCATATGCCACGGCTGGAGCCACCCCGGTTTTGTACCGGGCTATGGCTTCATGCTTTCCGGCGGCAGGCTTTTGGTGCGGGGACAACCTCACCAGGAAAAGGTCGCCGCAGGCATGAGCGCCGGTGGGGCGGATATTATTTTAGAGCTGGATTGGGAGGGAAAGGTTCTCTGGCGCTATGAACATCCTTCCTTTCACCACGATATGTTCCGGCTGGAAAATGGAAATACCCTTTTGATCACCTGGCAGGTGGCTGGTGAAGAGATCAAGAATCAGATCAAGGGGTGGATTGATGAAAATGAAAACAGTTACCGCTGGTCCAGTGAAGAGCATATCAATTTTATGATGGCTGGGCTGGGGGTGGGGGGGCGTCCCCGGGACATGAGCGGCTATCTTTCGGACCAGATTGTGGAGCTCACCCCGGAAGGTGAAGTGGTTAAGTTCTGGAATGCCTGGGAGCATATGGACCCCGAGGCGGACCCCACTTGCAGCAGGGAGTTCAGGCACGAGTGGACCCATTGCAACTCTGTGGACTATAAAGACGGCAAGGTCCTTTTGAGCTTCCGGGAGTGCTCCCGCCTGGTGATCCTGGATTGGGACACCGGCGAGCTGGAATGGAAATGGGGCGGTTATGAGCTTAGCCACCAGCACGACGCCTCTTTTACGGAAAAGGGCACTGTGTTGGTTTTTGATAATGGAGTACATCATCCGGTGGTGCCTCACACCCGGGTGCTTGAGATCGACCCGGCCACTGACAAGATTATTTGGCAATACATGCCCAAGGTGGTATTCAGCCTGCATTCCGGCCATATAGGCGGATGCCAGCGTTTGGAAAACGGCAACACCCTGATCATTGAGGGCCAGTCAGGCCGGGTATTTGAGGTCACCCCTGAAAACGAGACTTGTTGGGAGTGGATCAGCCCCTTTGTGTTGCCTTTCAAGAATGTGCACTGCTCCATGATTTTCAAGGCCAGGCGCTATGGACCAGAGAGTCCGGAGCTGGCCGGTGTGAAGTTTGAGTCTGAAAAATGGCGGGAGCTTAATAGTCGTATGGGGCTGGCTTGAAGGGAGCAACAAGGTAATAAAACGGCCGGGGTTTTTTAAAAACCCCGGCCGTTTATCTTGCGGTTATTGCCAAGGGGTGAGAACACTCCTTGGGCTTTTTACGGCTGGATCAGAACTAAACCAGCTCGCGTCCGGCCTGGAAGGCTGCGTAGTTCATTTGCCAGATGGCGGGTTTGGGGCTGTTCCTCTTGATGGCCTCAAGCCACAGGCTTTCGGGGAACACATCAAAGGGAGCGGTCTTGCTCATGACACCCATCATAACCACGTTGGCAGAGCGGCCGGCATGATCGCCCAGCTTAATGGAGGCTTCAAGCACGTCCACAAAGTTGACTTCAAAGTCCGTCAACTCGTTCAGGATAGCCTGGCGCTCGGGATACTGGTCGGCCTTGAGGCCCTGGGGCAGCATGGCTGTCTGGGCCAGGAGGACCTTGCCGCCTTTTTTCAGCATCTCGCGGAAACCGGGACGGAAGACTTCGCTCATCTCCATGGAGACCAGGCAATCGGCGCTGCCGGGCAGAAGCTGCGGAGAATAGGCCTTGCCGCAGGCAAAGGTGCTGATCACCGGACCGCCCATCTGGGCCATGCCGTGAGTCTCGCCCTTGATCACGTTGCTCTGGTCGTAACCGGCCAGGAAGGCGAGCTGGGTGAGCACCCTGCCAAAGAACAGGTTGCCCTGGCCGCCCACGCCGCGGATCGCAACGCTCAAGCGCTCGGGCAGATCAGCCTGGTCCAGTTTATAGGGCTCAAGCTCGGCCGGGGCTTCGGGCAGTTCCACTTTGGCGCCGGTCTTGGCCTTTTGCGGGGCATTGTCAATGGAGATGGCGCCGGTGGGGCACATCTGCAGGCAGGCCGGGTTCTGGGAGACGCAGCCGGAGCACAGGTTGGTGAATGAGGGCAGGCCGGATTCATCGGCTTCGATGCCCGGGCAGATGTTGCAAAGGCCGCAACGCTTGCACTTGTCCGCATCCACAATCAGCTTCTGGCCGTATTTCTCCTTGGGAACCTTTCTGATGCAGGTGCCGCGCACCACCACGGTAGTGAACTCGGATTTTTCATCAGCCAGGGCCAGGGCCTCTTTCAGGGCCTTTTGGAGGCCCTTTCTGTCATAACCGCTCACCTCAATCACATTGGCGCCGTGGGCCTTGAGTACGGCGTTGATATCCATGCGCTGGGGGTCGCCGGCCAGGTTCACCGGGCTGGTGGCGCTGGGCTGGCCGCCGGTCATGGCGGTCCACTCGTTGTCCAGGATAACCTTGACACCAGCCACGTTGCGGAAGATGGCGTTTCTGGTGGCATCCATACCGGAGTGGCACTCGGTGCCGTCGCCGATGATGCTCAAGCAACGGCCCGCCTTTTCAGGCTGGCTCAGCACATAACCTGTGCGCTTGGACTCACTGGCGCCCATGGCCAGGCCGGTGTCCATGGCGTTCATGAAGTAAAGCAGGGAGTTACAGCCGATATCGCCGAAGGTGACATCCAGCTTGCCCTTTTTGCGCATTTTTTTGACTTCTTCGCCAAACAGGCGGTAGGGGCAGCCGGCGCAGATCATCGGCGGACGGGGCACGGGGTTGATCTTGGCGCTGGTCGCCTCGACCTTGTGCCCCAGCACCTCGGCGATGGTGGCCGGTGACCATTCGGTGATCCTGCTGTATTCGGGCTTGCCCTTGACCTGAAGTCCCTGGGCGTTCAAGGCTTCTTCCAGGAAGCGATAGCCGTCTTCGATCACATAGACGTCGCCGTCAATGGAGTCGTAGAACTCTTTGATCAGCTTTTTGGGCAGGGGGTTGGTGAAGGCCAGGCTCAAGACATCCAGATCCGGGAAGAAGAGTTCTCGCACCTCTTCCAGGTACATGGAGTTCACGCCATAGGTGATCACGCCGCGCTTGCCGGAACCCTTGATCCATTTGTTCAAGGGGGTCTCCTCCACCATCTTGGTGAGTGCGGGCATACGGGTTTCCATCATCATGTCATAGTTAACCCGACAGACATTCGGCAGACAGTTGAAGGAGCGCATATCCTCGGGCATCTGAACCGGCTCGCGCTTCTGGGGCTCCATCAGGCGGACCAGGCCTTCGCTGTGGCAGAGCACGCCGGAGGGCATGATCACTACCGGGGTGTAGAGCTCGCGGCCAATGGCCACGGCGATGGAAGCCGCCTCGTGCATTTCCTGGTGGTTCCTGGGCTCGAAGACCGGCATAAAGCAGCTTTTGAAAAGCGGCCTGGGGTCAATTGTGTGCTGGGTGGAGCTGGGGGTGAAGTCCGAAGCCACGTACCAGATCATACTGCCCCTGGGCTGGGTGAACAGAGAAGAGCTGGTGAAGATGTCGCCGGCCTGGAAAAGTCCGGGGATCTTCATGGTGACCACACAGTCGCGTCCGGCCAGGGTGTGACCGTGGGCCACGCCCGAGGCCACGGCCTCGTTGATGGACCAGCCCACAGTCAGCATATCCTGCACCTGGCTCAAGCCCTTGTCGATGACCTCGGAGCTGGGGGTGCCGGGATAACCGTCTGTGGCGTGGATGCCGGCGCGCACAATACCGGCGGCAAAGGCAATGTTGCCTTGCAGCACCTCGGCCTGACCGGCAGGCGCGGTGCAGAGTTTTTGCATGGTGCTCATGCTAACCTCCTATTTAGAAATAACTTGCACATAAAAATCGAAAATTCAAAAGAAATCCGTTTGAGGGCTCTTTTTCAGCGGTGACGTCCCCGCCCGAAGCGGGGACTTTTTTAGCGTTTAAGCGGCCGCCTGACTCATCTGGGCCTTTTGAGCCCGGCTCTTGGCAAAGCCCAGGATAAAGCCCAGGGCAACGGAGAAGGCTGCGGCCAGGCCTATCTGCAAAGGCTTGTCCAGCATAAAGGTGATTGTGTGGGCAGGCAACCAGAACCAAACCAGGGCCTTTAAAGCGGTTTCCATGCCGCTGAAGTTCCACTGGCGCAGGATAAGGTTGTCCTCCAGCCTGTGGAAGTACATAATCTGAGGCCCAAAAACAGCCTGCATGCAAAAAGAAAGTAAAAAGGCGCGGCCCAGACCGGAACTCAGAAATGAGGGCAAAAGACCGTGGTCCAAAAGCGCGTCTGCAAAACCGGTCACTCCCACAAAGCCGTATTTAACGACAATCCCCAAAACAGCCCAGGCAACCGCCTTAAGGGCGAGCTGCATCTGGTTGCAGGGCAGGGCAAAACGGCGGTTCACCGCGCTGAAGCTGGCCACCTCACCCAAGGTGCCGAGTATGGCGAACTGAATAGCGGCCATACCAAGGGGGTTGGCAGTGACCATATTAATATATGCTTCCAACATGGATAGATGATCCTTTTTCTATTTGTTCCTGAACTTCCGCACCTTGAGGCGGTAGTCCATATAGCGGCCCATGGCCACCATGGCTTGTCCGCAGGTGTTAAAGACGGGCACGCCGGTTTTTTCCAGTTTGGCGTTTAAGGGCTCGTGCACCCGGCCCACATCGTTAAAGACCACCAGGGGTTTTTCCAGGCGGGCCATGAGGTCAACCAGAAGGTTGCTGAAGCTGTCGGGCGCGTCGGTGTAACCCTCTATGGTGCCGGGCGCGGGGAAGTCCTTGGTGGCCGGAGCCATGGTGTCGTAGCTGATGATCATGCCGTCCACTGCCTCGTCCCTGGAGGCGGTCTCCAGGGTGTCGGCGTGAAGTTTGTCATTGGCCGCCGGAGTGAGGTCCATGGGGTTTCTCACATCCACAATACCGGCCAGGCGGTTTTGTTTAAGCAGCTCGTAAATGGCTTCCCTGGTCTGATCGCTCAGTTTGGCTAGTGTCAGGTTGGTGCCTTCGGCCTTGAGATGGTCGGCCAGGCCCACAGCCTCAAAACCGGCCGAGGAGATGCCCATGACCCGGTTGCCGCCGACTTTCTTTTCATGGAAAACGCTGCACAGGTTTATAAGACTGTCATATTCGGAAAAGTCCTCTGCAACCAGGGCTCCGGCCTGGCTCAGGCAGGAGACGCAGACCGCATAGTCACCGGCCACGCTGGCGGTGTGGCCGCTGGTGGCCAACTTGCCCTCGGGCGTGCGGCCGGCCTTGTAGACCACCACTTCCTTGCCGTTTTCCACGGCCTTTCTGATGCCCCGGCAAAGGGAGAGGCCGTCTAGGTTTTTGAATCCCTCGGCATAGATGCCTATGACACCGATTTCGTCGTTATCGGCGAGGGTGTTGGCAAAGTCTCCGATGGTGAGGTCCATCTGGTTGCCCACGGTGATGTTGTAGAGCGGATCGCCGTTTACCATCTTCATCGTGCGCACCAGGGCAAAGGCCCCGCTCTGGCTGATCATGGCCACGTTGCGTTTTCTGTCGCTCCTGTCCTTGGGGGCCGAGATGTCGGGCACAAAGAAGGTGTCGAGCCTGCCGGGATGGCTGATCACGCCCATGCAGTTGCCGCCCAAAAACACCGGTCCACCTTGGGGCCTGGCATGGGCTTGGGCGATTTTTTCGATAATTTCGGCGGCGCGTTCTTCGGTGCCCGGGGTCTCGCCCAGGCCACCGGGAATCAGAATCACGGATTCAGCGTGGTCGCCTTCCACGATATTGTCGATCAAATCAGGCACCTGGTCGGCGCCCACTGCGATGACAAAAAGGTCCACCTTGCCCATTGCCTTGAGGTCGGGCACGCAAGGGGCGTTGTCAATGCTCTCGGCGCTGGGGCTCACCACCTTGATCTCTGTCGGCGGATAACCGGCCTCGATAACATTGCGCAGGATCTGACGGCCAAAGTTGACCTTGCTGGAGCTGGCGCCGATTATGCCGATGCTCTTTGGATGCAGCAGCTTGGTGATGCGTTCCAGGCTGCGGGGCTGGGCGATTTTAACGGGCAGGTGGAAGCGGCACAGTCCGTCCAGGGGAACCATCTGGTAATCGGTGAAGGCAAAGGGGTTCACCTCCAGTTCGTCGATCACGTAAGGGGCCTCGGGATTCAAGGGGCTGTAATGGCGGCCCATGGCGATGAAATTGGTAAAGCATTCTTGAAGCTGATCGTCGCTGACCAGCCTTTCCCCACCCCTGGTCAGTCCGGCGAGCTTCTGGTAGGCGATGGTTTTTTTGAAAAGTTCGAAGAATTCAGGTCCGGTGACCATTTCGCAGGATGCCGTGACCACAGCCTGGCCATGGCGGAAGCGCTCGGCATAAAGTTCTGTGTCCGTGCCGCCGAGCCCGGCTGTGATGACCATGCCGAACTCACGGGTAAGGCGCAGGCTGACCAGAAGTTCATTGCCAAAGGCTTCTGAATCAGGCGGCATGAACTGGCAGAGGAGCACGCCTTTGATCTCGGCGCTAACGGCCTTTTCCAGCTCTTCGACACCCATTCCCTTGAATTCAGCAGGCATCTGCTCCGGGCGGGCCAGAAGGAAGTTCGCAAAGTTTTTGCGAACCTGGTCCAGCATGCGGCGGCAGGCGCTGCGCACCTTGCCCGGGGTTTTTTCAACTACCTTGACTCCACCCACATCGGACTTGTGAACAATGGAAGGGCTCACTATCTTGAGCACCACTTTGTTTCCCTCAAAGGCATTGAGAGCTTTTTCGGTGATGCGCTCGCCCCGGGGGATGAACCTTGTGTAAGGTACGGATTCCGCACCGGAAGCTGCCAAGAGGGCATAGTTTTCATACTCAAAGAGCTGAAGGCGGTTCTCTGCCGCGGCCGCAGAAAACACCTCGTCCATTCGCTGATAATCGAAGAACTTGTCCATTTCAATTCCTGTTTTGCGGGTATTCTGGAGAATTGCTTTATGGGGTGTGAAAGGGCGCTGTGGCCGCGCCCTTTTGCTGGTCTCTCAGAACTTTTCCCTGTTATTACTAGTTATTAATAAGATCCATAATAAATTGAGCTGTTGTCTGAACTTTAAATTTCTGCTTGCGGAGTTTACCGTTAGCCAGGTTATGTACGCAAGAATTACACTCGGTTAAAAGTATATCCGCGTCAATTTTTTCCACTTGTTCCAGTCTTTTTCTGGCCATTGCCAGGCTGTGCATGGCATAGGCCCCGCGCACTCCGCCGCCTGCGCCGCAGCAGAGGGCGTCTTCCCTGTTATTGGGCAACTCATGGAAATTGGGTGCTATTTTTTTAATAGTCACCCTGGGCTCTTCATAGATGCCGGTGTGGCGGCCCAGGTCGCAGGGGTCGTGGTAGGTGACCTTGAGGTCTGTTTTTACTTCAATATCCTGTTCAGCCAGCCACTGGCTGAAATGGAGCACCTTGACACCGGCTTTAAGCAGGGGTTTGTAAAGCTCGGTCTCGGTAAAGGTCCTGAAACAATAGGGGCAACCGGTGATCACTGTGTGTGCGCCCGTGTCCAGGATTTTTTCGATGTTGCTCTCGGCCAGATGGGGCTTCATCTCCTGCCCCACATCCTGGAGCACCCCCCCGCAGCAGGATTCTTCAATCAGGGTGTAGTCCAGTTTAAGGTGGTCCATAAGATCCAGGGCGGCCTCGGTGGCGTCTTCTTCGCGGTACTGGCCCACACAACCCATGAAATACACGAAATCCGCCTTTTTACCCACCGGACGATCAAAAAATTCAGGCTCGTCCTCGGCGTAGATGTTGGTGGATTCATCAAGCACCTGGCTCATGCCGGTAAAGGCAGGGTGACAGGAGCCGTTCTTAACCATATCCCGGCGGAAGGCCTTGAGAATCTGGGGAACGTTAACTCCGCTGGGACACTTGCTGGCGCAGGAAGCGCAGCCGGTGCACTGGAAGACGGTCTCAATAAGCTCGTCTGTGAGTTCCATGCGGCCTTCGAGCACTTCCTTGGCCAGGAGCATTTTGCCCCTGGCGTTTAAGGCCGGGCGCAGGGTGGCCCCGTAGACCGGACAGGAGGCCTGGCAGAATCCGCAACGGGAGCAGCGCTCGATCTGGTCTTTAAAAGCTTTGGTAAAGTCGTATTTGGGTTCCATGGTTACGTTATCCATTCAGGGCCATTTTACCGGGGTTAATTCTGTTGTCAGGGTCCAGGGCCTTTTTAAAGGTGCGCATGACCTCCATCTCCACGGGGTCGTGCTCCATGGTCATAAACGGGGCCTTGTCCAGGCCAATGCCGTGTTCACCGGTCAAGGTGCCGCCGAGTGATATGACCTTCTCAAAAAGTTCCCGGGCCGCGTCATGGGCCCTTTGGCTGACTTCCGGGTCGGAGGCGTCGAAGCAGACTGTGGGGTGAAGGTTGCCGTCACCGGCGTGTCCCACAGTTGTTATGACCAGGTCGTATTTTTCGGCCACCTCCTGCACGGTGCGCAGAAGTTCTGCCACATGGCTCATGGGCACGCTGCAATCTTCAACCAAAAGGTTTTTGTTGATGCGGGCGAGCACGCCGTAGCCTGATTTACGGGCGGTCCAAAGGTCTGCCGCCTCTTGGGCGTCTTTGGCCTGGCGGATGGTGGATGCCCCGTTTTTCTTGAAGATTTCCTTCACCCGGTCCATCTGGTACTGGACCTCGGTCTCGGTGTGGCCTTCGGTTTCGGCCAGAAGCATGGCCTCCACCTCGGGCAGGCCCATGTTGGTGTTTTCATTGATGGCCTTTAAGGTGGGCTCGTCAATGATTTCCAGCACGCTCGGCAAAATGCCGGAATGCATGATCTCGCTCACTGCCTGACCGGCCTGGTCCAGGCGGTCAAAGGTGCCCATGGCAGTAGAGGATAGGGGCGGAATGGGGTTGATCTTCAAGGTGATCTCGGTGATCACGCCCAGGGTGCCTTCCGAGCCCACAAATAGGTGGGTAAGATCATAACCGGAGACGGATTTCATGCAGGCGCTTCCGGTGCGCATGACGCGGCCGTCGGGCAAGACCACTTCCAGGGCCATGACATAGTCTTTGGTGGTGCCGTATTTGGCGCCCTTTATGCCGCCCGCGTCGGTGGCTACATTGCCGCCGATAGTGGCGACTACGCCGCTGGAGGGGTCCGGGGGAAAGGCAAAACCATGGGGAGCAAGCTCTTTGGCCAGGTCACCGTAGACCACGCCCGGCTCAACCACAACCACTCTGTCTTCAATGCGGATGCTTTTGATCTTGTTCATGCGGGCCATGTCCAGGACAAGGCCGCCCTTTACCGGAACAGCCATGCCGCTCAAGCCGGTTCCGGCCCCCCTGGGAGTGACGGTCAGGCCTTCTTCCTTGGCCAGCTTCATAACGGCCGCCACCTGTTCGGTGGTGGTGGGACAGACAGCGGCCAGGGGCCGGGACTGGTTCAAAGAGGCGTCTGAGGAGTAGGACACCAGGTCGATCAGGTCCTCGGTGAAGTTATTCTTGCCTACGATCTTCACCAAGGCGTCTTTAACGCGTTCGTTCATGTTGTTTTCTCCAAAAGGGGATCAAGCACTTTAAAAACAGGTAAATCCCCGCCTGCGTCTTTCAGGAGTTTTGCTTTCATCTTAAGAACCGCCTCTGGTTTTTTCAGGGCAACGTCATTTAAGTATTCAGGGTCTTCTTTAAGGTCGTAAAGTTCGACCTTGTCCCATTTTGAATCAGTCACCAGGGCATAATCATTATCCCTGACCCAGTAGTAATCCTTGAAACAGCTGGTCACATGGTCTCTGATCTCTGTTTTTTCACCTTTGACGACCTGCCAGATGTCTTCACCCTGGCACCAGTCCGGAGTTTTTTCAAAAACCAGGTTCAGCAAAGTCGGCAGGATGTCGTGGTTCATGACAAAGGGGCTGAAGCATTGGCCTGCGCCTTCAGCCTCAGGCGTGCGAATGGCCAGCACCAGGTCCAGGAGAGCCGGAATCTGGCCCCAGGGAAGTTTGCCGGTGAAGTTTTTTTCACCCAGCTGGTGGCCATGGTCGCTCACCACGCAGATGACCGTGTTCTTGTCCAGGCCCAGGAGTTTTACCTTTTCCATGAAAAAGCCGAACCAGCGGTCCACCATGGTGACCTCACCGGCATAGAGCGCCTTCATGTGACGCAGCTCCGAAGGGGTCAGGTAGGTGTCTGTCTTGTCCGAATAAAGGGGCATTATGACTTCAACGCCCTCATAGTCTTTGTCATAGAGTTCGGTGTAGTATTTGGGCGGGTCCCAGGGCTCATGGGGATCAAAACAGTCCACACACAGGAAAAAGGGTTCATCCTGATCATAGACCCGGTCAAGATAATCTGCGGCCATACGGAAAACCTTGGGAGCGAAATAATCTTCTTCGCTGCTTCTGGTAGTGTTGTTAGCAAGATAGCGCCCCAATTCCCAGGTCTTGCGGTTTTCCGATTTCATGCCCTCGGTCATGTGCGGCAGGGCCAGTTTCCGCTCGTTTTCGTCCTTGTGGGGCATCTTCAAATCATATTCCTGACCCCTGATAAATTGCCAGCTGGTGTATCCCCGGTGGTAGTTCATGCCGGGATAATGCTGGTGAAAACAGTCGGTCACCAGGCCTGTGGTCCAGCCTTGGTTGGTCAGGTATTCGCTCATCGGTACATCATGGTGGGGAATGGGGCCCCATCCGGGAATCAGGCTGGTTGCGTTGAACACATTGTTGAAAGGATAGGAAGCGGGATAAGGCTCCCAGTCTTTAAAAGGGAAAACCCTCTTACCGGTAAAAGTGGAACGCCTGAAGGGTAATGTGGGTAAAGATTCCGGATATGCTCTGTCAAAGCGGGCGGCCTCCTGGCAAAAGGCATCCAGGTGGGGGGTCTTGATCCAATTATTGCCATAGGCCCCGACATGGTCTTTGCGCAAGGAGTCGATTATCACCAGGATAATGTTCCTTTTTTCACTCACTTTGCTCCTCCCTTAAAACGTCATCCAAACTGGGAGACCTGACTGCACCGTCTATTTTAATAATACAGAAGCAAGAGGTTATGATTTGCGGATGATAAATAAGAGACGATAACGAAGAAATCGGGTTGTGTCGAGCTATTTTCGTATTACATTTAAAAATAATGGAATATCATTCGAAAAATCAAACTTAATATCTCTTGTTCCTTTGAATCTTTACCAGTTTTCTGTAATAGCGCAAATAAACTATTATGGAAAAAATTTTTTAAAATTAGTCAGTTAAAGACATGTATTAATAAATTGCAGGAACGAAAGTTGTTTTTTGGGGTTGCTTTTTTCGTATAATATTCTAAAAAATGGCCAGTGGGGGGCTTTTTTAGGTGGGCATTTTGAAAGTTTACTAAAGAAAGCGGAAAAAAATCCTGAAATCCTTTGACCGACTGTCCTGTCTCCCTTTAAGCTTCTGCGAAAAAAATGAGACGGATCAGTCCGGGGGGTATTTTGGCTAACCAGTCAATAAAACGAGCGGTGCTTATACTTAAGTCCTTCACCTATGCCCAGCCCAGCTGGCAGGTATCCAAACTGGCCAAGCAGGTGGACCTGCCGGTGACCACGGTGCATGGTCTTATGCAGACCTTGGAAGAAGAAGGTTTTTTGGAACAAGACCCCCAGACCAGAAGTTATAGCCTGGGGCAGATGATGAACATCATGGGCGCGGTGCAGCGTTCCACCCTGGAGCTGAACCAGAAGGCCGAGGTGCCGATCAACTACCTGGCCAAGCAGACCGGCCTGGAAGGCAGGGTGGGGGTTTTTTATAATGATGCGGTGGTGCTCACCTTTAACACCGGCCATTTGGCCAGCACCATGGGCATAGCCTACACAGGCCCCATCAAACCCACCTTTTGCAGCGCCATGGGCAGGGCCATTTTAGCCTACATGACTGAGGAAGAGGTCGACGCCCACCTTAAGCGGGTGCAGCTTGTTTCCTACACCCCCAAGACCGAGACTGATCCTCAGGCTATCCGCCGGGAACTGGCCAAGACCAGAGAGCGGGGATATTCATTGGAGTTGCAGGAAGTTGCCCTGCATCAGGAAGCAGTGGGCGCTCCGGTTTTCGGCCCGGGAGGGGTGCCTGTGGGGGCTATCTGCCTCTTGGGCGAGCCCAGAAAAATCAGTGGTGCGGATCTGGAAGGCCTGGGACAGGCTGTAATGAACACGGCAGACCACATCTCCACCTATCTCGGTTTTCGAAAACTCCCCGTGTTTCGTTGATTTTTCATCTGAGCCGGTTTTCCGGAGGTTTTTAAAAACCACTCCGACAGTCGGCTTTGCTTGACTCCTAAGAAAAGCCTTTGGCAGGGTTCTTTTGCCAAAGGCTTTTTTTATTCATTTTCACTACGTTGAGCCGCATCTTCAAATTGACTGCCAATTGCTTGTGATCTACCATTTCAGTTAGAAGCCCTTCCTGGGCAATAGAAATCATATTGGCTAAAAATAAAAGAAAAATGAGGTGTTATGACCGCCAAGACCAGCAGCCATAAACTGGAGATCAGAAACCTCAACATGCCTGATTATGATGACATCAAGCTCATCATGAAGCAGGTCTATGCCGAGATGGGAGGGGCCTGGAGCAGGGGTGAGTACGGCAAGTTGCTTAAGATTTTCCCCGAGGGTCAGATATGCATAGAAGACAAGGGCACGGTTGTGGCCGCGGCCCTGACTCTGATCATAGACTACAACAGTGTGGAGCGGGATCACTCCTATGAGGATATTGTCTCAAGAGGCAAGTTCCATAAACACGATCCCGAAGGCGATTATCTCTACGGTATAGACGTATTTGTACACAAGGATTACCAGGGCATGCGCCTGGGCAGAAGGCTTTATGACGCCAGAAAGGAACTCTGCGAACAGCTCAACCTGAAAGGCGTGATCGTGGGGGGCCGCATCCCCGGCTATTCCAAGCACTACAAGGAATTCACCCCCAACCAATATATTGAAAAGGTCAGGGACAAGGAGATAATCGACCCGGTGCTCACCTTTCAGCTTGCCAATGACTTTCACCCCAAAAGGGTTATCCAGAATTACATTCCCGAAGACAGCCAGTCCAGGAGCCACGCCGTGCTCCTTGAATGGAACAATATTTTTTACGAGCACAAGAAAAAGATTGTCTGGGGGCGCAAATCCAATGCGAGGCTCAGCGTGGTCCAATGGCAGATGCGCATCTTCGACTCCTTTGAGGACCTGTTTCAACAGTTGGATTTTTATGTTGATACGGTGTCGGGCTACAATGCGGACCTGCTTTTGTTTCCGGAACTTTTCAACGCCCCGCTTTTAGCCAAGTATGAACAGGAAGACCCGCCCCAGGCAGTGCGCTCCCTGGCCGAACACACCGAACGCATCCGGGATGAGATCCTTGAGATGGCGGTCAGTTATAACATCAATATAGTGGCCGGGTCGTTGCCTGAGTTCAACCGGGGCAAGCTTTACAATGTTTCCTACCTTTGCCGCAGGGACGGCACCTGGGATTCCCAATACAAGCTGCACATAACCCCGGACGAATCTGAATATTGGGGCCTGCACGGAGGCAAGGGATTAAAGGTTTTAGAGACCGATGTGGGTAAGATAGGCATTCAGATCTGCTACGATGTGGAGTTTCCCGAGCCTTCGCGGATCCTGGCCCTGCATGGTATGCAGATTCTGTTGGTGCCTTTTTGGGCGGATACCAAAAACGCCTATCTCAGGGTGCGCAGGTGCGCCCAGGCAAGGGCCATAGAAAACGAATGTTATGTGGCCATTTCAGGCAGTGTGGGCAACCTGCCCAAGGTGGAAAACATGGATATCCAGTATTCCCAGTCCGCCATTTTCACTCCGTCTGATTTTGCCTTTCCCCATGACGCCGTGGCTGCCGAGGCCACTCCCAATACGGAGATGACCCTTTTGGCTGATGTGGATCTGGATCTGCTTAAGGAGTTGCGCAAGCAAGGCAGTGTGCGCAACCTGGAGAGCCGTAGGAAGGACCTTTATTTTATAAACTGGAATCAGTGAAAAGCACTCGGTGTTTGCACCGGTTTTGACCGGCCCGCCGCTGAACCGGGGATTAACCGACCCTTGCAAGGGGAGAGTTAATCCCCTTATTTCTCTGCCTGGTTCTTTTGGCTTTCCAGCCCGGTAGCCTTTTCTACCGGCAAAACAAAGGCTATGCCCGTACCCGGTTGATCAAAGCAGCCCACCTCTCTAACCGTGGCCATGATTTTTTCCACATCATCTGCGGGCAGGACAAAGATCACCACGTCGGTGCTTATGTCCAGGGTGAGGCCGAAAAAGGTGTTGGCTTCATGAACGCCAGTGCCTGAAGCTGGAATAATGGTGGCCCCGGTTGCTCCGTTTTTTTTGGCGGCCTGAACCACTTTTTCCGTAAGGTCGGGTTTCAGCATGGCCACCAGGCATTTATAGGGCATCTTGGATCTCCGTTTATTTAAGGGACTTTTGTTTGTTAGACCTTTTTTCTTTGAGCAGGGCCTTCAGCCTGGCCAGCTGGGCATAGGCCAGCACGCTTATGATGGGGCAGACGCTGGCAAAGGCTATAAGTCCAAACCCGTCCAGAATGGGGCTGCGACCGGGAATGCCCGAGGCCAGGCCCAAGCCCAGGGCGGCCACCAGGGGAACCGTGACCGTTGAGGTGGTGACCCCGCCGGTGTCATAGGCCAGGGGGATAATGAGCTTGGGTGCGAAAAGGGTCTGCACCGCCACTATTATATAGCCGGCCAGAATATACCAATACAAAGGGGTGCCGGTTACAATACGAAATACGCCGACAGTCAGGCCCAGGGCCACCCCCAGGGCCACCACCAACCTCAGGCTCAAGGAAGAAAGCGCTCCCCGGCTGGCCTCCTGCGCCTTGTGTGAAACCGCTATCAGGGCCGGTTCGGCGACGGTTGTTGAGAACCCCAAAAGCGCGGCAAAGATATAAACCAGGTAATAGGAGCTCCAGTGGGGATCGGGAGCCTTGCCTGAGGCCTGGATAAGTTTGATCGCCATGTTGCGCCCCACCGGAAAGAGCGCCAGGTCAAGGCCGGTTAAAAAAAGACTCATGCCCAAAAGCACCAAGGCAAAACCGGTGAACATCCTACCCGGCCTGGGTAAAGGTTTTTTAAGAACCAGTTTTTGAAAGCCAACCAAAAGAATAAGCACCGGAAGCACGTCACCGGCGGTGGCCCAAAGCAGTTCCAAGGGGTTGAAGAGAATTTCCAGTCCGGACATGTCAGGCCACCCATATTCCATAGAGCATGACGAATATCATGGGAGTCAAGGAGGCCAGGGCAATCAGGCCGAATCCGTCGGTTAGCGCGTCTCTTTGGCGGATGGAACGGGCCAGGCCCACCCCCAGGGCTGTGACCAATGGAACCGTGACCGTGGATGTGGTCACCCCGCCTGAGTCATAGGCCAGGCCGATGATTTCCCGGGGAGCGGCCAGGGTGAGCAGCATGACCAGGCCATAGCCGCTCAAAATCAGCCTGGGCAGGGACCAGCCTTTCAGGATTCGCAATACCCCCAGGATTATGGCAAGCCCCACAGACAGGGCCACTGTGAGGCGGACCATCAGGGCAAAGGATTGACGTGAGGCTTCCGTATCTTTTATGATTCCGGATTCAGACGCCGCTTTGGTCCCTTCGGCTACAACTGCGATAAGGGCGGGCTCTGCCACTGTAGTTCCAAAACCCAGTGCAAAGGCAAAGAGCAACAGCCAAAACAGGCTTCCCTTTTGGGCAAAGGCCTCCGCCAGGCTTTCGCCCAAGGGGAAGAGTCCACTGTCCAGGCCGACCACAAAAAAGGCCAGGCCCAAGACCACCAGTAAAAGCCCCACCAGGGTTTTTAAAAGATCCGGCAGGGGCTGGCCGATGATGAGAGCCTGAAAAACGGCGATTACACCTATGATCGGGGCCAGGTCCCGGGCGGAGCCCGCCAGTGCCTTGCCTAAGGATTTAGCAAACCAGTTGAGGCCCGTGATTGTCATGGCGCGCACCTGCCTTGCGAAATGGTGAGTCAAAGACTCTTGACCATTTGTACCAGGATCATGCCCAACAAAAGGCAAAAAACGTGTCATGTCCCAAAACGCGAGATCATCCCCCCGCGGTAAAGGAGTTACCGCAAATTGATTATTGGTATGCTAGCTTTTGTTGCGAGGCTGGTCAATGTTATTAGGGCCCGGCCGGTCATAGGGGATGCGGAATTGAAAGCCCCCAACCCGGGAGCCGGGTTGGGGGCTTTATGGCGTTATCTGCCCCGGGATTTTTTCCGTACAGATCAGAAATCCGTGAAGTCGCTGTCATCCAAGGGCAGTTCTTTTCTGGCCCTTTTTTTAAGCTCGGACTCTGCTCTCGGGGCTGTCAGCCTGGCCTGAGTGGGGCGGGCGAAGCCTGCCTCTTTTGGAGCTCGAGCGGCTGATTGCGCAGAGTTCCTGGTTTTTGCCATCTGCTGGCTCTTGTTGATTTTGGCTATATCCAAACCCACTGCCTGGGCCAGATCAACCAGGGCGCTTTGGCTGGTTTCTGCCTGAGCCGCCAGGTCATCAGCCGCCTGGGCCGAAGTCTGGGCGCCGGCCGCCACTCTTTGGGTGACCTTGCCCACTTCCTCGGTAGCCTTGTGCACCTGGTCAATACCCTGGGCCTGCTCATGGGAGGCCGCGGCGATTTCACCGACCAGCCCGGCCATTTTCTTGGCGTTTTCCTCTACCTGGTCAAAGGCCTTGTCCGTGGCCATGACCAGCTCCGAGCCCTGTTTGATGTCGCTCAGGTTGTTTTCAATCAGGGCCTGGGTGTTTTTAGCCGCCTCGGCCG
Organism: Dethiosulfatarculus sandiegensis; assembly: GCF_000931935.2. Classification (GTDB taxonomy): domain Bacteria; phylum Desulfobacterota; class Desulfarculia; order Desulfarculales; family Desulfarculaceae; genus Dethiosulfatarculus; species Dethiosulfatarculus sandiegensis. Next base: position 101,331 of record NZ_AZAC01000056.1, read on the forward strand.
AGCGTTGGGCCAGGTTGCGCACCTCGTCGGCCACCACTGCGAAACCGGCCCCTGCCTCTCCGGCCCTGGCCGCCTCAACCGCCGCGTTTAAGGACAACAGGTTGGTCTGGAAGGCAATTTCGTCAATTGTTTTAATGATTTTAGCCGTCTCACCACTGGCCTGGTTGATACGGTCCATTGCCTTTTTAAGCTTGTCCATACTGGCGTCGGCCTGTTCCATGGCCTTGGTCGTCTCATTGGCAAGTGCGTCTGCGGAACCGGCGTTTTCCGCATTGCTCTTGGTCATGCTGGCCATTTCGTTGAGCGAGGCGGAAGTTTCCTCCAGGGCCGCAGCCTGTTGACTGGAACCTTCGGCCAGTTCCTGGCTGGATTCCGAGACAGAGACCGAGGTGTCGGCCACATCTTTGGCTGTCTTGGTCAGGGTGATGGTTGCCTTGTTGATGGGTTTTGCGATGCGTATGGCCATAAACCACAGGAACACAAGCGCTGCCACCACCAGGCCGCCCGCCACTACAAGCAGCCAGAATTGGGCTTCGGCGCTCATCTGTTCCAGCTCTTCAGTCTGGGCCGCAACCTCGGCCATCACCGCTTTTTCCGGCACCACTGTGACCACACCCCAGGGCCTCTGGCTGTTGCCCAATTCAACCGAGGTGAGGACCCTGACCAGCCCCTGGTTGTTGGCCAGTGCGCTGCCGCCTTTTTTAATCAGCTCTTTGGCCCTTTGGGCCATGGACGCTTCCAGCCATTTTTCCAGGGGCTGCCCCACCAGTTGGGGGGCGTCGCTGGCCGCGGCGATAATTCCGTTGTTACTGATTAACGCGGTCTTACCCTTGCCGTCGTAGATTTCCCGGTTGGTTTCCTCTGTCATTTTTTGTAGTTGGGCCAGATTTAATTCAGTCCCGACCACACCCAGAAATTTGCCGTTTTGAATAATCGGGGCGCTCAATGCTATCTGCCATCCCTTTTTGTCTTTATCTAAAAAAGGATGTGGATCGGTTACGAATTCTTTTAGAGTCTCGCGCGATATCTGATAGAAATCCCCCTTGCCTACCTGGTTGGCGTAAGCCTCCTCAAGGGCATATCCGGGGTTGACAATGCGTTCTTGCTTGCCTTTCGCGTTCTTTATCCAATGACTGATCATGCGCCCGGTTTTGTCATAGCCTTCTATATTCGCAAAGGCGGCGTCTATATTGTCTATGGCTTTGGGCTCACAGTAAAGGTAAACACCGTCGACTAAAGAATTTTTCTTGGAAAAACCATAGATGATGCCATCCAACTGGAATCTGGTCAGCCTTAATCTGGTTTTGGGGTCGTTTAAACCGGAGAACTGGTCGGCCAGGGTTCGGGCCGCGCTGAGCCCGACTTCCACCGTGGCTTTTGCTTGCTGGCCAAGTCCGCGGGCGGAGTCCATAAGCTGTTTGCCGGCGGCCTTGCGGGCCAGCTCCGTGCTGTTGTTCAGTACAACGTTTTCCGTGTCCTTATTGGTGTATACGGCAAAACCTATGAGCGCTCCGGCAGTAAGAACCAGACACAGGCCGAAAAAGACAACCAGCTTCATTTGTAGGGATTTGAAGTTCATGGTCGCTCCTGTTTGAAAAGACGAGAGGCTTTGTTCGGAAGATTAGGTGCGGTTCCATCAACCTGCGCCTTAACCCGAACCTGAAAAAAGAGGACTATTCAACTTGTTCAAAGGAGATAATAAAGATGGCAAGCCGATTCAAGGCGTTTGGGCCCCGGTGGGCGGGCAGGGAAAAGCTTGAAATTGGTATTCAGGCGAAGTGAAGCCAATTGTCAAGTTTATTGGTTCCCATGTGGACGCTTGAGGCGGCGCTGACGAAACCCTTTGAAACTCATGAATGATGCCCGAATAATTTTGTAAGCAATATACCATAGTCAGGGAAAAAAGTTAGTGGAATCCGATAAATAGCCACAGTTGGCGGGTTTGGGCCTAAAATGGCACCAAATTCAATTAGTTAGATTATAGTAGTCGCAAGATGATACTTAAGGCTTAATGTAGGCGTATCCCTGAGCCTGCAGCATGGCAAGCTCGGCCACCCCTGCCTTGGCTACGCTCACAGGCACCACCAAGTCATGGTCCAGGTCAAGCTTATGCTGTATGCGGGTGTTTTCGCAGAGCCTGAAATCAACCCCCTGCTCAACCAGGGATTCGATCATCTGGGCCATTTCCTCGCTGACTTTTTTCCTGGCCAGAATCACCCAGGCCGATGCGTGGACCAGTGCAATGACATTTATGTTTTCCTCCCCCACTGCATTGATGTGATTTTGAATGAATTTCAAGGCGTTTTTGTTTTTTTCCGGCAAGTGGGTGCTGAAGTGGTAGACCACTTTTTGCTTGCCATAGGCTTCGGCTGTCATCTCCGCACCTCCCGGCTCCAGGCTGTTTTACCTCAACTTAGGCCATGAGCGGCCTTTTTGTCAATTAAGGCGTTTTTTATAGAGCACCACATCCTTGTAATCGGCCACCACCTCGAAAATTTGGGCCAGGTCGTTTAGATAGGGGCTTTGGGCAGCGGGTTTTTGGTTGATGGTTTTGACCAAAATCCTGCTTTGGGGGTTGAAAGACCGGCCCAGCATGTTCTCCAAAGGCCCCAGATAAAGCGGATTGGCCGGATCTTGGGCAGGTTTAAAAAAGGTCAGCTCACGCCCCCTTGAAGCGGAGATGAAAACCGGTTCCGAGCCGTGAAAGGTCATATGGTTGCCTGCCTGCCTCTTAGGTAAAAGGCCCTTGAATCCCTTTAACCCCAATCCGCAGACAGAAGCCGGATCCTTGGCGTTAAGCCAGAAAACAGCCTCTTGATCAAGCCCTTGGCTGAGTTTGCCAAAGGCACGGGGGGTGATGAACTGGATCCCCGAAAGGCCATGGAAGAACATACCCGAGAGCACCTCGCCGGAGAGTTCCATAAAACGCAACGCCCTGAAGATATTGCCCCAGCCAAGGGCCGGGGCCTCCCTGGCCAGCAGCTCCCTGCAGATCAGGCCATAACGGGCCAGAAGCAAACGGGCCCGGTCTTTTAAGAGCTCTGTCTTTTCCAATTGCCCTTGCGGAAAGTCAGGGGGCGGCAGAAGGCGCCAGTTTCCCACCAGGGGCAGGGATCCTTGCCACCTGGCAAAACCGCGCCGCCCGGGTCTTGTTGTGTTGCGATATTTTCCACTGGTTGCAGCATCCGGCGCTTTGAAGCCGGTCTGCACCCCTTTACGCAGGGCGGCAAAGGAGTCGTTGGTTAAAATTCCCTGCCAGACTCCCTGCCAAAGCCGGGAGACCAGCTCGGAGCTGCTTAAGCCCGCCGCCTGTAAAAGGGCGTCCAGGCTGTAGCGGCCATTGGGGTCGGTGAAAAGTTGCGTTATCTCAACCTCGTCCTGTCGGCCTTCGTTTTCCTGGTCTGTGAAAAGATCCAGGTCTTCCGCAAAACAAAAGGCCACTTGCCCCTTACCCTGGCCAACCCAGATAAGCTGGTGACGGGTGGCCGCTTCATCCAGCCATCCGGTCTGGTAGTTCAGGGCTCTGGCAGGCAGGAATTCGCTTTCCCATTGCTCAGCCTCCAGGGGAAGGCAAAGGAGTTGTTCCAGTCTGTTATAAAAGTTTTCTTTGTCTTTTGGCTGTCTGGTGAGTCCCTGCCATTCGGCGATAAAAAGCGCCAGCTCTTCTGCGGGCAGGGTCTGGAAACCCGGGCGGGAACGAGCCCTCATCAGGCGCAACAGGGATTCCAGGTTGTTTTTGTCCACAAACAGCTTTTCGCTGGAATCCTCCCTCAACTGCCCTGTGATCAGTTGCCTGGACGAGACCATCTCGCCCAACAGATCGCTTAAACGATCAGGGGAAATTCCCAGGGCCTTTTGGATCTGTTTAAAACCAAGGGGGGCAAAGAAGCTCAGCCATTGACCCATAAAAGCCAGCGCCGGTTCATCCGGAAGCTCAAGGTCAATCGAGTCTTTTTCGGTTAATTCCGCTTGGTCGGAGGCAAGGCTTGTCAGTCTGATATGGGGGTCTGCCGGATAAAGGGCGTTTTTCAGGGCAAAAACGGTTTCCCTGGCCGCCACCAGGGGCTCGGCCGCCTGAAGAGGCGCGAGCAAGGCCAGTTTGGGCGCGGCTTGGGTCAGGGCTTGTTCAGCTTCCCGGCCATGGTCTCTTTCCATGCTTCGTTTCAAGGCGCGCCATTGGGAGAGGGGAATCAACAGCCGTTCCTTGACCCATTCCACCAGTTCCCAGGCGGAATCAGGGGTGTATTCCGGAAACAGGCGCTGACGCTTTTCTTCAAACTCGCGACACAGTGCCTCTGGCAGTTCGGGGCGCAGATCAGGCTCAAATAAAACCTCCTGTAAAAGGTCCATATCAAGATCGGAGGCTCGGGAGGTTTTTGGCTCATCGCCCTGGTACATGTATTGGTTGATCTGGCGAAAGGCCATATCCATGGCCAGTGGGCTGGGATGGTCTGTCTTGACCAGGCTGACCCTGATTTCACCGGTTTGGATCTTTTCCAGCACCTCTTTCAAGGCAGGCAGGTCAAATTCTTCGTTAAGGCAGGAGCGCCAGGCTTCCAGCAGAATGGGAAAATCCTTTAGCCTCTTGATGGCCTCCAAAAGTTTTTGAGAGCGAAGCCGGTTTAGCCAAAGCGGCATGCGCTGGTTAAAACCTTTTCTGGGTAAAAGCAGGGCCCGGCCCGCGGCTTCCCTGAATCTGGCCCCGAAAAAGCCGGAGTTCTCCAGCCTGTGCCTTAACAGGTCACCAAGCCTTTCCTTTGTGACCATGCCCAAAAGTTCATCCGCCTCCACCTGATCCGGCAATACCAGGGCTATGGAGTCGTTTCCCGCGAAAATTTCCACGGGCTTTTGAAAGCGCATCTGCCAGGCCGCTTCCAGGGCAAGGGCAAAGGGGCGGTTAAGCTTACCCCCCCACAGGGTGTGTAAAAACAGCTGGTTGCCCGGCGCCCCCCCCGGTCCGGCGCTGGTCTGCTCCATGAGAAGGTGATTTGCATGGGGCAGGTTTTCGCCGGTGGCCTGTTTTTGCCTGTCAAGGAAATCACAGAGCTTTTCCACGGCAGGGGGCTCAAGCCCGCAGATGTTGGACAGATGGGTCTTGAACCAGGGCTGATCAAGGTTTTGATCTGCCTGTTCCATGAATCTGCCCAGGGCCTTGGAAAAATGAAAGTCCCGGTTGAATCCCTCGGCCTGCCAAAAGGGAGGAGCCATGGCGTCCGGCTTGGCCGGGGAAACAAACACATCGTTGGGGGTTATTTTTTCAACCCGCCAATTCTGGGCCCCCAGGGTGAACACCTGGCCTTTTTTCGCCTCCCAGACAAATTCCTCGTCCAATTGGCCTATGCGGTTGTTGCTTTCTTGGTGGCGCAGATTGTAAGACCCCCTGTCCGGGATCACCCCGCCTGAGGAGTAGATATCCAGATAAGCTCCTTTGCGCGCCTTTACCCGGTTTTCCAGCCGGTCCACCATTATTTTGGGCCTTAGTTCCGGTATTTTTGTTTGAGCAAAACGACCGGCCAGCATCTCCAGCACCAGGTCGAATTCCTTTTGTTTTAAGGTGCGGTAACAGACGCTGGTGCGGATCTGGTCATAGAGCCGGTCCAGGTCCCAGGTCTCCATGGCGGTCATGGAGACCAGAACCTGGGCCAGGACATCCAGGCAGGGGCCCACCGGCGGCCTTTTTTCAATCAGCCCGCTCTCCACCGCAGGAGCCAGGACCGCAGCTTCCAGGATGTCACGGGCATGAGTGGGGAAAAGCGCGCCTTTGCTGGCCGCTCCCACCTGGTGCCCGGCCCGGCCTATGCGTTGCAGGGCGGAAGACACCGAAGGCGGTGTCTGCACCAGAACCACCTGCTCAAGCTCTCCTATGTCTATACCCAGTTCCAGGGAGCTGGTGGCCACAATTGCCTTTAGCCCGCCTTTTTTCAGTTTTGACTCAACTTCCAGGCGCAGTTCCTTGGAAAGAGAGCCGTGGTGGGCATAGGCCAGGGGCGTTTGTTCGTCACGGTTAATCAGGTGGGTGATTTTTTCCGCAAGCCTTCTGCTGTTTACGAAAAACAATGAAGATTTGTTTTTTGCGATGATTTTCTTAAAGTCACTGATCAGGGCGGGCCAGACAGATTCTCCCGGCGGAAGAGACAGGGCTTCTTCAGGCAAACACACCTTGATTTCAAGTTTTTTGGGGAGGCTTGATTGCACCAAAGAGACTTGGCGGGCATGAAAAAGCGGGGCGTCATTTGAATATTCCAGGGCAAAGCCGCCCACAAAATCCGCTGCCTTGGCCAGGGGGCGTATGGTGGCGGAAAGGGCAATGCGCTGGAACTCGCCGCTTAAGGGGACCAGCCTTTCCACGGCGGTGCTCAAAAATGCGTCCCTCTTACTGCCCATCAGGGCATGGATTTCATCAAGAATTACGGTTTTGAGGCTGCCCAGGATAGACCTCCCGCCCCGGGAGCTTAAAAGAAGGTTCAGGCTCTCCGGGGTGGTGATAAGTATCTCGGGCGGGTCTCTCAGCATGCGTCTGCGCTGATTTTGGGGAGTGTCTCCGCTTCTGGTCATGACCTGTATGCGGGGCATTTCACGGCCCTGGTCTTTTAAAAGCTTTTTTATTTGGGCCAGGGGAAGCAGGAGGTTTTTTTCTATGTCGTTGTTAAGGGCTTTTAGAGGAGAGACATAAAGAACACTGGTCTTTCCCAGGGGCCAGGAGCGGCTTACAAGCTGGTTAATGGACCAGAGAAATGAAGCCAGGGTTTTGCCGCTGCCCGTGGGCGCGGTTATCAGTACATGGCCGCCTTGGGCGATTTTGGGCCAGGCCTGCCTTTGTATATCAGTGGGCTCACCCAACCGGCCGACAAACCATTGGGCGATTACGGGGTGGAACAGATCCAATATGGGGTCCAACTGGTGCATAACGACCGCTTTCTGTTATGGAAAGGCCCTTTCACTTTAACCCAACTGAAATTGATTTAACAAACTAAATGGGTGTGGTTTTCAGCTAATTAACAACGGCTTCAGCCATGGTCCGGAGCCGCTCCCGGATTGGTCTCTGGATTATGGCTTCCGACGATGGGCGGAAACACAAGGGATCGGTGAACCCGTTTCTAGTCCCGCAGCTTGCCTCTTATCATGGAGCACATGGTGCCAAAGCCTGCCAGGAGAGTGAAAAAGGTAAAGCTTGCGGACTGGCTTTTTACAAACAGATGCAGGTTGTCAGGCCCTATGGGGTTTGCCCCCAGATAAAGGGAAAACACAAGGGAGGCGGCGGTAAGGGAAAAAACCATGCCCACAGTGCGCATGGTGGCCACTGCGCCGGAGGCCACGCCAAGGTGTTTTTTTTCAACCGAACTCATAATCGCATTGGTGTTGGGCGAGGAGAAAAAGGCAAAACCCAGCCCGAGGAAGGCCAGGTTGGCGATGATAAGGCCGGTGTGAGTCTCAAGTCCCACCATTATCATGAAACCCAGGCCCAGGGTGTTCATGGCCATACCGGCCGAGGCGATTATGCGCGGTTCGATGCGGTCGGAAAGTTTTCCGGCCAAAGGCGAGAAAAGGGCCTGCATGGCAGGCTGCACCAGCAGGACAAGTCCCGCCTCATGAGGGGACATGCCCCTGACAAATTGCAGATATTGACCAAGGAAAAAGGCCACTCCCACAGTTGCGGCGTAATTGATCAGTGCCGCCAGATTGGAAAAGGCAAAGACCCGGTTTTCGTAAAACAGCCTCACCTCAAAAACCGGGTTTTCGATTCTTAATTCCCACCAGACAAAGGCTGTCAGGCCAAGGAGGCCGACCAAAATCAGCCATGGTCCATAACTACTTGATATATTAGATATTCCGAAGATAAGCGCCACCAGAAAAGGCGTGTAGAGAAAACTGCCGGTCCAGTCCAGTTTTTCTCCCCTGGCATCGGCCCATTCCTGATTAAGCCTGGTAAGGGATCTGTAAAAAGCCCACAGGCATAGAACCCCGAATATGGCGTAGACCGCCCGCCAGCCCAAAAGGTCGGTGATAAGGCCGCCGGTGTAAGGGCCCAGGGATATGCCCAAGTAAACTCCGGCCACCAAAATACCCATGGCCCGGCCCCGTTCAGTGGGGGGGAAAACACTGGTTATGATGGCCATGCCCGTGGTGGTGATCATGGCCCCTCCCAGTCCCTGTAAGGCCCGCAGTGCTATCAGGGTCTCTATGTTGGGAGAAAAGGCGGCCAGCAAAGAAGCCAGGCTGAAAACAAGAATACCTGAGACATAGGTTTTTTTACGGCCGTAGATGTCGGCCAGCTTGCCTATGGGCAAAAGAAAGGCGGCTGTGGACAGAAAATAGGAGTTGGCTATCCAGCTCAGCATAATGGCGTTGGTCTGAAAATCCGCCTGGACTTGAGGCAGGGTGATGTTGACCGCCGAGATCATGAAAGGTGTGAGAAAAGAAGTGAAGGTGGTGACCGCAAGCACCGTTTTTTTGAGGTTCTTTTCCGCCAACAGGATTTCCTTGCTTTGGGTGGTGGCCGGTTTTTGTCGAGCTGTTTTTAGAATTAAAAAGCCCGCTCGAGTATTCTTTTCCCCAAAGGCCGGCCTTTGGCAAACTTGCGGGCATTGGTTTCTGAAATGAATTTTATGTAAGGAAGTATAGCAAAGAAAGGCGGCCTTTGAACCGGATTGAAAAAAAACAAGATTTTTTAAGAAAGTTGTAGACTAAAAGACGACTGCAAGCGTCTTAGGATTTGAGGAGTCCGCCATCAGGCCCGCAGGGGTGAAGCAAAAGAGCATGAGTCAACCTGAAAAAGAACGGGCCGATGGGAGCTCGACTTTTTACGGCGAGGAAGTTTCCCGAACAGCCCGTTTGGCCAGAGAAGGGGATATAAGGGCGTTCAGTCGCCTGACTGCCCTTTATTGGGAAAAGGTTTTTGGAATGGTTTATTACCGCACCATGAATGCGATGGACGCCGAAGACATAACCCAGGAGGTTTTTCTCAAGGCCCAGACCAGGATAAGCGGTTTAAAGGACCCTTTGAAGTTCAGGCCCTGGCTGTTCAGTATTGCCTTGAACCTGGTGCGGGATTTTCAGCGCAAGAAAAAGCTGCTTTCCATTTTGGGGCTTGAGGCCGGGGCCGGGCCGGATCTGGATACCCTGGGAGGCCGGGCCTTTGAATCCGGCCTGGATCAGGCGATGAAAAGGGAGTTTTGGGAAAAGGTCAAGGAGTTTACCGCTGGTTTGCCCGGGGCGGAGCGGGAGGTTTTCCTGCTCAAGTTTCTGGATCAGCTCACCCTGGAAGAGATAGCTCAGGTGGTGGGAAAAAAGCCCAGCACCATAAAGACTCATCTTTACCGGGCGGTGGCCAAGTTCAGGAAGAATCCCCGGCTGAGAAGCATCTCAAGGGAGGTGTTGTGATGACAACCAGGCATCTCACTGAAGATCAGATCGTGATCGCAGCCATTGATCCCCTTGACCTCTCCTCTGCGGGAAAAAGGCATCTCGACTCTTGCCCTGAGTGTCAAAAGGCCTGCGCCCGATTAAAGGGAGAGTTGGGTGATTTGGGAAGCACCGCCAAGAAGATGCTTCCTTCCGCACCTCCTTGTGTGATACCTGAAAAGAGTAGCCGGAGAAGATTTTGGCTGGCTTGGTCTACGGCCGGTTCCCTTACCGCGTTTGCCCTGGTTTTGGCTTTCATTTGGGCGGGGCCGACTTACAGAACTCAAAGGCCCCTGGAGCTTTTGCCTGACTCGGCCTTTGGCGGACGACAAACGGTGTTTTTCTTGGAGCTTGAGGACCAAAGAGAAGGGTTCACTCCCTTTGAAGAGTTTGTTCTGGGCGAGGATGAAGTGGCCCTGGATGAACGATGGTGGGAGTTTGTGGCCCCCTTTGGTGCTGAAGAGGAGAGCCTTACATGAAAAAAACGGCATTAACCGTGGTGTTGGTTCTTTGCGGGCTGCTTTGCTGCCTGAACCAGGCCGGGGCGGGCAGACACGCCGGTTCCTGGCAGAAATGGTGGCATTCTCCTCAGATAATCAAGGCTCTTCACCTTACCGGAGGGGAACAGGCCCGTTTGGACCGCATTCATTTGGATTTGAGACAAAAAGAAATAAACAAGCGGGGGCGTATAAAGGCCATCCGCATGGAAATAGACGCTCTTATGAACCAAAGCGTGGTCAATGAGCACAAGGTCAAGGTCCTGACTCAAAAAGCGGCCCGTATAAGGGCTTCCATTGATCAGGACAGGTATCATTTTTTATTGCAGGTTAGGAAACTTTTGGGAAACGTCCGTTATCAGCGCCTTAAGACGCTTTACCGGGATCGCAGGCTCAGGTGATTCCCAAAGGCAACCGGGCGAGGGGGGGTGACCGGTGGTCTGCAAAACAAAATAATAAAAAGGACAAAATTTCATCGCAAATGATGATCAAGGAGAGGCAAAATGAGAAAAAGCGGAGTTAATTTCATAGTCTTAGCCCTGTTGGCAGCCATGGCCCTGGCGGTTACGGGTTGCGCCAGTGTGCAGGCGCCTTCCAGAACCGCCTATGAATCCGGAGCTGTGGGAGCCGGTGTTGGCGCGGTGGCTGGAGCGCTTCTGGATGACGACAACTCCTGGCGTGGCGGGGTGATCGGAGCCGGTCTGGGGGCCTTGTTGGGCGGGGCCGTTGGCGAGATCAGCAATCGTGCGGCCAGGCAGGCGGCTTACAGCCAGCAGCCTGTGGTCTACACCAACGCACCCGGAACCAGACGAGTGGTGGCCGACAATATCGGTCGTCGGGGAAACTGCCATATCGTTAAGGAAAAGTTTTATGAGCACGGGCAGTTGGTAAGGGAGACCCAGCGTGAGGTCTGCGACTAAAGGAGTACGGTGGAAGAAGCTTTTCCAGAGGTGAAAATTTAGGCCCAAACAAGGCAAGGGCCGGGATTGAACTATGGAAATTCGCCTGCCTGAATGGGAGAGGATAAATGAACATGAGAAAAAAACTGGCGGCTCTGACCCTGGTGACGGGTATTGCCCTTTTCGCGGGCAGCGCCCTGGCTGCGATCACTTTTGAAGAATATGACACAAACGGGGACGGCAAGATTACCAAAGAGGAATTTCTGGCCAAATGCACCCACGGCAAGAAAAAATGCCTGGAAGAGTTCGACTGGTATGACCGCAACAAAGACGGAGTGATCACCAAAAAGGAAATGGAAGCCGCTTTATAGCCCGGCCCGCAAGAGATGCGGGGGAAGGCCAAGGAACACAGTCTAACGAGTCCGCTGCTTTTCTCTTATTGATACAAAACCGGTTTTGAGATTACTTGTCCGGGGAAATGCTGCTCCCCGGACAGGTTAACCGGCGGGGGATTTTTATTTTTTAGATGATGTATAGGGCCGCCTGTCGGGTGCTAAACCGCTTGTTGGAAAAATTCGGTCCTATTAATTTGAATAAACGCCGCTTTAACTTGTCAGGCCGCATAAGGCGTGTCACGATTATTTACAATGTCCCTGAACAAAGTTCAGAAATGACTTAAGACCCAGCGCGGGGAGTTTTTGCCATGAAGGGAAAGAGGCTTTCCTGGAATCTGTTAGCGGTTGCCGCACTGGCCTTAGGCCTTTGCCTGGGCTTTGGGGAAAGCCTTCGGGCAGAGTCTTCTTTACCTGCGAAGTATAAAAATTCCCTGGGCATGGAGTTTGCCCTGATACCGGCCGGAAAATTTACCATGGGCTCTCCGGCAGACGCATCCTGGGCCAGACCCAATGAGACGCCGCACCAGGTAACCTTTTCCCAACCTTTTTATATGCAGACCACGGAAGTAACCCTTGGCCAATGGCGGGCTTTGATGGGCAAGAGGTTTTTGATCCGCCGGAAAGGCGGGCCCGATATACCGGTTTCCAAGGTTTCCTGGCATGATGCCATGCGTTTTGTGGCCAAGTTGAATCAGTTGGGGGAGGGCGTTTACAATCTGCCCACTGAGGCTCAATGGGAATATGCCTGCCGGGCCGGGTCTGATACGGCTTATTTTTGGGGGAACAGCTTAACCTGTTCCCAGGCGATGTACGGAAATAATCCCATTAAAAATGCCTGCTGCCTGGCCTATATAAGAAAAAAAGGCCTGCCCGTGTCCGGACCGGCCCCTGTGAAAAGCTATCCGCCCAATGCCTGGGGGCTTTACGACATGCACGGCAACCTGTGGGAATGGTGTCGGGACTGGTTTGGGCCATATCCGGAAAAGGCGGTTACCGACCCCACCGGCCCGGCCGACGGGGTGAACAGGGTGAGAAGGGGCGGCAGCTGGTATCGAGGCGTTGCCCGTTTAAGATCCACCAACCGGAATTTTGCCAATCCTGATTCCATGTATTCAACCCTGGGCTTCAGGGTTATCAGGGAGACGCCTTAAAGCCGGTCCTAAAGCCTGGTTTCCCGCCATGTGTCCAGCCTGGCGCCGCAGTTTCTGCATTTGTAGCGCCGTCTTTTTGGCAGGCTGAATCTCCTCTTCCGTTTAAAACTCATGCCGCAGACCGGGCAATTATATTGCCAGCGCCAAGGTTCGCTTAACCAGGATTCCTCCCGCCCTCCCTGGGAAGGGGATAAAGATCCGCCGAGATCCAAACAGGTTTTTTGAAAAAGTTTGGAGTGCCCGTGGTCCTTGTAGCGAACCCAACACACTGCGTGTGCCACTTCGTGCAAAAAGGTGCGGTAAATCCGGCTGTAGCCGAATTCTTCCAGATAGGCTGGGTTGAGTTCTATGGTGAGCGCGGTGGTCAGCCCTTTTTTGTGCTGAATGCGCAGGCAACCCGCAGTGGTCTTCAAGCGTCGGCTAAAGATCAACTTGGGGATGGGGTTTACGCCAAGTTCGCCGCAAAGCCTGTTCAGCTCTTGGGTCAGGAGGTTTTCGGCTTGTTTTTGAGTCATGGTGAGAAGCAGCTTAGCAGTTTAAGCCGACTGGGGCCAGTCCCGGTTATAAGTTGCTTTTAAAGTATCCAAACCGGGTTTGATCGGCCGAAAAGTTCAATGGAACCATAAATGCCGAGCTAGGGTGTTTTTTATAGGAGCCGGGGTGTCGGTGCTGCTTTACAAAAGACCCTCAAGCCTTTAAACTCCGATGCATGCAAAAGCCGCTACTCATACACCGCTACCTGTTTAAGGAAATGATCACGCCATTCTTTTTAAGCATGGCCGTGGCCACTTTTATCCTGCTCCTGGCCAAAATAGTGGAATTGACCGACATGGTGGTCACCAGGGGGGTTGGCATGGGAGTGGTGGCTCGTCTTTTGCTCTACGCCATGCCCTATTTCTTTGTTTTTACCGTGCCCATGGCCACCCTTTTAGGGGTTTTGCTGGGCTTTTTGCGCCTTTCTTCAGATAACGAGATCATAGCTCTCAGGGCTGCCGGGGTGAGTCTGCGATCTCTTTTACCTCCTGTGGCCGCCCTGGCCCTTTTGGCCTGGATGCTTACCCAGGGGCTTTCCCTGTGGGTTTTGCCCTGGGGGCACAATCAGTTTGAAAACGTGGTCTTTGAGGTGGCTCATTCCAGGGCGGATCTGGCTTTGAGGGAGAGGGTCTTCTTAGATTCCTTCGGCAAAATGACCATGTATGTAAACCGCCTGCCCGGTGAAAGGCTTATGCAGGATATCTTCATTGTGGATGAAAGGGATCCTGAAAAGGTGAACACCGTGGTTGCCAAAAGGGGCAGGTTGTTTCCGGGCAAAGACGGTCATATCATCCTGAGGCTGTATGAGGGCACCATGCACGGGGTGGACAGCTCCCTGCGTTCGGCCAGAAACGCCAGCTTTAAAACCTATGATATACAGCTGGAAACCGGATCCATTGGCCAGGCCCAGCGGCAGGGCAAGCACAGAAAAGAGATGTACCTGGGCGAGCTCTTGTCCGCCATGGACCAAAATGTCAATGACGATCGCCAACACAACTTGTTGGACATGGAGTTCCAACAGCGTTTTTCCTATCCATTCTCCTGCCTGGTGATGGCCTTGATCGCCCTTCCCCTGGGCACCCACTGGCAGGGTGGACGCTCCTGGGGAGTGATTGCCGCTTTGGCGGTGTTTTTAGTCTATTACCTCATGCTTTCCCTGGCTTGGTCCCTGGGTGACACCGGATACTATCCTCCCAAAATAGGGGTGTGGATGCCGAATCTCACCTTTGGGGTCTTGGGCTTTTTAATGTTCAAGGCTGAAGTCAGGGAGAAACCTTTGCCCATTTTAGACGCCCTGGGCAACCTTCCTGCTCTTATCATGTCCAAACACACAAAAGATGCGGAAGAATAATCCAGCCCGGTTGGTGGCCCCGGAGCGTTTCATCCGGGGAAAACGCAAAAATTTTCGGCAGCGTGCTTGAGTGGGGTTTAATTTAAGCCCTTTTTTGTGTTTTTTTCCGGTTCATGCCTGGCATTTCCATGTACGAACTTTATTATTAGTAAAAGAGTCTTTGATTCCCCTGAAACAATTGCATAAGAGGAGTCAGTTATGGGTAACGGTGAAAATGTGGTATGCCCCGGATGCCAGAGCATAAACAATGTACCTGGTGAAAAGCTGGGCGACGCGCCTAAATGCGGCAACTGCGGGGAACCGATTTTGGACGCCAAACCGGTTGAATTGGATGAAGGCGGTTTTGAGCGGCACAAGACCAAAGAGACCCTGCCTTTTTTGGTGGATTTTTACGCTCCCTGGTGTGGACATTGCCGCCAGATGTCGCCCAATTTTGATAAGGCGGCCGAGACAATGGCCCCTGATATCAGGTTTGCCAAGGTGAGCACCGAAGCCGCCCAGGCGCTGGCCGGAAAGCTGGGCATTAAAAGCATCCCCACTTTGGTGCTTTTCAAAGGCGGCAAGGAACTGGCCAGGAATTCCGGGGTTATGGATCCGGACGCTATTGTGAAATGGGTTAAAGGAAATCTCTAGCAGTTTGCCGCTCTGCCGGATAAGGCAGGGCGGCAGGCCTCTAAAACCCGAAAAGTCAAGGAAACGAGTTTCCGTTCAGCAGGCCAGGGAGATGAAGTCTTTTTCCAGGTCTCTGTGCATAACTAACAACTTGTCCAGGGATTTAATCAGCCCTCTTTCTTTGCCCCACAGCATGCGGCTTATGATTTCTTCCTGGTCTGAGCATATGAACCAGCTGCAGATAAAGGGACGCCGGTTTCTGGGAATGGAGCATCCCCGGGGCGTCAGGTAGCAACAGGGCTCATCCAGTCCTTTTCTGGTCTGTCTGCGGGGAGCCTTATCTTGACTCAGTTGTATGTAAAGCAGGTCTGAGAAGTCGTAGTAGATGTTTTTGGCCAGGCAACAAACTCCCAGGCAATCGGGGCAGGTTCGTTGACAGAGTTTTTCCATGAGCTTGTCCAGCTTGTTCATCTCTTCGGCCATGGCCATGGCCGAGGCCTTCAGATTCTCCATTCCCTTCAGGGCGGGATCGTTTACAAGCTTGAACAGAGATTGGTTGACTGCCTGCCAGGATTCTTCACTGGTCCAGTAAGGCGGCTCTGGTTTTGTATGCATTTCCCGACCAGTCTTCAAACGGGCGCTGCATCTGGGTGGTCGGGATTCTCTTTGTGGGGAACGGTTTTTCCTTTAAAAAGATCCGCTTGTCCGGCTTGCGTTGTCCGCCAAAGATGTAAGTTCAAAAGAAGGTCTTATTAATAAATAGGTTTTAAAAAATCTATTAAGCCATTTTAAGAGAGCCTTGGCAAAACATTTATTTTGCCAAGGCTTTTGTAACTTTTCAAGTCTGCGTGGCTTGGCGCGTGCGGCATTGGGTCCGAAAAATCCGTCCACACACTGTTCGCAAGCCCTTCCCACGCAAGTTTGCGAATATGCATCAAAAGACTGTTAAAAGGCGCTCCAGAACATGCGTACGGCCATGAGCAAAAGAAATATGGCAAAGACTTTTTTGAGCACCGCAGTCGGCATCAGATAGGCGATCTTGGCCCCCAAGGGAGCTGTGAGAACGCTTACGCAGGCTACGCCTAAAAGAGCCGGCCATTGTACATACCCCAGGCTGTAGGGCGGCAGGTTGGGGTCGCCCCAGCCATTGATGATATAACCAATGGCCCCGAATATGGCAATGGGCATTCCGATTGCCGCAGAGGTGGCGATTGCCTTGTGCACCTTTACATTACACCAGACCATAAAGGGCACACTCAAGGTGCCTCCGCCGATACCGACCAGACTGGAGACTATGCCGATAATGTTTCCCACACCAAACACCCCCAGGGTGCCGGGGAGTTGGCGGGTGGCTTTGGGCTTGGCATTCAGGAACATCTGAACAGCCACCAGCAAAAGATAGCAGGCAAAGAAAATTTTTAAAAATTGCGAGCTGAGATGAGCCGCCAAAACAGATCCCAAAAGCACGCCTATTATAATGCCCGGTGTAATGCGCCCCACCAGCGGCCATTTAACCGCGCCTCTTTTGTGATGGGCCCGTACACTGGAGGATGAAGTCATGATAATGGCTGCCAGGGAGGTGCCCAGGGCCATATGCATGATTACTTCCTGGTTCATGTTCTGCATGGTGAAAACAAAGGTAAGGGCGGGCACTACTATAACACCGCCGCCCACACCAAAAAGTCCAGCCAGTACACCGGCCACACAACCGGCTGCGCCATACATTAAAAGAATTTGCCACAGACCGGCGAATTCGCCGGAAGCCACGGTATCCAAAATACTCCTCCCGATGATTTCTGCGCGTAAAGGCGGCAGTCAAAGGCGACTCGGAAGAATTCGGTCTCAAAAAAAACCAAAAAAGTCATCCGTGTCGGTAAAGGGGTGATTTCTGATTTTAAAAGCCCATTTATGATACACCTCGATAAAGGTTTTTCCAGGGGTAATGGTATGATTGAATTTTTGGTTGCTTTATTAGTTAACTATTTAATAATAATAAATATTTATTATCAGCTGTCAGAACGGGGCATAATATGGCCCGGCTATTTTGGTCTGCTTTTTAGACCAAATTAACCCATTTTGCGGGTGCTCTATCTCTATCGTCTGTATCCGTACTATTGGCAGGTAAAGGAATAGATCAAAGGTTATCTCAGTCTGTTTAAAATTGATTAAGGGTGCATTTCCAAGAGAGTAGTAATCCGTTGAATATAGGTGTGTTGTTTTTTAGAAATAATATTGTCAAGTTTTATATGAGGATGGTGAATTAAAATACGGCCGCCGTCTGCTAAAGACGGCGGCCGTCAAGAATATAATTTTAGATTTTGGAGTTAATAAGTCTATTCAACTTCAATCTCGATGGCAGTGGAAGATTCCTTGGCCTTTTTGGGTAAAACGATCTTTACAATTCCGTTTTTGTGAGTGGCCTTAAGGCTTTCCCGGTCTACTTCATCGGGCAGGCGGAAGCTGCGGCTGAATTCACCATAGCGCCTTTCAATTAAATGATAGCCCTTGTGATCTTCTTCAAGTTCTTCTTTTTTCTCGCCTTTAATGGTCAGCACGTCGCCGTTAAGGCTGATATCAAGCTCTTCGGGCTTAAGCCCGGGAAGCTCAGCCGTGACTTCCAGGCAATCTCCCTTGTCCGCAAGGTTTACCAGCGGGGAAAAAGACTCCTTAACGCCCGAGAAAGGCAGACTGCCTGGACCCATGAGGGTGTCCCACAAGCCGTCCATTTCCCGGCGCAAAGATCCGAGGTTACGGAAACTGTTGGCAGGGATAAGCTCGAACATTAGAAACCTCCATAATTGTTATTAACGGTTCATCTCCTTACACACAAAAAGTTAAGCACCTCCGACAAAGAGTCAACCCCTTCTTGACCAAAAAGATCATCTGTCTTACTGTTTAAAATAAGAGGAATCTGACCCTTGACCGCGGGCCCGCGGTATGACACGGGAGATATTGATTTGGAAAAGAAACACAAATTCTCAATCTGGTATGTGGTTTTCGGCATTTGGTTCGTATTGATACTGAATAACCTGATCTACAGTAATATCGGGCCGAAAAACGTCAGCTACAGTGAGTTCCTTAACCTCCTGCGGCAGGACAAGATAGAGGAGATCGCCATTGGTGAAAAGGTGATCAGCGGGGTTTATCGGGATTCTCAGGGGAAACAAATCCAATTCGATACTGTAAGGGTATCGCCTGAATTGGCCAAGGAGTTGGAGGGGCACAAACTTAAATTCAGGGGGGAGGTTGAATCCACCTTCCTACGCGTCATTTTTTCCTGGATGGTTCCGATTTTGATTTTCGCTGTGGTTTGGTGGTTCATGCTGAAACGCATGAGTCCCGGCCAAGGCGTGATGAATTTCGGGTCCAACCGGGCCAAGATTCACGCTGAGACTGATATAACTACGAATTTTGACGATGTGGCCGGGGTTGATGAAGCCAAGGAAGAGTTGGAAGAGATCGTTAATTTCCTGAGGGAGCCGGAGAAATATACCGCCTTGGGCGGACGCATGCCCAAAGGCGTGTTATTGGTGGGTCCGCCGGGTACGGGCAAGACCCTTTTAAGCCGGGCTGTGGCCGGTGAGGCCGGGGTCTCCTTTTTTTCCATCAGCGGATCGGAGTTTGTGGAGCTTTTTGTCGGAGTGGGGGCCTCCAGGGTGAGGGAGCTTTTCAGCCAGGCCAGGGAAAAGGCTCCTTGCATTGTTTTTATCGATGAATTGGACGCCTTGGGCAAAGCCAGGGGCATGTCTTCCATGGGCGGCCACGACGAGCGCGAGCAGACGCTGCAACAGCTCTTGGTGGAGATGGATGGATTCGATCCCAGGGTGGGGGTTATTATAATGGCCGCCACCAACCGGCCCGAGATTCTGGACCCGGCCTTGATGCGCGCGGGTCGTTTTGACAGACAGGTCTTGGTGGATAAACCGGACCTTAACGGCCGCATAGCCATATTAAAGGTCCATGCCGCAAGGATAACCATGGCTGAGGACGTGGACTTAAAGGTCCTGGCCCAGCGCACCCCGGGACTTTCCGGCGCGGACCTGGAGAACATCCTTAATGAAGGCGCTTTACTGGCAGCCCGGGCGGGACGCACTGAAGTGACCATGACCGACCTGGAGAACGCTGTCGACCGCATAATAGGCGGGTTGGAAAAGAAAAACCGGGTGATAAACGCCCATGAGAAAAAGGTGGTGGCCTACCATGAAAGCGGCCACGCCCTGGTGGCGGCCCTTACTCCGAAGGCGGACCAGGTTCACAAGATAAGTATAGTCCCCAGGGGCATAGCCGCGTTGGGCTATACGGAGCAAAGACCCACCGAGGACCGCTATCTGATGACCAAAACCGAGCTTTTGGGAAGGTTGGATGTACTGTTGGGCGGCAGGGTGGCGGAAAAGGTCACCTTTGGCGAGGTGAGCACCGGGGCGGGCAATGACCTGAAGCGGGCAACAGATCTGGCCAGGGCAATGCTTTCCGAATACGGCATGGGCGAGACTCTGGGGCCGGCCACTTTCACCCGTCGCAATCAACCGGTGTTTTTCCCTTCTGATGCAGGGGGGATCGCTCCCGCGGCGCAGGAATTCAGTGAGAGCACTTCAGCGGCCCTGGATAAGGAGCTTTTGAGCCTTTTGCAACAAAGGCAGGACCGGGTCGTCAAGCTGCTTTCAGCCAATAAGGATCTTTTGGAAAAGGTGGCTGAACGGCTTTTGGAAGAAGAGGTGCTGGAAGGCACTGAGTTCATGGCCATGGTGGAAAAAGACGGCCGAAATATTGAGGAGGATGCCAAGGAAGTATAATTTCTCCTTAGTTGGCATTACCGAAGCCTGTCACCCCTGCCTGCACGGGCAGGGGTTTTTCTATGATCGCTTTCGGGGGGATTGCCTGGAAAGGAGGTCGTACCTTGGCAAAGCGGTTAATCCTATTGCCGCTTTTTTACCCAGTAGGGAGAAAAAAGGCCCGGCAAATTACCGTCCGGATTTGCCTTTTGGAATACCCTGTCAGGGACTGGTTTCGGCTTGAATGAGTTCCAACATCTGCCGGGCTTCATTAAAGGAGGGGTTAAGTTCTATTGACTTAACAAGAACCTCCTTGGCCTTTTGGTATTTATTGGTTTCATAATAAATACGGCCCAGGTTGTAGTAGATGTTTTCATCCCCGGGATTGACTTTGAGCGCTTTGAGATATTGATCTATGGCCTTTTGATATCGCCCCTGCCTGCGGTAGATAATTCCCAATGAGTTAAATACATTGGTGGTGTCGGGGTTAAAACTGAGCACCTGCTGCAGGATCTGCTCCGCGTTGTCGTCCATCTGCTTTTCCATGTAGATTTCAGCGGCATGGTGCATGCTTTTTTCGGCCAGTTTCTTCCGCCCCAGTTTAAGATAACATTCACCCATGCGCTTGTAGGCCCTGGCAAAGTCCTGGTTGATCTTGGTGGCTCTTCGAAAATACTGGATAGCCTCTTCATAGCGCCCCTGTGCGGTTTTTATGTAGCCCATGTTGTAATAGACTTCCGCATTTTCATGAAGCTTGAGAACCTTCTGAAAACTGCCAAGGGCATCCTGCCAGCGCTCCTGCTCCATATAGCGCACGCCCTGATTATAGTAACCTTCCACCTTGCGGGTGGTGGGGTCTGCTTCGCTTTTGAAAATGGCTTCCAGTTTGAGTTGCAGAGTTTTGGGGGCAAGAGGCAAGATTACAATGTCGCTGACTCCCGCCTCACCGGCTTCGACCACCTGGTTTTTGGTTATACCCCTGGTAACCAGAATAATTGGTATTTTGCCAAAGTCCGCATCGGCCCGCGCAACCTTTAACAGGCCCAGGCCGTTCATTTCCTGCATATTCCAGCCCGCGATTATCATATCGCCGCCATTGGTGCAAAGGTGGGCCCAGGCCTGGGTGCCGTTTTCCTTTTCCACAATGGTGCGAAACCCCATATCTCTTAATATGCGTCTGAGGGTCTGGCGCAGGGTTTTTTCACTGTGGGCCAGGATTATGGTTCCGTTTAAGTCTTCCACGGTTTTTTGGGAATCTCTCTTGCAGCTATCCAGTTTTTACATGTATTTAAGCTGGTTCGGATGCATTTCTTTTTTAATATTATATAACTCATGGCAGGCGTGCTGTCTTGCTGCTCAAGGTTTTTTACCTTTATATGGGCCGGACAGATTCCTGGTTGTTAAGTAGTATATTATCTCAGAAAAAAACAAAAGAGCCATAAATCGGCCCGGTAGTTTTCGCATGTCGGGAAAAAAGCGAATCTAGCCGGGTTGTTTTTACAGTTCTTTTGGGGACCTGCACTTGGCCTGACTTTTTGTGTAAAGGATGTTAACGTGAATCGCGACCAACGCCGTATGCTGAGAGTGACCTCTTTGGGGCACCTTATCTGTCATTTCAACATGCTGGTTTTTCCGGCCCTGGTTCTGCCCCTTTCCCATGGAATGGGCCTGAAACTGGCTCAGGTGCTGGAGCTGTCCTTCTGGATGTATCTGCTTTTCGGGCTCACCGCTTTGCCCTGGGGGTATCTGGCCGACCGTTTCGGAGGAAAACCTTTACTCTCCCTTTTTTTCCTGGGCTCAAGCCTAAGCGCTCTGGGGGCATGTTTTTTTGTATGGCAGCCTATGATGCTGAGCCTTTTCCTGGCCGGTCTTGGCTTGTTTGCAGGGATCTATCATCCCGCCGCCCTTGGCCTTATTTCCACCAGGGCCGAAAGGGTGAGTATGGCCATGGGGATTAATGGCATGTGGGGCAATCTGGGGCTGGCCCTGGCGCCCTTGGCCGCAGGTTTGGTTAATTGGCTTTGGGGCGTCAAGGCTGCCTTTGCCCTGATAGCCCTGGTGAATTTTTTCGGTCTGGTTGTACTTTTATTCTTACCTTTTTCATTTGCTGACAAACCCGAAGAGGCCATGAGCGAGGAAAACGGAAAAGGCATTCCCTGGCCCTTTGTGATTATGCTTCTGGCCATGACGCTTTCCGGCATGGCCTACCGGGGCACAACCTTGATGATGCCCGCCTTTTTTGAATTGAAGGGGCAGGCCTGGCTTATGGAATTCAGCCTTTTTAAAGGCCTTTCCGGCAATCTTCTGGCTACCCTGTTGTCCTCATTCATCTATCTGGCCGGGATGGCTGCCCAGATCGCCGGAGGGATGGTGGGGGAGAGGTTTGAGTCTAAAAAGGCATATTTCACCTTTCACGCCATTGCCGCGCCCTGTGCTCTGTTAAGCGGCTTGGTTTGGGGAAGCCTTTCAGGCCTCATGGTCATGCTGTATGTCTTCTTTTTACTGGGGATGCAGCCGATTGAAAACACCCTTATTGGCCGTTACACCCCTGCCAGGCTGCGCCATGCTGCCTTTGGACTGAAGTTTGTACTGGTGTTTGGAGTGGGGTCTTTGGCTGTGAGTCTCATGGGCTACGTGGAAGGCGCCTATGGAGTTGAGGCTGCTTTTCCGGTCCTTGGGCTGATTTCAATGATGGTTGTTTTGATTGTTTTTTCTCTTTTGCGTAAAAAGAAGCCTGATACCGCTTGCGCAGCAGACAAAATTCAAAAGGCCGAGAAGCCGGAATTGCAGGTGTGATTTGCAAGATACGGTCTCTTTAGTCAGATGCCCTGACTATGACAAGAGAAATATCAGGAAATCCCTTGATGCGGTTTTGGAGCCGCTTGGTGGAATCACGGCCTTTGTAAAATCCGGTCAGCGGGTGTTGCTTAAACCAAACCTGCTTTCTCCCAGGCCTCTTGAGCAAAGGGTGGTCACCGACCCTGTTTTGGTTGAGGCGGTGGCCCGTATGGTGCTTGAGGCAGGGGCCAGGCCCTTTATTGCGGACAGTCCCGCCCTGGAGCCCTTTGCCAAAATTGTCAAAGTGACCGGTCTGGACAGGATTGCCGGGGAGTTGGGAATTTCTGTCAGGGAATTAAAAGACCCTCGGCCGATCCCCTCAAACAGGGTGGCGCTTTTCAAGAACCTGGAGATCGCGGCCGATGCAATGGAGGCGGACCAGGTCATCAACCTGCCCAAGCTGAAGACCCATTGCCAGATGCTTTTGACCCTGGGGGTGAAAAACCTTTTCGGGGTGATCGTGGCCCAGCGCAAGGCTGAATGGCACGGTATGGTGGGGGCCAGCCGTCGAACCTTTGCCTCGCTTTTACTTGATATCAACCAGGCGGTTAATCCGGGGTTGACTATTTTGGACGGCGTCTGGGGCATGGAAGGGCATGGCCCTTCCAACGGTCGGCCCAGGCATTTCGGTGTATTGGCTGCCTCGAAAAACGCCCTGGCCCTGGATATGACCATGTGCAGGTTGTTGGGGGTGTCCCTGGAGGATTATCCCCTTTACCTGGCCGCCCGGGAAAGGGGAGCTCCCGAGCTGGAGCAAGATGCCGTGAAGGTTCTTGCGCCGGGGATAGAGATGCCTTTAGTTACAGATCTTGAGCTGCCGCAATTGGGCAGCATGGAGATGTTGCCGGGTTTTTTGACTTCTTTTTCCAGACGTTATCTGGTTTCAAAACCGGTTCAGGATAAGAAAGCCTGCCGCCTGTGCGGTAAATGCGTTCGCATATGCCCGGTGAACTGTTTGGAGATTCTGCAGAATCGAATGACCTTTGATTATGACAGGTGTATCCGCTGTTATTGTTGCCAGGAGGTGTGCCCGGAAAACGCCATTTCCTTCAAGAAGGGCCTTTTGGCAAAGGTGCTTAAGGGAATAGGCCGATAGAAACGCCCGGGTGTGCACCCGGGCGTTTTTCAGACATTTTTATGCGCAGTTTTCCGGCCGAGCAATTGTGGTGCTTACAGCTTTAGGGACGCATTGGGAACCAGGTCGTATTGAGGCGCAGGTCGGCTCCGTTTTCAGATATTTTTACTGAAACGTCTATTTATTTGGGTTCAGAAGCTCTTTAACCTGGCTGCTCGGCTTGAAGGCCATGCGCTTTTTAGCCTTGATCTTGATTGGTTCACCGGTGGCCGGGTTTACGCCTTTGCGGGCCTTTGTTTTCTTAAGGGCAAAGGTGCCCAACCCCGCTACTCTGAAAGGCCGGTTCGCCTTGATTTCCTTCCGGCACATGGCTACAAAGGATTCCAAGGATGCCTTTGCTGCTGTTTTGGGTATGCCGGCAGTTTTGGCGATAACGTCTATCATGTCGGTTTTGGTCATTGGTTTTTTAGCCATGCGCCCCTTTCCTTTCTGCTTAATTTAAAAATATTTCACCACCATTTGCGCTTAATTGTCAACAACCGCTTTGCTTTTTAGCCGATTTTTTTGGTGTTTGAGGCAATTTTCAGCTTCTTTGCCAGCTGTCAAGCGGGCAATCCTCACAGGCTGGTTTGCTTTTTTTGCAGTAGTCTTTTCCGATCATCACCAGCTGGGCATGATATTGGTTAAAAAAAGGGGCTTTGTTTGGCAGGTTTTTCATGAATAAAAGGCGCACCTCTTCATAGGCGGCCTTGGCCGGGATCAGGTGGTGACGGCTTAAGATGCGCATGGTGTAGGCATCCACCACAAAGGTGGGTCTGCCTCCGGCATAAAGCAGTATGGAATCTGCGGTTTCCGGCCCAACGCCTTTGGAGCTCAAAAGTTTTTCCCTAACCTCTTTGAGCGGCCCTTTGAAAAAAGCGTCCAGGTCTCCACCTGCATCCTGTTGAACCAGGTTCAAAAGATTGCGCAGGCGTTTTTCCTTCAGGTTGTAATACCCCGCCGGCCGGATAAGCCGGGACAGTTCTTCCGGCGGCAGTTGTAAAAGCCGATCAAGAGAAAGAACGCGTGCCTTTTTCAGGTTGGTTATGGCCTTTTCCACGTTTTGCCAGTTGGTGTTTTGGGTGAGTATGGCCCCCACCATGATCTCGAACCTGGTCTCCCCGGGCCACCAATGGAGGTCGCCGAAGCGTTTAAAGGGCAGGTCGTAGAGTTCTTCTAAGATCTCCTTAATTTCCATGCAATTAGTTTTCCTTTAAAGGTGCATACTGTTGACATAAGGCATTTTAGCCGTAAATATACTATATTTGCCTTCTGTACAAGGAGGCTTTGAAAAACGGCTCGAAATGATTCCTATTTTCTATTGAGGCATTGTAAATGGCTGGTGAACCACGCCTAAAAAGAACACGTAATATGGGCGTTGTGGCCCATATAGACGCAGGTAAGACAACTTTTACCGAAAGGGTGCTTTATTACACTAAGCGCACCCACAAAATAGGAGAGGTCCACGAAGGCACTGCGGTGATGGACTGGATGGAGGAGGAGCAGCAGCGCGGTATCACTATTACCAGCGCGGCTACCACCTGCCAATGGAATAACTATGATATCAACTTGATAGATACCCCGGGCCATGTGGATTTCACCATGGAAGTGGAGCGCTCTCTTAGGGTGTTGGACGGTTGTGTCATGGTTTTCTGCGCTGTGGGCGGTGTGGAGCCCCAAAGTGAGACCGTGTGGCACCAGGCTGACCGCTATCATGTACCCAAGATAGCTTTCATTAATAAAATGGACCGTATAGGCGCTGACTTCAACGGTGTGCTAAACCAGATACGGGAAAAACTCGGGGCCAACCCCTTGCCGCTCACCATTCCCTGGGGCAGTGAAAGCGACTTCAAGGGAGTGATCGATATACTGACCATGGAATTGCTTTCTTTTGATGAGAGTGACCAGGGCGGGACAGTGGCCCGTTCGGAGATTCCGGCGGAAATGCAGGAAGAGGCCCAGGCGGCCAGGGAGAGCATGATAGAAACCCTGGCTGAAAATGATGACGAGATCATGGAGGCCTATCTGGGTGAGGAGGAAATCTCCCTCAAGAACCTTAAGGCCGCTGTGCGGAGGGCCTGCCTTAGCCTGAAGCTGATCCCGGTATTCGCCGGTTCCGCCCTGCGCAACAAGGGGGTGCAGCCGGTTCTGGACGGGATTTGCGACTATTTGCCTTCTCCCCTGGATATTCCGTCGGTGGAGGGGGTCAACCCCACCAACGAGCAAAAGGAACTGCGCCAGGCTGACAAAAAGGCGCCCCTTGCCGCCCTGGTATTCAAGGTTCAGATGGAGCAGGGGCGTAAGCTTGTCTTTGCCCGCATCTATTCCGGGGTTATAGAGTCCGGCGCCGAGGTCTACAATGTGACCAAGGACAAAACCGAAAAGGTGGCCCGGCTTTTACGCATGCACGCCAACAAAAGAGAGAGGCTCAAAGAGGCCTCAGCCGGAGATATCGTGGGGCTCATGGGTATGAAGCTTGCGACCACAGGCGACACACTGGCCCTTAAGGACAGGCCTCTTTTGCTGGATAATATAAGGTCTTACGAACCGGTGATCAGTGTGGCTGTGGAGCCCAAAACAGTGGGGGACCAGGAGAAGCTGGAATCCTGTCTGAATCGTCTGGCAGACGAGGACCCCACCTTCAGGATGCACATTGATGAAGACACCGGTCAGACCATTATCAGGGGTATGGGCGAGCTTCATTTGGATGTGCTCGTGCAAAGATTGAAAAGGGAATTCAGCCTTACGGTAAACGTGGGGCAGCCTCAGGTGGTGTACCGCGAGACCGTTACCAGGGAAGTTAAGCTTACCGAGTCCTTTGATCGTGATCTTGGCGGAGACCGCCAGGTCGGAGAGGTTACCCTCAAACTCACACCCAACCCCAGAGGCGGGGGCAATACGGTTCGTATTGATATCTCTGATCAGGATCTGCCTGCCGAATTCACTGATGTTATTAAGCAGTCCGTGAATGAGGGGCTTTCCAGCGGAGTGGTTTTGGGGTATCCGGTGGTGGATACCAAGGTTGAGGTCACCGGGGTTGGCTACACCCAGGGGACGACTACGGAACTGGGTATGCGCCTGGCCTGCTCCACCGGCCTGCGCAAGGCCCTGGAGTCTGCTGAGTCCATTCTCCTGGAGCCTGTGATGAAGGTGGAGGTTGTGAGCCCCGAGGAGTTCATGGGCGAAGTTATCGGAGACTTAAACGCCAGGGGCGGTTCCGTGGAGAGCGTGGAACCCAAGGGAAACACCCAGGTGATCACGGCCACAGTTGCCTTGAAGCGCATGTTCGGTTACTCAACCATCTTGCGTTCGGCCACCCAGGGCCGGGCCATTTTCAGCATGCAGTTCTCCCATTACGACGCTTCCGGCTCAGGTAAGTAAAATCCCCCCGCATAAATATAAAAAAGCGTAAGCGCTGAACGCGCTTACGCTTTTTTATCGCTGCATCACGGCTTGGCCGATGTAAAAGGCCCTTTTTAACCGTGGCCTTGGAGTTTACTTTTTAGCGGGAGCTTTCTCTTTTTTATCTGCCTTGGCATCTTTTGCCTTTTTAGCGGCAGCGGCGGCCTTGGCTGCTTCAGCAGCCTTTTTCTGTTCTTCCTGCATCTGCATTCTGAGCTTCATGGCTTGCTGCTGTACAACCGGCATCAAGAGGCTCTGGATGATCTGGCCTGTTTCCCTGGTGTAATTCGGCATTTTTTTCAGGATAGATTTACCTTCGGCCGATGTGTAGTAGCTAACCATGGCCTTGAGTTCGGCCTCGGTAAAGCTGCTGGCAGCCGCATTGATAATCTGCTTTTTCATGGGACCGTCGTCAGCCAGAATCTTGTCCAGCGCGGTGCGCAGCTCTTTTCTGTTTTTCTCGGGGAACTGGTTCAGCATGGGGGTCAGAGACTTTTCCAGCATTCCCTTGAATTCAGAGGCCTGATAGTATTCGGCTGCCAGGGCCAGGCTTTCGGCTGAGGGCTTCTTCGGTTCTTTGGCTTTATCCTGACAAAAAGCCGCAGGAGCACTGAGAAGAAGTGTCATTGCCAAGGTCAGCGTGATGAGCACATTTTTTTTCATGTTTCCACTAGTTCCTTTGTTTTTTGTTTAAGTTTGAAAAAGCCCGGAAAACCTGGGAGATCTTCGCTCCGGTAGCTTTTTACCCTTATACTAAAGACTGCAAGCCTTGGCAGGCTAGTCATCCTTTTTCTTATTTTCCGCTTTTTCCGGTCCCGGCTTTTTGGGTGAGATCTCATCCAGGGCCTTTTGGGCCTTTTTTTTCAGCTCGGGTTGGTCATTAAGCCCTTGCACTGCTCTTTCCAGGTGGTAGCGGGCGGATCTGATCTTGCCTCCCTGCTTGAAGGCCAGGCCCAGATGCAAGGCTGCCTCGGCTGTTTTACCTTGCCTGCCGAGCGCCATGCCCAGGTCATAGTTGGCCTGGGCGTCGTCCGGGTGTTTATTCACCACCCTGGCCAGTACAAAGATGGCGTCTTCATATTTGTTTTGCCGCAGATAGGTCTGCCCCAGGGCGACCTGGGCCTCCTGGTCGTGGGGAACTTTACTGAGGCATTTGTCCAACAGCTTTTCCGCCTGTTCATAATCACCCAGGTTCAGGCGGCAAATGCCCTGTGCCCTCCATAGATATTCCTTGTTGAACTGCCAAAGCGGTTCAAGCATGGTGAGGCGGGAAAGGCCCTCTTTATAATTAGACCCGCGCATGGCCAAAAGGGCCTGGCCATAGAGCGCATATGGGTCCTTGGGGTTTTTGGCAAGCTTGGCCTTGAAGGTGCTTTCCGCCTCGTCCTCAGGCGAGTACAGGGCGCTGAGCCTCGTCTTTATCCTGAGGAAGTCGCTGTTGTTGTATTCCATGCGTGGCCGGGGGTACCTTCTCACCAGGTTCTGAATGGCCTCCATGCGCTCCGGGCTGGTGGGGTGGGTGAGAAGATAGGTCGGCGGTGTGGGCGAGGTGGTCCTTTGAGTGCGCCACATGCGCTGAAAGGTCTTGGCCATGTCGGCAGGATGGTATCCCGCCGCTGTGAGCACCTTGTAGGCCCCATAGTCGGCCTGCATTTCGTCTTCCCGGCTAAAGGCAAGCTGGGCATGGGCCCCTCCGGCCGCGGAGCCCAAGGTGAGGGCCTGGCCCAGTTCAGGGGAGCCTCCCAGGGCGCCGAGCAGTAGTCCGGCCACCATGCCGGCAACTGTGGCCATGGAAACAGCGCCGGACTTTTTGATACGGGCAGCTATGTGGCGGTAATACACGTGGGACATTTCGTGGGCCATGACACCCACCAGTTCGCCCTCGTTATCCATGCTTGTGATAAGGCCCCTGAAAAGAACTATCCAGCCGCCGGGCAGGGCAAAGGCGTTCACCACTCCTTCGTCCGCCACATAAAATTGATATTTATAGCGTTCGTCGGGCCTGGCCTTGGTGAGTTTTTTCGCCAGACCCTTTACATAACTTATGGTGTCGGGGTCATCCACCAAGGGTATCTGGGCCTGCACCGCCTTGAAAGCGTCCTTGCCGATTTTGATCTCTTCTTCTACGGACATTTCCTCATCGGCACGGGCCACAGGGGCTGCAAGGAGGCAAAAAGCCAGAACGAGCGCCAGGATTTTTTTCAAGGGTTCTACTCCTTGGCAGGGTTGAACAAAGGCCTGCCTGTCATCTCCTTTGGCTGTTCAATACCCAACAGGGCCAGGGCGGTGGGGGCCACGTCGCAGAGAGCGCCTTTTGTGAGCTCAGTCTCAGCCAAATCAGGATCGATCAGCAAGAACGGCACGGGATTTTTGACTGTATGGGCCGTATAGGGGCCGCCGGTCTCGGGATCTATCATCTGTTCGGCATTGCCGTGATCCGCAGTCAGAAGCACCCGGCCCCCTTGGGCCAAAACTGCGGGAATCACTTGCCTGAGGCAATAATCCAGGGCCTCCATGGCCTTGATCGCAGCAGGCAGACTGCCTGTGTGACCCACCATGTCGCCGTTGGCGTAGTTCATCACAATAAAATCGTATAGCCCGGAGTTGATTCTTTCCAACACCTTTTCAGTAACTTCAAAGGCGCTCATCTGGGGCTTTTCATCATAGGTTTCCACCTCTTGGGGAGAGGGAACCAGCACCCGGTCTTCTCCGGGGTAGGGCTCTTCCAGGCCGCCGTTGAAGAAGAAGGTGACATGGGCGTATTTTTCGGTCTCGGCTATATGGAGCTGCCGCTTACCCTCTCTGCTCAGCACCTGGGCCAGGGTGTTTTCTATCTCCACCGGCGGAAAGGCCACGGGGATCTCATGAAGGTGTTCATCATATTGGGTCATGCAGACATAGTCGGCCAGACTGGGGCGGTCGGTTACATCAAAGCCATCGAAATCTTTGGAATTAAAGGCCCAGGTCAATTCCCTGGCCCGATCGGACCGGAAGTTGAAGAAGATAACCCCGTCGTTTGTTTTGATCAGGGCCTTGGGCGCGCCTTCAGAGTCTGTGATCACGGCAGGGGTGACAAATTCGTCAAATTCCTCTTTGGCATAGCAGGCCTTGACATAGTCGACCGGGTCACTGGCCGTGGCCCCCTGGCCGTGGACCATGACTTCATAGGCCTTATGCACCCTTTTCCATCTCTTGTCCCTGTCCATACCCCAGAAACGTCCGCCCACCGAGGCGATAAAGGCCTTGGGCCTGCCGGTCAGGTAGTCCTGGAGTTCGGTCAAATAGCCCGCCCCTGAATTGGGAGGGGTGTCACGACCGTCCAAAAGGGCGTGAACGGCAATGGTATTTATGTTCCGTTCATGAGCCAAGTCGATCAAGGCATAGAGATGCGTCATAAGGGAGTGGACCCCGCCGGGGCTCACCAGGCCAATGAGATGCAAGGTGGAGGAGTTGTTTTCCACCTTGTCCAGGCAATTTTTAATAGCCTGGTTATGGGGCAGGTTTTTTTTCTTGATGGCCAGGTTGATGCGGGTGATATCTTGATAAACCACCCGTCCTGCGCCGAGGTTCAAATGGCCGACCTCCGAGTTGCCCATTTGGCCTTCGGGAAGTCCCACTGCCTCGCCAAAGCAGTCAAGGCTGGTTTGGGGATAGGCTGTGAAAAGAGAGTCCATGAAGGGGGTTTTGGCATTGGTGACGGCATTGCCTTCGCCTTGCGGGGCGATCCCCCAGCCGTCGAGGATAATCAGGGTGAGCGGAGTCTTGGCAGTCATGGTTTATCTCCCATAGTTTAATTAGGGGATCCAATGCCTCCTTGGGCCGGGGGAGCGGCCGCCTTTTGCGCAGGCCGGATGAGGTCTTGAAAAAATCGATCGGACCTTTAAGAATCCTGTTCCAGGTCAGAAAGTTCCGGCAATTCATCAATCTTGATATCGACCTTGGGAGCATCGGACCAAAGGGATTCCAGGTCATACAGTTCTCTCACCGGCTGATGAAAAACATGCACCACAACATCGCCGAAATCCAAAAGCACCCAGCCGCCTTCCTTTAGTCCCGTAATGGAGAGCGGCTTGAGTCCTGCTTTTTTCATGACCCGGGCCATGTTTTCGGCAATAGCGGCGCATTGCCTGGTGGAGCGGCCACTGGCCAGCAGGAAGAAGTCGGTGTAACCGGAGAGTTCAGCCACATCCAGAAGGATCAGATCCTGGGCTTTTTTGTCCAGGCCTGCGGCCGCACAGAGAAAAGCCATGTCCCTTGTGGTTTCAGGGCGCTTGGGTCGTGAGCGGCGATTCATTTGGCGGCCTTCTTTTTCTGGTAAAGTTTCATACGTTTAATATAGTCCTCTACTGCCGGATGTACAAGATAAGCCAGGGAAAGCCCGTTGGCCGCCCTGAACTTTATGCCGGTGCTGGATATGCTCAACAAGGTGGTCGGCACCCGCCTGGCGCCATGACCGCCCGGCAGCCGCACCCAGCCGTCTTCGTTCTGTTGGAACCCGGGGTCCAGCTTTTCCTGCATGTATTCCAGGAGCTCGCTTTTGGGGGATTTGGGTCGGGCCATGACCACGAAATCCACCATTTCAAAAAGGCGCATGGGGTAGTGCCAAGTGTGCAGGTAAAAAAACGCGTCCGCCCCTATCAGAAAATAGATCTTCGCCCTGGGGTGCTGTTTTTGGATTTCCGCCAAGGTGCGGCCGGTATAGCTTTTCCCACCCATTCTGGCCTCGATGTCGCAGACCTCAAAACGGGGGTTATCCGCCACGGCCAGGCGCAGCATCTCAAGCCTGTGTTCCACGTTTGCGCCAAGATGTTTGTTGTGGGGCGGCTCGGCGCAGGGCATGAAAAGCACTTTATCCAGTCCTAATTCCTCGGCTGCTTCCAGCCCGGCCCTTAAATGGGCGTTATGTACAGGATCAAAGGTCCCCCCGAAAATAGCCAGTCTTTCCCTCATCAGTTGCGCACCTGCCCTTCGCCGAAAACCACGAATTTAAGGGTGGTCAGCTCGGACAGGCCCATGGGGCCAAAGGCGTGTAGCTTGCTGGTGCTGATGCCGATTTCGGCCCCGAGCCCCAACTGCCCGCCGTCGTTGAAACGGGTGCTCGCATTCACCAACACCACCGAGGAGTCCGCCTGGTCAATGAATTTTCTGCTGCGGGCATAGTCTTTGGTGACTATGGCTTCGGTGTGCTGAGAGCCGTAGTGGTTTATGTGATCCAGGGCGGCGTCCATGTCTTCCACCACCTTCACCGAGAGGATCAGATCGTTGTACTCAGTGGACCAGTCCTCCTCCGAGGCGGGTTTGGCCTGGGGGGCCAGGGCGCAGGTCAGGGGGCAGCCTCTTAATTCCACCCCCTGCCCGGTAAAGGCCTTGGCAGCGCGGGGAATAAAGGCATCCGCTTCTTTTTGGTTGACCAGAAGGGTTTCCATGGCGTTGCAGACCGCGGGCCGGTCACACTTTGCGTTCACAGAAATGGCAAGGGCCATGTCGTGGTCCGCCGTTTCATCCACATAAACATGGCAAACGCCCTTGTAGTGTTTCAGGACCGGCATTTTGGCGTTTTCTGCCACAAACCGGATCAGGCCCTCGCCCCCTCTGGGAATAATCACGTCCAGGGTTTCATCCTGGGCCAAAAGGGCGCTGGTGGCGGCCCGGTCAGTGGTTGGTATGGCCTGCACACAGGCCTTGGGCAGGCCGTGATCCATAAGCACCTGGCCGATGATTTCGGTCAAGGCCAGGTTGCTGTCCAAGGATTCCTTGCCGCCTTTCAAGACTACGGTGTTGCCGCTTTTAAGGCAGAGCGCCGCTGCATCCACTGTGACATTGGGCCGGGATTCGTAAATAAAGCCGATGACTCCCAAGGGAATGCGCTGTTTGCCCACCAAAAGGCCGTTGGGGCGCTTCCACATGGAGGTGACTTCTCCCACCGGATCGGGCAGGGCGGCAACTTCCTTAAGCCCGTCGACCATGGACTGGATAACCTTGTCCGAAAGGGTGAGGCGGTCGATCATGGCATTGGTGAGCCCGGCTTCACGGGCCTTTTCCACATCGCCCTGGTTGGCGGCCTGTATTTCCTTTTGGTTCTTCAAAAGGGCCTGGGCCAGGTCCAGAAGAACCGCGTTTTTTTGATCAGTGGAAATGGAAGCCAGAGTCCTGGAGGCTTTTTTGGCCCCCCGGCAAATATCGGCCACTAGTTGTTCAACAGACATGCCACGCTCTCCTCTTCTTCCTGGTCAAAAACCACCAGATTATCCCGGTGAATCACCTCTTCAGGTGCATCATGCCCCAGTTTTTCGGCTATTTCG
This sequence comes from Dethiosulfatarculus sandiegensis, assembly GCF_000931935.2. Taxonomy (GTDB): domain Bacteria; phylum Desulfobacterota; class Desulfarculia; order Desulfarculales; family Desulfarculaceae; genus Dethiosulfatarculus; species Dethiosulfatarculus sandiegensis. Next base: position 134,600 of record NZ_AZAC01000056.1, read on the forward strand.
TTGGAGTGCAAACCCTTGATGGCGTCTACTTCCCGGCTGGAATAGTTGCTTAATCCCACCCCGAGCACCGAGTCGTCGGGGCCCAGAACCTTCACTGCCTGGCCTGCCTGAAAATCACCCCGAACTTCAGTGATTCCCGCCGGGAGCAGGCTTTTTCCGTATTCGGTCAAGGGCGGCACAGCGCCTTTGTCCACCAGCAATTCGCCCTGCCTGCTGGCTGTAAAGGCTATCCAATGTTTGCGGCTGGTGAGTTTAAAGGCCCTGGGCAAGAACAAGGTGCCCAGGTCCTGCCCCTTGAGCAAAAGGTCTATCACATCGTCTACCAGGCCATTGGCCACAATTGTGTAAGACCCACAGCGGGCGACCTTGTCCGCCGCCCTCACCTTGCTGAAGATGCCGCCCAATCCCACTGCCCCGGGCTGGGAGCTGGCCGCGCTCAAAAGGTCCACGTCAACCTGCTCCACCACTGGTATTAGCTTGGCGTTGGGATGCATCCTGGGATCGGCATCCATGACCCCGTCAACATTGGTGAGGCTGATCATTACCCGGGCGCCCAGGAGATTGGTGAGCATGGCCGCCAGATTGTCGTTGTCCCCCAGCTTGATTTCAGCCGTGCTGACCGTGTCGTTTTCATTGACAATGGGGATGACGCCCCAGTCGAGTAGGGTTTCCAGGGTGTTTCTGGCGTTGGTATAGCGGTTGCGCCTGGTGAGGTCCGCGGCGGTAAGGAGAATCTGGGCCACCTTGCGCCCATGCCGGGCAAAGGCTTCTTCATAGGCCTGCATCAGTCCGGACTGGCCCAGGGCGGCGCAGGCCTGCTTTTCAGGCAGCGCCTTGGGGCGGTAGTTCAGTCCGGCCTTGGCTCGTCCGGTGGCAATGGAGCCGCTGGAGACAAAGACCACCTGCCTGCCCTGATCAGCCAAACGACAGATCTGGGCGGCCAGCAGGTCGACCCTCCTGCGGTCCAGACCGTGCTTATCGGTAAGCACCGCAGAGCCGACTTTTACCACCACCCTGTGTGAGGAGGCCAGAAGTTCAGCTTTGTTCAATTGCTTTCTCCTTATTGGCTTCCCGGATAAGTCTCAGGCAGGCGTGGTTGAGCTTGTCTATTCCCTCGCCGGTGACTGCACTGGTGAAGATTACCTGAAGGCCCTGCCTGTTGATTTCCTCAGTAAAGATATCAGCTATTTCGTGATCGGATTCAAGGTCCATTTTATTGGCGGCCACCAGCATGGTCCTTTGAGCCAGTCCTTTGCCATAGGCCTTGAGCTCATCTTGTACCACAGTCAGATCGGCCAGGGGATCATTTCCGGCCAAATCGACCACTAAAATAAAAGCCTTGGTCCGCTCAACATGTTTTAAAAAACGAAGCCCCAAACCGGCGCCCTGATGCGCTCCAGCCACCAGGCCCGGTATGTCGGCCAGGGTGTAGGGGTCACCGTCATCGGAAAAGGCCACCCCGAGATGAGGGGTGAGGGTTGTAAAGGGATAGTCGCCGACCTTGGGCCTGGCCTGGGTGAGGGCGCGAATAAGGCTTGATTTTCCTGCATTGGGCAGCCCCACCAGCCCCACATCGGCTAGAAGTTTCAGCTCAAGCTTTACCGTAAGGGATTCTCCGGGCTCGCCGGGCTGGGCGTAACGGGGGGTGCGATTGGTTGAGGTGGCGAAATGCCGGTTTCCCAGTCCGCCTTGACCGCCCAGGGCGAGGATCACTTCCTGGCCGTCTTCTACAAGGTCGGCCAACAGTTCGCCGGTCTCCACATCTGTGGCCATGGTGCCCACGGGTACGGAGATTATTTTATTTTCACCTGACCGGCCGTTTTTATCCGAGCCCTGACCGGGCATACCGTTGCCCGCCCGGATATGGCGCAGATAGCTTTGGTCGGCCAAGGTGGCTTGACTTAAAGAAGCGCGCAGGATTACATTGCCGCCCCTGCCGCCGTCACCGCCGTTGGGGCCGCCTTTGGGCATGAAGCGCATGCGCAGAAAGCTTACGCACCCCTTGCCGCCGTTTCCCGCGGCCACTTCCAAGGTGGCCTCATCTACGAAGCGCATTGCTGCCTGGCTTCCAAACTAATCAATTAAGCAAAACAAAAGACGGCCCCGGCGCTTATCAGCGCCGTGTAAGGCCGTCTACATCCGTTGGATCCGCTTTTGTTAAGCAGGATAAACGCTGACCCGCTTACGGTCGCGACCCAGGCGTTCGAATTTTATCTTGCCGTCCACGCGGGCATAGAGGGTGTAGTCACGGCCCATGCCGACGTTGTTGCCCGGGTGAATGGTGGTGCCGTGCTGACGCACGATGATGGTGCCGGCGCTGATCTCCTGACCCTCACCGCGTTTCAGTCCCAGCCTTTTGCCCGAGGTGTCGCGGCCGTTACGGGAAGAACCGCCTGCTTTTTTATGTGACATTTTTCATGCTCCTCAAAAACTAGGCGTCTATGGATTCAATGCGCACGGCAGTGAACGGCTGCCTGTGACCCCGCTTTACACGATAGCCTTTGCGCTTTTTCTTCTTGAAGACCATTACCTTGCGGCCTTTGCCCTGCTCCAGGATAGTAGCCTGGACCTGGCCTTCGAGGTGAGGTTGCCCGATTTTGGGCTCGCCTTCGCCGCCCACCATGAGCACCGGCGCCAACTCCACCTTTTCGCCAACGTTGCCGGCTAGCTTCTCGAGGCGCAGTACGTTGCCGGGCTCTATTTTGTATTGCTTGCCGCCCGTGGCGATTACCGCATACATATTCGTTACCTTCCTTTGAAAAACAAAAGCAGAGGATACATATGCCCGGCCCTTCTGTCAAGAGGAGGAGGGCAAATAAAAGCCTTTCCCTGTTGGGCCAGGGTCGTATTTTTACCTGGGATGGATTTTTTTACCCCCCGCCAGGTAATGTGTCAAATGCTTATAATCCTCGTAAGGTTATTTATGATGTTAACGGTTGCATTTTGCAAGCCTTTTAGGCCTGTCCGCAACCTTATTTTAGCAAAATTCCGCCCAAGGGCCCAAAAACAGTTTTTTGGACCCTTGGGCGGGTTGAGGCAGTTTGAGTTTCTACCCTTTAGGTAAGAAATACACTATTCGGGGAGAGAATTTAGGTACTTGTAGTACTCGCTCTCGGTGGAGAGGATCAAGTCCGAATTGCCCTTGCGCTGGTCTTTGTAGCTTTCGAGCGTTTTGAAAAAGGCGTAGAATTCGGGATCCCGTCCAAAGGCTTCCCCATATATGCGGGTGGCCTCGGCTTCTGCCGCGCCGCGGATCTCCTGGGATTTTTTATAGGCCTCGGAGCGGATGCGGGCAAGTTCCTTCTGCATGATGCCCATGATCCGGCGTTTCTCACCCTCACCCTCGGAGCGATACTGGCTGGCGATGCGTTTACGCTCGCTGATCATGCGCTCATAGACCCGTTTCTGTACGCTTTCAACGTAGTTGATGCGCTTGATCTCCACATCGATCAGCTCGATGCCGTACTGAGGAGTAAGTTTGCCCGCTTCGGCCAGCATGAGCCGGGTGATGAGCTGGCGGCCGATCATGACCGGCTTGTCCACCCTGTCTTCCTCTTTTTTCTCCATGGAGACCTGCTGAACCTCTTCCTTGGGTGTAAAAGTGCTGATTTCGGCTGGGGGATTGGGGTTCCAGTCGCCTGAGCGCACAATTTCAACCAAAAGATTGGAGGAGACCATGTCACGCACGATCGAATCAATGATGTCGTCCAAGCGGCTCATGGCCCCGGTGATAGTGGAAACGGTCTGCAAGAATTTCAGCGGATCGGTTATGCGCCAACGGGCGGTGGTGTCCACCCAGATGTATTTCTTATCCCTGGTCGGTATCTGGTTGGGGGAGCCGTCCCATTTCAGGATGCGCTCTTCAAAGGTGTGCACTTCCTGGATCAGGGGGATTTTAAAGTAAAGTCCTGCTTCCTTGTAGGGACCGCCCACGGGCTTTCCGAACTGGGTGATCAGGGCCTGATGCCCTTCCTGGACCACGAAAAAGGCCGAGGAACCGACAAAAATGATCAATAGGGCCAGGGGTATCAGAAGACGCGGCAATTTCATTTGGTCACCTCCCTTTGGGCGGCCTTGCCCTTGCCCAGGTCAAGAAGCGGTAGAAGACCCTTTACGTCCCCATCCAAAACAAAAACCCGGCCCGCGTTGTGAATCATTTCCTGCATGGCTTCCAGATAAAGCCTGCGTTTGGTTACGTCCTTGGCCAGAAGATAGGCTTGGAGCACCTTGTCAAAACGTTTGGCTTCACCTGTGGCCCGGTTCACCCTCTCCGTTGCAAAACCTTCAGCCTCAGTGACCACCCTCTGACCTTCGCCCTTGGCTTGGGGAATGGCTCGGTTATAGGCTTCCTGGGCCTCGTTGATCATGCGCTCCTTTTGCTGCCTGGCTTCGTTCACTTCGTTAAAGGCAGGCTGCACCGGTGCCGGCGGGTTGACATCCTGAAGCTTTACGGTTACCACCTGCACACCGGTCTGATAGGTGTCCAAAAGTTTCTGGAGTTTTTTTTGCGCCTGGATGGCGATCTCCACACGGGAAAGGGTGATGACTTCGTCACTGTAGCTGTTGCCCACAATGCTGCGCATCACCGCTTCCGAAAGGTCGCGGATGGCCGCAACCCCGTCTTTGATTTCAAAGAGCCACTTTCTGGGGTCCCTGACCTTGTACTGAACAATCCACTTGACTTCCAGTACGTTCAAGTCCCCTGAGAGCATGAGGGATTCTTCGGCGTAGCCTCTGGAAGAAAAACGGCTTCGCACTCCCGGGCTGGTACCCCTGAAGCCGAACTCCTCTTTAAAGACGCGGCCGGTTTTTACGGTGATGGCCTGTTCCAGGCCCATGGGCAGCTTGAAATGCAGACCGGGGCCGACCTGGCGGTTATAACGGCCCAGCCGCAGGACCAGCCCGGTTTCCTCAGGCCCCACTGTGAAATAGGCGGTTGAGCCCAGGCCCAGGGCGGCAACTATCAGGATGATGAGAAAAAGACCCCTGGCTTTTTTAAAATCGGGGAATTTTTGCTTTACCTCTTTCAGGACATTGTTGATGTCCGGATTTTGTCCTCCGCCCCTTGGGGGAGGGGTCCAATCCATGGGCATACTGGCTCCTATTCTTGAGGCTGTAGTTTAAAGAATGGCTAAAGTTTATTTTGGAAAGTGTACCAATTCACAGAGTGCGGGGCAAGAGCGACCGGACTTGTGGCTCTAGGAATCAGGCCTTCGGTCCGGTTGGTTTGGCCACCTTTATCAAAAGGAGCAGACCTGGAGTGGCCACTGCCGCGCAAAACCAGAAAAAACCGCTCCAGCCCATGAGCTCCACCATAAACCCGGTGGTGGCGCTGACCACCACCCTGGCCACTGCGGTCAAGGCCGAGAGCAGGGCGAATTGGGTGGCTGTGAACCTTTTGTCGGTCAGAGAGGCTATGTAGGCCAAAAAGGCCGAGGTCCCCATGCCGGAGGTGAGGTTCTCAAAGGCGATTACAGCGGCCAGGTATTCCCATTTGGGGTCCAGATAGGCCAGAACTGCGAAACCTGCCGTGGATATTGCCTGCAGCACGCCAAAAAGAAAAAGGCTTTTAATTATTCCCAGCTTGATCAGCAGAATGCCGCCGAAGGCCAGGCCCCCCAGGGTTGCCCAAAAGCCGAATAGCTTGCCCACCGCCCCTATTTCGCTCTTTGAAAAGCCGATATCCAGAAAAAACGGGGTGGTCATGGCTGAGGCCATGCTATCGCCAAGTTTAAAAAAAAGGATAAAGCCCAGGACCAGAAAGCCCCAAAGAACGCCGGAGCGCAGGAAAAATTCCTTAAAAGGCCCTATCACCGCTTCAGATATGGTTTTCGGCGCATTGGGAGAGGGATTGGGCTCACTGCACAATAGGGTGGTGATTATTCCCGGAGCCATGCAAAGGGCCATGATCAGGTAGACCTGGGAATAGGGCAGGTGGTCGGCCAGGATCATGCCGCCGGCCCCGGCCAGGAGCATGCCTATGCGGTAGCCGTAGACATAGAGCGAGGAGCCCAGGCCCAGCTCCTCGTCGGTCAAGTCTTCTCTCCTGTAGGCGTCGACAACTATATCCTGGCTGGCGCTGAAAAAAGTCACGCAAAGGGCCGCTGCGGCCATCAGGTAGAGATGCTGACCAGGGTTTGACTGTCCCAGAAGAACAATGGAAAGGGCCAGGATAACTTGAAGGGTTAAAAGCCAACCCCGCCTTCTTCCTAAAAAAGGCGGGGTGTAGCGGTCTGTCAGAGGGGCCCAGATGAATTTCAGGGTATAGGGCAGGCCTAAAAGTGAAATCAGTCCGATGGACCCCAGATCCAGGCCCTCTTCTTTCATCCAAGCCTGTAAAAGCCCGATTGTGAGAAGTAGGGGCAGGCCACAGGAAAAGCCCATTAGAAAGGAAACCAGCATACGGGGACTTAAAATCGTGGCCAGAATTTTCGGCATGGGCTCTTTAGAAACTCCTGTTTTTCACTTTAAGGCTTTAAGGTCTTGCGAATTTTTTTATTCAACCGAAACGATTTCTAAAATACGCTCTCCCCCGGGGGCCTTGAAGCGGATCTCGTCACCTTCTTCCTTGCCCAAAAGAGCCTGTCCCAAAGGTGAACTTAAAGATATGCGGCCCATGGTGGGGTTGGATTCTCTTTGCCCTACTATCTGGTATGTGTTTTCTTCGTCATTGTCTGGATTGAAGACAGTGACGTGACAGCCGAAGACTACTTTTTCGCCCACTTCGGGGAGGGGATGAACAATCTCGGCGATGGACAGGATTTCTTCCAATTCCCGCAACTTGGCGGAAAGAATGGATTGGCGTTCCTTGGCCGCGTGGTACTCTGCGTTCTCGGAAAGGTCTCCGTGCGCCCTGGCTTCAGCAATGTCCTGGACGTTTTTGGGGAGCTCCACCTTACGGATGTGATCCATTTCCTTTAACAGGTCGTGGTGGCCTTCGCGAGTCAGTAACTGACGCTCCACAGTATTTTTCTCCTTAAATAAAAAAACATCCTGCCACGGCTCCCGCAGCAGGTCGAGCTGTGAGTATACCACTTGCCTTCTGGCGGTACAAATATACAATGGTATGATAACGGTCTGGAAGAGGTTGGCCAAGCTCCGGGTTTTAGGCGCCCGCCTTCCTTGGCGGCGCACTTGTGCGGCCAGATGGCAACTGGTATACTCCCCGGGTTATACTTGATGGAATTTTGGGTTAACCCCCTGATTTCCATAATGGCTTTCCGAAAACTGCCGGTCTTGACAGCCCCGGGGTATTCGGATACTGAAGATCGGTGCAAAACAAAAGTGGGCCGAAAATGAAGATCAGACTGGAAGATATCCCCAAGGAAGGGCGTGAGGTTTTTTTTATAGTGAATGTCCCTTCGCCCGGGGAGTTGGGCCCGCAGGTCAAAAAAATGGATGGCCCGGTCAATGCCAGGCTGCGACTTGCCCGCAGGGGTAAGAAAGTTTTTTTAAAGGGAGAGTTCGACGCCTCTCTGATTCTTTATTGCAGCCGTTGCCTGGAGGAGACTCCGGTTACCCTCGCCGCTCCCCTGGAGATGGTCTTCATGCCCCAGCCCGAGGATATGGCTGAGGAAGTGGTCCTGGCCGAGGACGATCTTGCCATCACCTTTTTTGATGAAGGTGAAATTGATCTGGACAGGGCGGTGCTGGACGAACTCACCCTTGCGCTGCCCATGGCTCCTTTGTGTTCGCCGGAGTGTCAGGGCATCTGCCCGGCCTGCGGCAAGAGCCACACAAAAGACGGGTGCGGCTGCACTGATAAACATAATATAGACCCACGTTGGGCCAAGCTGGCTCAGCTCAAAGAAGAAGACTGATTAAACCAGATCGCCGTTTTAACTGGAAACGGTGGCTTTTTACGTTAAGGAGTTGAAGGATCATGGCTGTTCCCAAAAGAAAACAGTCCAAGGCCAATACACGCATGCGCAGGGCTCATCACGCCATCACCCTGCCTAATCCGGTCTCCTGCCCCCAGTGCGGCGAACCCAAGATGCCTCATCGGGTCTGCCCTTCCTGCGGGTATTACAAAGACCGCCAGGTTGTGGCCAAAGAAGACTAAGAGAAACAATCTATGCGTATCGCCCTGGACGCAATGGGCGCTGACGGCGGAGTTTCCGTAACCGTTTCAGGCGCCCTATCGGCGCTTAAGGATCATCCGGGCGACCTGGAAGTTGTTTTGGTGGGTAAACCCGAGGCTGTAGAGCCTGAGTTGAGCCGCCTTGGTGCACCAGAAGAGGGCATCAGTATAAAAAGCGCTTCCGAGGTGGTCCGAATGACCGATGCGCCTTCGTCTGTCCTGCGCCATAAACGCGATGCCAGCATCAGAGTCTGTTTTGATCTGCACCGTGCCGGTGAGGTCGATGCCGTGGTCAGTGCCGGCAACAGCGGCGCCACCATGGCTGTAGGCATGGTGGTCATGGGCCGAGCTCCGGAAGTGGATCGCCCGGCCCTGGCCTCTATTTTCCCCGGCCTGTTGAGCCCGACCGTGATCCTGGATGTGGGCGCGAATGTGGATTGCACTGCTTCCATGCTGGCTCAGTTTGGCTTCATGGGATCGGTCTATGCCAGGGAGGTACTGGGGGCAAAGTCGCCTTTAGTTGGACTTTTGTCTATCGGAGAAGAGGGCGGCAAAGGCAACCTGGTAGTCAGGCAGGCCTATGAGCATCTCAAGGCCAGTTCGCTGAATTTCGCCGGTAATGTTGAAGGGCGGGATGTTTTTTCCAGCGAGGTTTCGGTGGTGGTCTGCGACGGATTTGTGGGCAACGTATGCCTCAAACTTTCCGAAGGCCTTTTATCCGCTTACAATCAACTGGTCAAGAACGAGGTTATGCGCGATTTAAGGGGCAGGGCCGGGGCAATGCTTTTAAAACCCGCCTTTAAACGCCTGGCCAACCGTATGGACTATGAAAATTTCGGTGGAGCCCCTCTCTTGGGGATAAACGGCGTTGCCTATATCTGTCACGGAGCTTCCTCACCCAAGGCAATCGCCTCTGCCATAGGCCTGGCCATGGAGTCGGTCAATACCCAGGTGGATAAACGGGTCAGTGAAGGCCTGGCGCAATACCGGGGAGAACTTCTGGGCGAGCCGGAAACAAAATCAGAATAAACATGATATATTCGGCCGCCTGTAAGCGGCCGTTTTTGCATTTTTCCGTACTTTAGGGAGGGGATTTTCCTATGGACTACTTCCTCACAGAAGAACAACTGATGATTCGCGACCTGGCCCGTCAGATCGCCGAAGAGCGCATTAAACCGGTGAGGGCCGAACTGGATGAAAAAGAAGAGTTCCCTCATAAAATCATCAAGGCTCTGGCCCAGGCAGACCTTTTTGGTCTGATCATCCCCGAGGAATACGGTGGATTGGGCGGCGGATGCATGGATAACGTCATCTGCGTGGAGGAGCTTTCCCGGGCTTGCGTGGGCTGCTCTACAACCTATGCGGCCACTTTTTTGGGGGCCTATCCCATCTTGCTCTTCGGCAATAAAGAGCAAAAGGAAAAATATCTTCCCCTGATCGCCACAGGTGAAAAACTGGCTGCGTTTGCTCTTACGGAGTCGGCTGCCGGTTCCGATGCCTCGGCCATCAAGACAGAAGCCCGCAAAGAGGGCGACGAGTATGTCTTAAACGGCACCAAACAGTGGATTACAAACGGCGGAGAGGCCGATGTATATACGGTTGTGGCCATAACCGACCGCTCCAAGGGCCCCAGGGGGGCAAGCTGCTTTATCGTGGAAAGAGGCGATCCCGGTTTCAGTTTTGGTAAAAAAGAGACCAAACTCGGCATCAGGGCCAGCATTACAAGCGAGCTGGTTTTCCAAGACTGCCGCATCCCGGCCGATCGGTTGGTCTCCAGGGAAGGCATGGGCTTTGTTGTCGCCATGCGCACCTTTGACCAGTCCAGACCCGGCGTGGGAGCTCAGGCGGTGGGCCTGGCCCAGGGCGCCCTGGACGAGGCCGCCGGTTTTGCCAGGGTCCGCAAGCAATTCGGTAAACCAATCATAAACTTCCAGGCTGTCGCCCACATGCTGGCCGACATGGCCACCAAGACCGAGGCCGCCAGGGCGCTGGTCTACAATGTCGCCCGGTATGTGGATTCCGGGGCCAAGGATACAAGCAAAGTCAGCGCCATGGCCAAGATGTTCCCCACAGATGTGGCCATGGAGGTCTCCACCAACGCAGTGCAGGTCATGGGCGGCCATGGCTACATGCGGGATTATCCGGTGGAGAAGATGATGCGTGACGCCAAGATCCTGCAGATATACGAAGGCACCAACCAGATTCAGCGCAATGTGATCGGTCAGGAGCTGAACAAGGAATACGGTCGCCGCAAATAGACCGACACCCCCGGATACGGTAAAAACTCTGGTTGTTGAAACCTTTTTTCCCTGGATCTTTTTTGATCAGGGGATGAAAGTAATGAACCCATGAGAATTGTTGTCTGCATAAAGCAGGTTCCGGACACGGCCAATGTGCGTCTGGACCCGGAGACCCACACCCTTAAGCGAGAGGGCGTGGAGTCTATAATAAATCCCTTTGATCTTTTTGCCCTGGAAGCGGGCTTAAGGCTGCGTGAAGAGGTGGGCGGCGAGTTGACGGTTCTTTCCATGGGCCCCCCTCAGGCTGCCGAGGTTATCTCCGAGGCCGTGGGCTACGGGGTGGACTCGGGCCTGCTTTTGAGCGACAGGGCCTTTGCCGGGGCCGATACCTGGGCAACCACCTGCGCCTTGGCTGCGGGGGTTAAATACCTCGGCGGAGCCGATTTGGTGATCTGCGGCAAGCAGGCCGTGGACGGAGACACCGCTCAGGTGGGGCCGGGCCTGGCTTATCGGCTCGGCGTGCCGCATGTGGCTTTTGTTAAGGGCTTTCAAGAGCTTGCCGAAGATCATCTGGTGGTTGAACGCCAGATGGACGACGGCTATGACGTGGTGGATCTGCCCCTTCCCGGTTTGATGACCGTGGTGAGAGAGGTGGGAGAACCCAGGCCGCCCTCGCTCAAGGGCAAAATGAGGGCCAAAAAATACAAAGTGCCAGTGGCCACAGCCGAGGATCTGTCCCTGGACCCTTCATCTTTGGGTTTGGCCGGCAGTTACACTCAGGTGGAAAAGGTTTTCGCGCCCGAAGCTTGCGGAGATCGCGAGATGATAGAGGGCCCGGCCGAAGAGGCCGGGGCGACGGTGGTCGACCGCCTGGTCCAGAGCAAAGTGATTGCGCTCGGGGGGTAAGTTTTAATGGCACTTAAAATCGATAAGGAAAAATGCACCGGCTGCGGTGAATGTGTAGATACATGCCCCTTTGAGGCCCTGGAACTGGTTGACGACAAGGCATGTGTGAACGAAAGCTGCACCCTTTGCGGCTCCTGCGTGGAAGCCTGCGCCTTTGAGGCGATTTCCATTGAGGACGCCCCCCGGCGCACTGATGAGCGGACCCTTGCCAGTAAAGGCGTTTGGGTCTTTGCCGAGCAGCGTCAGGGTGAGATGCCCGAGGTCGTTCTTGAGCTTATGGGCCACGGGAAAAGGCTGGCCGACGAGCTTGGGGTTGAACTGGGGGCCGTGGTTTTGGGGGATCAGGTCAAGGGACAGGCCGAGGAGCTTTTCGCCCTTGGCGCTGATGTGGTCTATGTGGCCGATGACCCCTGTTTGGCCGATTTCAATGACGACGCCTATTGTGAAGTCCTCGCCAAGCTGATTAAGAAGTATCAGCCCGAGATTTTTCTGGCCGGGGCAACCAGCATAGGGCGTTCTTTGGTCCCCAGAGTGGCGACCGCCGTGGAGACAGGGCTCACCGCAGACTGCACCTCGCTCACCATTGATTCCGAAAGGCGCCTTTTACTTCAGACCAGGCCTGCATTTGGCGGCAATATCATGGCCACCATCATCTGCCCGCAGGCCAGGCCCCAGATGGCCACGGTGCGCCCCAGGGTGATGAAAAAAGGAGAAAGAACCCCCGGTCAGACCGGCAGGTTGATTGAACTGACCCTGGAGGGAAAAGAAAAAACCGGCACCAGGGTGCTTGAGGTGGTCAAGGCCCTGGACGAAAAGGTTAACCTCACCGGAGCCGAGGTGGTTGTGGTCGGAGGCCGCGGCCTGGGCGGACCCGAGGGTTTTGACCTGGTGCGTGAATTGGCCGAGGCCCTAAACGGTGTGGTGGGCGCCACCAGGGGGGCCGTGGACCTGGAGTGGATCGGTCACGCCCATCAGGTGGGACAGACCGGCCGCACCATTGCGCCCAAATTATATATTGGCCTGGGAGTCTCCGGTGCTGTACAGCACCTGGTGGGCATGCAGGCATCGGATACCATCGTGGCTGTGAATACAGACCCCAATGCACCGATTTTCGAGGTGGCCACATATGGTATAGTCGGAGATCTCTTCAAGGTGGTCCCGGCTATGCTGGACAGGTTAAGGGAACTCAGGGGAGGGGCCTAGCTTTTTACCGCTTAAGGCGGTTTTACGGCAAAATCGAGCAGCGTTTTCGGTGACGGGCCCCGGCTGCCAGGGGAATTCCCCAAATAGGCTCCCGGACCGGTTAATCGTTGGCGTGAGGCTGATTGTGTCTGGAAATGTGTTACAATCTTGTGATTTACGCAACCGGCCGGGCACTATGTGTTAGCCTGTTGGGTGGATTTTTTAAGCTTGCTCCTACAAAAAAGCTAGACTAGACGTATTCTGAATGGTATTCAGTCCGCCGTATGCGGAGTTTCTCGAAAAAAAGCCTTGTTTGCAAGGAAGGTATAAAAGTGGCTGACACAAAGAAAGTTACATTGGTAACCGGCGGCTCCCGGGGTATCGGCAGGTCCATTTGCCTCACCCTGGCCAAGCCCGGTGATGTGATCGCGTTCAATCATTTTGATCCTGATGAAAAGGCAGCCGACGAAACCCTGGCCATGCTGGCCGAAAAGGGGGTTACCGCCGAAGCCAAGAAGTTTGACGTCTCAGATCCGGCTCAGGTCAAGGAATATATGGATCATCTGGTCTCCACCTATGGCCGCCTTGATGCCCTGGTTAACAATGCGGGCATCACCAAAGACGGTCTTTTGGTGCGTATGAGCCTTGAGCAATTCGAGCAGGTGATTAAAATCAATTTAACCGGGGCCTTTATCTGCCTGCAGGCCGCGGCCAAGATCATGATGCGCCAGAGAAGCGGTTCCATTGTGAATATGGCCTCGGTGGTCGGTCAGATCGGAAACGCGGGTCAGGCCAATTATTCCGCCAGTAAAGGCGGTTTGATAGCCCTTACCAAGACGGCGGCCAAGGAGCTGGCCGGCAGAAACGTCAGGGTGAACGCCATAGCCCCCGGCTTTATTGAGACAGAGATGACTGCGCAAATGCCCGAGAAGGCGGTGCAGGCAATGAAAAACATGATCCCCATGGCAAGGGCGGGGCAGCCTGAAGATATCGCCAGGTTGACCGCCTTCCTTTGCTCCGATGACAGTGATTACATCACCGGACAGGTTGTGCATGTCAATGGGGGAATGTATATGTAGTGCGGCGGTCCGTGTGACCGATAGCTTCCGGCCCGTGGTTGGATGATATCGGCGGATCCCTGTATTTTCCGGAGCTTCTTGGCAAAGATGCCCGGATTCATTATCTTTGGATTTAATGCCGGGGCGCAAAAAGAATTATAAGCGCCGTGACCGGCGATTGGGCTTTACACTAAAAGCCCTGAAACACGTAGGAGTGAAAAGCATGGACGTCAAGGAAAGTGTCAAAAAAATAATTTGTGAACAGCTTTCTGTTGCTGAAGAAGATGTGGTCCCCGAGGCTTCTTTTGTGGATGACCTGGGCGCGGATTCCCTGGACTTAGTCGAGATGATCATGGCTATGGAAGAGGCCTTTGATGTCTCCATCGCCGATGAGGATGCTGAGAAGATCAAGACTGTGCAGGATGCCTACGCCTATATCGAGGCCGCCAGCAACTAAATTTTTTAGTAAACGAATGAGAAAGGCCCCCCCTTTTGATTGTTCCGGAAAAACCCGCTTGCGGGCTTTTCCGTAAAAGATTTGCAAAAGTATAATTTACAGATCTTAACAACTGAAGCTTTAGTCTTTTGGATTTTCATGGGCTGCCCAACCGGGTCACTGATAGGCGTGCTATAAGGACTCTACTGTTGGCTCTGGCCGAGGAAATCGACTGAACAAAGGCTTTTTGGGGGGCCTTATCTTTATCCGGGCGCTTTTTGGGGGCCGCCCGGTGGATGCGAGCCGAGAACCGGCTTTTGAAAAAGCCATTAATCGGCTAACCTTACGACGCACGAGGAGTTGATGTGAATCGACGGGTGGTGGTAACCGGTGTGGGGTTGATTACACCCCTTGCCACAGGTGTAGAGGAAAGCTGGACAAAGATCCTGGCGGGTGAAAACGGTATTGGACGTATTACCAAATTCGACCCCACGGGCTTCAAGACCCAGATCGCAGGTGAGGTAAAGGATTTCAAGCCCGAGGACTGGGTGCAGAAAAAACAGGTCAAGCGCCTGGATACTTTTATCCACTATGCCCTGGGCGCTTCCCGCATGGCCTGGGAAATGGCCGGGCTGCCCGCCGAGTTGAGCTCGGATCTCTCCGAAAAGGCCGGTTGCCTTATCGGGGTTGGCCTGGGCGGCCTGCACACTCTGGAAGAAACAGTCGGAGCCTTGACTGAAAAAGGCCCCAACGCCAGGGTGAGCCCATTTTTCATCCCCAAGCTGATCGGCAACATGGCTTCAGGTCAGGTGGCCATTGAGTATAACCTCAAGGGCCCCAACATCTGCATAGTCACTGCCTGCGCCGCTGGGTCCCATTCCGTGGGCGAGGCGGGCGAGTTCATCAAAAGGGGCGCCGCCGATCTCATGCTCTGCGGTGGGTCCGAGGCTGTTATCACCCCCACCACCCTGGCCGGTTTTGGTGCGGCCCGCGCCATCAGCACCAATAATGACAATCCGGCCAAGGCCAGCCGTCCTTTCGACGCCAAGCGCGACGGCTTTATCATGTCCGAGGGAGCCGGCATCCTGGTTCTGGAGGAAAGGGAGCATGCCCTGGAAAGGGGCGCCCCCATTATGGCAGAGCTGACCGGATACGGCCTGAGCTGCGATGCCCATCATATGACTGCTCCGGACCCCAACGGCGACGGGGCATATCGCTGCATGCGCATGGCAGTGGCAAGCGCCGGAATGGATGTGGACCAGATCGACTACATCAACGCCCACGGCACCTCCACCGAGCTGAACGACGCCCTGGAGACCAAGGCCATTCGTCGTCTGTTTGGAGAGCATGCCGACAAACTGCCGGTATCGAGCACCAAATCCATGATCGGTCATATGCTCGGCGCCACCGGTGGCGTGGAGGCTGTCTTCAGCGTGCTTTCCTTGCGGGACCAGGTGATGCCTCCGACCATCAACTATGAAAATCCCGATCCCGCCTGCGACCTGGACTATGTGCCCAATGTCAAGCGTGAGGCCAGAATTAAAAACGTGCTTTCGAACTCCTTTGGCTTTGGCGGCACCAACGCCAGTCTGGTCTTCTCCGAACCCGGCGAATAAGGAGAGTTAAAATGAAAATTGCCCTGGGAAGTGATCACGCAGGCTACAACCTGAAAGAGGCCCTTAAGGAAAAACTTGCCGCCGGCGGGCACCAGGTGGATGACAAGGGGACCTATTCCCTGGATTCCACGGATTATCCCGAACAGGCCGCAAAGGTGGCCAAGGCGGTGGCGGACGGCGAGGCTGAATCCGGTGTTTTAGTATGCGGCAGCGGCATTGGCATGAGTATTACAGCCAATCGCTTCCACGGGGTTCGGGCGGTGTTGGCTCCCTCCCTGGAGCATGCCAAGCTGGGAAGGCAGCACAACAACGCCAACGTGCTCTGCCTGGGCGAACGCCTCACCCCACAAGATTTGGTCTTTGAGATCCTCGATGCCTTTTTGGCCACTGAATTTGAGGGTGGCCGCCACATAAGGCGCATCGACAAGATAGAATCACTTTCCGGAGCCGGGTCGTGAGCACCCGTCCGGGCAAAGACGAGTATTACCTCAACATCGCCCGTGAGGTGTGCCGCAGGGGCACCTGCCTAAGGCGGCAATACGGCGCGGTGATTGTTAATGACGACCAGATAGTCTCCACAGGTTACGCCGGAGCCCCCAGAGGTGTGGCGAATTGTGTGGACCTGGGTTCCTGCCAGCGCGAGGAACTGGCCGTACCGGCGGGTCAGCGTTATGAACTGTGCCGGTCAGTGCACGCCGAGATGAACGCTGTGATACATGCGTCCAGGGCCCAGACCCTGGGGGCGACCATGTACCTGGCCGGCATCGAACTTTCAGACGGTCTCCCCACCAAGAATCCGGAACCTTGTCTTCTCTGCCGAAGGGTCATCATAAACGCCGGAATAAAAAGAGTTGTTGTCCAACCACGTGGTGGCGATATAAAGTATCTTGACCCTCAGGATTGGATTGACGAGGAAAACCAGGCCGCTAAAGACGGCCTGCCGGCACCCAAGGGCATTCTTCTTCAATTGGATGGATTCGAAGGAGGAGACGAGTGAAGTGCCCCTTCTGCACTGCGGTGGAGAACAAGGTTGTAGACTCAAGGGTAAGTAAGGACGCTTCGGTAATCAGACGCAGGCGGCAATGCCTGGAATGTGGGCAACGTTTCACTACCTATGAGCGGGTGGAAGAGCTGGAGACCTATGTCATTAAAAAAGACGGCTCCAGGGAGATATTCGACCGCAGCAAGGTAAAACAGGGCATTCAAGTTTCGTTGCGGAAGCGGCCTGTGTCCATGGAAATTGTTAATGATTTCCTGGACGCCCTGGAACACGGTTTCCAGGAAAAAAATCAGCGCGAGATTCCGGCCAAGGAGATTGGCGAGATGGTCATCCAGTGGCTTAAAGGCGTGGATGACGTGGCTTACGTCCGCTTTGCCAGTGTCTACCGTGAATTCAGGGATGTGCGTGAATTCATGAATGAACTGGAAAGCCTGATTGCCCAGAAGAAGGAGGTCTCCTAAAAACCTTGGCTGAGACCTTACCCCCCTCAAAAAATGATCGGCTTCATATGCGTCGGGCCCTGCGCCTGGCCCGGAAGGGTCTGGGCAGAAGTTCGCCCAATCCGGCGGTTGGGGCGGTGGTTGTCAACCGGGGCAAGGTGGTGGGCCAGGGGTTTCATGCCCTGGCGGGAACGCCGCACGCCGAGGTGCTTGCCTTAAGGCAGGCGGGAGAAGAGGCCAAGGGCGGCGAGATTTTCGTCACCCTGGAGCCGTGTCATCACCAGGGACGCACCCCGCCCTGCACCAGGGCAATTCTGGAGGCAGGCATAAAGCGGGTGGTTTTCGGGGCCAGCGACCCCAATCCGAGGGTGGCCGGAGGCGGCGGCGCATTTTTGGCCTCCAAGGGGCTTGAAGTCCTTTCCGGCGTGCTGGTCGATGATTGTCTTCAGGAACACCGTTTTTTCTTTAAGCACATCACAACCGGCCGACCCTATGTGCTGCTCAAGACTGCGGCCACCCTGGACGGCAAAACCGCTGCCGCAAGCGGTGACAGCCGTTGGATCACAGGGGAGCAAAGCAGGCGTTATGTGCATCGGCTCAGGAACCTGCTGGATTGCATCTGCGTGGGTTCCGGCACCTTAAGGGCCGATGACCCCAGCCTCACCTGCCGCTTAAAAGGCGGTCGCAACCCCTTGCGGGTGGTGGTGGACACCGGTTTGAGCATAGAACTCCCGGCCAAGGTGCTTGACGCCTCGGAAAAGGGCGGCTGCCTGATCGCCTGCGGACCCGAGGCCTCGCAGGCAAAAATAGACAGCCTGACCCAGATCGGGGCCAAGGTGGTGCGGCTGCCTCTCTTAAACGGCCGTGTCGACCTGGGAGCGCTTTTGGATCACCTGGGCAAACTGGGGGTGACCAGCATGCTTTTGGAAGGTGGCGCCACCTTGGCCTTCAGCTTTGTTTCCCAGGGGCTGGTCGACGAGGTGAATTATTTCTTTGCGCCGAAGTTGATCGGCGGCCAGACGGCTCCTTCCATGTTGGGTGGTGAGGGCTTTACGCGTATGGCCCGGGCTGTTCAGCTCGAAAAACCGGTAATTAGGAGATTCGGCCCGGATATCATGCTTTCGTCCAGGGTTTTACCTTCCTGAGCAGATTCCCAATTTCCATTTGGCGCTAAAAGGCGCTGCCGCGCCAAAACTCTGCTCCTCGGGCTTACAAGGCCTTGACCAGGCCCCTTGGCGGATATAATTTCTACCTATACTACTCTAAGCCGGTTCAATTCCCTGAAAAAGTCTGTGATGCTTAGTTGAGCAGGGGATCTGAACAGGGAAGTTGGATATGTTCACAGGTTTAGTAGAAGGCCTGGGCACTGTGACCCAGGTCAATCCCAAAGGCCCGGATGCTGAACTGGTGATCCGCCCGCCCTGGCCCGTCAAGGAGGCGGTGATAGGCGAATCGGTTGCCACCAACGGAGCCTGCCTCACCGTCACCCGGATCGTGGGCGACGCCTGTTGCCTGGAAGCATCGGCGGAAACTTTAAGCCGAACCACCCTGGGCCGACTCAGGCCCGGAGATCAGGTTAATCAGGAAAGGGCCATGAGTGTGGGCGACCGTTTTGGCGGACATATGGTCACAGGCCATGTTGACTGTGTGGGGACCATTGCCCGGATCGAAAAGCGTGGAGCCTCCAAACTTATAAAAGTGGATATTCCGGCCGAACACCTTGCCCTGGTGGTTGAAAAGGGCTCTGTATGTGTAGACGGCATCAGCCTGACGGTGAATGGCGTGGACGACCAAGGGTTTGATTTGAATATTATTCCCCACACCTTTGCAGAGACTTCCCTCAAGCTTGCCACCCAAGGCGATTCTGTTAATATTGAGACCGATCTGATAGGTAAGTACGTAGCTAGGTTAATGAGTCGGGATCAGGATCAAAAGACCCGCGAAAAAGGCTTCAGCGCAGAGGATCTCTTGCGTATGGGCTATTGATCAGGCCTTTGCTTAAAGGGGCTCCCTTAAGGCGGACCTGCCAAAACGGGGTGTCTGGACCTGGAAAAAACGATATCTGAATACTTAATAATAGGGCTTGATTGCCCGGCAAGGGGATTACAATGCCTCTGGCATCCATAGAAGAGGCCATTCAGGATATTAGGAATGGCCGTATGGTCATCCTGGTGGATGACGAAGACCGGGAGAACGAAGGCGACCTTACCATGGCCGCAGAGATGGTGACTCCGGAAGCCATCAACTTCATGGCCACCCACGGCAGGGGATTGATCTGCCTGAGCCTGACCAACCAGGATGTGAAGCGCTTGAAGCTTCCCATGATGGTCAGTGACAACCAATCCCCCTTTGAAACCGCCTTTACCGTCTCCATCGAGGCCAGGGAAGGGGTCACCACCGGCATCTCGGCCCATGACAGGGCCCAGACCGTCAAGGTGGCGGTGAACCCCAAATCCGGACCTGAGGATCTGGTAAGCCCGGGACATGTGTTTCCCCTAAGGGCCAAGGAAGGCGGGGTGCTGGTCCGCACCGGTCAGACCGAGGGTTCGGTTGACCTGGCCCGCCTGGCCGGCCTTTCCCCTTCCGGCGTGATTTGCGAGATCATGAAAGACGACGGTTGCATGGCCCGCATGCCTGATCTGGAGGTATTTGCCGAGCGCCACAACTTGAAGATAGTCACCATTGCGGATCTCATCTCCCACCGCATGCGCACCGAGTCCTTTGTGACCCGGGAGGCGGATGTGCACATGCCCACGGCTTATGGTGAGTTCAGGGCCATTGGCTACACCAACAAGGTGGACTCACTGGAGCATGTGGCCCTGGTCAAAGGTGAGATCAACCCTGAAGAACCGGTGCTGGTCAGAGTGCATTCCCAATGCTTGACCGGCGACACCTTTAATTCCCGCCGTTGCGATTGCGGAGACCAGCTGGCAAATGCCCTTAAGGCCATCGACGCCGAGGGCAAGGGCGTGTTGCTTTACATGATGCAGGAGGGCCGGGGAATAGGACTGGTCAACAAGCTGAAGGCCTATGAGCTGCAGGATAACGGCTGCGATACGGTGGAGGCCAACGAAGCCCTGGGTTTCCCCGCCGATATGAGGGACTATGGCATCGGCGCCCAGATCCTGGCTGATCTGGGGGTGCGCAAAATGCGGCTTATGACCAACAATCCTAAAAAAATGGTGGGTCTTGACGGGTACGGGCTCTCCGTGGTGGAGAGGGTTCCCATTGAGATTTCTCCCTGCCCTGAAAATGAGCGGTATCTCCGCACTAAATGCACCAAAATGGGGCACCTGCTGAAGCTGAGGGATTGAGGCTAATTCGTTTTTTGACCAAAGCTGGATTGAACTAAAAAAACAGCCGGGGCGGCCCATGCCGCCCCCAGGCCTTAAAAAGAAGGGGAATGACAATGGCCAGGACGCTGGAAGGAAAACTCTCGGCCAAGGGAATCAAGGTTGGTATAGTTGCGGGCCGGTTCAATGAGTTTATCACGAGCAAGCTTCTGGAAGGCGCGTTGGACGCCCTAAGGCGGCACGACGGGGCCGAAGATGACTGCACTGTGGCCTGGGTGCCCGGTTCCTTTGAAATTCCCCTGGTGGCCCAGCGCATGGCCCAGAGCGGTCAGTATGATGCGGTGATCACCCTGGGCGCAGTCATAAGGGGCGCTACGGCGCATTTTGATTATGTGGCCGCTGAAGTGAGCAAAGGCGTGGCCCATGCCTCCCTTGCCACCGGAGTGCCGGTCATCTTTGGCGTGCTTACCACCGACACCATTGAACAGGCCATCGAAAGAGCCGGCACCAAGGCCGGCAACAAGGGCGCGGATGCCGCCATGGCCGCAATGGAGATGGTGGACCTTTTGAAAAAAATATAGGTTTTAAATGACCCTCATAAAAGAACGCCGGCGGAGCCGGGAGTTGGCGCTTATGGTGCTCTATCAGATGGAGCATTCCAGAACCATGGTGGACGATGCTTTGGACACCTTTGCCGATAACTTCGAAGCTCCGCCTCAATATTTCGCCTATACCGAGGAACTGGTTCGGGGCATAGGCGATAATAAATCTGCCATAGATTCTGAATTGAACCAGGTCAGCAAACGCTGGAAATTGGACCGCATGGCCCGGGTGGACAGGAATATCCTGCGCCTTGCCTGCCAGGAGATGCTGCATACAAACGGCGAAGTGCCCCCTAAAGTTGCCATCAGCGAGGCGGTGGAGCTGGCCAAGAGGTTCGGCTCGGAAGATTCTCCGGCCTTTGTGAACGGGGTGCTGGATTCCCTTTTAAATAGTCATTTTGGGAAAATCAGTAAAAAAAACACCTCCCGCTAGGGTTGGCAAAATATGCTTATAACAGCGGCAATGCCTGCTGAGGTGGAGCTGATAATCCCCCACCTCAAAAAGGCGGGGAATCTGGGCAGACGTCCCTTTTGGCATGGCCGCTTGGGAAAAGAAAAGGTTTGGCTTTTGCTCACCGGCCTGGGCATGGTTAACGCCGCCCAGGCTGTCACTGCCGCTTTAGAGAATCTGGTTTCCTGCCGGGTTGTCTTGAATATCGGCTGTGCCGGGGCCTATGAGAGCGGTCCCGGGCTGGGACAGGCGGTCGTGGCTGAAAGGGTTGTCCTGGCTGATATGGGGGTTGTCGAAAAACACTCCTGGCGCGATCTGTCCGCCATAAAAATTCCCCTTTTACCCCTCACAGAAGGCCAAAAACCGGTTTTTAACGTTTTTGAATGTGATCCCGGGCTAAACCGCGGGTTTTTAAAGTCCTGTCCGGATTTGACCACCGGGGTTTTTGCCACTGTGAACCAGGTGAGCGGGGATATTGAATCCGCCAGGGTTGTGGCCCGTCGCTGGCAGGCCCAGCTGGAAGATATGGAGACCGCGGCCGTGGCCCAGGTGGCGGCCCTTTACCAAAAGCCCTTTACCTCGGTGAGGGGAGTAAGCAATCTGGCCGGTGACCGTCACCTTGACCTGAAAATAGGCGCCGAAGCAGCCCAAAGGGCGGTTTTGGCCTACTGCGGATTAAACTGACAAGTCATTAAACAGGGTTTTTAGTGAACCCAGTCCTCGGTGCGCCCGGCAGTTTCGCTTCCAGAGCCTGTCAGAGCCTGTTGCCATTAATTCCGGGAGAAGAAAATGAGCCGGGAGATAACCTTTGGCTATTCACCATGCCCCAACGACACCTTTGCCTTTCATGCCCTTAGTCACGGTTTGGTAAAGGCCCCGGGTTTTAAGTTCAAGACCCGCCTGGGTGATGTGGAAGAACTCAACCGCCTGGCCTTGCAAAGCATTTTGGAGGTGACCAAACTGAGTTTCCACGCTTTGGGGCATGTGTTGGATAAGTACGCTCTTTTAAATGCGGGTTCGGCCCTGGGCAGGGGATGCGGTCCCCTGGTGGTGGCCAAGCCGGGGGCGGAACCGGCTGACCTGGCCAAGGTCAAGGTGGCTGTACCAGGCCGCCTCACCACCGCCCAGATGCTTTTATCCCTTTACCTCGGCAAGACGCCCGAGGTGGAGCCCATGGAGTTCAGTCAGGTCATGGAGGCCGTGGCCCAAGGACGTTTCAAGGCGGGCCTGGTTATACATGAGGGTCGCTTCACCTATGAAAGGTTGGGCCTTATCAGGCTTCTGGACCTGGGTGAATGGTGGGAGGCGGAAACCGGCCTGCCCATACCGTTGGGCTGCATCGCCATGCGCCGTGACCTTGGTAAAGAGGCCTACGGCATTATTGACCGGGCCTTGGGTGAAAGCGTGAACATGGCTATGCAACATCCTCTGAAGTCAAAGGAATATGTTCTCGCCCACGCCCAGGAAATGGAGGCTTCGGTGGTGGAGAGCCATATTGGGCTTTATGTGAATGACTTTACCGCAGACCTGGGGGAAGCCGGACTCAAGGCAGTGGAAGAGGCTCTTATTCGGGGGAGGCAAAGTGGGTTGCTGCCCCAGACGGATTATCCCTTGAGAATGGAATAAGACGGATCGTCACCCCGGTTTCAGACTACGGTGTCCACTATGGAGCCGGTAAGGGAGGTCTCCTGGCCTGAGGGCCGGGGACGGTCCTGGGGCTCTACCAGGGCCGGGTCCTGGGGGATCTGTTTCTCTGCGGAGACGGCCTGGGCCGGGTCCTGGGGACCGGTCGGGGTGGGGGGAGGATTCTCCACCGGAGCCTGGGCATAGCTGTTTTGTGTATAACTGGTTTGGTAATAGGTGGAAGTATTTGGATCAAATTCTATCGGCATTTTCACACACCTCTAATTATTATACTAAAAAAGACCTGCCATCTTGTCAACTTCCCTTGTGCTGAGATAAGATTCAATAAAAGGGAAGGCGTTTAGTCAGGTCTTTTTTTATAGACAAAAAAGCCGACAGATGAAGCTTGGCCCGGCATGCATGGGCTTGAATGACTTTTTCGTCGCCATGACAATAACTTGTAAAAAGGAAGCAAAGGGGTTTGGATACAGAACCAGGCCGAAGTCTTATCGCGCGGGTCTTGGATTTATTCAAGGGCGGGCGCAGTACGACCTCTCAGGAATTGGAACGCGAGATTCAGGGACTAGTGGATCAGGGCGAAGCCCAGGGCTTTCTCACCCCTCACGAGGGGCATATGATAGAAGGTGTGCTGGAGCTTGATCAGACCACAGCCGGTCAGATCATGGTGCCCAGAATAGACCTGGCAATGGTCTCTGATAAAGACAGCATTAACGATATCATCCGTGTAATCACCGACTCCGGACATTCCAGGATACCTGTCTACTCCGGTGACCCTGATCATATAGTGGGAGTGATTTATGCCAAGGATCTGCTCTCCCATTGGGGTAAGCCAGGGGAAACCAATAATATTTGTGAAGTAGCCCGCAAGCCGTTTTTTGTGCCTCAAGCCATGCCTTTAAACGAGCTTTTGACGGCCTTCAGGCGCAAAAGGGTTCATCTGGCCGTGGTGGTCGATGAATACGGCGGCACTGCGGGAGTGGTGACTTTAGAGGATGTCCTGGAAGAAATTGTGGGCGAGATCGAAGACGAGTATGATCAGGAAGAGCATCTCAGCCAAAGGCAGCAGGACGGTTCTTTGGTGGTGGACGCCCGTCTGGAGGTGGAAGAACTTTCAGGCCTTCTTGGTTATGAAGTCCCCGAGGAATTGCCCGAAGGGCGCTTTGAAACGGTCGGCGGCTTTATAACCACCTACTTGGGGCGGGTGCCGAATGCCGGTGAAATCATGGAATACGGACCTTTGACTCTGAAAGTGGTGGAAGCGGACGACCGCAAGATCGACAAGGTAAAGGTCGGCTTTGATCCTGAGGCAGCCAAAGAGCCGGAGGAAGCTTGATAAGGTCTTGAGTAAAACAGAATCCCGGCTACCTGGCAAAATTGAAGCCCTGGCCGCTTTTTTCTCCGGAATTATGTTGGCCGGGGCCTTTTCTCCTTGGGACTTTTGGCCCCTGGCCCTGGTGTCTCTGGCTCCTCTTTTGGGCCTTTCATCCTTATTGCCGCCTAAAAAGGCCATGGCGGCAGGGTTGCTGTTTGGCCTGGGCCGAGGACTGGCCCAGATGTATTGGCTGAATGTGGTCATAACCCAATACGGCGGCCTGCCCTGGGCGGTTTCCATATTACTTTTCGGTCTTTTGGCCCTTTATTTGGCCTTGTACCCGGCGGCGTTCGCCTATTTTGTCAGCCGGACCGGCAAAAGGGGAATCCCGCTTCTCTTGTCTGCTCCCTTGGCCTGGGCAGCCCTGGAATGGATAAGGTCGCTTCTTCTGACCGGCTTTCCCTGGTTGCCCCTGGCAAACAGCCTGGCTTTTTGCCCCCAACTTTTACAGAGCGCCGAGTGGTGGGGGGCGCCCGGCCTGTCAGCCGGATTGGTTATGATCAATGCCCTTGTTATGAAAGGTTTTTTTGCCTTTAAAGACAAGGGGCGTATTTGTTTCTCCGGCTTGGCTTGGTTGCTTGCCGGGGTTATAATTGTTGCGGGCGCTTGGGGCTTGGGGCAAAAACGTATGGATCAGATCCAGAGTTTGGCCCAAAAGTCCCCTCATATCCCGGTAAGTGTGGTGCAGGGCGATATAAGCATTTTTGATATACAGAACCCGGAAAAGAAAGTTTCCGTGGTGCAAAAGCATCTTGCACTTTCCGGGAAAGAGGCGGAAAAGATTAAAAAACGCCCCTGGCTGATTGTCTGGTCTGAATCGGCCGGGCCTTTTTATATGTTGAGCGAGGCCAGGCCGACCTTGAAGGTTTTGGAAGGAGCCCGTGAACTGGGGGCTTACATAACTTTGGGCACTATGGGGTCTGTGGCTGTCAATGGCACATATGCCCCGACCAACCGTTCTTTTTTGGCCGATCCCCTGGGCAGGCCTCATGGATGGTACGACAAGGTTCATCTGGTGCCTTTTGGCGAGTATGTGCCCTGGGACAATCTTTTGTTTTTTGTGCGGGCCATCGCTGCCCTGGGGCGGGATTTCGCGCCCGGTGAAAAGGGTGCAACCCTTAAGGCCGGACCAGCTGTTTTGGGACCGCTCATCTGCTATGAGTCCATTTTCAGTGAGTTGGCTTTAAGCCAGCGCAGAAAAGGGGCGGACCTGATAATAAACCAGACTAATGACGCCTGGTTCGGACGCACCGGGGCCAGCCGCCAACACTTGAGTCATCTGGTTTTGCGTTCCGTGGAAAACCGCATGTCATGCGCCAGGTCGGCCAACAGCGGAATCAGCGGTTTCATAGAACCGGACGGCACGGTGCACCAGTTAACCGGCCTTTTTACTGAAGCGGTTCAAACCAGAGAATTGCCGCTTTTAAAAATCAATACTTTTTTTACCGGCCATGGGGATGTTTTTTCCAAGGCGGCCTTTGGCATAAGCCTTTTATTGTTGCTTGTAACCCTGCGGCCTGGTTTCCGGAATAAACAGGAGGTTTGAGATGATAACTGAACTTAAGGAATCCCTGAACGGAGCGCGTAAACGCCTGGATTTGATGGGAGAGCATCTTTGACCCCGCCAGCAAGGAAAAAAGATTAAAAGAGCTGGACAAGATCATGGCCGCTTCCGGTTTCTGGGATAATCAGGAGGAAGCCAAGGCGGTGATGAAGGAAAGAAGCGACTTGGAGCACAGCCTCAAGGCCTATGTGAAGCTTAAGGAAAAGATGGATGATGCAGAGGTGCTCTTGGAGCTGGCCGAGGAAGAGGACGACCAAGCGACCTTGAAGGAGGCTTCTTCCGCCTTGGAAACCCTGGAGAGTGGGCTCTCCCGCCTGGAGGCCGCCAGGCTTTTGAGTGGTCCGGACGATGCCAGAAACGCCATCCTGGCCATTAACTCCGGAGCAGGAGGCACTGACGCCCAGGATTGGGCTGAGATGCTTTTGAGACTCTATACCCGTTTTGCCGAGCGGCAGGGCTTTGAGACCAGGCTTCTGGACTTTCAGGAGGGCGAGGAAGCGGGTATAAAGAGCGCCACCCTGGAATTGAACGGGCACCAGGCCTATGGCCTGTGCAAGGGCGAAAGCGGCATTCACCGCCTGGTGCGGATAAGCCCTTTTGATTCCAACCACAGGCGTCACACAGCTTTTGCCTCGGTCTTTGTATCTCCCCAGGTGGATGACGACATAGAAATTGAGATCTTGGACAGTGACCTCAGGGTCGATGTCTTCCGGGCTTCCGGCGCGGGTGGACAGCACGTAAACAAGACCTCATCCGCGGTGAGGCTCACCCACCTGCCCACAGGGGTTGTGGTGCAGTGTCAGAATGAAAAGAGCCAGCACCGCAACAAGGATCTGGCCCTTAAGGTGCTGAAGGCCAGGCTCTATGAAATGGAAATGGCCAAAAGAGAGGCCGAGAAAAAAGAGACCCATGAAGGCCTGCAGGAGATTGGCTGGGGAAGTCAGATCCGTTCCTATGTGCTGGCCCCTTACCGCCTGGTTAAGGACCATCGCACGAGCCAGGAAATGGGCAACGTTGACGCAGTGCTGGATGGGGACCTGGACAAGTTCATAGAGGCTTTTCTGCATTGGAGGGCTGACAGGCTGGGTAAATAGATTACGCATACCTTGCCCTGAAAAGAAAAATTCGGCCAAACTTTGAGAAAACATAACAACCGCAGGGAATTTCCCTGCGGTTGTTTTTTTGCCCATCAAATACTTGACAGAGGGTTTACCTACCTTCAATCTGGGCATTGAAGGGAAATAGCTTAGACAAAGGAAGGGAGCATGGAAGAAGAAAAACTGCTTGAAATCAGTGATGAATGCATTGCCTGTGGCAATTGCATGGAACTCTGCCCCGATGTTTTTCAGTTGCCTGAAGGAGCGGAAAAGTCCACTGTGATTCTGCCGGAAGGCGGCCCTGATTGTGTGGAAGAGGCTATAGAGGAATGCCCTGCGGAGGCCATAAGCTGGGTATGACCAATCCCCAGGGCTTTGTCGTCTTTTTTACAGATTAAGCAGATCCTGGTCGCTATAAAGGCGTATCCAGTCTTTTTTCAAGGCTTCCACCGCCTGGTCCACCTGATCGGTGCCCATGATCAGTATGGTGGATTCTCCGGTTTGTATGCAGGGATAGAGGTAATCCACGTTGACCTTTGCCTTGCTTAAAGGGTCCAATATCGCCTTCAGGCCTCCGGCGTGGTGGGGAGTTTCGGCCGCCAGCACCTGGCTGGTGGCCACCTCCATGCCCCTGTCCACCAGGGCCGCCGCCGCCCTGCCGGGATGACTGGGGACAAATCGCATGAGCCCATCCCCGCCCGGGGTGGTGGTGGAGACAAACAAAGCCAGGATATTTACTTCCGCCTGTCCCATTATTTCGCTTATCGTGACCAGTTGGCCTGGTTTGTTCGGCATGCGGATGGAAAGTTGGGTTACTGTCATGGAATCTCTCCTTGGCAGGGTGGACTTGGCGGTAATTATATAAAAAACGATTGAATTGCAGGGTCTTGTAGCCTTAAGCAACCCCGCCGGAGAGACAAGTCTCCCGGCGGGGTGATTTTTTCAGGACAGGTATCTTAAGCTGGTTTTTTATTTGCCGTCTTTGGCAAAGGCAAAACCGCGCTCAATACCCTTTTCGTTCATGGGGAAGAATTTTTCTTTCCCCTTAAGAGCGGCGTGCATGCCGTGGAAGGTTTCTTCCAGGGTCATGAAGCCGGTCTTGGCGCAGACAGCGCCGATCATAATCATGTTTCCTGCCCGCTCGGAGCCGACTTCCCTGGCCAGCTCCACGGTGGGAACATTCAAGACTTCCACATCGTCGCGCTCGGGACCCCTTTCGATCAGGGAGGAGTTCAAGACCACCAGGCCGTTTTCGGCCACGGTGCTCTCGAATTTGTCCAGTGAGGGCGGGTTCATGGCGACCAGGACATCAGGATTGGAAGCCACCGGGCTGGCAATCTTGTGGTCCGCCAGAGTTACAGTACAGTTGGCCGTGCCGCCGCGCATCTCAGCGCCGTAGGCCGGAAAATAGGTGACATTGAGTCCCTTGAGCATTGCGCCGTGGCTCAGCACATAGCCCATCAGAAGGACACCCTGTCCACCAAAGCCGGCGAAAAGTGTGCTGGTGTGCATATCCTTAGTCCTTGTCCCCGATTTCGTCTTTGATGACGCCCAGGGGGTAAGTTTTGGTCATCTCTTCAGCAACCCATTTCCAGGCATCCACCGGGCCCATCTTCCAGTTGGTGGGGCAGGCGCTAAGGAGTTCCACCAGGGTGAAACCCTTGCCGTCGATCTGGGCCTGGAAGGCCTTTTTGATAGCCTTTTTAGCCTTACGAATTTCCTTGGGGTTGGTAAGGGCGCAACGCTCAACGTAAACGGTGCGTTTACATAAGGCCACCATGGAAGAGATGTCAATGGGCGCACCGTCACGGTCGGCGTCACGACCGCCGGGGGTGGTGGTCGCCACCTGACCGAGAGTGGTGGTGGGGGCCATCTGTCCGCCGGTCATGCCGTAAATGGCGTTGTTGATGAAGATGGCGGTGATTTTTTCACCACGGTTGGCGGCATGGATCGTCTCGGCGGTGCCGATGGCGGCCAGGTCGCCGTCACCCTGATAGGTCATGACCACGTGGTTGGGATGAACCCTTTTGATACCGGTGGCCACGGCCAGGGCACGGCCGTGGGGAGCCTCAACCATATCGAAGTTGAAGTAGTTGTAGGCCAAAACCGAGCAGCCCACGGGGGGCACGCCGATGGTCTTTTCACGCACACCCAACTCATCGATTACCTCTGCCACCAAGCGGTGAGCCACAGAATGACCGCAGCCCGGGCAGTAGTGAGTGGGGTTTTTCTGCAGGGACTCGGGCCAGCCGAATACCTGCTTGTATGCAGTTTCTGCACTCATAGTTCGATCCTCCTGCCCACCTTGCCGTCGCCATTGGAGGTCGAGCGCAGGAATTCTACGACTTCGGCGGGGGTGGGAATGACACCGCCAGGCACACCGTAGAAGTAAATCTCGGCGCGTTCACCGACCGACAGCATTACGTCTTCAACCATTTGCCCCAGGCAAAGCTCGAAAACAGCGATCTTGCGGCCTTGAGCCAGTTTCCTCAAAGCGGGTGTGGGATAGGGCCACAGAGTGATGGGCCTGAAGAGGCCGATCTTGAGTCCCTGTTCACGCAGCTCGTCCACCGCTGTTTCGGCGATGCGGGCGGCGGTGCCGTAGGCCACGACGATGACATCGGCGTCATCGGTTTTGTAGGTTTCCCAGCGGCGCTCTTTGTCGGTGATCTCGTCGTACTTGGCCTGAAGCTTCAGGTTGTGATCCTTGAGCTCGCCCTGCTGACCCAGGTACATGGAGAAGATTTTCCTGGGGCCGCGACCTTTGGCGCCGTCCAAGGCGTAGTCTTTTTTAGGCAGGGTCTCGGGATCAATGTAATCCGGGAAGACCACAGGCTCCATAACCTGACCCATCAGGCCGTCACCCAGGAGCATGACCGGGGTGCGGTACTTATCGGCCAGATCAAAGGCCTCAAAGGTCAGCTCAGCCAATTCCTGACAGCCGGCCGGGGCCAGGGTCAGGGTGCGGTAGTCACCGTTTCCGCCACCCCTGGTGGCCTGGAAATAGTCAGCCGCGGACGGAGCAATGTTGCCCAGACCGGGACCGCCGCGCATCATGTTGACGATCACCGCAGGCAGTTCCATGCCTGCCAGGTAGGTGATGCCTTCCTGTTTTAATGAAACGCCCGGAGATGAAGAAGAGGTCATGGTGCGGGCTCCGGCAGCCGCTGCACCTAACACCATGTTGATGGAGGCGATTTCGCTTTCACCCTGGATGAAGGTGCCACCAACCTCAGGAAGCCTGCCGGAGAGGTACTCGGGCAGTTCGTTCTGAGGTGTGATGGGGTATCCAAAGTAGTAGCGGCAACCGGCGCGAACCGCCGCTTCGCCCACCACGTTTGAGCCGCGCATTAATACTTTTTCACTTGGCACGATACACCTCGATTGCAACTTCGGGGCAGACTGTGGCGCACTGGGCGCAACCTGTGCAACCCTTTTCGCCTTCAGCTACGGTTTCCTTAAACTGGGCCGGGGAATAGCCCTTGATGTTCAATCTCGGGTCGACTTCGAGACTGCCCGTGGGGCAGAAGGCGATACAGAGCTGACAGCCCTTGCACCGGTCTCGGTCGATCACGACTTTGCCCTTCACAGCCAAACTAATACTCCTTTACCCAACGTTTATTTAGATGCTCGCCACCAATAGACGGATGACGTAGAGACACACATCGGCCGACGGGTAGTGAGCTTGGAAAAATGCCTTGTCCGCCAGGGCTTTTTCGCATGGGATTTAGAAACCATGCCGTCGCTCTTGGTTGGCTTGCTCCTTACGGGACGAAACAGGTAAGGAGGGCTTTAGCGAATTTTTATTTGCTCCGACTTAAGGGTGGCCTTTTCCCATAGTAGTTGAAGAAAAATTGATAGCAGAGCCCAGAGACTATGTCAAGGTGTAAAGCTCTTGCCCGTGGTAGGATAAGGAGATATTTTTCCAGTGATCATAAGTAGATGTCCAAAATCAAATAAAGTTGCTTTGGTCAACTTTTTTATTGTAGTATTTCAGTGAAATTACCTATGGAGCCGGGAAAGTTATTTTTGACACTCGCCGGAAGGGTGCATAAAATTGATTTAGCTGAGTGATACGACTAATTCCTTAAATAAAAACAGGATGTGAAATTGAGTAAGTGCAATTGTTCCGATCCCAACTGCACAGGCGTGCATTCCCACGACCCGCTTAAGACCCTGGAAAAAAATCACGACTTTCCGTGCACCTATATGTTCAAGGTGATCGGATTTTACAGGGAAGACCTGAAAAACGACGTACATAAGGCGGCTGAAAAGGTTTTGGGCCCTTTGGATTCTTCTTTTCATCCCACTGCCAGGCCGTCTAAAAACAATAAATACCTGGCCGTCACCCTGGATGTGGAGGTTAAAGACGCTCAGCAGGTTTTGGATGTGTATGCCGGGCTAAAGGCTCTCAAGGGGCTTCTCACCGTGGCTTGAAAGCCTTTTTTTTCAGGGCTTTTGCCAGGATGTGGCGGGAAGCACCTGCCACCATCCCTCTTTGGGGGACTTGACCACTTTATATTTTTCAAGTTCATCTTGGGCCTCGGTCAGTTCATCTTGGTGACCGTTCCACAAAGATGCTATAACCTCATCAGTAAGGTCTGCGCCTGATTGGATCAGCGAGGTCAAAAGCAGGTAGAGGCTGGTGGCATTGACGCTTAAGTTCATCTCAAAAATTTTACGGTCCATATTAATTTCACACGGTTGCAATGAGTTGTGCCGGTGCGCTCCCCGCTCTCTATAATGAGGAAGAGGGAGAGCCGTAATCTTAGCCTTTAAAGCAGGATACCATGAAACAGTGGTTTGTGTGTCTCTCGCACCCGGCTGCATAAAAATTTGAAAAGGAATAACCCATGTCCTCTGTGCTTGTTTTTCCCCATACCCGTTTGCGCCGCGCCATGTTTGGGGGAATGCTTCCCTGGCTGCGCCCCTTGGTCATTATGAGCCCCGCCTCACTGAACGAAAAGGCCGTCAGTGATGACCTCTTGGAGACCGGCTTGTTTGAGCTTCTGCTGCCCACGGACCGCTCGAGCCATCCCCGCACCGAAGAGGTTCTGGAGGTCTTGAGAAAATGGGAGGACTGGGTGGCGGTTCAGAGGGGAGCCGGGCGTCTTGAGAGCCTCAAGGCAGGGGTGAATCCTCCGGCGCCGGGGTTGGAGAATTTGCGTTCGGTGATGGAGGATATTAAAGATCCCCAGCGCAAAAAACCTTTAAGCGGTGCGGCTGCGCCCCCCCCCCCCAAGGATCCGGCGGTGCTTGTTCATTTGGCCCATATCTGGGAAAACCAGGCGGCGGAGATGGAGGAGCTTGCCGCTTTAGTGGGGCAGAAGAGTCTTAACCTTGGCAACATTCTGGATGATGATGAAAGCGTGCCCAAGGAGTTAAAGGACTTAAATCAGATATCCCTCACCCCCCCGGACCAGGAACAGACCGATGAAAGGCTTTTAAGCCAAAGGCTTGAGGCCTGGGCCAGGTTGATCGAGGGGGTGGATAAAAAAGACCTTT
Source organism: Dethiosulfatarculus sandiegensis (assembly GCF_000931935.2). GTDB lineage: Bacteria > Desulfobacterota > Desulfarculia > Desulfarculales > Desulfarculaceae > Dethiosulfatarculus > Dethiosulfatarculus sandiegensis. The sequence continues at coordinate 167,086 of NZ_AZAC01000056.1, forward strand.
ATCTGGCCACGGCCAACCTTCCCGCCGCCCGCCTGCTTTTGGAAAGGGCGAACCGGGTTTTTTATGCCGAAGAAGAGACCAAACGTTCAGCCGCGGGAGCAACCAGCCTGGTTGATCTGCCGCCTGAGAGCCGGGTGGAGAATCCGGCGCTGTCGGTGGAGGCTTTTCGTGTAATCCTGCCTGAGTTTATGGCCCCGGATCTTACGGGATTGGCCAGGCTTTGTCTTGATTTGTGCGAGAGACCGGGCTTGGCCGAACCGACCGCAGAGCTTGAGTCTGTTCTGGCATACCTGGGCAACACGCCTTGGTCAGATGAATTGGGGAAAAAGGTCAAAAAAGAGGTGCGGGAACTTGGCCTGAAGATGATCCGGGCCATGGAGCAGTCCGGCGCTGCTCTGGGGGCGGGACAGGTCAATTTAAGCGCCCTGGTTTTCCCCGGTATAAGCAGAGAGCAGTTGCTTGGATTACTTAAAGGCCAATCTGTACCTGAATCCGAGCGGGATTTTGATAAAGGCTCTTCTCTGGTGATTATTGCCTGGCCCATGGCGGTTTGATTTTTTACAAAGGGGGTTTTGGGTGCATTTTGAAGAAATTGAATATTACCTGGAAGGTCCCTTGGCCTTTATAACTCTGAATCGGCCGGAAAAGGTGAATTCCCTGAGTGAAAAAATGATTGCCGAACTCAGTCTGGCCTTGGACCGGATTGCGAGTGAACAACAGGCCAAAGTGGTGGTTTTGAATGCCGCGGGTAATCATTTTTGCGCGGGACATCTCTTGGATGAGATGATTGACAAAGACCCGGTTGATTACCAGAGGATTTTTGCCAATTGCACTAAGATGATGGAAAAACTGCGCAAGCTGCCTCAACCGGTGGTGGGGCTGGTCCAGGGCGTGGCCACGGCGGCCGGTTGCCAGCTGGCTGCCGCCTGTGATTTGGTGGTGGCCTCAAAAACAGCTCGCTTTGGCACCCCAGGGGTGAAGATAGGGCTTTTTTGTTCTACTCCTGCGGTTCCCCTGGTGCGGGCCATTGGCCCCAAAAGGGCCTTGGAAATGCTTTTGACCGGCCGCATGGTCTCTGCCGGGGAAGCCCAAAACTGGGGATTGGTGAACAAGGTCGCAGAACCTTCTGAACTTGTGCAGGAAGGGAAAAATTTGGCCTTGAGTGTAGCCAAGGCCAGCCCCCTTACCCTGGCCATGGGTAAAAGCGCTTTTTACAGCCAGGTGGACCGCCCGGAAAACCAGGCCTATGATCTGGCCCAAAGGGCCATAGCTCTTAACCTGACTATGGAAGACGCCCAAGAGGGAATAAAGGCCTTCCTGAATAAAAAAGAGCCGCCTGAATGGAAAGGGCGTTAAAAGGGATTTAAGAATTTCAGGCAGAATCAATAATTCTGATCCTCCGTGGCTTTCCGTCAAAATTTCCCCGGGCTTTGGCTGATGCCGGTTGGAATAAATGGATTTTCCAACCGGTTTTAGTTACAGGCTTTAGAAAAGACTCGCGACTCAGAAGGCCTTCCTTCCACCGAGGCCCTCAAAAGCCTGAGGGTATTTAAGTGGAGTTTTCTTTGACTCTTTAGTTATCAAATAACTGCTTTCCGCCTGTTCGTGCCTTGAAAACCATAAGGCTTTCGTCGTTTTTCCGGACGACATGGTTTAGCATGGTCAACGGGGCTGCCTGGCGTTTACGGCCGGTTTTAGATTCATCGGCTGCCCCGGTTGTCCGAGCAGAGAGTAATCTCTTGCATCTATTTTAAAATACGGATTTTTTAATCATGCTTCGTTGACATGGGGATATTATTATCTCCCTTTAAAAAAGGGCGCTAGCCTGCGGGAGCAATGTTTCCAGACCGGAGTCTGGACGGCCTGTGAAAAAGAGTGAAAAATTGCGTATTTTAAGTGAGTTGTTCGTATTTTTCTTAAGGACGTCCGGAAAGATGAACCCTGGTGTGGATTTTCCGGCTCACCATCGGGTTGTTCAAAATACCATGCCCCTGAACAGGCCTGTTGCCGGATTTGATTTGCAGACGCGTATTTAAACGGAGTCCAAGACTCAGAGAGTTACCCCTTTGGGAGGCTTTTGATGTGAAGGCCCACTGAGGGGTTTAAAGGCTTAATCCCCTTAAACAGTAACCGGGTAAATAATTTTTCCTGGTTTCTGATCGATTTATAGACATTTCGAGATTTTGATCAGGAGGCTTGAAAATTGGCGATAACCATTTCCTTGTTTGACCTTTACAAAATCGGGCCGGGCCCCAGCAGTTCCCACACCATGGGCCCCATGACGGCTGGGTTGGATTTTCAAAAGAGGCTGCAAAAGCTTGATGACGAAGACCTGGCCAGGGCCGATCACCTGGGGGTGACCCTTTATGGCTCCCTAAGCGCCACAGGCAAGGGGCATGGTACGGATCGGGCAGTGGTGGCCGGGCTTCTGGGCTGGCATCCGGAGGAAGTAGACCCGGATGAATTTGACCTGCTCTTGACTCCGGAAGATAAACCAAGGGTATTTAAGATTAAAAACAAGGAGCTGCCTTGCGACCAGAAGACAGTTGCCTTTGGGCCTATTCAGCACGGCTTTGCCCATGCCAACACCCTGGAGATAAGCCTGGATGCAAAGGGCGAGAGCATCCTGCATAAAAAATATTACTCTGTGGGCGGCGGCTTTATTCAGTGGGACGGCTGGCGGCCCCTGGAGCGCAAGGATCCGAAATACCAGTTTGAGACCATGGAAGGGCTCAAAACGATTTTACGTAAAAAAGGGATGGATATCCCTGATGTGGTCATGGCCAATGAAATAGCCATGACCGGTCTTTCCGGTAGTGAAATCGAGGAAAAGCTGGATCACATATTGGAGGTCATGGAAAGTTCCCTGGAAAGGGGCCTTAATACCAGGGGACCCCTACCCGGTGAAATAGGACTGGGCCGCAAGGCGGCCGGACTGGCCCAAAGGGCACAGGAGGAAACCCATAAACCAGGGCGCATCCTGCTTATGTTCAATGCCTATGCCTTGGCCGTGGCAGAAGAAAACGCGGCCGGGCATGTGGTGGTCACCGCCCCCACCATGGGGTCCTGCGGGGTGATGCCCGCTGTGGTCCGCCTGGCCAGGGAGTATTTCCGCGCAGATCGAAAAACACTGCGCAGGGGGCTTATGACTGCGGCGGTGATCGGTTTTCTGGCCAAACACAACGCCAGCATCTCCGGCGCCGAGGTTGGGTGCCAGGGCGAGATAGGAGTGGCCTCTGCCATGGCAGCCGCCTTTCTGGCCCAGGTCAGAGGGGCTTCCATGGATATTTTGGCCAATGCCGCCGAGATAGCCCTGGAGCATCATCTGGGCATGACTTGCGATCCGGTTAAGGGCTATGTGCAGATTCCTTGCGTGGAAAGAAACGCCATGGGTGCGGTAAAGGCCTATAACGCCTATCTTTTGGCTTCAGCGGGAGACCCGGGCAAACAAAAAGTCAGCTTTGATCAGGTGATTCAGGTTATGCTCGATACAGGGCGGGATATGTCCTGCAAATATAAAGAGACTTCCTTGGGCGGCTTGGCCGTGAGCATGGCCCAATGTTGATGCAGGCTATTTGAGTGGTATATGCAAGTGAGGTGATATTTACATGTCTGGCAAAACGGCCGGGATCTGGACAGCCGGTATTCTGATTACGGGAAACATTGTCGGAGCCGGCATACTGGGGCTTCCCATTAACACCGGGTTGGCGGGCTTTGGGCTTTCCACCGCCTCCATGCTTCTGGTCTGGGCCCTGATGCTCGGCACTGCCCTTATCTTAAGCAAGCGGGTTCTGGAATCCAGACAAGAAGATTTCGACCTTCCCTCTCTGTTTGGCCAGGCATTGGGGCCATTGGGAAAATGGCTGGCTGTGGGGGCAAACCTTTTGATCCTCTACGGCCTTTTAGTAGCTTATCTTAGCGGTGGAGCGGGCCTGCTTTTAAATCTTTGCCATCTGCCTTTTTCCCGTGAAGTGGCCATGCTGATCTTTTTTTGCCTCATTACCAGCCTCACCCTTTTTGGCCTGGCTTTCTTGCAAAAGGGAAACGCTTTTTTGATGATCCTTATGTGGTTGGCCTTTGGCGGGCTTTTACTACTGGCCGGAAGCAAGGTGGAGCCCAGTCGGCTCACCTATGCGGATCCCATGCTTTTGCCCTCAGCCCTGCCGATAATGGTTACTGCTTTTCACTTTCACAATATTATCCCCACCACCTGCCGCAGTCTGGACTGGGATGCCAAAAGCGTTGCCAAAGCTTTGCTTATTGGCACCCTGATCGGGCTTGGCATGAACCTTTTGTGGAATGTGGTGGTGACCGGCTCCCTGCCGGTAAGCGGCCCCGGGGAGAGCAACATACTCTATGCCTTTGACCATGGCCTGCCTGCCACAGTGCCTTTGTCCAAGGTGATATCCTCATCGATTTTCACCACTGTGGGCATGGTCTTCGCCCTGTTGGCCATAACCACCTCGTACATGGCCAACGGCACCGCCCTAATGGGGTTTGTACGGGATATGTTTTCTCTTCCGGATCGTGGCGTCGGCCGGGTCCTCACGGCCTTGATCACCTTTGTTCCCCCGCTTTTGGTGGCGGTTTTTTACCCCGGACTTTTCCTGAAGGCCTTGGATGTGGTGGGGGGAGTGGGGATAGCCCTGCTTTTTGGAGTATTGCCCGGTCTGCTGCTTTTCAAGGATTCCCAAAGCACCTTGGGGCGAAGCCTGGGGATTGTTATTGTGGCTTGCTTTTTGGTGGTGCTCTTGTTTGAGATGGGGCAGGAACTTGGCCTGCTTAGCATAGACGCTGATATCGAGGTGTGGAAAGCGGCTCAAAAGATCTAGTTTAATTGTGTGGTTACAAGTAAAAGCGCCTCTGCCTGCATCAAAAGGCCGAGGCGTTTTTATTTAGTCTGCCAGGCTTATGCGGTCCAGGGCGACCTGGTCCCTGCCGCTTTGAGAAAGACAGGTGATGGTGATCAGCCTGGGGCCGGGCTCGGCCTTCACCTTAAGTTCGTAGTCCTTGATTTTTACACTTCCCACTTTCAACCTGGCAACAGGTTTATGATCAACTGCGATTTCCAAAGCAGGGACCGGCCTGGCCGCGGGCCCTTTTTTTCTTTTGCCAACCGGCACATAGCGCATGTTCAAAATAATTTTTTGGGTTTCTTCCCCCCAGATGACCTTGGTGGAGGCGCTTGCCCCGGTTTTGCCGAGGATCAGATACATGGGCTGGTTGAACATCGCCCCGTACAGGATGGCTCCTTTGCGTTGCATGGCCTCGGCCTGGAAATGATCGGTAGTCAGGTAACGCCCGGCTGTTACGAGTGTAAGGCAAAAGACCAGACCAATGCCCAAGGCCAGGAAGGCAGGCTTTTTGCCATGCCGGGATGTATCGGGCTTGTCATCCATTCTGCAATGCACAAAACGGTAGTAGAAAAAGCCCAGTGCAAAGATGACTAGCCCCCAGAAGAGGGCCGGTAACATCTCCGGCAGGTAACGGTTGATAAAAGAGGGGAAGAACCTGTGGCAAAGGGATTCCCAGTGGTCACTGATCTGTAGAAACAGATTATTAACCCCTGTTCGGCGGTGGTAACGCCATTGCGGAACCAGGGCCAGGATCATGCTTATCAATATGGTTGAGGCGCTCAGCAATGTGATAATGGTCTGCCAGGCCAGGCTTTTAGTCTTGCGTAAAAGAGGCAATGTCCAAAGCAGTAAAAGGGGAATGCAAGGGGCCAGGAATCTGCCCGGTGCGGTAAAGCCGCCGTCCCACTGATTCCAGCGCCAGATTACAATGGAGATAAGGTTGGCTAAACCCAGCCATAGGCTTACGGCTCCGGCCTTGGGTTTTCTTTGCCAGAAGCATCCCGGGCCGATCAAGCCCAGGGCAAGGCTCGGGGCATAGGCCAGCAAACCAAATTCCTGATCAAAGAACATGGCCGGAATCGAGGCCAGCATGAGGAGCGGATCAGGGGGAATTATATTGGCATGACTGGCAAGATATGTCCTCATTGGCTGGGGCATGAAAAGATACCCAAGCGTCATTAGCAAAACAGAGAAGACTAAAACAACGCTGGAGAATAAAATAAGTCCCCTGGCCTTTTTGGCGGGCCACGGAAGCCAAAGATAGGCTGCGGCCAGGGCCATGGCCAGGGCCACAGGGGAAAAACGCAACTTGACAAGGCTGATGGCCAGGATAACTCCGGCTAATTTAAGTATGGTGATCCTGGACGGATTTTCCGTGGTTAGCAGTATCATTCCTGCCAAGGTGAATAGAATGCCGAAAATGCCGGGATATATATGCTGACTGAGCTGTAAAAAAGGAGCCCCGGCAAAAAACAGGCCCGTAGCCAGTAAAGAGGTGCGGGGAGTGTAGCCCAATTGGGTTGCCAGATAAAAGAAAAGCGCCAGGCATAGCCCTGCACCAACTGAATTAAGGGCTATGCCCCCCAATCGACCCGAGATTTTAACCATCGGAGCCAGGGCGGAGACAAATAAAGGGGACCTGGCCAGGGGTTGGGCCAGTTTTTTGCTCCAGCGACCCCAGTAAAAGCGATCTTTGCCTTGTTTGGCTTCAAGAGTTGAACCGGGAACCAGGGCTGCCGCAACCCTTTGTGAATTAATAAGGTAGGCCGGTTCATCACCGGCCGTGGAGACGGCCTGGTTGGTCCAGAAGCCCAGGCTGGTCAGAAAGAAAAACCCGGATAGGGCCAGGCCCCAAGTTATTTTAGATAGAAAATGTTTGTCGGAAAAAGTTGATTTCCCTTCTTGGGCAAGGGACCATAAAATGCCGCTTATAAAAAACAGCTTGCTCAGCAAGACAAAAAAGAAGAGCATGCCCGCCAAAAGGGCCCATTGAGCCAGGTTATGGTGGAGTATGACTATTATCCCCAAAAGGGGCAGGGCCAAAAGAGACCAGGAGTCTACAGAGAGGGCTCGGAGACATTTGGCTTTAATCATGCTTTGTTCTTGATGTTTGCCAAGAATCCACCAGACAAAGGCTTCGGTGAAAATGCTTTGCAGGCAAAAACCCAGAGGGATCAGGCCGCAGACAAAAAAGCGCCAGGACTCCGGCCGCCCCATGAGCGATAAAAGCCCCTTTTCAGGAAAGTCAGGTAGGTTTACCTGGTGAGCGAAAAAGCGCAAAGCCAATACGGAAAATGTATAAATTAATCCTTTTAAAAAAATACGCCTAATTAAAAGATTAGGGGTTGGATGGCTTGTGTAGTTATGAAAAAAATCCTTAAAAAGCAACCGGACCTCTTGGTGTTTAATTTCAGTAACTTGTTTCTAAAAGAATGCTGTGGATTATAGGCTTGTTTTTTTGTTTTGCGCAACCTAAATGAGCAAGCAACGTATAGTAATTATTAATTTCGATAAAAAGACTCACTGAGTTGTTTTTAAGATTTGCAAGCGGACTATATCTATATCGCAACATTACGTGTAAAAAGTGGTTTTTTATTAATCGTTTCATCTCTGTTAAAAGACATGGAAAAGATAGAATATGTGACTGGCTTTTGAGGCTGGCGCACTCTCCTGCTTGATTGGCAGCTTGTAGGGAGGTGCGCTTTCAATTTATGGCTTGACATTCAGGCTTTCTGATATTAGGTGTGAAGGCGGTTGCCAGATTATCCTATTGGAAATAAGGTGGCTGATATAAAAGGTTTTTACCAAAAGCCCAGATGTTTTTGAGTAGGGTTTCAGGGGGAGATCGCTTTGAATCTGCAAAAGTTTTTTAAAGGCGCCAAAGTCGGTGTTACTGGTGTGGGAGGTACGGTTGGCAGGGAGTTGTTGCTCCAGCTGTTGAATCTGCCGGTAGACGAAGTCAGGGGCTTGGAAATCCATGAATCCCATCTCTTCTCCTTGGACGAGGAATACCGGGATGAAGAACGTTATCATCCATTTTTGTGTGACATAAGCGAAAGCCATAACCTGGAGCGTATGTTTTCGGATCTGGATTATGTGTTTCATACAGCGGCGTTCAAGCATGTCCCCCTCTGCGAAAAAAGCCCTTTCACTGCGGTTAAAACCAATATCCTGGGAGTGGAAAGCGTTATCCGGGCTGCCCTTTCCTGCAAGGTCCGGAAAGTGCTGTTTACCAGCTCTGATAAGGCGGTGAACCCCACAAACGTAATGGGGACTTCCAAGCTCATGGGCGAAAGGATGATGACCGCTGCCAATTCCATGAGCCACGGCGATGGAGACACGGCCTTCACCTCTACTCGTTTTGGTAATGTGGTGGGGTCCAGCGGTTCTGTGGTTCCTTTATTCTGTCAGCAGATAGCAAAAGGCGGCCCGGTCACTCTGACAGACCCTATGATGACCAGATTTGTCATGAGCCTGTCACAGGCAACTGAATTGGTAATGCAAAGTATGACCCTGGCCAAGGGGGGGGAAGTCTTTGTAACCAAGATGCCGGTGGTAAGCATCAAGGAGCTGGCTGAGGTGATGATTGAATTGTTGGCGCCTGTCTATGAACGTAAACCGGAAGATGTAGAGCTTAAAATAATTGGCCCCCGTCCAGGCGAAAAGATGTATGAAGAACTTTTGAATGAAGAAGAAGTGCGCCGCACCTTGGATGCTGGACCATTTTTCGCTATATTACCTGCCTTTAGAAATATTTATGAAAAGGTGGAGTATACGTACGAAGAGGTGGACACAAAACCGGCAGCAGGGGTTTATAATTCTTTTAAACAACAGCCGTTTACGATAAATGAAATCAGGGATTTTCTTTTTCTACCCGGGGTGCTGCCTGATGAGATCAGAGAAAAATTGGAAACCTAAGCTTTTGGGACTATTGGTCGATTTTCTGGTAAATACTGAAGTTTGTTCAGGTTAGTTTGTCAGTTATTAGTCAAAAAAAACAAAATTGTAAAAAAGATAGAGCTAGGAACCGCCAATCAACTCTAACTATTGCGTGTGCTATGTGAGATTAAAAAAAGTAAGAAATGAGCGGTTAGAAAAACATCCATGTAAGGTATACAGGTCTAGATAAAGATAATTATATTGTATGGTTATGGCCAATTCTCAGTTTAGGTAAAATTAATAAAAGCCAGAGGTTTTTACCTCAATATAAAAGAAAAAATTTTAGATGAGTGGTTTTAGAAAACAGAGTTATAATTGAGACTTAATCAATATTTATTTTAAGGTATAGCTGACGGGCGAGTTGACGACACGATAAATTTGTTCTTGAGGGAGAAGTAATAGTTCATTTGTATAATGATATTGCGTAGGTTTTGGATGAAAATTGAATTTCAATTGCAGAAAGCATAGCAAAATAGAGATACGTGTAGAACTTAAAATTTAAAAGGCAAGATTAATTTAAAAGGGTTTAACTGATTTGAATTTATTGGTAAATGATAAGTACGATATTTATTAAGTCAGTAAAGTGGTTATTGTGCTTGTTGCAAATAGATACCAAACTTACATCATTTCAAAAAAAATGGAACCGATAGTAGGTACAACGTGTTGAATTATAAGATTTTTAAATGAAATTATGTATTGTAAAAGGAAAAAGCAGTAAATATTTTGCTAAATATTAAGGAATATTTGAGTTAATGATTATATAGCATGAAGCGGACATTAGTGGTAAATAACAATTTTCCAAAATTAAGCTTGAAGAAGAATGCAGGGGTAGAGGGAGTAGAATTTGGATAAAGTCTGTATGGTGGTTCTTAATAGCGTAACATATGATACGCGAGTTTTAAAAGAAGCCACAAGCTTGAGTAATAATGGATATAATGTGACCATTGTTGGTGTCAGAGATGATGCAGATCAAACGCCTTTTACTAGACTTAATGATAAATTTAGAATAGTTAGGGTACCGTATTATCCATTAATATTTGCGAAAAGTAATTTGTTGTGGGTTATGATTGCATTGATTGTAACTGTATTTTTGATTCTGCCTTTTGGCTTATTGAATGCGAGTGCCGAATTTTTTTTAAATATTGTTGCATACACTATACTTGTAATTGCGATTCTAAACTTAACTTTACTACGATTTTCCAAAAAAATATCTGAATTTAAAGAAAAATATTATAATCGTAAAAAAATTAAAACAATTCTATTGTTAAATTTATTGGATATATTACAAAAGCCAAATATGTTTATCAGGGTAATTCAGGGTATGGTTTCCAATTTGTTTGTTATCCTGGCGTTGACTAGACAGGTATTGAAAGAAAAACCAAAAATACTACATTGCCATGATGTAGAAAGTTTACCCGTCTCGTTTTTTGTAAAAAAGATTAAGGGGTGTAAGGTAATTTATGATGCTCATGAAGTATATGAAGAACTTGCGGGTGGAGATCGAATATCCAGGTTAAAGTTCCGTCTTATTCATAAATTATTTTTGAGATATGTTGACGAGTTTATAACTATTAATGAAAGTATAAAAAATTGGTATAAAATTAATTATCCAAAACTTTGCCCTGCAAATGTAATAATGAATGCAGCAGAAAAAAAGAAAATTGCTCCGTATGATGGAAGATTGCACGAATGCGTTAACCTGCCGAAAGATACAAAAATAATTTTATATCAAGGTGGATATGCCAGGCATAGAGGTTTAAAGTATTTGATCAGGTCAGCTTCTTATCTGCCGTCTGATTGGGCTCTGGTTTTAATGGGTTCTGGGGCTTATGGGGCAGAGATAAGGGAGCTTAATGGGAAGTTGGGAAATAAAAATGTCTATTTTGCACCCAAGGCACCTCAAAATGAGCTGTTGGACTGGACCTCAGGGGCTACCCTGGGTGTGATTCCTTATAGAAACGTTAGTTTGAATCATTATTACTGCACTCCGAATAAAATTTGGGAATATTCAATAGCAAGTGTTCCTATCATCGCGAATAAATTATTTGAAATTAAAAATATAATCTCTAAATATAATAATGGTTGGTTGTTAGACATGGAAAATAGCTATACAGAATTAAGCGAATTCATAATAAATTTGAATGATAAAAAATATAATTCTATCAGAAAAGGGTGTAGCAATTTTATTGCTAGCAATAATTGGGAAATATATGAACAAAAACTTTTATCTATATATGCAAAATTTTACCAGAAAGATGTTAAAAAGTAAAAAGTTAGTCTTTATTCTTAATCATTATGAATATTTTTTGATAAATTTCAAGTAATTTGAAGTAAGTCGTAAAGGATAATGGTAACTGAGATTGTAATTCATTGTTTGATTTGATGGGCAGTTGGGATGAAAATATAAAATTTAAGAAATAATTATTTATGAGTCTATTATTGGGAAGGGATTATGATAAACAGTAAGTTGTTCAATAGAATTAAAGTTTAGAATTGGTTTAAAGAGTAAAAATATTAGCTACTGAGTGCCATGTACTAAGTAATCATACTTTATTAATAATATTTAACAAATTATTGAATGGGTTGCTTAAAAAACGAGGTGAACAGTAAGGATTATTACTAACCAGAATCATATAAGATTTCGACAAATATCGATAAAGTATATCCTACATTTCATTCTATCTTATCACCTTCTAGATGGAAACCTAATTTAACCGTACTTAATGATAAAGCATTATTTTTTCCATTTCTAAAAAATATATTGCTAGAGAGTGCTGCGTAAGTCGTCCGGCCGCTTTTAGGTGAGCCGGTTTCCCTTTTTAACTTTGAAGTTTGTTTTTAGTCCCGTTTTACCTTGATTCTAAAGTTTATTGATCGCTTTAAGCTTGCCCGACAGGGGCTTGATAAGGCTCTATCGGGCTGTTTTCCTATGCCATAGCCAGTCTGGCCGCTTTCTTGAGATTAAAGGCAATGGCATCCAACATGAGTTGCAGGCCACCTTAGCTGTGCCAAGATACCTTGCCCTGGCCATGCGGTGGTCTTTTCCGAAAGCCTTTTCCACCCGGCCTCTGAAGCGGCTGATGGCCCGGTTACCTTTTCGTTCTGCCTCTGACAATGGCCGGTTCTTGAAAGTTTTGTACATGATGCCGTCAAACAGGCCTTCATCTAAAAGCGCCTTGCTGTACTCCTGGCCGTAATAGCCCTTGTCGGCAAAGACCGGTGATCCCTCTTCAACGCCGCACTTTTCACCACCGCCATCATCTCTTTACAGTCGGGCCGGTTGGCCGGGGTGGCATGGCCGGCAAGAATAAAACCGTGCTCCGTGTCCACCGCTATATGCACCTTTTAGGCGTAGTAAAACCGGTTGCCCTTTTGGGTCCACTTGGCCTCTTTATCACTGGAATAGCTGGTCTTGACTTCATAGCCGCCAGAGCCGCTCGCCTGAATCTGGGCGATGACCATCTCCAATAAAGGCTCAACCAGTTTCATTTTATGAAGATGATGGCGGAAACGGGATATGGTGGAGTTGTCCGGAACCTCGTGGTGAAGACTGAAACCGCAGAAATGGCTTAAAGATATGCGGTCTTCAAGATTGTCGGAAAGCTCCCGATCCGATAGGCCGTACCAGGACAGCAAAAAGAGAGCCTCGAACATGCCAAAGGCAGGATAAGCGGGATTACCCACCACATTGTGGCGGTGGCCAAAATTATTTTTCAAAAACTTTTCTATTGGATGCCAATCAATGATTTTATCTATTTTGTCCGCCGTCTTTTCCCGACGTTTACGCCTGATTGCCGCATGATCTGCGAAACCGCCCCTGTGATCGAATTTGGCAGCCATTTACACACACCCAAAAAAGTAAGTTTCAGCCACAATTTCAAATAGTTAAATATTTCCAAAACGAATTGCGCATCCTGATACTGTACAGCACTCTCATCATAGGCCGGAAGAAATGGTACGAAGCTGTCGATGAAATAGAAAAAAATTTGAAAAACTATGTGAACCTTTACAACATGAAGCGGTCTCACCGAGGCCGCAATATGAACGGGAGGATGCCCTATAAGGCCTTCAAGAATGGGCTAAAAAATTTGAATCTCGAGCCGAAAAAATAAGACCAAAAAGGCAGCCTAAAAACCAACCTTGCCGGAGGCGACTGTCAGGTCAGTACCATCACTGTACAATCAACTGGAAATTATTAGAAAAATTAGGTTGTAATTTCAGTGAAATTATTTATAATTTTGATGGCTCAAATTAGTAATAAATACTATATATTAGAAAAAAATCGAAGAATTCTAACATTCAATAATGCAACTACTGTAAGTTTACCTTCATGTGTTGCGATTGTTTAATATTCAGTTAAATTAATTAGTATTTTGAACCTAATTATATATGTTTATAAATATTTGATTTTAAACGTAAATTTGGCAATATAATATACATATATTAACTTGCATATATTAAGATAATCTTCAGTTTTCAGTTTGGTTAATTAAGGTTTTTTAGTTTTTTATTCTGAAAATACGTAAAAATTTTTCATTCTTATTGCTTGTTGATTATGTGAATATTAATAAAAGCTGACAATTTATTATTTGTTATTAACAATTTCATAAATTTAAATTTCTAGGAGATGAAACATATATAGCTATTGTAAATAGATCGATATTGTAATAATTCAATCATTGCATTGATTCCTAACTTCTGAATAATACAGTAAAAAAATATTATTATTCAAATTAATTTTTGCTTGGGTTGAATTGAATTACGAATAATAAATATTTATATGGAACTTCATTTTCTGGAAGCACACTTACTGCTTTAATGTTAGGTTATCTTTCAGATATAGCTAATGTAAATGAGTCGTAGTGGCAGATTTAGGCTACAACAAATAAACCAGGAGTTCATGAACTGCTTCTGTTATTATTCAGGATACAGTAAGTGATTTTGCACATTACCGATACTGTGGTAAATATCGTTTTGTCAAGACTATAGAGATGCGCCAAAATATAAAAAAAGAACTGAGTAGTGTAGCAAATTAGTCCATATTTTACAGGTAAATAGTATGGTATTGACAGGAAAAGGTATTTGAAATTTAGGACAGTTAACAGATGAAAAAACCAAAATATAATTGTACTTATAAATTTCCATTAGGAATGCCAACCTCCTGAATGAAGAAGCCATATAAGTCGTAGAATTTTTTTATGCACTAAATTTTTTATTTTTGCAATTGTTGCAAGAAGATCGTGTGAGTAGTATGAATAAATTATACGAAATATTGAATCAGGAATACAGTGATGAAGTGTTTACTTATTGGGAAAAAACTTAGCATTATATCGGAGGTAATTTAAATGTTTATGAAAACTTGGAGAATTAAGGGATTGGTGCTCTGAATATACGCTTTGATGTTTATTCGGATAAATTTATATTTTTGCAAAACAATTTAGTTGATTCAGTTAGAGCTCATCATAAATCATGAGAAGTATATTCTAAACTTTTATTTAAATCAATTTGAAAATATATTTTGAAGGAATCTAATGAACCAAAGCTCTGCAAAAAAACAAAATTATTCGTCTCCACGCTTAAAGATTTGGTGTTTGTTTGTAAATAAACCATATATCAACCCTTCTCTGGGAGATTCAATTGGTGAATATCGTATAATTAAAATGCTTTCCCAATTTGCCGATGTATATTATAATGGTATTTTGGTGAATAAAGAAAGCGCCTATTTAGGCACTAAAGATTATGAAATAAATATTCCCAAAAAAGGCTATGATTTATATTATGTAAGAGCAAATAAGGAGGTTTTTTTAAAGTTACCTCACCCGAAAATATATATGGCTTATCCGTATGATGAAGAAGTTTTTTCGTGTGCCGATGGATTGGTTGTGACTACCAGATTTTGGAAAAAGGCTCTTGTTGACGAGAAATTAAGAATAGATAATAAAAACCTCTTTGGTGATATGTATCCAGACGATGCTATAATACCCAAAAATGTAGTGCAGTTTAAGCAATGCTGTGATGATATAGTTTCATTTTCAAGCGTTTCACAGCGGGTCGTCGACATTTTTAAATGCCAACTGACAAGACATACAACTTTTGGGTTTTATGGCCGATTGTCAATTGATTGTTTAAATATGCCAGAGCTCCAAGCTTTAAACAAAATTAAATACAGTGACCCCATTGAGCAGCCAATAGTAGTTTTTGCGGGAAAAATAAGAAAGGATTTGAGAGAAGCAGGGGGGCTTCCTAAACAAAGTTTATATATTGGAAATATAGAATATAACCAAATGGCGAATTTGCTTGCAGCTACAGATTTTATTATTGGTCGTAAAAGTAAAGAATCTCACTACCTTGGAGCTAATAGTGTCTTAGATGCTATAAATATGAATACACCAGTTATCACTACTAGGACTGATGTTAGAGATGAGTATCTAGGCGAGAATTATCTTGGTTCTTATGACACTGAAGAAGAATTAGATATTCTTATTAAGAAACTCATTAATGATCCTTCGTTTTTAATAGTTTTCAAGGAACAGTTACAAGAAATCGCTCTTAAAAATTCTATTAATAATGCAGCGAATTTTACTAAAAAGCAGGTCATAAACTTTTTGCAATCTACATAGCATTACTATGAAAAGGTGTGAGGTTACTTTTTTATTATTTGGTGGATAGGCGTAGTTTTTATATTTCTGATGCGGTTGATTCAATTTGAAAAACCACATTTACAAGTTGCTTTGCAATTTAAAGATTGCAAGATGAATATTCTGTATGTTTAGATACCTTTTGGTGTTTTAATACAATAAAAATGTTGTTACTTTTTTTAGCTTTGTTTCTTCTATAGGGGGGGGTAAAATGTCAAGTCTTTCAGCTGGAAAATTAAAACAGATTATTCGTAAAAAATTATTAATAAGAGTCAAAAATCAGTTTAGACCGTTGATTGAAAAAAGCAGCAAAAAAAATATTATCATAAACGATAGTGATATAAAAAAATGGGTACAAACTAATGATGAGGTATCGATAAAGAAAAGATTGATCACAATACAACAAAAAATGCTTAACAATCACGTAACCCCATATGAAATCGCTTACGGGTTCAAGTTGGCTTATCATACTAAAAACTATTTATATATTGCTAATTTTATTGATTTAGTTGGCTATAGTGAACTTGATTTAAAAACTAAATATTTGGTTGTAATCGCATTAACTTCTTTAAATCATTTTTCTGATGCTTATTTGCTTTTAGATTCATTCGATAGCAAATATAGGTTAAATCGTTATTATTTAAATTCATTTTTAGTTATTGAGAAAGAGAGAGCCAAAAGGGCCCAAGAAAGAAATAAAAATATATATGATTCTTTTCTAGTTGTAACCACTTTAACTAGTTTATACAAATTTGTTTTAAAAATTAATCCTAAAGATAAAGAAATTATTAATTCACTATATAAAAGTCTAATATATATCAGACAGATAAATTATAGAATGAATATAACTATAGATACTAATCAGGTAAATCTTAGAAAGTTTATAAACTTAGCAATTCAAAAAGATTATCTTCGTGAGAATGTGGATGTTTATTCTTCAGATGAGTTGTTTATCCTTAATAAATTATTTATAAAAAATTGTATTGGAAAAGTAAGTAAAAAGGTAATTTTAAAAAACCTAAAAATAATTGAAAATAAATTTTTAAGGAATACTCTCGACGCAAACGAAAAAAATACCGCAATATTTTTAGCTTATCGTACAAAAAAATATGATTTTGTTTGCCGGTTTTATGAGCACACATCGAGTGATGAACTGGATGCAGCCTCCCCATTTTTAGTATTAAAATCTTTCCTAATTTTAGGAGAAAACGATGCTGCTTATAATTGTTTAGATAATTTTGAGTCAAATCTTAAAAAAAGTAATAAATTTATTATTTCTTGGCTTTCATTAGAAAAAAACCGCGCTATGAAGGCGATAAAAAGCGATTATATCTCGCCGGATAGCTTGCGCGCAATTAAAGGTTTTTATAGTATATATACTGGTTTAGATCAAAAAAATATAAATATTGAAAAAGTAAATTTGATAGTTGAAAAATTTTTGAATTTTGTCCGAAATTTAGATTA
This sequence comes from Dethiosulfatarculus sandiegensis, assembly GCF_000931935.2. Lineage (GTDB taxonomy): Bacteria > Desulfobacterota > Desulfarculia > Desulfarculales > Desulfarculaceae > Dethiosulfatarculus > Dethiosulfatarculus sandiegensis. Next base: position 183,983 of record NZ_AZAC01000056.1, read on the forward strand.
TAATTCTGATGTAAAGTTTGATTGGGAATCTGATGAGCTAACTGTAATTTTGGATTCACTCTTACACTATATTGAGCCAAATGAAGACTGGAATAACTTTTTAATTTATCACCCTTTTTTAGTTAAAAGACTAATTGAACGAAATAACGAAGATAAAGTATATCAATTTTGGAACTCATATCTGAAGTCAGAAAAATTTATACCCGGCACTCCAAACTCTAATTTGATTAAAGGGCTGCTTATACTACTTAAATCTATTCAAACTATTGGCATTGATTATAATTTAAAAATTAATTATCCTATAATTAAAAATGATGCTTTTCTAAATTTCATTAAGCGCAAAAATGAAATTCTATCAATATGGGAAAATTCTCCAGTATATAAAAAGTTAATTTTGGAGGAATTAGAACGTCGGAATGAGCGAGATAGTTTTCTCAAAAAATCGACTGAAAGTAGAGATAAAAAAAACATTTTATTTATTAGTAGGATTAATTGGATTTTTATTGAACCATTAATTAGACAATTAGAGCAAACCGAGCGATTTAATATACGTACATTTGACATGATTTGCCTTCATGGCGTTAACCAAAATTATTTAAATGCGCAATCAATTATCCCAACAGAAAGTTCTAAGAAAAGGTCCTTGGAATATAATTTTATCGCTGATAATAATCCAATTTTCAAAAACCTGGTTGAATGGTCAGACATAGTGATTATTGAGTGGGGAGCCTCTCATGCAGTTTGGTGTTCAAAATTTCTACCAATAGATAAAAAAGTAATCGTTAAAATTCATAGTTATGAAGCCTTTTCATATTGGCCATATTTTATGAATTGGGGGGGGGTTGATGGAATTTTATTTGTTGCACACCATATAAAAGATATTTTTAAATTACAACATGAAAAGCGGATTGATAGAATTAGTGTCGAAGTAATCGGTAATGTAAAAGAATTTCAAAATATTAATGCCTCGAATTCCGATGAATCACGTATTTTCACTTTAGGGATGATTGGGTATAGTAATCGTAATAAAAATCCTCTATTAGCTTGCAAAGTTCTTAAAAAGCTATTAATTGACAATCCAAAATGGAAGTTACATTTGATTGGTCACTACTGGGATCATGAAACTACACTTGAAAAAACTGAATTACAATATAAAAAAGAATTTGATGCTTTTATAGAAAATAATAATTTAAGAGCTAATCTTAAATTTATTAAATATACTGAAAATATTTATGAAGAATGCTCAAATATCGGATTTATTTTATCTTGTAGTGATCGCGAAGGCACGCATGAAGCAGTAATGGAAGCTATGTCTGTTGGTAGTATACCAATAATCCGTAATTGGCCTTTTGCTGCTCAGTTCAATGGGGTACACAAGCTTTATAAAAATTTAGACGATTTTATTTACAATGAACCCCAAGAAGCAAAAGAAATTATAACTAAATCAATACTTAATTTTGATTCGATATCAAATCAAATAATAAAATATGCTAAATCAAATTTTGATGCCAGTGCGGTTATTCCTAAGTATGTTAAATTTATTGATAAGATAGTAGGTGAAATAAAGGAAGTATGTAATTGAATTAATTTAAAATTGTGTTAGTAAATTAGCAATATTTTATAATTTGAACTCCCACCCATAAAAATAAAAAGAATCATGATTTATAAACTATGAAAGACAGAATCAAATTAGTTTTTGAAATTTTGATAACTTTTGGTTGATACAATTAGTTTATATCGTAAAAAAAATAATTGACAGATTATTCATGGTTATATGTGAATGTTGTTTGTTGTCAAGTAAATTTAAAATTCGATATCACTATTTATATAATTTTTCTAATAGATCATTTTATTAGTCATACATTTATTACTATTACACAATGATTAAATTAACATGTAATGCAATTTGTTGAAAAAATTGTATCAAATTATATTTTATTATTCTTATTATGAAATTGTGAATTATACCTTTAATCTAACTATATTAGCTTACACGATTCATGAAGTTGGTTGGTAATATTTATTAAGATTTTAGAAAAATTTGACTTAATATTAAAAAATAGCAAATATTAAAGTTTTTTATAGAGGACCGTTTTTGTACTGGAGTAGGTGGGCTATGTATTTCAAATTTGATTTAAATTACATTAAACGCCATTATTATAAAGTAGCGATGGTAGTTGCCAATGCTGTACTACCCGATAGTAGAGTACTTAAAACTGCTTCTACAATTACAAAAATGGGTTATGATTTGACTCTTTTTGGGTTAAATCATACAAAACAAGTAAAAGAAATTAAAGGTAATCCTTTCAGAATCATTTTATTACCCAATCCTAAATTTAAATTTGTAGAAGAAAAAAAATGGCCTATCAATCGAGAAGAGGTTGACTGGGATAGGTTTTGGGATATCTACGCAACTTATTTAGCATCATATATGAATAGCTTACATACAACTGTTCTACATACTCATGATATGCCTGGAATTGCCATAGGGGGCCATGTCAGAAGCTATTTAAAAGACAAAAATATATTTTGGATTCATGATATTCATGAATATGTTAAAGGGCTTACCGAATTACCCGAGCCCATAACAAAATATTATTTTGGTGTTGAAAAAGAATTCATTCATCAGGCTGATGTTTTAACCTGTGTTTCTCCTAGTTTAGCAAAATTACTTAAAAAAGAGCACAGTTTAGACAGTGAGCCTAAAGTAATTCTTAACTCGCCCAGACTATCAGATATGGATAACTTTAGCCGTCTTGATCTCCGTTCTTCAATTAATTTGCCAACTGATATTAAATTATTAGTATATTCCGGTGTAGTTAAGGCTGTACGTGGCGTTGACACTTTAGTAGAAGCTTTGACTTACCTAAATAGTTATCAAATTGCTATTATTACAAATAGTAAAGGTGATTATATCGATCAGCTTAAACGTAAGATTAATCATTTATCACTATCTGATAAAGTCTCTTTCCGTCATTATGTTCCTTCTATGAATGTGACTACATTTTTACGTACAGCGGATATAGGAATACATCCAATTTGGAAGTATCCTAATGCTGCAATTGCTTTACCTAATAAATTGTTTGAGTATATGCACTCAGGAACTCCAATTATTGTTAGTGACAATCCAACAATGGCTGAGTTTGTCAAAAAACACGATATGGGCCTTGTATTTGATGAAAAAAATCCAGTATCTCTGGCTAGTGCTATAAAACTAACATCAGAACGTTTGACTCGTGATCCTGATTGGTCGGATAAAATTAAAAGTCTTGCTCATAATTATTGTTGGGAAGAACAAGAATTAATTCTTGATGAAATTTATTCAACTCATCTCCCCTTAAAATCTTCTGTTAATAATCAATTTAGAGAACCAAAAAAAATAAAAATTTTGCAATTACCAGTTGCTGCTGCGGGTCAACCAAATATATTATCAAAAGCAATTAATAATTCCAAAGTAGCTACTTGTAAGAGCCTTAGAATTAGTTCCCATAAATTTAACTACCCTGTTGATATATCTTTAGATGGGTTTTCAGGACGCAAAAAAGATGTCGAAAAACTTTCTGAGATTGCTAAGCAATTCGATGTTTTCCATTATCATGTCCGTCCTTTAATGTTTACTGAATTACAAGAAGCTTTTCCAAGTTGTCTTGATATTTTGTTGCTCCGTGCTTCGCAAAAAAAAGTATTTTTTCATTTCCGTGGTTCTGAAATTAGAATGCCTTCAGTGTTTAAAGATATGAATAAATATAGTTACGCTGATAAAATTTCAAATTCTTTTCGGCAAATGTATCCTGAGATTGCTCAAAATAAATTTATTGAATATATTAATGCAATATGTAATAAAGTGTTTGTGGTTGATCCTGAATTGCAAACCTACGTTCCCAATTCTTTAATTATTCCACGTGCCATCGACATTTCTGATTTAAGACCGGTATATAATACTCCACAGCAAAAACTAAAAATTTTACATGCCCCAAGTAATCAAATTTTTAAAGGAACAGATGCTGTATTAAATGCGATTAAAAAATTAGAAGATGAAGGGCGTAACATTGAATTTATAAAAATTGACGGCTTAGAAAATGATGAAGCTATGAAAGCATATGCTGAAGCTGATGTTGTTATAGATCAATTATTAATAGGATGGTATGGAGTATTAACCGTTGAAGCTATGGCCTTAGGTAAGGCTGTTATAGCTTATATTCGTGATGACTTAAAACACTTCTTGCCTAATCCACCACCACTGGCTATAGCAAATCCGGATACAATTTACGATGTACTTTCAGATCTTGAAACAAATCGTAAAAAAATTACCGAACTTGGTAAGAGAGCCAGGATGTTTGTAGAAGAAAATCACGATGCCTATAAGATTACCCAAAATTTAATTTACATTTATGAGAATTTTAATGAGAAAATAGATATAATTAATTCGTGGGAGTGGCTTAATTTTTTTCCAGAAGATGCTTTTTTCAATAACGAAAGAAAAAGTTACAAAAGAAAAAAAATTGTTATAAAAAAATATAAAACAAAAATTAGTCATAAACCGATTTTCTTTTTGAAATGGAAAGAACGTTTTGGTAGATCCGGACTTTATCTAAAAAGATTTTTCGAAGTTGTGAATGATGAGGGCTGGAAAATCGCTCTAAAAAAGGTAATCAAAAGGATCTCTAATATGTCTTAATTTATTCAAATATTTTTCTGAAAATTTGTTTGATTTATTTTTGTCGAATTTCAGATAGTTCATTTTTTAAGGAACCCATGCATTGAAAAAATTTCTAAACTTGTTAATTTTCAAAAAAGAAATGGGTCTGGGCCCATCACCTTTTATCGTAGCACGTGATGTACTCTCCGTATTTTGGTTTCGCCTTTTAACTATTGGTGTTCTTTCCGCATTAGTCGTACTTGCCCAAACAGTAGCGGCTGGTACGCTTATGTACACTATGGCCCACAGCCTTTCCCTACCTAAATTCATTACTAATATTTTTTCTGAGATAGAAAATACTTCGGTAATGTGGTTACCAATCATTGCATTTGTTTTTGCGGCTCTTTCTGCTTATTTAATGTATTTGCATAGTTTGATTGCTGTAAGTGTAATGGTCGATTACGAAAAGAAATGTGCTGAAAGACTGATCAAAATTCTGCAAAGTGATTCAAAATTATATAAAACGTTAACCGACAATCAAATAGTTACACTTATAAGTAAAGACTGTAGATTTGGGGGACGTATCGCTTATGAATTTTCAACAATGGTGATGCCTCTAGGAGTTGCCTTAGGAGGTTTTCCCGTGCTGTTTTATATAAATCACTACGCGACGATTAGCTTGCTGATCGTTATGACTTTGGCATTTAGTGGACAAGCAATTGTCTGGCGCATGGCTAAAAAAGTTTCTCAAGATATGGAATCTGATGCTGCTTTCGATAGAATTGCTAAGGCAGATTTATTAAAGGAATTAAAATCAATTAGTGGTTCATATCAAGAGATTACCGCTAAAGTACCAGATCCCATTTTTATGAATACCTACCGTAGGCGGCTAACTATGCCTCACATGGGTAATTTTTTGGGGGGCCTACTATACGCCTTGGCTACTGCCGTAATTATGTTCTGGTTCCTTGTCTTCCCGCAAAAAGATCAGGTACATGGCGGGTTAATGTTTTATATTTTTGTTGCAATTTTTGTTTTGTCTCGCTTACGAATAGCGCCTAAAGTATTTACAAATTTCCATGTGTTTTTTAATTATTTTGGTAGAGCATTTTATATAATTCGTCATGGGAAACTCCCAGAATCATTAAAAGCTAAATCTTCTAATGAGGTAGATGCAACTCCACTGGATGAAGATTACTAAACCGAATACCCTTTTAAAAAGATTGGTTTTTTAACCTGTTTTTCGGAAGTAAAATTCTATATATATTTACTACAGTAGCATAAAAAATCTGTTTATTTCTTCACTATTGAATTTTATAATATAACATATTTTGTCGATATTAAATGCCCATATTAAAGATTCAATAAAAAAACGGCGTTAAAATTTGCCATCAAATCCTAAGCACATTTTTAAAATTTTTCCAAATTCTAAATCGTAAATTTTATTAGTTTTTATGTATTAAGTGGAGATTTGATAGTTATGAATATAGTAACGGTTATTGGTGCGCGGCCTCAATTTATCAAAGCCGCAGTCACGTCTAGATTGTTAGCTTATCATGACGATATGCAGGATATTTTACTACATACTGGGCAGCATTATGATACTGTCATGAGCCAAATCTTTTTTGACGAGTTGATGATTCCTGAACCATCCTATAATTTGGGCGTTGGAGGCGGCACCCACGGTCAAAACACCGGACGCATGCTTGAGGCCATTGAAAAAGTGCTTATCAAGGAAAAGCCTGATTGGGTGTTGGTCTATGGTGATACGGATTCCACCCTGGCCGGTGCTTTGGCTGCAGTCAAACTACAGATTCCTATAGCTCATGTTGAAGCGGGTTTACGTTCATTTAATAGGCGTATGCCTGAAGAGATCAACCGGGTGCTCACAGATCATGCAGCTCAAGTGTTGTTTGCGCCAACCACCCCGGCAGTGGAGAACCTAGCCAAAGAAGGAATCTCCAAGGACAAAATTCACCAAGTTGGTGATGTTATGTATGACGCTGCTTTGTTTTATGCCCAAAAGGCAGAAGAAAAAAGTTATATTTTGAATGAGTTGGGTCTAAAATCCCAAGATTTTATTCTTGCCACGGTGCATCGCCCTCAGAATGTTGATAATCCCGCGTTGTTGGCTAATATAATACAGGCATTTGATAAAATAGCCGATGAAATACCTGTTGTTTTTCCGGTCCATCCACGTACACGTAATAAACTTAAAAAATTAACTCAAAAGATCAACTCTAAAGACTCTTTTAAATTAATTGAACCCGTTGGTTATTTAGATATGGTCATGCTGGAAAAAAATGCCGCCGCCATAGCAACCGATTCTGGTGGGGTACAACGAGAGGCTTTTTTTCACAATGTCCCTAGTGTTGTCCTACGTGATGAAACAGAATGGGTGGAATTGCTTAGGCTCGGCTGGAGCAGATTGGCTAACGTCAAAGAACCTGATGATTTGATACAGCAGGTTAAAAACGCTTTAAATTTTCCACTTGATTCAAAGGAATCCCCTTATGGGCACGGTGATACCGGACAAAAGATAATACAGGTTTTGAAGGGGGTAAATTAGAAAGACAGCTTCCGTAGTAATTCGTTTTTTTGGCCTTTTGATACATGAATCTAAGTAAAGAAAGCCGACTAACTGAATAGTTAACTCGCTCTCCCCAATTGGACTTGACCAAATAGACTATGTAACAGTCTACGATGCAAGCTATATTATGGGCATGCAGGAACTAATAATACCTGTATGCCCATAATTTTTTGCCTTAATTAGCGAAATTATTTTGATTCCAATTTCAGACCGTTTTCAGTTGCCACATATTGAGCCTCGCAAGCAGGGCACTTGAAGATATGATCATCTTTAGTCAGAAGTTTTTCACCGCAACGGCACATCCAGCCGATTTGCTTAGCAGGGTTGCCCGCCATTAAAGCATGATCCGGTACATCTTTGGTAACTACTGAACCGGCGCCGATAAAGCCATAGCTGCCAATGGTGTTTCCGCACACGATGGTGGCATTGGCTCCGATACTGGCGCCTTTTTTCACTACAGTGTCTCTGACTTCATCCATACGTTTGATTTCAGAGCGCGGGTTGAAAACGTTGGTAAACACCATGGAAGGGCCGCAGAAGACATCATCTTCTAAGGTCACTCCCTTGTATATCGAGACATTGTTTTGGATTTTGCATCCGTTTCCAACCGTTACGTTGGGTCCAATAACCACGTTCTGCCCGATGTTGCAGTCTTCGCCGACTACGCTGCCCGAAAGCACGTGGGAAAAATGCCAGATTTTGGTCCCCTTACCCACGCTGACCCCATTGTCCACTAATGCGGAAGGATGGGCCTGATATTCCAGTCCCGCATCCTTAAGGGGATTAAGCTTGATCGCTTCGCCGCCTTTTTGCATGGATTCCTGGCAGGCGGCCAATACACTAAGCACTCTGAGGCCTTCTTCTCCATCGGTAAGAGGGTTTGTTCCGGAAGCGACACATTCCAGGAAGTGGGCGCATTCATCCCTTAGAGGCTCACTTTTTTCCCATTCCACTTTTTGAGCTTCTTTTTTATCCGGTACAGGTACTCCGTTTTTCCACATGACCTGGTGGGGATAGAGCAACAACTTGTCGTCCGGCTCTGTGTCATCAAAGACCGCCATGCTGCGATCGCCAACCACCACCAGTTTTTGCTCTTTAAAGGGATGCAGCCAGGATACAAAAATGTGGGCTGCTATACCGGAGGGGAAGGTAAGGTTGCTTACAGTTACATCAGCAACGTTTTTGTTGAGGAAATAAGAGCCCTGAGTACTCACGGTGTCCGGGGATTGACCGGTTAAAGCCAACACCACAGAGATGTCATGGGGAGCAAAGGACCAAAGAATGTTTTCTTCAGTGCGGATTTTACCGAGGTTGAGGCGGTTGGAATAGATGTATTGCAAACGTCCCAATACACCATTATTGATCAGCTCCTTAAGCTTGATGACCACAGGGTGATAGTGCAGAAGGTGTCCGACCATTAAGACGCGTTCGCATTCATTTGCGATTCTGGTCAGCTCTTTACCTTCATCTGTCTTTAGGCAAAGTGGTTTTTCAACAAAAACATGCTTACCAGCCAAAAGCCCCTTTTTCACCAGGTCGAAGTGCGTTTCAGCCGGGGTGGAGATGGATAAAGCATCGATTTCAGGATCGCTCAAAACCTTATCAATGTTGAGTTCGCCCTGTACATTTGGGTATAACTTTTTGAAATTTTCGAGAGTATCAGGGTTGGACTCGCAAATCACCTTAAGCGCACCTAAGGCTTCAAAGTTACGAATAAGGTTTTTACCCCAGTAGCCTGCCCCAATAGCGGCTACTTTTATTTCGCTTGAGTTCTTGGCGCTCATTTATCACATTCCATTCAGTTTTAGGCTTTTACTATATTTTTAGATTTTTCATTCAGCCTGTCCAGGGCATTGCGGGTGTCCACCACAAGGGCTGAATGGTTAACCACCAGTTGGTAATCCACATTGTCATGATCCGTTACTATAAGCACAGCATCCATTTTTGTCAGATTTTCCGGTGTCAACGGGACAGATGTCATGTCCAGTTGAAACTCACGGGTATGAGGCAATACCGGAATGTATGGATCATGGTAGCAAACTTCAGCACCGGCTTTTAGGAGAAGTTTTGTGAGAACCAGGGCAGGGGATTCGCGCATGTCATCTACATTTTTCTTATACGCCACCCCCAGCAACATGATTTTTGAGCCGTTCATGCACTTTTTTTGTTTGTTCAGGGCTTCGGAAAGCTTTTGTACGACCCAGTAAGGCACCGAGGTATTGACCTCGCCGGCCAGCTCGATGAATCTAGTGGAGAAATCGTACTCTTTGGCCTTCCAACTCAGATAATAAGGGTCTATGGGGATGCAGTGGCCCCCCAACCCGGGACCGGGGAAAAAAGGCATGAATCCAAAGGGTTTGGTGGAGCTGGCCTTGATTACCTCCCAAACGTCAATGCCCATGCGGTCGGTGAGCATTTTCAGCTCATTAACCAGGGCAATGTTTACGCAGCGAAAAATATTCTCAAAAACTTTTGTAAGTTCCGCTACTTCAGGTGATGTTACCTTCACCACCCTGTCCAGGATGCAACCATAAATTGCTTCTCCGACATCCTGGCAGGATGGTGTGATGCCGCCAACCACTTTGGGAATCTGATGGATGGAAAAATCCGGGTTGCCGGGGTCTTCACGCTCGGGGCTGTAAATGAGAAAATAATTCTCACCAACCTTCATATCAGCCCGTTCAAAACGGCTAAGCAGATGTTCTTTGGTTGTCCCGGGATAGGTGGTGGATTCCAGGCTGATAGCCTGACCGGGCCGAATGAATTTTTGAATTGTTTCGGCTGTGGCAACCACGTATTTAAGGTCTGGTTCTTTTTTATCGGTCAATGGTGTGGGGACCGCAATAATAACCACATCGCAGTCCGCAAGGCGCTTGAAATCGCCTGTGGCGCTGAACAGGTCTGCTTCTATCATTTTTGCTATTTTTTGAGCGGAAATATGCTCAATATAGCTTTGCTTCTGGTTCAGTTTGTCGATTTTTACTGGATCGACGTCAAAACCCAGAGCTTTTATACCGACTTCGGCAAACCGCAAGGCAATAGGCAGGCCCACATAACCCATGCCAACCACCCCGATAAGGGAGGTTTTATCATTCAATTTACTGATTAAAGTATTTTTAAAGTCCATTAGATGACTCTCCGCAAATTAACAAACAACCCTATTTAGCAAGCAGCTTTGACTGCGGCAACAATAGTGTCCTGATCTTCTTCTTTAAGATAAGGGTGCATGGGCAGGCTCATAACCCTTTGCGAGGCTGCTTCCGCTACCGGGAAGGTTCCTTCACCCTGGCCAAGGAACCCAAAAGCAGGCTGGAGATGCAGGGGAACCGGGTAGTGCACTGCCGTTGGAATCCCTTTTTCCTTTAGAGCTTCCTGCACCTGGGTGCGATTATCAACTTCAACAGTGTACTGAGCATAAACATGGGTGTTCCCGTCTTTGATGACTGGGGTCTTTACACTATCGCCGAATTCCTGGCTGTAACGGGCGCCGATTTTGGCGCGGGCTTCAACTTCATTGGGGAATATAGCCAGTTTTTCCATTAAAATAGCTGCCTGCATGGTGTCCATGCGGGCATTGAGACCAATAAGAGGATGATGGTAGCGGCGATCCTGTCCGTGAGCCCTGAGGTAGCGCATTTGGGTGGCCAACTCTGCATCATCCGTAAAGCAGGCCCCGCCGTCGCCATAGCAGCCCAGCGGTTTGGCAGGGAAGAAGCTGGTGCAGCCGATGGTGGTGAGGGTGCAGGATTTTTTGCCCTGGTAAGTTGCACCAAAGCTTTGGGCCGCATCTTCAATTACAGGAAGGTCATGATCTGCCGCGATTTTGTTGATTTCGTTCATGTCGGCGCATTGCCCGTAAAGGCTGACTGGTATGATGGCTTTGGTTTTGTCTGTAATGGCTTCGGCGATTTTGCCGGGATCAATATTATAGGTGGCAGGGTCGATATCTACATAAACCGGCTTGGCGCCCAAAAGGGCGATCATTTCACCTGTGGCTATGAAGGTGAACGGTGTGGTAATCACCTCATCACCCGCCTTTACGCCCAAAGCCATCATGGCCAGCAATAAAGCGTCAGTACCGCTGGAGCAGCTGAGGCAATGTTTGGCGCCGGTATATTCGGACAGGGCATCTTCCAGTTCCTTGATTTGTGGCCCCATTATATAGCGACCGCTGGCCATGACCTCCTGGATGCGCTCATCCAACTTGGTTTTGATCAACGCCTGTTGTGCTTTTAAATCGATGAAGTCCATGTCTCATCCCCTCTTATATTGGTGACGTATTTGTTTGATGGCCTATTTACTATATATTAGATTAGTAAAGCCGACTTGCTTAGGCCAAGAAGAAATAAATCGCCATATTGGCGTTTTTTTTCAGTATTGCTGTTTGGTTTTAATACCCTTCTTTGGGCTAAAAAAAAAGAGGTGTGAGCGGAAAAATCGTCCCAAGTCGCTCACAGACGGGTTCTGAGAGTAAACCTATACTGTTGATGCTGGTTGCTTATTTTTTTCAATTTAAAACAAGATACAGGGCTCCTGAAGATTCGATGCCAGCGATGAAGAAAGAGTTTTGTTCATTTGATAAAACAAATATCCATGGATCCGGAGTAAAAAGCGGGAAACCTAACGCCGGTAAGCGTAGGCGAATCCCCTGGATTGTCCTTAAATGATAGCAACTGAATTCTGCAAAATTTAAGACTTATTAAAGAGTATGGTAAAAAGTTAGTAGTAAATTTTAAGACTCTTTTCTTTATTTTTTATGTTGGGGAATTTGGTAATGTCAGTTTAAAATAATTCTATAATAACGACTTATTTAATAAAAGTTATTGTATGTCATTTGTGCTGTACAGGTAAAACTCTAAATTTTTTGTTATGCTCAGATAATTCGTTAGCCCCCCTTGTTAATAATAAGGTTGGATAATATTTTATTCGAATTGATTCGTTTTGGAGACAGGGTAACACTTTCTACTATAGCAGGATAGGTTACTTTTAAGTTAAGATTTTACTCCGCAGCTTTTATCCTGATATGTGAGATAAATAGTCTGCAGTATACCACTGTCTCAACCCAAGTTGATGGGAGTAAAATTTGATTTTGGGGCTAGGTATGGCATGGTAAACCATATATCGGGCAGCCAAGCTTACAAGTGCAAGAAGGTGAGTTTGGAGACTGTGTTATCGCCTCTCGAGTATGGATCCGGGATTGTTTTGGCTGTCAAAGTTTTTTAAACAAACGCTCCGGCGGCAAAGGCTAATCTTTTGACCAGCGGTGCAAAGGCAAGACCTATTATATCCGCTATTCCCACTCTGTAAGCTTAAAGTTGTCTCCTGTGTATTTACTTGGTTCTATTTGTATTATTAAATTGATAGCCCTACTGTTTAAACTACGATGACTGATACCTGAATTTCTACACCCAGTCAATGCATATTGCAATTAATATCACAAAGCGTAGAGAGCCCAAACCATTTTAAGTATTGCTTCTCTCGCGTATTCCGGAGTTTTTAACAGCCATGCTCTTTGCCCTAAAAACAGTCCTAAGTGATGGGTTGTCTTCTCCGATAAATAGGGGGAGCGCAGGCTGATCCCTGAATTTTGAATTGGATGTTCTTCCCTTGACCATAGAGTGGAAGTTAATGTAATTCAAGTGGATTGGAGCTTTTTATATAAGCCGGACCCAAGCAGTTTTTTCCTGGTGACATTTTGGTGTGAGTGTCTCAGGTCGCAGGGGCATTTGATATTTAAATTATGAATCCCGGCCTGTCTGGTTTGAGAAGCCTTGTGTTTTAAACGGGGATGCTCCACAGGTTAGGCAGTAAGATTTTTTGAAAAATGGTTAAGAAATAATAAGCTAGCGGGGGTGATGGGCCGCAGTTAAACGCTGCCTGTAATCAGTTAGGGCTCACCAAGGAAACATCAAATGAGAGCTATGCTTGCTCCTTTATGTCCCGCCATAAGAGTTGTGATCATTCGGGGGCAGTAACCCTGAATGAAAATTGGAACATTTCGGGGACCCCGACGAGTCACCCCTTAAATGCTTCGCATTTCGGGGACCCCGACGAGCCACCCCTTAAATGCTTCGCATTTCGGGGACCCCGACGAGCCACCCCTTAAATGCTTCGCATTTCGGGGACCCCGACGAGCCACCCCTTAAATGCTTCGCATTTCGGGGACCCCGATGAACAGCCTTAAAACCAGCATGATTTTCTGGCCATCTGAGGAAGTTGAAAAAAGCTTAACCGTGACAGCCCATTTTCGGGGAAAGAAAATAGCCGTGAACATGACAGGTTGAATCACCACTTAACATTTCAGCAAAAGCCAGAAAAAGTATGGGAGATGTCAAACAGACCGTTTATGTAAATAGATTACTCCACCGCTCACCGCCATTTAGCTGACGTTAAGTGGAATTGCGGTTAATATAATGCTTTGTTTGAGGGAATAGAACTTATTCGCCGGTGCTGGTTTCCGGGAGTGGAAGTTGTGTGCCCAATAGTGTCTTTCGGCGTCGGGACTGGCAAAAAAGCCTCTGGCCGGGATGCAATTTCAAGCAATTGAGCCTTGTCCTGTACTCCCCTGGCAATTTCTATGCGCTGTTTTGAAAGGCCTCAGGGGGAAGGGTTATATAATTTGAAGATTTTGTATATTTGCGATTCAGATCCCAAGCCGGCCAGCGGAGTTGCGGTCAAGATCGCCTCTCAGGTTGCCGCCTGGCAAAAAATGGGTATTGAGGTTGACTTGCTGTCCTATGAATCACTCAGGTTGTTCGACCTTCACATGCAACCCAAATCCACACCTTTCAGTTTTAGCCTGCCCGCAGGGAGAGCCTGGTTCTTTCAACGCCAGATAGTGGCATCTTATCGCCTTATGCGTATGACAAGAAATATGGACTACGATTTTTGCTATTGTCGTTATCTTCTATTTATGCCGTTTTTACCTGTAGCCTTGAAACGTGCGGCCCGCAGACTGGTTTTTGAGATCAACAGTGACGAGGATAAGGAATGGCGTGTGACCAATCGCCTGCTTTGGGCCTACAATAAACTCGGCCGCAGAGCCGTCTTGCCTTTGGCCGATGGTTTGGTATGCGTAACGCCTGAGCTGGCAAGCTCTTATGATTCCTGGCATAAATCCACGGCCACCATAGCCAATGGGATTTCCTGTGCAGATTATCCCTTTGTAGAAGATACGGGTAATAAAACCCCTCAAGTGTATTTTGTCTGTTCCAGCGAACAGAGGTGGCAGGGGTTGGACAAGATTACCCACTTGGCCGGGCTCATGCCCAATATAATTTTTCATGTAATCGGCGTTCATCGCCGAAACAAGTCTAACTTGGTGTTTCACGGCCGGCCGCCGGAATTTGAAGTTACGGAGCTTTTAAAAGGGGCGGATCTGGCGTTTTCCACCTTGGCTTTGCATCGTAAAAATCTGGATCAGGCCTGTCCGCTTAAATCAAGGCAGTACCTGGCCATGGGCATTCCCATGGTTTACGCATATGTTGATCCGGATTTGCCTGCTGATGCCCCTTTTGCCCTGCGTATTGAAAATACAGAAGATAATTATGTAAAGGAGATGGATTCCATTTCCACGTTTATTGATCGGGTATTTAAGAATACAGCAATGAGGCGAAAGGCCCGTTGTCATACTGAAGAGAATCTGGATGCGGGGATCAAGGAAAAACAACGATTGGGTTTTTTAAGAGAGTTGGGTTAGTTTTTTGTGATATTGATTCCCTTGGATAAACAGCCCGGCCTGCGAAAGGGGCTTGCCGTTTTTAATTAATGACCGGCAAGTGGCGTAAAAAATGATTGTATCTGCAGATTGCGTTGTAACTTCCAACAGTCTGATGCGAGACGAGATCGAAGATAGCTTTTAAAAAGTAGATTATATTCGTGCATATAAGGCTTCGTATTTTTTAACCGTATCAGCCAAGCTGAAGTTCATTCTTACCCGGTATCTGAGCTTCATCCCCAGGATTTCCCGTTGGTCTTTTCCTAAAGACAAACCCTTAACCATGGCCTTGGCAAGGGCCTCATGGTTTCTTGGCGGAATAATCCAACCCAAATTTCCGTTTAAATAGGCTGCGTCCCCAACATCGGTGGCTACGCAAGGGGTGCCGCAGGCCATGGCCTCTCCCATTACCATGGGGAAGGCCTCTCCCCTTGATGGTAAAACCAACAGGTCAATCCCAGCCATTATAAAGGGAATATCGTCCCGTTTACCCAAAAGCAAAACTTTTTTTGATATGCCCGCGTTACGTAGCATGCTTTTTAATTGACTGTTTTTGTTGTCAAAGCCCTTTCCGCACATAAGGTAGATGCTCCGGGGACTTTCACGGTGCGCCTTGGCGACGGCTTTTATAAAGTTTTCCGGATCCTTTTGAGGGTCCCAGCGGCCCACCATGCAGGCGATGGGTGTGTCTGGTGCAAGTCCCAGACAGATGCGCAATTCTTGACGGGCGGAAGGATCAGGCTTGAACCTGTTTAGGTCAAATCCGTTTGGTATTACCTGCATTTTGGGAGAGCAATAGCCCAGTTTCCTGTGCGTTGCCAATGCCTCTTGTGAACAGCTGATAATTTTTTTCACCAAGGGAAAGTGGGATATTGGAGCGCACAGCCCTGCCACCATCAGGGTGGATTTCTTATTGGCGCTGAAAGCCAGGTTGTTGTGATGCAGGCCCCAGACAACCGGTGGTCTTCCGGCCAAAAATGCGGCTAGAGATCCCAATAGGTTGGCATGATACATCCAGGTATGCACCAGATCAGGCTTCAGCACTCTGAGCATCCGGGCCAGGCGGCTGAGGTAAAGCAGGGCGTCGGCCCCTGATTTCATATTCAGGGAAAGAGTCTCTACACCGAACGCATTGATTTTTTCCGCTATGGCGCCAAGAGGAAGGAGGCTGATTACAGCCCGATGAGCAGTCCGCGAAGAAGCACCTTCTATGAGGTTGCTCAACATATTCTCCGCTCCTCCTGTATCGGTGCTGGTGATTATGTGAACAATGGTTTTCCTCACGAAATGCTTATATTCCTATAGAGGGTTCGATATTGCTGATAAGAGTAAATGGAATTTAAAAATATGTACTCTTTAAGCCCGTAATGTCAAGGGGTACATAAACAATAGCAGCAGGATAGTAAAAACTGTTTATCCAAAAACAGTATCAGGCCTAGTAGCCGAATTCTTATTTAATACGTGGTTTTTTTGTTTGTTATCTATTTAAGGGACTGTGTTGTAATTTTTAAAAAAGCATGTCTTTTCGCGGTGAGTTTTGATGAAAAAAACACGCAAACCAGTACTTACCTATTTTTCATTATAGACATGTGTAAATTAGCTGAACAAGCGACGCTCAGGTATAAATTGAAGGAGATGTGCTGGGCCCTGGCTCACGTCATTGAATATATGATCTGCTTGCTGTTCATAGAAAGTGGTATTTGTTAAAATTTCATAGTCTTTTTACTTTTCCTTTTACAAACCACTTCAAGGTGTTCAACTTATGAATATTCTGATCTTGGGCGGTGATGGTTACCTGGGCTGGCCCACGGCCATGAATCTTTCGGCCAGAGGGCACAAGGTGACTGTGGTGGATAACTACCTGCGCCGTATAGTCAGCACTGAAGAAGATGTGGAGCCGTTATTTACGGTTCCGAGTCTCCATGAACGGGCTCGCTTATGGGAAGCCAAGAGCGGATATAAAGTCGAGGTCATGATCGGCGACTTAAGGGAATGGGATTTTGTGGCCGAGGTGTTCAAGGCTTCAGATCCCGAAGCGGTGATGCATTATGCCGAGCAGCCTTCAGCCCCCTATTCAATGCTGAACAGAAGGGCCGCAGACCTGACCCTCAAAAACAACCTGGATGTCACCTTCAATGTGATAATGGCAGTGCATGAATTTTGCCCGGACGCCCATCTGGTCAAGGTGGGAACCATGGGGGAATACGGCACTCCCAATATTGATATTGAAGAAGGCTGGCTTGAGGTGGAGCACAAGGGGCGCTCCCATAAGTTCCTTTATCCCCGTCAGGCTTCCAGCCTTTACCACACCACTAAAATCATGGATACCGACCTTTTGTGGTTCTATGTGCGCACCTGGGGCATCAGGGCCACTGATCTTATGCAGGGCCCGGTCTACGGCCTGGTTACCGATGAGACGGGCGACGATGAAAAGCTTTTCCCGTTTTTTAGCTATGACGAGCTTTTTGGAACGGTATTGAACCGTTTTGCCGTGCAGGCGGTGGCCGACTATCCCTTGACCGTGTACGGCGGCGGTGGTCAGACCAGGGGATACCTCAATATCAAAGACACCCTTAACTGCGTGCGCCTCTCCCTGGAAAATCCGGCTCAGCCCGGTGAACTGCGCATATTCAACCAGTTTGTAGAGACCTTCAGTGTGAATCAGCTGGCTTTAATGGTGCAGAGGGTGGGCAAGGGCCTGGGCCTGGATGTACAGATAGAGAACCTGCCCAACCCCCGGGTGGAAGCCGATGAGCATTACTACAATCCGGCCCATTCAGGCTTGATCGAATTGGGGCTTGAGCCCAATTACCTTACCGATGAGGTTCTGGCCCGGTTTATGGAAACGGTCTTACGTTATAAGGACAATATTGACACTCACAAGATCTTCAGGAATGTGACCTGGAAATAGTCTCAATTTGCCCAGGATCCAACCCGGGTTTTGGAAAAAAAAGATTAGAACCCGGGTTGGATCGTTTTCCAATCACTTTTTCCACGATCAATACCGTTTAGTGTTGTTGATGCGGGTGCCTTTCAGCATCCTCCTTGCCGGTCTGACTTGGCTGCTTATCAGCCGTAAGTTCAAATCTCCTTTCATCCTTGAAAAAATGTAGTTGCTCAAAGTCAAGGCTCACCGAAAGTGTTTCATCTTGCGCCGGGAGGGCTTTTTTGTCGGCCCGCATGGTCAACTCATGACCCGCCCAGTCAAGTTGCAGAAGCTTCTCCGGGCCCAGGTCGCTCAAGAGCCTGAGATCAGCCTTTAGTTTGATTTCCTTGCCATGCCCCAGATGAAGGTCTTCCGGCCTGATCCCTAATAAAATATCAAGCGGCGACTTTCGCGGGCTAAGTCCCTTGGGCAGGGATATTTCCTCTCTCCGGCAGGAAAAAACCAGGCCTTTGGGCGTGTTCTCCAACCTGCCCGGAATCAGATTCATGGCGGGCGATCCTATAAAACCGGCCACAAAGGTGTCGGCAGGCTGGTTGTATATCTCGGCCGGGCTGCCCGTTTGTCTGATTTTACCGTTTTCCATTACCACCACCTGGTCTCCCAGGGTCATGGCCTCAACCTGATCATGGGTGACATAAACCATGGTGGCCCCCAGGCGTTTATGCAGGCTTTTCAGTTCCAGGCGCACCTGGGCCCGCAACCTGGCGTCCAAGTTGCTCAAAGGTTCATCCAGGAGGAAAAGCTTGGGCCTGCGCACCAGGGCCCTGCCCATGGCAACCCTCTGCCTTTGCCCTCCCGAGAGCTGGCCCGGCCTGCGGCCCAGCAGGTCTGTTATGCCCAGGAGTTCGGCAGTCTCACTAACCCGGCTTTGAATCACTTTTTTGGGTTCTTTGCGCATGGCAAGCCCGAAGCTCAGGTTTTGGGCCACGGTCATGTGGGGATATAGGGCGTAGTTCTGAAAAACCATGGCGATATCCCTTTCCCTGGGGGAAAGGTGGTCAATGGGGTTGCCTTCCAGTTTGATCTGTCCCTGGTCTTGGCTGGTCAGCCCGGCCACAATGTAGAGCAGGGTGCTTTTGCCGCACCCCGAAGGCCCTAACAGAACGCAGAGGCTTTGGTCGGCCACCTTGAGATTCACTCCGTCAAGGGCCTTGGTTTTTCCGAAATTTTTATGCAGATCAGTAAGCTCCAGCTTTGCCATGATTTATCCCTTTACCGCCCCCTTGGTGAGTCCCTGGATCAGAAAACGTTCAAACATGAGAAATAAAACCATTATCGGAACCGTGGTCATCACCGAGGCGGCCATTACCAGCTGTTTGGAGAGGTGTACGCTTTCGGCCAGTTGGACCACCCCTCGGGAGAGGGTGAATTTTTCCGGTGTATCCAAAAGCATGAAGGCAAAGAGAAATTCGTTCCAGGCGATCATAAAGGTGTAGAGCGCCACACTGGCCAGAGCGGGCGCGGCCAGCGGCAATATGATGCGCCGGATTATCTGCAGCCTGGTGCAGCCGTCGATCATGGCCGCATATTCCAGTTCCACCGGCAAGGTCAGGAAATAGCTTCTAAGCATATAAAGGGCCACCGGCAGGGTCTGGGCCAGATAAACCATTACCAGGGCCGGAAGGGAGTCGTGCAGGCCCAATTTGGTTAAAAGCACATACAGGGGAATCACCAGCACTATGGCCGGGAGCATATATATGGCCAGAATGCCGCCGGAAAGGGTCTTTTTACCTCTGAAACCCAGCCTTGTGACTGCGTATCCCCCCAAGGTGGCCAGAACCAGGGTGAGCAAAACCGTGGCCAGGGAGATGAAGGCGCTGTTTAAGAGATAGCGCAGAAAACCGTGTTCAAAAAGCACTTGGGTATAGGCGGTCAGGCTTATTCGCCCCAGGTCCAGAAGCAGGTTACTGGGGTTCATCAGAATTTCCTGCAAGGGCTTCAGCGAAGAGACCAGCATCCAGTAAAAGGGAAAGCCGACCAGGATGGTGAAAAAGGCCAGGCCCAGGATTTTCATCGCGCCCCAGAAAAGCCGTTCCCTTTTGTCTTTGCTTTTAAACCAGGGCATGGGCTTTCCTTATGATCCAGCGAAAATAAGCGGCCAGTAAAATAGTCAGAAACAAAAACATGCATATGGCCAGGGCTGAGGACAGACCCAGGTTGAATTGGCCAAAGGCATAGTCATAGACTTTAATGGCCAGGACCATGGTTCCCGACTGCCCCCTGGTCAAAAGGAAAATGTCGTCAAATTTGTTAATAGTCCAGATAAAGCGGAACAAAAACAGGCTGGCCAGCACCGGATAGAGCTGGGGCAGGGTGATATGTTTGAATACCTGCCACACACCGGCCCCGTCCACCTGGGCCGCATAATTAAGTTCAGGGGGAATGGCCTGCAACCTGGCCAGAATGAAAAGAAAGGCAAAGGGAAAATAGCGCCAGGCCTCAAACAGGATTACAGAGAAGAGGGCCAGGGGAATAGAGAACTCAACCCCCCATAAATCAAGTTCAAGCCAGCGGGCGGAGAAAAAGGCAAGCGGTTTTTCCCAAAGCCCGTGTTCCATGCCGAACCAATTCAGGATGCCGAGTTGAGGGTCCAGGATAAAACCCCAGGTAAAGGCCACCGCCACCACAGGGGCTATATAGGGAGAAATGAAAAACCCCCTTAAAACTCCTCTGCCTCTGAAGGGCCCTTGCAGGCAGAGGGCTGCGATCAAACCCAGGATAATCGATAGCCCGCTGCCTAAAGATGCATAGCTCAAGGTGGCGGCCAGTATGGCGGGCAGCTCAGGGTCGCTTAAGATTTTCAGGTAGTTGTCCCATCCCAGATTCCAGGCGAAAAGGGATTCTCCCCTTAACTGGGCCAGTTCCACCGGTTTTAAGCTGAGCCAGATATTCCAGACAAGGGGGAAGATGATGATGCAAAGCACCACCAGGGCGGTGGGGGCCAATAGCCCGAAAGCCAGCCTTGCTTCCCTTTTCTCCAGGCTGAGCTCGACCCTGGTGGAGGAAAGAGTGTTTTCGGCCTTGTTCGGGTTCAATTAATCCCCCCCTTTTATGCATATGCCGTTTTTACTTATTCAATTCCTTGACTTTTTGATCCATGAGGGCCGCGGCCTGGGGCGCAGTCAACTCACCGTCCAAAAATTGTTTCAAGACCCTGGCAATTAGTTTGGAGCCGTAGATCTGGGCCATGAGATATCCCTTGCCCGCCTTGAATCCCCAGCGGTCAAAGTCGTCTGCGCCCTTCAGAATGGCAGATACTGTTTCAGGACCGTAAAAAGACGATATCTTGGCCCGCCTGGTCACTCCGAATTCAAGTTCTTTCCAGGCCTTGATAAAGGCATCGGCATCTTGGGGGGTGCCTTTTCGCAAGGGGAGTTTGCCCTCAGGGGCCATGGCCAGCCATTTTGTGTAGCCCTCTTGAAGCAGGTACTCCACCCAGGCTCGGGCCGGTTTGGTTTGGGCGTCCGCGGTAATGCCCAGATAGTTCACCATTCCATATTGGGCCTTGCCCCCGGAACTTTGGATGCTGGTTACAAAGCCTGTGTTCTTGGCCAGAAAACCCGGTTTGCCCTGGGCCAGATCGGGAGCCACGGGCTGGTCCCGGCGCAGGCCCGAGAGCTCGTCCAGAATAAAAGGCGACCACACAATCATCGCCGCCCGCCCCGAAAGATAATCCATTCTGGTGTGGAGCCAGTAAAGGTTTCCGGGCGGGGTGAATTGGGCCAATTCTTTATAAAAATCAAGGGCATTTATCATGGCCTTGGTATTCAGGTCGATCCGGCCTGATTTATCGAGAAGCCTGACCCCGCCGGAAAGGGCTATGTGTTCGAAGACCTGCTGAGTGTAAGCCTGCCCAGGGTCTGTGGCCACCTCGAAACCCCACAACAGGGGCGGATTGTGCAGGGCCTTGGCGGCTTTCAGTATCTTGTCCCAGGAATCCGGCCTGTCCAGGTTTTTCTCTTTGAAAAGATCTTTACGGTAGAGCAAGAGTTGCCCCCAGCCGTCCAAGGGAATTGCCGCATGCCCCTTTTGGGTTTTAACCATTTCCAACGGGCCTTGGGCAAAGGTGGCCTTGTCAAGCTTGGTAATGACCTCTTCCGCGGCCTTGGGGTTTAAGATGCCGCTTTCCGCCCAGCCCATGGTGTAGTCCAGGGGGTGGTACATGACATCCGGCAGTTTACGGGCGGCAAAGGCAGCGGTAACCCTTTGGTTAAGCCTGTTTTCCTGCACGGGAATGATCTTGACTTTTATGCCGCTTTTCTTTTCAAAATCCCGGGCCAGGTTTTTTTGCACTGTAAGCCGGTCTTTTTCCACCTCTGTGGTCCAGAAACTGATTTCAGAAGCTGCGGCCAGGGCGTTTAGCCCGGTGGTGAGACAGACAAGCAGGATAAACATCCCCCAAAAGGCAGACGTCCATTTTTTAAATCTGTTTTTTTCGCCAAGGGACCTTTGCATGGTGTCCTCCTTTGGCCGAGAACGGTCCTACCCGGGCTTTTTTTTAAATTCAGGTGAAAAGCCCCCTTGGATCTGATTGCCCGGAGGGGCCTTTTCGGTCGATACTGGTTTTGGTCCGGTTGTTAATATTTATCTGTACCGGGTTTTAGGTGATATGGTTAGCATATCTTAAATCCTCGGCTCATCAGGGGTCAACCATGTAGGCCAGGGCAAGGCCGGAGGTTTCAATGTCGGATTATCGTAAGGTCAAGATCAAGGTTAAATCAGTTGAGGGGACCTGTCACGCTGGACATAAGCCTGGTGACGAGTGGGTGGTCGAGGCGCACACCCCCGAAGGCCTGTGTGTACACGCCTACAGCGCCCTGGATCCCATGATCAGGGCCTTTATGTTTGATGCCTCCATACCCTGGCTGGATGAAGAGGGCAGGCTGGAACTGGTTTGTCCGGATCCGGATAATCCGGTGGTCTTCACCCTGGAAAAGATGGATTGAGAGTGGGCAGCAAGACGCGTCTTTTAAGATTTCCGAGAGCCCTTTATGAAAAGGCTCTCGGAAATAACCGGTTTACACAAGGGAGGCTTCGGGTTAGCGCACAAATAAGACCCTGCAGGAAGAGCGGCGAAAGACCTTTTCCGCCGAGCTGCCGAAACGAAGCCTGCGGCTTAATGAATCATGCCCCTTGGCTCCCATGATAATAAGGTCTATTTTCTCCTGTTCCGCGGTTTTAATGATTACTTCATAGGGCAACCCCACCGCCACTTTTGACTCGTGGATAATAGTGTCCACGTTGCTTTTTTTTAAAATGTCCCTCATCTGTTGGGATCTTTCCTCTTCCATGGTCAGAATGGACTGGTCAAAAACCCCGTCCAGAGAGCGCACTCTTCCACTGGCCCTTTTCAGATCCTGGAAAAGCCTTTCGTTCACCACATTCAGAAAAAGCACACTGGCATCGAGCTTCTCCGCCATGAAGACGGCGGTATCCACCGTATCCTTGGAAAACTGAGAAAAATCCAAGGGACAAAGAATCCTGGCAATGGGTTTAACCGGGTTCATTTCAGGCCTCCTTGAGCTTCATCCTTTCCTGGATGGGCAGCGTCAAAGTGGGATCTTTCTTGATGCGGACCTTTTGCAAAATCACCACTCCCGCCCAAAAGCCGATGCCTATCAGGTCCACGGCCAGTTTGGGCAAGAACGGAAGCAACACCGGGAAAAATAAAAGGGCGGTGGCCACCAGCATCATGAGCCATTCCAGCACGTTGGTGGGGCAGAGCAGATAACCCATGGTCAGGCTGGAAAAGGCAATGGTGCCCAGGGTGATCGTTACATAGGCCATAACTATCTGGTCCCAGGAGCCGTGGAGTAAAAAGCCCGGGGAAAAGGCGAACAAAAGGGGGCCAATATAAAGCATCTTGGCGAATTTAAAGGCTGTCCAGCCTGTTTTCCAGGGGTCTGATCCCGCGATGGCCGCACCGGCATAGGCGGCCACGCAGACCGGCGGGGTAATGTTGGAGTCCTGGCTGAACCAGTACACAATCATATGCGAGGCTATCAGCACCCAGCCCGCCTGGGCCATCATCTGTTCGTTGTATTGGATGTCGGCATAGGGCACGCCGAAGTTGGCCATGGATATCATATGGCTCATGGCGCTTACGGTCAGCACCGCGGTTATGAGGTAGGCCGCGGTAACCGGCACGCCCATACCGAGCACCAGGGAGGCCAGGCCGATCAAAAGAACCGCCAAGGGCAGGATGCCGTAGGAAAGGTCAATGATGATCTGGGAGAATTTAAGCCCAATGCCGGTCAAGGCAATGGTCCCCACGATAATGCCGATAACCCCCACCGTGGCTCCGATGATTATGGTGTTTCTGGCTCCCTCCACCATGGCTTCCACAATCTGTCGCGGCCCCATTTTGTGGTCCTTGGTGAACCAGCTCACCACAATGCAGCTCACAGTGGCGTAAAAGGCGGCCAGGCCCGGGGAATAACCCTTGAGCATGAGGATGATGATGATCACCAGAGGCAGGGAAAGGTACCATTCCTTTTTCAGGATTTCCCAGGCTGTGGGATCTCCGGGCTGGGGCTTGCCCCTGAGGCCATAGCGTTTGGCCTCAAAGTGGATCATGGCATAGACCGAGAGGAAGTAGACAACCGCCGGGAAGATGGCCATCTTCATGATATCAACATAGGGGATTTCAGTCATCTCGGCCATTATAAAGCCGCCGGCGCCCATGATGGGGGGCATGAACATGCCTCCGATAGAGGCGCTGGGCTCAATGGCTCCGGCCACATGGGGCCTGAAACCGGCCTTTTTCATCAAGGGGATGGTAAAGGCCCCAGTGGAGACGGTGTTGGCGATGGCCGAACCTGAGACTGAACCGAAAAAGCCTGAGGCTATCACCGCCACCTTGGCCGGTCCGCCCACGGCCCTGCCTGCCAGTGCGGTGGGAAGGTCCAGGAAAAAGCGGGCGGCTCCTGATTTTTTCAGAAACGCCCCAAAGAAGATAAAGAGAATAACATAAGTCACCAGCACATCGGCCATGATGCCGAAGACGCCTTCCGACTTGAGATAGATGTGGTTCAGGCTTCTTTTGATGGTGAAGCCGTCGTGGGCAAAGGCTTTCAGAACCGGAATGTCGGAGAGCAGATCACCGAAAAGGCAGTAAAGCAAAAACACAATACCCACTATGGTCAAGGCCCAGCCCAGGACCCTGCGGGCCACCTCCAGGGAAAGCAGTATGCCGAGTACGCTGGAGGCTGTGTCCAGGTCGGTCTCCGCACCCATGCGGTAGTTAAGATCCTCAAATTCCATCATCCAATAGCCGATTGCCGCTATGGTCACCAGACTGAGGAATAAGTCAAAAAGGGAGGGTCTGTCTTCCGGTGATTCACGGCGGGCGGGGTAGGCTAAAAAAACCATGACAAAAGTAACCATCACATAGACTCCCAGGCTGTACTGGTTGTCCACCGGGTTTACTCCTGCCTGATAAAAATAAAAAAGCACTAAAAAGATGCCCAAGGAAGCGTTTATGTAGTTCCAGAAGCCATACATGGCCCTGCCGACCTTGGAATCCTTGCGTACTATTTCGTCCAGTTTTTCTTTGTCCTCAACCTGGGTTGCATTCTCAAGAACTTCGTTCATCAGCCAACTCCGTACCAGGCAATAGAAAAGGGAGCCGATAGAGCCCCCTCCCCATATGGACTAATAAAGGCCTCCCAAACGCCCATGGAAATTAAACGCCTGGCCCGGCCTCCCTCCGGGAGCCAGGCGTTTTTTTTAAAATTACGGTTTAAGGTTGTCAGCCACCTTTACGCCCTTTTCTTCCCAGAATTTCACCGCCCCGGGATGCAGGGGGATCGGAGCGCCCTTGAAATTGTTTTCCATGGTCATGGTTTTGAAGGTCTTTTTGCGGGTGGTCATCTCGCGCATACCCTTTTGGGACCACAGTATGGTCATGAGCTTGTAGACCAGGTCGGCTGAAATGTCCTTGTTTACAGTCAGGAAGGTGGCGTCCTGGAATGTGCTGCATGCCGGAACGTCCTTGTAGGTGCCGGCCGGGATCTCTGTGGGCTGGTAAAAGGGCATGGCCTTGAAAAAGCCGCTTTCCTTGGCATCGTTGCCCACATTTAGCAAGGTTATTTCAGCCCTTGAGTTGGCCTCGATTATGGAGCGGTTGGGGTATCCCACCAGCACCCAGAAGGCGTCCAATTTGCGGTCCAGGAAGTTCTGGGCCGCTTTGGAATAGCCCAGGAACTGACGCTTCATCTTGTCCCAGGTTCCGAGATGTCTGAAAAAACGTTCGCAACTGGCCGCCGCGCCGGAACCCGCGTTGCCTACGGCCACTCTCTTGCCGGCCAGGTCCTTGGCGCTTTTTATGCCTGAATCAGCCCTGACCACCAGCTGGGCGGGGGCCCCGTAGAGGAAACCGATTATGCGGACATTATCGTATTTTCTGGTGTCCTTAGGCAGCTTGCCGTTGGCCCCCAACCAAAGATCGCCGCCATAGGAAAGGCCAAGGTCAGATTCTTTGGCGTTGACCCGGCGCACATTGGCCACGCTGCCGCCTGAACCCACCGCGGTGCAGGCAATGTTGGCGTCTACTTTTGGCACATAGGCGGCCATGCCGCTGGCAAAGGCGTTGAATGTGCCGCCTGTGGGCCCTCCGCCAATCTTGATTTTATACTCCTTGGCCAAGGCCTGTGGGGGAGCCATTCCCAATGATAAGGCCAGAACTACGAACAGACCGGCCACGAGCATTTTTTTCATGGCGATATCCTCCTTATGGATTAGTGGAGCCCCTTTAACAAATAAGCAGGTTGACACCAAGATTAACCCCTGTTTTTTGTAGGTTATTTGGCGCCCTGCTTTAGCTTAATACCCAGTATGCAGGTTATACTAATACAATAAAAGGGGTAATGTCTACGTTGATATGAGCCAAGGCCCTTAAAGGCTCTTGGGGGCTTGTTGACAGGCACCGGCGGTTTGATAGGCTCTTGGGGGCTTGTTGACAGGCACCGGCGGTTTGATAGGATGTAGGGGCGCCGGTCCGGCCGAGCCTGTATAATGGCCGGGAAAATAAATGATTATTAACTATTAGGTGAAGAAAATGGCCGCACCCACAGACAACATAAATACAAGTGAACTGGCTGAGCAGCTGGACGAGGAAAACCTGCCTGAAACCCTGCCCCTGTTGCCGGTGCGGGACGTGGTGGTTTTCCCCTATATGATTTTGCCTCTTTTTGTGGCCAGGGAGTCTTCGGTTCTGGCGGTGGAGGCTGCCCAAAACCGTGATCAGCTGGTTTTTTTGACCACCCAGATAGATCCCAATGTGGATTCACCTGATCCGGACGAGCTTTATGAAGTGGGCTCGGTGGGTATGATCATGCGCCAGCTCAAGCTGCCCGACGGCCGGTTGAAGGTGCTGGTTCAAGGGATAACCAGGGCAGCTATCTCTGACTGGAAAAAGAAAAAGCCCTTTTTTGAAGTATCGGTTGATCCGTTAAACGAAGAAGAGCCGGAGCAGGAAGATCTTTCCCCCAACCTGGAAGCCCTTATGCGCAGTGTGCGCGAAGCCAGTGAAAAGATATTGGCTTTAAGGGGGCTTTTGTCCAGCGATGTCATGGCTATCTTAAACTCGGTGGAAGGCCCCGGCCGCCTGGCGGATCTGGTGGCCAGCAATCTGAGGCTCAAAACCGAAGAGGCCCAGAGCATATTGGAGGAAACAGATTCCAAGACCCGCCTGGAGCTTGTCTATTCCCAGCTCAATAAAGAACTGGAAGTCTCCACCCTGCAGGCCGAGATTCAGTCCGAGGCCCAGGAAGAGATGAGCAAGAGCCAGCGGGAATATTACCTGCGCGAGCAGATGCGGGTGATAAACCGCCAATTGGGGGATGCCGAGGAAAGAGGCCAGGAGATAGCCACCTTGAGGGAGGCCTTGGAGAAAAAGGCCCTGCCCAAAGAGGTTCGCAAAGAGGCGCTAAAACAGCTGGGCCGCATGGAGCGCATGCAGCCGGAAGCGGCCGAGGCGGGAATTGTGCGAACCTATCTCGACTGGATTCTTGACCTGCCCTGGTCCAAATCCACCAGGGACAGTCTGGATATTAAAAAAGCCAAAAAGGTCATGGACGAGGATCACTACGACCTTGCCAAGATCAAGCAACGCATTCTGGAATATCTGGCCGTGCGCAAGCTTAACCCCAAGATGAAAGGCCCCATCCTTTGCTTTGTGGGCCCTCCGGGGGTGGGCAAGACTTCATTGGGCAGGTCTATAGCCAAGGCCGTGGGACGCAAGTTCGTACGCGTCTCCCTCGGCGGAGTCAGGGATGAGGCCGAGATCAGGGGACACCGCCGAACCTATATCGGGGCCTTGCCCGGACGCATTATTCAGGGTTTGAAGAGCGCGGGCTCCAACAACCCGGTCTTTATGATCGACGAGGTGGACAAGGTGGGCAGCGACTTCAGGGGCGATCCCTCTTCGGCCCTTTTGGAGGTGCTGGATCCTGAGCAGAATGATGCCTTTTCAGATCATTACCTGAATTTGCCCTTTGATCTCTCCAAGGTGATGTTCATCACCACGGCCAATATGGAAGACACCATTCCGGATGCGCTTTTCGACCGCATGGAGGTGATTGAACTTTCAGGCTACACCGATGAAGACAAAGTGACAATCGCCAAAAGGCATCTCCTGCCCCGGCAGATTAAGGAAAACGGGCTCAAACCGTCGGATATAACCGTAAGCGACTCGGCCATATTCGAAGTGATCAGGGGCTACACCCGCGAGGCCGGGCTGCGCAGCCTGGAGCGGGAGTTGGGCTCCCTTTGCCGTAAAGTGGCCCGTAAGGTGGCGGAAGGGAAAAAAGGCCACTTCCGCATAGTCAAGTCCAGCGTAGTCAAGTATCTGGGAGTGGCTAAGTTCATACCGGAGGATGACAAGGCCGAGGGTGAAGTGGGCGTGGCCACCGGACTGGCCTGGACCGCCTTTGGCGGAGAGGTTCTCAGGATTGAGGTTTCGCCCTTGGAAGGCAAGGGGAATCTCACCCTTACCGGCCAGTTGGGAGAGGTCATGCGCGAATCGGCCCAGGCCGCCCTGACCTATATCAGAAGCAGGGCTGACCAATTGGGCCTGGATCCGGATTTTTACGAGAATATGGACCTGCACCTGCACGTGCCCAGCGGGGCTATCCCCAAAGACGGCCCCAGCGCAGGGGTGACGATATGCACGGCCATGGTAAGCGCTCTGACCGGTGTGGCCATGAAGGAAGATGTGGCTATGACAGGCGAGATCACCCTTACCGGCAAGGTGCTTCCCATAGGCGGGATAAAGGAAAAATCCCTGGCCGCTCTGCGTTGCGGGCTGACCACGGTTTTGGTCCCGTCCAAGAATCAAAAGGATCTCTCTGAGATCCCGGCCAATGTTAAAAGAAAATTAACTTTTCATCAGATTTCCCATATGGATGATGTCCTGGACCTGGCCTTTGCCGACCAGCCCAGGAAATCCAAAAAAAAGGCCGCCAAAAAAAGCGGGACCAGGAAGTCCGGTTCCCGCAAAAAATCATGAGGAATTGAGATGTCGGGGATTCTCTATATAGACGCTTGCGGTGGTGTGGCCGGAGATATGCTGGCCGGGGCCTTTCTTGACCTTGGATGGCCCTTTTCGGAGCTGGAGAAATTAGTTCAGGCCTTGGGCCTGGAAGGTGTGGAGGTGAGGGAGGTTTACCTGGATCATATGGGGATCGCCTGCCGCCGCATCGAGGTGATTGCCCCGCCTGAGCAGCCCTTCAGGGGAGTGGCCCAGGTCAAGGAGATCTTGAGTTGCCTGCCTGAGGAGGTCAAAGGCCCTGCGGAGCGGGTTTTTGAGCGTATGTCCCTGGCCGAGGGCAAGGTGCATGGCGTTTCACCCGAGGAAGTGCATTTTCACGAGGTAGGAGCTGTTGACGCCATGGTGGATGTTATCGCCACCTGTGGGGCCCTGGCCTGGCTCAAGCCCGATCAAGTAGTCTGCTCGCCTTTGCCTCTGGGACGGGGATTCGTGGACTGCGCCCATGGCAGATTGCCCTTGCCCGCACCCGCGGTTTTGGGGCTTTTGGAAGGGGCTCCGGTAAGATCCTGGGTTGAGCAGGAGGAGACAGTTACGCCCACAGGCGCGGCCCTGGTGAGCACCCTGGCCCACAGCTTTGGCGATCTGCCCCAGATGAAGATAAAAAGTTCCGGCACCGGAGGCGGTGAACGCCCTTCCAGGCTTAGTCCCAACATTGTTCGGGTTATCTGGGGAGAGGGGCGGATTCTGCCCGAGGCCAGGCAGGTGGTGGAGATAACCTGCCATCTGGATGACCAGACCCCGGAGGACCTGCCCATGGTGCTGGACCGCTTTATGAAAGCCGGGGCCCTTGATGCCAGTGCTGCCCCTCTTTATATGAAAAAGGGGCGTCCGGGTTTGCGGGTCATGGTTTCCTGCTCGCCGGAAAAGGCTGAAGAAATGGCCCAACTGGTATTGGAACAGACAACTTCTCTGGGTGTGCGCATCACCCGCACCGAGAGGCGTTGCGTTCCCAGGGAGATCGTGACCGTGGAAAGCCCCTGGGGCCCGGCCAGGGTCAAGCGCACCAGGGTAGCCGGTTTATGGTGCATGCATCCCGAGGCCGATGATGTACTGCGCATCAGCAAAGAGACCGGGCTGGCTCCGTTTATGGTGCGCCAAGGCATTATAAGCGCCCTGGAAAGGCAGGAGCAAAAGGCCTGACCAAGGTTTAAGGAATAAACTCGCTGATAAATCCATCCCGGACTTGGTCAGATGCCACTTGGCAAAAACGTGGTCTTGCCAAGTGCCCCGTACACAGGCTGTTTGTCAGAAGCCTTAAAAAATGCCCGGAAGTTTTCAACTCCCGGGCATTTTTTAAGGCTTGAATTTTGTGAAAACTTACTTTATAAGTTGTTTTTTATTAAATTAAGACCAGCTCATCGGTAAGGTCCACTGCCATTGGCTGTTTTACTTAATTAGCGCATATTTTGGAGCTTTGGCGGTTTTCTATCGAATTTGAGATTTGATCCGGTCAGACTTAAAGGTGATCCCACAGTTGATGGGTTTTGTTTTTTTTGCAACTTTGTTGCATTTTGCCTGCCTGAGACTCACAATTAATCCCAGAAAGTTAAAACGCTTTGTTTGATGGCTCAAGGCCTTTCACATAAATCCTAAATAGGGATGGGGGATCTGAGATGACAGCTTTGTTTGCAAAACGCCTTTTACCCGGGCAAAAGGTTTTTAAAACGGGTTTTGTTTTTTCCTTGTTAATTGTCAGTGCGTTACTGATGAGCCTGGTCCGGCCTGATAGTGCCTTGGCCGGAGATCGGCTGAAGGTGTTTGTTAGTATAACGCCTCAGAAATACTTTGTGGAGCGCATCGCAGGGGACCTGGCACAGGTCGAGGTGATGGTCCCCAAGGCCGCTTCTCCGGCAACTTATGAACCCAAGCCCGCGCAAATGGCGGCCTTGCAAAAGGCCAGGGCTTATTTTGCCATTGGGGTGCCTTTTGAAAAGACCTGGCTGCCCAGGATAACGGCGGCAAATCCCGGCATGCGAATCGTTTTCACTCAGGCCAAGGTGCCCAGGGTGGATGTAACCACCCGAAAACCCGTTAAGGGCCATGAATCAGGCCCTGATTCCGCACACGGCGGTCACAAACACACAGCAGGCGCAGACCCCCATATCTGGCTTTCTCCGCCCCTGGTGGCTATCCAGGCACAAGCAATTTTGCGGGAGTTAAAGTACCTGGACCCGGCTAATAAGGGTGTTTATGAAAGTAATTATCAGGCCTTTAAAAAACAAATCGCCTCGCTGGACGAGGAGCTGCGCCAGGCCTTCAGCCGGGTCTCCGGCAAAAACCGCCTGATGGTGTTTCATCCGGCCTGGGGCTATTTTGCCGATGCCTATGGCCTTAAGCAGATACCAGTGGAAAAGGAAGGCAAGGAACCCACTCCTCGGGGGCTCATGGCTTTGATCAAGCAGGCCAGGGAACTGGAGGTCAAGGTGATATTTGTGCAGCCGCAGTTTTCCACCAAGGCGGCTTCTTCCGTGGCCCAGGCCATCGGCGGCAAGGTGCTGAAAATAGATCCCCTGGCCCTTGATTGGGCCGCTAATTTGAAAAAGGCCGCCCTTGAGATGAAAAAGGCCCTGCGCTGAAACGTGGATCAGGATTAATCATTTGCAGGAAAAAACAGATACGGGGACAGTGTTTTGAGTGAACCGGTAATTGAAATAAAAAACCTTTACTACTCCTACGGTAGGGGGCAGGTCTTGAATGGGGTGAGCCTTACCGTGGAACAGGGTGATTATGTTGCCTTTTTAGGTCCCAACGGAGGAGGGAAAAGCACCCTGTTGAAGATCATGGCCGGGGTGATCGCCCCGGACAGGGGATCGGTTCGGGTCTTGGGAAGGAAAATGCCCGGAACCCCCAAGGGGGTGGGGTATGTGCCCCAGGAGATAACCAACGGCACGGGACTGCCGGTGACAGTGGAAGAAGTGGTTCTCATGGGGCGGCTCACCGCCGGGTTCAAGTTTTTCGGCTGGGGTAAAAAAGACCGCGCGGCCGCCGCACAGGCCCTGGAGTGGGTGGGTATGGGAGCATACCTGAAGGAGCAGGTGGATAAACTCTCCGGCGGCCAGCGTCAAAGGGTTTTTATTGCCCGCGCCCTGGTCGACAACCCCAGCCTTTTGCTTCTGGATGAGCCCACCTCCAGTGTGGATCGCACCTGGCAAGGGCGTTTTTACGATCTCCTGGCTGAATTGAACGAGAGCATGACCATTGTTTTGGTCAGCCATGACTTAAACGTCATTTCAACCCATGTAAAGAGCGTGGCCTGCGTGAATCATACGGTTTTCCACCATCATTCAGCCGAAATCACGCCCGAGATGATGCAAAAGACCTATAACTGCCCGGTGGAGTTGGTGGCCCACGGCATGCCCCATCGGGTGCTGGCCCTGCACAACCATCAGGAGGAGGATGAAGATGCTTGAGGCCCTCCAGATGGAGTTTATGCAAAACGCAATCCTGGCCGGTCTTCTGGCCAGCCTGGCTTGCGGAGTGATCGGTTCCCTGGTGGTGGTGAATCGGATAGTGTTCATCTCCGGCGGCATCGCCCACACTGCTTACGGCGGAATCGGCCTGGCCTTTTTTCTGGGCATCAGCCCGCTTTTGGGAGCGGTGGGGTTCACCTTGAGCGCGGCTTTGATCATGGCCTGGATAACCCTTAAAAACAAAAAAAGGGCAGACACCATAATCGGAGTAATCTGGGCCTTGGGCATGGCTATGGGCGTAATTTTGATGGACCTCACGCCCGGGTACAACGTGGATCTGATGAGCTATCTGTTTGGCTCCATCCTGGCGGTTCCATCAAGCGATCTTTATTTCATAGCCGCCTTGGACCTGCTCTGCCTGGGGCTGGTGTTTCTTTTTTATCCCCGTTTTCTGGCCATCTCCTATGACGAGCAGTTTGCCGTCTCCCGGGGGGTGCCGGTAAGGGCTTTGTATTATTTGCTGGTGGTGATGATAGCCCTGGTGGTGGTATTTTTGATCCGGGTGGTGGGGCTTTTACTGGTCATCGCCTTATTGACCATTCCCACTTATATGGCGGAGGGTTGGTGCAGGTCACTGAAATCCATGATGTTTGTTTCATCATTACTCTGCGGGTTCTTCACCATTGTAGGCTTGATGCTGTCTTATGTCTTTAATCTCACCTCAGGTGCGAGTATTATCTGTGTGGCTGGAATTTTCTTTTTCGCTTCGCTTTTGCTGAACCCCCTGTTACCGGCCGGGACTGGACAATGAAAGGCTTGGATCTTAAACGTTTGCTCACCGAGGCAGGGTTGAAACCCACCAGCCGCAGGCTGCTTTTGCTCTCTGTGCTGGAGGAGGGAGAAAAGCCCCTCTCAGCCACTGAACTGTTTAAAAAGGCCCGGCAAAAGGGACCCATTGACCGGGTGACGGTCTACAGGCTTTTGGAAACGTTTTTCAAGGCCGGTCTGCTGGATCGCCTGAAATCAGGCAGCAGGGCCTTTTGCTATCATTTGGTCGCCGGTCCAGGCAGGGAGAGCCACCCCCATTTTTACTGCAAGGCCTGCGGAGTCAAATCCTGCCTTGAGCCGGGTCTGGTCAAACTGGATTATTCACGTTTGAAAGACCTTTACCCTGCCCAGGTGGATCACCTTGAGGTCACCCTGGAAGGACTTTGTCCGGCCTGTCTGGCCCGTACGCGGAAAAAAGGATAAAAGCCAGTGCACGGTGCAGGACACACCCTGCACTGGCGTTTTATAAAATAATCAGGGTCTGATTGTGCTGAAAAGACGGTTTTGTTTTTCGGCAATCAGGCCCCTTTTTTTGAGCTCCTCCAGGATATCACGTTTCACCGGTTCGTATTCGCCGTTGAAATACCGATCCACGGTTTCCTGAAACCAGGGGACGCTCTTAAGGTGCTGGACAAAATCTTGCCTCAAGGGGTTGTTCAGCATCATCAGGGTGAATATGAAGATCCGTTTTATCTGGTCGCGGGCCATTTTTTCCGGGTCCTTGAGATACGACTTAAGGCGTCTGTCCGCCTTGACCAGGGCCTTTGGCGCATTTTTAAAGCACGGCCCGTGCCCCGGGCAGACAAGCCCGACTTCAAGCCTGCCAAGGCTTTCCAGAGACTGTCTGGCCTTTATTACACAATCTTCCCCCTCCACCAGGGGAGTCATGGCGGCCAGGTCGTTTTCCCAAAGGGCGTCCGAGGAGATAAGCAGTTTTTCCTTGGGGTTGTAAAGGCAGATTCCGTCGGCGGCATGGCCGGGCGTATGGATCACCATGAATTCATGATCGCCAAGGCTAAGCATATCCCGGTCATGCAGAGTAAGATCGGCGGAAAAGAATTCGGCTTTATGACCATAGTAACTCCACCAAGGCGAGCGGCTGTCCTTTCGCTCCATGAACTTCCTGCCCAGGGGATGCAGGGCCACCCGGCAGTTGGAGGCTTTTTGTATGGTCCGGTTGCCGCCGATATGGTCTGAGTGGGTGTGAGTGGAGACAATAAGCCTTACCTGGCTGAATTTTACTCCCAGGGAGTTCAGTATTTTTTCGGTCTGCTCCAGACAGGTGAGATAGCCGGTGTCGATAAGGGCTTTATAAGGTCTTGTCAGCACAAAGTGATTGGCGTTTAGAAAACCCCTTTCACAGAAAAAAAGACCCTTTAAAATTTCTACCGGTTCTTTCATGCGCACAACGGCCCCAAGGTGATGCAAACCTTGGGGCAGCTTGCCCGGTTTCAAGCGTCAAGTCAATGCCCTAAGCCGGAGAAGGGTGAGAACTTTCAGGATAACTCCTTGGTCATCTTGACACTTTCCATCAAAAGCCCGTCAGGCAGGTTGAAAAATGAGCGGGTGACATCCCGGTATCCCTGTTTTTGGTAAAAGGGGCGGGCATTCAGTGAGGCTTCCAATTGCAGAGAGGTGTGCCCCTCTTGCCGGGCTTTTTGTTCCAATTCGGTTAAAAGCGTTCGCCCCAGCCCTTTTCTTGAGTGGTCGGGGTGTACATACACCGCCCTGATTTCAGGGCCGTGGCGCAGGGCAAAACCGGCCGGTTCGTCAGCGTCCAGGGCCAAGAGCCATTGGGTTTGGGGCTCATTCAAGGCGCTTTCTATATCTGCCCGGGTAAAGGCACCGGTCCAGGCTTCTATTATCTCTTGGGAATAGTGTTCCCTGGCCATAACGCGCACCGCGTTTGAGTGGATGATGGGCAGGCTTTTCGCGTCGCCGGCCGCCAGGGGGCGTATGGAGATGCTCATTTGTCTTTTCCGCAGGGAATGGAGGTGATGAAGAAACCCTATTGACCTTTGAGATAGTTGAGCCGAGCCGCGTAGTCTTTATCGCCGGGCGCGATCTTGACCGCCTGCATGGCATCTTCCAGGGCCAGTTTGGGAAGGTTTTTGCGCTCAAAGCAGAAACTGCGGTTGTAATAGGCCTGGGCATAGGAGGGATCTGCCTTAAGGGCCAGGTTGAACTGGGCTATGGCCTGATCGACCTGACCCTGATCATCCAGGGCGCACCCCAGGTTGGTTCTGGCCACGGCCAGGTTTGCCTTGGAAAGCTTGCCCGAGGCTATGGCCTTTTGATAAAGGCTTGTCGCCTTGGCAAGGTCTCCTTTGGCCGCGGCCTGGTTGCCTTGGTCTATGAGGCCGCTGGGGGAAGCCAGGGCCAGGGAAACGGGAAGTAGACACAACAAAAGCAGCGGGATAAGTTTTTTCATTTTTATTTTTCCGGTTCAGTAATAGCCGTTGATAATGCCGTCTGTTAAATGTTCCAAAAGGGCCCAGGCTTCTTGCCTGGCCTGCAGGTTCGACCGGGTCGCCGGTTGGGCGGCAAAGGCGTCTTCTTCCAGATCGAGAATTTGGTCCAGCTTGGTTTTCAGCCTTCCCATCCAGCCATCATCATCCAGAACCTTTGCCTTCACCTGGCTGTAGTTATCTGTCAATTGCCCTGGGAATTCACTCAATACCTTCATCTTCCCCTGGGGCGAGGCCTGTAGACCCATTTCAAAAAGTTGCCTGGATTGATCTTCCAAAGGCCGGATCACCCTGTCTTTCAAGGAGGGTCTCAGGAGGTCTGAGTTTAAATCCAGATAATCCACCAGACTGTTGTATTCGTCAATGATCTTTTGCAAATCCCGGTTGAGTTCTTCGCCGCCCTTTAAAACTTCTATCTCCACCATGCCGTTGGTTGCGTCCTTGATCTCGGCGTTTAAATGCCCGTCGGCCAGGCTGAGTTGATTTGTGCTTTGCTCCCTTATGGCGCCTCCTGAATAAACCATGGCCGCTTGGGGGGGAAGCCCCCGGTCAAGGCCGTAGTCAGAGATCAGAGATTCACCTTCTGTGTCTGTGAAATGAAAATCAGGCCCCATGCCCGCCTCACTGGACTCCACCACCAGGCGGACCACCCGATTCATGGGTCTGGTTCTGGGGGCCGGGTCCCAGGCATCCTCAAAGGAATATTCCAGCCGGGCGGTTAATTGAGAGCTTTGTGACTCAATAAGAATGCCGAGCCGCTCCAGGAATTCTTCCTGGGTGTCTGTGTTGTCCTCGGTATTGTTGACCGTTACGCTGACTTCCTTTTCTTCACCATCAAGATTAAGGATAAAGGTGTGTTCACCGTCGGCCAGATTCACCTCCTCTATGGGATTTTGCCCCTGGCTTTGGATAACCTGGCCCCTGGCCGGGTGGTACACCTTGACCGAATAGGAAGAGGGCCAGGGCGCTTCCTGATCCGCCTCGGCGCTTAAGGCCTGGGGTTCCGAACTTTTGGCGTATTTATAATACGGCAGCAGATCGGTCTGGGGTACGGTTAAGTCATCTATGTTTTGGGCCAGGTTCGCCACCCTGCTCCGAACCTGAGACAGGACTCTTTCCTGTTCCTGTTGAAAGACCTCTTCCTTCAGGTTGGAGCGGCGGCTCGCGAGATAAAGGCTTAAAGGGGATTCATACTCCGGCTTTTTATCCGAAAGGGTTTCCCGTTTCACCGAGGGACTGCGTTTAGCCGGGGTGATCAACACCGGTTTTTCCAAGAGTTCTTTATATTTGATAGTGACGCTCAAGTAATTGGCTCCCTGGCGTTTTAGATACAGCCATACACTTACGATATCGGTATAAAGGGAGCAAATCTTGAATCAAGAATTTTGATATGTTTAATTCTTAAGTCTCGGCTGAGGTAAAGGCGTTAATCAGGCCTTAAGCGCCTGATTAAGTTCAGCCAGCTCGGGGAACCGGGCGGGCAGATTTTCTTTATAGGTCAAGATGCGCTTCAACCCTTTTTGGATGCGCTCTTGGCTGATTTGCCGTTTCAGCGCCTTGTCAACCAATTCATCCAGGGCCGCCAGGGCGTATTCCGCACGGTGGCAGATTAAAAGCAGGTCAACTCCGGCCTGATAAGCCTTGACCGCTGCCCCGGCCGGATCCAGGTTGGCTGCAAGGGCTCCCATCTCCAGGTCATCGGAAAGGATGAGTCCCTTGAATCCCATTTGCCTCCTTAAGAGGCCTTCACTGATTTTGGGGGAAAGTGATGCGGGCAGGGTGGGATCGATTGAACTGAAAACTGCATGGCAGACCATTATTCCGGCCGATTCCGCCTGGATGGCCCGCTCAAAGGGAATAAGCTCCATGGCGGCCAGTTCGGGGGCTGAAAGGTCCACTATGGGGCGTTCTTTGTGAGTGTCCTTGGTGGTCCTGCCCAGGCCGGGAAAATGCTTGCCGCAGGCCAGAACACCAGCCTTTTGCTGGCCCTTTATATAAGCTGCGCCGAGGCGGCCCACCACCTGAGGGTCTGAACCCAGGCTGCGGCGGGCCATCACCCCGTCCGGGAGGCCGTGCACATCCAGAACCGGGGCCAGGTTCCAGTTGAAACCGGCCAGGGAAAGCTCCCTTCCCAGGCGAAGGCCGTGATCATAAAGAGCCTTTTCGTCTTTATCTCCCAATTCGCAAAAATCCGGGTCATGGGTGAAGTCGCCCTTGAGCCGGGCTACAGTGCCGCCTTCCTGGTCCACCATCGCAAACAGGGTGGGGTTGCCTGCCTGCTCGGCAGCCCGGCGCAGGTCCCGGTTCAGCCGCCAGACCTGTTCAGGCCCTTCACAGTTTCGTTTGAAGAGGATCACCCCGCCGAGACCCTTGTCCCCCACCATCTCCAGTTCTTCGGCCAGTGGGGTCGGTCCTTGCAGGCCCACAACAAATGATTGGGCCAAGGCGGCCCTGATTTCTTCAGGTGACATCATTTTTCAGTCCCGGCTGCCTTCCTTAAGCGCCTTTTCCCTTTCCTTTTTGATCCGGGTCAGATCCGAGGCCTTGGGATAGCGGGTGTGGGCCAGGGTTTGCCCCTTGCCCCGGAAATCCATGACGCCCTGGAACTCCACCCTGAAGACCATGTTGTCCCTTATCTGTTCATTGGCCAGGGTGGAGAGGGGAACCTGCCAGGTTATGGCGGCTCTTTTTTCGGAGACCACCGGTTCTATGACCTTTGTGCCCAGAACCAGGGGATAGGTTTTGGTGACTTCGCCCGGAAGATTGATGCGCAAAGTGACATGGTGCCCGACCAGGCTTCTGGCCAAAAGGGACCTGGCCTTGATCTCCGCCGGATCGGTGGGCCTGTTTTTCAGGGCCTTTTGCTCAAGCTCCCTGCCGGGCAACACGTCCCGGTCCGGCAGTTCGCCTTCCAGGGAACGCAGCTTGGTGGTGAGGCGATAGGTATAATCGGTTATGCCCAATACGCCGACCCTGATCCGCTCCACTTCAAACCAGACCCGATTGGCCACCACCAGGTCCGGCCAGCTGAACCCGGCGAATTCTTTTATAATCACCCGGTCCCCGACCATTTCGGTTTTTTTACGCGGTATGGGGAATAAAAGAGAATCCAGGGGATTGGGCGGGTTGTCCCCGGCCAGCCCACGGGGCATATCAAGACTTATGTCAATGATTCCACTACCTTTTTCTTGCAGGGTAAGTTCCACGGTATAGTCAAAGCAGCCTGCCACACAGGTAAGTGAAAATAAAAAAAGGCAGATCACCAGGATTCTGAGCGGTTTTCTTAAGGGCATGGAAACCTCTTTGCCTGAAGTTACAGGAGATTATTTGCCAATGATCCCTTTGCCTGAAGAGATAGTCAAGGGTCCAGTGATTGTTGCAGAGGCACTATTATGCTATACAATTGATTGCCTTGCAAAAAGTGATTCTCCTGGGTTTTATCCGGCTTGAAACGGGCCTGCAATACCGGAGAAGCAAAAACCTGCCTGTGCACGCCCCTTTGGGGCCTTTAGGGAAAAGGCGCCTGAGGCGGGCCGACTACCCTTTAAATATTTATTGGGGAATCGAAAGAAACGACACCCTTATAATGAAGAAACGTAATTTCAGCCCGGAAGTGCTGTTTTAAGGCATCCAAGCGTGACCATGTGTTTCATCTGATACAATAAATGGTTATATTACACAGGCTTTATTTTACCTTTAAACGGCCCTGCGAGGCCGAATAACCTGATAAAAGGAGAAGGCCATGCGGGCCATGGTTCTGGCCGCGGGCCTGGGCACTCGCCTTTTGCCCCTCACTCGCCGCCGCCCCAAATGCCTGATGCCGGTTGTTTCCAAGCCCCTGTTGGGGCTGTGGCTGGAAAAGCTGGCCGCCTGTGGGGTGGATTGCGCAGTGGTGAACACCCATCACCTGGCGGACAGGGTTCAGTCTTATATAAACCGGCTTGATGATCCGGACCTTTTGGTGCGTGTGAGCCATGAACCCCGCATTTTAGGCACCGGCGGGGGCCTGGTTAAGGCGCGTCCACTATTGGGTGAAGCCCCCTTTTTTCTGGTTAACGCAGATGTCTTGAGCAGTCTGGACCTTCTAAAGCTGGAGCAGATCGCCGGTGTGGATAACCCCCTGGCCCTGTTGGTTGTGGTTGATAACCCGGCCTTTAACACCGTGGCCCTGGATAAAGGAGGGCGGGTGCTCGGCTTTAAGGGCGATGAGAATATCCCCCCGAACGCCCGCTGGAAAACCTATTGCGGCCTGGCCAGGTTAAGGCCCGAACTCTTGGATTTCTTACCCGCAAAAGGCCCTTCCAGCCTGGTGGACGCCTTTCGCACGGCCATTAGCAAGGGTTGTGAGATAAGGGCTTATGAGCCGGGTTGTTTTTGGGACGACTTAGGTGATGTTGAGCGCTATCTGGCGGTCAACCGGTTATTATGCCAGTCCCCTCCTTCGGAGCTGGCCTTTTTGTCTCCCTCTGAATCACCGGTCTTGGCCCGGGGGGCTAGGATCGAGCCGGGTGCTGCGACCAGCGGCTTTCTGATCATGGGAGAGGATGCAGTGGTCGAGTCCGGAGCCAAGGTAAGCGACTCCATACTCCTGCCCGGGGCCAGAATAAGGTCCGGGGTAACAGTGACGGGAGCGGTTTTGGCCGACGGATTTGTGGCCAATTCGGATCTTGGGGGAGGGGCCCATGCCTAAGCCCCTGACAGAGAAGCTCAAAACCTGGGCCGTTCAAAACTGGCCCTTTGCCTGTGAAGGGGATTTGGAGGCAGGGGTTGTCCAGGCGGATGGTTCACCCCGGGTTTTTCTGAGGCTTACGGACAACCAGGGCCGCAGTCTGGTGGGTATGGCCAATCCGGATAACCGGCCCGAGAACCTGGCCTATGATTATCTCGCCGGTCACCTGGCCGGGCTGGGAATTCATGTGCCCGAGTTGTTGGTCAAGGATCTTGACCAGGGTTTCTTTTTGCTGGAAGACTTGGGCTCCCAATTGTTTCAGCAAAAGGTTCTTTCCCTGGCCGGCGATCACGGGGCATTGCTTGAGCTTTACAGGCCCGTGTTGGCCATGCTGGCGCGTATGCAAAGAAAAGCCGCCCGCAATATGAAACTCGAATTCTGCTTTGACGGCGATGAGCTTACTCCAGGCTTTTTGCGGAAAAGAGAGGCCGCCTATTTTTGGGAACAGTTTGCCGTGGGGGCTTGCGGTTTGTTGGCCGCAGATCTTAATCAGGCCCTGGAACAGGAACTGGAAGAAATCTGCCGCCTGGCCGGAGAAGCTTCGCCTCGGGGCTTTGTGCACCGGGATTTTCAAAGCAGGAATATTCTTTTGACCTCCCGGGGACCGGGCCTGGTGGATTTTCAGGGTGGCCGTCTGGGGCCTTGCCAGTATGATCTGGCCTCACTGCTGCACGACCCTTATGTGGATCTTTCCCGGCAACTTAAGGAAGAGCTGGTTGAGGTGTATATAGGGCTGCAAAAGGAGCTGGGTCCCTTTGACCGGGAGGTCTTTCGCAAGGGCTGGCCCATGGTGAGCGCAAGCAGGATCATGCAGGCCCTGGGCGCTTACGCCTTTTTGACCCGGGTTCGGGGCAGGACGCATTTCGCGCCTCATGCCGCACCGGCTCTGGCTGCGCTCAAGCGGCTGGTGAGTGAACCCGCATTTGAGGAATTTTTTGCCTTCAGGGATCTGGTGCAGGCCTTGGCCGCCCGGTTTGATCCCAGGGCGTTATCACCCCTTAATGGAGGTGAAAAGAGATGACGACCCCGATAGTAGCTGTGGTGGGACGCCCCAATGTGGGCAAGTCCACCCTTTTTAATCGCCTGACCAAGAGCAAAATGGCTCTGGTGGATGATCTTCCCGGTGTGACCAGGGATCGCCTCTACGGCCGGGTGGAATCCTATGAAAAGCCCTTCACCCTTATCGATACCGGTGGTTTCGACCCTCCAGCGGACCAGGCCTTTGCCGATGAGGTCCATGCCCAGATCAAACTGGCCATGGAAGAGGCTGATCTGATTTTGTTTCTTACAGACGGCAAGTATGGCTTGAGCCCCCTGGACAGTCATGTGGCCGATATGCTGAGGCGTTCTCATAAACCGGTGATAGCCTGCGTCAACAAGATAGACTCCCCGGAAAAGGAAGACGCGGCTTCCGAATTTTACGCCTTGGGAATCACACCCTTGCATTTCATCAGTTCGG
Organism: Dethiosulfatarculus sandiegensis; assembly: GCF_000931935.2. Lineage (GTDB taxonomy): Bacteria > Desulfobacterota > Desulfarculia > Desulfarculales > Desulfarculaceae > Dethiosulfatarculus > Dethiosulfatarculus sandiegensis. The sequence continues at coordinate 226,321 of NZ_AZAC01000056.1, forward strand.
CCCACGGCTATGGCATCTGGGATATGATGCAGGACGTGATGGCCGCCCTGCCGTCTGTGGAAGAAGAAGACGAAGATAACTCCGGAGAGATACGGGTCACCCTTTTGGGAAGGCCCAATGTGGGCAAATCCTCCCTTTTGAACGCCCTGGTCGGCAGCCCCCGGGTGGTGGTGAGCGATGTGGCCGGCACCACCAGGGACACAATCGATACGCCCTTCACCTTCGACGGCCAGGATTACGTGCTCATAGACACCGCGGGCATAAGAAAACTGGGCAGGGTTGAAAAGGGGATAGAAAAGGCCGGTGTTTTCAGGTCCCTGCGCTCCCTGGAAAGGGCCCATGTAGCGGTGGTGGTCTTAGACGCCTTTGAGGGCATTACAGACCAGGACCTGCGCCTGGCGGGTCAGGCCGTGGAATCCTACCGGGGCCTGGTGGTGGTTTTGAATAAATGGGATCTTTTAAAGGGCGAGGAATACAAGCAAAGACGGCTTAAAGAACGCCTGGAGTCGGCTTTCCGTTTCGCTCCCTACGCACCGGTGGTGAAGATCAGCGCTTTGACCAAAAAAGGGGTGAACCGGGTTCTGCCCCAGGTGAAAAAGGTATTTGAAGAATATAACAAGCGCATTGCCACCGGACCTTTGAATAAGGCCATGGAGATGATTCTGGCCAAGCACCAGCCTCCCATGGTCAAGGGCAAGAGGCTCAAATTCTACTATGCCTCCCAGGTGGCCAACCGGCCGCCGACGATCGTGTTGTTTGTCAACAACCCCAAGGCGGTGCATTTTTCCTATCGTCGTTATCTGAATAATGAGCTGAGGGGAGTAATGGGGTTGACAAAGGCTCCCTTGCGCCTTTTGTTCAGGGAACGGTCTGGGCGTAAATCCCACAAGGGGCGGCCTTGACACACACCAGTGCGCCGGTTAGTTTTGAATCTTTGATTTTGTTGTCAACACGAATAGTTGGCTTGAGCGGCCTTCTGAAATAAGCTCAGGGGGCAGTAACAGGGGGAACCAGGTGGGAGTGATTGATTTTTTAGACGTGGCCCGCGCATCCTGCGAAAGTTCCTTGCAAGTCAAGGCGGAGTTTGTCAAGCAGGGCTTGGAAGATGTGATCGAGGCTGCCGATGCCCTGGCCGGAGCCTTTGCCAGGGGCGGCAAAGTTTTGGTCTTCGGTAACGGAGGTTCTGCCGCGGATGCCCAGCATCTGGCTGCGGAACTGGTAAACCGCTTTATTTTGGAGAGGCCGCCCTTGCCGGCCTTGGCCTTGACCACGGACACCAGCATCATAACCGCCATTGGAAACGACTATAGTTTTGATGAGGTTTTTTCCAAACAGGTCAAGGCCCTGGGGGAAAAAGGGGATATAGCGCTCGGCATCTCAACCTCCGGCTCTTCGGCCAATGTGCTCTTAGCCCTGGAGGCGGCCAAGGAAAAGGGACTTTTCACCATGGGGCTCACCGGCCAAAAACAAGGCGGCATGACAAGCCTCTGCGATATACTCATAAGCGCCCCCAGCCTGGAGACCCCGCGCATTCAGGAGGTCCACGGCCTGGTGGTGCATCTGCTTTGCGAACTTGTTGACCTGAAACTCTTTGGACACAGTCAATGAAAATAAAACCCGCGGATCTCGGCAAGCTTAAATTATGCGACCTTGACACCAGGCCCTCCAAAGTGGAGAAGGATCGGCTCGGCAAGCCCTGGCGTCCCGGCGGCGGGCTGGCCGAATTCATAGAGACCCTGCCCGGTTTTCTGGCCGCGGATGACTTGAGAAAAACCGCCCGCGCCGTGGTTAAGGCCCGTGAAATGGGCGCTCCGGTGATTCTGGGCATGGGGGCCCATGTTATCAAGGTGGGACTCTCCCCTTTGCTCATAGACGCCCTGGAAAAGTCTGTGATCACAGGGGTGGCCTTGAACGGGGCCGGAATGATCCACGATCTGGAGATGGCCTTGAGCGGCCACACCAGCGAGGATGTGGCCGAGGCCCTGGCCGACGGCAGCTTTGGAACGGCCCGCCAGACCGGCGAATTCATCAACCGGGCCGTGGCTGAAAAGGGCGAAAACGGCCTGGGCCGGGCAGTGGGCGAGGCCCTTTTAGAGGCGTCTCCCCCCAACCTGGAGCTGTCCCTTTTGGCCGCTTGCGCCAGGCTGGACCTGCCGCTTACCGTGCATGTTGCGATCGGTTCGGATATTATTCACATGCATCCCAGTTTCGACGGCCAGGTCACAGGCCGGGCATCTCATTTTGATTTCCGGCTTCTGGTGAGTCAGGTTGGGGAGTTGAAGCATGGGGTGTTTTTCAATGTGGGGTCGGCCGTGGTCTTGCCCGAGGTTTTTCTCAAGGCCTTGAGCGCCGCCCGCAATTTGGGTATGGATGCCCACGATTTCACCACGGTGAACCTGGATATGATCCGCCACTACCGTCCCATGACCAATGTGGTGAGCCGTCCGGTCATGACCGGCGGCGAGGGGCTTTTCATCACAGGCCACCACGAGATCAATTTGCCCTTGGTTTTGGCCATGGTGGCCGAGCTTAGGCAGGGGAAGAGCATATAACTCCCCTTGCATTATTGCGGCAAGGGGCTTATGTCATGAGTTAAAGGGAAGAAAAATGCGGGTTGCCGGGTGAAATGCCAAAAGGCCAAAAGCGAGCGGCAACCCGTCTACCATATTGAACCGAATTCTGAAAGGAACGGATCATGCCCATCTATGAATATCATTGCAGTGATTGTGGCAAGGATTTTGAGATCCTGGTCTTTAAGAGCGACGAAAAAGTGACCTGCCCGGAGTGCAAGTCCGAAAAGGTGGAGCGCCTTTTGAGCGGCTTTGCCCACAAATGCGACGGCCCCATGGTCTCTTCCTCGGGTGGCGGCTGCTCTTCCTGCAGCGGCGGCTCCTGCTCCAGTTGCCATTAATTCAAAGGCAAGGGAGTTGACACCATTGCACCGCCAAGTGGTTATCGCCACCAGGGGAAGTAAGCTGGCCTTGGCCCAGGCAGAGCTGGTGGCCCGGGAACTTACGCAGGCCAACCCCGGCCTCCTCGTGGACCTTAAAATCATAAAGACCAAAGGCGACAAAATCCTGGATGTACCCCTGGCCAAGGTGGGGGGCAAGGGTCTTTTTGTCAAGGAAATAGAAGAGGCTCTCATAGACGGCAGGGCCGATCTGGCGGTGCATTCCATGAAGGACATGCCCGCCGAGCTTCCCCAGGGACTCATACTCGGCGCGGTGACCGAAAGGGAAAACCCGGCCGATGTTCTGGTCCTGGCAAGGTCCGGCTCCTTAAACTCCTTACCCCAGGGGGCCAGGGTGGGCACCAGCAGTCTGCGCAGGGCTGCCCAGCTTCTGGCCGTACGTCCTGATTTTTCGATTGTATCCATCAGGGGCAATGTACAGACCAGGCTGAAAAAGCTGACGGAACTGAATCTGGATGCCGTGGTGCTTGCCTCGGCCGGACTCAGGCGGCTCGGGCTTGGCCGGGACATGAACCTGGAGGAGCTGGGGCCGGATGAGCTGTTGCCCGCTGTGGGCCAGGGGGCTCTGGGTATAGAGATCCGTGAGAACGACGAGCTGGTGAGAGAGCTGGTCTCCAAGCTGAACCATCCTGAGACCGCCTATGCCGTCCAGGCGGAGAGGGCTTTTTTGGCTCGTCTGGAAGGCGGCTGCCAGGTTCCCATTGCGGGTTATGCCCAAATAAAGGCTAACCAGCTCCATCTCAAGGGGCTGGTCGCCAGCCTGGACGGAACCAGGGTGATCATCGCCCGGGCCGCAGGCCCCAGGGAAAAGGCTGCGGATTTGGGCGAAAAGGTGGGCCTGGAGGTTTTGGACCAGGGAGGGGCGGAGATATTGCGGGAAGTTTACGCGCCCTCCGGGGAAGAAATGGGCAAGGTCTATCTGGTCGGGGCCGGTCCGGGTGATCCCGAACTGCTTACCCGAAAGGGAGCCCGCTGTCTGGCCGAGGCCCAGGTGGTGGTATACGACTTCCTGGCCAACCCTGAGCTTCTGGCCTTGGCTCCTTTGGACGCCGAGAAAATTTACGTTGGTAAAAAAGGCGGCGACCACACCATGAGCCAGGAGAATATCAACGAGCTCCTGGTCAATCTGGCCTTAAAGGGTCTGGTGGTTACGCGGCTCAAAGGCGGAGACCCCTATGTCTTTGGCCGGGGCGGCGAGGAAGCCAGCGCGCTATATCATAAAAATGTGCCGTTTGAGGTGGTGCCCGGCATAACCAGCGCCATCAGCGCTCCTTCGTATGCGGGCATACCGGTTACAGACCGCAGGTGCTCCACTGAAGTGGCCTTTGTGACCGGCCATGAAGATCCCTCCAAGCCGGATTCGACCATAAACTGGTCGGCCCTGGCCGGTATGGGCACCCTGGTCTTTCTCATGGGAGTCAAGAATCTGCCCATGATCTGCGACCGCCTGATGGAAAACGGCAAACCGGCAAACACCCCTTGCGCCATTGTGCGCTGGGGAACCACGCCCAAACAGGTGACCTTGACCGGCACCTTGGCCGACCTGCCGGAAAAGGTGCAAAAGGCAGGGCTCAGACCGCCTGCGGTGACCATTGTGGGCGATGTGGCCGGGCTGCGGGACGAGCTTTTGTGGTATGAAAAACTGCCGCTCTTTGGCCGCAGGATCATGGTTACCAGGGCCAGGGGACAGGCCAGCAAGCTGACAAAGGCCCTGGGCAAGCTGGGCGCGGAGATTCTCGAAACCCCCACTATTGCCATTAAGCCGCCTTCTGATCCCCGACCCTTGCGCCATGCGGTTTTGCAGTTGCATAAATACGACTGGCTGGTTTTCACCAGCCCCAACGGGGTGACCGCCTTTGCCCACGCCCTTGCCGCTTCAGGCAAGGACGCCCGCGATCTGGCCGGGCTTAAGCTGGCCACCATAGGCCCCGCCACGGGCAAGGCCCTTTCAGTGATCGGCGTTAAACCGGATCTGGTGGCCAAGACCTTTGTGGCCGAGGGCCTTTTGGAGTCCATGAGCGAGTATGACCTTCAGGATGCCAGGGTCCTTTTGCCCAGGGCGCTTAAGGCCAGGGAGCTTTTACCCGAGACCCTGCGCTCCCAAGGGGCCCATGTGGATGTGGTCTGCGCCTATGAAACCGTGGCCCCCGAAGGCGTCAGGGAAGAGGTGATCCAGGCCCTGGACCAGGGACTGGACGCGGTGACCTTTACCGCCAGCTCCACGGTTTCAAACCTGATGAAGCTTTTGTCGGATCAGGAAAAGGAGCGTTTCGCCTCCCTTACCCGTGAAGACAAACTGAAGGTGGCGGCCATTGGGCCGATTACCGCCGGAACAGCCGAAGAATATGGCCTTAAGGTGCACTTCATGCCCCAGGCCTACACCATAGACGACCTGGTCAAGGCCGTTAAAGACGGCTTCAGCGAAAAATGAGCTTAACTGATCAGCACCGGAAATCGATCCTGGACGGGTTGAACGAGGCCCAGACCTATGCCGTGACCCAGGGCAAGGGCCCCATGTTGGTAATAGCCGGAGCGGGCACGGGCAAGACCCGCACCCTGGTGCACAGGGTGGCCCACCTGGTTGAGCAGGGCGTGGATGCAAACAGCATTCTTCTGCTCACCTTTACCAGGGCCGCGGCCAGCGAAATGCTTACCCGGGCCAGGGAGCTTAACCCGGCCTGCGCCGATGTTCAGGGCGGCACCTTTCATTCCGTGGCCCACAGGCTTTTGCGGACCTATGGCGAGTCCATAGAACTTCCCAGAAGTTTCACCATTATAGATCCGGCTGATGTGCAGCAGATCATAAAGGGAGTGGTGGCGGAGCTGGGGGTGAAGCAAAAGGGCGACCGCAAGTTTCCCAGAAACCGCACCATAGCCGACCTGATCAGCAAGTCCCGCAACCTTGAGCTGAGTCTGGAAGAAACGGTCTTCAGGCATGCCGAGCAGTTGGCGGGTTATCTGGACCGGCTGGAAAGGGTGGCCAAGGCCTTTACCCAAGCCAAAAGGGATCAGGCCCTGGTGGATTATGACGACCTTTTGTTCCTGACCGAGGAGCTGTTAAAGACCCAGCCCCATGTGCGCAAGGAACTCGGACACAGGTGGCGTTATATTCTGGTGGACGAGTATCAGGACACCAACGCGGTGCAGGCCAGGCTTTTGGAGTGGCTCACCACAGAGCACCAGAACGTCATGGTGGTGGGTGACGATGCCCAGTCCATCTACGCCTTCAGGGGAGCCAGGGTGGAGAACATCCTTGAGTTCCCCAAGCGCTTTATCAATACCAAGGTGGTGAAGCTGGAGCGCAACTACCGCTCCACCCAGCCCATTTTGGACCTGACCAACGAGGTGATCTCCCGGGCAGAGGAGGGCTTTGCCAAAAACCTCTATACCGAAAAGACCGGCGGAGTCAGGCCTGAGTTGCTGCGCCCCAGGGAGCAGAAGGCCCAGTCACGCCAGGTTATGGAACGCATTCGCGAACTTTTGGACCAAGGGGTGAGGCCCAAGGAAATAGCGGTTATCTTCCGGGCCGGAAGGGATTCCTTTGACCTGGAATCCGCCCTGAGGGCCGAGAGGCTGCCTTTTGTAAAATACGGCGGGATCAATTTTGTGGCCCTGTCCCATGTAAAAGACGTCATGGCCCATTTGAGGGTTCTGGCCAATCCCCTGGATTTTCTTTCCTGGCAAAGGCTTTTGATGCTTTTGCCCAAGGTGGGGCCCAAAACCGCTCAGCAGATCATAGCCTATCTGGTTGACTTGAATTCGCCTGAGGAATACGGGCCCAAGTTGGCTTCTTTGCCCCAGGCAACCAAGTATCCGGGGCTTAAAAACCTCTCGGAATTATTTGTCAGCCTGGCCCGCCCCAATGCCGAACCCATTCGGCTGATGGAGGAAGTCCTGGAGTATTACGAGCCCATCTGCGTGGATGCCTATGAGGATTATCCCAGAAGGCTCAAGGACTTGAAAGAACTCCCCGGACTGGCGAGCCAGAGTTCGACTCTGTGGGAGTTTTTGGCCGATACAGTCCTGGATCCTCCGGCCGGGGAGCCGGGCGAGGTCCCGGCGGACCCCCTCACCTTGAGCACGGCCCATTCGGCCAAGGGCAAGGAATGGCCGCATTTGTTTGTAATTTGGGCCTCTGAGGGGCGTTTCCCGGCCTTTGCGGCCATGGATGATCCCCAGGCCGTGGAGGAAGAGCGCAGGCTCATGTATGTTGCCTGCACCAGGGCGGCCAAGAGCCTGACCATTTTTTCTCCCCAGGAACAGTATTTTGAGGGGACCGGCTTCAGAAGGCTGGATGTGAGCCGCTTTTTGGATGATTTGCCCCCTGAAATGCTGAAAAAACCGCAAAAGGGACCGATCTTCCCAGTTCCCGAGCCCAGCTCTCCGGAATCCCGGGGCAGTATGAGCCAGGCCAGGCCTTACAAGGTGGGGGCCAAGGTCAGTCACCAGGCTTTTGGCCAGGGCAAGGTCATGGGCTACAAGGGGAATGATAAAATTCTGGTCCATTTCGGCTCCCATGGCCTGAAGACGCTCATGTTGCGCCTCGCCAATCTTTCTTCCGTTTAGGAAGCCGTGAAAAAAGGCCGGATGCCAAGAATTTAAGTTCTGTAAAAAGTCCGGCTCAAGCTTCGTCTTCTGGCCGGATTACAAAAATACGGCAGGCCTTGGCCTTTAAAGCGGTTAATAGAAGTCAGGTGCGTGTTTGCAGGGTCAATTTTCCTCTGGGCTGAAATGTGTTTTTGGAATATCTTGGAGTGATCTTTAATATGAGCAAAGGCGCGCACCTGTGGTGGAGACCATGGAACAATACCAAGAAAACCTGAAAAAAATCTACGAGCTGCAGAAATTCGGCATCAAACTGGGGCTGAGCTCCACGGAAAACCTGCTTTCCCGTTTGGGAAATCCCCATAAATCGCTCAAATGCGTGCACCTGGCCGGAACCAACGGCAAGGGGTCGGTGGCTGCGATGGTTGACGCGACCCTGCGCGAAGCGGGCTATGAAACCGGCATGTATGTTTCTCCTCACCTGGTCAGATTTACCGAGCGTTTCAAGGTGGGCGGCCGGGAAATTGAAAAAGAGGATGTACTAAGAATAAGCCGGAAGGTTTGGCAGGTGGTGGATGAAAGGGAGCCCCCCACATTTTTTGAATTTGTAACCGCCATGGCCTTTGTCTGGTTTGCCGAGAAAAAGGCGGACCCGGTGCTTCTGGAAACCGGGATGGGCGGACGCCTAGACGCCACCAATATCTGTTCGCCCCTGGTTTCGGTTATCACCACTCTTGGCCTTGAGCATCAGGAATACCTGGGGCCGACTCTGGCCCACATCGCCAGGGAAAAGGCGGGTATAATAAAACCGAAAGTGCCTTGTGTACACGGAGTTTTGCAAAAAAGCGCCAAAAAGGTGATAGAAGATACGGCCCGTTCCCTGGAATCTCCCGTGGTGGCCAGGGGAAGAGATATTTTTTTCCGCAGATTAAAGGATGGATCATTTAATCTGAAAGGAAGAAAGTGGGACTTAAAAGGGCTCAGGACCAGCCTGGCCGGCAGACACCAACCTTCAAACGCCTGTTTGGCCCTGGGGGTGCTGGAAGAGCTTTCCTTCCACGGATACGAGATAAATGAAGAGCATATACGCCGGGGACTGGCCGGGGTGCGCTGGCCCGGGCGTTTGGATAAAGTGAGTCACAAAGAGGGGGAGCCCGCCATCTGGCTGGACGGGGCCCATAACGTGCCCGCGGCCAAGGCCCTGGTCGAGAGCCTGGACGAGGTCAGGGGCGCGAGCTCCCGGCTGATTATGGTTCTGGGAGTCATGGCCGATAAAGACCTTCGGCACATTCTGGGGCTTTTGACTCCGGCCGCAGACAAGGTGATCTTCAGCCGCCCACACTACAAAAGGGCGGCGGATCCCCAGGTGCTGGCCGAGGCGGCGCCCAGGGGCCTGGACTACGAAACGGAAAAGGATCTCAAAGAGGCTGTCAAAAGGGCCGTCCGCCTGGCCGGTCCGGATGGAGCCGTCTTGATAACCGGTTCTCTGTTTACAGTAGGGGAGGCCCTGTCCTTTTTGGAGACCGATTGACACTAATAAAATGCGGGTATTGTCAAAGCGACTTGCCTTGCATCCGGTCATTTGCTAGGCTGCGACAGCGGATATGTCATATGCCCCCAAGTAAGGGGTGAGGAGGCGATAGTGTTTGGAAGCGGGCGCTTAGCGCGATTGGCGATCTTGGTTCTTTGCCTGACGGCTGTGTTTGCGGGTGTTGAGACCCAGGCATGGGCCCAGAGCGAACTTATCAGGGTGAATGCCCAGGGCCCGGTGGATATCAGGGCGGACTATGTGGAATACGATGAGCGGACCTTGGCCTACTCTGCCAGAGGCGAGGTCGAGATTAAGCGGGGCGCCGTCAGTATTTATGCGGATAAAGTACGCCTGGACAGCCAGACCCTGGTGGCAGAGGCCGAAGGCAGGGTGCGCATGGTCACGGTCGAACATGTGATGACAGGCGACCGCATGGCCATTGACCTGCAGGCAAGCACAGGCAAGATCTACAACGGCATTGTCTTTGTCAAGGCCAATCACTACTACTTAAATGGTGAAGAGATCGAGAAAACCGGGCGCGACACCTTTAAGTTGCGCAACGGCTTTTTCACCACCTGCGACGGCTCCGACCCTGACTGGAAATTCACCGGCAAGGAGCTGGATGTCACCCTGGACGGATACGGCAGGGCCGAAGACTCCACCTTTCGCTTCATGGATGTTCCCCTGATCTGGCTGCCCAAGGTGATATTCCCGGCCAAATTCAAACGCCAATCCGGCCTGTTGGCCCCCATGATGGGAATGTCGGACAGGGACGGCTTTGTCTACAACCAACCTTACTTCCTGACCCTTGGCGAAGACCAGGACGCCACTATCACCCTGAACATGATGACCAAGCGCGGGGTGGACCTGGGCCTGGAATATCGCTATAACCGCAGGGAAGAATCCAAGGGCATGGTTATGTTCGACTTCATGCCCGAAGACGGCATGGCCTCCGAGCTGCACGAGAAGGGCGAGATCGAAAGCCCTTACAACACCCGCTACTGGTTCCGCATGAAATCAGACGGCACCATGTTCGATGACCTGATTACAGTCAAGACCGACATCGACCTGGTAAGCGATGTTGATTTCCTTAAGGAATTCAACCAGGGGCACAGCGGATATTCTTCTTCTCTGAATCGTTTTTCCGAGTGGTTCGGCAGGGATCTGGATCCCAGGACCTCGACCATCAGGACCAGCAAGGTAAACTTTGCCCGCTCCTGGACCAACACCTCTTTTAACGGCACTTTTTATTATTACGATAACCTCTTGACCGACAATAAGCGCACCTTACAGGAGCTGCCCTATTTGTCCTACACCGCCACCAGGCAGGCCCTGGGTGAAACGGGGCTCTATTTCTGGATGAAATCATATTACCGGTATTACTACCGGGAAAACGGAGCCACCGGAAACGTGGCCGACTTGAGCCCCTCGGTCTCCCTGCCGCTTAACTTTAACGACTACCTTACATTGGAGCCGCGGTTCACCTATAGTCCCAGGCTCTATGCCGTGACCGCTGACGATTGGGACCGGGAGCTTTCAAGCGGCGCTATTAAAAAAATTACCGAGGATCCGGACCATAACAAGACCGGCATCAGCCAGGACTGGAAGTTTCAAACCCTGGCCTCGACCTATCTGTTCAGGGTCTTTGATTTCGGCTCGGCCGAGGATCCCTTTAAGATCAAGCACGCCATGCGGCCCAATGTCACCTATACCTTCCGCCCCAACCAGGAGGATGAAGAAGAAGACATGGCCACACTGGCCAGGCGCAACATCACCCTGACGAATCAGGTCGCCTATGGTATAAACAACACCTTCACCAGCAAGGTGATGGGTAAAAACGAGACAACAGGCGACATTGAACCGATTTATCAAGAATTTTTGCGCATAGCTATAAATCACAGCTTTGACCTTGCCCGTTACAGGGGCGGCAATGACCCGGTTTACGACCGCAACCGCTATTGGGGCGCAGTCACCGGCCGCTTGGAGTTCGAGCCTTCGGACTATATCTATGTGGAGGCAGACACCTCCTGGAACCTTTATGACAACCGGTTCACCAGGATAAACGCAGAAGTCTCCCTGGAGGATAAACGCGGCGACTCCATAACCCTGGACTATCGCAACACCTATGACAGGGTGAACCAGCTGCGCGCGGAACTTAAGGTCGCCATCAATCAGGAATGGTCCGTGAGCTACATCAACCACAAGGACTTCAAGGAAGAGTTTGACTTTGAAGAAACCTATGAAGTGGCTTACGAGGGACAGTGCTGGGGCATAAAGGCCATGGTTACGGATTCCCATTTCCGGGATTCCGGTTTCTGGCTGGTCTTCAGCCTCGGCGGATTCGGCGATATCTTTGGCTACGGCCAGATGAACAGCAGTACTAACTGAGTAATATTTTAAGGAAAAATGGCGGCCCGACCCGGTTTTTTCCGGGTTGGGCGATTAATCATGGCCAGATGCCCCCGGGTTTGGTATTATTCCTTCCCGAGCAATTTTAGTGGGCTACCCTCTTGACAGATGGGTTTTTTTCGCCTATAAATACAGCTTTTGTAGGCGTGAACAGGCCATACTAAAATCCATTAAAAAATAACTGATAGAGGCCCGGCTTAAAAAATGCAGAAGACATACGTGGCTAAACAAGATGATATTTCCCGCGACTGGCTCGTGGTGGATGCTAAGGACCTGATTCTGGGACGCTTGGCCTCCCAAGTGGCTATGCGGTTGCGCGGCAAGCATAAACCTTCTTTCTCTCCTCACCAGGATACAGGCGATTTTGTGGTGGTGGTCAATGCCGAAAAGGTAAGGCTCACCGGCCGCAAGTGGGAGCAGAAAAAGTACCACCATCACAGTGGCTACCTGGGTGGCATGAAGACTGTGAACGCCGCCAAATTGTTGGAAACCAAGCCCGAAGAACTGTTGAAACACGCAGTCCGCGGCATGCTGCCCAAAAATAGCCTGGGCCGCAAGCTTATCAAAAAATTGAAGGTCTACGCCGGCCCTGATCATCCCCATGCCGCGCAGAAACCTCAGACTTGGGAGATCAAAGGTTAAAGAATGAGCGAACAACGCTACTACGCCACAGGTAAGAGAAAAACTTCGATTGCCCGCTGTTGGCTACTGCCCGGCGAAGGCAATATCACCGTGAACAAGCGGCCCGCCGACAAGTACTTCCATCGCGAGGTGGACGGCTTTGTGCTGCGTCAGCCCTTGAACCTCACCGAAACTCTGGGCCAGTTCGACGTCATGGTCAACGTGCGCGGCGGTGGTGACTCCGGTCAGGCCGGCGCCATCAGGCACGGCATCGCCAGGGCTCTTCTGGAGTACAACCCTGAGTTGCGCGGGGTCTTGAAAAAAGCCGGGTTCCTTACCCGCGATCCCCGAAAGAAAGAGCGAAAGAAGTACGGTCAGCGTGGCGCAAGGGCCAGGTTCCAGTACTCCAAACGCTAGATCCTGTTATTCTCGGAATTACTGGGGAAGGTCCGCAAGAGTGGGCCTTCCCTTCTTTTTTGCGCGTGTAAGGGGAGGGTCAAAGTGGCTAACGTCTCAATCATCGGAGCAAGTGGATATACTGGTGCGGAGTTGATGCGGCTGATCTCAGCTCATCCTGATCTTGACCTTAAGGCGGTGAGTTCCAGACAGTTTTGCGGCCAGCCGGTGGAACAGGTTTTCGGAGCGCTTGGAGGTGAAGTCACGCTTTCTTTTGTGGAGCCGGACCATGAAAGCCTGGTCAAGGATATTGATCTGGTATTTTTAGCCGTGCCTCATCAGGCGGCAATGAACGCCGTGCCCGATCTTATGGCGGCCGGGGTAAAGGTTGTTGACCTTTCTGCTGATTTCCGCATCAAAGACGCTTCGCTTTATGAAAAGTGGTATGTGCCGCACACCTGCCCGGAGTTTCTGGCCGAAGCGGCCTATGGTCTGCCCGAGTTTAACAGAGAGCTGATAAAAAAGGCCAGGCTCACAGCCAATCCGGGCTGTTATGTAACCAGTGTGATAATGCCTTTGATTCCCCTGCTGCGTGACGGCCTTCTTCAGAGAGAGGGCATTATAGCCAACAGCGCTTCTGGCGTATCCGGCGCCGGGCGCAAGGCCTCCCTGAACCTGATTCACGGCGAGGTGCATGAGAATTTCAAACCCTATGCCGTGGCCGGACACAGACACACCCCCGAGATGGAACAGGAACTTTCCCTGGCCGCGGGCGGAGAGGTCCGTCTGACTTTTACACCCCATCTTTTGCCGATGGATCGGGGAATCCTCTCCACCATTTATGCCAAGCCCGCAGACAAGGTGAGCGAAAAGGAAATATACGTCTCTTGGGAAAAAGCCTTCTCAAATGAACCTTTTGTTCGCATTCTTCCCGAAGGGCGGCTTCCGGCCACCAAAGAGGTTAGGGGAACCAACCGGGTGCAGATCGGCCTTGCCAAGGACCCCAGAAGCGGCCTTATGAAGATTTTTTCAACTTTGGATAACATTACCAAGGGAGCCTCCGGACAGGCCCTTCAGAACGCCAATTTGATGCTGGGGATGGATGAGGGGCTTGGATTGACCGGTTTGGGGCAGACCCCGTAGAAACGATCTGAATTGGAAACATTTTGGCAAAGAATGGCGGGCTGCTACCCGCCCTTTGACGCTCTTGACCAATCAACGGAAGATCCGGGGCCGGAGGATCAGAGGACTCTGGCCTTGGTGCTGGCCTATTGCGGCGATGCCTTTTTAGGTTGGCAGGTTCAACCCAAGGGCTCCACAGTTCAGGGAGCTTTGGAGTCCTGTTTGACCAGGCTCTGCAACGAACCCATTCGGGTGGCGGCCAGCGGCAGGACAGATGCCGGAGTTCATGCCTGGGGCCAGGTGGCCAGTTTCACCACAAACAGTAATTTAAGCCTTGAACGCATGGAAAAGGGCCTTAAGGCCATGTTGCCGCCTGAGGTCTGTCTACGCGGCCTGGGACAGGTGCGTCCCGGTTTTCACGCACGTTATGACGCCAAGGCCAAGACCTATGACTATTTTATTTGGCCCGGGAAAAAAGGACGCCTTTTTTTGCAAAATCGGGTATGGGATCTTGACCGTGATCTAAATGCCGGGAGAATCAAGGAAGCTTTGGCCGGGTTGCCGGGAGACCGGGATTTAAGGGCCATGGCAAGCCAGGGAGTGGAGGTCAAGGGTTCCACTGTGCGCAGGGTGCTCGCCGCCGAGCTGGCCCAGGAACCCGGCGGTCCTTGGCGCATCAGCCTGACGGCAACCGGCTTTTTGCGTCATGTGGTTCGCAACCTGGTCGGCACCCTGGCCCAAATAGGCTGGGGCAAGCTGCCGCCCGAGGCGCTTTTTGATATGCTAGAGGCTGGAAATAGATTTCACCCTGGTCCCAAGGCGCCTGCCGGAGGGCTTTACCTTAATCGGGTGTATTATGATCATCCCTTGCATCTGAACACGCAAGTTCTTTAAAAAATGAGTCTTATGTTAGGAGGCTAGAGATAAATGAAGGGTATCGTTTTAGCTGGCGGGTTGGGCACCAGGCTGCACCCGCTGACCAGAATAACCAACAAACACCTCCTGCCCGTCTATGACAAGCCCATGGTGTTTTACCCCATCCAAGCTTTGGTAAACGCCGGAATCAAAGACATCATGGTAGTGACCGGCGGCAACAATGCCGGTGACTTTTTACGCCTTTTGGCCAATGGGGCTGATTTTGGGCTTAGGCATCTGAACTACGGCTACCAGGAAGGCGAGGGTGGTATTGCCGCAGCCTTGAAAGTTGCCGAACCCTTTGTCGAAGGCCACCGCATCTGCGTGGTGTTGGGTGACAATATTATTGAAAAATCAATAAAAGGCGCGGTGGATGCCTATAAGGCCCAGCCCAGCGGCGGAAAGATTCTTTTAAAAGAGGTGCCCGATCCCCAGAGGTTCGGGGTGCCTGTTTTTGATGAGAACAACCGCGTCATAAGAGTTGAGGAAAAGCCCGCCGATCCCAAGAGCCCCTATGCGGTGACCGGAATTTACATGTATGACGCCGATGTCTTTGAGATTATAAATACCCTGAAACCCAGCGGCCGGGGGGAGCTGGAGATAACCGATGTGAACAACGCCTACCTTGAGCGCGGAGACCTGACCTATGATGTGCTCGACGGCTGGTGGGCGGATGCGGGCACCTTTGACAGCCTGCTCAAGGTCAGCAACCTGGTGGCCCGGACCGGCGCCAACAACCTGTAGCGGTTGATCAAAAGAAGCCTGACTGCGCCTATTGGGCCGGAGTCAGGCTTCTTTTTTTTCTTCCACTGTATCTTTTATGGTGGTGTAGATCTGCCTGAAGGCCGCGTTAAAAGAACCCAGGCTGAGTCGGCCGGTTTCAATGAATTTAACGGCAATTTCCTTGCTGGCCCGCAGATAGGCCTCTTGATCCTGGTCAAGCTTGCCCGGGGTGGGAGTCTGATTGTTCTGTGCGGCCATTTACGGCTCCTTGGTTTTTTAGCATAGGGTTGAAGGCCGGGTGGATCGGTTGGGTAAAAAGGCTCTCGGCCAAAGCCGGTGGTTGCCCGCCGGATGGAAGAAGGCACATTCTAACACATCCCGGCGGGGCCGCCCGACCCAAGAATGAACCCTTAAGCACATCCCCGACCCTGCCAAACTTAGCAAAACCATGATTGCCGCGCAAGCGGGCCTTCAAACGGAAAACCTGTTTTGGCCGGATTGCGTGCCGTGTGCTATATGTCTAGAGTATGGACAAGCAGATAAAAAACAACAGAGTCAGGGTTCTGCCCGAGGCCGTGGCCAACCAGATCGCCGCGGGCGAGGTGGTGGAGCGTCCGGCCAGTGTGCTTAAGGAACTGGTGGAAAACTCCCTGGACGCCGGGTCCACCCGCATAGGGGTGGAGGTTCAGGGCGGAGGCCGCCGTTTGATCAGGGTGGTGGACAACGGACACGGCATGGAGCCCGATGACATGCTCCTGGCCCTGGAGCGCCACGCCACCAGCAAGGTGCTCAGGGCGGAGGATTTGGTTAGCGTCTCCACCCTGGGATTCAGGGGCGAGGCCCTTCCGAGTGTGGCTGCGGTGAGCAAGCTCTTGATGAGGTCGCGCACGGCCCAAAACGAGGTGGGCTCGGAGCTGAAGGTGGTGGGCGGCTCCATTCGCGAAGTCAAGGAAACCGGCTGCCCGGTCGGCACCCTGATCGAGGTGAAGGATCTGTTTCACAACACTCCGGCCCGCCGCAAATTTTTAAAGAGCGCGACCACCGAGAACAGCCATCTCACCCAAACCATGTTTCGCCTGGCCCTGGCCAATCCCAAAGTGGCTTTTCGGTTTAAAAGCGGCTCCAGACAGGTTTTCGACCTGCCCGCCACAGACGATCTCAAAGGCAGGGTGGCCGCGCTTTTGGGGCGGGATACGGCCGCCCGGATGGTGCCCCTTTATGAGGAGTCCGGGCCTTTGTTCATAACCGGCCTGGCCGGTCTGCCGAGCCTCAGCCGCACCGGGTATGACCAGGTGTACACCTTTGTCAATGGCCGCTATGTGCGGGACAAGGTTTTGATACACGCGGTGGGCCAGGCTTATCTGGGGCTTTTTGCGGAGCGTAGAAGGCCTGTCATGGTTGTGCATGTCAGACTGGACCCCGCCTTGGTGGATGTGAACGTGCACCCCGCCAAAACAGAGGTCAGGTTCAGGGAGGCCAACCTTGTGCACGATGCTTTTGTACAGGGGATCAGAAGGGGGTTGGCCCAGTCGCAGGAAAAAGAGCCTGCCGGGCCCGCAACCACGGCCAGGACCTTTTCCCGGCCATATCAGCCGGAGACTGCGCCTGTGAACCCCCTGCCCAGGGTGGCCGAGCCCGGATTGCCAGAGCCTGAACAAGGGCGTAAATCCTGGTTGAAAGATGATTTCTCATCCGGGATCAACTACCGCCCAGGCCGGACGGAACAGCTGAACACCATATCCACACCGGCCTTGGATTCCTTTGCAAGCACTCCCCCGGAGTCTTCTGTTGAACCGGGAAAGACGCCGGGTTTCAAACCCCGCCCATTATTTGAACCGGCCGGTGACGTGACGGTTTTGGGGCAACTTCACAACCTGTATATTGTCTGCGCCTGGCCCAAGGGGCTTCTGATCATAGACCAGCACGCAGCCCATGAGCGTTTGGCCTATGACCGCATGCGCCGGGGGCTTGAACAGGGGCACTGCCCCAGGCAGGGGCTGTTGTCGCCGGTAACCATGGAGCTGACCCCGGTCGAGGCGGATTGGGCCGCTCGTCAGGCGGAAGACTGGTCCCGCCTGGGCCTGGTCTTGGAGCCTTTTGGCGGCCTGACCTGGGCCATAACCGCCATACCTCAGTTTTTGATGGGCAAGGACCCGGCCCCGGTGGTGCGGGATCTTCTGGCTGAACTGGCCCAGTCCGGAGTAAGCGCCTCCACCCCGGAGTTTGCCGAGGTGAGCCTGCGTTCTCTGGCCTGCCGTTCGGCCATTAAACAGGGCCAGCATTTAAGCCATGCCGAATTGAATGACCTGGCGGCAAAGGTGGCCTCACTGCCGCCGCCGGTTACCTGCCCTCACGGCAGGCCGGTTATGCTGGCCGTTTCGGCTTATGAGCTGGGACGGTTGTTCAAGCGAAGCGAGACCAAGGAAGATGACTGACCAAAACGCCCTAATGGTGCTGGTGGGACCCACTGCGGTGGGCAAGACCTCTGCCTGCGTAAAACTCTGCCGGTCCTTTGGGGCCGAAGTGGTGGGCGCGGACAGTGTGCAGATCTACCGGAGGCTGGATATCGGCAGCGCCAAGCCCACCTTGGCTGAACAGGCCCTGGCTCCCCATCACATGGTGGACGTGGTGGACCCGGACGAACCCTTTGACGCGGCCCGCTATGTGGAGATGGCAGACCGGGTCATCGCTGATCTGCACCAAAGAGGGAGGCGCGCCCTGGTGGCCGGGGGGACCGGGCTTTATATCAAGGCGCTTTTACACGGCCTGGTTCCGGCGCCGGAGGTTGATCCGGCTCTACGGGCTGAGCTCAGGCGTGAATGGGAGGATAAAGGCCTTGATTTCATGCATGGGAAGCTTTGCCGCCTGGACCCAGGGGCAGGGGAGCGTATCCATAAAAACGACCGCCAGAGGGTCCTGAGGGCGCTTGAGGTGTGTATCCAGACCGGCAGGCCCTTTAGCGAACGTCAGACCGGTCATGGCTTTCAAAAAGACCGGTATAAACACCTTATGGTGGGCCTTATCCGGCCCAGGGAAGAACTTTTTCAAAGAATAGCCGAGCGCTCGCGCCTGATGTGGGAGAATGGTTTTGTGGAGGAGGTCAGGGGGCTTTTGGATTCCGGGGTCCCGCCGGACGCCAAGTCTCTTAAAACCCTGGGGTATCGGCAGGTGGTGGCCATGCTGACGGGGCAAATCGGCAGTGATGAGGCCCTGGAGCAGACCATACGCGACACCAGGGCCTATGCCAAAAGGCAGTTGACCTGGTTCAAGGGGATGAAAAACATACATTGGCATGCCCCTGACGATCTTGAGGCCATAGCCGATAAAGCCTCCGAAATATGGCCCATACAGGTTTAGGGTAAAACTGGTAAATTTACCGGCGGTGTGGAGTAAGCCGTTGATTCGGGCCGGGAAAATTCGGCAATATTCTTGTAAAAGGCCCTGGGGCCTTGGCATCTGCAAAATTACAGGACGGCCCCAAAAAAACTGTATACCCAGACCAACCGCAAGTTGAAAGATTCCGTAAAAATGTTCGCACCCATTGATCAGGGGCGAGTCATTTATGCTTAACAAGGCAGGAGAAGACAATGAAACGCCTTTTGTGGGCTATGGTTTTGATTGTGAGCTTCACTTCCTTGCCAGCCATGGCAATGATGGGCGGCAAAACGACTACCCTGGTAACCCTGGGGCGCGCCCCGGCTAATGAAAATGCGGCTCAGGGCCGGGAACAGGCCATACGACAGGCCCTTAAGTCGGCTGTGGCCAGGATTGCCATTGAAATGGTCGATCCGGCCACCCTGCGCACCAAGCTCAGGGAGTTGGACCAGGCCATTCTCACTGATCCGGGACGTTTCGTGGATACCTTCACTCCCCTGGCCGACAGTGTGGAAGGCGGCGACGTCTTGGTCCTCACTTCCATTGAGGTGAATCGGGTGGCCCTTGATCAGGCCCTCGCCGCCAAGGGACTGCGCTTGCCCGCAGCCCGGCTGGCCGAGGCCCTGGTTCTGGTGGCCGAGGAATCCTCGCCGGGCAGGCCGGCTTTTTTCTGGTGGTCCGGTGCGCCCGGCGCTCCGCCTGCTCCGCCCCTGGTGGCCAGAACCCTGAGATCTTTGGGAGTGAAGATAAGCGAGGTCTCTCCTCTGGTGGGGCAAGTGCCGTCTTCGGCCAAGACCGATGTACTCACCGAGGAACAGGCTCTGGATCTGGGAAAGTTGGCCGGTGCGGGCCTGGTTTTGTTGGGCAGGGTCAGGACATATCCCCTGATTACTCCGGAAGGCCAGTCACCCCAGCCGGTGGCCCAGCTTGAGCTTTTGGATGTCAAGGAGGGAAGGGTTCTCGGCACCGATGAAGTGGAGGGGCCGATTTACCGCGGCACTCCGGGCCCGGAGGCCTCCCAGGAGGTGGCCAAGGCGGTGCAGGGGGCTGTTCGCAGGCTTTTGGAAAAGGTTACCGGAGCGGAGAAGGAGACCGGCGAGGGCAAGAGCGGCGAGTTGACCATGGTGGTGACCGGTGTGCGCAATCTGGGGCAGCTTTACCGGTTTGAAAAAGTGCTGGCTTCTCTTAGTTCCATGGTTGCCTCTGTGCGTAGAAATTCCTTGGGAGCAGGCGAGGCCACTTTGACTTTGAAAATAAAAGCCCCGCCGTCCGAATTGGCTGACTTGCTTCTTTTGCAGCAATTTAAAGAGTTTCTGGTTAATGTAGTGGAAATAGAGCCGGAAATGATGAAAGTTGTGCTGATTCCTCGTTGAAGTTTCTTGACATAACGCAGGGCCGCTGGTAGAAACTTGGCTCTAGTGCAAAGGCGCGTAGCTCAGGGGGAGAGCGCTACCCTGACACGGTAGAGGTCCCGGGTTCAAATCCCGGCGCGCCTACCAAATTCACCCTCTCCACGGTTCGGCGAACAAAGCCGACGAGGCCTTTTCGCTAAGCGCGGAGGGCAACGACTGACATAGGGTCGGTCCGGGGATCAGGGTTTTTTTTATTTTAGGGGCGTGTGAATAGTGTCCGCCGAGCAGATGACAGCAAGGGAATGTCTGGAGCAGTTAGATAAAAAGGCCGCCAAAAAGGCTGTGGCCGCCCGAACTACGGAGGGAGGTCTGCTTGATTTGACCGCCTTGGTTGGGCCCGATGCTGCTTTGACCCCTGTTCTGCCGGGTGAGGCCGAAGCCCTTGATGTCCTGCGTCACTCCACGGCCCACGTCATGGCCGAGGCGGTGCAGGAACTTTTCCCCGGCGTGAAAGTGGCCATCGGCCCCTCCATCGAAGACGGCTTTTACTACGACTTTGAGTATGAAAGGCCCTTTACTCTGGAGGATCTGCCTGCCATTGAGAATAAAATGGCGGAGCTCATCAAGGCCAACACCCCGTTCAAAAGACGCATGATTCCCAAGGCCGAGGCCCTTTCCCTGTTCAGTTCACAGGGCGAGGACTACAAGGTCGAGCTGATTGAGGACCTGGAAGACGGCCAGATCAGCCTCTATGACCAGGGCGGCTTTACAGACCTGTGTCGCGGCCCCCATCTGCCCGCAACCGGCAGGATCGGAGCCTTCAAGCTCCTGAGCGTAGCCGGAGCCTATTGGCGGGGGAATGAAAAAAATAAGATGCTGAGCCGTATTTACGGCACGGCTTTTTGGGATAGAAAAGAGCTGAAGCACCACCTGGCCCTTTTGGAAGAGGCCAAGAAGCGCGACCATCGCGTTTTGGGGCGTCAGCTGGATCTGTTCTCCTTTAATGACGAAGTCGGCGCAGGGTTGGCCATATGGCACCCGAAGGGCGCTATGCTTCGTTACCTCATTGAGGAGTTCGAGCGCCAGGAGCACTTGCGCCGGGGCTACGACATGGTTCAGGGGCCTCTCATCCTCAAAAGGGAATTGTGGGAGCGTTCCGGGCATTTTGACAACTATCGGGAGAATATGTATTTCACCGAGGTTGACGAAATCCAGTACGGCATCAAGCCCATGAACTGTCTGTCCCATATGCTGATCTACAAATCCAGGCGACGCAGCTATCGCGATCTTCCCATGCGCATGTTCGAGCTGGGCCTGGTGCACCGTCATGAAAAATCAGGCGTTATGCACGGCCTTACCAGGGTGCGCGCCTTCACCCAGGATGACGCCCATCTGCTCTGTACTCCGGAGCAGCTTCAGGACGAGATTCTGGGAATCATGAACCTGGTCACGGATATGATGGATCTCTTTGGTTTTGAGTACTCCATGGAGCTCAGCACCAGGCCGGAAAAATCCATTGGAACCGATGAAGACTGGGAAAGGGCCACAGAGGCCCTGCGAAAGGCCCTTAAGGCCAGCGGACGCGAGTGGGAGCTCAACGAGGGCGACGGCGCCTTTTACGGGCCCAAAATCGATGTGCAGCTCACCGACGCCTTGAAAAGGCGTTGGCAGTGCGCCACCATCCAGTGCGACTTCACCCTGCCCGAGCGTTTTGATCTCACCTATACTGCTCCTGACGGCAGCGCTCAGCGTCCTGTGATGCTGCATCGAACCATCTTAGGCTCTTTGGAGCGCTTCATCGGGATTTTGATTGAGCACTATGCCGGCGCCTTCCCCTTGTGGCTGGCTCCCGAACAGGTTAGGATCTTGACTGTTACCGAAAGAGCCGACGAATGGGCCAAAGAGGTCAAGGCTGGTCTCCAGGCTGCCGGTTTCAGGGCCGAGGCCGACCTCAGAAATGAAAAATTGGGGGCCAAGGTCCGCGAGGCTCAGGTAGAGAAGATTCCCTACATGATCATCCTGGGAGACAATGAAGCTAAAGACAGAAAAGTCACTCCCAGGTTGAAGAGCGGTAAAAATCTGGAAGCCATGTCGCTTGACGAGCTGATTGCACTCTTTAAAGAGGAAGTATCAGCTCCCTTTGACCAGATGAGAGCCAAAGCTGCACAAAGGGATTCCAAACCCTCTGGAAATAATGCATGATATAATTAAATCCAGGGCTTGATAATTTTTGCCGTTACAGCAAAAATTATCAAGCTTGTGGTGTGTTTTATTATTTAAACCTAGGATAAGGAGGAAAGGGCCATAGCCAAGCAACAGCGCGTTAGGGTGAATAACATGATCAAGTCGCCCATGGTGCGCCTGATTAACGCCGAGGGTGAACAGGCAGGCATCGTTTCCATTGAGGATGCCAACAGATTGGCTCACGATGCCGGTCTGGACCTTGTGGAGGTTGCTCCCAACGCCGACCCGCCGGTCTGCCGTGTAATGGACTACGGTAAGTATAAGTACCAGCAGGCTAAAAAGGCGCAAGAGGGGAAAAAGAAACAGGCGCAGACTCAGGTCAAGGAGATGAAGTTCAGGCCTAAAATTGCAGACCATGACTTCAACTTCAAAATGCGTAAGGTGCTCACCTTCCTGGAGGAACACAACCGAGTCAAGGTCTCGGTGCAGTTCAGGGGCAGGGAAATCGCCTACAAGGACTCCGGCAGGCAGCTATTGGAAAGAGTCGCCCAGGAAGCCGAGGATCTTGCCGTGGTGGTGGCGATGCCCAAGATGGAAGGTCGCTTTATGACCATGGTGCTGGCACCCAGATAGGTTTTTTGCCGAAAAAAAACGGTGGTTTTTTCTCAATTGCTGGCAAGCTTTAGCCCGGTGCCGTATAATGCAACCCTTGCCCAGCGATAAGGGTGGTGTGTCTTTTGTGCGGTGATTGCACCCGGCGCATACTACTATGGTCCCTTCTTTAGTTAGCTGCGGCCCTTTATAACGGAGTTTAAAATGCCCAAGATTAAAACCAATCGTGCAGCGGCCAAGCGCTTCAAGGTTACGGGAAAAGGCAAGTTGAAAAGGAACAAGGCCTATGCCAGCCACCTGCTCAACTGCAAAAGCCCCAAGCAAAAACGCAACCTGCGCAAAAGCGCCATCGTGGACGCCACTAATTCCAAGGGATTGCGCAGACTGCTGCCCAATCTGTAGATTTTTGCGAGTTTAGGAGATATAGACAATGCCCAGAGCAAAACGCGGTTTCAAGGCCAGAAGGCGCCGCAATAAAGTTCTGAAACAGGCCCGCGGGTTCCGTGGCGCCAGGGGAAGGCTCTTCCGTATCGCCACCGAGAGCGTGGACCGGGCCATGTCCTTTGCCTACCGCGACCGGAAAGTCAAAAAACGCGATTTCAGGCGTCTTTGGATTGTCCGGATCAACGCTGCCGTGCGCGAGCACGATCTGAGCTATTCCCGATTTATCGGCGGCCTTAAAAAGGCCAATGTCGAATTGGATCGGAAAATCTTGGCCGACCTGGCTGTCAGTGACCCCGCCGGATTCGCTGCCGTAGCCGTCCTGGCCAAAGAGGCTTAAGCCAGACAGCGCCGCAAGGGCTTCCCAAGAGGGTGGTCTTTTTCGCCAAAAGGGCAACCGGAAAAATGCTTGGCTACCCGCACTGAGGCTCATGAACCGATCGGTTCATGAGCCTTGGCATAAGGCTTCTGAAAAATGGCCTCCCATTGGAGCCGCTGTTAAAGGCCTGCCAAAGGATTTTAATCAAACCCGGCGAACGGGCACTGCTGATTAAACAAGCCCAAGGCAATATAAAACCGCCAAGCGAAACTAAGAGCGTGTCGGAAAATCCGACCCAGGATTTTTCCTCAGGAGTTATCATTAATTTTTTATTGGTAACTTCCCTACGCCACGTAACTTTTAAAGCTAAGTGGCGTGCGCGGGCCTTCACCCCACGGGTTTCCGAAAGGCTTCGTTTTTCGAAGCCCGCCCTTGGCCCGCTTCGGGAGCCTTTAGCAGACAGGCTCTTAGGTCGCCTGAATAAAACCCGGCGAACGAGGGGGCTAAATGCTCGACCAACTTGAATCTATCAGGGACAACGCCCTTGCAGCCATTAGTGGGGCCCAAAACCCTGCTGAGCTGGATGCGCTGAAAACCAGATTTTTGGGGCGCAAGGGTGAACTGACCCAGCTCTTACGCAAAACCGGCTCTTTGCCCGCTGATCAAAGGCCCTTATTCGGCCAAACCGCCAACCAAGTAAAGCAAAAGGTGCAAGAGGCCCTGGACCAGAAGGCCGAGGAACTCGAACAGGCTCAAAAGGGTCGGGCCGAAGGCACTGAAGACGTCACTCTGCCCGGCATCAGGCCCAAGAGGGGCAGACTACACCCGGTGACCCAGGCTGAGCGGTTGATATTAAGCGTCTTCACCCAAATGGGTTTTGACGTGGCCGAAAGTCCTGAAGTGGAACTGGACTGGTATTGCTTCGAGGCACTGAACATGCCTCCCGACCATCCGGCCAGGGACATGCAGGACACCTTTTACGTTGCTCCCGACGTGGTCTTGCGCACCCACACCAGCCCGGTTCAGATCAGGACCATGGAGGCCCATAAGCCGCCAGTGCGCATTGTCTGCCCGGGCAAGGCTTTCCGCCGGGATTCAGACGCAACCCACACCCCCATGTTTCACCAGGTTGAAGGCCTCATGGTGGATAAAGGCATTTCTTTTGCCGATTTAAAAGGCGTTCTCACCACCTTTGTCCGTCAGATCTTCGGCTCAGATACTCCGGTGCGCTTCCGCCCCAGCTTCTTTCCCTTTACCGAGCCCAGCGCCGAACTCGATATCGGCTGCGCGAATTGCAAGGGCAAGGGCTGCCGGGTTTGCAGCCACACAGGCTGGCTGGAAATTCTGGGCTCCGGAATGGTCGATCCCAATGTCTTTGCCAATGTGAACTACGATCCCAAAGAGGTGAGCGGCTTTGCCTTTGGCATGGGTATAGAGCGCATTGCCATGTTGCTTTGGGGTATAGACGATCTTCGCATGTTCTACGATAACGATCTCAGGTTCCTGCGCCAGTTCTGATCATAGGCGCTTAGGTATACTGGATTCGTTTTCACATATGGAAAAGGGCAAGGCACTATCATGCTGGTTCCCGTCAAATGGCTTCGTGAGTTTGTAGATAGCAGGCTGTCCGCATCTGAGATGGCGGATGCCTTAACCATGTCCGGCCTGGAGGTGGACGGTGTAATTGAACGCCACCAAGGCCTAGATAAAGTAATCTGCGCAAAGGTCCTCGATGTGTCGCCTCATCCCGGCGCAGACCGTTTGCGCCTGGCCGATGTTGATACAGGCAGTGAAAAGTTGACCATTGTCTGTGGCGCGCCCAACCTGGAAAAGGGAATGGTGAGCGCCCTTGCCTTGCCCGGGGCTGTCCTGGCTGAGGGCATGAAGGTCAAAAAGACCAAGATCCGCGGGGTGGAGAGCGTGGGCATGCTCTGCTCCTTGAGTGAAATGGGGATCAGCGCCGACCACTCCGGAATAGTTGATCTCCCCCGCGGTCTTGCTCCGGGCACCCCCATATTGGACGCCCTCAACCTGGAGACTGAGGTGCTCGAGATCTCCATCACCCCCAACCGGGGTGATTCCTTGAGCATACTGGGTGTGGCCAGGGATCTGGCCGCCATAGAGGGGCTTCCGGTCAAGATGCCCGAGATTTCCTTTGAGGAAAGTGATCAGGATATTAACGACTACGCCTCGGTTTCGATCAAGGCCCCCGAGGCCTGCCACCGTTACGCCGCCAGGCTGGTCCAAAATGTGAAGATCGCCCCTTCGCCGATCTGGATGGCCGACCGTATCAGCGCCATTGGCATGCGCCCCATCAGCAATGTGGTTGATATCACCAACTATGTGATGATGGAAATGGGTCAGCCCCTGCACGGTTTCGATTTCCGCCAGGTGGCCAAGGGACAGATCAGCGTCCGTCTGGCCGATGAGGGCGAGGTTTTCACCACTCTGGATAATCAGGAGCGCAAGCTGCAAAAGGGTATGGCCCTTATCTGCGACGGTGACGGACCGGTGGCCCTGGCCGGGGTTATGGGCGGCTTAAACAGTGAGATTGCTGACGACACAGAGACCGTATTGATCGAGAGCGCCTTTTTTGATCCCCTGATCACCAGAAGGACCAGCAAACGCCTTAACTTAAGCACTGAGAGCGCTTATCGTTTTGAGCGTGGTATTGACCTCGAAGGCTGCTCCCGGGCCGCCGAAAGGGCTGCCCAGCTCATGGCGGACTTTGCCGACGGCCAGGTTGCCAAGGGCATGATCGATGAGTACCCCAGGCCCTACCAGGCCCCCAAACTGGAACTCTCGGTAAAAGACACCTCCCGCTTCCTCGGCATGGAGCTGGACAAGGAGGCGGTGACCACGCCTTTGGTAAGGCTGGGAGTCAAGGTGGGCGACGGCCCGGATGAAGACATCATCATTGCCGAGCCTCCCGCCTGGCGAACCGACCTGGAGCGTCCGGTGGATCTTACCGAAGAAATCGCCCGGCTGGGCGGCTTCAACCGTATAGACGACCATATGCCTCTGGCCCCCTTGATGGCCAAGCCCAGGGCCTGGAACCAGAGGGTGCGTGAAAACGCCAAAGACCTTCTCACTGCCATGGGTATGGATGAGGCGATCACCTATTCCTTTGACCTGCCCGATTCGGTCCGGAAGATGGGTTTTGCCGAAGAAGATTCCCGTTCACGGGTGGTTTCTTTGATGAACCCACTTTCAGAGGAGCTTTCCGTATTGCGCACCAGCCTGTTGCCGGGCCTGCTCCTGGCCTTAAGGCGCAACCTGGGGCACAAGGCCCGGGACGTGGCCATGTTCGAGGTGGGCAAGGTCTTTTGGGATTTCGGGGAAAAACAGCCCACCGAGCCTTCCCGCTTGAGCGGCGTCTTCTGCGGCCTGGCCCAGCCCGCCAACTGGTGGACCGGTGAGACCAAGGTGGAGTTGGCCCATGCCAAGGGCGCGGTGGAGTTCCTGGTTCAAGGCCTTGGAATAAAAGGGCTCTCTTTTGACACCGAAGGTGGCCCCCAGCCCTATGTTCAGGGCGGTGACTGGTGCCGGGCGCTTTTAGACGGCGAATACTTCGGTGATCTGGCCCGCTTTGACGACAAGACCCTGGCCGGTTTTGATATTGACCAACCGGCTTATTTCTTTGACCTGGATTTTGACCTGCTGGTGGAAAAAGCCAGTGAAGCCAAAGAATTCCATCATCTGCCCCGTTATCCTGAGATTGTCAGGGACCTGGCCGTGGTGGTGGATGAGGCCGTTGGCGCGGGCGACATCCTGGCTTCTGCCGAGGATTTGGCCAAGGGCAAGGCGAAAAAATGGTTGCGCAAGGTCGAACTCTTTGACATTTATAGAGGAAAGCCCTTGCAAAAAGGCCAGAAATCCCTAGGGTTGCGCTTTACTTACCGGGATGCGAACCGAACCTTGACTGAAAAAGAGGTTATAAAGGTTCATGATGACCTGGTGGAAAAACTCCTGGCCGCCCACGGAGGTGTGATAAGGCAATGAAAGACGTCCGGGACGCTTTAACAGATGGAAAGCTGTTCCCGGACCGCCCCTACTACCGGATTGGAGAGGTGGCGCGGCTTTTGGGGGTGGACACTCATGTCATTCGTTACTGGGAAAGCGAATTCCCCCAACTCAAGCCTCGCCGCGCTCCTTCCGGGCATCGCGTATATCAACCTGAGGATGTACGGCAACTTCAGAAAATTCAAGAACTGCTCCACGGCCAGGGTTACACCCTGGCCGGGGTCAAACGCCTTTTGGAACACTATTCCCTGGACAACATACCTGCCAAGGAACCGGAAACACCTTCCGAACGTCAAGACAGCAAGGCGCTTTTGCTGGAATTAAAAGAAATCCTCACCCTTTTGGATGACTGAAACCGCCCCGGCCGTCACCTGTAATCTTTTCCAAATATGTTCTGGTTGTTTATATAGCTTGACACAATTTGAAAACTATCCTGAAATCTAAGAAAGAGGAGTTCGGAACTTTCGGTAATTTTTTCAGTAAGGATGGTTTTTCATGCCTGGTATGCCACTTTTAAAAACCAGGACCAGTTGGGCTTTTTTATTGGCTCTGTGCTGTTTTTTGGCAGCCTGCGCAGGTGGGTTCGCAAACCCCGGAGAAAATCCGGCCAGGATAAGGGTCCAGCTGGCGGCAGATGCGGGCGATTACCCGATTCCGGATGATAATAACGGTATTATCCCTTTGCAGTGGCAGTGGGGGCTGTTTTTGGTGGGGCAGGGAGACGGTTTAACACCCCTTAAACCAGAGTCAGGCGAAAGGCTGCATGCCCTTAACGATAAAATACTGAAAAGGGATACGGTCTTTCTGGCTCCGCCTGGACAGAGAAAAGTGCGCCTTTTGGTGGAAGGCTATATCGGGGTCAAGATCAGCCGGAATTCCTATCCCCAAAACGTCGCTTTTTTGCAGGAAGATTTTTCCCTTGATTTAAAAACCGGGCAGACCGTCACCATTAAAAGGTCCATTAAACAGTAGCCTATTGTTTGTGGTTGTTTCCCCCCTTGTCGATCTGCTCCCCCTCTGTGGTCTGAACCAGGTCCAGAAGGTTGATTTGATCCAGGTTTCTTAAAGAGAGTTCTTCCGCCTTGGCCAGGAGCCCTTCCGGCAAAGGGGAATAGGCGCTGGTGGAAGGCCCGTCGTGCGGAGAGACAGGTCCCCTTAAAATCCGGCGGAGATCCCCCAGAGTTATGGTTTCCAGGCTGCGGGCGGGCTGCAGGGAGCCGTTGGGCTCCACAATTGTAAGCAGGTTGTTTTCGGCCAGGGTGCGGACCAGGCCCTGCACCTCCCCCAAAGGCATACCCAGGCCCCGCGCCAGGTCATTAAGAGGCACCGGTCCAAATCCGTTGTGAAATGACATGGCCAGGCGGTGCATGATCTGCATGCCCAGGTTTTCCCTTTGGGCCGGGGACAGGGGTGCGTAAACAAAGCGGGGCATGGGGCCGTGCAGGCATACCTGATGGGCGTGGGCCACCTGTCCGCCAAAGAGAACCACGGTCCAGCTAACCTGCACCCAGACCATGAAAAGGGGCAGGGTGGCAAAACCGCCGTATATGGCGTTGTAGCGGGAGACCCCGATCTGGAAGAAGATATAAATGCTCTGCACCGTCCACCAGAAAAAGGCCGTGGTCAGTCCGGCCACCAGGGCCGAGGTAAAGGATACTCTGGTGTTCGGCAAAAAAAGGTAGATAAAGGCAAAGGCTGCGGCCAGCATGAAAAACGGCCCCAAACCCATGCCGGTGCGGGCCACCTCTCCCACCACGGCCATATCCAACAGCCATTGCACCACTTGATGAGTGGAAAGGGCCGCCCAGGCGCCTGTGGCCGCCAGGACCAGGAGCGGAAAAATCACCATTACCGAAAAGTAGTCGGTGAATTTGCGCACCCAAGAGCGCTGGTTAGGCGCTTCCCAGATATTATTGAATACCTGCTCCACACTGGAGATGATCAGGATCATGGTGACGACCAGAAAAATGAGCCCCATCACTCCCAGGGTGCCCACCTGGGTGCGCTCCACATAGCCTATTATCTGTTCCAGGATATCCTTTTGGGAGAAAAGAAGCTCGTTTTCCAAAAGAAGCTTGCGCAAGGGATTGGCAAACCCCAGGCCCTTGGCCAGGGCAAAGGAGATGGCCAGCGCCGGAACCAGGCCCAAAAGGGTGATAAAGGTGAGGGCGTTGGCTGAAAAGGGCAGCCTTTCCTTAAAGGCGTTGCGCACCGAAAGATGCACCACCCTCAGCACGAAAAAGCCCCATCCCTTGGGCCCCTTGATAAAGGCCGAGGGCTGCCAGAGCCAGTTCAGCAAACGGCAGTCCAGGTCTGCCAGCCAGTCTTTTTCTTTTTCGTTGGGCAGCTTCCCGTTTTCAATCCGGCAGGCCAGGCCATCATTTTCCAGCTTCTGTTCCTCTTGAACCTGGTTCTGGGGGCGAGTTTTTTGATTCATGGCTTGGAACCTCTTGATGGTGTGGGTTAATCCTCACCCGTGATCAATTGCAAAACAACTCCACCCGATTAAAGGCGTTTACATCCACCAGACCCTGGTCTGTGATGCGCAGGTCAGGAATCACCGGCAGGGCCACAAAGGAAAGGAGCATAAAGGGTTCTTCCAGGTCGGTGATTTGGCGGGCGCTCAGCCTTAACGCTGCAATTGCCTCCAAAACACTTGCCAGGGGCTGGTCGCTCATCAGTCCGGCCAGGGACAGGGGCAGCTCGGCCAGCACCTTGTCGCCAAGGGCCACTACCAGGCCGCCCTGCATTTGGGCAACCCTTTGGGCGGCTGTTAACATGGACTTAGCATCTGCCCCTGCCACAATCAGGTTGTGGCTGTCATGGGCCACTGAACCGGCCAGAGCGCCCTTTTTAAGGCCCAGTCCCTTGATAAGGCCGTTGCCGACCCTGCCCGAGGCCTGGTGCCTCTCCACCACAGCCAACAGGGCCAAGTCCTGCTCCGGGGCGGCCGTCAGCCGTCCCCGGGCCTGGGGAGCGGGGACTATAAGCTCCCTGGTCAGAAGCTGGCCGGGTGTCAATTCCAGGGCCCTGGCCCGGTTTCCCTTCACCAGGGGAGTAAAGGACTCCTTTTGCAGATTCCCGATATTAACGGTTTGCCTGGCGGCATCGTCAAAAGCCGGTGACTTGAATTCAAGGGCCTCGCCGGAGTTGGCCACCATGCGGCCTTTTTTGAAGACCATTTCAACCTTGAAACCGCTTAAGTCATGCACCAGGGCCAGGTCGGCCTGATAGCCCGGGGCCAGGGCTCCCCTTCGTTTCAGCCCGAAACGGCGGGCCGTATTAAAGCTCACCATGCTGAGTGCGGTCATGGGGTCCAGGCCGTGGGATACGGCCAGGCGCAAAAGGGCGTCCATATGGCCTTCATGGGCCAGTTCGTCAGGGTGACGGTCGTCGGTGACCATAAGGCAGCGGCGTTCGGTGCGGGGAGTGACCAGGGGCAGGAGATCCAACAGGTTTTTGGCCCCCGTGCCCTGGCGCAACATGATCCACATTCCCCGGGCGAGCTTTTCCCGGGCTTCCTCAATGGTGCTGCATTCATGGTCACTGGCTGGACCGGCCGCACAATAGGCGTTAAGGTCCGCTCCGCTTAAAAAGGGCGCATGTCCGTCAATGGGCATGTCACCAAAGGCAGCCAGCTTATCCATAACCCCCTGGTCCGTGTTGAGTACTCCGGGGAAGTTCATCATTTCGGCCAGGCCGATGATCTCCGGGAAACGGCGCAACCGAGCCAAATCCCCGGCCGTGAGTTCAGCTCCCGAAGTCTCCAGATGAGTGGCCGGAACACAGGATGGAGCCTCAAAAAGAAATTCAACCGGCAACCCCCTGGCCGCCATGATCATGGCCTCCACCCCCCGGGATCCCATTACATTTGCTATTTCATGTGGATCGGCAAATACAGTGGAGGTTCCATGGGGGCAGACAGCCCTGGCCAGCTCGGCGGGGCTCAACATGGTTGATTCCACATGCATGTGGCCGTCCATGAATCCGGGGCAGACAAAAAGACCGTTTAGGTTAATTTCACGCTTTCCCTTATATGAGCCGATTCCGGCGATAAACCCTTGTTCCAGGGCCAGATCGGCCCTTTCCAGGCTGTCGGTGAAGAGGTTAACCAGGTTTCCGTTTTTCAGGACCAGTTCAGCGGGTCTTTTCCCGGCGGCCGCTTCGGTCAGGGCTTGAAGGCTCAAGGGTGCGGGCATTTTTAAATCTCCCAAAACGCGGCCCATATGCCGCGTTGGTTTTTATGATGATAGCCGGCCCGGTTGGCCGGAGGACAAAAAAGGGCCTGGTCAAGGCCCAAGGGAGCCTTTGCCTGGTTTGTGTCAAAAGCCAGGGCCAGGCGTATCTCCCAGCCCCTTTTGCCCAGAGAGACCCAAAGGGGGCCACTGACGGGGATGAGGCTTATGGCGCTGAATGCCTGTACAGCGGCCAGCAATATGGCCGAACCGAGGTTTTGCTCCAGGTTGAGTTCCATGATTCCGGCTTTGGTCCGGCTCTGCATTGCATCTATGCATTTTAACTTTGGTGAAACTTCAAATTCAACGGCCATGGCCCATTTCCGTGAGTTTGTCCAACATTCGGTTCAGCTTTTCCTGTTCCGGCATGCCGCCATCCAGTTTGAACAGGTTTTGTTCAAGCAGGTGCGAAGTTTTCTCAAAGGAGCTTATCTGCCGGTCAAGTAATTCAAGCCTGCCGTCGCTTACAGTGCGCGCCTTGGCCTGTCTTTTGGCCAGGCGTTTTTCCAGAACCGGCCTCCGGGCCCATACCTCCACAAAAAGGGGAGTGGCTCCTGTTTTTCGGGCCAACTCAAGCATGGTCTCCCGGTGTCCGGCCCGGCTGAAAGAAGCGTCCAGTATAACGCTTTGACCCATGGCCAGGTGAGGTTCAGCCCAGTGGGCCAGAGCCTGATAGGTCTTTTCCGTGGCCAGGGGATCGTAAAGTCCCCGGCCCCAGTTGTCGTAATGTCTTTCATCAACCGCTATGCCAGCGGTTTTTTTGCGCATCCGGTCGCTGTTTTCATGGGGCCAGCCCAGGTGCCCGGCCAGGAGTTTAGCCATATAACTTTTACCCGAAGCCATCAACCCCATGAAGCATACCAGGAAATACGGCGGCTCGTTTTGGGCGTATTGGGCCGCCAGGCGAAAATAGGCCCTGGCCTTGGCCAGATCAGTGAACTTCTGTTCCGGTGGGACCTCCTGGTCTTCAAAAGTGAAGCCATGAATCTTGGCTCTTACAACCGCCCGATAGCACATGTAAAAATTAATGATTTTAAGTAGGTCCCGATCACCGCCGGTTCTCACGTAATGCTTCAGCAACAGGCGGGTCAAGTTGGCTTTTTGATGGAAGTCCAGGTCCATGGCCAGGAAGGCCAGGTCGCAGGCCGCATCCTGGTAGCGGAACCTTTCATTAAATTCAATACAGTCAAAAATTATGGGGTCCCGGTCTGGGGGCAGGACAATATTCCCTGAATGCAGGTCCCCGTGGCCGTCTACAATATGGCCCTTATCCACCCTTTGCTTGAACAGGTCTTGGTTCTGCTCCATAAATCCGTAACTGTAATCCTTGACTGCCTGCCATCTGGGGCGGGATGCCGTCACCCCCAGGTGGGGTTCGGTCTGGCGAAAATTTTCCTCCACATTGATCCGAACCTGTTCCAGACGCCCGAAAAAATCAACCTTGGAAGACTGCCCCTGGGAAGAGTGGAACCTGGCTGTTTTTTGGCCCAGGCTTATTATGTCCTGCTCAGTCACCTGGTCCGCTTCCAAAAGGCGGTCCATGAGCCTTGATTGATCCATCTCCTTCATTTGTACACAGGGTTCCAGCACATCTTGCCGGTCCACCTTTTCAAGCGGCAAAAGGGAGAGCCCCTTTTCGGATTTTGCAACCGCCATGACCTGCAGATAGATTTCCGGAGCAAGGCGGCGGTTTAGCTCCACCTCCTTAAGGCAGAAATGAATCCGGTTTTCCAAAGTGGAAAAATCGACAAAACCCAGGTCAAGGGGTTTTTTGATCTTGTAGACCAGGCCGCCGGTAAGGAAAATGTGGCTTAAATGGGTCTGTAAATGGTCTAATTGCAGAACCTTATGGGGATAAAAAGCCGGATCCCCAAAAGCCCGGATAATTTTTCTATGGTTTTCAGCCATGACAATGATCCGTTCTGATGGCCCTTTTATCCTCATTTGGAGAGAAAACTTGCCTGATCAAGTAAAATAGCCTAAGGCAATATCTATGACCCGCATTTTTTATGTGTTTCTCCAATGTTCAAGGATACGGTTTTTTGGGACGACTACTTTGCAAATGAAACTGCCATGTCATTAAGATACCGCATTTTCTCAGCCGTTTTCACGGTCTGTTTTTTGCTGCTGCTCAACTCCCCGGTTTCATGGGCCGACAATGACCCCTGGCGGGTGAAGTCTGTTGTTTTTAAGGGATTTGACAATATCTCCCCCTCCAGCGCCTCCGAGGTGATGGAAACCAAGGCTCCGGGCGGTCTTGGCTTTCGCCAAGGGGAGGTCTTTGACCCCCTGGCCGTGGACAGGGATAAGGATCGCCTCCTGGAGCTGTATCAGGAGTATGGATTTTTTCAAGTCAAGCTTACCACCAAGGTGGAAAAGGACCCGGCCACCCGCAAGGTCACCGTCACCTTTGAGTCTCATGAAAACCAGCCCGCCCGCATCAGGAATATCAGGCTTGAATTTCCCAATGAGGAGCAGGCCAAAATATGGCGCGAAAAACTTTTGGCCAAGGCGGTTATAAAAAAGGGCAAGCGGTTTGTTCTGGATAACTACCGCAAGAGCAAAGATGAACTTTCCAGTGTGATGAGTGATGAAGCCCACCCCATGAATAAGGTTAAGGGGCAGGTGCTGGTTCAGCCCGACCGGCTTCATGCGGATATAATTTTTCGCATTACTCCGGGGCCCAAGGTGTATTTTGGCCCCACCAGGGTCACAGGCAATCAAAATGTAAGAGAAGGCATTATTAAACGCCTCTTGGCTTATGAGGAGGGTGAACCCTTTTCCCTGAGCCTTTTGCGCAAGAGCCAAAGCAGGCTTTTGGATACCGGCTTTTTTAACTCGGTTAGCTTAAAGCCGCGTTACAGGAAAATGAAAGGGGAGAAGGCCCCCATCTGGCTTGAGGTGCACGAGAGAAAGCCGCACAGTTTTCGGTTTGGCCTGGGCTGGGGCACCGAGGAGAGTGTCAGGGTGCGCCTTTCCCAAATGAATCGGGACCCCTTTGACCTGGGCGACACCCTTTCCCTGGAGGCCAAGATCAGCAGCCTGTACGAGGGTGCGGTGGCCCGCTGGAAGGTGCCTCATATATCGGGCTGGAACTATCATTTTGGCCTTTCCGGCGGTGTGGAGCAAAAAGACGATGAGGCCTTTAATCATCGCCGGTATTTTATCTCCCCGGTTTTGGAGTATAAGCCTTCTGAAAGGTATTCGTTTTTTCTGGGATACAATGCGGAAATAGATCGAATGCTGGACCTTAAGGCGGCTGTCCCCGATCCTGTTTATGAGGACCAGGCCTTTTACATTGCCTCCATCCCCCTGGGGGTCAAATACGATGCCAGAGATTCCGTTCTGAACCCCACCAAGGGATTTTTACTGCGCCTGGAGGTGGAAACCGCCTTAAAGGCCCTTAACTCGGATTTGGGCTTTGTGCGCCCCTTAGCCGAGTTCAGTTATATTCATCCCCTTAAACGCCCCAAGCGATGGTCCCTGGCCACCAGAATACAGGCAGGAGCTGTTTTTTCCCTGCTGGATGATGAGCGAATCCCTTTGGTGAGGCGATTTTTTCCGGGTGGAGCCAACAGTGTGCGCGGTTTCCCTTATCAGTCCCTGGGACCCTTGGATTCGGCAGGTAAACCCCTTGGCGGAGAGGTCATGTTTGTCTCCAACTGGGAGGTGCGTTTCCCGGTTTACAAGGAGCTGGGAGGGGTGCTTTTTGTGGATGCGGGCAATGCCTGGGAGAATGTCGACACCGGGATCGGGTCTTTGCGTTTTACCGCCGGATTCGGGTTGCGTTACGAAACCCCGGTGGGGCCATTGCGTATGGATGTGGGATATCAGCTCAATCCTCCGGAAGACTCCCCCATCAGCCGTTACCAGTTTTACCTCAGTGTTGGGCAGGCCTTTTGATGGCTAAGGTTTTTTTGAAATGTGCCGGCTGCGCGGCCTGGATTCTGGCAGGTTTGGGTCTTCTGTGGGCTGTGTTATGCATTTTGGTGCTGGTGGCCAGTCACAGCGAGGTTGTGCGCGACTGGGCGCTCACCAAGGCCCGCACCGGGCTGGCTGAGGCCGGGTTTGAGCTTAGGGTGGATTCTGTAGAAGGCGTCCTGGCCGGAGAACTGAAGGTCCATGGTTTTTCCCTGAAAGGCCCTGCCGGAAAAGAGATGCTGAGCGCAAAAGACCTTAGCCTGGAGTTGAGCCTTATCAGGCTTCTTGGAGGCAGGATTTACGTAAAAGAGGTCAGCTTAACCGAGCCGGTTGTCCATTGGCCCTTTCCCGAGACAAAACAAGACGACACAAGCGACGGCGGTTTTGCCCTGGGACTCAGCATCAGGCGCTTTGAACTGATAAGAGGCGCTTTTTTAACTTCCGGGGGGCTGGGCCCCCTGTTGGAAGCCCGGTCTGTGAATGCCGTTGGTTCTTTTCGCTTGGATGCCAGGGGGCCTTTGTTAAAGGCGGAAGACCTGGAGCTTCAGGCCAGGATGGACCAGGGCCTGGGCTGGATTGGCGGAAAGATAAAGGGAACATGGCAGGATGAAAAGGTTGTTCTAAACCAATTTGAGCTGCAAAAAGGGGAAAATCGGATTAAGGGCGCCGGCTCTTTAGGTTGGGAAAAGGAGTTTGCCTGGCAAGCCAAGGCCAGGGCTTGGATAAAACAGGTAAAGGACCTGCCCTTTACCTGGCCTGGACCCGTTTTGCCGGATTCACCCCTTCAGCTTGATTTCAATCTTGACGGTGATACGGAAAAATGCCGGACTGTGGCCAAGATAACCAGGCCGGGTCAGGAGATGGGCCTTAAGGGAGAGCTTTGGTTTGAAGGATTTAAAGGCTCCTTAAAGGCGGAATTAAAGGATTTGGATCTCAAGTCCTGGGGGTTCAGCCCCCGGCAGGTTTCCTTGACCGGGAAAACTGATCTTTCTTTTTCCGGCCTGCCCCTTGAGCCGGGGTCCTCATCTAGTCTTTCCGCAGAGTTGAGTAGGTTCTCAGTCCCCGGTTATCTGGAGACCACGGTTTTGCTTGAGGCCTCGCTTTCCCAAGCTAAGCTGGAACTGACCCGGCTTATGCTCAAGGGAGAATGGGGCAAGCTCGTTGCCCGGGGCCGGGCCGGATTGGCTGTTGCGGGCAAAGAAGATCCCTTGTCTGAAGTAAGGTTGAGGATTGATTTTACTGAATTGACTGCGCCGGAAAATTTGGCTTCACATCTGCCGGATTGGCTGAGCCAGGCCCGTTTAAACGGTTCCGCCCAGGTGGAGGGCGCTTGGAAGAACCTGGCCTGGGACCTTAAGCTGGGTCCTTCCCATTTCCGCCCGGGAGTAGAGGTTGGAGAACTGATCGCAAGCGGCGCCGTGGCCAAGGGTGCCTGGCAGGTGAACAGGGTCTCTGTACAGGGTGATTGGGGCCAGGTCAAGGCAAGTGGGCGTTTGAACCAAAATGGGGCGGAGATGGATTTTGATCTTGCCATCCCCAGCACCAGAACCCTTGAACCCTTTTTCAAGGCCTACAGAATCGAACCGCCCGAGGTTCAGGCCCAGAACATGAAACTGAAAGGCCGGATTTCCGGCCCATGGTCCGGGCCTGATTTAAGCTGCGCGGGCGAAGTCGACAACCTGGAGGCGTTCAATCGTTTTGTGACTCGGGGAGTTTTGCGCCTGGATGCCCAAAAGTTGGGCCCCCGACCCACCGGCAACCTGCAAATCACTCTTTTAGACACCATTGAGGGTGATCTTTTCTGGAACTCCATTGAACTCAAGGCCGACTTTACCCCTGACGGCGGGTCGGCCAATTTGAGGGGAGTCTGCGAAGTCGGTGAAATTTCATTTGATATCTCATCTGCCACGCCGTTAAAGATAGAACGACCCTACCGCCTCAGCCGGATGACAATAAAACCCCACACCCTTGATGCCTGGCATCAGTCCGGTGAGGCCGAGATCAGGTGGCAACCAAGCGGCCTCGTCTTCAAGAACTTTAGCCTTAGCCAGGGAGAACAGTCATTGACCCTTTCCGGGACTTTGCTGCCGGATAAAAGCCTTGACGCAAAATTAAGTATAAAGAATTTCAGGCCGACTCCCTGGATTCCCCAAAGACACCTGCCCGAATCCGCCCGTTTGTGGACGGAAGTGGGCCTGGCGGGCACTTTGGCCAAACCCGTTATTAATTTGAACGGGCGGCTGGACCGGCTTAAGTGGGATGATTTGGACCCGGCCACTCTTGAGTTCAAGGGGGGCTATGATCAAAAGGGGTTCAGGTTGAAGGGCAGGGTTCTTTTGGGTGATAAAAAGGCCTTTGCCTGGCGCGCAACCTGGGATGCCGGTCTTGGCCTCGACCCCCTGGATCTGGATCCGGGAGACGGGGCCCTGGATATCAGGGCCACGGCCCAAAATTTGCCTTTGGTCCTTTTGGACCCCCTGGTTGATGAATATGTGGCCTTGGGCGGATATGTGAACTTGGATTTCAGGGCAAGCGGGCCTTGGCACAGCCCCCTGGCCGAGGGCTCTTTAAAGTTTGAAAAGGCAAGGGTCATGATAAGGGCCACCGGCCAGAATTTTGAAGATATAACCGGTTCCATTGAGTTTTATAACAGACGCCTCAAGATTAAGAAGCTTAAGGTCAAAAGTAAAGGCGAGCTGACCTTGAATGGAACCTGGGATCTGCCTTCTGGAAAAAAAACGGAGGGTTTTGATCTCGACTTAAAGGCCAGGGACTTCAAGGCCTCGCTCGGGGCGGTTGGCGAGGTGTTTCTAAACTTGGACCTGGCTCTTTCCGGTGACATGAATTCTCCCAAGGTGAGCGGTGAGGTCATGCCCTTGAATGCCAATATTAGGCTGGGGATGGCCCCCCCGCCGGACCTTAAGGAAGTGGTTTTGCTTAAACCGCAACAGAAACCGCCGCCAATCCAGACAAAGGATCCTTCCCTTGTCTGGAATCCAAAGGGATTTTTGGGCGGGTTGTCTCTTTCCGTTAGGGTCAAACCGCCGGACATCCCCGAGATAACCCTGGGAAACCTGGGTTGGGTGAGGCTGAAGGGCGGGATGCGCCTGGAGAAGAAGCCCGGAAAACCTTTGCGCTACTTTGATAAAATCAGCGCCACCAGAGGCGCATTCATCATACAGGGAAAGAGGTTTGTGGTGAACCGGGCCGAACTGAATTTCGCGGGGAAAAACGAGCCCGATCCCAACCTTGAAGGACAGGCCAAGATCACCGTGGGCCAGACGCTTATCTATATAACCATTTTGGGGACCATGCTCGATCCCCAATATCAGCTCAGCTCCCAGCCGCCCATGAGCGAGACCGATATTTTGAGCACCATTATTTTCGGGCGACCGGCAAATTCGCTTAACAGCGGTGAATCCAGGGAGCTGACCGCCCAGGCTCTGGCTCTTTTAGGCTCCCAGGGAGCCAAGGAGATAAAGGATCTGGTGGGGGATCAGTTTGCCCCGGACGTGGTGACAGTGCATGACGGGGCCCAGAGCGGCTCCTCACTGGAGGCGGGGAAATACCTTAGCAGCGATCTTTATCTGCGCTATCGCCATAACCTGGGCCAACAGGGCGGGGATAACGTGGGCATTGAGTATCGCCTGAATCATTGGCTCTCTTTGGAAAGCCAGGTCGGCACCACCAGGGACAGCGGTGTGGATGTCATCCTTAACTGGGATTTTTAGGTCGTAAATTAAAGATAATTATCTGAAAAAAGGTCGGGAGGCTGTGAAGCCTCCCGGTAAACTTCAATATTGGTAATTTCCCCGTTCAGGGTAAAAACCTCATCAAAGAGGGGCTGACCTCCAGGCTGGATTCCACAATCTCCACTCCCTCAACTTCACCGGCCAGTTTTTCGGCCAGGGTCTGATCATCCTGGGTGGCCACATAACCGCCGAGCCGCACAACTTTTTGGTGGCATTCCACCTCAAGGGCGTGAATATCGAGTTCTTCCACCAGCCTGGCCCTGACCCTGCCGCCCAGAACCATGCCGTCCAATATCCTTTTGGTCTCGGCCGAGGGCTGGTACTCCGCATGCGCGGTCAGGTCCAGAACCGTGATGGCTGCCTGCTCCAGGGAGAGGCGACCCATGTTCAGAACCAGGTCATAATTCAGGGCCGAGGCCCAGTCCGCCCCAAAGACATGCCCCACATATGACCTTCTCTGCTGGTCCACAGCCGTGGCCAGGCGGCGCGCTCTGTCAAGATCCAGGCCTTGGGTGTTTGATATGCGCTGGGCCCTTAGCTCCAGGGGGGCAACGGTGCGCACCCTCAATACTCCGGGTACATAACGCAGAAGCAGGTTTGCGCCTCTGCCCACCAGGACCGCCCCGCCGAGTTGAGCGTACTGCAGGACCACCAGCTCCAGGAAGGCGGCAAAGACCCGTCTTCTTTTGCTGCCCATATCCAGCATGGCCGGTCCTTGCTCGGCCAGAAGCTGGTGTTCATCTCTGGAAATGTCCACCAATCCGTGAACTGCGTCCATCAGGGTGCGGCGGTCAACACATTCCAGATTGCCGCGCTGGCAGATCTCTTCGGCCAACTCGTCCCGATAAGAGCCCATCTCCCCACTGACAGTGATTATACTCATAATCCAACCTCCCGGTTGAGGTCCCCGGCTGTGCAATGGGTGACAGCCTGTGGAGATCATCTGCTGTCTTCAGGATAACATAGCGAACGGTTTGAAAAGTCATTGCTTTTGTATATAAGAAGAAAAAGCCCGCGGAAAACACCGAAAAACGGCGTTTCCACGGGTGGTTATCCGACAAATATCAGGACAGGCAGCGGGATAGGGCCTCGTCCTTGGTCTTTTGCTGAAGATTCATTAAAGTTGGTGTTATCTTAATATCATAGGGAGCGGGCTGGGTAATATCCAGGCAGTGAGCGGGAAGGGTTTTTACTTCCTCTTCAAATCTTTCATGGGCCGCTCGCCAGTCTTCTTTTTCGGTGATCTTGCCTTGGACCATCACCTGGTTCAGCATGGGCCGTCCCGGATTGTTTTCGGTTCTTAAGCCCAAAAGGTCATGGGTGATGATTCCCTGGTCATTGGTTTGCCGCCAGATCTGTTTGTTTTCGACCCAGGTCTCCTTGCCGGTGCAGAGCTTCAAGGTGGGACGGTCGTCGTATTTAACCAGCTTATAAACCAGGTCCAGGAAAGGAGCGTCGGCCGAACAGGCCATCTTGGTGCCGACTCCCATCATGTCTATCTGAGCCCCTTGACTGATGAGTTCCTGAATGCGGAATTCATCCAGGCTGCCGGAGACCACAACCGCAGCATCTTCAAAACCGGCTTTGTCCAGCATTTCCCTGGCCTGGCGGGTCCCGGCTACCAGATCGCCGGAGTCAATCCTCACCCCCAGGAGTTTTTGGCCGTTTTTTTCCAACTGTTGAGCGCATTCCATGGCGTGTTTCAAACCGGCCACCGTGTCATAGGTGTCGACCAGAAAAACGCCTTGCTTCGGAAAGATGTCGACAAAGGCTTTAAATGCCTTCTCTTCATCGCCAAAGGCTTCAACAAAGGAGTGGGCCATGGTCCCCACGGGCATGGTGCCAAGCACCTGGGCGGCGGCCACATTGCTGGTGCCTGCGAACCCGGCTATGGCGGAGGATCTGGCGGCGCTCATGCCCGCGTCCGGCCCCTGGGTGCGGCGCAGGCCGAAATCAAGCAGGGTGCGGCCTTTTGCCGCTCGAACACAGCGAGCCGCCTTGCTGGTAAGGGTTGTGTGCAGGTTCAGGGTGTTCACCAAAAAGGTTTCCACCAGTTGGGCCTCGATCAAAGGGGCGGTGACCTCCAAAAGGGGTTCACCGGCCCGGCATACGGTTCCTTCGGGCAGGGCCCATACATCGCCGGTGAATCGAACATCCGAAAGATAGTCTAAAAATTCCGGTTTAAAGCGGTTCAGGGAATCAAGATATTGGATGTCCTGGTCTGAGA
Organism: Dethiosulfatarculus sandiegensis; assembly: GCF_000931935.2. Taxonomy (GTDB): domain Bacteria; phylum Desulfobacterota; class Desulfarculia; order Desulfarculales; family Desulfarculaceae; genus Dethiosulfatarculus; species Dethiosulfatarculus sandiegensis. Next base: position 267,995 of record NZ_AZAC01000056.1, read on the forward strand.
AACGGAAATTTTCCAGGTAGTCAAGGGCAATCTCCAGACCGGCGGCCACCATGTATCCCCTTTTTTCGGGGAGATTGTGGGCAAACAGGCTGAATCCGGACATTTTGTTCATGGAATTGGCATGGTAGCAGGCCGCCATGGTTATTTGATAGAAGTCGGTATGTAAAGCCAATGATTGGTAGTTCATATTCACCTTACCCGCAGCTGACCGCATTATTATGCAGACCTGTATCGTAATGGCCTTCACTTCCTGAGTTTGGGGAAAGCCGCGCAAATATAAATTAAAGTTTCTATTCTATCGTAAAAAATTATGAAAGCACTTTTTGTCTTTCATTACCAAACCCCGCCGCAAGTCTGACCTGATCAAAAGAAACCGGAAGCTTGTTCAGCATACAGGCGGAGGCGTCAAACTCAAGCGGTATTGACAATCAACAGGTGTGCAAAGGCAGTATTTTTCTGTTTGTTATTGCCTTAGGCTATGAAACCTTTATACGTTGGTAGTTATTTTTTTGATAACGGTTCTGTTGGTTATTTTGTTTTTTACCAGTAGTATAGATCAAGGCCGTATTCATGCGCCTTTTGGGGCAATCAAGGTGAAAAATATAAAAACCTGAACTATACCGGGGATTGGTTGACAGTTGGATTTGAGCATGTTAAAAAAGGTACAAATTACCCCGGAGTTGTTCCAATTTGTCTAAATATTTAAGAATATTAGTTATTGATGATGATTACGGAGTCAGGGAATCCTGCCGCCGCGCCTTTGCCCGAACTGAACATGAGGTGGAAATGGTGGAGAACGGAGCCGAGGGCATGGAGCTTTTGGGCCGCTCGACCTATGATGTGATTCTCCTTGACTTAAGGCTGCCGGATGTGGACGGCATGGGGCTTCTGCGCCAGATCAGGGAGCAGGACCCCGGCACAGAGGTGATAATCATCAGCGGATACGGCTCGGTTGACGTGGCTGTGGCGGCCATGAAAAACGGGGCTTTTGACTTTGTACCCAAGCCTTTCACCCCGGCGGAACTGCGGGCGGCGGTGGAAAAAGCCCATCAGCAGCGGGACCTGGTTCTGGAGAATGCCTACCTCAAAGAGGAGCTCAAGCGCAAAAACGAAGGCTCCGATATTGTAAGCCGCTCACCTTTAATGAAGAAAATCCTTAATGTGATCACCCGGGTGGCGCCCACAGACACCACGGTTCTGATCACCGGGGAAAGCGGCACCGGCAAGGGGCTGCTGGCCAAGTACATTCATCAGTTAAGCCCCAGAAGGGATCATCCCTTTGTGGCGGTGGACTGCTCCACACTGGTGCCCACCTTGTTTGAATCTGAACTCTTTGGTCATGCCAAGGGCTCTTTTACCGGTGCCGGCAAAAGTAAAATAGGTAAATTCGAGCTCTCCAACGGCGGCACCTTGTTTCTGGACGAGGTGAGCAATATCTCGCTTGAGATTCAGGCAAAATTGTTGCGGGCAGTGGAGGAGAGAACCGTTTTCAAAGTCGGCAGCAACCGGGAGATCAGGGTGGACACCCGGCTGGTTGCGGCCACCAACAGGAGCCTTTCCAAGGCCGTGGAAGCGGGCACCTTCCGGGAAGACCTTTATTATCGATTAAATGTAATGCCCGTTAATCTGCCTCCCCTTAGAGAGCGGCCCGAAGACATCCCGGTTTTGGCGGAATACTTCTTGGAAAAGTTCGCTGGACTGGCTCTGGGAAGGGAAAGGCGTAAGACCTTTACCAAGGGTGCGCTGGAACTTTTGAGCCATCACACCTGGCCCGGCAATGTCCGCGAGATGGAAAATACGGTGCAGCGCCTGGTGATTCTGGCTGACGACAGACAGATTGAAGAGGCTGATATCCGTTTTGCCATGCCCACCATAAAAGACGAAGAACGTGGCGAGCTCATGAGACTGGTGGATGTAGAACGCATGTATATCCAAAAGGCCCTGCGCAAGATGAGCGGCCAGCGCACCCTTACGGCCAAGGCGCTTGGAATAGACAGAAAAACCCTGCGCCAGAAGATGCGGAAATACGGGCTTGACGCCTGAGCCGCTTACCTGCCCTTGACCCCTTTCATCTTACTCCTGCAAAATTAGAAGTAGGCGGGTGGGATTTTCCCGCCCCGACAGACCGCAGGTGAGTGAGGTCGTTATGAAGGGTTTTTCTAGTGAACAATTATGTGTGTTGGTGGTTGATTCCCAAAAAGGCCCGGGGGAAAACTGCGTCCGGATTCTGGAGCAGGAAGGATACCATGTGCGCCTGGCCGATGGGGGAAAAGCCGCCTTGAAACTGGCTGGACAAAACCAGTTTGACATTGTTTTTTTAGATCTGCGCTTACCGAAAAAGCCGGGTATGGTGGTTTTGGAAGAGATGATCGCAATCCAGCCCGAGGCGATTTTTGTGGCCATGACCGATCGGGCCACCGTGACTTTGGCCCTGGATGCCCTGCGCCAGGGAGCGCACGAGTTTTTGACCAAACCCTGCACTCCTGAAGAACTCCGCAATATGGCCGCAAGGGCCAAAGAACGCTGTTGCCTGGCCCTGGAGCGCAAGATAAAGGCCTGCCGCCTTTCCGATGAAACCCTGATCAAACCCCTGGCCGTACAGCTGAGAGGGCGGAGCCTGGCCGTACAGGAGCGCCTAAAGGAATTGGAACAGCACCTGACCGGTCATCCGGCTTCCTTAACCCTTCTGCGCAAGGCCATGGACGATAACCAGGGTATGCTTAAACTTTTGGATCAGATGTGAGCTCAGCGGGTTTCAGAAGCGTAACGGGCCGGATTCGATTTTCCGGGTTGCAGGTTTCAGCCCGTGATAACAGCCGGCAGGCAATATGTCGGCACACTCATCGTAATCATGATAGTGCGGGAGGGCTTTGTCATCAGCCCGAGTGCGGGCCAAGGACGCACCCCTGGATGACTGTCCGCCGAATTATGCCCCCTTCTCGAGGCGCGTGATTCGAGCCATTTGGCAAAATTCAAGTTTTTGCTAAATGGCCTCTGACAAAGTCCGGGAAGACTTGGTCGGCAAACTAAAAGCCACCGGTTTGACCGGTGGCTTTCTTAATGCAAAGTAAGCGTGTAACCTTGGTTACATGCCTCCTCCGCCGCCGCAGGTCTGGGCAGGGCCAAAGACGCGGGTCTGGCCTTCTATATAAAGACGAAGGGCCTCGCCCACAGTGGGTGCGCCTTCGTTAAAGAAAACCTGGATGCCCACCTGCTGGAAACCGGCCAGAGGCCTGGCGCCCATGCCGCCCGCGATCAGGGCCTCGGCTCCAGCCTGTTTCAGGAACATGACAGGGGCCATGCAGCCGCCCTGTACGTGACCTTCATTGGCCAGGATATCCACGTTTTTGATCTCGCCGTCTTCCACATCGGCCAGGGTAAAGAAATCGCAATGACCAAAATGGGCTGAAAGCTGGGCTTCGACACCACCGGGCGCCATGCTGGGAACTGCTACCTTCATGAGTTTGTCTCCTTTTTCGTCTGACCAGCGGGTAATACCCGTTGATGTTTTGTGCAACTGCACAAAACATATGTCCCTGATCCCCGTCTGTCAATAGGAAAAAAGATTTTAAGGAAACGGCCTGTTTTTCTTTTTCACATGGGCATGGGAAAGCCGAATTATGGTGGGTGAAAAAAATGGTGATGCCTTGGGCTTCCGCCTAAATATTGGGTCAACTATTTGAAATAGTATTTCTTTTTACGGGGACCCTGCCTTAATAAAGCCTATGGTGAGCAGGTGCGGCCAAAATGCGGGCGCGGTTGATTCACCGTATTAAAAACAAGGTGAATATGCAAAAGTGGTGGCATGGGGGAGGCATTTGTTAGAATGTCTGAGTCTGATAGTAAGTTTTGCTCCCCTGGTTAATGGGGGATTTGAACCGCGGGTTTTCCACAAAGCAGGGCCTTTTTTAAAAAAAACGGCCTGTTGGAAGGATGTTATGCCTGATCCCATGGAACCGTTGGCCTCGGCCTCTGTGATACTTTGGCGTCCTGATCCTGCCGGTGAGGCTCTTTTTGAAATATTTTTATTAAAAAGAAGAGGGAAAAGCCGCTTTATGCCGAATTGTTTTGTCTTTCCCGGCGGCAGGGTGGAACCCCACGACGGAGACGATCCCTTTTCGGAAAAAACCCTGTTATGTTGCGCAATCCGGGAACTATGGGAAGAAGCCGGAGTGATTCTGGCCAAAGACCCGGTGGCTGTAACCAGCCTTTCCGATACTGAACTGGGTGAAGTCAGGTCCGGCCTGCAAAAGGGGGGGGCGAGCCTGGATGACGCCCTGAACAGGCTGGGGCTTGCCCCGGGGGTCGGCTTCCTTACGCCTTATGCCCGCTGGATAACCCCGGTGGCTCGCAAACAACGTTATGACACCTTTTTTTATACCGCCCAAATGCCCCAGGGCCAAAAAGCGGTTTCCGATCACCTGGAGACCACTGAGGGAATCTGGATCAGTCCTTTGGAGGCCTTACGGCAAAATGAAAGCGGCGAGGTGAGCCTGGCTCCGCCTCAGGTGCGCATCCTGGGTGAATTGAGTGTGTTCAAGGAACTGACTGAACTGGACATCCCGGCGGTTGAAAGTAAACTGGAGCCGGTTTTACCCTTTTTGTGGACAGATGGATCGACCAGGGTCATTCTGCTGCCTTGGGACCCGGATTATGAAAAGGCCCGGCCGGGGGATCTTGACCGGCTTGGCCTTGGTTGCCCTGCTGATCAGGCCACCAGGCTTTTGCATAGCAAGGGACGCTGGCAGCCCCTGAGAATGGTTGCCTGACAAACTCCGGCCCCTGTTTGCCAGGGGCATGGTAAAAGTAAGTCTTCTGCAAAAACGCTTTTTCAGGCTAAGGCTCCTGAAAGGAGCAGATACGTAATTGGAAGTGCAAGCTCAGAAAAAAGGCGCAGAGCTTAACCCCGGGCGGTTGTTGTTATTGGCCTGCTTGGGGCTTGTTGCCTCCCTGGCCGCCGGATTGATGTTAAGCCTTTTTTGGAATCACCAGGGCTTGGCCGGTGCGCCCCCAAATTGGAGTTGGCCCGGCGCCTGGCCGCATAGGGGAGACCTTAACCGCTTCATGGGGTTTTATCTCTGCGCCCTGGCCTGGCTGCCTTCTCTTGCCATGGTTTTAATGAGCTGGCATTGGCCCCCAAACCCTGAAAGGGGGCTGAGGACCGTAAATCGGGCCCTTTCCCTGGATGCGGCCACCTATTTGGCTTTACCGCTAATTGTGCTCACCCCTCTGGTCTGGAGACAGTTGGGCAACGGTTTTCTGGCCCTGGCCCTGGCTTTTATGGGGCTTTTGGCGGTGAAGTCGGCTATATTGGCCTGGAGCGCCTGGCAAGGTTTTTTAGTCCCCCAAGCTCCCGAACCGGGAGCAAGCCACCGGGCCAGAATGTTGGTTTTTTTCATGGTGGCTCTCATCTGCCTTAGCCTGGCCGCAGCCTGGTCCCAGGAGGTCTCTCCACCGAGCGGACTGGAAGCCCAAAGGCTGGCCGCGGCAGGGGGTGTGGCAGGCGATTTCCCGGCCGCTCCGCCTGAAGCTCAGGGAGCGGTCCTCAAGCGGGGGGTGTATGGCTGGGCGCTCTCCCTTTCCGGCAATCTGGGCGGGCGCTTAAGCGGGGTTTTGTTCTCCGCTTTTTGGGCCGCACTGGCCGTGACTCTGTTGTGGAAGTGGCTTTGCGGGCTGGGTCTGGATCTTTCCGAGACACCGGTGGCTCTGGGAATTTTATTTTTCAGCGTCCCGGTTTTACGGATCAGTCAGCAGGCGGCTCCAGAGGCGCTGAGCCTGTTTTTGATCTGCCTGGCCCTGGTTTTCCGACAACGAATGCTCCATCGTTTCTGGTCTTCCTTGGCCGGGCTTCTCGCCTCTCTGGCCTGCCTGGCCGTTCTGTTGATATTTACCGGCGGCTACCATCCGTTGCCCCAGGGAACGGATTCGGTCTTAAACCGGGTTTTACACAGCACCCCGATTTATCTGCTCTGCGCCCCGGTTTTCCTCCTTGCCCTGGCCGGACTGCCCCAGGCCTTGCGCAGCTACCCCCGGGCGGGACTCGACGCCTTGACCCCCGCTCTTTTGGGCCTGTTCTGGCTGGCTGTTGATCAAGGGGCGAGCGCAGTAAGCAGAGGCCCCATGTTGCTTCTCATGAGCCTTCCTCTTTTGGGATTGGGCCTGGTCTTTTTCTTTCAGGGTTTCAACCGTCCCTGGCTCAGGCTGGTTTTGGGCATGGCCGCTTTTGTCACCCTGGCTTTTTCCTGGCTCAAGACCATGTCCCCCGCCCTGTGGGAGATTGGCCCGGATTTAAGCAGCCCGGTTCTGGCCGCCTTGAATACCCGGCTTGGTCCGGGTTTGTCCGGAGTGCTGCCCTTGCCGTTTATTGATCCTTGGCGTCTTTTGGCGTGGGGCGGGTTGTGGTTTGCCGTGTGTCTTTTGCTGATGCTTGTTTTGGGAAAGAATCACCTGCCGCCCCCCGAAAGGCTTCGAAAGGCCGCCTGGTCCCACAGTGAAGTAATGGCTTTGATGCTTTGCCTGGCAATACTGATCTTGATCACCCTTGTGCTGATCAGATGGCTTTAGCGGAATATCAGGACGATATTTAGCCTTTAATGAACAGGCTGTTTGGGGAAACCCGAAGATGCCGCCGGATTGCGGCCTTTACAAGGTGAAAAATTCAGGCCGCCCGGCAAAACTCCAGGTTTTGCCGGGCGGCATCTTATAAATTCCGGGCATTATCTGCAATCATGGGGGTATCAGGCCTCTTCTCTTTTTTGATCAATATCTCCGGGATACATGACAGCTTCGCGCCCCCTTTCGCCTGTACGGATGCGCACCGCTTCACTCACCGGGTAGATAAAGATCATGCCGTCTCCGGCCCGGCCGGTGCGGGCGGCCTGGGTTATGGCCTCCACTGTTTTGTCCAGGTTGTGTTCACTCAAAATGATGTTTATCTGGATTTTCGGCAAAAGGTCCACCTGGTAGGAGCCCGAACGCCCCACCAGGCTTATGCCCCCCTGCCTTCCCTGACCCCGGATTTCGTAGATGTTGAATCCAATGATGCCGATTTCCGTCAGGGCGGACTTAACTTCGTTAAGCTTGTCCTCGCGGATTATCGCCTCTATCTTGGTAAGCATTTGATTGCCTTTCTTTTTTTAAATAGGGGGCCTTCTCAGGAATAGGCCCTTTCACCATGTTCACTGAGATCAAGCCCTATCTCTTCGGCCAGGCCACTGACCCTGAGCCCCAACCAGGCATCGATTATCCTGGCGAGTATGAATGTCATCGTGGATACATAGGCGATCGTTACTACAACCGAAACGGCCTGGATCAGAAGCTGGGTGGGATTGCCGTAGAATAAACCCGCTGCCTGGTTGATTGCCGGGTCTGCAAAGATGCCTGTGGCCAAGGCCCCCCAAACTCCGGCCATGCCGTGGCAGGCCCAGACGTCCAGGGATTCATCTAGGTTTTTGGATTGTCGGAACTGGATGGAATAATAGCTGACCGGTGCGGCCAGGGCTCCGATCACCAGGGCGCCCAAAGGGGATACAAAACCCGCACCCGGGGTGATGGCCACCAGTCCCACTACTGCTCCGGTGGCTATCCCCATGACACTGGGGCGGTTTTCCCGCCAGCTCAGCACGCCCCAGACCAGTGCCGCCGAGGCGGCCGCAGTGTTGGTGGTGACTAAAGCGTTTGCCGCCAGACCGTCTGCGGCCAGTGAACTGCCCGCATTGAAACCGAACCAGCCCACCCATAAAAGCCCCGCTCCCAGGACCGTGAAGGGTATGTTGTGGGGCTCCATGGTGGTTATGGTGAAACCTTTTCTGGGCCCTATGGCCAGGGCAAAGGCCAGGGCGCTGAAACCGGCGGCTATATGCACCACATTGCCCCCTGCAAAATCCAGGGCTCCCATGGCTCCCATCCAGCCTCCCTTGCCCCAGACCCAATGACACAACGGGTCGTAGACCAGGGTTGTCCACAAAAGGCTGAAAAGTAAAAAGGCGCTGAAGCGGACCCGCTCCACAAAGGCCCCGGTTATCAAGGCCGGAGTGATGACGGCAAACATCATCTGAAAGGAGGCAAAGGCCAGATGGGGAATGGTCTCGGCATAAGGGCCGGGAGTTTTACCCACCAGGTTGAAGCCGACAAAATCGAGGCCGCCGATGATGCCTGCGTGGTCTGCGCCGAAACTCAGACTGTAGCCAATCACAACCCACTGCACCCCGATAAGGGCCATCATGATGAAACTCAGGTTCAGGGTGGAAAGGATGTTTTTTTTGCGCACCATGCCTCCATAGAAAAAAGCCAGGGCAGGGGTCATTAAAAGGACCAGGGCTGTGCTGATCATGATCCAGGCGGTGTCTCCGGGATTGATTTCCGGGGTCATGTTGGCTTTCTCCTTCTGGTGCGTTGTATAAAAAGATGCGGAATCACCCTCTTTTTAAAAAGAAATATTTCCTGCACAAGTCGGGCCATTTGTATTTTTTAAAGATAACTAATTGAAATAAGGTTTAAAAAATACTAAGATTCCAAAAGGCGTCAGGTCTTGTAACGTCAATTCTCGCAGACCTGGCGGATGCTTTTTGAAAGGGACAAAATGGGGGGTTGAATTAAGATATTGTAAATATGTATGAAATCTCTCAAAGGTGAAAAGGTTCCAAAGCGTAACATTTTTTTAAAATCATACCTTTTGGTAGGTTGACTGTTTAGTGAAGCAAAGGGCGCGGACAGGTCTTTTCTTGACGCTCGCCAGACAGGCGGGTATAAAATCTAATCTTTCAGTGGGCCTTTGGTTCCTCCCAGGGCTTCCCCCTCGGGCAATAGGTTCCGGTCAAGAATTTTTCCGCCAAGGCGTCGATATCGGCCTGGGGTGCTTTTTAAGCCGCCTCGGACTGGATCAGGTGGATCTGGAGGTTTAAGGCGTGAGTATTCAGGCGGTTCGCGGCATGAAAGATGTGCTGCCACCCGAAGTATTTAAGTGGCAGAATATGGAAAAGACCGTGCGGGAGATTTTTCGCGCATTTGGTTTTTCCGAGATTAAAATTCCGGTTTTGGAGCGTACAGAGCTTTTTGCCCGTTCCATAGGCGAGACCACGGATATCGTGGAAAAAGAGATGTATACCTTCAGCGACCGCTCAGGTGACTCGCTTACCATGCGTCCCGAGGCCACCGCAGGAGTGTTGCGCGCCTATGTGGAGCATAAGATCCACGCCCAGCCCGGGCCGCACAAGCTGTTTGCCATCGGTCCCATGTTCAGGCATGAAAGGCCCCAAAAAGGCAGGCTGCGCCAGTTTAACCAGATAGACGCCGAAATCCTGGGTGACGAAAGTCCGCTTTTAGATGCGGAACTGATGGTCATGCTGGTCCACATGGTGGAGAGCCTGGGGCTCACCAACGTGGATTTGCATATCAATTCCCTGGGGTGCTCCAAGTGCCGTCCAAAATACCGCCAGGCGCTTATAGACTTTTTTGAGCCCAAAAAGCAGAATCTTTGCGAAGACTGTCTGCGCAGGCTGAATGCGAACCCCTTACGGGTGTTGGACTGCAAGGTGGAAGGCTGTAAGGAACAGGCTGAGGGCGCTCCTGTTATTCTGGATCACATCTGCGACGAATGCGCGGAACATTTCAGTCAGGTGCGCAAGGGCCTGGACAGCGCAGGGGTTTCTTACCAGCTTGATCCCCGCATGGTCAGGGGGCTGGACTACTACGTGCGCACCACCTTTGAGGTGGTCACAGGTGACCTGGGGGCCCAAAACGCAGTGGCCGGCGGCGGCCGCTATGACGGACTGATCGAGGTTCTGGGCGGACCTCCCCAGGGCGGTATCGGCTTTGCCGCGGGTTTGGAGCGGCTGGCCCTCCTGGCCCCTGAACCGGCCGAAAGACCCGGTCCGGCTCTGTTTGTGGCTGCATTGGGTGAAAAACCCCGGGAAGAGGCCTTTAAACTGGTTCAGAATTTAAGGCGCAAGGGTATTTGGGCCGAAATGACCAGCCAGGACAAGAGCCTCAAGGCTCAGATGCGCAGGGCCGGTAAGCTGGATTCGGCCAAGGTGCTTATCCTGGGAGAGAATGAGCTTGAGAAGGGCGAGGCCGTGCTGAAAAATATGCAGGACGGCAGTCAAGAGAATTTGCCCTTTTCCGAAGTGGAAGAAGCCATCGGCTGATCAAAAATATCAGCCCGGCGGGAATATTACATATAACCAGGCCGCTGGCGAGACAAAAAGCGCCTTGCCCTTGATCTGGGGAAAATAAAGTTATTTCGCCGACTGTTGTTCACGACAGTCGGCATCTAAGGACCTTTAGACGCATTGAGCAACCGGCTTTTCGGTTTGCCGGGCGGCAAAGGGCGTTAGGGGAGTTGAAAGCAATTGTCCGAGAAGTTCATTACAGATCTTAAACGGACCCATAGCTGCGGTGAGTTGACCCTGGCCGACGAAGGCAAGACGGTTGTGCTCATGGGCTGGGCCCAGAGGCGCCGGGACCATGGCGGATTGATTTTTGTGGACTTGCGCGACAGGGAAGGACTGACCCAAGTGGTCTTCAACCCTGAGGTGAGCGGTGGAGCTCACAGCGAGGCGCATCAGATCCGCTCCGAGTTCTGCCTGGCGATCAAGGGCCTGGTGCGCCCCCGGCCCGAAGGCATGCTTAACGACAAGCTGAAAACCGGCGGTATAGAAGTCTATGTGGACCAGTTTGAGATATTGAACCCCAGCAAGACTCCTCCTTTTATACTGGAAGAGTGGGTGGACGTCTCCGAGGCGGTGCGGCTGCGGCATCGTTTTCTGGACTTAAGGCGCCCCGAGATGTTCAGGAATCTCAAGATGCGTCACCTGTCCGCCCAGGCTGTCAGGGCATACCTCAATGAAAAGGGTTTCCTGGAGGTGGAGACTCCCGTGCTCACCAAATCCACCCCCGAAGGCGCCAGGGACTTTTTGGTTCCCAGCAGGCTGAACCCCCAGGCCTTCTATGCCCTTCCTCAGTCTCCCCAGCTTTTTAAGCAGCTTTTGATGGTGGCCGGGATTGAACGCTACTACCAGATCGTACGTTGCTTCAGGGACGAAGACCTGCGCGCTGACCGTCAGCCCGAGTTCACCCAGGTGGATATTGAGATGAGCTTTGTGGCCGAAAAAGACGTCATGGAGCTTACCGAGGGCCTGGTGGCCGAGATCGTAAAGACCGCCGTCGGTAAAACCATGAAACGCCCCGTGCCTAGGCTCACCTATGCCGATGCCATGGAGCGCTTTGGCTTAGATGCCCCGGATATGCGTTTTGGCCTTGAAATAAATGACTTGACCGAGATCATGAAGGAGGTTGACTTCAAGGTCTTCCGGCAGGTGGCGGAAAGCGGCGGCAAGGTCAAGGCCATCAACGGCAAGGCCATGGCCAAGCTCAGCAGAAAAGACTTGGATGATCTCACCAGCTTTGTGGCCGACTTCGGCGCCAAGGGCCTGGCCTGGGTGAAGGTCAAGCCCGGCGGCGAATGGCAGTCTCCCATCGCCAAATTCTTCAGTGACGGCGAAAAGGCAAAGATCGCGGAAACCCTTGATGCCGCAGAAGGGGACGTGCTTTTCTTCGGAGCCGATTCCGCAGAGGTTGCCTGCGAATATATGGGCAGGCTCAGGCTGGAGCTGGCCAGACGGTTCGAACTGGCCGACCCCAACGAACTTTGTTTCTGCTGGGTCACGGATTTCCCCCTGGTTGAATACAACCCCGAGGAAAAACGTTTCACCGCCATGCACCACCCCTTTACCGCGCCTCAGGCCGAGGATGTAGAACTTCTGGAGAGCGACCCGGCCAAGGTGAAGGCCAGGGCCTACGACATTGTTCTTAACGGCAGCGAGGTAGGCGGCGGTTCCATCAGAATCAATACGCCGGCCATGCAGTCCAAGGTATTCAATGCCTTGGGCATTGGCGAAGAAGAAGCCCAGGAAAAATTCAGTTTCCTCATGGATGCCCTGACCTACGGAGCCCCGCCTCACGGCGGTGTGGCCCTTGGATTTGACCGCCTGGTAGCGATCCTGGCAGGGGCTGAATCCATCAGGGAGGTCATAGCTTTTCCCAAGACCCAAAAGGGCGGTTGCCCGCTGACCCAGGCTCCCTCAAAAGTTGATATGACTCAACTTCTGGAATTGGGGCTTCGTCTGGACTCAGTGAAATGAGATCGTTTTGTAACGGCTAAACTTGTTGACAGCCTGTACATTACACGTTTAGAATAACTTCATCATGAGGGGTTTTTTTTGCCCTTATGATGCTACCACCTCTGCATATTGAAAACCGTACCGACGTACGATTACAAAGAACAACCTTGACCCAGCTTCATGCGAGGGAAGGAGGATTTTGGGAATGAGGAAACTGGTGAAGATGTTTCCCTGGATCGCGGTAGTGGTCGCGCTGGGGATGCTGAGCGGATGTGCCGCCATTTGCGGTGTGGATGAGGAAAAACCCGCACCGGCGCCGCCGCCTCCTCCCAAGCAGTGGAAGGCCAAACCTGCACCGGTGACCGACAAGCCTGCTCCTCCGCCGGCTTTGCCGACCACCTACACCGTGGAGAAGTGCGACGACCTGTACACTATCTCCGCCAAACCCCAGATCTATAACGATCCTTGGCTGTGGCCGCTTCTGTGGGACGCCAACAAGGATAAAATTCAGGATCCCAACAAGATCAAAGAGGGAACCGTCTTGACCATCCAACGTGGTGTAGATGATCAAGCCAAGGCAGATGCCCGTGATCGCGCCAAGAAGTTCCCGAAATACATCCCGCCGGCAGGAGCCAAGCGCTACTGCCCGCCGAAGTAGTTTAGACCGCCTGATCCGGCCCCCGGTCATTGGCGGGGGCTGGCGGATCTTAGACAGCCAGCAAGAAGGGGGCACCATATGGTGCCTCCTTCTTGCTTTTTTTTTATTGGCAAGGAAGTTTTATATCGACTTCATTTAGCGCATCAAATCCCTTTTCGGGGAAAGGCGGATTCCGTTGCAAACAGCTTGCAACGGAAACGTGTATTTAAACATTTTTTAGCACCGTTTGGAGGTTCCACATGGCCAAGTGGAATGCACGCAGAAGGCTTTTAGATCACACTCATGGAGTGCATGTCACGCAGTTAACTGAAACTAAAGAGCCAAATTTAATGCGAGAGGTGTTTCCCTACACCGATGTATGCCGCATTGATTTCGACTATAAGGTGCAACCGCTGGACCCGCCGGACGAGATGCTGATCACCGACACCACCTTCCGAGACGGTCAACAGGCCAGGCCGCCCTACAAGGCGGAGCAGATCGTAGCCATCTACGATCTCATGCATCGCCTGTCCGGCCCCAAAGGCATAATCCGCCAGTCGGAGTTTTTCCTTTACAGCGAAAAAGACCGTGAGGCGGTGCGTAAATGTCAGGAATTGGGGCACCGTTTTCCCGAGATAACCGGGTGGGTCAGGGCTAACAAAGATGAACTTAAGGTCGTAAAGGAGTTGAATCTCAAGGAAACCGGGATTCTCACCTCAGTAAGCGACTACCATATATTTCTCAAATTGGGCCTGGACCGGAAAAAAGCTTTGGATAAATATCTGGGCGTGGTTAAAGACGCCCTGGATATGGGCATTCGGCCAAGGTGCCATTTTGAGGATATAACCAGGGCGGATATCTACGGCTTTGTGGTGCCGTTTGGCCGGGAATTGGCCAAATTGCGTGAAGAATCAGGGGTGGATATCAAAATTCGCCTTTGCGACACCATGGGTTATGGGGTCACTTATCCCGGAAGCGCCTTGCCCAGGAGCGTCCCCAAATTGGTCAGGGCCATTATCGAAGATGCCTCTTGCCCGGGCATGCTTATGGAATGGCACGGGCACAATGATTTCTACAAGGTGCTGATCAATGCCACCACAGCCTGGCTCTATGGCTGCGGAGCTGCCAACGGAACCCTTTTGGGCTTTGGCGAGCGCACCGGCAATACGCCTCTGGAAGCCCTGGTCATGGAATATATAAGCCTTAAGGGCAAAGACGACGGTATGGACCCCAAGGTGATCACTGAGATAGCCGATTATTTCACGAATGCAATAGGTTATCATATTCCTCCGGCAACGCCGTTTGTAGGCCGCGATTTCAACTCCACCTCTGCGGGGATCCACGCGGACGGGTTAATGAAGAACCCGGAGATTTATAACATTTTTGACACCGAGGCAGTGTTGGACAGGCCCTATAGCATAGCCATAACCGATAAATCCGGCCTGGCCGGAGTCGTGCACTGGCTGAATCAGCGCCTCAAGCTGAAAGACGATGCCAAGGTGGACAAGCGCCACCCGGGAGTTCAACGAATCTACAACTGGGTCAAACAGCAATATGAAGACGGCAGGTTGACCACCATAGGAAACGCCGAGATGGAAGTGGTGTCTCGGAAACATCTTCCGCAGATGTTTGTCAGCGAGTTTGACCGCCTGAAGAAGCATGCCATCGCCCTGGCCCATTCAATTGGTAAAGACCTCATTGAACGTGAAGAACTCAAGACAATGGCCCCTGCCATGGTCGAGCCCCTTCTGGAGGATTACCTGGAAGCCAACCCCTTTATTCAGTTTATGTACATGGTCAATGACCAGGGCTACATGGTGACCAAAAACATCACTCACATAACGGACCGGGCTAAATACGGCCGTGCCAGCCTGGATGTGGACTATAGTGACCGGGACTGGTTTATCCAACCGATGAAAGACGGTAAGGTATATGTATCTGATTTCTATACCAGCCGTTTCACCAATGCCCTATGCATCACGGTGAGCGGGCCGGTGCGTAATACGGACGACAGAATCGTGGGGATTCTGGGGGCCGATATTCGACTTGAGGAGCTTCTGAAAATGGAGGCCAAGGAGGCCAATGGAGGGAACTCCTGAAACCGGTGAAGAGACTTGACAACCTTGTCCCGGCGTTCTATCCTTCCGAAGCTGAATTGGTTTTAAGTAACTGGGTATTGTCTACAATTAACTCCCCCCTCTCGGGTTTGCCTTCCTTTTTCAGGCACCGAGCAAATCATGGGGAAGGCGTAAACAGGAGGAATATTTTGGCAGAAATCAAAGCTCCCATGGGCGGCAAGGTAATTAAAGTTTCCGTCGAAGTTGGCGCAAAGATTGCCGAAGACGACGAAGTGGCAGTGCTCGAAGCCATGAAAATGGAAATGCCCATTCTCTCCGAAGATGAAGGCACCGTGGCCGAGATCAAAGTTGAAGCCGGCCAGGCTGTCGAAGCAGAGCAGGTATTGGTCGTCCTCAATTAGTTCCTTGTCTCTGGCGTAAACAGGCTAATGTAAGTTACCGGCTTGTCCGGTTCCCGTTAAAAAGGGGGCCGGACAAGCCGTTTTTTATGCCGATCCTTTCTCAAGGGGAAGGCGTCTGGTTTTTTAAAAGAGATCGCTGCTTGGGAAACTACCTGTTTTAGTTCCATAATGATAATTAATACCTGTTTTTCGCTATGTTATGATCACCTTTGGTCAATACCGGCCGACTCAGTATTCAACTTTTCTATTTTATACTGGCACATGCCCAGGTAAAATCCCCATAATACTGATATTCGAATCTTTGACAATCAAAGCAACGCAAATGATCTAAGGATGACAAATGACCCCACAACCATCTAAGACCAGCGCAAAACTTGAAGAACTGGACCGCAGAAACGAAGAAGCCAAACTCGGCGGCGGCCAGGACCGTATCGATAAACAACACGCTAAAGGCAAAATGACCGCCAGAGAGCGTATCCTAGCCTTGTTGGACAAAGGTTCCTTTCAGGAGCTGGATCGTTTTGTGGTTCACGACTGCACTGAATTCGGCATGGACAAGCAAAAGATCAAAGGCGACGGCGTGGTCACCGGCCACGGCACCATAGACGGTCGTACGGTCTTTGTTTTCAGCCAGGATTTCACTGTCTTCGGCGGCTCTCTCTCCGGGGCTTACGGCCGTAAAATCTGCAAGGTCATGGACCTGGCGGTCAAGGCCGGCGCTCCCATCATCGGGCTGAATGACTCGGGCGGAGCCCGCATCCAGGAGGGAGTGGTTTCCTTGGGGTCATATGGAGAGATATTTAAGCGTAATGTGCAATCGTCCGGAGTGGTTCCCCAGATCAGCGCCATCATGGGACCCTGCGCCGGCGGTGCGGTTTATTCTCCGGCCATTACCGACTTTATCTTCATGGTGGACCAGACCAGCTATATGCATATAACCGGTCCCCAGGTGATCAAGACCGTCACCGGTGAAGAAGTCACCAGCGAGAGTCTTGGCGGCGCCTCGGTGCACAACAAAATCAGCGGCGTGGCCCAGTTTATGGCCAAGACAGACCAGGAGTGCCTAGACGACATTCGTAAGCTGCTCTCCTATCTCCCGCAGAGTTGGGAGGAAAAGCCGCCGGAAAGTCATTCCACCGACTCTCCGGACCGTATCTGCGAAGAACTTAAAACCATTATTCCCGATAATCCCAAATCCCCCTACAATATGAAAAAACTGGTTAAAAGCGTGGTCGACACCGACAGCTTTTTCGAGGTGCAGCCCCACTTTGCCAAAAACATGCTCACCGGTTTTGCCCGCCTCAGGGGGATGAGTGTGGGTGTTGTAGCCAATAACCCAATGTTCATGGCCGGTTGCCTGGATATTGACGCTTCTCGCAAATGCGCCAGGTTTGTGCGCTTCTGCGATTCCTTTAATATTCCGGTCATAACCTTTGTGGATGTGCCCGGCTTCCTGCCCGGCGTGCAACAGGAATACGGCGGCATCATCTGCCACGGCTCCAAGGTTATCTACGCCTATTGCGAAGCCACAGTGCCCCTGATCACCGTGATCACCAGAAAGGCCTATGGCGGAGCTTATGACGTGATGGGCTCCAAACACCACGGCGCGGATGTCAACTTTGCCTTCCCCACCGCTGAAATTGCGGTTATGGGCCCCGAGGGGGCGGTTAATATCGTCTTCCGCAAGGAGTTGGCCGAGGCCGAGGATAAAAAGGCCGCCTACGACGACCTGGTGCAGGAATACCGCTCCCGTATAGCCAGCCCCTACCGGGCTGCGGAACTTGGTTACATTGACGAGATCATCAGGCCCGAAGATACCAGGACCAAGATCATAAGCGCGCTTTTGGCTATTCGGAATAAAAAAACCTTCCGCCCCGTGCGACGCCACGGAAATGTTCCCATGTGAGGCAGTTTGCTATGAGTTCCAGTCCAGAGATCAAAAAGAGTCTGGAGGCTTGGCAAGCCAAAGTGGATCAGATGCTTGCCAAGCGTCCGGAGCGACAGGTAAGTTTCGCAACTATCAGCGGGCAGCCCCTTGAGAGGGTATATCTACCTGAAGAAGTTGATGAAAACTATATGCACAAGTTGGGTCTTCCCGGTGAATATCCCTACACCAGGGGAGTCCAGCCCACCATGTACCGGGGGCGTTTCTGGACCATGCGCCAGTACGCCGGTTTTGCCACGGCCAAGGAGAGCAACACCCGTTACCGCTATCTTTTGGACCAGGGGCAAACCGGCTTGAGTGTGGCCTTCGACCTGCCGACTCAGATCGGCTATGACGCCGACGATGCCCTGGCCATGGGCGAGGTGGGCAAGGTCGGAGTCAGTGTGAGCTCACTGGCCGATATGGAGATCCTCTTTGACCAAATCCCCCTGGACAAGGTTTCCACCTCCATGACCATCAATGCCCCGGCTTCGGTGCTTTTGGCCATGTATATCGCAGTGGGTGAGAAACAAGGGGTCAAGCCCGCTCAGCTCAGGGGCACCATTCAAAACGATATTCTTAAGGAGTATTCCAGCCGGGGAACCTATATTTTCCCGCCAAGGCCTTCCATGCGCATAATTACGGATATTTTTGGCTACTGCGCCTCGGATGTGCCGAACTGGAACACCATCAGCATCAGCGGTTATCACATCCGCGAGGCCGGTTCCACGGCTATCCAGGAAGTTGCCTTTACCTTGAGCAACGGCCTTGCCTATGTAAAGGCAGCGGTTGACGCCGGTTTGGATGTGGATCAGTTTGCCCCGCGTTTGAGCTTTTTCTTTAACGCCCATTCCGACTTCCTTGAGGAAGTCGCCAAGTATCGGGCGGCCAGGCGAGTCTGGGCCAGGTTGATGAAAGAGCGTTTCGGCGCCAAAAACAAAAAGAGCATGATGATAAGGTTCCACACCCAGACGGCTGGTTGCAGCTTGACTGCCCAGCAGCCCAAAAACAACATCATGCGGGTTGCCTACCAGGCCTTGAGCGCAGTGCTAGGCGGAACCCAGAGCCTGCACACCAACTCCATGGACGAGGCTTTGAGCCTGCCGACCACCGAGAGTGTGACTATTGCCCTGCGCACCCAACAGGTCATCGCCTATGAAACCGGTGTGGCCAACACCGTCGATCCCCTGGCCGGTTCCTACTATGTGGAGCATTTGACCGACGAGATCGAAAAGAAGGCGCTTGAGTACATAGAGCAGATCGACGAAATGGGCGGCAGCGTTGAGGCGATCGAGCGCGGTTATGTGCAGCGCGAGATTCAGGATGCGGCCTACGCCTATCAGAAAGCCGTGGAAAGCGGTGAGCGTGTGGTGGTTGGTGTGAACAAGTTTGTCTCCGACGAGGCCCCGCCGGCTGATTTGCTTAAGGTTGATCCCAAAGTGGGCGAAGCCCAGGCCATGGCCCTGGCCAAACTTCGTTCCGAAAGGGATAATCAGGCTGTGGATCAGAGATTGGCCGAATTAAGGGAAGCGGCCAAGGGAACTTCCAACCTGATGCCGTATATCCTGGATTCGGTCAGGGTCTACGCCACCTTGGGAGAAATCTGCAACACACTGCGCGATGTTTACGGAGAATATCAGGCGCCTAAAACCATCTAGATCTAAAGGTTTAAGCGTTTTTTGGGTTTTACCCACGTAAGTGGAGAAAAATATGCGAAAGATAAGGGTTCTTGCCGCCAAACCCGGTTTGGACGGACACGATCGGGGCATAAAGGTCATAGCGGCCGCCTTGCGTGACGCCGGGATGGAGGTTATCTACACTGGTCTGAGGCAGACTCCGGAGCAAATCGTCACTGCGGCTCTTGAGGAAGATGTGGATGTTATTGCCTTAAGTGTGCTCTCAGGCGCCCATGATTACCTTTTCCCCAGGGTCATGGACCTGGTTCGGGAAAAGAATATGGAAGACGTGCTGGTGATCGGCGGCGGCATTATTCCAGATGAAGATATTCCCGGCTTGCTGGACTGCGGAATCGCCGCTGTATTCGGGCCCGGAACTTCAACCAGTAAAATTGTTGAG
Source organism: Dethiosulfatarculus sandiegensis (assembly GCF_000931935.2). GTDB lineage: Bacteria > Desulfobacterota > Desulfarculia > Desulfarculales > Desulfarculaceae > Dethiosulfatarculus > Dethiosulfatarculus sandiegensis. Next base: position 287,230 of record NZ_AZAC01000056.1, read on the forward strand.
TATATTCAGGAAAAAGTAAAGTAACCTCAAAGGCTTACAGCTGAGTATAAACCCGGGGCCGGAATATTCATCCGGCCCCGGGTTTATGGTTGAATTGAATAAGCAAGGCCCCATTGTCAGGGTGGGGAATTTTTGCTTGCTAATGCCTGGGTTTGCTCTATACTTAAGCTCCGAACTCTCCGGTGGAGAGTTTTCTCGGATTTGGAGACGACTGCCGGGTTTTAGTTGCTTGGGGGCTTGTTAAAGATACTTTTCCCAGGTAGCCTTTGGTTGATTGTATCTGGATCAGAGAAAGTGAGCGGGCATAACTCAGCTGGTAGAGTACGAGCTTCCCAAGCTTGAAGTCGCGGGTTCGAACCCCGTTGCCCGCTCCATACTTCCTTGTTGACCGAATCCGTCCGGGCTGCCCGTCTTGATGATAAAGAAGGGCTGGCCGGGATAAGTCCCTTTTTGAGGGGGTTGTCTAAAACCATCCTCCGGTTTTTGGCAGCTTGCTTTGATTAGTGGACCGATCTAATCTGACTGGCTTGGTTTAGCCGCTGACCAGCGCGGGATAGGAAGTAAACGGTCCACGGCCCCCTTATGGATGGCCAAGGGCCTAAACGTGTTTGTCGGCACCATAACCATTATGGAGTTTTGATATTGACATTTGGAGATAATCCACTTGAGAACGGCGGACTTAAGCAGCGTTTGACTACGCTGTTGGAGCCGGTGGTCCGTTCCGAGGGGTTGGTTTTAGTGGAATTAGCCTTTTCCGGAGATGGAAAAGGTCAGATTCTGAGGTTGTTTGTCGACCGCCCCGAAGGTGGTGTCACGATTGACGAATGCGCTTTGTTGAGCCGTCAGATTTCAGACCTGCTTGATGTGGAAGACCCCATAGTCGGCAAATACAGCCTTGAGGTCAGCTCGCCGGGGCTGACCCGCGCCCTTAAAACACCTGTTGAGTTTCAGGTCTTCGCCGGTAGAGCAGCCAAAATGACAGTCAGAGATGACGACGGTCGCACCAAGACCGTAAAGGGCGTGCTCAAAGGGATGCAGGAAGGCGATGTATTGATAGAGGTTCAGGGGAAGATTCGCGCTTTTTCCATTGAACAAGTGGCCAAGGCAAAATTGGACCTGAATGGTTAAGTGAAGATATGACTAAAGCACAAAACCGCGAATCATTGGCATTTCTGCCGGTTTTTGACACCCTGCCAAAGGGGAGTTTACTATGAGCGAATTGAAGAGGATGATCGACCTGGTGGCCCGGGAAAAAGGCCTGGATCGTGAGATCCTCATCGCAACCCTTGAAGAGGCTATGCGATCGGCGGCTCGTCGTATGCTCGGCAGTAAAGTCGAGGTTGACGTGGCCTACAATGACGAACTCGGAGAGGTTGAAGTCTTTGAGTTTAAAGAGGTTGTGGACGAGTTGACTGATCCTGACGTTCAGGTTTCCCTGGAGCAAGCCCTGAGCCTTGACCCTGAATGTCAACCCGGCGATGAACTGGGTGTAAAAGTGGAGACCGCCGACTTCGGCCGTATCGCCGCCCAGAGCGCCAAACAGGTGATAATCCAGCGCATGAAAGATGCGGAGAGGGATGTCATCTATGAAGATTTTAAAGACCGCAAGTCCGAGATTATAAACGGTATTGTGCAGCGGTTTGATAAAGGGGCCATCATTGTCAACCTGGGCCGGACCGAAGCGGTGCTGCCGCATAAGGAGCAGGTTCCCAGGGAAGGTTACCGCCCCGGAGAGCGGATCCGCGCCTATGTGCTTGATGTCAGGCGCATCAGCAGAGGTCCCCAGATAATATTGTCTCGAACCCACCCCGGCTTTATTCAGGCTTTGTTTGAGCTGGAGGTGCCCGAGATTTCCGAAGGTATCGTGGAGGTCAAGGGCGTGGCCCGTGAGGCCGGAAGCCGCACCAAAATAGGAGTCTCCTCTCAGGACAGGGATGTTGATCCGGTGGGTGCCTGTGTGGGTATGAAGGGCTCCAGGGTGCAGGCTGTGGTGCAGGAACTCAGGGGGGAGAAAATCGATATTATCGCCTGGGACATGGACCCGGCCAAGTACGTGGTCAATGCTTTGGCCCCGGCTGAAATTTCCAGGGTCATTGTGGATGAAGTCCAGCAGTGCATGGAAGTTATTGTGGCCGATGAGATGCTCTCCTTGGCCATCGGCAGAAGAGGGCAGAACGTCCGCCTGGCCAGCAAGCTCACCGGCTGGCGCATTGATGTGAAGAGCGAGTCCAAATACAGTGAATCCCTTAGGGACGGCTATCGGTCATTGCTCGACGTTGTCGGTGTGGGCGATGTTGGGGCCGATACTTTATTCCAGGCTGGTTTTGGTTCGGCAGAGGCTTTGGCCGATGTTGATATCGACGAGCTGGCCGCTTTGCCCGGAATTGACCGGGAAAGGGCCGAATCACTGGTGGCGGATGCCAAACTCTACCTCGAGGAACAGAGAAAATCAGGTAAGTCTTCGGTAGGCGTTGTAATAAAGCCGGCCGAGACTATGAGCCTGGAAAATGCTTTTACTCCCAAGCCTCAAGCTCCTGTAGAGGATGAATCCGAAGAGGCGGTTGACCCGGCAGAGGAATCTGTTGAAAATTCGGATGAAGAAAACGCTTCTTTGGATGAAGCCGCCCCTCAAGAGGAAAAAGCTCCTCAAGACTAGGGATGTGCGGATTTTAATGGTTATCGGTAAGGGGCTGTTGCTTTTTGACCCGAGTTGATAAAAAAAAACCCTTGCGCACCTGTATAGCCTGTGGTTTGAAAGCTCCGCAGGATGAGTTGCTGAGGTTGGCTTTGGTCAAGGGGGAAGTTCGGCCCGATCCGGCGCGCCGTCTGAACGGACGCGGGGCCTATATCTGTAAGAAGAAGGAATGTGTTGAACATTTGGCACGATATGGCAAAAAAAAGCGGGTGTTTCGAAGTCGTTTAGACGAAAATGCCTGGGTCGGACTTATAGAGATCCTGACCTCAAAGGCTGTGTCTGTGCCGTCTGATATTTCGAGAGGAGCCTGATGCCCAATTTGCGGGTTTATGAACTGGCCAAAGAACTCAAGGTTGATGCCAAGGAACTGGCTAAGAAGCTTGAGGACATGGACTTCGATGTCCGCAACCATATGAGTGTCCTGAGTGAGGAAGAAGCTCAAAAGGCACGGGAAAGCCTCATGAATAGTAAGTCGGAAGTGGTTGAAGAAAAAAGAATTACCGGCAGGGTTATCAGACGCCGTCGTAAGAGGGTTAAATCCGAGGAAACCCGGGCCGAACAGCCTGAAAAGGCCTTAAAGGCCGAAAAAGAACAGGTTGAATTAAAGGAAACGGCTAAGCCCGCACCGGAGACAGCACCTTTGCCTGAAACAGTTAAAGTACAGCCGGCGGCTGAGAAAAAGCCCCAGCCTGAGAAGAAAAAAGCTGAGCCAGCTGCCAAGATTGTGGCCAAGCCCGAGGCCAAAAAGGCCGAGCCCGCCGCCAAGGTGGTGGCCAAGCCCGAGGCCAAAAAGGCCGAGCCCGTTGCCAAGGTGGTGGCCAAGCCCGAGGCCCAAAAAGCCGAGCCCGCTGCCAAGGTGGTGGCCAAGCCCGAGGCCAAAAAGGCCGAGCCCGCTGCCAAGGAAGCGGCCAAGCCCGAGGCCCAAAAAGCCGAGCCCGCTGCCAAGGAAGCGGCCAAGCCCGAGGCCAAAAAGGACGAGCCCGTTGCCAAGGAAGCGGCCAAGCCCGAGGCTAAAAAAGCCGAGCCCGCTGCCAAGGAAGCGGCCAAGCCCGAGGTGAAAAAGGACGAGCCCGTTGCCAAGGAAGCGGCCAAGCCCGAGGCTAAAAAGGCCGAGCCCGCTGCCAAGGAAGCGGCCAAGCCCGAGGCCCAAAAAGCCGAGCCCGCTGCCAAGGAAGCGGCCAAGCCCGAGGCTAAAAAAACTGCAGATAAGCCCAAAAAGGCACCGCCTCAGGCAGAAGCGCAAAAGACCGAGGCAAAAGCTCAGCCAAAGGCTGCTAAATCAAAGGGAAAGGCGCAACCCGCCGAACGCAAGGGCAAAAAGGCAGCTTCAGAACCCAAGGCCAAGCAGGAAAAAGAATCGAAAAAAGCACAGGCTAAACCTCGTCGAGGTAAGTTCGATACTCCTGCCAAGATTATCAGTCTGCCTAAAACACCCGTGGCCCCCACCGCCCCTGCGGGAGGAGGAAGGCCGGGTGCACCCAAAAAGGGAGAAGGGTTTACACCAGGCGGCGTCAAGCCCGGAGCCCGACCCGGTCCCCGACCCGGCGCCAAACCGGGTCGACCCGGGGTAAGCGATATACCCAATGCCATACCTCCCGTGGATCGCGGAGGAGAGCAAAGGCAGAGGCCCAAGCGCAAAAAAGGTAAAAAGGGAGGGGCTTCCATCCCGGATGATGATTACCTGATGCGCAAAACCGCCAGCCGTCGCAAGGAGATTCTGGACCGGGCCGACCTTTATGACAGCCGTTCCAGGGGCAAGAAGCGCGGCGGACAGGCGCCTAAGCGAACCAAAAAGACCGAGATTACCACGCCCAAGGCCATTAAACGCCGCATCAAGGTGGGTGACACCATCATTGTGGGCGAACTTGGAAAGCGCATGGGCATTAAGGCCGCCGATTTGGTGGGCCGTTTAATGAAGCTCGGCATGATGGTCACGGTGAACCAGTCCCTGGATGTGGAAGACGCCACTATTGTAGCCAACGAATTGGGCTTTGAGGTGGAACGCACCGCTTTTCAGGAACAGGGAGTTCTGGAGCAAACGGCTGATAAGCCCGAAGATCTCAAACCCAGACCCCCGGTTGTCACGATCATGGGCCACGTTGACCATGGTAAGACCTCGCTTTTGGATAAAATCCGGGAAGCCAATGTAACGGCCGGTGAAGCCGGCGGTATCACGCAGCATATCGGCGCCTATGATGTGCATCTTAAGAGCGGCGGCCATGTGGTCTTTGTGGACACCCCGGGTCACGAGGCCTTTACCGAGATGCGGGCCAGGGGAGCCAAGGTCACCGACCTGGTGGTTCTGGTGGTTGCGGCCGACGATGGTGTCATGGATCAGACCCGTGAGGCCATCAACCACAGTCGCGCCGCCAAGGTGCCGATTATGGTGGCCATAAACAAGATAGATAAACCCGGAGCCGATCCGGACCGGGTGATGCGGGAATTGGCCGATCTGAACCTCATTGCCGAGGATTGGGGTGGCGATACCATTTCGGTCAAGGTTTCAGCCAAGACAGGTGAAGGCGTTTCCGATCTTTTGGAGATGCTGGACCTGCAGGCCGAGATTCTGGAGATAAAGGCCAACCCGGACAAACCGGCCAAGGGCCACGTGCTTGAGGCACGACTGGATAAAGGTCGGGGCCCGGTGGCCACCGTTTTGGTCCAGGAGGGAACCCTGCGTACAGGTGACGCCATAATTTGCGGCAACCACCATGGCAAACTTCGGGCCATGCTTGATGATATGGGTCAGCGTATTGATTTTGCCGGACCTTCCATCCCGGTGGAGGTTCAGGGCCTGAGCGGCGTGCCTGAGGCAGGCGACGACTTCCAGGTGCTGAAAGACGAAAAAACAGCCAAGCAGGTCTCCGATTATCGGACCATGAAAAAACGCGAGGCCGAATTGAGTGCCCAGACCAGGCTGAGCCTGGAGAGCTTCCTGACCAAGATGAAGGAACAGGATGTCAAGGAACTCAATTTGGTGGTCAAGGCTGACGTGCATGGCTCCATGGAAGCCCTGGTCGATGCGCTGGGCAAGCTCGGGAACGAAGAGGTGAAGGTCAACGTAATCCACGCGGCCACCGGAGCTATTACCGAGACCGACGTTATGCTGGCCGCAGCTTCAGAGGCGATCATCATAGGATTTAACGTGAGGCCCACCGGCAAGGTGACAACCACCGCCGACAATGAGAATGTCGAGATTCGCACCTATGACGTGATCTACCAGATAGTGGAAGACGTCACCGCGGCCTTGACCGGTATGCTGGCCCCCACCCTGGTGGAAGAAGTTCTGGGCCGGGTCGAGGTCAGGGACACCTTCAGCGTGCCGAAGATCGGAACTGTGGCGGGCTGCTATGTTACCGATGGTAAGGTGCAGCGTAACGCCGGTGTCCGCCTGATCAGGGACGGTGTTGTGGTTACCAAGACCAAAATTTCCAGCCTGCGCCGCTTTAAGGACGACGCCAAGGAAGTGGCCCAGGGCTTTGAGTGCGGTATCGGTCTGGAGAGATACAACGATATAAAGATCGGCGACACCATGGAGGTCTTCGAGATCAAGGAAGTGGCCGGTAAACTCTGATCCGCCGGGTGAATCTGGGCCTGGCCGCCAAACCGGATGCGGTTTTTTAAATTACGGCCTAGAGGTCGAACCAAAAGGAGACCGGCGTTTGGTTGTTGGCGCATTACAGATTACCTTGCACTTGGCTTATGCGAACAGCTTAAAGGCCAAGCGCAAGGTGCTTAGAGCCATAACAGACCGCACCAGGGCCAAGTTCAACGCAGCGGTGGCAGAGACGGGCGCAAACGATCTTTGGCAAAGGATTGAACTGGGTTTCGCCGTCTGCGGCAATGACCCTTCCCACGTGGAACGGCAACTGGACAGGATTGAGGAATTTGTGGAATCCCTGGGGCTTGCCGAGATCGTTGATGTCAGACTTGAGGTGATGAATCTCAAGGATATGGCCTGGGCCCCTCAGGCCAGATGGAACAATCATAACGGGTAGACTTAAAAAGCTGCCCTTTGGAAAAGATATATTGGGAAGTACACTCCGCACAAAACGACTGGGAGCATTGCTCCAGGCGGAATTGGGTGAACTCCTGCAGCGCAGGATCAAGGACCCCAGATTAAAGGCATTGTCCATTACTGCCGTTGATGTAAGCCCTGATCTGCGCCAGGCCAAGGTCTACTACAGCCTGTGGGAAAACCAGGGCCAGAAGGAAGTGGAAAAGGCCTTTAAATCGGCTGCCGGATTCTTGCGCAAGGAACTGGCCGCCCGCATGCATCTAAAGGTCATGCCCCGGTTGATACCGGTGTTTGACACTTCTTTGATCGAAGGTGCGCGCATGAGTGACCTGATTGATAAAGTGCGTAAGCAAGACGATGACAACCGGGCCGACGATCCGGTTGAAAGCGAACAGGACTCCAAGTGAGCCAGGCTGTCCTGGATACACTGGCCCGGGCTCAAACTGTATTTGTGGCCTCGCACCTAGATCCCGACGCTGACGCGCTGGGATCCACCCTGGGGTTGATGCATTTGCTGGAAGCCCAGGGGAAAAAGGTGACGGTTTACTCTGCCGGTCCCATACCTGAGGACCTCGACTTCCTCCCCGGCAGAGCGCGGATTACGGATACGGCTCCGAATCCGAGGGCTTTTGATCTGGGTGTACTTCTGGACTGCCACCAACCGGATAGGGCTGGTGAGGCGGCCCGCAACTTTATGGGCGATTTCAAAGCCACGGCGGTTATCGACCACCATGAAGGAGAAGCCGCGTTTGGCCAGGCTGTCTGGATAGCACCTGACTACGCGGCCACGGCCGAGATGATAACCACCTTGGCCCAAAAATATAATTGGCAGTTCACAAAAGATGCTGCGCTCTGCCTGTTTGCCGGACTACAAGGCGATACCGGATCATTCTGCTATTCCAACACCACGGCGCGCTCCCTATACACCGGCGGATATTTGATCGAAAAAGGTGCGGATCCCTGGCTGGTGAGCCAGGAAGTTTATGCCACCAGGCCCAACAAGATTCGTCTCTTGGCCCTGGTAATGGAAAAGGCCCGCACCTATGTAAACGGCAAGCTGATTATAGCCGGGCTCACCCTTTCCGATATTGACGGACTGGGGGCAAGCCCGGAGGACCTGGAAGATGTGGCCGAGGCCCTTCGCCTGATTCGGGGCGTTTCTGTTTCGGCCTTTGTCAAAGAGCGCCGAAACGGCACGGTAAAGGCCAGTCTGCGCTCACGGGGGGCGGTGAATGTGGCCGAAGTGGCCCTTGATTTGGGCGGCGGAGGTCATCACAACGCGGCGGGGCTCACTTTGGAAAGCACCCTGGACGAAGCCCTGAGCATATTGGAGAGCCGCCTGGCTCCTTTGGTGAAAGCCACTTAATGGCAAGAAGACGCAAAGCGAAGTTTTTCGCGGACGGCTTTTTATTGATCAATAAGCCGGCGGGCCCCACCAGCCACGATGTTGTGGCCAGGCTGCGGGGACGTTTCAAGCCTGCCAAAATAGGCCATGCAGGCACCCTGGATCCTTTTGCTTCCGGACTTTTGATCCTGGCCTTTAACCGGGCCACCAGATTGATCGACCTATTGGGACAGGGGTCCAAGACATACCGGGCAGTCATAGGCCTGGGAAAGGCAACCGACACCGGAGATCCCACCGGCGAGGTGATTTCGGAAACACCGGTGCCGCAGCTTGATGAGGAACGGATAAAAGAATTACTGGCCCGCATGGTTGGCGAGAGAATGCAAGCCCCTCCCGCCTACTCGGCGGCCAAACATGAGGGCAAACCCCTTTACGCATATGCGCGCAAAGGGATAAAAATCGAAAAACCGCCCAAGCGGATAGAAATTTATTCCGCCGGGTTGTTAAACCTGGAGCACAACGAGCTTAGGTTCGAGATTTCCTGCTCCAGGGGGACATATATCAGACCATTGGGCGAGGAGCTTGCCCGCGATCTGGGTGCGGTGGGACACCTCACGTCCCTGGTGCGTACAGGTTCGACACCCTTTGGTCTGGACCAGGCATGTGACCTGGACAGGGCGGTTTCCCTCACAGAAGAAGAACTTCTGGGGGAAATGCTGAAGACTTCCGAGGCGCTCGAACAACTGGGGATCGCAAACGTGGTCCTGGATGAAGACAGCGCCTGGGAACTGAGACAAGGTAGAATATTAAGCAGGGATTTATTTTTAGCCGGCAGCCAGGGAAAAATAGCCGGGAAAGGCGAACCTTTCATGGTTCACGATCCCCAGGGCGAGTTGGTGGCTGTGCTGCGTTGGCTGGGACCTTGCGACGCAAGGCCGGGCCGCGAATACGAAACTATAAGGGTTTTTCCTGACAATCAGGCGAAAGACCCGGCCGCGCAAGGCAAAATTCCACTTTTGCATGTAGAGTAACAAGGAGGAATAAGAAAGTGGTTCTCACTACCGAAGCAAAAAGTGAGGTCATTCAGAAGTTCGCGAGGAGCGAAGGCGACACCGGCTCTCCCGAAGTTCAGATAGCCCTCTTAAGCGAACGAATCACCTACCTCACAGAGCACTTTAAGGTCCATAAAAAGGACCATCACAGCCGGCGTGGGCTGTTGAAGCTGGTCGGCCAGAGGCGCCGCATGCTCAACTACCTGAAGCGCAAAGATGTTGAGCGTTACCGCGCTGTGATCAAGGAACTGGGCATCCGTAAGTAATAAAACTCCCAGCTCCCCTAAGAGAGGAACGATGTACAAAAAGGTATCGACGACCATCAACGGCCAAGAGTTCAGCATCGAGACCGGCAAAGTTGCCAAGCAGGCCAGCGGCTCTGTTTGGGTGACCTGTGGCGACTCGGTGGTGCTGGTAACCGCGGTTGGTGCACAGACCAAGAGGGAGGGAATTGATTTCCTCCCCCTTACCGTGGACTACCAGGAGTTTGCCTATGCGGCCGGCCGTATTCCAGGCAACTTCTTCCGCCGCGAGATGGGCCGTCCGTCCGAAAGGGAAACCCTGACCAGCAGGCTCATAGACCGTCCCATCAGGCCGCTTTTGCCCAAGGGATGGACTTATGAGACCCAGATTATTGCAGGGGTCTACTCGGCGGACAAAGTGCATGACACAGATGTCATGGCACTGACAGGCGCTTCCGCAGCCTTGATGGTTAGCGATGTGCCCTTTGACGGCCCCATAGCAGGCGTGCGCGTGGGCAGGGTTGACGGCGAGTTCGTCTTGAACCCCACCACCGACCAGCGGCAACAATCGGATATGCAATTCATTGTGGCCGGTTCCAGAGACGCAGTCTGCATGGTGGAAGGTGAAGGAAACTTCATCACGGAAGATGACGCGCTTGAAGCCATCTGGTTTGCCCATGCAGGCTTGCAACCCCTTTTGGATATCCAGGAGGAGATGGCCCGCGAGGCAGGCAAGACCAAACGTTCTTTTGAGCCTCCCCAGGATGATGAAGATCTCCTGGCCAAGGTCAGGGAAGTCACCACCGAAGGCCTGGCCGAGGTTTTGGCCACCGCGCCTAAACTGGAGCGTTACGCCAAGGTCCGTGATCTGAAGAACCTGGCCGTGGAAAAACTTGGCGAGGCTTACGAAGGCCGTGAGTCTGAGATTAAGAACATGGTCGGGCATTTGGAAGCCGAAGCCATGAGGGCCATGATTCTTGACGAAGGCCACAGGGTGGACTCCCGCACCAGCACAGAGGTGCGCCCCATCTCCTGCGAGGTCGGCGTTCTGCCGAGGGCCCATGGATCAGCCCTTTTCACCAGGGGTGAGACCCAGTCTCTGGTCACCGCCACCCTGGGCACCAGTGGAGACGAGCAGCGTATTGAATCCCTCACCGAGGGCGATACATTCCGCAGGTTTATGCTGCATTACAACTTCCCGCCCTATAGCGTGAATGAAGCCAAGATGCTGCGTGGCCCGGGCAGGCGCGAGATCGGACACGGCAACCTGGCCAGGCGTTCCATAATGCCTGTCCTGCCCGCTGCCGAAGATTTCCCCTATGCCATGCGTGTGGTCAGCGACATTCTGGAATCCAACGGATCTTCCTCCATGGCTACGGTCTGCGGTGCCTCCCTGGCTCTCATGGATGCCGGCGTGCCTGTGCAAAGCGCAGTGGCCGGAGTGGCCATGGGCCTTATCAAGGAAGGGGACAAGGTCGCCGTCCTTACCGATATCCTTGGTGATGAAGACCACTTGGGCGATATGGACTTCAAAGTCACCGGTAACACCGAAGGTGTGGCCGCGGTGCAGATGGATATCAAGATCAGCGGTATCAGCAAAGAGATCATGCGTCAGGCCCTAAGCCAGGCCCGTGACGGCAGGCTGCATATCCTGGGCATCATGGATAAGGCCATAAGCAAGGCCAGGGGCGATATCAGCGATTATGCTCCGCGCATCACCACAATTCATATTCCGGTTGAGCGCATTAAGGATATCATCGGCCCCGGCGGCAAGGTCATCCGTGGAATTCAGATGGAGACCGGCGTCAAGATCGATGTTGAAGACGACGGCACCGTCCATGTTGCAGCCGTGGATGCAGACCAGGGCAAGGCAGCTCTGAAGATGATCAATGAGCTGACCCGCGAAGTCGAGGAAGGCGCTGTATATGAAGGCAAAGTGGTCCGCATCATGGACTTCGGGGCCTTTGTGGAGATCCTCCCCGGTAGAGACGGAATGGTTCACATCTCCGAGCTGGAACACCATCGCGTTCGGGCCGTTACCGACGTGCTTAAAGAAGGCGATATGGTAAAGGTCAAGGTGCTGGGCATAGACGACCGCGGCAAGGTCCGTCTGAGCAGAAAGGCCCTTTTGCCCAAACCCGAAGGTGGCGCGCCTCGCCAAGATGACCATGGCAATAAGGATCGCAGGGACCCGGGTGGCAACAAAAATAACCGTAGCCCCAGGCGGTGATGCCAAGTGATTGAAAAAACTGTTCTTCCTAATGGTGTCCGCATACTGACCGAAGTCATCCCGCATGCCTTTTCAGTCACTGTGGGCGCCTGGATGGGAGTTGGCTCTCGCGATGAATCCGTTGAAGCAGGCGGAGTGAGCCACTTCATAGAGCATATGGCGTTCAAGGGGACCTCTAAAAGGGGTCCCCTTGATATCGCCCGTGAAATTGATCGCCTGGGCGGACAGGCCAATGCCTTCACCAGCAAGGAAAGCACCTGCTTCCACGCCCGGGCCCTTCCCGAACATCTGTCCGATGTTTCTGATCTTCTTTTGGATATTTTGCTGAAGCCAAGTTACGACCCGGTTGAACTGGAGCGGGAGCGCCAGGTTATCCTTCAGGAGATCAGCTCTGTGGAGGATGCGCCCGAGGAACTGGTCCATGTGCTTTTCAGCAACCGGTTCTGGGCGGATCATCCCCTGGGCAGACCCATTTTGGGCTCGAACAGCTCGGTATCCCAGTTGACCAGGGACGATATTCTCTCGTATCTGAGGGATTCCTATTCTCCCGAAGGACTGGTGGTGGCCGCGGTGGGAGCCCTGGAGCACCAACAGGTTGTGGACCTGGTGGCGCCCAGCTTAAGCCTTTTGCCCAAAACCAACGGTAGGGCCGGCAGGGTGCCCGGAGCCCCCAATTCCGGCGTTTTCGTCAAGGTCAGGGATTCTGAGCAGGCCCATATCCTGATGGGTATGCCTGCTCCCTCTGCCACTGATGAGGGCCGTTTTACGGTCAGCCTGTTAAATCTGGTTCTCGGCGGCAATATGAGCTCCAGGCTGTTCCAGGAGATTCGTGAGAAAAAGGGACTGGCCTATGCGGTCTATTCCTATCTCGGCTCCTACAGTGATTCCGGCATGCTCGGCATTTACATGGGGGTTCCCCCGAAAAGGGCCGGTGAGTCGGTGCGGGTGGCAATGGAACAACTCAACGCCCTGGCGGACGGCCTTTTGGAGCAAAGTGAACTCAGCATGGCCAAAGACAGCCTGAGGAGTTCCATTTTGCTTTCCGCGGAAAATCCGGAGAGCCGCATGGGGCGGCTGGCCCGCAACGAGTTTAATTTTGGCCGCGATCTGCCCCTGAAAGAGATTTTAGCCAAAGTAGAGGCTGTGGACCTTGAGAGCATACACCTTTTGGCCAAGGAGATCCTGGACCCGGCCAAGGTCTGCCTGACTGCCTTGGGGCCGCTTACACCAGAGGAACTGGACTGGATGAACTGATGAGTTATCCCCAAGAGAAACCTGAAGTAGCGGTAAAGCGCCTTGAACACGGCCGGGGGCTGGACCTGCCGGTCTATATGACCGAGCTGGCCGCGGGCATGGATCTGGCCGCGGCTCTAAAAGACACCCTGGTTCTGCAACCAGGACAGATAGCCCTGATCCCCACAGGCCTGGCTCTTGCCATACCGCCCGGATACGAAGGGCAGGTTCGCCCCAGATCCGGCCTGGCCGTGAAACACGGCATCACCGTGATCAATGCGCCGGGAACTATTGACGCGGATTACAGGGGCGAGGTAATGGTTGGTTTGATCAACCTGGGCGCGGAGCCCGTCAACCTCAAAAGGGGTGACAGGGTGGCCCAGTTGATTATTGCTCCCGTGTGCCAGGCGGTTTTGACCGAAGTCGATGAATTGCCTGATACTGATCGGGGTGCGGGAGGCTTTGGCCATACCGGAGGCCATTAAAGTCAGATCAGGGCATGAGCCTGATTGAACTGAGACTAAAGGCCCCGCAGGGGGCCTTTTATTTTTTGGGGGGATCTTATGTCCCTGGCATTTTGCGTACTCGCAAGTGGTTCCAAGGGAAACTCAACTGTGATCACTAATGGCTCAAAGGCCATTTTAGTAGACTGCGGCATCACGGCCCGTCAGGCAGTTCTGCGCATGGAGGCCAGGGGAGTGGACCCTTCATCGGTTCAGGCCATTGTGCTAACCCATGAACATACAGATCATATTGCCGGAGTTCGGGTGCTGACCAAGCGCCTGGGATGCAAGGTGCTCGCCACCAGGGGCACTTTTTCCAAAATGGAGGGTATTGACCTGCCCGACAAAGAAATCTTCATACCGGGGCGCTCCTTTGACGAGGCGGGCTTTTCCATCCGGCCCTTTGATATTTCTCACGATGCGGAAGAACCGGTGGGGCTGACCATATCCCAAAACGGCGTAAAAATAGGTTTTGCCACAGACCTTGGTTGCACCACAAACGTGGTTCGTCAGCGTCTGGCCCAATGCCGCGGACTTATAGTGGAGGCCAACCATGACCCGGCCATGCTCACCAGCAGCCACTACCCGGAATGGCTCAAGCAAAGGGTGCGCTCCAGGCAGGGGCACCTCTCCAACCAGCAGGGGGCGGAACTGGTGGCGGAAGTGGGGCACGCCGACCTGGCCTGCGTGGTGCAGGCCCACCTTTCCGAAAACACAAACAGACCGGAACTGGCTGAAAAGGACCTGGGCCAGGTAATAGACCAGGCGCTCTCCAACACCCGCACCCTGGTGGCCAGCCAGAAAGAACCCACAGATCTGATTATCTTGAAATAAAAGGTTACTGGGCGTGACTTGAAAACACGATCCAAGAAAAGAAAAAGAATCGTGGGCCAAACAATGCGAAAACCCCGAGCCTGTCCAAGACAGCCCGGGGTTTTTTATATGGTCACAAGGCTTTTTGCCTTTGTTATGGCCTAGAATCTGATCAGGGCCGCGCCCCAGGTGATTCCGCCGCCGAAGACCGGCACGCAGACCAGGTCGCCCTTTTTAATACGGCCTTCCCTGATAGCCTCGTCCATGGCAATGGCGCAGCTGGCGGAGCTTATGTTGGCGTATCTGTCTATTGTGACTACGAAACGGTCCATATCGACTTTAATGCGTTTGGCCACCTGCTGGATCATGCGCAGGTTGGCCTGGTGAGGAATAAAATGGTCGACATCGTCCATGGTAAGCCCGGTCTGGTCCAGAACTGCATGAATGGACTGCACAAAGTGTTTGACAGCCACCCTGACCGAAGCTGAGGCGTTGATCAGTTTCAGGGTGTGGACATGTTGATCCAATGATTCATGAGTCAAAGGCGTCACAGAGGAGCCCATGCCAGCGATGCGCAGGTCCTTGCCGTTTCTTCCGTCAGAACCCAGGTAGGTGGCTAGAATCTGGGGATTGGCATCACCGGGCTGAAGCACGGCGGCTCCGGCTCCGTCACCCCAAAGCACGCAGTTGGCCCGGTCGGTCCAGTCCTGAACCCTGCTCATCACTTCACCGGCAACCACCAGGACAGTCTTGGCCGCGCCACTTTGCAGGTAGCGGGATGCCACATCCATGGCAAAGATAAAGCCGGAACAAGCGGCTGTAATGTCAAATGAAAAGGCCTGGGGGGCGTCGATCAGGGCTTGCAGGCAGTTGGCTGCGCTGGGGCTGTGAAAGTCCGGGGTGACCGTGGCCATTACAATCAGGTCCAAGTCATGTGGGCTTATGCCTGCGTCTTCCATGGCTATTTTGGCGGCCTCGGCGGCCAGGTCACTGGAAGCCTGGTCCGGTCTTGCGATCCGGCGCTCTTTGATTCCTGTACGCTGGACGATCCATTCGTCTGAAGTGTCCAAGAATTTTTCCAGGTCAAAGTTTGTCAGCACTTTTTCAGGTACGTAAGAACCCGTACCCGCAATGCGAATGGGAACCATCGGTCTCTCCGCGGGAACATTAAGGGGCGGCGCCCCTGTTAAGGGCGCCGCCTGAAATCCGTTTTTTGTTTATGCCTTGCGAGGTTCGGCAATGGCGATCTGTGCTGCGGCCAGCCGCGCGATAGGTACACGGTAGGGGGAGCAGCTCACATAATTCATACCAACGCGGTGGCAAAATGCAACCGATTTGGGGTCTCCACCATGCTCGCCGCAGATTCCGATCTTGAGATTGCTTCTGGCTTTACGCCCAAGTTCCACGCCGATCTCGACCAGGCGACCCACCCCTTTTTCGTCTATGCTTACAAAGGGGTCATGAGGCAGGATACCCTGAGAAACGTAGTCCGGCAAGAACTTGCCTGCGTCATCTCTACTTAATCCGAAGGTTGTCTGGGTGAGATCGTTGGTGCCAAAGGAGAAGAATTCCGCTTCCTGGGCAATTTCATCGGCTGTCAGGGCGGCCCTGGGCAGCTCGATCATGGTTCCGATCATGTAGTCGATTTTTTGCCCGGTTTTTGCGATCACTTCTTCCGCCACCCTGGCTACGATCTCTTTCTGGCGGATAAACTCATTTACATGACCCACCAGGGGGATCATCACCTCGGGTAGAGGTTTGACACCCTCGGACGCCACCTGGCAGGCCGCCTCAAAAATAGCCCTGGCCTGCATCTCTGTGATTTCCGGGAAGGACAGGCCCAAACGGCAGCCGCGGTGACCCAGCATGGGGTTTGATTCGGCCAGGGATTCGGCCTTGGCCTTGAGCTGGGCGGGTTTGACGCCCATATCCTTGGCCAGGTCATTGATCTCTTTATCTGTATGGGGCAAGAACTCGTGCAGGGGCGGGTCCAGGGTGCGGATGGTGACCGGCAGCCCGTCCATGGCCTTGAAGATGCCCACAAAGTCTTCTCTTTGCATGGGCAGGATCTTGGCCAGGGCGGCCTGGCGTCCTTCCAGGGTTTCGGAAAGGATCATCTCGCGCACTGCATCAATGCGGTTGCCCTCAAAGAACATGTGCTCGGTCCTGGTGAGGCCGATACCCTCGGCTCCGAAGTTGCGGGCCACTTCCGAGTCGTGGGGGGTGTCGGCGTTGGTGCGCACGCCAAGCTGCCTGACTTCGTCGACCCACTCCATGAAGGTGCCGAAGTCGCCGGTGAGCTGGGGATCCACTGTGGGGATCTCACCCTTGTAGACCTCGCCCTTGCTGCCGTCCAAGGTGATGAAATCGCCTTCCTTGATGGTGACGCCGCCTGCGGTGAAGGAGCGCTTCTTGTAATCCACCACTACTTCAGAGCAGCCCGCCACGCAGCAGGTGCCCATGCCCCTGGCCACAACCGCGGCGTGGCTGGTCATGCCGCCCCTGCTGGTCAGGATGCCCTGGGCCACGTTCATGCCCCTTATATCGTCCGGGCTGGTCTCCACCCTGACCAGGACGACTTTTTTGCCCTGGTTGTGCCAGGATTCTGCGTCCTCGGCCGAAAACACCACCTGGCCCACGGCCGCGCCGGGGCTGGCGGGCAGGCCTTTGGCAATCTTTTCTCTGGGGGCCTCGGGGTCCAGCATGGGGTGTAAGAGTTGGTCGATCTGCTCGGGTTCGACCCTCTGGATAGCCTCGATTTTATCGATAAGCCCTTCGCCGACCATGTCCACCGCGATCTTCAAGGCAGCGGCGGCTGTGCGCTTGCCGGTCCTGGTCTGGAGCATCCACAGGCGGCCCTGCTGGATGGTGAACTCAATGTCCTGCATTTCGTGGTAATGCAGCTCCAGTTTATCCCTGATCCCTGCGAGCTGCTTATAGAGCTCGGGCATCTCGTTTTCCAGGGTGTTCATACCCTCGGGCACTGTCTTGGCCCGGTTGATGGGCTGGGGTGTGCGGATGCCCGCGACCACGTCCTCGCCCTGGGCGTTGGTGAGGTACTCGCCGTAGAAGTAGTTCTCGCCGGTGGCGGGGTCTCTGGTAAAGGCAACACCTGTGGCCGAGTCCTCGCCCATGTTGCCGAATACCATGGCCTGGACGTTGGTGGCCGTGCCCCAGTCCTCGGGGATGCCGTGGATCTGGCGGTAGGAGATGGCCCTGGGAATGTTCCAGGAGCCAAAGACCGCGCCGATGCCGCCCCAGAGCTGATCCATGGGCTCCTCCGGGAAGGGCTTGCCGAGCCTCTTCTGAACCAGTTCCTTAAACTCCACCACCAGTTCCTTGAGGTCTTCGGTGGTGAGTTCGGTATCCAGGGTCACGCCGCTTTTTTGTTTTTTGGCTTCCAGTATTTCCTCAAAGGGATCGTGCTCCAACTCGGTCTCGGGACGCACTCCCATGACCACGTCGGCATACATGTTCACAAAACGGCGGTAGGCGTCATAGGCAAAGCGCTCGTTGCCGGTTTTGTTGATAAGGCCCTTGATGGTGTTGTCGTTCAGTCCGATGTTCAGGACCGTGTCCATCATTCCTGGCATGGAGATGCGCGCGCCTGAGCGCACGGAAATGAGAAGCGGGTTTTCCGGGTCGCCGAATTTGGCGCCCATTAATTCTTCCACTTCCTTGAGGGCGTTTTCCACCTGTGCCTTCAGTTCGGCGGGGTATTGCCCCTGTTGTTCCTGGTAGTAGGTGCAGACTTCCGTGGTGATGGTAAAACCAGCGGGAACCGGAATGCCGATGCTGGTCATCTCGGCCAAGTTGGCGCCTTTGCCGCCAAGTAATTCCTTCATGTCGGCAGAACCGTCCGCTTTGCCGTTGCCAAAGGAATACACATATTTGCTGTTAGCCACGTTGTTACCTCCTGACCCTGGTATAGTCCCCGAGTCTTGGGGATTGTTTGGTTTTGCCGGATAATGCCGCGTCGACCAAATTGAAAATTATCTGCATGGATAAATTGCCAACGCGCTTTAAGGCCCTTTCCCCTAAGGACCTAACCGGCAGACTCCGAAACATAGGCTCTTGCCACATCCACCAACCAATTAGGCAAGGGGCTTATCTTGCCTTCGGTTGAAACACAGCCATGCACTGTGTATCCGCTTACCAAGGTCTCTTCGCCGGCGGCGCTCGTTTTTCTCGTTATGAGGTAATCAAAACGCAACGAAGCCCTTTTGACCCAGGCGACTTTGGTAGAAACCACCAGGGGGTCGTCATATCGGGCCGGACTTTGATAGCGGACATGCGCCTCCGTCACCGGCAGGTGCAGACCCTGGGCCGCCAGATCGGCATACGCCCCTCCACCGGCCCGCATGAGTTCCGCCCTACCGCGTTCAAAGTAACGCAGGTAGTTCCCATAATAGACCACATTCATGGCGTCTGTGTCGCCAAAAAGCGGCCTAAACTCATATCTGTTCATCATTTCAGCCAAGTAACCTTTTCATCAGTTCATAACCGGGAATCACCTTGCCTTGGGAGCTGCGAGCGGCCTGAACTTCATTAAAGCCTTTGGGATTGTTTTTAATTTTTTCAGAGTCCCAGATCACAAAGGGAACCGGCTCTGAGCTGTGGGTCTTGGTGCTCACGGGTGTGTAATGGTCTGTGGCCAAAAGCACCCTGTGGTGTCCCAGGCCTTTCATGCCGGCCATGACCGGGCCCACTACTTTTTCATCAAACAGTTCGATCGCCTGGATTTTTTCGCTCAAAATGCCGCCGTGGCCGGTTTCGTCCGGGGCCTCCACATGTAAAAAGCCCAGGTCGCGGTCTTTTAAGCCGTCCAAGGTGGCCTGGACCTTGCCCTCATAGTTGGTGTCCAGCCAGCCGTTGGCTCCGGGAACCTCAAAGGCTTCCAGCCCGGCCATGATCCCCAGGCCCTTTACCAGGTTCACCGCGCTGACCGTGAATCCGGTCACCTTGAGCTTGGGCAGTGTCGGTTTGGTGCCCTGACCCCAAAGCCAGATGGAATTGGCCTGGTGCTCTCCCTTTTCAGACCTGGCTTTATTCACCGGATGGGCCTCCAACAACGGCCAGGATTTTTTGGTGAATTCGACCAGGGGCAGGGTCTCCCCGCCCTCGTTCAGAAGATGATCCACCGTTTGGTCTGAGTAATCGTGGGGAGGAGCGGTGACCGCATTTAAGGGGCCGTTTTTCCAGACCACCAGGTGACGGTAGCTCTGGCCGGTGTAGAAATGAATATCATCGCCGCCAAGTTCTTTCTCCAGGGTGGCTATGATTTCAGCGGCGCTGGGGTCGTCTATATGGCCGCTGGCATAGTCGGCCATGACGGTCTTGTTGTCTTCATGGGCCAGTGTCACCAGGTTGCACCTGAAAGACACGTCGTTTGGCCCCAGTTCAATGCCCACTGCGGCCGCCTCGATGGGAGAGCGCCCGGTATGGTAAAGTTTGGGGGCGTAGCCCATGAGCGACATATTGGCCACGTCTGAACCCGGGGCCATGCCTTGGGGCACGGTCTGGGCCAGGCCAAGCATGCCCTGGCCGGCTAAAAGATCCATGTTGGGGGTTTTGGCGGCCTGTAAAAGGGTTTTGCCGCCCAATTCCTCCATGGGGTAGTCCCCCATGCCGTCTCCCACCAGAATCAGGTATTTCACTGGATCACTCCGCTATTGTCATGCTTTGCGCATCAGCATGATTGGTTCCGTAATTTGGGGCAGGGCGTTTATGCGCGCCAAGGCTGCGCTGACGTCTTTTTCCACTGCCTCGTGGGTCATCATAACTATAGGTACAGATCCTTCGCTGCGGCGTCCCTTTTGGATAACCGTTTCAATGGAGATATTGTGCTCTGAGAGAATGCGGCTCACCTTGGCCAGGACGCCCGGTTCGTCGGCTGCGGTGAATCGGAAGTAATATTGGCAGCTGGTCTCTTCCATGGGGGCCAGCTCCAGGTGTTCCCCCCGACTCTTGGCCAGGCCCAGAGCAGGCACCCTGCCCCGGCTTTTTACCAAAAGATCCCTGGCCAAATCCACCACATCGGCCACCACTGCCGAAGCGGTGGCCTCGCGGCCCGCGCCCAGGCCATAGAGCAGCACGTCTCCGACCCAGTCGCCGGTGATGTGAAGGGCGTTGAAAGCCCCGTCCACGGAAGCCAGCACATGGTCATGCGGAACCAGGGCCGGATGCACCCGGGCCTGCACCTTTTGACCTTTGTTTTTCATTATGGCCAGCAGTTTGACTGTAAAGCCGAACTCATTGGCAAACTGAATGTCCAGGGGAGTGATTTTGCTTATGCCTTCCATGTGGATGTCTTCCAGGGAAGGATAATCACCGGTTACCAGGGAAGTGATTATGGCCAGTTTGTGGGCCGCGTCCACGCCTTCCACGTCAAAAGTGGGGTCTTGTTCGGCATAGCCCTTTTTCTGGGCCAGGGCGAGGACTTCTTCAAAGGGTGCATTGTCCTGGGTCATGCGGGTGAGGATGAAGTTGCTGGTGCCGTTTAAAATGCCCATGCAGCTTTCAATGCGGTTGGCCAAGAGGCCTTCCCGGATGGAGCGGATCAGGGGGATGCCCCCACCCACGGCGGCCTCAAAGGCCACACTGGTCTGATTGGCCTTGGCAGTGGCGTGGATTTCCCTTCCATGTGTGGCTAAAAGCGCCTTGTTGGCGGTCACCACCTGCTGCCCCGCGGAAAGGGCCTCGAGCATGAAATCCTTGGCAACCTTCATACCGCCTATGGTCTCGACCACAATATCGATCTCCGGGTTGCCGACTATCCGGGATGCGTCTTGGGTGAAGATCCGGTCATCCAGACCCAGGCTCTCCTTTTGGGACGCGTCCAGGTCGGCGGCCAGGGTGAGTTCCAACTCGGCGCCGAGGAGTTCTTCAAAGTGCTCTTTTTTTTCCAAAAGCAGCTGAGCTGTGCCTCCGCCCACTGTGCCCAGGCCCAAAAGGCCCACTTTGATCTTGTGCTTTTTCATTGGGGTGTCCTTTTCAGCTTAGGCGTTAAAAAACCTCCTGAGTCCGCGGATGGCCTGGTTGGTGCGATGCTCGTTTTCAACCAGAGCAAAACGCACATATTCATCACCATATTGGCCAAAGCCCAGTCCCGGGCTCACCGCCACCTTGGCTTCATTGATTAAGAGCTTGGAAAATTCAACCGACCCCAACTTTCGATATTCTTCGGGGATTTTGGCCCACAGGAACATGGTGCCCTTGGGAGATTCGACCTCCCAGCCCACCCGGTTAAGGCCTGTGACCAGGGTGTCCCTGCGCTTCTGATAGATATCCACGATCTCCTTTACGCAGGACTGATCTTCGTTTAAGGCAATAATGCCCGCGATCTGGATGGGTTGGAAGACGCCGTAATCCAGATAACTCTTTATGCGGGTGAGTGCGTGGACAAGCTGTTTGTTGCCCACGCAGAAACCCAGCCTCCAGCCTGCCATGGAATAGGATTTTGACATGGAGAAGAACTCCACTGCAATATCCTTGGCACCCGGGACCTGTAAAATACTGGGAGCCTTGTAATCGTCAAAGCAAAGATCCGCATAGGCAAAGTCATGCACCAGCCAGATTTGCCTTTCCCGGCAAAAGTCCACTATTTTTTGCATGAAGTCCAGGTCAACCACCATGGTTGTGGGGTTGTGGGGAAAGCTGGTGATAAGCATTTTGGGCTGGGGCCAGCAGTCATTATAGGCTGTCACCAGGTCCTCGAAAAAATCCCTGCCCGGCAAAAGAGGCACGCTGCGCAAGTCCCCGCCTGCTATGACCACGCTGTAGGGATGGATGGGATAGGTGGGGCTCGGGGCCAGAACCACATCTCCCGCACCCACAGTGGCCAGAACCAGGTGGCTTAAGCCCTCTTTGGCTCCTATGGTGGCCACGGCTTCGGTATCCGGGTCTATGTCTACGTCATAACGCCTTTTATACCAACTGCTGATAGCGTGTCTGAGCTTGGTGATGCCCTTGCTGGCAGAGTAGCGATGATTGGTGGCCTTGGCAGCAGCTTCGGTCAACTTGGCGACAATATGGTCCGGAGTGGGCAGGTCGGGGTTGCCCATGCCTAAGTCGATTATGTCTTCGCCTGCCCTGCGAGCCTCCATCTTGAGCTCGTTGACAACGGCAAAGACATAGGGCGGAAGTCTTTTCATGCGTCTGAATTCTTGCATGGCCACAATCATCTTTCTAATGGTTTTTATAGGATTGTTGAAATTCTGACCCTATATATTAATAGGAAGTAGAAACCTTATCCCACCCCAAAGCTAGTGTCAAGGCGGCATTAAGCGGTGGATGCAGAAAATGTGCCGTTATTATCAGTAATTATAAAATCCATCTTTTCTCCGGGAAAAGCGGGAGCGACTTGATTGAACCGACTTGAAATCGAAAAAAATTAAACTAATTTAACTTCGGGTTTAAAGTGGACTTTAGCTTTTCCTGAATTAAGGATGCTTTTTTTTAGTTTTGTAGCGCTTTGGAGACAGGTTTTTGCGGTTGATCAGGTTTGGGCGCTGAGTCTGGTTTTGGTAAAAGCGCATGGAATGGCTGCTCGGTTGACCTTTAAAGGGAGTAGTTCCGGTATCCGTTAAAAGGGCGAAGTTTTTTCTGTGAATGCCCGCAACTTTTCCAAAGATTTTTCTTCTGTCCGGTTTTGCCTGAAAATGAGTTGTAGTATTTTACTCCGGTGCTTACCTGGATATGATGCGCTGGAAAAGCCATGAGGCTTCTAGGGAAAAGCGGTCTTTGGTGCTGATATCAGGTTGTTTTTGTTCCCTTCTCAGAAAATCCAGGATTTGATGCACAGGAACAAACCAGCCTTTTTTTTCGCCAGTCTTGTCATGAGAGTTTTGAACTGTGGATTGATCTTTCCTTTTTCCGTAAATCCCTTGGCAAAATGAGTGCTGATCAGGCAGAGCCCTGATTGAGCCCCGAGAAGATCTTGGTTTTTTTTACTTAACGCCTGCTTGAAACGGTCGATAGTGCTTCCGTTGGTGCTGGCAAACCAGAAATTAACATATGGTTTTTCCGGATCGTAGTATGGCATCTTTTTGCATTTTTTTAATGTGTTTGTATCGTTAGAAAAAATTACTTACATAGGTTACTTTCTTGCAGCATTGATCGCCCCAGAATAAGGGTGAACTCTCCTCGTAACCTTGAAAGCGTTTTAAATTTTTAAGATTTACAAGACGGTAAAAAACTTGTTAAGACCCGTAAAACGGGCTTCTCCCCAATATATACCCTCTAAATTTTTGTCGTGATTGGCGAGGGATTTGGGATAGTATCCTACGACTTCTCTAAAGAATTTCAATCCTTTAATGGTTTCATCTCTAGTGGAGGTGAGGCCTGCGTTCAGGTGAAGGCTTATCTCGAAACCTTTTTCCGCCAGTTCTTGAATGAAGATGCGATATTCTTTATCCTGAAGGGAGCATCCGGTTCTATGATCTCTATCTTTATGATTGGTTGTCCAGACACTTTTTGTTGTTTTGATGCCAATACTATTTAAAAAATCGTAGATTGGTTTTGTGTTTTCTACGGTAGAGTGGTCCGTATCGTCGAATATCGTAAATGCAAAATTATTATCTTCAGGCCAGACTATTTTGGGGTTGCTGGAGAGTGGCGACGGTTTTATTCCCGAGAACAATATTATAAATTTAAAATAGATAAAAAGCGTCATTGTTGGAATACTCTAACAGTATGATTTTTCAAATATTTTTTAGCTAGTCTATTTGGTGATGCGGAAATATGATGAGGATTTGGGGAGAGGCTATTTTTGCTAATAACTATTAATGATAGGGAAGATTTGGTTTTAGAATAAGTGTAGATATAGACGGTTATGGTGACTTGTTGGGGTAAATTTCATATATGATGATATGGTATGAAGGCTATGACCTGAGAAGATTTGTGACCCTTTGGGGGGTGTTTAAGTGACCGGAACAGTTTTGGGTCAAGGTTGAAGCATCATCCCCACCCGGAACGCTTTTTTATGAGGGGGGGTGGGGATGCTCATGCCTGTTACTTGTCTATAAAAACCTCAAGCCTTCCGGGCTTGTCGCCGGAGCGCAAACTGGCCACCATGGCCCTTATGGCATTGGCTATAATATCCTGGACAAAGCCTTTAATGGGGATCCTTTCTCCGGAGAGCAAAATGCGGACCCTGGCCGGTTCCTTTTCCGGCATGACCTCCTTGGCCACAAACTCAGCCAGACCGGCAAGATCAGTGGGGCTGAAGGTGGGTTTTCCCGAGTCGATTGGCTTTTCAGAGATATAGGCCCTTACTCCGGGGTCCTGACCGGGATTGCCTGAAAGAACCAGTTCCAATTTGGCCTTTTTTGCCTGATCGTGGGCTGTGGTCAGGACCAGATCATGCTCGGAGAAAAAAGCTTCCAAAAGCTGGGGCAGGGTTTTCTCTTTTGCCTGGGCTTTTAATACAAAGCCTTTTTCAGCCAGCTCCAATGTATCCGGAGGCGCTTTGTCGAGGTTTTGTTTTTTTTTGATTATTCCTGTTTTAAGGCCTTTTGGGCCCAGGGCCTGGGGCAGGTTTTCCAGGATTTGCTCTTTTTCCTGGCAATCCGGGCCGATCAGGCAGACTACATAAGGCATATTGCTGATCTCCTTGAATTTGGGCAGAGCTTTCATATTTAGTCAGAAGGAGCAGTTGCAAAAGGTCGGTCAATCCGGCTTGGGGCTGGTTTGTTAAGGCCTCGCCGGTTTAGACTTCCTTGTCAAGGTTGTCGGGCCAGGCGGCCTCGGCCTTGCGTAAAACTCCCGAGGTGTTTTGCTCCAGTTCAGCATAGAGTTTCATGATTTTGTGAGCAGCCTCAGTGAGGATAAGGCCGCGTTTGCCCTTGGAGCCCCGTTCCACCAGGGGGAACCCCAGGCGTTTTTCCGAGGCCTTGAGTCTACCCCAGGCGGCCCGGTAGCTCATACTCAGTTCCCGGGCCGCTCCTGCCAGGGAACCGGTTTTGACCACCGCCTCCAAAAGCTTTTGGCGTCCCTCGCCAAATATGACTTCGCCGTCTCTTTCCACCCACAATTTCATACGAATCTGCAATTGCACTCACCTTTCAGCAGGTAAGGGGCCACCCGCCGAGCTAAAACCAGGCCCCCAACCTCAAGGTTGGTTGCCATGAATATCATTTCTGACATAATATAGTATCCACAATAGTAAACCATATAACTTTGCCTTGATCCAAGCAAAAGACTTTGCGTTAAAAAAGGCAAGGCCTTTTCTGTACAAGCAATTGCCTGGACTTTTAACCGGGAAAGATTGATGAAACCCTTTTTCAATGTGCAGAGCGTAGACCAGGTCCATGGCTACGCCGATCGTCTGTCCCCGCTTTCCCCGGAAATAATAAACCTCACTCAGGCCGGAGGCAGAATCCTTGCCCGGGATTTTACCTCCCCCACCGATCTTCCCGGCTTCAAGCGTTCCACCATGGATGGTTTTGCCCTTGGGAGCAGGGACACCTTTGGCGCTTCAGAGACCTCGCCCGGCTATCTTGAGATTGTGGGCGAGGTGCGAATGGGCGTTGAACCGGATTTTGAGCTCAAAAGGGGGCAATGCGCCCGCATAGGCACAGGCGGCATGCTGCCCAAAGGCGCCGACAGTGTACTCATGGTGGAACACACCCGTCTTTTGGATGACACCACCCTGGAGGTGATCAAATCAGTGGCTCCCAAAGGCAACACCATGGGGCCGAGTGACGACGCCTATTCCGGTGAGACTCTGCTGAAGGCCGGGCACAGGCTGAAGCCTCAGGATATCGGGTTGTTGGCCGCCTTGGGTCAGCTTGAGGTTCATGTGGTTAAAAGGCCCGTGGTGGGGATTGTCTCCACCGGGGACGAGGTGGTGCCTGTGGAACAGACACCCAGGCCGGGGCAGGTGCGAAATGTGAACACCTATACCTTGAGTCAGCAGGTTCTGTTTGCCGGCGGCATGCCCAGGGAAATGGGGCTGGTGGGCGATGATGAAAAGGTGCTTACCGAGAAGGTGGCTCAGTCCCTTGAGGAATGCGACCTCACCCTGTTGTCCGGCGGCTCTTCCGTTGGGGTCAGGGACCTGACAGCCAAGGTTTTTCTTTCCTTCCCCACTGCCGAACTTTTGGTTCACGGAGTGGGGGTGTCTCCGGGAAAACCCTTTATTTGGGTTGCCACGGAAAAGGGCCAGCTTTTGGGTCTGCCCGGCCAGGTAGCCTCCTGCGTAGTTGCTTTTCATGTTTTTGTGGAGCCTGTGATTGAGAGGCTTTTGGGCAGGCCGGTAAAGGCCTTTGCCCGTTTCCCTAGAAAAATCGGCTCATTGTCCAGACCGCTGCCTTCGGTCTCTGGGCGGGAGGAGTACGTGCGGGTGAGCTTTGTCGACTCAAACGATGGCCCCCTGGTTGAGCCTGTCTTTGGTAAATCGGGGTTGCTCACCACCCTGATCAAGGGCCAGGGCCTGGTAAAGGTGCCTGCGGACAGCGAGGGTATGTATGCCGGTGACCAGGTTGAGGTTATGCTCTTTCCGTGATGATTCGTGGAACATGTCCGGACCGGGCCCCCTTGGAATAATCGGGCTCCTGGTTCACAGGGGATTTAAATGCATAAAAGAAACATATATCTGAAAAAAAGACCCTTGGAAGAAGCCCGGGAACTGTTTTCCTCCGCTTTTGACTGGGGAAAAATGCTGGCTGTCCGGACCGTGGATACGGTTGACGCCCTGGGCATGATAACCGCGGAAGAGGTCTTTGCCCATTACTCCTCACCCGGCTATCATGCGGCCGCCATGGACGGAGTTGCGGTTAAGGCCTCTGACACCTATGGCGCGGATGATGAGAACCCCCTGCTCTTGAAAGAAGGGGAAAAGGTCTTTTTTGTCAATACAGGCCAACCCTTGCCCGGGGGAGCCGACGCTGTGGTCATGATAGAGGATCTGCACCAGCCCGGCTCCGGCCTGGTGGAGTTCAGGCAGGCCGCCTTTCCCTGGCAGCATGTGCGCAGGGTTGGCGAGGATATCGTGGCCGGAGAACTTCTATTCCCCAGCCGCCATAAGTTAAAGGCCGAGGATCTGGCCGCCCTTTTACAAGCCGGAGTTTTCCATTTAAAGGTTTTGGAAAAGCCCAAGGTGGCTATCATCCCCACGGGCCACGAACTCCTGGACTGGCAGGAAGCCGAGAAAAAAGCACCCGGACCAGGGGTGATAATTGAATCCAACTCGGTATTGCTGGCCGGTCTGGTGAGGGAGGCCGGGGCGGAACCCCTGGTTATGGAGCGCCAGCCGGACGACCCGGAGGTGATAAGCCGGGCAGTGGAACAAGCCGTGGAATCCTCGGCCCACATGGTGCTTTTGAATGCCGGTGCCTCGGCCGGGTCCAAGGATTTTTCGGTCCATGTCATCGGCGGCCTGGGCGAGGTTCTGGTGCACGGAGTGGCTGTAATGCCGGGCAAGCCCAGCATTTTGGGCAAGGTCAAAAATAAACCCGTGATCGGCACACCGGGCTATGCCGTCTCGGCCTGGGTGTGTTTTGACCAGTTCGTGGCCCCGGCCCTGGCCGGGATGCAAGGCCAGGCCCCGCCCCAACGCATTACCGTACAGGCCAAACCCGCCCGTCCCCTGCCTTCCAAGCTGGGGCAGGAGGAATTCCTACGGGTTCACCTGGGTCGGGTTGGGCAAAACATGGTGGCCACTCCCCTGAAAAGAGGGGCGGGCACTATAACTTCCCTGACCAGGGCGGACGGACTGATGCGAATCGGTGTCCATTCAGAGGGGCTTGAGGCTTCTGCCTTTGCCCCGGCCGAGATACTCACCTCGGAAAGGGCGCTGGAAAACACCCTGGTGGTGGTGGGCAGCCACGACATAACCCTGGACCTCCTGGCTGGTCACATGGCCAAAAAAGACCCGCTGCTAAGGGTTTCATCCTCTCATCTGGGATCTTTGGCGGGCCTTATGGCCGCCAAGGAAGGACGCAGCCATCTTGGCGGCACCCATCTGCTGGATACGGAAACAGGTGATTACAACGTAAGTTACATCAAGCGCTATCTGCCGGATCTGCCGGTTAAGCTGGTCACCCTGGCCTACAGGCAGCAGGGGATGATCGTCAAGAAAGGCAACCCCAAGGGCATTCAATCCCTCAGTGATCTTGAACGGGCCGATGTGCGTCTGGTGAACCGCCAGGCCGGTTCCGGAACCAGGGTGCTGTTGGATTACGCCCTGGCCCAGGAGGGTATGGATGCCGACAATATCAGGGGCTATTCCCAGGAGGAATACACTCATATGGCCGTGGCTGTTCAGGTATTGAGCGGCGGCGCGGACGTGGGGGTGGGCATTTTGGCGGCAGCCAAGGCCCTGGATCTGGATTTCATTCCCCTGGTTCAGGAGCGCTACGACCTGTTGATCCCCAAAGAGCATCTTGAAGATCATCGCGTTCAGGTGTTGCTTGATACCCTGGAGAATCCCGATTTTAAAAAAGCGGTTATGAAATTGGGTGGTTATGACGTCGCCCCCATGGGTCGGACAGCTTGGGAAAGCTAATTTCCTTTTGGTGACTCTCATTTGTCCGGCTTGCCCAAGGGCCTTTAAAATAAATCCCGCCGTCTCATAGAAGAAAAAGAGACGGCGGGATTTTGCTTTACATTTGACCAAATTGTGTGTCTGAACATATAATCCGCTGGGAATCAAGTAGTTAACCTGCCTGCACCTTTGCTTCCCGGCCGGGTGGAAGGTTGTTTATCGAAGGGATTGCACCTTGGAGATAACATTTGGCGGTTCACTGGATGTGGGCCTGGTCCGCACCGAGAATCAGGATGCCGTCTTTTTACCCCCAGAGGACCAGGGGCCTGTGCCGGGCCTTTTCGTGTTGGCCGACGGCATGGGCGGAGTGGCCGGGGGACGGGTGGCTTCGGAGTTGGCCACCAACACCATCCCCAGGGTTTTTGCAACCGAATCCAGGGAAAACGGACTGGAGCGGGGGCTTACCGCAGCGATCAGCGCCGCGGCTGAAGCTGTTTTTCAAAAATCCCAGGAGACTCCGGATTTCAGGGGCATGGGCACAACTGTGGTGGCAGTGGCCTTGGAGCCGGGCAGGGCAGTGGTGGCCAACGTGGGGGACAGCCGCTGCTATCTGTGGCGCAAGGGAGAGCTGACTTTAGTCACCCATGATCACTCAGTGGTTATGGAGATGGTGGATCAGGGTCAGATAACCTTGGAACAGGCCAGGGAACATCCCATGCGTAATGTGCTCACCAGGGTGGTGGGCAACCAGCCGGTGGTTGAGGTTGATCTCTTTTCCGTGGAGCTTATGCCGGATGACCAACTTTTACTGTGCTCTGACGGCCTGCACGGACCGGTTAGTGAAGAGCTGATAAGCGCTGTAATCGGCGCGGAAAACGGGCCCCGGGGAAAAACCCGGGTATTGGTGGAAGAGGCCAATCGGGCCGGTGGGCCGGACAATATTTCCGCTGTCTTAATCAATATTCAGGATCCTGGAGAAATGCCTGAAGAGGCCCGGGCAGCCTCTTTTTTGCAATTGCCTTTTTCCAGAAAAACCCTAGCCCTGGGCTTGGCCGCTGTTTTGGCCCTAGGCCTTTTGGTCTTTGCCTTTTTTTTCATTCCCCCCAAAAAGCAGGATAATAGCCACACCCCGGTAATCCACGGCAAGGTGGATGCAAAGGAACTTGATTCTGCAAAGCCTCTGCAAACCAAACCGCCTGCCAAAGCCAAACCAAGTTCCGAACTTGTTGTTCCTGGGGCTGCGGTTAAGGCAAATGAGGCAGGCCAGACTGAAGATCCTTTGGCCAGCCAGGTTAAATCTGTTGAAAAGCAGGAGTTTTCAGAAGAACCTACAGCCGATCCTCCCCCAAAAAAACTTACTGAAAAAGATTCTGGTCATAAAGAACCGCAAAACGCCCCTGAACCAAAAGAGACTTCTCCAGGCCTCTCTCCCGAGGAGGGGGAAAACAATAAAGGCCTTGAGGCGCTTTCTTCTTTGGCTCCTGAACTGCAAAAAGACCCCATGCTGGTCGACCATATCTGGAAGGACGGAGGGGGGAGCCAAAATTGGCGTCAAATAGGGGCATATGCCAAAACAGCGAACCTTAAAAAAGACCTTGAGATAGTCAGAAAAGTCCTGGCCGGGGACAAGAGGGTGAAACTGGTTTGGACCATTGCCCCGGCCAAAGGGAAAAGCCCCATGCTGTATCGGCTGTTACTCGGCAATTCAAAGAAAAAAGGCCTTAAAAAATCCCTTTCGGCTCTTGGGCGCAAAGGGGTGAAGCCTTTGGACCCTCCCAACCTTTTGGCTGGTGGAGGGCGTTATTCTTTTGTTTTGTCCAGGGTAAAAGACCTTAAGCAGGCCAAACCGGCATCTTCTCCCGAGCTGAACCTGGTTTTTCTTGCCGGTGGGATGGCGGATCAGGCCCAGATTCGCACTGTCACAGATATTGTAAAAAGCGGTTATCCGGGTGGTTTGTTGTTAATGGATTATGGGGCAGGCAGGGAAAAGACCCTGTCTTTGGCCTTAATGGCCGCGGATATTCTCGGTCACAAACGGGTTTTTCTATACAGGAGTAAACGAAAGACTCGCAGCAAGGACTCTCAATTGCTGGTTCCCCGTAAAATGGTGAGGGATTTCTGCATGAACGTCACCGCCGCCCTGCCTGTGATATCAGATTTGCCTTTGACCAGAAGGGCCAGTCTGATCATGATAAAAGGCGTAAATTAAGCAAAGGCCCGGCCCTGGTGTAAAAAACCGGGGCCTGGCCTTTTGGTTTGCATACGGAAGGACCCTTTCGGGCAGGCAAAGCCTGTAGATCTCCCGCCGAAAGATCAGCTTTTCAGCGCCGTTTCCAACGCCTTGAATAAACGCTTTTGTTCTTCTGTGGTGGTGACTGCAAAACGCAGGTGACGGGGGCCGCAGCCGGGAAATGATTGGCAGTCCCTTACCAACACCCCTTGCTCGGCGGTTCGGCTGGAGACAATATCCGCGGTGGGCGCTGTGTGGGGCAGCCTGGTGAGTAGATAATTAACCTGGCTGGGATAAACCACAAGCCCCATTCCGGTGAGCTTTCCCTTCATTTCTTCCCGCCACTTGTCCACGGCTTTTCTGGTTTTTAAAGCATATTCGTTTTGAGCCAGGCAATAGATCCCCGCGTCATGGGCCGGAGTGTTGACACTCCATGGTTCGCCCAAGGGCTCGATATGGGCCAGGGTGTCTGTGTGCCCCATCATGTAACCCAGGCGCAGCCCGGCCAGGCAATAGAACTTGGTCATGCTGCGCAGCACAATAAGCCTGGGGTATTTTTGAACCAGGGGCGGCGACCATTTTCTGGCCTGGTCCGGGGCAAAGTCAATAAAGGCTTCATCCACAATCATCCAGGTGCGCCTTGCCATGGCCTGGGCAAGCAGAGTGTCTAAAAACTCCCTTTCCACCAAAGTGCCGGTGGGGCTTACCGGATTGGTCAGCACCACACAGGAAGGGTCATGGGCCCATATTCGGTCTATATCCACTGTGGTGGGGGTGAAGTTTTGGCTTTCACTGATAGACAGAAAATGAAAATGGCGTCCGGTCAGGGCCATGGAGCGGGGGAATTCCCCGAATGAGGGGGCCAGGATCAATATGGTCTTGAGATCCAGGGCGCGGGACAACAGACGTATCAGGGCGGTGGAGCCGTTGCCTACAATCAGGTTTTTACTGTTAAGGCCCAGTTGCTTGGCCAGGGCCTCTTTTAAAAGGGTGTTGTGTCTGTCCGGATAGTGGCAGATTCGTTTAAAGGATTGGGCCAGGATTTTGTCGAGTCCCGCGGGCGGTCCCAAGGGGTTTAAGGAAGCGGACAGGTCCAGAATTCTATCCGGGTTCACTTCCAGACGACGGGCGGCTCCCCATATGTCGCCGCCGTGAAAGGCTGCCTGCCCGGTTAAGCCTGGATTAGTGATATGTTTATGCTCAGGCAAGAATTCACTCCAAAACCCGTTTCAAAACAGGTGGTGAAAGGTTTTTTGCCTTTTAAGGCAGATGCCATGGGGTGCGCCCATGGAAAAGAGGATCACCTGTGAGAAAAGTCGGCTTCTTAAGGATCCTCTTTTTACTTTTCGGTTCAACTTTGAATGTGCTGAGGCCTGAAATCCTGGCGTCTCAGCCCATGCCGGTTCATTTTCATGTAAAGGGTTTTAGGGTTTATGCCTGCTGCCTTGGCGGATTCCCCTATTTTACCATGGTGCTTTCTTAATATTGATTCCAGATAAAGGCGCTCGCATGAACCCATAAAATCAGCCAGGCTTTGGGTTGAAGACTCCCATTGCCCATCCGGCGGCATGTTGATCTCCGGCAAGGGCAGGTCCTGGCTGTCCCGGGGCAGGTCAAATTGCTGTATCACCTCTCCCTGGGTGAGGATCACGCTTCTCTCCACCGTATGTTCCAGTTCGCGCACATTGCCGGGCCAGTCATGCCTTTCAAGCTGGGCCATAGCGTTTGGTGAAATGCCCTTGATGTTTCGGTCGTACTTGATGGCGAACCTTTTCAGGAAATTATCGGCCAGAATTGATATATCACCCGGCCTGTGCCTTAAAGGGGGAATATGCAGGTGGATGACGTTAAGCCTGTAGAAAAGGTCTTGTCTGAAGATTCCTTCCAAGACAGCCTTTTCCAGGTCGCGGTTGGTGGAGGCTATGATCCTCACATCGGCATGGCGTATTTTGGTTCCGCCCACCCGCTCAAAATTAAAGCTCTGTAAAAATCTAAGCATCTTGGATTGCATATCCAGCGGCATCTCCCCGATTTCATCCAGAACCAGGGTGCCTCCGTCGGCTGTCTCCACCCTGCCTATCTTGCGGGCCACCGCCCCGGTAAAGGAGCCCCTTTCATGGCCGAATAGTTCACTTTCTATCAATGTTGCCGGGATGGATGCGCAGTTGATCTCCACATAGGGCCTGGGGCTTCTGGGGCTGGTGTTGTGGATGGCCCTGGCCAAGACTCCCTTGCCCGTACCGGTTTCTCCGCTGATCAAAACTGTAACGTCTGTGGCCGCCGCTGTTTGGGCCAGGCGGCAGATCTCAATCATGCGTTCGTCGCTGGTGATTACATCAGCCAGTGAGTGTTTTTTTCCGGATTTCAGGCTGGCCACTTCCCTGGTGAGGCGACGGTGTTCCAGGCACCGGTTCAGGGCATGGCGCACCTCACCCTCGGTAAAGGGCTTGCGTAGGTAGTCTGCCACTCCCAGGCGCAGTGCGGTTATGGCGTCTTCAATGTCGCTGAAAGCGGTCATTAAAATATACTGGCTCTCAGGATGCCGCTTTTTCATTTCAGTAACCAGGGTGAGGCCGTCTGTATCCGGCATGCGCATGTCTGTCAACACAACATCGAAATTATGGCGGTCCATGGCGGTCAGCGCCTGGGAGGCCCGGCTGGCGCTTTCAACCTCAAAATCCTGTTTTAAAAAGTTTTTTATCCTCTCCAGGGTGGACCACTCATCGTCCAGGATCAAGACCCTGGGACGCCAGGGCCCGGGCGCGTCCTGGGTTTCGGCTTGGTATTTCGGGGGATTGGTCATCTGCGCACTTTCCCTTAGGGCCGGATGTTAACGGCTTTTGGGGGGTGTGATATTTTTACCCCGGCGCCGGTTTTTAAAACCTGGTTCAGACTGTCTGCCAAAGGTCTTAAGGCCTTTGGGCTTGAGCCAGTCATGCGCTTTTGATCTTGCTGCCTATTTTATACCGTCAGAGCCCGGTTAAGTAAAAACAGGTTAAGGTAAAAGTCAAGGGCAAGGAAAGGAAATACGGGTCGCATACAGGCAGTTCGTCAACAGTCTTTAGGTTCTAGAAGGCCTCTAGCGCCTTTAAGAACCCTGGCGGCAAGCTTTGTGGGGCCGCTGTTATACTGCCCCACAAAAGGTATGTAAACCAAAAGGCGCACCCCGGACCGGCCTGGAGAACCCTTTCTCCAAACACCCGCAGCGGCTGTCGGTTATTGGTCCAGGTCATAGACTGCCTGGTATTTTTTCCCGTCTTTGGTTTTGGTGAGTTTACTGCCGAACCGTTTGTGCAGGGCCACCATGCCCTTGTTTTCCGCCATAAGATAGCCCCACAAGCGTTTTAAACCCCGTTTCTTACCGGTTTCAATGGCCACATTCATGAGCATGGCCCCTATGCCTTGTTCCTGCCAGGGGTCTCCCACCACAATGGCCCATTCCGCACTGACTCCGTCCGGATCTCCCGATAGCCTGGTGAGCCCCACCATGGTGGGTTTGTGGCCGGAAAGATCAAGTGCCACCAGGGCCAGATCCCGGTCATAGTCAACCTGGGTGAAACGCACCAGGGTGTCTCTGTCTAAAACAGTCACCTTGCGTAAGAATCGGTTGTAAATGCTTTTTTGGCTCATGGTTTCAAATAGTTCCAGCATCATGGGCGCGTCTTCCGGCTTTATGGGGCGGATAAAGAGCTTGTGACCGGTTTTGGTCTCCCGAAAACCTTCGTACTCAGCCGGGTAGGGGCTTATGGACAGATGCAGGGGAGAAGGCTCCGCAGCGGGCGAAATCATCACCCTGGCGTCTAAGGCGGAAGCCCATCCCGGGGTGAGCAAAAGGGGATTTATATCCAACTCGGCTATCTCAGGCAGATCTATGACCAGTTGACTTAAGCGGACCATTATTTCTTCCAATTGGTCCAGGTTGACCTTGGCGATGTTTCTGTAGCCCTTCAACAGGCGGTAGACTTTGGTTTCCTCTATCATGCGCCTGGCCAGAAGGTGGTTCAGGGGGGGCAGGCCAATAGCCCGGTCCTTGAAAAGTTCGGTCATGACCCCGCCCATGCCGAACATGATAACCGGCCCGAAATCCGGATCTCTTTTCACTCCCAGGATAACCTCCTGGCCCTTTTGACGTATCATGGGCTGAATGGTGACCCCGCCGAAGTGGGCCTCAGGATCGTATTCACGGGTGGCCGCCTGAATGGTATTAAAGGCCTTGACCACCTCATTTTCATTGCGAAGATCAAGGACCACACCGCCCATATCTGATTTATGGGTGATGGTTTTGGAGTGAAGCTTGACCACCACCGGAAAGCCCATCTCCGCAGCCATGGCCCTGGCTTCCTTGGCGCTTTCGGCCACCTTGGCCAGGGTGGCCGGTATGCCGTAGGCCCTGAGAAGGTTTTTGGAGTCCACTTCGGTCAGAAGGCTTTCTTTGTTTTCCAGGGCCCTTGTTGCGATCTCCCTGGCTTTTTGGGGATCTATGGCCGCATTCTGGCTGGTCTCCGAGGGGATTTCCTGCAGCATTTCCTGGTTGCGGCCATAGGTGTACATGTAGTGAAAGGCCCTTATGGCCCCTTCGGGATTGGGGTAGGTTGGGATCCCGCTTTGGTTCAGGATTTTTCGACCGGCTTCCATTTCCTTGCCGCCGAGCCAAACCGCAAAGGTGGGGAAGTCGAGATCAAAAAGCGCCTCAGCGATATCCTTGGCAAACTCCACTGAAGAGAACATGGCCATTGGCGGCAGCATAATCAAAACTGCGTCAAAGTCCTTGGAATGGCAGCAGATATCTATGGCCTTTTTAAAGGTTTCCGGCGTGGCCGCGCCGGTTAGGTCCATGGGGTTTGATTTACTCCATATGGGCGGGCAGATGGCGTCTAATTTGGCAAAGGTCTCTTCACTCAAAGGAGCGGGTTCCAGGCCATAGGAGGCCAGGTAGTCTGCCGCCATCACACCGGGGCCTCCGGCGTTGGTGACAATGGCCAGCCTGGGACCCTTGGGCCGGGGTTGCTTGGCCATCAGCTCCGCGCAGCCAAAGAGGTCGCCCAAGGTGTCCACCCGTACAATACCCGCCCTTTTAAAGGCGGCGTCATAGACAGCGTCTTCACCCACCAGGGAGCCGGTGTGGCTTTGGGCGGCCTTGGCTCCAGCCTGGGAGCGGCCGCTTTTCAAGACCACTATGGGTTTGACTCGGGAGACGGCCCTGGCCGCGCTGATGAATTTACGGTGGTTGTTGATCATCTCCACATAGAGCAGGATGCTTTTCACCTCGGGGTCGTTGCCCAGGTAGTCGATCAGGTCGCCGAAATCAACATCCAGCATGGAGCCGATGCTGATGAAGTGGGAAAATCCCATCTGTTCCTGGGCTGCGAAATCCAGAACAGAGGTGCAGACAGCCCCGCTTTGGGAAATAAAGGCCAGGTTGCCGGGATTGGCCATGATATGGGCAAAGCTGGCGTTCATATTGGCCTGGGAGCTGACCACCCCGAGGCAGTTGGGGCCGACGACCCTGACACCGCCTTTTTCGGCAATGGCCAGGATTTCCTTTTCCAGGGCCTCGCCCTCGGGGCCAACTTCCTTGCCTCCGGCCGAGATGATTACTGTTCCGCCTATGCCCAGGTCAACGCATTGCTGCATGATTGCCGGTACGGTTTTTATGTTGGTGCAGATTACCGCGCAGTCAATGGGCTTTTTAACCATCTGAAGGCTGCTGAAGGCCTTAATGCCCATGATCTCCGGTTTTTTGGGATGAATGGGGTAGATATCGCCTTTAAATCCGCCTTTGATCAGGTTGTGCACCAGGGATCTGCCCAGGCTTTTGGGGCGATCCGTGGCCCCCACTACGGCAATGCTTTGAGGTTTCAGGATCTTGTCCAGGTTGTAAAGGCTCATGATCTGCTCCCGGCCGCTTCTTCGGCCAGCTTGTGACACGTAGTGTTACCGGTTTGGTCAAAAGGTCGATTGTTATTCGGACCTTTGACTACTTTTCCCGAGGGTGTTTTTAAAAAAACGAGCGGTTTTAAACTGTTTAAAAAAATAACGTATGTTTCAAGCATAGCAAATTGTTGACAAATGCGCCTGTTCAATCCTTTTAACCTTTGCCGCCCTATTGCAAGGAAAAGGGGGCGGACAGGTGGCTTGGACCAGGCTGAAATATACGGTCCCCAAAGGCGGCACCAGATTCTAAGCCTATATGCCCTTGTATGCAAGTGGACAAGCTGGGGAGTTGGTAAAAGGTTTAAACAGCCGAAAACGGCTCCAGAGAAAAATGGACGTAGCATATTGAGGCTGCTATATTTACGAAATGTTTTTCAAACAGCTTGAACCGGAAAAGATCGGCCAGAAGAAACCCCATGTAAAAGAGGGCAGGATAGCTGTGCGCTATGCTTTCAGGGGCGCCCAAAAGCCCCAGGTGAGCGGCGGTGAGTTTTCCGGGCCGTTTTCTTTTTACGGCACGGAGAGGCCCTTGGTCAAAAAGGGGCTTTTTTCAGGGGATCTCTGTTTTTACGCGGCCAATAAGGGACTGGTTCAAGGGGGGGAGTTCACCGGGAAAAGCGCCTTTATGGGCAGCCACGACACCAAAGTGGAAGACGGCTCCTTCAGCGGGGAATGGGCTTTTTGCGAAAGCAACGAGGCTTTGGTCAGCGGAGGGGCCTTCTCGGGCTTTGAGGCCTTTACCGAATCCAATCAGACCCGTATTCAGGGCGGTGAGTTCACAGGCAGCCTTTTCGGGCTGTTGGCCAAGGGCATGCTCATTACCGGCGGCCGTTTCACAGGCGATCAAGCCCTTAGGGGCAGCGTTCAGGCCCTTGTCCTGGGAGGGGAATTTTTCGGTGAACGAACCTTTGTGGAGGCTGAGCAGCTGTTGCTTGTCCTGGACCGGCATCTTGAGGAAGTGGTGCTGCCTAAAAGCGGGGTTTTGGCTGTCAGAAGCATTGGGAAACTGATCCGGGACCCGGACAAACCGGGAAACGCCCTGGTTCTGGCCCTTGAGGTGGGACAGGGAAAAGAGCATGCCCGGATTGTTTCCGCAGAAGATCTTCCCCTGGGTGTCAAGGACCCGGCCCTGGCTCTGGCCGCGCTTGAAGAGCTTAAGAAAAAATTCGGCCGGAGCTGATCAGGCCAACCTGCTTTTAGTAAATTAATTCCGGGAAGACGGGGCGTTATCCTTTCTTTTTCTAACTCCTGCCCTGGATAAAAATGCCTAAGAACAAGATAAAAAAAATATTGCCCGTAGTTTTGCCGGTGGGAGGCGGCAAAGGGGGGACAGGCAGGAGTCTGGTCACTGCCAACCTGGGGCTTATCCTGGCCCGTCTGGAACATAAAGTGGTTTGTGTGGATGCGGACCTGGGCGGATCAGATTTGCACAACCTTTTGGGGCTTGAGAATGACCTGGCCGGTTTGGGAGAAGTGCTGGCCGATAAAAACCTCACTGTTGACCAGGTGGTTCATCCGGTTCTGGAACCGGATTTCAGCTTTTTGCCCGGCGACGCCATGATGGTGGCCACTGCCAACCCGGTTTTTCAAAAAAAACGTAAACTGCTCCACGACCTCGGGAAATTGCCCTGTGAGTTTCTACTCATGGATCTGGGAGGAGGCACCAGCATAACGGTGCTGGATTTTTTTCTGGCCAGCCCTCTCTCCCTGGTGTTGATGTTGCCGGAAAAACCCTCCGCCCTGGCGGCCTTTAACTTTATAAAAAACGCCTTGTTCCGGGCCATGGACCGTATTTTCCGTCAGAACAACCGCACCAAGGCTGTTTTGGAGGAATACAGGCGGCGGGGCAGGGGGCCGGGAAGTGTCAAGCTCTTTGAGCTGGTGATGGCCCTGGAAAAGGCCAAACCGGGTGAAGGGAAGAGGGCCAGGGAGATAATCAAACAGATGCGCCCCAAACTTTTGCTGAACCGGGTGAAGCAGGTCGATGATTTTGTTTATGCCCAGCAACTGGAAAAGTGGGTTGCCACTGACCTGGGAGTGCCTTTGGAAACCCTGGGCTTTTTGCCTGAGGATGAAAATCTGCAACAAGCCGCTAAAAAAGGGGTGGCGGCCATGGATTTTGATCCCGCCTCGCCTTTCTGTAGAGCCCTCACCCTGATAGGCCTTAAATTGAGCCCTTGGGCGGGCAGGGTTTCTGAATATCAGGAGCACAAGGACTATAAAGACAGCTTTGGCCGGGCCGCCACGGAATTCGCTCCTTTTTTCCCGCCGCCGGTTTAGAACAACCGCATAATTCGAGCCATCTTGTCAAAACGTGTTTTTGACAAGTGGTATCCGTCAAAGTCCAGGAGGACTTTGACGGCAGTATAACACGGGCCAAGGACGGCCCGTCGAATTGAGAGGCTTTCCTAAGCCGACCAATTCGAGCCATCTTGTCAAAACGTGTTTTTGACAAGCGGCATCCGTCAAAGTCCAGGAGGACTTTGACGGCAGTAATTAGACCCGTTTCAGGCGATCTGCTATATCAAATTCCATCTCAGCCAAGGGGCGTCTGCGCAGGCGGTGGGGTAGGGCCAAGAGGGCGGCCTGGTCCACATCCTTGAGTTCCACCTGGTTCCTTTGTTCCAGTGCGGCCAGGGTGACGGCAGTCTTCAGCATGGTCAGGTCACCGCGGTGGCCGTCGACCTCAAGCGCAAGACTGATAGCCACCACCCGGTCGATTATGGCCTGGCTGTATTCCACTTTAGGTAAAAGGTCTCTGGCTCGGGCCAGTTCCTTGGTGAGGGCCTCTCCTTCGGCCTCATAGGAACGGCTGAATTCATAGGGGTCTTTTTCGTATAATAAACGCAATTTAATCACTTTTTGGCGGCTGTTCGGGTCTGTCAGGCCCCTAACCTGAACACAAAGCCCAAAGCGGTCGGTGAGCTGGGGCCTCAGCTCGCCTTCTTCGGGGTTCATGGTTCCCACCAGGGTGAAGCGGGCCGGGTGGCTCACGCTCATCGCTTCCCTTTCAACCGTGTTGACCCCCATGGCGGCTGCGTCCAAAAGCGCATCCACCAGATGGTCGTCCAAAAGGTTCACCTCGTCCACATAAAGGAGTTGGCGGTTGGCCGCGGCCAGGATTCCCGGTTGAAACCTGGTTTGTCCCTCTTTCAATGCGGTCTCCAGGTCCAGGGTTCCCAAGAGCCGGTCCTCCGTGGCCCCCACCGGCAGCTCCACCACCCTTACCCTGCGGGTGTCGGCTTCCAGTTTTTCCCCTTTTTCCAGCCTGGTCAGGCAATCCTGGCACATGGTTTTGGGATCATGGGGGTTGCAGCCGTAGGCGCAGCCTGTAACCACCTCCTGTTCCGGCAGAAGCTCGGCCAGGGCCCGCACTGCCGTGGATTTGGCGGTTCCCTTTTCCCCCCTGATCAGGACCCCGCCTATGGAGGGATTCACCAGGTTGGCCTTAAGGGCCAGTTTCATATTTTCCTGACCCACCAGGGCGGCAAAGGGATATATGGGCTGTTTTTGTATTTTTGCTTGCATGGCCAATCCTAAAATTGGGCGCGGACCAGGTCCAGGACCCCTTCCGCGGTGAGTTTGCCCAAAGAAACGCATTTGGCCCCCATATATTGGGCCATGGGCTGACAGAGGTTTATCTCCTGTACATTACCAGTGTCTGTGTCCACAATCACATAATTGGGCCGGGGATCGTTAGCCATGGCCTTGGCCAGGTTCAACACCTCCCGGTCCGCATATCCGCCGTCTCCCCAGCCGTCTCCCCAGCCGCCGCCTTTTTGCCCCGCTGATTTTCCGAGTTCCGAGGCGTTTAAGGGCACATTGGGGCGTCCATCGGTCAAGATCACCACCAA
This sequence comes from Dethiosulfatarculus sandiegensis, assembly GCF_000931935.2. Classification (GTDB taxonomy): domain Bacteria; phylum Desulfobacterota; class Desulfarculia; order Desulfarculales; family Desulfarculaceae; genus Dethiosulfatarculus; species Dethiosulfatarculus sandiegensis. The sequence goes on from NZ_AZAC01000056.1 coordinate 327,864, forward strand.
AGGGGTGAGGCCAGGATCCCTCGTCATTTCCCTGGCCAGGACCTCTGACACAGCCACCAGCCCGGCGGCCAGGGGGGTTTTGCCACCGGTGGGAAGCTCGGCCAGCATGCGCCTGGCCACCTCCACGCTGGAAGTGGGAGGCAAAAGCACCTTGGCCGAAACTCCGCCAAAGGCAACCAGGCCCACCCTGTCTCTTTTTTGGTAGGCCTCGGTCAGAAGCCCCAATATGGCGGCCTTGGTGGTGGACATGCGGGTGGCCGCGTTCATGGAGCCCGACGCATCCACACAAAACAGGACCAGACGCCCTTTTTTGGCGGAACGCACTTTTTCCCTGATATCCGGTTTGCGCACCACCAGGGCCGGTCCGCCCTTTACCCGCCGGTTTTTCTGATGGGGGGCGGCTGCCCTTACCGTGGCGTCCAGGGCCAGGGGCCTGCCCAGGATTTTGGGAGAGGCCCTGAGATAGCGGCCCCGGTCGCCGACTGACTCCCTGGCATGGCGGCGGCCTGTCTGCACCCTGCTGGTCCCCTCCCGGGCCGGAAGCCTGGTGCCCACCGGCGTGACAGGGCCGGGCTCAAGCAGGAAAAGCGTTCTTTCGTCGCCTTGCCTTACTGCCTGGTCCGAGTTTTCCAACTCCCGGTCAACCTTAACCACCCGAACAGGCTCCTGGTCTTCTTCCTTGGGCAGAGAATGGGAGAGGCGCAGGCTGGGCTGCGCGGCCTGATTCAGGTCCCTTACAGGGGTGCGATGGGCCAGGGCCAGAGGAGCGGTCTGATTCACCATCTCAAGGGAAACTTCTTTTGCCCCTTGCCAGGCCGCCAGGGCCCGTGCCGCCTTGATGCAGGACAGCTCGCCCCTTTGTCCCATGGTCATCATGGAGCCTGCCAGCTCACTGGCCAGGGCGCGGGCCCGGGCAGGGACCTGGATAAGGGGTAAATGTTTTCTGGCCAGAATCAGGCGCTGGCGCAATTTGATCTCGGTCGGGGCCCATTTGTTGCGAAAGGCGCTTGCGTCTTTTTCAAAGGCCATTCTGCGGATGAGCACTTCTTTGCGTAAACTCGGCTCCCTTTCTCCTATCACATCCACACTGAGGCCGAATCGGTCCAGAATTTGTGGCCCCAAGGGGCCTTCCTCAGGGTTGCAGCTCGCCACCAGGGCGAATTGGGCGGGATGGGTGAAGCTTATCCCTTCCCGCTCCACCACCACCCGGCCGCTGGCGCAGGCATCCAAAATGGTATGAATGACATGGGCAGGCAAAAGGTTGATTTCATCAATATATAAAACCCCCCGGTGAGCCTTGGCCAAAAGCCCGGGTTTGAGTTTCTGCCTGCCCCTTTGCACAGCCTCTTCAATATCCATGGAACCCAGCACCCGGTCGCTGGTGGCCCCCAGGGGAAGATCCACAAATGGAGTCAAGGCGGTTTCAACGGGCAGGGGGGGAGCAAGTTTTTGGCAATAGGGACATAAAGGCCCGTTTGGGTCGCAGCCCACCGGACACCCCTTGACTATTTCCAAAGGCGGCAAGACCGAGGCCAATGCCCTGGAGGCTGTGGATTTGGCGGTTCCCTTTTCCCCCCTTAAAAGCACTCCGCCCAGGCTCAAGTCTATGGCTCCCAGGATAAGGGCCTGCTTAAGGGGTCCCTGGCCGCAGATGGCTGAAAAGGGATACCCGCTGAAGGCTTGGCGGGGAAATGGGGTTTGTTGGCTCATGTTCCGGCTCTTTTAATGTTTTTTAATCACGGGGCGGGACCCCTGTTTGCCCATTTAAAGCAAGGCGTGACACCAGGCATTGCGTCCCGCCCGGCAGGGTAAAGTTTAACAAAGCCGAGGGCGTTTGGTAGCCAAGAAAAAAAGCCGGGGCGCTTTGTGCCCGGAAAAGGATAAATAGTGGTGAATATCTGACGGGGCCTTGACTTGGCCGGCAAATTTTAACCAGGCCCTACGGGGGATAGGGCCTGGTTAAGGAGGGAAGTGGGCTTTCGGGCCGTCTAGCCCAGGGCGCGGCGTCTTTGTCTGGAAAGGTCTCCTTCCAGATAATGCATCAGGTCCATGGTTGTGCGGGTGACCATCGGCGCATGCCTCACCTCTATGATGATTTTGAGCACCCTTTCAAGATCCAGGAGGTCCAGAATATGACGCCAGTCGAGGGTGCCTTCCTCCAGTCCGTTATGTTCGTCTCTTTTGCCGCAGTTGTTGCTGGCATGTACATAGACCACCCGGTCCCTTATCCGGGAGATGAAGCTCTCCATGCTGCAACCCAGTTTGCCTTGTCCATGGCCGTTGTTCAAGTGACCCAGGTCCAGGACATAGCCCAGTTCGGGAAAGGAATCCAGGATGTCATAGGCGTGTTCCGCCACCAGGACGCTGTTGGATTCGAAAAGCATCTGCACACCTGAGTCAAGTGAGTAGGTGATCACTTCCTTGAGGCGTTTTTTATTGTAGGCCGAGCAAAAGCCGTCGTTTAGATGAAAAACAAACTGCCCGGCCCCGAGATAGCGGCAAATATCCAACTCTGCGGTGAGTATGGCCAGATTGGCTTTGGTAAAGGATTCATTGGGCTGAAATATTCCCTTGGTGCCTGAGTGGATGCTTAAATCAACCCCCTCCATGTATCTTTTGACTTTTTCCAGAAAAAAGAGATTGAAATGCAGCTTGGAGTTTTGCCGGTTTATTTCAATGGTGTCAAAGCCAAGCTTGCCTATGTGCTTGTACCATTTGGCCTGATGGATTATTTGGGAGGTTATTCCGATTGAAGGATTCATGATTGATCAATCCCTTGATTGCCGAATTAAAGGATTACGACGCAAGCATAATTTGATTTTGGACACAAAAAACCGTCCTTAAAGCTGGTGCGGCGCCACAATCGGGCAGGCAAAACCCAACAGGCCGGAGGCGCTGTTCCCCTATTGCGTCATACCTTTTCTCGCCACCGCGTCAGAGAGCTTGTCAAACCCGAATTTGTCCAAAAGCGCCTCAACCCCTATATCAAGCTCCTCCGGATAGTCGTTTTCCTCCACTTCCTCTTCCCGCTCTTCATAAATCAAAACATCGTTTAAGCACTGCTCAACACATAAGGGCTTGTCTTCGCCCTCGCACATGTCGCACCTGATGGGAAGGCCCGAGTCCGGCTCCTTGAAAACATCCCTCGAGGGACAGACCGCCCGGCAAAAGGCGCATTCCTCATATTCCTTGCCGTCGATTATGTACTTGTCCCTGCCCATGCATTCGGCCGGGGTGTATTCTCCGGCAAAGACCGGCACCCAAATGTCCTGCAGGGGATAGCGAACCACCCTAATGCGGGAGCGGGCCGGGTTAATGCTGCTGTAGGGCGGAGAGGCGTGAAAGGCCGAGCAGATTACCTCGCAGGCCCTGCAGCCGTTGCACATATCAGCCTTGATGGTTATGGTCTTGATCTTTTTCTTCACCTTGGCCATTTTTCAGGAATCCTCTCTTTTCCAGGTCCTCGGCTACGTATCCCAAATCCAATGAGGTCAGGGTCTCTCTGGTTGGAATTCCTTCATCGTTCCAGCCCTTGAATTTGTAGTAGCTGTCCAGAAGCAGTTTCTCGTGTTCCGGATACCTTCTTTTCCAGTGGTCTTCCGGCGGCTTCTCATCCTGGCGTTTTAGGCCCCGCTTAATGTTGAAGGCCCTGTGCAGGTTTCTGGATCGCCGGACAATTTTCCTCACCCCCTCCTCATCAAGGTCCAAGCCCGTGGCTGCGGAGATCAGCTTGGGATAGTTGTGTATGTGGTAAGGGGGCTTTAAGCAGAAAGAGCCCATGCCAGCGCAGAAACCCAGGGCGTCATCCACATTGTGAACAATCTCCATCCAGTCCACGATTTCGCAGCACATGTCAGGGGTGGGGAAGAAGGGGTTTGCCTTTTCTCCCCTGGGCTCCCATTCGAGCAGGTATTGTTTGAATTTGGCGTCCGGAAGCTGGGGCCAGTCTTCCACAAAGGCCTCTCTCTGCTCCCTGGTGGGGAAGGGGGCCTGGGGCCAGTTGCCCTCGATCTGGGTGATGCTGATTTTTTCATTGGTGGCGTACATGAGGTAGTAAAGTGGGTCCAGCATGCCCAGTTTAAGGGGAAGCTGCTCGTGTTTTTTGATGGTGTTGTGGGCGAACTTTTCCGCCCCGTTGCCAATTTTTTTGGCTGCGTAATAGGTGCCGTCGGCCAGAATGTCCCCAATACCCTCCCTACGGGCGATTCGCTCCAGGAGCCAGTAAAAACGGCCTTTGCTGTCTTGGGGACAGCCCTCAAAATCCTTTTCCGCGAGGATGCCCGCTTCCAGAAGTTCCACGGCAAAGGCCATTATCTGTGGAGTGGAAAAGGCGTCAAACCCGTATTCCTGGGCCTTCTGCACGATTTTGAATGAAAAGTCAAGGTCATCTACATAGGCCGCCATGGCATAGGTCAGCTTGGAAAAACATTTCATCATGTAAGGCGGCACGTCTTTGTAATTAATAAGGGCGCCGCATTGCTGGGGGCAGTTGAAGCAGCTTATAAGGCGCTTGATGGCTTCTGTCTGGGTCTTGGACCACATTTTGTCTATCTCTTCGGTCCAAAAGGTTTTTCTCCGCTCCCGCGCATTGCCCCAGGCAAAGCTTTCGGTGTGCCATTTTTCGTCGGTGTGCTTCATTTCCTGAGGGGAGCCGATGCCGGAGAGAATGGTCATTACACCGGGGAGCGGGTTTTCATTGCGGTAGTTGATGTATTTTTTGATCTCGGCCATGTGTTCCATGAATTTGGCGCCATCGGCCAGAAAGAGGTCCTTTGTACCCCTCACCGCAATGGCCTTTACCTTTTTGTCCCCCATTACAGCGCCGCCGCCTAGCCTGCTGGCGCTGGATCGACCCTGTTCTATGGAAGCCGTGAAGACCCGGTTTTCACCTGCCAGGCCAATGGCCGCCACCTGGGCGTTGGGCTGTTTCAGCTCCTGTCTGATCGCCTCCTGGGTTTCCAGGGCTCCCTTGCCTTTGAGATGGGAGGCGTCCCTTATCTCGACCTTGTCGTTGTTGATCCAGATATAGACCAGGTCTGGGGACTTGTTGCGCATGATGACCTTGTCATAGCCAGCGTATTTGAGTTCCGCCGCCCAGAAGCCCCCCATCATGGGGTATGCCAGAAGGTTGTTCTGGGGCGAGATGGTGCTGACGATGCTTCTGTTGCAGCTATAGGCCGGAGTGCCGCATAAAAGCCCGGCGGAAAAGATGAGCAGGTTTTCCGGGTCAAACGGCTTGGTCTCAGGGGGGACCCTTTCCCATAGTTCTTTGACATTGGTTCCAAGGCCGCCCAGGAACAGCCCCAGGTTTTCCGGGTCTGTTTCAACGCGTTCAATATTCCCGGTGGCCAGGTCGATTTCTAAATTGTATCCTGTTTCCGCGAACCTCATGGCTACCTTCCAGGCTTTCTTATGCGTGGTTTATGAGTAATTCCATTTTGGAATCTTGCTTTTTCAGCTCCCGGGCAGGCAATCCGGGAAACCTGCTTTACCCCCTCAAGGCTTTGAGAATTAGCCGTTCGGGTTCTGGAAACGGGATGCTGTAATTGGATAACCAGCCAAAAAAAACAATAAAACCGTTAAAGTGGTATTTTTAACTGGGCTAGTGAATACAAAATAGCTATATAGTAGCTAGATGTCAAGCAAAACATATGTCAAATTTGGCATATTCAAAGACAGAGAATCCGTTTGAGGTTTACCGAAGCTATCCGGCTGATTTGAAAACTATTTTATTGTTGCTTCTTACAGAACGGCTTATTGTTGGCAAGGCGGCGGGGCAAAAGATGAAGAAGTTGCCCCCTGTGGCGGCATGGCGTCCGTAGTCAATCCAGGCTTTGCCTTCAGAAAAACCGCAATTTAATATTAGAGCCCAATCTGTTTATAATTATTGTAGGCTGAGTTTTGATGACAAGCGGTGTTCCGACGCAGACCTAAGGAGACGGGACTTGACTCCTTAAGATTTGTACTCTACTTTTGGGAGCATTTCTTTTAATTGGAGGTGTACCTTGATCCTTACGATCAACCCCGAAAATCCCCAACCACGCCTGATCGCCCGCGTGGTTGACACCCTGAAAAAAGGGGGGGTGGTCGCCTATCCTACGGATACGGTTTACGGCCTGGGTTGCGATATCATGAATAAAAAGGCGATCAAGAAGGTGCACCAGATTAAGCGCCAGCCCGCTGCCAAGCCTTTTTCCTTTATTTGTCCCGGGTTAACCGAGTTGAGCCATTACGCCAGGGTGACCAACTATGCTTACAAGACCCTGAAGCGTCTTTTGCCGGGCCCTTACACCTTTATCCTGGAAGGCTCCCGCGAGGTGCCCAAGATGATGCTTACCAAACGCAAGACTGCGGGCATCAGGGTGCCGGATCATCCCATCTGTCTGGCTATTGTGGAGGCTTTGGGGCATCCGATCATCTCAACCAGCGCAACAAACCCCGAAGGCCATATCCTGGACCAGGCCTGGGAAATTGAAGAGGCTTTGGGGCATCAGTTGGATTTGGTTGTGGATGGTGGTCCGGTCTCCGGGCTGCTTTCCAGTGTGGTCAGCCTGGTGGAAGATGCGCCGGAGATTATCCGCGAAGGCGCCGGTGCGGTTGACGAGTTCAGATAAACGGCTTACTTAGTTTTAGTTTTTTATTCCCGGCGCGGTACGTTTATTGAGGAAAGGGTTTTCTTGTGGCTTTTAATCCCCGTTATCAGGTTATTTATTTCCAGATTGAATCTTTCGAGCAGTTTGTCATAGGTTCTTTTTTCCCTTATGGCCATTTCCAGTTCCCTGGTGGCTTTTTCCAGCGCCTGTGCTCCCAAGGTGGCGGCCGTACCCTTCAGTGAGTGCATCAGCTTGGCGGCATTTTCAGTATCCCGGTCCAAAAGGGCCTGGTTAATACTTGGTCCACTCTCTGTATTGTGTGCCAGGAACAGATCCAGAAGCTCTTCAAACAGCTCCTTATCATCCCCCACAGACCGCATGGCGGCCTGCCTGGATATGCCGGGCAGATACTCTTCTTCTTTTTGGGGCTCGGCCGGGGGGGCTTTCTTATCGGTTGAGGCGGTTTTTCCCTTTATCCATTTTAAAAGCACACTTTCAAGTGTTTTGGGGTCAATGGGCTTGCCTATGTGGTCGTCCATGCCCGCAGACAGGCATTTTTCCCTGTCGCCGCTCATGGTGTGGGCGGTCATGGCTATTATGGGCAGGTCCTTGAGCGCCGGATTTTGGCGGATAAGCCTGGTGGCCTGCAAGCCGTCCATTATGGGCATTTGTATGTCCATGAGCACTACCTGATATTCACCTTCCTTCACCATATGCACCGCCTGCTCCCCGTTTTTGGCTGAATCCCATTCAAGCCCCAGGTTGTGCAAAAAACCCTCGGCAACCTGACGGTTGATCTGATTGTCTTCCACCAAAAGCACCTTGCCCGAAAGGACGGTTTTTGGGGCCGAAGCCTTCTTAGGCGGATGTTTTTTGAAAAGATCCGGCATCGATTTTCCGAGGGTGTGGAAAATGGTGTCCAAAAGTACATCTTTCCCAAAAGGCTTTAGCAAGGGGCCGCCAAGGCGAAGGTCTTTCACCCCTTGGCGCATCTTTTCGTTGTCATAACCCGAAACCATTATCGCATGAGGCTTGGTTTCTTCTGTGACGGAATCAAAGATGGTCTGAACGGTCTCAACTCCGTTCATGCCCGGCATGTCGTAATCCACTATTATCAGTTCAAAAGGCCTGATCCGGCCTTTTGTCTGTACAAGTTTGAGTGCTTCTTCTCCACTGGTTACACCGGTTGCCTGCATGGCCAGGGATTCCAGCATATTTGAAATGATCTTGCCGGAGGTCTGGTTGTCATCCACCACCAGCACCCTCAGCCATTTCAGCTCTGTGGGTAGTTTGGCTTTTTGGATGACGCTTTTTTCCGTGCTCTCCAGTTTGACCGTAAAGATGAATTCACTGCCCTTGCCGGGTTTGCTCTTGACCTGGATGTCCCCACCCATCATCTGCACCAGGCGTTTGGAGATGGTGAGTCCCAGGCCGGTTCCCCCATATCTGCGGGTTATAGATGCGTCTCCCTGGGTAAAGGGCCTGAACAGACGGTTCATCTCTCTTTGGCTCATGCCAATGCCCGTATCACGGACCGTGAATTCCAGGGTTGTGGTCAGGCCTTTCATCTCAAGCGGTTTGACCGAGACAAAAATTTCGCCTTTTTCAGTGAATTTTATGGCATTTGAGCAGAGGTTCAGCAACACCTGGGTAAGGCGCAGGGCATCGCCTTTGTAATTTTCCGGCGCCTCCGCCGAGGCATGGATCAGGAATTCAAGTTTCTTTTCCCTGGCATTTTCAACCAAAATGGAAGCAGTCTGGTCCAACACTTCCTGCAACTGAAACTGGGACCTTTCCATTTCCAGCCTGCCCGCCTCTATTTTGGAGAAATCCAGAATATCGTTGATTATTCGTAAGAGGGAATTGGCGGCCGTCTTGATTTTTGAAAGATAATCCACTAGATGGGGCGGAACTTCGGTTTGAAGGGCAAGATGGGCCATACCCAGGACCACATTCATGGGGGTTCTTATCTCATGGCTCATGTTGGCCAGGAATTCATCTTTGGCCCTGGTCGCCTCTTTTGCCTTGTGGGTGGCGAGTTGCAGGCTTTCTTCCATCTTCACCCGTTGGGTGATATCCCGCATCGATTGGATGGCTCCGTTGGGAAGCCCCCTGGAATTGTAGAGCACCCTGGCGGAGCTCAAGAGCCATAAGCCTCCGTCTCCCAAGTGGGGATGATAGGATAGTCCGGTGAGGGTTTCGTCCTGCTTGCTGACCTGTTCGTAGCTTTTGGCCGCCTGTTGATCCCAATTAAGGGCCAGATCCAAAAGAGAGGGGCGTCTTTCCCTGAAAAAAGGCAGAGAATGTTCAAAATCGCTTTTACCTATCATTTGATCTGCGGGGATCTCGGTGAGTATCTCCAAAGCCAGGTTCCAGGCCTCAATGCGTCCTTCCTTGTCAATAACCCAGGTGGGATCAGGCAGAAAATTGATTAGCTGTTCAAGCCTTCTTCGGGCCTCCTCGCTTTCAAATTCTGCTTTTATCCTTGGAGTTATGTCCAATATGGCCCCATCCAGCCAGACCACCGGGCCATTTTCATCGATGGATACGCCCAAGCCCCTTTCATGCACCCATTTTATGTCACCCGAGGTGTGAAGCACCCGGTAATCAATGGCATATGGTTTGTGCTCCGCCAAAGCGGCTTTGATTTCGGCCTCAACCATTCCCCTGTCTTCGGGGTGTATGCTGTCGGCAAAGGCCAGTTTACGATTACCTATGAAATTTTTAGCTTTATGACCCGTGAGTTCAAAGACAGCATCACTTATGTAATGCATGGTCCAGAATTCATCCAGAGCGCAGCGATAGATCACCCCCGGCAGGTTATTCACCAGGGATTGAAAGCGCTTTTCGCCGTGAGGCAGTTGGGGGGAGGCTGTTATCCGGTTGGTTGAGCCTGGATCTTCCTGAGCAAATTCCAGCTCCAGCGCCTTTTCCAGGGCGGTCACATCCCGCATGATGTGCAAGATTCCCTTAAGCTTGCCCCCGCTGTCTTTTAGGGGCCTTGACTGTACGCGGAATAATTGGCGTTTTCCTTGGGGCGAGATGAGCTCATAGAGGGTGTTGAAAGGCTTCAGGGTTGCGAAAACCCTTTCAATCGGGCAGGCCCTCTCTTCAGCCGGGCAGGGGGTCTTACGTCCGAAGAAATATTCGTAACAACAATGATATTTGCTGCCTCTCGATAGCTTCAGTTGCTCGCGAAATTTTTGATTGGTCTTCAGAATGAGGTGGTCTTTGTCTGTGATCCAGGCCGGTTCGGTCAAAGCCTCTAAAACGGCATCCGCGGAGTCTGCTGAAAAGGTCTCACTCTCAGTTAAGGTTTCTGAATCCCTGTCCTTGGTTAAGTTGTCTTTGGGGAGGTCGTTCATCGGCATAAAACCCGTTGGCATTACGAATACCCGATTGGTATTCCTGAATATGTATTAGATTATAAGCTATTTGCCGTTTAATCCAGAAAAATAACCTGATCGGAGGCAGTTGAGGCATTTAAGAATGCTGCGATAGAGATAAATATCATCTTTGCATAAATTATATAGGATTAATACTATTGTTTGAGTTTTTAAGTAACCGATTTGGCAACATTCGACAATACCTAGAAAATTATTGGCCTTTGCCGTGAGGGAAGGACTAGTACCCGATAAAGATTGGCTTTTGTATTGTGTGTTGAGTTATAATTGAATAGTTTGGCTTAGTTAACTAAGGCTTTTCCGTTTATCGTTTCACATGGTGAGTAGCTTGGACTGAAGAGAAAAAGTGTAAGGATTAATTGTTCCTCCATTCATATCAAGGGTTGATTCTCATATGGAATTGGAAGAACTGCTTAGACAAATGGGAGGGAGCGACCAACTCCAGGTTGATATCCCTTGTAAGTTGCTTTTAAGTCTGGAAGGAGTGGAGAGCAACCTCCATGCCAGCTTAGTTGGAATGGAGACTTCCAAGTACCTGATTATCAGCACACCGCAGATTGACACCAGAGTTCGGGGCAAGTTTCAACCGGGCGTGCCCATGGTTGTGAAATATCTCCACGGCGGGTCTATATTTGCCTTTCAGTCCACCGTTTTGAGTACGGTTAATAAACCTTTTAACCTGACTTTTTCGACCTTTCCCAAGATTGTATCCCGGCATGAGCTGCGCAAAGCCGACCGGGCGGAATGCTACCTGACTGCGGCCTTGCAATTGGGGGATGCCAATCTGGCCGGCTCGATCATTGACATCAGTACTGGCGGTTGCCGTTTTGTCTGTAAGAAAAAGGCCAGCGCCAAGGTCCCCCAATTGGCGGTGGATGCCGAGTTTGAGATCTATTTCAAACTGGGGGCCGCGACCAGCGCCCAGAAAGTCAGGGGAGTGGTGCGGAATATCATTAATGAACGGGGAATGGTGGCTGTGGGGATTGAATTTCATGAGATCAACCCGGAACAGAATTTTGCCCTTTCCAGGTTCGTACGTGAGTCCCTGAATATTGTGGAGCTTAAGGAGCGCCTGCGCAGGCTGGGATGATCTTGGCCCCCCGGGCGCATGCATGCCTTGGCTGTTTTATCCGGTTGGCAAAGCCTCTCCAACCGGTTTTTTATGTCCTCCCCCCTGCTTGTTTAAGCAAAAGCTTGCCATAAGTTGTGTATTAGCTTTAATTTGGTTTTGATTTAAATTGGTTAACTGGTCATTTTGATTCTTTGAGCTGAGTATTATTTTAATTTTTTTGATCTACATGAAACAATACTGCTTGGGTTTGCGTCTATAATAAGGTACCTAAAGGCAAAAGTATTAGACATTGCCCGATCAGCCGGGCCGGCTTGACGGGTTATCTTGGCGAACATATAGTGGTGCATAAGTTATGAAGGCTTCTGTCGGGCATGGGACCCATGAGGATAGTCAATGTTTTTGCTAAAACCCTTTGAGTTGCTGGGCCGCAACACAATGCGCGGGCTGGAAGAAGCCGGAGAGATCCTGCTTCTTTTAATTCAGTCGGCGCTTTGGTTTATTAGGCCTCCCTTTCGCCTGCGCCTTTTTTTAAAGCAGATGGACTTTGTGGGGGTGAGATCATTTAATGTAGTGGTCCTTACCGGTGTTTTCACCGGCGGGGTTTTTGCTTTGCAGACCTACCACGGTTTTGCCCTTTTCGGCGCCGAAACCCTGGTGGGCTCCACTGTGGCGCTCGCCCTTACCAGGGAGCTGGGGCCGGTGCTTTCGGCCCTTATGGTCACGGCCAGGGCGGGTTCGGCCATGGCGGCCGAGTTGGGGACCATGCGGGTGACCGAACAGATAGACGCTCTTTATGTGATGGCGGTCAATCCGGTGCAGTATCTGGTCCTCCCCAGGGTGCTGGCCGCGATTATTATGCTGCCTCTTTTGACGGTTATTGCCGACTTTACCGGAATCGTGGCTTCCTACCTGGTGGGAGTGGGGATGTTAGGTATAGACTACGGCATCTTTACCGCCAAGATAATCGAGTACCTGGAAGTGGAAGATATCCTTACCGGCCTGGCCAAGGCATCGTTTTTCGGCTTGATTCTTGCCGTGGTGGGTTGCTACAAGGGTTTTTACACCACAGGCGGAGCCGAGGGCGTGGGCCGGGCCACCACAGAGGCTGTTGTTCTTGCCTGTATCCTGATTCTGGCCGGAGACTATGTACTCACGGCGTTGATGTTCTGATTATGATTGATAACGGAAGTATAATCGAACTCAGGGACGTGCATAAATCCTTTGGGCGCCAAAAGGTGCTCACCGGCGTGAATCTGGCTATCCCCAAGGGCAAAACCACGGTGATAATCGGTCGGTCGGGCGGAGGAAAAAGCGTTATCCTGAAACATATAATCGGCCTGATCAAGCCTGACGAGGGCCAGGTGCTGGTGGATGGTCAGGATATCACTATCATGGACGACCGCGCCTTGAACCAGGTGCGCCGCCGCTATGGCATGCTTTTTCAGGATGCGGCTTTGTTTGACTCCATGACTGCGGGTGAGAATGTGGCTTTCCCCTTAAGGGAGCACACCAGGCTGCCTTCCGAGGAGATAAGGCTTGTTGTTTCGGAAAAACTGGCCCTGGTGGGATTGCCCGGGGTGGAGAACAAGATGCCGAGCCAACTCTCCGGAGGCATGCGCAAAAGGGTCGGCCTGGCCAGGGCCATTGCCCTGGACCCAGAGATAATCCTGTTTGACGAGCCCACCACGGGGCTCGATCCCTTGATGACAGACGCTATCAACCGCCTGATCAACGAGACCCAGCAAAAGCTGGGGGTGACGGCGGTTGTGATCAGTCATGATATTAAAGGCGCCTATGACACCGCCCATAATATGGCCATGCTTTATGACGGCCGCATTATTATGAGCGGCACCCCGGAAGAGGTGCGCCAAAGCACCGACCCTGTGGTGAGGCAGTTTGTAAACGGCCGGGCCGAGGGGCCCATAAAGGTGGTCTAGGGTAAAGACCATTCTTTTTACTTGGCCGTGGCTGCAAAACAGGGGTGGGTGTTCTTTTTCTTGATTTTTTTGTTTGGGTTATAGCAAGGTTACAAGCAAGTTGAATTTCAACCGGAGGCATCATGGCCGGTTTTTCCACTGAGGCCAAAGTCGGAGTTTTTGTCATGCTGGGCCTGGCTGTATTGGCCTATATGACCATAAGGCTGGGCAGTTTTGAGTTTGGCGAACCAAAAGGCATCGAGATATCGGCGGTGTTTGATAACGCCACGGGCCTTAAAAAGAATGCGCCCGTGGAGATGGCCGGTATCGAGATCGGCCGGGTGAAGACCATCGGCCTGGAAAATGGCAAGGCCCGGGTCACCATGCTGGTGGACTCCAAGGTGCCCCTTGCCGCGGATTCCAAGGCCTTTATCAGGACCAGGGGGGTTTTGGGTGATAAATACCTGGCTCTGGAGCCGGGCAACCCGGCCGCGCCCAAGCTGAAACAGGGCGGGGTGCTGGCCAAGGCCGAGGTGCCGACCGATCTGGACCGGGTCATGGCCCGGGTGGGCGAGATTGCAGACGATGTAAAGGCGATCACATCATCTTTGAAGGTAAGCCTGGCCTCGCCCCAAAGCCAGCGGAACATAAGCGAGTCCTTGCAGAATATCCGGGAGATCACCGCGTCTCTCAAGGTGGTGGTGGCAGATAACCAGGACCGCCTTACCAAGGTGATTGCGAACCTGGACCGTTTTACCACGGACCTCTCCCAGATAAGCGGCCAGAACAAAGATGCCCTGGGTGAGACGATCACCAATTTCCGTAATATAAGCGCTAAATTGGACCACACTATAAACGGGCTGACCTCTGTGGTGGAAAAGATAGACAAGGGTGAGGGAACCATTGGCGGGCTCATAAACGATCGCCAGACCCTGGACGACTTGAACTCCACCCTGGCCTCCTTAAAAGAAGTCACCAAAAAGATAGACCAGGGCAAGGGCACCTTGGGGCGCCTGGTAAACGACGACACCACCATCAACAAGATCGACGACGTCTTGACCGGTGTTAACGAATACATAACCCAGGCCGACGCCTGGCGGGTCAATGTGGATTACCGGGGTGAATACCTGTTTGGCGAGTCCGCCCTGCGCAACACCTTGAGTGTGCGCCTGCAACCCAAGGCAGATAAATTCTATCTCTTGGGTGTGGTCACGGACCCGGTGGGCCGCCGTTCCGACAAGAAAACCGTGTCCCACAATGCGGGGCCGGACGGCACCTATACCACTGTTCAGGAAACCACCACCTACGACCGGGATGAGATCGGTTTCAATGCCCAGATCGGCAAGCGTTTCTACGATCTTACGGCCAGGGCCGGAATATTCAATACAACAGGCGGCGTGGGCCTGGATTATCACATGCTGGACGACAACCTCAAGTTCACCTTTGAGGCCTATGATTTCCGCATAGACACCAATCCCCACCTCAAGGTGGCTGTGGACTACACCTTCTGGAATTACTTCTACGTCACGGCCGGCGCGGATGACTTTATCAGCGATGACGACCATGCCACCTTCTTCCTGGGCGCGGGCGTGACCTTCTATGACGAAGATCTGAAATTCCTTCTGACCAAGGCGCCTATGCCCTGATCAAAAGGGAAAAACCTTCCGAACATAAGAGCCGCAACCGTTTTTAACGGTTGCGGCTCATTGTTTATGCAGGGTTTAATGATTTTTGATGGGCGCTTAACCCTTTTTGTGCTGTAAACTGGGGAAAAGAACAAACGGAGGAATCCATCGTGGCCTTTCGAAAAATAGCAGCAGCAACAGACTTTTCCCAGACTGCGGACCTGGCGGTGGCCAAGGCCGTGGAGTTGGTTCGCATACACGGGGCCGAATTGGTATTGGTGCATGTGGTCCCGCCTTTGGTTTCGCCCACACCCTTGATGGATGATTTTATCGTTTCCCAGTCCACCATGGGGCTCAGCGAGAAGTTGAAAAACGAAAGCACAGCCGAGCTGAAAGAACGCTATATCGAGATGGTAAGCGGCCTTTCAGTGGAAAGGGTTATTCTTGAGGGGAATCCGGCATCTCGCTTGGCCGAGTTTGCCAGAAAAGAAGGTGTCGATCTATTAGTAATGGGATCCACTGGTTTGAGCGGATTGGCCGGGGTGCTTTTCGGCTCCACGGCGGCCAAGACCGTAACCAGGGCTCATTGCTCGGTTCTGGTGGTGAGGGACGAAAACCGGGAGAGCTAAATGAACGAAAAAAAGAGTCCGGGACCACTTTCCGAAGCCTTGGAACTGGCCCAAACCGGAGTTACATCCATTGTGGGCTCCGGCGGCAAGACCACTCTGCTCTATGCACTGGCTTCTGAGTTCGCAGGCGCCGGGAAACCCGTTGTTATGACCACCACCACCAAACTTTTCCCCCCCGAGGCCAGACGCAAGGTCAAGGTTCAACTTTTAGGCAATGAACCGGTCCCGGCCTGGGAGTTGGAGCGTTTGATCAAACCGGGCGAACTTATTCTTTTGGCCACAGAGACCACCTTGGACGGCAAGTTGAGAGGGATAAACGAAGAGCTTGTCAACCAGCTTGCCGATCTGCCCAACACAAAGGTGCTGGTGGAGGCCGACGGCTCATCCAGGAGGCCTCTTAAGGGCTGGGCTCCCTGGGAGCCCGTGGTCCCGGTCCGGACAGAGCATATGGTGGTTATGGTGGGAGGCTCCGGCCTGGGCCGCAATTTAAGTCCAGACTGGGTGCACAGGCCGGAGGTCTTTGCCAGGGCCGCAGGCCTTTTGCCCGGCGAGCGCATCAACCCCGAGGCCCTGGCCAAAGTGCTTTTGGGTCCGGACGGGCCGTTTAAAACTCTTCCTCCAAAAGCGACCTCAAGCCTTATCGTAAACCAGGCGGATTCGGTTTCCACAAGTTATCTCAAGGCCTTTTTTAGGGTCTTGACTCTCTCCCAGACAGAGGGAAGCGGTTTTGACCGTTTACTTGAAGGCCGTCTGCGCTGGGGCAAGCTCACCCGCCTGTAATGCTACTTTCAGGCTACAAACCAAGCTTTTATGAATTTTGCGTGGTATATTAAGACGGTTATGTCCGATGCTATACCAAGAATCCGGGAGTTCGGTTTGCTTTGGAGAAAACAAGGCAATGACTAAAAGAGCCATACTGTTTATACTGGGATTGATGTTGATTGCCTCGGGCTGCGCCGGGCGGGCCAATGAGGAGTTGGCCAAGGTTGAGGTCGGCATGACCGGCCAAATGGTTAAAAAGCAACTGGGCCAACCCGCCAAGGTGCGTTTGGTTCGTTTCACCGGGCATGAGGACGATTATCTGGTCTGGCAATACAATTTTGTGCCGGACAGACCCACCTGACCCAGTGAAGGGGTCGGCAGGGTGCTGACTGGAGTCGCCAGCCTGGGATTAAGCGAGATCGCCTGGAGCAAGGCCAAGGAAGAGCCTTACTGGATTTACTTTATGGACGGCATGCTGGTCTATAAAAGCCACGCTTTTAACTGTGAAACGGACAAGACCTGTGAATACAGAGGCGAAGGGATTTTGCCCTGACGACTTTGTGCGCCCGTTTGAGGGGCGTTTATTGAATATGGAAAGATATGGAGCCAAATAATAAGGAGACCAAGATCGAAGAACAAAACAAACCCGGCCCACCTCCCCTGGCCAAAGGAACCCCTTTTGCGGATTTTGATATTCCGGAACCGCTCTTAAGGGGGCTTAAAGATTCCGGCTATGAATATTGCACCCCGATTCAGGAAAAGGCCATACCCATAGCCCTTTTGGGTAATGACGTGGCAGGCGAGGCCCAGACCGGAACCGGTAAAACTGCCGCTTTTTTAGTGCCCGTGATGGCGGGCATGATGAGAGATAAAAAGCGCAAAACCGGCGTACCGGGCGCGCTTATGATCGCTCCCACCAGAGAGCTTGCCCTTCAGATTTATCAAGATGCCCTGGAATTCGGGCGTTATGCCGATTTTGAGATATCAGCCGTATTTGGCGGGGTGGATTATCGCAAACAGGCCAATATCCTGCGCAGCGGGGTGGACATTGTGGTGGGAACTCCGGGCCGGCTTATCGACTACATCAAACAGGGAATACTGGATGTAAAAAACATCAGGCACCTGGTGATAGATGAGGCGGACCGGCTTTTTGACATGGGCTTTGTGGCCGACCTGCGCTGGATTATGCGCAGGCTGCCGGATTACAAGCGCCGCCAGTCCATGCTTTTTTCGGCCACCTTGGGGTACAGGGTTTTGGAGCTCACCTATGAGTTCATGAACCTGCCCCAGGAGGTGACCGTGGAGGCGGACACCAGAACCGTTAAAGAGGCTGACCAGGCCCTTTATCATTGCGGGGCTCATGAAAAGCTTAATCTGCTTTTGGGGCTTCTCAATAAGGAAGACTGGTCCAGGGTGATGATCTTTACCAACACCCGGTCTGAAGTGGACCGCCTGGCCTTTAAACTCACGGGGAACGGTTACTCGGCCGAAGGCATTTCCGGACGCCTGGACCAGCGCAAGCGCATGAAGCTTTTGGAGCGCTTTAAAAACGGCGAGGTCCAGATACTGGTGGCCACTAATGTCGCGGCCAGGGGCCTGCATGTGGATGAGATAAGCCATGTGATCAACTATGACGTGCCCGCCGACCCGGAAGACTATGTGCATCGGGTTGGGCGCACGGCCAGGGCCGGAGCCAAAGGCAAGGCAATAACCCTTTGCTGTGACCGTTTTGCCACCCATCTGCCCTATATTGAAGAATACCTGGATGACAAGGTGCCGGTGGCCTGGGCTGATGATGATATGTTCCAGGAAGATAAGGCCCCTGATTATCGTCCTCCCAGGAAAAAGGCCCGCCCCCAGGGCAAGCGTCCCTTAAAGGACCGTAAAAACAGGGGAAAGCCCGCTTCGAGCAGGCCCAAGCGCAGAACGCGAAAAAGCAGCCAGAAGCCGGAAGGCGCCAAGGCGACGGGTGGGGAAGGGCAGAAGCCCAGGCCCAAACCAAAACCCAAATCCGATTCCGGCAAGCCGCAAGAAGCCCCCAAACAGGGCAAGGACGAAAAACAGGGTGCGGCTCCCGCTAAAAAGCGCCGCCGCAGACGTCGCCCCCCCAAGAATAAACCCGCCAATCCCACCAACACGGATTGAGAAATGAGCTTTTTGCCATCCCTTAAGCTTAAGCAAGCGACGGGGATGGCGCTCCTGGGCCTGGCCGCCGGTCTTTTCCAGATAATTTTTTTACGTGAATTCCTGGTGATAGCCCAGGGAAACGAGCTTAGCCTCGGGCTTGGCCTGGGAATGTGGCTCTTTTGGACCTCTTTGGGCAGCCTTTGCCTGGCCAGAGCCAGGGCGCTTTTCCTTCTGCAAAAACATGTTGTTCTTTTTTTGCTGACAGCGGGCTGGGCCGGTGTTTTTTCCTTTGCCCTGATCCGCTGGTTGGGTGGCTGTTTTTCCCTGGCTGGTCAGGTTGCCTTGAACATGGCCCAATTGGGTGTGATTTCGTTTTTGTCCCTGGCCCTGGTCGGCTTTTTCTGTGGAGGGGGCTTTGTGGCCCTCTTGTCTTCCGAAAATTCAAGCTCTGAAAATCCCCTGAAACAGGCAACCGTCATTTCACGTTTATATGGCCTGGAGGCCTTGGGTGCGGCCCTGGCAGGCTTATTGTTCACCTTTGTGCTGGTGCATTTTTTGCCCCCCGCAGCCCAGGTGTTGCTGGCTTGCCTGGCTTTGTTTCTAAGCGCCCTGGCCAGGGCCAAGGCCAGATCCAGGGCCGCCTGCCTGGCCTTTTGCGGTCTGGCCGGGCTCGGCCTGGTTCATGCCCAGGAACTGGCCTCTCTTTTGCCTGGCGGGTCTTTTGCGCGAGGAGAGGTGGTGGCCGAAAGGGAAAGCCCTTATGCCAGGCTCAAGGCCGTAAGGGATTCCGGGCAGGTTAATTTTTTTGCGGCCAATGCCTGGCTTTTTTCCTTTCCGGATGATTACCAGGAACAAAGCGCGGCTCTTTTGGGAGTTCTGGCCAATCCCAAAGCTGGAAAAGCCCTTTTTATAGGACCGAATGCGGAGATACTGGCTGCCAGGGCCTTGGAACACTCAAACCTGTCTCAGGCCGTGGCCCTTTCCATGGACCCTTGGCTCGGCGAGATAACCGCCGGGCTGCTTAAACAGGATTCGGAAAAAATAAAACGGGTTTTCGGCGATCCCGGGCAATATCTCAGGGTTCATAAAGGCGGGTTTGATTTGATTGTGCTTGCCACCGGTCCGCCTACCAGCTTTCAGAGCAACCGTTTATATACTGAACATGGTTTCAAGGTCCTGGCCGGGGCCTTGAGCAAAAAAGGCGTGCTGGTGACTTCTCTGCCCGGAGTGGAGCATCTTTTGGGGGTGCTTCAGGCAAAACGCCTGGCCGGGGTGCTTGAAGCGGCTAAGAGATCTTTCCGCGGGATTCAGTTTTTTTCCGGCCCTGAACTCGGGCTGGTGATGACCAGGCGGGATGCGCCGGATCTTAAAGACCCCGAACTTTGGCTGAAACGCTATGAAAAAATGGCCTGGCAAGGGGTCTATGCCTGGCAGCCCGCCCGGATAAGGCAGGAGCTTGCACCGGAAAAGCAACAATTCATCAAAGATAGGTTAAATAGAATAAAGCCTGTGATTCCCAATCGGGATCTGCGCCCCAGGGCGCTTTTATTTGATCCGGCCCTCTGGGGCGCACAGTTGGGCCATGCCTCGGCCTGGGCCTTGGCCCTGGCCGGGATTGAGCCTTGGCATGTTGTGGGAATAATGCTTCTGCTCAATCTTTTTGCCTGGGGAGTTGGATTGTTCCCGGCTTTGAAGCAAAAGATTTGTCACAGGCCCGAGGTGGCCGGCATCTGGGTGGTTGGTTTCAGCGCCATGGCCATGAACGTTTTTTTAATCATGTCTTACCAGGCCCTGATCGGCGCGGTTTATCTGGGGCTGGCTCTTTTGACAACCGCCTTTATGCTGGGCACCTGTCTGGTTTGTTTTTGGGTGACTCCGTTGCTTTTTTCCCGAAAAGAGCCCGGATTATGGCTGCGGTTCAGTCACTTGGGCCTGATCTTCACCTGTTTTCTGCTTTGGCTTGTCTGCGGCCTGGCTGAACAGTGGCAATCCGAGTTGGGGCTCAAGGCCTTTTTATGGGCGGTGGCTGTTTTAACAGGCGGTTTTACCGGGGCTTATTTCGGCCTGGCAGGACAGGTGGAGCTTTTTTCCGGAAATGATCCGTCTTTGACCGGGGGAAGGCTGTATGGCTGGGACCTGGCAGGGGCCCTGGCCGGAGCCCTGACGCCATTGGTTTTGACGCCCACAGTGGGGCTTTTCACAGGGCTTATCGTGCTTGGCCTTTTGAATTCAATGGCCTTGGGTTTGTTTGGCAAAAAAGCGAGCTGAATCATGCCCGTGCAGGCGGGCCGATGAGTCAAGGGATGTGATTGCGGGTTTTTACTGAATGCTCTCTTCATAGAGAGCGCCGATTTTCTGGTGGGTGAACACCAGGCGCAGCTCTTTCATGAGCAGGTTGGTTGATCGCTCGATGCGCAGGATATCCTGCTCTCGCACTGCCTGATGATCAATCAGGGAGAGCAGCTCGTCCAGGCGTTTGAGCTGGTATTTGATGCGGGGGTTGACTTCTTCCAGGGAAAGGCGCTCGCTTACGTCGTGGATAACCCTTTGGCAGGAATCCACCCTCATGCTCATGTCCGGTTCAAGCTCGTACTGGTTCATTTGAGTCTCTCCCAGCGCCCCGATGATCTGCGGCGCATTTGCACAACATCCACCCGGCCGTTCTCATTGACCGAAGAGTTGGCAAAGAGGCTGATAAGACTTAGAACCAAGGCCCCGCCCACTGCCGACCAAAAACCCTCCACCGAAAAACCGGCCAACAGCTTGCCTGTGAGGAAAAGCATCAACCCGTTTATAACAAGGGTGAAAAGCCCCATGGTGAGCACGTTTATGGGCAAAGTCAGCAAAAAGACAACGGGCCTTATCATGGCATTAAAAATGCCCAAGAATATCGCGGCGATAAAAGCCCACCCCACCGAAGCCACCTTGATTCCGTCAAAAAGGTAGCTGACCAGTAAGAGCCCCCCGGCGCTTATTATCCATCTGAAAATAATTCCACGCATGCTGAAACCTTATCACATACCTTAAAGGCGGGCAAACTCAACCGGGTTTTCAGGCCAGGTTATTTTTCGCCCTCATTTCCCCGGGGAGAGACCATATCCCTTTAATGGCGTGGCCGCACCGAGGACATTTCCCCATTGTGATATTTTGTTCCACCAAGTGGTATCCCACTCTCTTAATCAGGAGGTTGCCGCAGTTCGGGCAATAGGTGTTCTCGGCCGGGTGGCCCGGCACATTGCCCACATAGGCATGGGAGAGCCCCATGGAGCGGGCTGTCTTCTGGGCCCTGTCCAGCACATTCACCGGGGTGGGGGGCAGGTTCAGGAGCTTGTATTGGGGGTGGAAACGGGTGAAGTGAACCGGGGTCTCAGGCGAGAGTTCATCTCGCACAAAGCGGATCAGGGCCTTGGTCTCTTTGAGGCCGTCGTTCAGGGTGGGGATCATAAGATGCACGATTTCCGTATGAATACCCGCCTTATGCAGCCGGACAAGGGTGTCTTTCACCGGGCCAAGCTCTCCGCCGCAGACCTTTTGATAGAAATCTTCGTTCATGGACTTAAGGTCAATACAGGCCGCATCCAACACCTTGGCCAGGAGCTTGAAAGGCTCCGGGTTTACAAAGCCGTTGCTGTGCATGACCTTTAGCAGGCCTTTTTGGCGGCATTCCCTGCCCAGATCCAGCATGTATTCCATGAATATGGTCGGCTCCACATAGGTGGAAGCCACCGAGGCCGCGCCCTTGTACTTGGCCCGGTCCACCGCGTTTTGGGGGCTGAGCCTCTGGTTTATGGTTTCATCCGGGCTCTTTTGGCTTATCTCCCAATTCTGGCAGAACAGACAGGAAAAATTGCACCCCGCTGTAGCCAGGGAATAGGAAAGCGTGCCGGGAAGCACGTGGAAAAACGGTTTTTTTTCTATGGGGTCCAGATGCACGGCGCAGGGGTTGCCATAGACCAGGGTGTAGTACTTGCCGTCTATGTTCTGGCGCACCCGGCAGGCCCCGCGCGAGCCGGGCTCCACCTGGCAGGCCTGGGGGCACAAGGTGCATTCAATGGATTTGTCGGCCTGCGGCTTGAAAAAGGGCGACAGACGCTTGCCCAGAAGGCCCGGCCCATAATCAGGCCCTCCTCTAGCCAGGCAAAGCCCCCTGGTGCAGGCCAGGGACGGCAGGGCCAGGGCCAGGGACCTGATAAAGTCTCTGCGCTTGATGCTCATGGGAACACCAAGGCCCGGAAGCGCTCCAGCCTGGCCCGGGGATGGCTGTATGATCCGGGCGGCAAACCGGCCTTGCGGCAGAGCCCTTCCAGGTATTCATGCTTGTCCCAGCCCATTTCCCCGGGCACCTGGGGAAGCAAAAGCCCGGCCCGGCCGTCCAGGCTCAGCATGAGCCCGTCCTTGCCCACCTGCACCTGATCCGGCTTGATTGGTTCAAAGGGGGTGAGCACGCTTATTTCTATTGAGATCTGGGGCAGCTCCTCGGGCTGAACCGGCCTGAAACGCGGGTCGCTCATGGCGGCTGCCCGGGCCATGTTCACCACCCCACTGGCCAAGGGGGGAGGGCTTAGTATGCGGCCTATGCAGCCCCTTAAGCGGTCTTTTTTGCGCAGGGTCACAAAGACTCCCCTGGGTTCCATCAACACAGGCTCGGGGGCTTTGATGCGGGGCATAGAGGTTCCCTTGACTGCCGACTCCAGGGAGAGCCGGGCCAGGTTAAGCAGGTATTTCTGCTGGGATGCATTCAATATGGGCAGGTCTTCCTTGGCGCTTGCCTGTTTGGGACCGGCCAAAAGCGCGCCTGCCAGATAGCCCACGACCCGGGAATGGTCGCCGGTTGCCTGGCCGCTGGTGCTCTGGGCCAGGATTTCAGCCTGGTCTGCCCCCAGTTGTTTGGCCGCGAATATAACCGTGGCCAGGGCCTGGATGCCGCAGGCCTCTGTCTTGCCCTGGGCGCTTAAGGTGAAGATTTTTCCCGGATCAAGCTCCCGCACGCATTGGGCCAGGCGGTTGTCCATGCTCTGGGCTGTTTTTTCCGGGTGAAAATGGGAAAGATCTGTGGATGCGGCCAGAATCACGGGCTTACCCCGGATGGCCCGGGCAATCAGTTCACCGTTTTTGCGGGCAGTCTCCAGATTCGGCGGGCCGGTGAGAATGGGGACCAGCCTGGCTTGGGGTAGGGCCTTTTTGATAAAGGGAATCTGCACCTCAAGACAATGTTCCTTCAAATGAGCGGTTTGGTTGAAATCCGCGCCCAGGGCCTTGCTCAGGGTTTGGGAAAGCCCCTGATCCACCTGAACCGGCCCCAGGGGCGAGTCATAGGCCCCCTTGGGCCAGATGGAAGGTTTTTTAAGATAGGTGCGATGGCTGGGTCCTAATAAAACAATAGTGGTTGGCCTGGCCAGGGCGGCGGTGCTCCAGGCCAGCCCGGCCAGGGAGCCGGAATAGCGATGACCGGCGTGGGGGGTGATTATGGCCAGGAGCTGTCTGCTGCCCAGCTTGGGCAACGGTGCGCTCATCTGTGCGGAAACAGACTTCTCCAAGGCGGCTTCTGCGCCCGGATACCAGACACCGGCCAACCGGGCGGGCCTTGTCATCTCCCCTGCGAAAACAGGGTTGAAAGACAGGGTTAAGCCCGACAAAATAAAGAGGAACAGGCGACTCCACATGGCGAGTCTCCTTGGCTGTGGGTTATAATAGAACCATATCCGTAAACCGGGAGACGGGTCAAGCCAAGTAATTTGGACTGAGAAGGAACTTTCCGGGCAAAAATGGCTTGACGTTCCGCCCCATCTCCGTTAAGAAAGACTCTCGTGTTACCCAACACATTTTGGGCGATCGTCTAACGGCAGGACTGCAGACTCTGGATCTGCCTATCGGGGTTCGAATCCCTGTCGCCCAGCCAACGCACATAAGTGGTCCCATCGTCTAGTGGTCTAGGATATCGGCCTCTCACGCCGAAGACACGGGTTCGAGTCCCGTTGGGACTGCCAAGTTATATCAAGGGGTTAGCTTTATCCGGCTAACCTCTTTTTTTTGTTGGAGTAGAAAATTTCAAGGCTACTCCAAATGTTTTCAAATTGGCTAGCCATTGGCGTGCCGTCTTCTCTCTGACAAGAATTCTCCCAAGCTTTCCATGGCGGATTCCGATTGTTCCCGGTCAAGGTGCGCATAGCGCAGAAACATGGCTAAGGTTTTGTGTCCTGTAAGCTTCATGATGACTGTTCGACTGATGCCCGCCTTCAAAGCTGTGGTAGAGAAGGTGTGCCTCAGGTCATGGAAGCGATAAGATTCAACCTTGGCTTTTGCGCAGGCTCTCTTGAAAAACCTTACTGAGTACTGCTTTTCCAGGGGACTTCCATCAGGTTTTGTAAAAACGAGCTTCTGCCTCCTCTTTTTCCTCAGCTTGGCTTCTACGAAAATTCGCCTAAGTTCTGGTAGCCTGCCAAGATAGATTATTCTGGGCTCGCTTGTCTTGGTGTCTTCCGCCGAGAGGTCAAGTGTTCCCTCATTAAGGTCAACTTGGCTCCACCTGAGATTGAAAATTTCACTACGCCTCATACCTGTCAAATAAGCAACTTGGACAACAGGCTTAAAGAAGTCCGGCAAGTGTTTAAGCAAGGCTCTGAACTCTTCATCAGGGATGTATTTTCCTTTAGGGGTGTTCTTTAAATGATCCAGCCCATCTTTGACGGACACACGATTAAGCGAGTAATTAGCTTAACGGAGGTGTTCGATGCCATCACAGAAAAATCAGAAGAAATCGTCACGCCGCCGATTTTCGGAGGAGTTCAAGATCAAGGCGCTTGGGCTGGCCAAACAGGCACCATGTACCGTAAATTGGATCACATAGTGTTCTGGAAGCTGGCGCACTGGCTGGCCGGGAAGTACTGGTGCTCGATCAAGAAACTGATGCGAAGGCTGTTTAAACGCCCTGCCGGGGGTCAAACCAAAACCTGGATACTCTTCGGCAGGAGTGCAAGCGGCAATCTGTGCGGCGTAGCCCTGAGATTGCTGGTCGGCAGCCCCAAACATCAGTTTAAGTGGCGGAATCCCGAAGTCAATCCTTACATGCTAAATGATCAAAAGAGGAGCACCGTCACCTCGCGCTACCAAGATGTAACCATGGCCATGGGCCGCGCTTAGATGGAGAGCCGTATGCGCTGAAAGGTGCACGTACGGTTCGGGGAGGAGAAGCAGGGAAATAGTCCGACTACGCCCTGCTTCTTACTCCACTGTGGACTGGCGGGGGCTGGCTGTACCTGGCTGTGGCCTTGGACCTTTTCTCACGCATGGTAATCGGCTGGGCCATGGACAAGCGCATGAAGGCGGGACTGGTCTGCGATGCCCTGCAAATGGCTCTGTGGCGCAGG
>NZ_AZAC01000057.1 GCF_000931935.2 Dethiosulfatarculus sandiegensis
CGCCGCAGAAGGCCTGCGCGCGTTCATCGACGGGGCGGCCGACAACGCCGACCTGGCGCAGCAGGTGGAGAACGCCCGCGGAATGCTTGCCGAGGTCGAAGCATCGGGCGATACGACCACCACGCCCTGATCATCGCACCTGAGAAGCAGGAACGGCCGGTCCATGAGGGCCGGCCGTTCTTCATGTACGCGATGATCCCGGAGCGATCTCAGTCGTCCACGTCTTCGAGCATCAGGCACGCTTCATCCACCGTTGAGGCGCAGGAGAAGATGCCCGAGAGCCGCGTGAGGTCGAGGATGTTGTCCACCGACTCGTTGGTCACGAGGATGAGCCTCCCGCCGAGCGCGGTGTACTCCTTCGATAGGGCCAACAACAGTCCGAGGCCGGAGCTGTCGAGATAGTCCAACTCGGAGAGATCCACGACGGTGGCCGGCGGCGCATGCTTGAGTATGCGGTCGATCGTCATGCGGAACGCGGCGCACTCGCTGTAGTCGAGCTCTCCCTGCAACGAGAGAGTCCACCGCTGCTCTTCCTGATCGAGGTGGATCGTAAGCGACATACACAACCCCCAGAACGGCGAACCGGCCACCCTGTTACTACCCCTTGCCACAGGCGTTCACACGATTGCGGGGGTGCGCTGGTCACTCGCACGGGGTGCGGGTACAATCGTGCACGCACGTGCCTTCGGGAGAAAGCGGTGCCCCGGTCATGGAACTGGACATCAAGACTGAACGCGAGAACGGGAGCTGCGTGATCACCGTTGCGGGTGAGGTCGACGTCTACACGTCGCCCACGCTCAAGCGAGAGATCGCGCAGGTGATGGACGATGGTTGCGAAGACGTGATCGTCGATCTCGAGAAGATAGGCTTCATCGACAGTTCCGGTCTCGGCGTGCTCGTGAGCGCGCTGCGGGCCGTGAAGGAACAAGGCGGCACCATGCGTCTCGTGTGCACCGCCGATTCGATCCTCAAGATCTTCCGGATCACCGGACTCGACAAGGTCTTCCCGCTGTTCGCAAGCGTCGAGGAGGCCAGAGGCTTCTAGTTCGCGGGTCTTGCCCGCGCGCTCAGCAGGCTTCGTGACTCACGTCAGGGCCGTGCACCGGCCAGGTACTACACAGAGGAGTTGACCCTTGTTCGGCATCGGCAGCTGGGAGTTCATGATCATCGCGGTGCTGGCACTGCTGCTGTTCGGCCCCGACAAGCTTCCGGACTTCGCCCGTACCATCGGCCGGTTCATGCGCGACTTCCGGCGCTATCAGTCGATGATGGAGTCGACGATCCGCGCAGAGGTGTTCACCGCTGACCCCAAGCTCCAGAAGGACCCCTTCAAGAAGGGCAAGGAGTTCGGGGAGAAGGTGGGCAGCGGCGGATTCACGCGTC
>NZ_AZAC01000058.1 GCF_000931935.2 Dethiosulfatarculus sandiegensis
CGTGAGGATGATGCGGTTGGAGGCGTAGCTCTCGCCGCCGACGAAGAACTGCAGCGCGGGTCGGTCTCCGTTGCGCACGGCCTCGTCGAAGCCCTGCGGCAGGATCAGCCCGGCGTCCAGGTCGTTCGCCTCCACCTGCGCCTTCATCTCCCCGGCATCGTCGAGGAGCGTGAGCTCGATGCCGTCCATGTCACTGATGGCCGCCGTGATCGAGGAGTCGCCATCGTCCACGATGCCGAGTCTCGGCTTGGGGTCGAAGAGCGACCCGAACGCCACCTGCAGGATGAGCGTGAGCGCGAACGGCAGCACGATCGCCCACAGGAAGATCGAGGAACGCGGACCGAGCGCGAGGTCCTTGCGGAGGACCTTCCAGATACGCGAGAGGCTCATAGCGTCTCCACCTTCCGCTTCAGAGCGAACAGTCCGGCGAAGTACAGGACCACCAGCCAGAGCGCCGCATACGCCAGCGAACCCCATGCATCGCCCCAGGTGCCGCCGTAGGCGGTCGTGTCGACGAGGACCTTGATGATCGGATACGACGGCAGCGCCTTCACCCACGGCGCCGCGGAACCGGGGAACATCACCGAGATGGCCGGTATGAGCAGCGGGATCGTGAACAGCATCGCGTAGAAGAGTTGACCCATGAAGTCCTTGCCCGCCGCGCCCACGAACAGCGCTATGCCCGTGAACATGATCGCGCCCATGACCAGGACGGTGAGGATCAAGGACCAGTTCGCCGATGTCACGCCGCCGATGAAGACAAGGATGATCAGCGCCTGCGAGAGCGACATGAGCGTGCCGAAGATCGTCTTGGCGGCGAGGAAGTCGCCCACCTTCGCCGGCGTCACCAGGACGGCCGTCACCGTGCGCTGCAGCACCTCGGTGGAGACGAGAGAGGCCATGGAGAACGTCTCCATGAGGAGCACCATGAAGAGCAGCAGCGGACGCATGCGCTCCTGCATGGTCACCTGGTCGCCCATACGGTCGTCGCCGAGCACGATGGTGTCCTCATCAGGCATGCCCACAGGGAGTTCGCGGCCCGCGATCTGATACGCGGCCTCCCGCACGAAGCTCTTCATGGCGGTCTGGATCTCCTCGCCGATGCCTGCCTGCGAGTACACCGTGACCGTGAGGTCGTCCTTGCCGGCTGCGACCCCGGCTATGAAGTCGCTCGGGAA
>NZ_AZAC01000059.1 GCF_000931935.2 Dethiosulfatarculus sandiegensis
GACCGCTCAAGCATGTGCGCGAAGAAGACATCACGGTTGGTGCGTCCCGGGTGGGGATCCATCATCGCCCGGACAGAGTGCGTGAGGGACTCCATGAACACGGAGCGCTCTCCATCCGATGCGAATATCGGACGTGCGGCATCCTCCAGCGCGACGAAGTACCTGCGCAGGAAGGCGTCGAGGTCCAGGTCGAGCAGGGTGCCGTCGAGATCGAACAGGACCGCGCGCATAGAGAGAACCCTCCGTTGGTGGTCGTGTGCAGTGCTCCGTGGGCCGCCTGAGCGGGTGCCCGGCAGACAGGCTGGCGTGCGTATCGCCCCGCCCTGCGCTTTGTGGACGAGCGCATCGTGTAGTGTTTCACTATGAAGCATTCGGCACAAACTGACGATGAGTAGGGTATGTCAACGGCATCAGCGAGATCGGTCATAGTCGCCAGACTCCGGGAAGACCCCGTGTTCGCTCCGCTCAGCGAGGACGAGCTCGACTCGTTGGCTTCCGTGATGTCATATCGCGAGTACCCCAAGGGCGCGTTCATCGTCACCAAGGGCGACCTGTCGAACGCGGTCTTCATGCTGGTCGGCGGTCGTGTGAAGATATCGCTTGCCTCGCCGGAGGGCCGGGAGCTGGCCCTTGATTACCTCGAACCGCCGTCGTACTTCGGCGAGATGGGAACCACGGACGTCGATGGGCGGTCGGCCGATGTGATAGCCACCACCGACGTGGAGGTGGTGATCATCGAAGAGAAGGACCTCGAGTACGTCTTCCGCATCCGTCCGCAACTCGCGGTGACCCTGGTCGCCTCGTTCTCGGACAGGCTGCGCGAGATGGTCACGCGTCTCGAGGGGATGGCGTTCCACGATGCGACCCACCGCGTCATGCGCGTGATGCTCAACGTGGCCACGGCCTCGTATGAGTCGCGGGGAGTCCCGGTCATCGAGGGCCTGACGCACTACGAGATCGCAACGTTGGCCGGGACGTCACGGGAGACCGCAAGCAGGGTCGTCTCGAACCTGGCGCGGGAGGGCGTCGTTGCCACGAAGGGCCGGAAGATCGTGGTCGACCTGTTCGGGTTGCGCGATCTCGTGGAGAAAGACTGACCGCATCCGCTCGCATGGCGTGCCGCGTCCCATGTATGCCTCACGGGTATGAACGTTAGGTGTCCGGACCACATCCGAAGGGAGTCGCCGTGAAGGAGTTCACGCTCGAGGAGCTGAAGAAGTACGACGGCCAGGATGGGAGGCCCGCCTACGTGGCGTACGACGGCGTCGTCTACGACGTGTCGGACAGCGCGATGTGGGACGATGGCGATCACATGGGGGCGCATTCGGCGGGGGAGGACCTCACCGAGGCGCATGACGAGGCGCCGCACGACGTTCACATCCTCGACTACCCCAAGGTGGGGACGCTGGTCTAGGAGCGGTGCAGGACCGTGACCGTCTCCAGGTGGTACGTCTGAGGGAAGAGGTCGACCGGGACGAACCTGTCGGCCACGTATCCTGCCTCGGCGAGTCTGGAGACATCGCGGGCAAGCGTGGCGGGGTCGCACGACACATACACGATCGAAGGGATGCGGGCGCTCACGAGCGCTCGCATCCCGCGTTCGGAGAGGCCGGAGCGCGGCGGATCGATCAGCGCGGCATCAAGGTGGCCAAGGTCGGAGAGGGCGTATGCGGCGTCGCCTGGCACGATGTCGGCGTCGAGATCCGCCTCCTCGAGGTTCTGGCGGAGGTCGCCAAGCGCGTACTTCGACGCCTCGAGGGCGACGACCTCGCCCGCTGCCCTGGCAAGCGGGAGCGTGAAGGTGCCCACGCCCG
>NZ_AZAC01000060.1 GCF_000931935.2 Dethiosulfatarculus sandiegensis
ACGTCTTCCTCGGCCTCGCACGTGCCTTCCCGCACGAGCGGTTCGTCATGGTCATGCCTCCCAACGATGTGGCGTTGTTCGAGCGCATCCGGGAGGAGGCGCGGGCGATCCCCAACCTCGACTTCGTCGAGCGTGTCCCGTTCACCGAGATCCAGGACTACTTCGACCGCGCCAAGGTGTTCATCAACACATCGACGGTCGAGGGCTTCCCGAACACCTTCGTCCAGGCCGCCATGGGCAGCACGCCGGTGCTCTCGCTGTCGGTGGATCCCGACGGTGTGTTGGCCTCGGGCGGGTTCGGTCGTTGCGCCGGGGGTGATGTCGGGCGCCTGACATCGGACCTGGGCGAGATGCTGGCCGATGGGCGTCTCCGTGAGGAGATGGGGCGGGCCGGCTTCTCGTATGCCAAGGCCACACATGACATCGATACGGTCATGCCCCGCTTCAAGGAACTGCTCTCAGGCGTGGTGCGACACGACGCTGAAAGAGGGTGGGGACGCTGAGGGTCCTTCTCGTGCACAATTCCGCTGCGTTCGGGGGCGCAGAGCGCTACACGGTCGATCTCGCCACAGGGTTGATGGCGGCTGGACACGACGTCGTCTTCGTGGGACCGGCTTCGTCGCCAACGGGTCTTCGGCTTGTGGCTGCGGGTGTTGAAGTCGTGCACGTGTCGATGGGGATGGCGATCGGCTGGCATGCTCCGCTCGGGCCGCTGAACGAGCCGCTCTTCTGTGTGGACCTCCATATGAACCCATGGCGTCGGAGATTCAGGCGTGTCGTGCGGGAGCTTCATTCGGACACTCCATTCGATGTGATCCACGTACAGTTCATCAAGGAGCGATCATGGATCGGCTCCCTTGGGAGGGCTCTCGGGGTGCCTGTCGTCTGGACCGTGCATGCGCCGCGCGAAGACTGGATGAAGCGTGGACTCGCCGCCTCAGTCTTCCGATCGGAGGTATCCGGCGTGGCACGCTTCGTGGCCGTCAGCCAGGCTACCGCGAGGGATCTGATCGCCGCAGGTGTCGAACCACATCGAGTAGATGTCGTCTACAACGGAGTCGACATCCTCGGGTTCGCCGGAG
>NZ_AZAC01000061.1 GCF_000931935.2 Dethiosulfatarculus sandiegensis
AACGCGCGCGGCGAGGAGATGCCGCATGATGCGCATGCGCGGAGGATAGATGTTGGGGTCCTCGATCTTCGCCGCCTCCGCGTCGATCCCGTCGGCCAGCTCGGCGTCACCCACCACTTCCCTGACCCACCGCGAGAGTCGTTCGGGCGATATGTAGGAGACGCCCAGCTTGCGATCCTGGAACACCGCTGCTTCGTCCCCAACAGCATCGCTGTTGTCGTACGAGAAGAAGCTGAGCACCTGCTCCAGCGAGTAGAGATCCATCGGCAGGGTGCCGCTGGCCTTCATGAGGACGCCCACAAGCCGGTCCTCGAACGAGCACTCCTCAAGACACGCTCGAGCCAACTGCTCCGTGGGTCTTGCGAGGGTCGTCTCTATGGTCACGAATTCCATCGCCATCACTAGATCTTCCCTGCGCTCTTGAGCTCGGCAGCAGCTGCGTCCAGGCCGTGCTTCTTGAGTGTCTCCTCTGTGGGACATCCATTCGCGTCCCAGCCCTCGAAAGCGTAGTACCGGTCGATGAAGTCCCAGTACTTGTCGTGATCGAGCGTGCGACCCCAGAGATTCTTGTACGACCATTCACCGTTCTCGTAGACCGGCATGATGTACGGGACCTCATAGGTGGAGTGAGCAGCTGGTGTCTGACGCTGGAACTGCCATTCGTCCAGCCTGTCATGTGCCCGCTCCCTGCCCTGCAGGTACCAGATGGCCCGGTCGAGGTTCCAGATCTTCGTGCCCATCTCAACGCCATCCTCGAAGCTCGTGTCGCTACCCGTGACAGCGTTGTAGAACCGCGGCTCGATCTCCGGTGTGAGGCCCTTGTAGCCCTCGGTCCAGGGGTTGAGCCAGTCGGTGATACCCCAGTCGCAGTACATGGCCGACTGCTTCCAGAACCGCGTGTAGGCGCGGTGCCAGCTCACGAACTTCACGAAGTTGTCCGAGTAGATGCCCTCGTCGGAGAAGTCGAGCATCATCGGGTCGGCGTACGGCAGGAGGGTGGCGCCGATCATCTCCACCATCTCCTTGGCGGGGAGCGCCTGCGGCACGCCGTACAGCGGCGCCATCGACGTGTGCCAGTAGAGCACCCACGTGATGTCGTGCTCGTTGATGTCGCGGTCTCCGAGCGCCGAGCCCGCGCCCCACTCGAACTCGGTCCGCGAGTCGTAGTGGTGCGCATAGCCGTGCAT
>NZ_AZAC01000062.1 GCF_000931935.2 Dethiosulfatarculus sandiegensis
CCTCCTCGTGAGCCTCGCGCAGATGTATCTCCACCGGAAGCCCCACCTCATGCGCCAGCGCGAGGTGCGCGCGGAACCACGCGCGCTGCGTGTCTCTCGGGGAGTGGTCGTAATGGAAGTCGAGGCCGAGCTCGCCGAACGCGCCCACCCGCGGATCGTCGGCCAGCTCGCGCAGGCGCACGAGGAGCGCGTCGTCGCCCTCCTTGGCGTTGTGCGGATGCCATCCCACGATGAGCCGCACGTCCGGCACGGACAACCCGCCCGCATCGAGGTGTCTCTGCGCGTCACACACCCATCCCTCGAGCCCGCCAAGGGTGCTCTCAGGCGCCTCGGTAAGATCCACTACCGTTGCCACGAGCGCTATACGCGCGTGAGCGGCGCGCACGAGCGCCGCCACCGGATCGTCGAGCATCGCGAGGTGCGCGTGAGCGTCCACCGAGGGGGCGCCGAGGTCGGGCAGGACGGGCAGCGATTCGACCACGGTTCTTCCCTTCCGGTCCTTTGCGGCTATACCTCGTCGTAGATACGCGGGAACAGGGACTCGCCTTTGGTGACGGGCGAGCCCTCGGACAGGCCTCCCCATTCGGCTGCCTGAAGGATATCGTCCACTGCTGTGATATCCCCGAGGCCGAGGCGACGCCACACCTCCGCGGACGTCGCGGGCATCACCGGGGCCGTGAACAGCGCGGAGATACGCACCGCCTCGAGGGCGTTGTACAGCACCGCGGCCAGCCGCTCGGTATCACCCTCCTTGGCCAGAGTCCAGGGAGCGCTGTTCTCGATGTAGCGGTTCGCGTACTTGATCAGCTCCCAGGCGCTCTCGAGCGCTGCCGAGTAGTCCAGGCGCGACATGTGGTCCTCGTACGTCTCGGGCAGCTTGCCGGCGATCGCGCGCATCGTCGCATCCTCGTCGGTCTCTCGTGAGAGGTCGGGCGCGGCGGGCGCGAAGCCGTCGAAGTACTTCTCGGTCATGTTGAAGAGGCGCGAGCACAGGTTGCCCCAGTCGTTGGCGAGGTCACCGTTGTAGCGCTGGACCATGCTTTCCATCGAGATGGACCCGTCATGGCCGAACGAGACATCCCGCAGGAAGTAGTAGCGGTACGCATCCACGCCGAACCGCTCCACGAGCGAGGCGGGTGTCTGTGCGTTCCCCTTGGACTTGCTCATCTTCTCCCCCTTGGTGAGCAGGAACCCGTGAGCGAAGACGCTCTTGGGGGGCTCGATGCCGGCCGCCATGAGCATCGCGGGCCAGATCACGCAGTGGAAGCGGATGATGTCCTTGCCTACGAAGTTGTAGTCGGCCGGCCAGTACCGCTCGAAGCGCTCGATGTCGGCGGGGTCATCGCTGCCATAGCCAAGCGCCGTGATGTAGTTGAGGAGGGCGTCGATCCAGACGTAGGTGACGTGCCCTTCGGC
>NZ_AZAC01000063.1 GCF_000931935.2 Dethiosulfatarculus sandiegensis
TCGAAGAAGAACCGCCTCAGGGTCATCCCTCTGGGAGGTCTTGACGGTATCGGGAAGAACATGACCGTTCTCGAGCTTGGGAACGACATGATCGTGATCGACGCCGGCCTGATGTTCCCCGACGACGACCACCCCGGGATCGACCTGATCCTGCCCGACTACAGCTACATCGTGCAGCGCAAGGACAAGCTGCGGGGCATCATCATCACCCACGGTCACGAGGACCACACCGGAGCGTTGCCCTACCTCCTGAAGGACCTCGGGGCGCCGGTGCCGGTGCTCGGCACCAAGCTCACGCTCGGCATCATCGCGGGCAAGCTCGAAGAGCATAGGATCAAGAAGCCGAAGCTCCGTGAGATCAAGCCCGGCGGACACGTCAATCTCGGCATGTTCGGCCTGGACTTCTTCGCGGTGAACCACTCGATCCCCGACGGTGTCGCGGTGTACGTCCGCACTCCTGCGGGAACGGTGCTGCATACCGGCGACTTCAAGCTCGACCAGACGCCGATCGACGGCCGATTCACCGATTTCGCCGGATTCGCCAGAGCAGCCAAGCAGGGCGTGACCCTGCTGCTCAGCGACTCCACAGGCGCCGAGAACCCCGGCCACACACCGTCGGAGGCCGTGGTGGGCTCGTCGCTCAGATCGATCTTCGCCTCGGCGCAACAGCGCATCATCGTGGCGTCGTTCGCCTCACATGTCCATCGCGTCCAGCAGATCTGCGATGCTGCGGTGGCATGCGGCCGCAAGGTGGTGGTCACGGGAAGGTCCATGGTGAACATCACACGGATCGCGCGCGATCTCGGCTATCTCCATATCGCCGATGATGACATCGTCGATGCTTACGCGATGGGCAACCTGCCCGCTGACCAGGTCGTGGTGTTGTGCACCGGCAGTCAGGGAGAGCCCCTCTCGGCGCTTGCCCGGATCGCCAACGGCGACCATCGCACCGTCAAACTCGAAGAGGGCGACACGGTCGTCATATCCGCAAGCCCGGTCCCGGGCAACGAGAAGGCGGTCAGCCGCGTGATGAACCGCC
>NZ_AZAC01000064.1 GCF_000931935.2 Dethiosulfatarculus sandiegensis
GAACCGGAACCCATCGATGCCGGGAAGCATGAGATCGAGCACGATGAGGTCGGGCGAGCCGCTCCGGGCGAGACGGAGCCCCTCGACGCCATCGTCAGCCGAGGACGTGTCGAACCCCGCGCGCTTGAGCGCGTAGGTCACGGTCTGCCTGATGATCGGGTCGTCCTCTACGACGAGTACGTGCGACATGGCCATGCTCCCTGATGGTCGGCGTCTGCTGCCATTGTAGAGAGCGCGCACGGCATTGAACATCCATGTAACAAAGAGTTCACCTTCGGCCACCACCTTTTACATCGCTGCAACCACGCCATACGCCATGGCCCATAGCCTTGATGTCGTCCGGCGAGATGCCGGCGTCCGATCGTTCGAGACGAAGGAGTGGAGAGTGGATCTCAGGAAGTTCGTAGCGCCCGCCCTTGCAGCGTTGCTGCTTGCAGGCACCATGGCGTTGGCCGGTTGCAGTGCCGAGGAGCCCGCGTCCGAGGCGGAGCCCACCGCGGAAGGGGCCGCAGAGGAGCTCGAGGGTTCCATCACCGTGCAGGGCTCTGACACCCTGCTGAACGTCGCGACCGCCTGGAGCGAGTCGTTCATGGACGAGAACCCGGGCGTGGACATCTCGGTCCAGGGTGGTGGCTCGGGCACCGGTATCGCGGCGCTGATCAACGGCACCGTGGACTTCGCCAACGCGTCGCGCGGGATCAAGGACGAAGAGATCGCCGAGGCCGAAGGCAAGGGCATGGACATCGTCGAGCATTCCGTTGCGATCGACGGTATCGCGGTCGTGGTGAACCCCGCCAACGGTGTGTCGGATCTCTCGCTGGACGAGCTCGGCCAGATCTTCCGCGGCGAGATCACCAACTGGAAGGACGTTGGCGGCATCGACGCCGAGATCGTGCTCCTCTCGCGTGACAGCTCCTCCGGCACGTACGAGTTCTTCAAGGAGGCCGTCGTCGGCGAGGACTTCGAGTACGCGGCTTCCGCCAAGCTGCTGCCCTCCAACCAGGCGATCGCCGATGAGGTGACCGCCAACGAGGCCGGAATCGGTTACATCGGTCTCGGTTATCTCACGTCCGACGTGAAGATCGTCGCTGTCGACGGTGTTGAGGCATCGGTGGAGACGGCCGCCGACGGCACCTACCCGATCAGCCGTTACCTCTACATGTACAGTGATGGCGAGCCCCAAGGCGT
>NZ_AZAC01000065.1 GCF_000931935.2 Dethiosulfatarculus sandiegensis
TGTCGTGGGCCGGAGTGGCCACGGCGAGCAGCCAGCCGGGGACGTCGATCGCGTGAGCCGCGACTTTGACCAGACCGGTTGCGATGATGACCACAGTGGAGACGAGCGCGAGGATGAAGGCCATCTTCTCGCTCTCGAAGTACTTGCGCTCAGGCGGGAACGTCAGCTTCTTGAAGCCGAGCAACAACCCGTAGTGGCGACGGGTGTAGTCGATGGCGTCGCGCGTGGGGAGGTGCTCGGCGAAGCGCTTCAGCGCGAGGGCGGTGTTGGCCCCGTAGTAGAAGGTGCCGAACAAGAACACCACTACCGCCACGAAATGCACGTTCATCGCCGCCCACACGGGCGCCCCGGCCCCGAGAAGCGACGGCACGAACAGAAAGCCGAGTGCTATGCCCGAGACCAGGAGCACCGCGGTGCCGATCCCGTGCGCCCAGTGCTCAAGGATCGCCGCGTCATCGTGACGCA
This sequence comes from Dethiosulfatarculus sandiegensis, assembly GCF_000931935.2. GTDB lineage: Bacteria > Desulfobacterota > Desulfarculia > Desulfarculales > Desulfarculaceae > Dethiosulfatarculus > Dethiosulfatarculus sandiegensis. Next base: position 466 of record NZ_AZAC01000065.1, read on the forward strand.
GCACTCGCTCCCCCTCGATCACCGGGTCTTTCCGTTTCGTGACTCCCGCCGCGAGCACTCCCGCGAACGGCGAAAGCCACACGAGCCATGTCGCCGAGTCGAAGAGCAACTCGGCGCCCTGGACCGAAGCCGAGCGGACCGCAAACGCGATGCCGGCTACGAACGCCAGCGATGCGACGGTGCCGACCACGGCACGTCTGCCCATGTGCACACCCCTTTCCCCTGTGGTTGCGGCCGACTGATGCCGGCTGCTGGTCGAGAGAACCCCATCGCTTCCACTGCCGGTGGAAGTTTCCGATAGGGGAGATACCGTTCGTTCATGTATCGGTCTGCTGCATCTCGCCTTATTAACAGACGGTTCTAGCCTTATCGATACTTCAGCAAGCTAGCATCCTCCCCCACGCTGCGTCAAGAAGCGGATTCGCCAGACTCATCAGCAGATGCTGCTAGACTGCTAGCAGGAGAACGCCGAACAGGAAGGGTGCTCACTTGAGCGGAGAGAAGCGTCTCGACTCGGGTCCCCTCACCGAGGAGCAGGTCCTGGCCGCTACCGAGGTGCTGGAGCGTGCCAACGTGGCCAAGTTGCTTCAGTCGGCAGGGCAGGATCTTGTCACCGATGAGCGCCTGCTCTCCTCAAGACTGTCAGACTCTGTAGATGTCCACGTAATTCGGCGATTCCTGACGGCGCTCATCGGCCCTTTGGCAGATGTGATAGTGCAAGTGCAACCGGGCTTCAGCTACTGGGTCTATCCCACACTGAAGATCAGAAGGACGTTGTCGTTCGTCGACGTATCCTGCACGGCTCATTCCCCGATGGCGCTGTGGCTTCGGGACAATCCGGCGGCGCTCGTTCAGCTTAGGCTTGAGAGCGCGATCACTTCGAGCCGCATGGACGGCCTCGAGATCGACTTCGAGAGCGCGAAGGAGCTGCTGCTGCTGTCTCGGGAACCACGGAACAAACCCGAGCGGATAGTGGCCAACAGCTTCCAGTTGTTCGGCGAGACCGAGTCCTACGCACGCCGGGAGTACTCAGTTGATCTGCTTCTGGAACTATTCGCCCGACTGAGCGAGGGTGTGCAGGTGCCGGAGGACTGGCTCGAC
>NZ_AZAC01000066.1 GCF_000931935.2 Dethiosulfatarculus sandiegensis
CGGGGGTGCCGTCCTCGAGGATCAACCCGTCGTCCATGAAGACCACGCGGTCCGCCGCTTCCTTTGCGAATCCCATCTCGTGAGTCACGACCACCATCGTGATGCCTCCGTGAGCAAGGCCGATGATGACCTCGAGCACCTCCTGGATCATCTCCGGGTCGAGCGCCGAGGTGGGCTCGTCGAAGAGCATGATCTTGGGATGCATGTTGAGTGCCCGGGCTATGGCTACGCGCTGCTGCTGACCGCCCGAGAGCTGGGCGGGATACTTCTCGGCCTGGCTGCTCAGCCCTACGCGCTCCAGGTACGCGAGTCCGGACTCCGTGGCCTCTTCACGCGATACCCCTGAGACCACGATCGGCGCCAGGGTGACGTTCTCCAGCACCGTCTTGTGCGGGTAGAGGTTGAACGACTGGAAGACCATCGCCACCTGCTGACGGACCTTGGCGATCGGCGCCCGCGGCGCCGTGACCTCGATGCCGTCGACGATCACGCGCCCGGCGCTCGGCTTCTCGAGCATGTTGATGCACCGGATGAGCGTTGATTTGCCGGAGCCTGACGGGCCGATGATGACCAGCTTCTGCCCGGACGGGACAAACAGGTCGATCTCTTTGAGCGCCTGATGGTTCCCGAAGTGTTTGCTCACTCCGATGAGTTCGATCAATGCATGCTCCTAGTGTCCGCAACGTATCGGAGCCAACGCCGGATGGCACTTGGTCGGCCGACCTGTGCTCCAGAGACTCGAGCCTCCGGGCGATACACAGACCGCACGCTCTCGCGTGCGGAACAGTTTACAGTATGTTGACGTTGTCATGCATCGGTGATCGAGCGTTCGATCTCCCGGGCCGTCGGGGTGGCGGCAAGACCACCCTGGGCGGTCTCCCGCAGCGATGCCGGAAGCGCCCGCCCCACGCTTGCGAGCGCCTCGGCCACCTCGTCGAACGGGATGGGGAACCGGACGCCCGCGCGCGCCATCTCGATGGCCGAGAGCGCTACACCGGCAGCCGTGCCGTTCCGCGCCACGCAGGGCACCTCCACCAGCCCGCAGACCGGGTCGCACACGAGGCCGAGCAGCCCCTGCAGCGCGAGAGCGGCCGCGTGGCCAGC
>NZ_AZAC01000067.1:0-179246 GCF_000931935.2 Dethiosulfatarculus sandiegensis
GGAAAACCGCATGAAATGCGGCATCGGTATCTGTGGGCGGTGCAATGTAGGGCCGGAGTATGTCTGCAAGGACGGACCGGTCTTCACAAAAGCCCAATTGGAAAAAATGCCGGTGGAATACTAGGCTACAGAACCTTGAGACCTGTCTTTGCCTGAGTAGACCCCTGGCGACTAGTTTATAAACGCCGATCCGTCCTGTGCGGATCGGCGCAGGTGAAAACCTTACGAGTTGAATTTTGATAATGGGTTTGCTCGATAAGCGTCGAGAAGGTAAATAAAGACTAGTAGGACGAGGCTTTTACCGAGTTTTCGGGCTCGGGTTTGTCCCTAAAAAACCCTGTTTATAAGAGCGTTTTTTGGTGCTTTTTTTGGGGGTCTCGTGCTACAAAGTAATTATGAGGGCATTACTGGAAAGTCGAGTAAGATAGGGGGTATACCCTATGATAGCGCCAGCGTTTCTTACTCTTCGACACCAAAGGCCGAGATAACCACTGGCTGTTCAAGACTCTTGAGATACAGTGCCAGAATCCAGGGAGGAGTTGCCTATGGCAGAAGAAGCAATCACCCTGAAATCCGAACTCGGGGAGTTTAGGAAGAAAGTAAACGAGGTTTTGCCAGACAACAACCTGAGCATGTGTTTCACTTGTGGAACCTGCTCCGGCGGTTGCCCGGCTACCGGCCTGCACGACATGGACCCCAGGAAATTCGTGCGGATGTTGGCCTTGGGATTGGATGAGGAAGCCACTTCCTCGCCGTGGGTCTGGATGTGCAGCATGTGTCAACGCTGTATCCACGCCTGTCCCATGAACGTCAATATCCCGCAGCTTGTTTTCCTGGCCAGGCAGACCTGGCCCAGGGAAGAGCGCCCCAAGGGTATTCTGGGCTCCTGTGATTTTGCCCTGCGCAGCGATGCGTGCAGCGCCATGGGAGCTTCACCTGAGGACTTTAAGTTCGTGGTTGAAGACGTTCTGGAAGAGGTCCGCGAGACCCAGCCGGGTTTTGAGGATTTAGAAGCTCCTGTTGATAAACAGGGGGCCTATTTTTTCCTTAACCAGAACTCTCGTGAACCGGTGACCGAGCCTGACGAGATGGTGCCTTTGTGGAAGATTCTGCACAAAGTCGGTGCAGACTGGACCTACGGCACCGCCGGATGGGCGGCGGAAAACTATTGCATGTTCCTTGCCGATGATGATGCCTGGAAGCACATCACCGAGGTCAAGGTAAAGGCTGTGGAGGATCTAGGCTGTAAAGTCTGGCTCAACACGGAATGAGGCCACGAGTTTTTCGCAGTCCGGGCCGGACTGCAAAAGTACAATATCAAGCCTAACTTCGAAGTCAAAAGCATCATCGAATACTATGCCCAATGGATAAGAGAGGGCAAACTCAAAGTCAGCTCCGACTGGAACAAAGATTTAAAAATTAAGTTTACGGTGCAGGATCCCTGCCAGTTGGTAAGGAAATCCTTGGGTGATCCTGTGGCCGAAGACCTGCGTTTTGTTGTCAAGTCTGTGGTCGGTGAAGAAAATTTCATAGACATGCATCCCAACCGCTCCAACAACTTCTGCTGTGGCGGTGGCGGTGGCTTCCTCCAATCTGGTTATGCCGATGAACGCCGCGAGTTCGGTAGAAAAAAATTAGACCAGATTTTGGAAACCAAAGCTGATTATTGCATCGCTCCTTGTCACAACTGTCACGCTCAGATTCATGATCTTTCAGATCACTACGAAGCGGGATACCACACGGTTCACCTGTGGACCCTCATCGCCCTTTCCATGGGTATGCTCGGTGAGAATGAACGGGAATACCTGGGGCCGGATCTGGCTGATGTGGGCCTGGAGTGGTTGCAGGAGAATGAGGACGAGGAATAAGATTTAATCTTATTTCCTGCTTTAAAAGTTCTCTAAAAGGGGATTTCGCCTCGAAAGGCGGAATCCCCTTTTTATATTAACGTAACATCCTGATTAATATTTAATTCCAAGTGGCAAAAAAACAAAATCTCACAACTTGCTTAAGAAATAGCCCCGCCTTTATTTTCTAATACAAGTTAATTACCTGAGTGGGTTGTAGTAAAACCAATGCGATAATTTTACCTGTTCGTAAATCGTGGAAGATTAGTCACCCTAAAAAAACACTAAAATAACCAGTTTTGTTTATTGGGTTAATTGTTTTAGTATGAGAAAATTGTGTTGGAGTGAGATAGTAAATAATACAATTTGGGAGTAAACTGTAAAGTAAAGTAATGGATATTTTTAATTTTGAGTTATGCTATTTTTGTGAATAATATACTATAGTATAGAATTAAATTAAAACGGATTTGCTTTATTAATGAGTTTTAATATTTCTATTATTCTGTATTGGTTATGCCGAGTAGACACTGATATTTTCTGGAAAAATAAAAAGGATAATCATCGGCTTTTTAGGTTTATCTTTTTTGCTTTTATTTAGCGGCGGACAACTCCTTGCCTGCACCGGCCTGGCGCCTAAAGGTTCAGACGGCACTGTTGTGCGGGCCGAACCATGGAGTGGGAAAAATTCGACATGTGCTCAAAGGCTGTGGTTATCTCCCGGGGGACTGTTTTTCAATCAGACCTTTCAAACAATGAAAAGGGAATTTCCTGGCAGGGCAGGTACGGATTTGCCGCTATTCAGGTTCTGGATAAGGCTGTGGCCGACGGTATGAATGAAAAAGACCTCTCTGCCGGAATATTTTATCATGCAGGATTTGCCGATTATGGCAAGCATATCCCGGGCCGGGAGGCTACGAGCATCTCCCTCAATGATCTCTTACATTATTTACTTTCAATTTTTAAACCCTGGATGAAGTTAAAAAGGACCCTGCCAAAATTAAGGTCGATCCTGTGGTTGAACCTGCTTTCGGCATCCCCGTACCGGTGCATATCATGCTTACCGAGCCCGGTGGTAAAACCATGCTCATTGAGTTCAAAGTTGGAAGGCCTAAATTTTTTCATAGACCATTGGGGGTTATCACCAATAATCCCACTTTTGACTGGCACCTTACAACCCTGAGGAATTATGGTTTTTTATCCGGTGAGCCCTTTAAAAATAAAAAATGGGGCGAGCTTGAGATAACTCCTTTGGCGGCCGGTTCCGGTTTTTTGGGGTTGCCCGGCGATTTTACCTCTCCTTCCCGTTTTGTGCGGGCAGTGGTTGCCCGGACTTCGCGCCCAACCAAGGGCGGCCTGGATACGGTTCAGGAGTTGTTTCGCATCCTGGATAATTTCAACGAGTGAGTCAAACAGGGTGAAGGATTTGAAACAGGGAGCAAGGTCGCCCTTCCTTCAGGCACCCAATGGACCATTGCCACAGACACCAAAAACCTGCTCCTTTACTATCACACCATGTTCAATCGCAGAATAAGGAAGCTTGACATGAGAAAAAATGATTTTGGCCGGGGTCCCCTGCGCGGTTTTACCCTGGATGAAAAACGCACTCAGGATATCGAGGAAGTCACCGGTCGCTTAAGGACCCTGCCACAGCGGATATTGCGGGAAACGCCCCGGCCTGGTCCGAAAATGACCAGTCAGGGCGCAGATGGTCCGGAAATATCAGTTACAAAACCGGTTTGTGATCACTACTAATGTTGTTTCGACCTCTTCGGCAGCTTTTTGCTGTAAATACCTTTTGGGTCTTTGCCCAGCGTCACCAGGCATAAGCTTAAGCCTTATCCTGTCGCCCCAATTCGGCCGGTTTTTCACCCGGCCCGACGCGCCTGACTCAGATTAAACCAAAGTACATGGAAGCAATGATTTCAAAGTTTTTTCTAATGGATTCGGCACCTTTTATGATCGGCCCGTGTCCGGGCAAGACCCACTCAAGGTCAAGCTTAGCCATTCGTTCAATGGATTTTTTCAGCTCCTCACCGCTCCCGCCGGGAAAATCAACCCGGCCTACGCCTTGGGCAAAGATGAGGTCTCCGGCAAAAAGGACCTTTTGGGTGTTGTTATAAAGACATACATGTCCAGGGCTGTGGCCTGGTGTGAGAAAAACTTCCCATTCTTCATTGCCCAGCTGAAAAGGGCCTTCCTCCAAGATGATATCTATTTTAAGTTCGGGAAAATTCATACCCAGGGAGCGGGCCAGGCTGCGCCCCTGACCTTGCATGTATTCAACTTCCAGGGAGTGCATGGCCAGGCGGGAGCCTTTTTTTTGCAGTTGCTCAGCCGCCTCAAAGTGGTCCGGGTGGCAATGGGTTAAAAATACAATTTCCGGGGTCTCGGGTAACTTGTCTTCTTTAAGGCCTTTTTCAACATGATAGTAAAAGTTCGCGTGGCCCGGATCAATCAAAAGGGTGGGCGGACCTGCCACAGCATAGGTGTTGCAGTTGTTGGCGATCATCTGAGTCCAGGGATAGGCATGAATATCGCCGATGAGCTTCATGATTTCTCCTATGTTTGAGAAGATGACTGATTTGAGTTTGCACGTAAGTTTGTAAATTGTCAATTTAAGGCAGAGTTTGTCCTTTTGGGGTTGGTTAATTTGATGTAAGTATGATAACTATCTAATTTAAATGTGATTTTATTGTAAGTCATTAATGGAATCCGCATCCGGTTGAAATTCGCACTTATTGACTAGTTTAATTATCTGTTTTATTTGTCGAATTGGCCTGTGAAAAACACTTGTGCTTAAAATGTGTTGGCCCAAAAGGTGTGATTTCTGATATCTATTTATCCAACCTGCCGAATAAGACTTTAATCAAAGACTTTGCGTTTAAATTAGAAAAAAAGGGACAGTATTTATGCAGACCATCACAATCAAGACGGGGCGTCACAGCCAAGCGCTTGATATCACTTCCCAGGTAAGTGAATGTGTAAGGAAAAACGGAATACAAAACGGCTGGTGCCAGGTTTTTGTCAAGCACACCACAGCCGGGTTGTGTGTGAATGAAGCGGCAGATCCCTCGGTAATGGAGGACCTTTTGGCCGGACTGGAGCGGATGGTCCCCTGGGACGGCCCTTATACACACGCGGAAGGCAATTCTGCAGCTCATATAAAATCGGTTTTAACCGGCAGCAGCGTGAGGGTTCCGGTGGTTGACACCAGGCTGAATCTCGGGACTTGGCAGGGGATTTTTTTCCTGGAATTCGACGGTCCCAGGACCAGGAATTTTGTGGTTGATGTTCTTGCCGGTGTGAATGATTGAGTAAATAAAGAGCCGGATTTAATTTGCGCAACGCTCGTAGATTTGAGAAGAGGATTTGACAAGGGAGTGAAAAAGGTCGATGGGTGCGCAGGTCGGGCGATGGGCTTTCATAGTCGCCCGGCCGTGTCGGGCTGAGATTTTTGGCAAGCTTTACAGACTGTTTATGGCTATGTCGCTGTTTCCCCCTTGGCCTGTCGATTCAAGTGGATATGAATAAGGAGACTGATTTTGGGAGTAAAGATTGATTTGGAAGATGCCCTCTGCACCCTGGAGGACATGCGTCATGAAGATATAGATGAAGGAGTGGCAAATGCCCTCTTGAAGGTTGGGGTGGCTTATCTGGAAAGGGGCAAGGACGACCTGGCCTTTGAGGCTCTGGATGAGGCTTATTACCTTTGTAAAAAGTTGGAGAACGATACGGGAAGGGCCCAGGTTTGCCTGCGCCTGGCGGATGTTGCCTGGCTAAGGGGTAATTGGCTAAGGGCCGAAGAACTTTTAAGAGAAGCCCTGATTGTATTTGAGCAGGAAAACGATGTACCCGGCTGCCTGGGCGCCTTTGAAAGGCTGTGTGAAACCCTGAGCAAGGCGGGTAGATATGATCAGGCAAAAGAGTGCCTTATCAAGGCCCTGAAAATAGCTGAAAAAGGAAACGACGTGGTGGGGCGGCTGTTTTTGATTCAAAGGCTGGCTCCGCTGTATAGAGCTATGGGTCAATTGGATAGAGCGGAAGACGCCTACAGGGAACTGGGGAAGCTGGCCCATGAGATGAACGACCCCCAGAGGGTTGCCCTGGCCCTGGTGGGACTGGGCACATGTCAGGCGGAGCAGGATAGAAAAACTGAGGCTGCGGAAATTTTGATCCAGGCCAGGGATGTATTTTTGAGTCTGGGTCAGATGAACAGGGCCTCTCAAGTGGAAGAGGAAATGCGAAGGCTAGGTTGCCTGGCGCAAAACGACCAAGATACCAAGGAAGAGAGAGGAAAATGAGACAAATTGGCAAACGGATCGGAGTTTTCATTCTGGCCGCTTTGGTGTTGGGGTTTGCTGGGCATGCCATGGCACTGGATAAGTTCGAGGCGGAGCTGAAAGTCAAAGAGGCCGCGATACTGGTTGAAAAATTCATGACTTCGCCTGATTCCGGTGCTCCGCACTGGATGCTTAAAAGGGCCAAGGCGGTGATTTTGATACCCAATATGGTTAAAGCCGGCTTTGTGGTGGGCGGTAAATATGGACACGGCGTGGTCTGCGTGCGCAAGGCCGACGGCTCTTGGAGTGAACCTTCTTTCATGGTAATCGCCGGAGCCAATGTGGGCTTCCAGATCGGCGCTGAATCCATGGATCTCTTTATGTTTGTCATGAGGGAAAGGGGTCTGGAAGGGGTTCTTAAAAATCAGGTCAAGTTTGGGGTGGATGCTTCTGTGGCCGCCGGTCCGGTGGGACGCACTGCAGAGGCTTCGCTATCGGCCGCCAGTCTTTCGGCTGATGTGTATTCCTATTCCAGGGCCCAGGGGGCCTTTGCCGGAGCCACAGTGGGAGCGGCCGGGCTGGAAGTTGATGAAGACACTAATAAGTCCTACTACGGTAAAGACGCCACCAGTAAGGAAATCCTGCAAGGCGGTAAGGTCGTGGCCCCGGAGGCGGCCAGGCATCTTATGGAGGTTTTGGCCAGGTACAGCAAATAACGGCGAAAATGTCTGTTGACAAATAGCAGAAAAACGGGTCCTGAAAACACCTCCGGACGTTTTGTGTTTCAGGGCCCTAATAATGTTATCAACCAGAAAAGAAGTTTTTAAACTTCAAAATGGCGGTCCGCTGAACTGCACGGCTTGATTCAGGCGTGTAATCCCTTACGGTTGGCAGGGCTCAAATTTTGGGCAGGAAGGCCTCTTCAAAGCCCGAGAGGGCCTTGCCTGGAAGCCGGGGGCAACGCCAAAGCCACTGTTGTCTCCGGTTGGTGTTATCTGAAGCCCCTATTTTAAAAGGCGCGGGTTTTCCCTTTTCAAAAAGCCGGAATTTGTAGGCGCCCTCGAATCCTGATTTCGGTTGCCTCTTGTGGAAAATCCGTCAGTGAAAAGGATTTTAAAATTGGTGACAGTGGGGCTTTGATTTCTCAACAGGCTCCACAGCCCTTTTCCCGGTGGATGTCATACCAGGTTTTGATCAGCTTTTTCCTTTCAGGGCCGGTCAGCTCAAGCTGCCTGGCAACCTCGCCTTTGGAGATCAGTCCGGTGAAAAAGGCGAATCGGCAAAGATAGGTGAGCCCCTCGAGATCAGGGCCAACTCCCTTGTCTTCAAGCCACTGCTCTGCACCGTGGGCTTTAATCATTTTCCACAGGTTGTCAAACCGTTCAGGTATAACCGAATCGTCGGTTCGGATCATGGGCGGCCTCGCTGTCCAAATAAAAATTCTGATAACTATGCGCTGCAAATAGTATCTTGTCGAAAGCTTCGGGACAAGATAGTACATTGATGGTAATGTCTGTTCACCGAGTCCATTTACCGCGGATCGTGAAGTTACGGAAAAATAAAACGATTAGAACCCGTTTTAATCTTATTACTCTGGGATTTTTAGGCTTCAGCCAACTTTAACCTGATTGTAAAGTTGATGAAACCTTACGGCAAATCGGGGGATTAAGTTTGAGCTGGGACCAAAAAACCAACAGGCTGTAGGTGTTTTACGCCTAAAGCGCCTGTGAGGTTGTTTTTTGGTTGACATGCTTTTGCGGTTTTTATAGATTCGGACATTGTGAGGACAGGAACTAATAACCCATACAATCATGTAATAGACCTGAAAACTGGGAATTGCTGGAGATGTGAACCACGTCTTACGGGTGGAGCATCCTGGTTTGAAGGCTAAAAGAGCAAATCCGAATCCATTGGTCGCCCCTATGGAAGCGGTACTGCGATATTTAGGGTAATCAACAATTTAGCAATCCATACCGGAGGAAGCAGCTAATGGCAAAAATGCACCCAACTCCGATGCTCGATGAGCTGGAAAAAGGGCCGTGGCCAAGCTTCGTAACCGACATTAAGCGTTTGGCTGAAGCCGGTAAAGACGCTTGTGCGGATCTTTTGGGCCAGCTTGAGCTGTCCTATAAGGACAAAGAGGGCCACTGGAAACATGGCGGTATTGTGGGCGTGTTGGGCTACGGCGGAGGCGTTATCGGCCGTTATTCCGATGTTCCCGATCTTTTTCCCGGCGTTGAGCACTTCCATACGCTCCGCGTCAACCAGCCCGCGTCCAAATTTTACAAAACCGAGCGTCTGCGCGAGGTTATGGATATCTGGGAGCGCCGTGGCTCGGGTATGCTTAACATGCACGGCTCCACAGGCGATATGGTTTTACTCGGTGCCTTTACCGAGGAGTTGGAACCCATCTTTGCCGAGCTGACTGCAAAAGGCTGGGACTTGGGTGGTTCCGGTTCGGCCCTGCGCACACCTGCCTGCTGCGTCGGTAAAGCCCGTTGCGAATGGGCCTGCATCGACACTCAGGATATCTGCTACGACCTGACCATGGAATTCCAGGACGAAATGCACCGTCCTGCCTGGCCGTACAAGTTCAAATTCAAGGTGGACGGCTGCCCCAATGGTTGCGTGGCCTCCATCGCCCGCTCCGACTGCTCCATTATCGGTACCTGGAAAGATGACATCCGCATCGACCAGGAAGCCGTGGCTGCCTACGCCGCAGGCGAAATTTGCGCCAATGGCGGAGCCCATGGCCCCGACACCAAGCTTGATATCCAGGCTGATGTCTGCGACCTGTGCCCCACCCGTTGCATGTCCTATGACGGTAAAAAGCTGTACATCGACAACAAGGAATGTACACGCTGCATGCACTGCATCAACTTGATGCCCCAGGCCCTCAGGCCCGGCACCGAGACCGGCGCATCCATCCTGGTCGGCGCCAAGGCGCCCATCCTGGAAGGCGCCCAGATGAGCTCGTTGATCATTCCCTTCATTCCCATGGAAGCTCCCTACGAAGAGTTCAAAGACTTTGTCGAGAAGATGTGGGATTGGTGGGATGAGAACGGCAAAAACCGTGAGCGTATTGGTGAGCTGATTCAGCGCAAAGGCCTGCAGGAATTCCTGAAGGCCGTTGAGTTGGAGCCTGATCCTCGCATGGTCAAGGAACCCAGGTACAACCCCTATATCTTCTACCAAGAAGATGAGGTTCCTGGCGGTTTCGAGCGTGACATCAAAGAATACCGCAAGCGCCACGCTCGGTAGTTCGTTCTTAAGGAGGAACATATAAAATGGCAGACAGAATTACCGATATTGGACCGCCGAAGTATGACGAGATGTGGCCCCAGTACATCAAGGACAACTACGGCAAGTGGAAATATCATGAGATTCTGGAACCCGGCGTACTGAAGCACGTAACCGAAGACGGCTTTGAGCTCTTCACCGTGCGTTGCGGCGGCACCAGGCTGATGACCACCCTGCATCTGGAAGACATCTGCAAGATCGCCGACCAGTACTGCGACGGTTGCTTCCGTTTCACCACCAGGAACAACATTGAGTTCATGGTGACCGATACCGAGAAGCTGGAAGCTTTGAAAAAAGCTTTGGACGACAATGGCAACCTACCCAAGGGCGGCACCGGCGCCTGCGTGACCAACATTGTCCACACCCAGGGTTGGGTGCATTGCCACACCCCGGCGATCGACGCCTCCGGCCCGGTCAAGGCTGTGATGGACGATCTGTTCGAGTACTGGAACTCCCACAAGCTCCCGGCCCAGGTCCGCATTTCTCTGGCCTGCTGCCTGAACATGTGCGGAGCCGTGCACTGCTCTGATATCGCTATCCTCGGCGTGCACAGGAAACCCCCGGTTATCGAGCACTCCCACTTGGACAAAATCTGCGAAATCCCCACCGCCATCGCGTCTTGCCCCACCGCGGCCATTAAGCCGGCCAAGGTGGATGATTACAAGTCCGTGCAGGTGAACGCGGAACGCTGCATGTTCTGTGGTAACTGCTACACCATGTGCCCCTCCATGCCTTTGGCCGATGCCGAAGGTGACGGTATTGCCCTGTGGGTGGGCGGCAAGGTTTCCAACAGCAGAACCATGCCCATGTTCTCCAAGCTGGCCGTGCCCTATATTCCCAACGAGCCCCCTCGTTGGGACACCACTGTGAAGACCATTCGCACCATCCTGGAGGCTTATGCCAACGGAGCCAATCGCTATGAGCGTATGGGCGAGTGGATCAACCGCATTGGTTGGGAGCGTTTCTTCGAGGTAACCGAGCTCGAGTTTACTGAGCACCACATCGACGATTATCGTCTGGCCGTCACAACCTGGCGCAACAGCACCCAGTTCAAGTTCTAATAAACTGGGTTGGCGCGCCGTTTACGGCTGCGCTTTGAAGTACATAACGTTACCCGGAACCCTTGCTGGTTCCGGGTAACGTCTTCAAGGAACGACATATGGCCCAGAACTTACCGCGGGTGGTCATGGCCGCCCTGCGCGGTGGATCGGGCAAGACCACCCTAACCCTGGGGCTTATCCAAGCCCTACGCGACCGTGGAGTCCGGGTGGCCCCATTCAAAAAGGGACCGGACTATATCGATCCGCTGTGGCATACTGAGGCTGCCCAGACCCAGTGCCACAATCTAGACCCTTATCTGATGACCCGCGATCAGATTCTCTCGTCTTTCGGCTATCACTCCCTTAATAAAGACGCCGCTGTCATAGAAGGCAATCGAGGCCTTTTTGACGGAAAAGATGTAAAGGGCAGTTTTTCCACTTCAGAGCTGGCCAAGACTCTTAAGGCTCCATTGGTGCTGGCCATAGACTGCACCATGGCGAGCCGGACGGTTGCCGCCATTGTCCTGGGGTGCAAGACCTTTGACCCTGATTTAAATCTTGCAGGCGTAATCTTAAATCCCGTGGGCACTAAGCGGCAGGAAAAGGTGGTGACCGAGGCCATCGAACTAACCACCCAAGTTCCTGTCCTGGGCGCTGTCCCCCGCTTGGAGTTTCATATGCCGGAGCGGCATATGGGTCTGGTCCCTCCCCAGGAACACTCAGCCATGGCTGAAAGTCTGCGCCAAATCGGGCGTCAGGTGGCAGGCTATGTAGATGTGGATAAGCTGTGGGAGGTGATGCAGGCGGCTTCGTCTTGGGACCACTGGGATCCGCCCGAGGGATTGAGCCCTGTGGAAAACCAAAAGAAGCATGCCCCGGTTATTGGTGTGATCAAAGATTCCGCCTTTGGCTTTTATTACCAGGATAATCTGGCCGCCCTTGAAAGCCACGGAGCCAGGCTGGTTTTTATTTCCGCCCTTGAAGACCACAGCCTTCCCGAGATGGACGCTTTGTATATTGGAGGCGGCTTTCCTGAAACGCATGCCGAACGTTTAAGTCGTAATAAAGAATTGCGTAAACAAGTAAAGGCAATGGCCGATAAGGGGTTGCCGATTTATGCGGAATGCGGCGGGTTGATGTATCTGGGCGACAACCTGGTTATTGATGATAAGTACTATCCCATGGCAGGTGTTTTTCCCATTGACTTTCACATGCGGAAAAAACCGGTGGGGCACGGTTACTCAGTATGCCAGGTGATCGGTGAAAATCCCTTCTTTCCTCAGGGGCTTAGATTTAAGGCCCATGAATTCCACTACAGCAAGCCCTTGGCCAAACCCATGACCGAGTTGAATTTTGCCTACAAGGTGGAGCGGGGAAAAGGTGTTTTCGCCGGTAAAGGTGGACTCGTTTATAAAAATGTTCTAGGCACTTATCATCATGTACATGCTCTCGGACTTAAGTGTTGGGCAGGCTCTTTGGTCGCGGCGGCCAAGAGGTCACAAGGTGCTTGACACTTGAAGTCACGAGAGATATGGTGCTATTTGATTGTGAAAAGTGCATCAAGTTAAGGAGGGACTGCTAATGGCTGATATGGAACAAATGCAAGCCTTGGTTTTGCAGGTGATGGAGAAAAAGAAAAAACGGATGATGATGAAGGACCTCCTCAAAGAGGTCAAAAAGCTGGACGATTCCGTAGAGAAAAGGCCTTTGAAAAAGGCAACCAGCGCCATGATCAACTCCGGCGTTCTGGAGTACTGGTCAAGTGGTTCCACCACCTATTTTGCCCTGCCTGGCGGCAAGCACCCCGAGGGTGAGGACTAGCCACAGTCCGGGCTCACATGGTGAGAAAAAAAGCGAGTCCCCCCGTCAGTAAGCCTGAAAAGGTGGTAATTGGCGGCGGGGATTTTCCTCTAGTACAGGCTTGCTTGGGGCGCTCCGGCGATGCCGTTTGGGTTGCCGCATCCAAAGGATAGGCCCAGGCGAATATAACGCCCAAAGAATGTCGAAATGATCGGTCGGCTTATCTTTTCGCCGATCATACGAATACCACCATATCTTTGGGCGGTAGCCACGTACGGGTTGCCAAAAGAGACACAAGGCTCTTATGGTTCACCCTCCAGGGCCCGATTAATGGGTTTTACATAAAAAACCTTAAAAGGCCATCGGAAGACCAATTTTATGAAGAAAATTCAAAACGAGACCGGCATCCCCGAAGATGATTTTCATCGGGAAGGCCTTATAGACCGCCTGAGCCAATACGTGGCCGCAGAACCCGGCGCCTGGCATGTACGTTACAACCTGGGCGTAGCCCTTATGCATGACGGGCATCCCGATGCTGCTCTGGAGCAATTCGGCATTGTTCTTTCCCAGTCGCCCAAGCATTTGGAAAGTATGATAAACGTGGGTGCCATCCATTTGGCTCAAGGGAGGCCTGAAGAAGCTCTCAAGATTTTCACCTCGGCCCTTGCTGTTTGGGACGTCCCCTTGGTCAGGGCAAATATGGCAGTGGCCTATCAACAGATAGGAAGACTGGAAGAGGCGGAAAAAGAATTGCGCAGGGCGCTTAAGATCCATTCCGAGATGCCCGATGCCTGGACCAACCTGGGTTCAATTCTTTTGCAGACAGACCGATTGGAAGAGTCCCTTGAAGCCAGCCAAAAGGCCCTGGATTTAAGGCCTGATTTTGCCATGGCCCATAACAACATGGCAGTGGCCCTTTTGGACCTGGGAAAACCCGACCAGGCTAAAGAACATGCCCAAAAGGCAATGGAGCTGGGTTACAAGGTGCATGACGAACTGCTGGAGCGGTTGGAAATATAGCCGGACTCAGCTGAATAATTGCGGGCTTAGGGAAAACCGGCGGGGGGGTGCATGCCCTTGCGGCATGGGATACCCCCTGCCGGACGTTTCTAAGGAAAAGCCAGCTCACTGATCTGCAATTTGCTTGAAACTTAGGCTTTACAGCACTTAGCCGGGATCTTGCCGTAAAAGCCGGTTGCAAGGCAGGTCAGTTTAGTTTCGGCGGAGTCCTACTCTGTCTTTAGTTGAGTCCCAGGTTTTTTCAGATGCTCAGTAACCATAATTCTTACCAGGGGCTTTCTTGCGGGTTAAAATCTGTTTCTCGGCTGTGTGGTCTTCTTGAAGGTCATATTTTTTAAATTTTTACCCTGGTTGGCTCTTCTGTTTCTTTTCCTGGGCACTTGCCTGAGGCTTAAGAGATGGGCGGAGTTGCCGTTATGCCTGCCGGAGCCTTTCTTTCAAAATGCCAAGATAAAACCAGGTGGATTAAGGGGGCTGGTCAAAACCTTGCTATTGCCTCATCGTCCTTCTTTGCTGGGGGCCTTGGCCCATTTGCAAGCCATTGCCCTGCATGTTGCCTTGCTTTTGGTTTTTATACGCCATTTAAGGCTCGTTTTGAATCCTGTGCCTGAGTGGGTGTTTTGGTTAAATCAGTGGGGACTTTGGGCAGGATATTTTCTGCCTGTTTTACTGGGACTGCGGCTGGTCAGACGTTTTTGGAGCCCCGGTCTTTTCCGGTTTTCCGGTTTTTCGAATTATTTTCCTCTGTATCTCCTGCTAGCGACTGCTGTTACTGGAATCATGACCAAACTGGCTTTTCCCACAGATTTGGTTGCAGTGAAGGTTACCGCTTTAAATTTTTTCCAGTTCAAAGATATGGCTCATGCGTGGCCAGGGGGAATGTTCCCCTTGCATTTTTTGCTTGGCTTAGTGGTGATAGCGTGGTTTCCCTTTGGTAAGCTGGGGCACGCTCTTTGTCTGTTTTTGAATCCGAGATTTACCACCAAGGCCGATCAGGGGCTTCGCCAGCTTGATAATCCCTGCCATGAAATAATGACCCGCCCTGTGACAGAGGAACAGGAAACAGCTGAGCAATTGGAGGCGTATGAAAGTTTGGCTGCTTATCGAAAGCGCCTTAAAGAGAGGTGGTCCCGGCAAGGTGTCAAAAAGGTGCTGGGTTCCTCAGAGCGCAGAATAGAGCATAACGGAAAGGTTAGGTGATGACTGGCTCGAGGGCCTCAATTTTCCCTTCGATTCTTGGTCTGAGTAATGAAACTCTTCCCTTCGCACCGGCCTTGCGGGAAGACCTGCAAGCCTGTGGTTTGGTTATGGAGTCAATGGAGGATTGGCAGAAAATTTTTTTGCTGGCCTGGCATAGACTGCTTAACACCCACCGGGATCTTGGACTCTATCTGGAAACCTGCCTGCGTTGCGGGGCATGTATTGATAAGTGCCCTTACAGTCGGGGTGGATCGAACAAGAATCTGACGCCCCTGGGAAGAATGGAGCTGGCCGCCGCTTTAACCAGGGAGCATTTTAATTTCCGCGGAGCCTTTCGCAAATCTGATTTTAACCGTTTTAATCTTTCGGTTCAGACTCTCACTGCCTGGTACAGCAGTTTTTTCAGTTGCGCCCTGTGCAGGCGTTGTTCCCTTTACTGCCCCCTGGGGTTGGATCCTGCCGCGATTGTCAGATCCTGCCGCGAGGTTCTGACCGAGTTGGGGTTGATACCCCAGACATTGGTTAAGGCTCTCAAGTCCTATATGACCTACGGCAACGCCCAAAATATCAGCCCGGAGGATTGGACCCGGACTAATGCCTCTTTGGAGCAAAGACTGGAAAAGGATCACGCGCAGAAAATAAAATGCCCGGTGGACGAATATGGGGCGGAGATTCTTTTTTTACCTTCAGCACTTGATCTGAAAGAGCACGAAACGACCTTTGCAGGATATGCCAAGGCCTTTTTCGCGGCCGGAGTTTCCTGGACCACCAGCACCCATGCGGCAGATGCGGATAATCCAGGCTATTTTCTGAACTATCGGACCATGGCCAGGCTTAATAAGCGCATACTGGAAGCTGCCAGAGAACTAAAGGTGCGCTATATCATTTGGGGGGAGAGTGGTCACGGCTGGCAAATTGCCAAAAACTATATGCTTGCCATGCATGGATCCTGGAGTGAAGGCGGTTACCTGAAGGCCCCGGGCCCGTTGCATTTTTACCAATGGGCCTGGCATCTTTGGCGAAGAGGGGCCTTTGACTCCTATTTGAACAGGGAAGCAAACGATAAAAGAATCGTAACGTTGCACGACCCCTGCCAATATGGTAGATCCACCGGTCTTTTGCAGGAGCCCAGAGAACTGCTGAGGGCCAGCTGCAATTTTTATTATGAAATGCCCGCTAAATACAGCGGTGAAAATACTCTATGCTGTGGGGGGGGATGCCGGGCGATTGCCGATCAGACAGAGGAAATTGTTTCCGCTTCGCTTCCCCTGGCGAAAGTCATCGCATCAATGCGTGGGAATGTGGGGGTGAATTGCCTGGCCACGGGATGTGCCCAATGTAAAACAGCTCTTAAGAAAATCCTGGCCAGATACGGGCTGGAGCTGGATGTGTCGGGGGTTGCGGCCCTGTTTGGCAATGCCCTTATGTCTAATGAGCCTGACCAAAAAGGGGATGACAAGGTATGAAAAAGGTTCAGTGGTGCCTGGTCCCCTTGGGTGTTTTTATACTCGGCTGGGCTGTTCTCATGGCCCAGGCCGGGCCTTCCCAAGGCCTGGTACTGGAAAAGACGGTCTTTCCGGCCCCCGTTTATCATAGCCCCTTGGATGAGTGGCGTGTTTTGCATACAAAAGTGGTGGGTGAAGGGCAGGGCAACCTGAACCCCATGCCCAGTTTTTTTAAACCCAAAGATTGCCTTGTGTGTCACAGCGGAAAAAAATTCTGCACTCCTTGCCACGCCTATGTGGGAAGTCGTCTAAAACTGAACAATGCCGGCATGAAAAATGAGCCTTGATCATAGTCAAAAAAAAGGGCGGTTTTGGGCGAACGCCTTCCTGATCTTGGGAGCTGTGTTGGGACTTATCGGGATTAATCCGTCCGACCTGCAGGCTGCGTCACAGGAAAGCTGTGCGGCCTGCCACGCCGGTTTTTGGCAGATGTCCTTATCCAGCCTGCGCAAGGATGCAGGGCCCTTTTCTCTGGATGCCAATCAGTGTCCGGGCCTTGAGGCTGCCTGGATGGAGATGGCTCAGCTGGAGGCTTGGATCCTGGCCATCAGTGTGAACCTCGAACAAAAGTCGGACTGGAGTTCTGCGGAGAGGCTCAAACGGGAGTTGGGGCAGGTGGCTGATCTTTACAGATTGGCTCAAACCAAACCTGTTTCGTCGGTGGCTGAGATCCGGAAAGCCTTTAGAAAGGTGCAGAAACAGCTTAATTACAGGGTCTTTCGCCCCATAGTTGCGCAGGATAAAAAGGAATCCCTTTTAAGTATACTCAACTGGACCACCCTTGGCGGGCTGGCCTTGGCAGGGGCGTATTTTCTGGCCAGTAAACTGCACCTTTCGCGAAAGGGTTAGAGGGATGCGCTCTGGTCCCTTTGATAAGTGTTTCTTCGGAGCATGGGTGAAAGTATGCCCGGGTGGCAAAAAGCCTGTCAGTGGGCCATCAAAAGCTTCTGAGAGATATTTTGGGCGCTGGTTTATCCCCTTTCTCAAATTTGCAAAAAATAAGACTCCCGGTGTTGAAAACAAAAATTGCTCCAACCGCCGTGTGCATCATTTCCCCTTTTGTTTATTGCCCGGCCTCCTTATTGTTTTTTTGATGCTGTCAAGCCTTGCACCCTTCGCCCGGGCGCAGGGTTGCGGGCAGATCCAGTCAGGGAAATTTCCCTGGTTCACGGCCAGGGCCTTAAGAGCAGACCAGATTAAAACCCAAAATCAAATTTTGGCCTTATGCGACCTGGCTAAGAAGGCGGCCCCGGTCTTTCCCCGGTTGGCTTTGGATCTGGCCAGACAGGCCCTTTCGCTTGAATGCAGCCAGGAAAAAGCCAGGGCAGTCAGCTTGGTCGGAGATGTGAGAAGACTCTTTGCCAAGAGGCTTGGGGCGGACCAGGAGAAAATGCTTCAAGGCCTGGAGTCAAGGGCAAGGGCTGCCTGGCGTTTTCGCTTGATCGGCCAGACAGCCCAGGCTCTGCAACCTGAATTTTCCCTTATAGCCTATGATTTTGCCTTGAGAACCTGTCTGACAAATCCGGATGTCAGGCAAAGAGATGCCGAACTGGTGGAGTTGGCCGCTGTACTGGCCCGGCATAATCGCTGGAAGGCTTGGGTGCTGATTCGCCTGATCAAGGAAAAAACAGCCAAGGTGCGGGCCATGCGGCTGGTGGCGAGTGCGGGCAACTCCTGGTTTGAGATGGGATGCGCCCTGGTTCTGGCCCAGACTATGGAAGATCCGGCTTCCAGGATAAAGGCTCTAAGCGGCATAGCAAAGAGTGCCGTCATGTGGAACAAGAGCCTAAGAACGGAGCTTTGCACCAGAGCCTTTGATTTGGCAAAAGAAATAAACGACAAAAGCCTTAGGGCTTGGCTTGAGGGGCGGGTTGCCGCCGATGCGGCCTTGATAGACCCCCATGAAGGGTTGGCCCTGGCCATGGCCATGGGCTCCAGGGACGGTACGGCATTTGAGGCGTTTTTTCAGGCGGCGGTGGGGCTTGAAGTCCTTAACGCGGTTCAGGCGAGCCGCGCCTGGCTTCTGGCTTGGGATCAGGTTGGTTATCTGGGCGGCGAACCGGAAAAAGCTCTGGCCCTGGGAAGGATTGTGCGGGCTGTTTCCGGAGTTGATCCCAAGTTTGCAAGCGAGGTCTTGCAATCCTGGCCCAGGGGCGAATTTTTAGTCAGGACCGAGGCTGAGGCCGCCCTGGCCCTGAGTATGGCTGGAAATGACCTAGCCGGGGCCATAGCCATGGCCGGGCGCATCAGAGATCAGGTGGTGCGGCTGCGCACCCTGGCAAGGCTGGCCGGTGCATCAAGTTATGAATTGCAAAAGGCCGGTCAGGAAAGACTGCCGGAAAAGGTTTTGATGGAGTCCGGGAATCTAGGGGAATCGGAGACGGCTTTGCTGTTGATTCCCTCTGTGGCCGCTATAAGCCCGGCCAGGGCCGTGGGGTTGATCCAAAAAATAAATGAACCGCTCAACAGGGCTAAGGGGCTGATTCGCCTGGCGCGGATCCTTTGGCATCAGGGCAGGGACAGGGAGGCTGTCAGTGCCCTTAACATGGCTCTTTGGGAAATAAATTGCACAAAAAATCAACAAACACTTGACAATGTGCGAATACTGGGCGATATGGGGCGTGGGTGGGCGTTGATTGACCCCGGCAAGGCCAAGAAAGTTTTCTTGCTGGGAGTGCAAGCAGCCTATAGATAAGGTATTGAAACAGTCCGGCCCGGTTTCATTGTCTATTCGGGTGGGACATCTTTAGCAAGGAGGACGTGTAATGTTTCAGGTGACAGTTGATGCGGCCAAATGCGTGGGCGACGAAGAATGTGTGGATGTCTGCCCGGTCGATGTCTATGAAATGCAGGATGGCAAGGCCGTTCCGGTTAACGCCGAAGAGTGCCTTGGCTGTGAGAGCTGTATCGAGGTCTGTGAGAACGACGCCATCACGGTGACCGAAGTTTAAGGAAAACCAAAAGGGTTTTCTACGGTCCGAAGTCCTCTTCGGGCCACATAAGCTCGCCGCCTGAGCCCATTTAGGGGCACGGGCGGCGATATTTTTTGGGTGGTTTTGTTTGAGTTGCCGAACAAAGCCCGCCAGGCTTTTGCCTTTGAAAGAAAAAGCCGCCTCTCCAGTTGGAGATGCGGCTTTTTAGCGGCTTGATTGCAAGCTATTTTTTATGGCAGCCGTTGCACTTGGTGGGAGCCTTTTTGGGGTCTCCGACTTCTTTGTGGCAGGCCTTGCAATTTTTG
Source organism: Dethiosulfatarculus sandiegensis (assembly GCF_000931935.2). Classification (GTDB taxonomy): domain Bacteria; phylum Desulfobacterota; class Desulfarculia; order Desulfarculales; family Desulfarculaceae; genus Dethiosulfatarculus; species Dethiosulfatarculus sandiegensis. Next base: position 19,231 of record NZ_AZAC01000067.1, read on the forward strand.
TGGAAGGCGTTCATCAGGCTCAGGAGCTTGCCTTTGTTCTTTTTGGGAGAAGTATGGCAGGCTTCACATTTCTGCACCTTGTCGCCTTCTTTCCACATATTCTTGCCGTCTTTGTAGTCGTGGTGGCAAGAGTCGCATTTCAGCTTGTAATCCACGCTGTGCTTTTTGTGGGTGAAGTGAACTGCGGGTTTTCTGTGCTTGGGGAAAACAGGGCTTTCGATATTGATTTCGTCCTGGACTTCGCCAGAAGGAGTTTTTTGAGCCCAAGAGTTGGAGCCGACCATTGCGGCGGCCACTAGTCCCAGACAGACCACGATGGCCAACATACCCTTTTTCATGATAAAAATTGCCTCCCTAGCATAGTAGAAATCGTTTTGAATTAAGCAGGCCCTTTTGTCTGGTCTGCCGTGACATACTATGAAACCGGGGTTGCCCCTTGCATTAGGATAGCCCGCTTACAGACATTTTCCTAAACAAAAGACGACCGCCCGGTTTGAATTCCGACCGCTACGGCCAAATCCCCTGAATTGTATACGCCGTACCGTGGTGACGTCAAGAAATTATCTATCCTCAAGGTGGTTAACCCCAGGAAAGTATGGCTAATATTCCTTATTATCTCCCTTGGGTGAGGTTAGTTTTACCTCTTCCCAAAGCCGGTCCATTTCTCTTATATCCATATTGCTCAGGTCAAGACCGCGTTTTTGAGCCAGGGATTCCATGCCGGTGAAGCGATTCTGAAATTTTTGGTTGGCGCCCCTCAAGGCGGCTTCCGGGTCAATGTCCTGATGCCTGGCCCATTGCGCCAAAGAAAATAAAAGATCCCCCAACTCTGCGGTGGTCTCTTCCGGAGTCCGGGCTTCTTTGAGTTCGGCTATTTCCTCATTAACTTTTTCCCATACATCTTGCTGAGTTGACCAGTCAAAACCGACTCGGGCGGCCCTTTGACCCAGGCGGGAAGCCCTTTTTAGGGCTGGTGCGCCTTTGGGTACGCTGTCCAAGAGTCCCTGGCCGTTTCGGCTTCTTTCCCGATCCTTGATTTTACCCCACAACTCACGGACCTGATCAGAATTCTCGACTTGGTCCTTACCAAAAACATGGGGGTGGCGGCGGATCATCTTTTCTCTGATCGTCTTGATCGTCTCGGTGAGGCTGAAGGCTTCCTTTTCGGCGAACATCTGGGCCTGGAATAAAACTTGGAACAGGACGTCGCCCAACTCGCCCATTATTTCCTGTTGATCGCCGGATTCTATGGCATCCACAGCCTCGTAGGCCTCTTCGAGGATATAAGACGCTGCGCTTTCCGGGGTCTGTTTGCGGTCCCAGGGACAACCGTCCTTGCCCCTTAAATGGGCTACAAGCTCCATCAGACGCACCAGTTCATCAGAAGCGTTTTTTTGATTCTTGGGTGTTTGCACTATTAATTATCCTTGCCCTTTGGCTGGGGGCTGGAAGGGTTGGTGGGAGTGCTTTGGTCGGAACGAGGCAATAAACCGCTTCTTTCCTGCAAGGTTCTGGTTATATCCATGGGGATGAGATCCACTAGGGCTCGCCCTGTCTGCACCACATAAGGGGCTATATAGGATTTTTGCAAAATTCCCGGCGCTTGAAAGGGGGTGACCAAAAGCATGGCGTTTATAATCAGATAAGAAGCCAGAAGGCCTTTGGCTACTCCAGTGGCACAGCCAAGAAGCCGATCCATCATGGAAAAAGGGCCTTCGTGAATCAGGCGGGAGAGACCTCGACCCAGGTAAGAGAACACAAAGTAAACCACTGCCAGTGAGAGTCCAAAGGCTACGGCCGACCACCATTGACCCTCCACCCCGGTGAGTTTTTGCAGGAAAGCGGCAATGTATTCATAAGTGGCTGCGCTTGCAAGAATTGCAGCCACCAACCCTATCAAGCCCAAGACTTCTCTGATAAACCCTCGAACTAAAGCTTTCACCCCAAAAAAGGCCATAAGAGCGGCCAAACCCAGATCCAGTATGTTTGGTATTTGTTCCATTGTGATCCAACTCATATCATGCCCCCCAGGGAGCTGTCAATATACGGAGTCCTGCTTATAGTATGGTGATTTATTTGTCATAACAATTGGTTGGAGATTTAATCCGCTCGTTTTACTCGGTATCTTTACCCTTGCCCGGCCAAGGGGGGTGTGGTAAAGAGTCCAGATGGTTTGTTTAAACTATGAAATTGAACTCTCTTCCAGCGCAAGGACCGATATCTTTGATGTAACGGAAGAGGTTCAAAAGGTCGTTTTGCAAAGTGGGCTTAAAAAGGGTCTGGTTACTGTCCACACACCGGGCTCCACTGCGGCGGTCACGACCATAGAGTACGAAAGCGGTGCGCTTTCAGATTTTACCAGGGTTTTGGAAAATTTGGCCCCGGTAGACGGTGAATATGCTCACAATGCCCGCTGGGGCGACGGAAACGGCTACAGTCATGTAAGAGCCGCCCTTTTGGGCCCCTCGCTTTGCGTACCGGTTAAAGACGGAGGTGCTCTTTTGGGCGCCTGGCAACAGATAATAGTTTTGGATTTTGACAACCGGCCTCGCAAGCGTCGGGTAATTATACAGGTTCTGGGAGAGCGGGGCTGAAAATTATGACCAAGGAAAAAAAAGTGCGCCTATCTTTTGAAGATCAAGGCGCAGTGCAATCCCTGTTGGGTCCCAATGACGCCCATCTTAAGCTTCTGGCAGATCAACTTGATATAAAGGCCTTTTCCAGGGGAGGGGAGATCACCCTTTCCGGTGATTCCGAGCAGGTCCTTTTGGGCAAGCAGGTTCTGGTGCAGCTTTACGGCCTTTTGGCCAAGGGGTACCCTGTTTTTGAGATGGATGTGGAGTTCGCAGCCCGCATCTTGGCCGCGAATCCCAAGGCTTCCCTGAAGGATATCTTCCTGGATCAGATTTACCTGTCCGGCAAGAAGCGGGTGATAACCCCGAAAACAGTTGTCCAAAAGGCCTATATGGAGGCCATTCGCAGTCATGATATAGTATTCGGGATAGGCCCGGCGGGCACAGGCAAGACATACCTGGCCATGGCCATGGCCACAGACGCCCTGTTAAAGGGCAAAGTGCAAAAAATAGTTCTGACCCGGCCTGCGGTGGAGGCCGGTGAGAAATTGGGCTATCTGCCCGGAGATCTTGCGGAAAAGGTTAACCCCTACCTGCGTCCTCTGTACGACGCCTTGCATGATATGCTGGATTTTGAAAAGGCTGGCAGGTTAATGGGAAAGGGAGTTATAGAAGTTGCGCCACTGGCTTTTATGAGGGGTCGCACTTTGAACTCCGCTTTTGTTATATTGGATGAAGCTCAAAACACCACCAGTGAGCAGATGAAGATGTTTCTCACCCGCCTGGGTTTTGATTCCCAGGCGGTGATTACCGGCGACGTCACCCAAGTTGATTTACCTGGCAATACCGCCTCCGGCCTGATTGAGGCCCGGAGGATACTCCCCGACATAGAGGGGATCTCTTTTGTGCAGTTTGATGAAAAAGACGTTGTCCGGCACCGGCTGGTTCGGGAGATAATCCGGGCCTATGACCGGGAAGGGAGTCAAAATGGCCGATAAAGGCCCTAGACGTTTAAAACTCATCAAGCGAGAGGTTGAACCGGCCGCCTGGCTGGCCTGGTTGAAAAAGGCTTGGTCCGATCTTTGGGACCCTGAACAGGGGCGCCCCGGTCTGGAATGGGCGGTGCTTTTGGCCCTGGGGGCGTTTCTTTCCCTTTTGGCGGCGGCTTCACCCTGGTCCAAGGGAAACTTCGGACACTTGGTGGGATTGTTTTTCGTTTCGGTGCTTTTGCTCAGGGTGGTGTATCGCACCTGGTTCACCAGGCTTGAGCTGAGAACCGGGGCCCTTGTTGCCAAAGACCGGATTTTTATTGTCCTGGCCGTACTTTTGGGGGCCTTTCTCATGCGCGGCTATGGCCTTTTCGCAGGCGCTTTGGCCGGAGATCAGACCGAAATAACCTTGGCCGCCCTGGTTTTTGGTGCGCCATTGTGCGCAGGACCGCTTTTGACCACTCTTTTCATGGGGCCCAGGGCCGGTATGGTTCTGGCTATGGTCAACGGTGGCCTTTCCGCCCTGGCCTGGGGTCAATCAGAGAGTCTTTTTGTGTATTTTCTTTTGACCGGGGTCATAGCGGCTCATCAGGTCAAAGGCGGCGCCACCAGAAGCTCCTTGATAAGGGCGGGCAGTGTTTCTTCCCTTACCGGCATGGCGGTGGTTACGGCTATTGCCCTTTTACAAGGCTGGTTTATTTCCGTTGACTATCTGGTGGCCCTTTTAGCCTCAGGGGCGAGTGGTGTTTTGGGCGGCGTCCTGGCGGCGGGGTTTGTGCCCCTTTGCGAGATTACCTTTGGTTATATAACTGATTTTAAGCTGATGGAGCAGTCAAGCCTGGATCAGCCCATTTTGCGGGAGCTGATGCTCCAGGCTCCCGGCACTTATCATCATAGCCTGGTGGTCGGCAGCCTGGTGGAAGCGGCTGCCAAGGAAATAGGGGCCAACCATCGCCTGGCCAAGGTAGCGGCTTTGTACCATGACGTGGGCAAGCTGAAAAAACCGGCTTACTTTGTGGAGAATCAGTTCGGCGGCATAAACCGTCATGAAAAGCTGGCTCCATCCATGAGCTCCCTGATCTTGACGAGTCATGTCAAGGAAGGGGTGGAAATGGCAAAAAAACACCGTCTTGGCCAGCCCATTATCGACATCATGGCCCAGCACCATGGAACCAGGGTGATCAAGTTTTTCTACAGCAAGGCGGTGGAGTGCAGAAAATCGGCGGGTCAGAATCCTCCTGATCCGGAGGCCTTCTGCTACCCGGGCCCCAAGCCTCAGACCCGTGAGGCCGGCCTGGTGATGTTGGCAGATACGGTTGAGGCCGCGGCCAGGGCCCTGGACAATCCCACGCCCTCGCGTTTACAGGGCCTGGTGCAGACTCAGGTGAATACGGTTTTTGCAGAGGGGCAGTTGGATGAATGCGAACTGACCTTAAAAGACCTGCATAAGATCGCTAAAAGTTTCTATACAATTTTAAACGGTATATTCCACCAGCGCCTGGAATATCCCCAGGTCCAGGAAAAGGGCAAAAAGTCCCATGCAGATACTGATAAGCAACCGGCAGCAGGCGCAGCAGATTCAAGAACAGGCTCTAAGGAACAGACTGCAACAGGTCTTAGAAGACTTGGAATGCACTGAAGATACGGAGCTTTCACTTGTAATCACCGATGATGAGGGCATAGCGCCCTTGAATGAACAATATCTGGGGCATATGGGGCCCACCAATGTACTTTCCTTCCCTTTGGCCGAAGGCGAGTTCACCGAGGCTGCCCACGGCCTTTTGGGAGATGTGGTGGTCAGTGTTGAGACTGCCCGCAAAGAGGCTGATGAAAACGGCCTGGACCCGCAAGAACATTTTGTAAGGTTGATTATTCACGGCATCCTGCATCTTCTGGGCTATGATCATCTTACTGATCCTGAAGAGGCCCGCGAGATGGAAGATCTTACGGAAAAGCTTTTGAACGAAAGCAAGGGACAGGTTTTTTAAGGAGGACTGAAAGTGGCCCGTTTATCGGTAAATGTGGATCATGTGGCCACCCTGCGTCAGGCGCGGGGCATTGATGAACCAGACCCTGTGTGGGCTGCGGTGCTGGCCGAAAAGGCAGGCGCAGACGGAATCATCATGCACCTTCGTGAAGACCGCCGCCATGTGCAGGATAGAGACCTCATTGTAGCCGCTCAGGTGGTTAAAGGGGCCTTGAACATGGAGATGGCCGCCACAGATGAAATGGTGGGGATTGCCTGCGAGCTGAAGCCGGATATCTGCACCCTGGTGCCTGAGAAACGTCAGGAACTCACCACTGAAGGCGGACTTGAGGTCAAGGGTAATATAGACGGCATAAAGAGCGCCGTAACCAGGTTGAATCAAGCCGGGATCAGGGTGAGCCTTTTTATTGACCCAGAACCCGAGCAGGTCAAGGCGGCCCATATGGTGGGGGCTCAGATTGTGGAGCTGCACACCGGCGCTTATGCCAATGCGGTTGATGAAAAGGAAAGTGTGATCCTGTTGAGCAAGCTGGAGGACGCCTCCCGCCTTGCGGCCAGGCTGAAGATGAAGGTGGCCGCGGGTCATGGTCTTAATCTGCGCAATACTCCGCCGCTTTTGAAGATGCCCGAGATTGAGGAATACTCCATAGGCCATTCCATTGTGGCCAGGGCGGTTTTTGTGGGCTTTGAGGCAGCGGTTCAGGAAATGCTGGACCTGGTGAAAAGGAGCGCCCCGCCCCGCCCGCCGGAGCCCTCAATTCACCGATTGTAATATGGGGGCGTGAGTCAGAGCAACATAGCCAGCAAGAGCCGGTCAAGCCCGTGTTTGTCCGGCTCTTTTTACTGGTTCACCTTAGATAGCATTCACTAAGAGCCCGGTCTCATTATTAAACTCGCCTTAAATACCCTGTCCGCTTGTTTTTTTCGTGGGCAAAAGGAATAATATCGGGCTGTGGCCCCTGGGCTCAGTGTTCAGGCCGCCCCAAGTGGCCCCCTGCCTGAAGAGGCAAAGGCAGGCGCGGGTTCCATTATGGTGAGCGGCATGCAGCCCTGGCCATTTAGGGTCCAAAAGAGGTAGAATATTGCATTTGTTGTAAAAAACGGGCATTATTCCAGCCTGTTTAAACAAAGCCTTCCAGTGGAGAGCGGTCGGCAATATGTTTTTGCCAATTTGGTTGCGGCTGTTTTCGACTGCAAAGAGGGTTTACTGCGGGTAAGGGTTGGTTTTTACGGTCGTTTTTGACCTTATTTTTGATGTTCTTTTTTAGAGGTGTAGTTTGGTCTGCGGACTGGGCATGGATCTGGTAAAGGTTTCCCGCATGGAAAAGGCCTGGCGGCGTTTTGGAGACCGTTTCTTAGGACGTTGCTTTACCGGCCGGGAGGCACAAGAGGCCCTGGCCAGGCCCAACAGGGCCCAGGCTTTGGCTATGCGTTTCGCGGCTAAAGAGGCTTTCAGCAAGGCTGCGGGCCTGGGGATGCGGGGGCTTGGCTGGCGGGAAATTGAAGTCTGCCATAATGAGAGAGGCAAGCCGTTTTTAAAACTCCACGGCAGGGCCAGAGTTTGGATGGATGAAAACCAGGTCACCGGGTGCCATTTGAGCCTTAGTGATGACGGTGGCTTTGCCGCCGCAGTGGTTGTATTGGAGAAGTAATGATACTGGCAACAGCCGAACAGATCCGCAAAGCGGATGAGATGACCATCAAGGGTATTGGTCTGCCTGGAATGGTGCTCATGGAAAACGCTGCTCAAGGGGCGGTGCGGGTGCTGAAAGACGCCATGGGAGACCCCATGGATTGGGACGTGGCGGCATTTTGCGGCCGGGGGAACAACGGCGGAGACGGCTTGGCCATGCTGCGCATTCTGGCTGGTCAGGGCTCGGTGGCTACGGCCTACCTGTTTTGCCGTGAGGCTGATCTCAAAGGCGATGCGGCCGCCAACCTGGCTGTGGCCAAGGCCTGCGGTGTACAGGTGGTGGAGATCCCGGATGATGCCGCCCTGGAAGAGTATTACGAGGATATGGCCGGGCACGAGATCTATCTTGACGCGCTGTTGGGCACAGGCTTGAACAGTCTAGTCAAGGGGCGCTTTGCCGAAGCCATTGAACTTTTAAACGGCCTGGATGCACCTGTTCTGGCCGTGGATATACCAAGCGGCCTGAGCGCCGACACGGGCGCTGTCCTGGGCCATGCCGTAGAGGCGGATTTCACCGCCACCTTTGGCCTGACCAAGCTGGGGTTGGCCCTCGACGGGACAGAACATGTGGGGGAGCTCACCTGCGTGGATATCTCCATTCCTCCCGTTGTGGTGGCGGATCTTCAACTGGACAGCCACCTCCTGGAGGAAAGGGAGGTGCGCCTTTTATTACCGGAGCGGCCGGATAAGGGGCACAAGGGCACCTTTGGCCATCTCTTGGTGGTTGGCGGCTCGCCGGGCAAAACCGGCGCTCCCTGCCTGGCCGCATGGGGCGGCCTGAGGGCTGGAGCCGGTTTGGTCACGGCCGCCTTGCCCTGCGATTTAAATCCCATAGCCGAAGTTAAACTTACCGCGGCCATGACCCAACCCCTTCCCCAGACCAGTCAGGGCAACCTGGCCAAGGCGGCCGGTCCGGTTGTGCTTAAGATGCTCGGCTCGCGTCAGGCCATGGTTCTGGGTCCGGGCCTTTCCACAGAGGAAGAAACCGTGGAGTTGGTCAGGGATTTGGTTCTCAATTGCCGGATTCCCACTGTTCTGGATGCCGATGCCTTGAACGCCCTGGCAGGCGATCTTGCAAACCAGGGTTTTGGCGCGGCTCCCCATACAGTGCTCACCCCCCATCCCGGCGAGGCTGCCCGGCTTCTGGGTATGACTACAGAGGAGCTTTTGGCCGACAGGCCCAAGGCTGCGCGCGTTCTCGCCCGAAAAACAGGCTGCGTGACTGTGCTTAAGGGGGCTCGTAGCTTGATTGCCGATCCGGCCGGGGATCTTTGGGTCAATCCCACGGGGAATGTTCTCTTGGCTTCAGGCGGCTCCGGCGATGTGCTTAGCGGAGTAATAGGCGGGCTCATGGCCCAGGGATTAAGCGCCCTGGATGCTGCCTGCGCAGGCGTGTATGTGCATGGCCTGGCTGCGGACCTGGCCATAGAGGAATATGGAAGCCGAGGCCTGGCCGCCGATGAATTGGTGGATTTCCTGGTAATGGCGTTTCAGGCCTTTTTGTCTGAAGATGCCCAAGGGGATTTGGAAGAATTGTAAAAAATGAGTGCGCCCTACACCCATATTGAATATGAGCTGACCAGCGAAGAAAAGACCATGCGCCTGGGATCTGCCCTGGGCGCGCTTTTAAAACCCGGCGATATTGTACTGTTAAAGGGCGAACTGGGCGCGGGGAAAACGGTATTTGCCCGGGGGCTGGCCAAGGGCCTGGGGGTGAGCATGGACTACGACGTGGTCTCGCCCACCTTTACCCTGCTGAACATATATCCGGGGAAATGCAGTTTTTTTCATGCCGACCTTTACCGTTTGAGTCAGGGCGAGGTTCTGGACCTGGAACTTTTGGATGAGGCCCATGAAGGGGTTTTGGCGGTGGAATGGCCTGAAAGGGCGGGGGATATCTGGCCTGTGGGCAGTCTGCTTATTCAGTTTGCCAGTCCCGACCAGTTAAGGCGGCTGGTGAGGATATCAGGGCCGGAGGCAATTTTGAAAAATTTCCAGGAACATGAAACCCCAGGACAGGACGATTAGATATGGCCCTGATAGTGCAGAAATACGGCGGCACCTCGGTTGGCGACATTGAGCGCATTAAAAACGTGGCCCGAAAAGTCAAGGCCCGGGTGGATGAGGGGCATAGCCTGGTGGTGGTCTTGTCGGCCATGGCAGGCGTAACCGACAGGTTGATCAAGTTGGCCCATGATGCCAGTGATCGCCCCGTCGCCAGGGAAATGGACGTGCTGCTGGCCACCGGCGAACAGCAGTCTGTGGCTCTTTTTTGCATGGCGGCCGGGGATATAGGCCTCAAGGCCCAATCCCTTTTGGGTTTTCAGGCGGCGATCATCACCAACCATATGTACGGTAAGGCCCGTATTGAAGCGGTTGAATCCATGCGGGTGCATGAACTTTTGGATAAAGGCCAAGTGGTTGTGGTGGCCGGTTTTCAGGGGCTGGATGCCGAAACAGGCGATGTAACCACTCTGGGCCGGGGGGGCAGTGACACCACCGCCGTGGCTCTGGCCGCTGCCTTACAGGCCGATGTCTGTGAAATTTTTACAGATGTTGAAGGGGTCTTTACCTCTGACCCCAATGTGGTGCCTCAGGCCCGCAAACTCTCTCATATTTCCTATGAGGAGATGTTGGAGATGGCCTCTCTGGGCGCCAAGGTGCTGGATATCCGCTCGGTTGCCTTTGCCGCCAAGTGTGGGGTCAAGATACACGTACGATCCACTTTCAGTGATGAGGAGGGCACCATGGTGGTCCCTGAAGAACATGTCGATGAAAAACTAATAATCAGGGGTGTGGCCTATAGTAAAAATGAGGCCCGCATCACCGTAAAAGGCGTCAAGGATGAGCCCGGGGTGGCCAGCAATATTTTCACCCCCATCTCAGCCGCGGGTATTGTGGTGGATGTCATCATCCAGAACACCAGCGCCGACGGTACAACCGATATTACCTTCACGGTTCCCAAGACGGATTATAAGCAGGCCATGAACCTTTTGGCTCTAAAGGCGGAAAAACTGCACGCCAAAGAGGTTTTGGGTGATCCTGATATTGCCAAGGTGTCGGTCATCGGCATAGGTATGCGCAATCACGCCGGCGTGGCCACCCGCATGTTCAATGCCTTGGCCAAGGAAAATATCAATATTCAAACGATTAACACCAGTGAAATAAAGATTTCCTGTGTGATAGAAGAGAAATACACCGAACTGGCGGTCAGGGTTCTGCACGACGCCTTTGGCCTGGCTGAAGACGTCTTGCCTGAACAAGAAGCTTAATCCGCCTTTGGTATTCAATAATTAACTACAAGGTTCCAGATATATGGACATTAATTAAAGGAGGGTGACATGGCCCCTGAAAGCGGTATCACGGTCGTTCAGCATCTACTTAGCCAACAACTAAAGCACGGCGAGGCCACCGGAGCTTTCACCCGACTGCTAAATGAGTTGATCATAAGCGCCAAGATTATAAGCCGGGAGGTCACCAAGGCCGGGCTGGTTGATATCCTGGGCTTTACCGGCGAGAGAAACGTGCAGGGTGAACAGGTGCGCAAACTTGATGAGTTTGCCCATGATGTCATCTGTCACCGCATGGCCCAGTCAAGGCATATTTGCGTAATGGGTTCGGAAGAAGACGCCGACCCCATTGAAATGCCGGATAATGTGGAAAAGGGTGAATATGTCCTTTTATTTGATCCGTTGGACGGTTCTTCCAACATTGACGCAAATGTCAGCATAGGCACCATCTTCAGCATATTGCGCAAGCAGAGCACTGGTGTGGACTATAAAATGGGTGATCTTTTGCAGCCGGGCTATAAACAGGTGGCGGCCGGTTATTTTGTTTATGGCGCTTCCACCATGATGGTCTACACCACCGGCAACGGGGTGAGCGGCTTTACCCTGGATCCCTCGGTGGGCGAGTTCCTCTTGAGTCATCCCAATATCCAGATCCCGCCCAAGGGCAAGATTTTTTCCGGAAATATGGGATACTGGCGCTATTGGTCTCCCGCTGTTAAGAACTATGTGGAATATCTACAAAAGCCGGATGAGAACAAACCGGTTTATTCTTGCCGGTATATCGGCTCCATGGTGGCGGATTTCCATCGCACCCTGCTTTACGGAGGTGTGTTCTTTTACCCGGCCGATACTAAAGATCCCCAGAAGCCTCATGGCAAGCTGCGTCTGCTTTATGAGTGCAACCCCCTGGCCTATGTGGCTGAACAGGCAGGTGGAGCAGCTTCCACCGGCGATATGCGGATAATGGAAGTCCAACCCGATTCTTTGCATCAAAGGGTGCCTATTTTTATCGGCAGTCGACACGAGGTGGAGTTGGCAGAGAAATTTTATGCGGAAAATAAGTGAAAAAGATCCCGGCCATCTGGTCCTGGGCATAGAGTCATCCTGCGATGAGACCTCGGCCAGTGTGGTATTGGACGGCAAACGGGTGCTCAGTAATGTCATAGCCAGCCAGGTCAAGGACCATAAACCATTTGGCGGTGTGGTCCCTGAGCTGGCCAGCCGGAAACACCTGGTGAATGCTGTCCCGGTGGTGAATCAGGCCCTGGCTGAGGCCGGAGTCTCGCTTAATGATATAACCGGCATGGCCGTGACTCAGGGACCGGGCCTGATAGGCGCTCTTTTGGTGGGCCTTACTCTGGCCAAGGCCCTGGCCTGGTCCAGTGACACCCCCCTGGTGGGGGTGAGCCACCTGGAAGGGCATTTGAGCGCCCTGGCCCTGGGAGAGGATAAAATTTCTTTCCCCCTGGTGGCCCTGGTGGTGAGCGGAGGCCATACAAGCCTTTATCTGATGAAGGAGCCCGGCAAACAACAGGAATTGGGCCAGACCGTGGATGATGCGGCGGGAGAGGCCTTTGACAAGGTGGCCAAACTTTATGGACTGGGTTATCCGGGCGGTGTGGTGATTGATCGGCTGGCCAAAAAAGGCGATCCCGATGTGATCAAACTTCCCAGGCCCAGGATGCACGACGGCACCCTTGACTTCTCTTTTTCCGGCTTGAAAACGGCGGTAATTCGTTTTCGTGACAAAAATAAGGGCAAGGATTACCGCATAGAGGATCTGTGCGCCGGTTTTCAGGAAGCTGTTGTGGATGTGTTGGTCAAAAAGACCCTGGCCGCCGCCAAACTGCATGGGGTCAAGCAATTGGCCATGGCCGGCGGCGTGGCGGCCAACTCAAGACTACGCACCAAAATGGCCGATGCGGCACGGAAAAACAATATGACCCTCACCTACCCGTCCATGGATCTCTGCACAGACAACGCGGCCATGATCGCGGCTGTAGGCAGCCACTATCTCAGCCAGGGCAGACGTCTTTCCTGGACAAGCGATGCCATCAGCCGTCTTCCCAGAGGCGGGGCATTACCCAAGGATCTGTGATTTAATGATTTTCCCGGGAGTATTACTTAAGCAACACGGCCTAAGGGCAAGTAAGCGAAAAGGGCAGAATTTTCTGACCCAGCCTGCCACAGCCAAGGCCATTGCCCTAAGCGCCTGCATCCAGCCGGAAGATACGGTTTTGGAGATTGGCGCCGGACTCGGCGCCCTGACCCTGGCCGTGGCCTCCATGGCCAAAAAGGTGGTGGCCGTGGAGGTGGACAGGGGAATCTTTCCTGTCCTCCAGGGCATTTTGGCCGATGAGGGGGCGGAGAATGTAGAACCCATACTTCAAGACGCCTTGGAGCTGGACCTGGTTGAAATGGCCAGAGAAAACGGTTCCAGGTTTGTGGTGGTGGGAAATCTTCCCTATTCTGTAAGTTCTCCCATTCTGTTTAAGTTTCTGGATAATTTATCGGCCTGGCGCTCCGCCACCTTGATGGTGCAAAAAGAGGTTGCCGACCGGCTTGTCAGTGCTCCGGGGAACAAGGACTATGGCCGCATGTCGGTTTTGATCCAGACTTGGTGCAAAACCGGTCACGCCCTGACTGTGGGGCCGGATCAGTTTTTTCCCAAACCGGCGGTGGCAAGCTCGGTGGTGCATCTGGTGCCCAGGGAAGAAAATTTGGCCCGTGTGGGCAGTAGTGAGGAGGCCGCTTGGTTCAAGGGCGTGGTCAAGGCCGCCTTCGGGCAAAGGCGAAAAACCCTTTTGAACAGCCTCTCCAATGGGTTGGGTTTGGAAAAGGCCAAAGTTTCGTTCTCCCTGGAGAGCATCGGGATTGCCCCTTCGGCCAGGGCCGAAACCCTGACTCCGGAAATGTTTGCGGATTTGGCCAGGGCTTTGGCTGATCAGGCGTGAAAAAACCATAAATCGGCTATGTAATTTGACACACACCGGCTGGTGTGTTATCAACGTGTCTCGAAAGCAAAAGGCGGCCAAATAAAAGGCTGCCCACTAATTGACCCAGGTCTGGGGTTTCTGTCCCTCAGGCAGTTTTTGAGCCGCGCGAGGAGTTTCCCGTGCAGGCTTGCTAAAAAAATGCCTGTAAAAGGAACGGGACCTTTAAAGACCGCTTGGATTGACCAGGAGCCAGGCTCCGGCAACCGGGACGGTGAACATGCCCAATAATATTCTTGTAATCAATTCCCCTCTAGAAATGCGCGCTTATAGCCTCAAGGCCAGACAAGAGGGTAAGCGTATCGGGTTGGTGCCCACCATGGGGGCCTTGCACGCGGGCCATCTTTCCCTGATGGATTACGCACGCCCTCAGTGCGACCTTTTGGCGGCCAGTATTTTTGTTAATCCCCTACAGTTTGACCGTGAAGATGACCTGGCAGGTTATCCCCGCACCTTTGAAAGGGATCTTGAGCTTTGCGAGGCCCATGGAGTTGATTTGGTCTTTGCCCCGAATCCGGAAAATATGTATCCGGAAGGCTTCCAGACCTCTGTCTCTGTGGGGGAGATGACCAAAGGCCTGTGCGGAGCGGGTAGAGACGGCCATTTCCAGGGTGTCACCACTGTGGTTATGAAGCTGTTTAATACGGTTTTGTGTGATCTTGCGGTTTTCGGGGAAAAGGACTACCAGCAACTCAGGGTGATACAGCGTATGGTTCGGGACCTGGATATGCTGGTTGAAGTGGTGGGACGCCCCACAGTGCGGGAAGAAGACGGTTTGGCCTTGAGCAGTAGGAATAAACATCTGTCGCCTGAAGAGCGGGATAAGGCTCTGTGCCTTTCAAGGGCCCTTAAAAAGGCCCGCAGTCTGGCGGACGCTGGTGAGACCAGCAGGTCCAGATTGGTTGCCGAAGCCGAGGAAATAATAAGAGGCACAGATGGGGCCAAAATGGAATATGTGGAGATAGTTGATTCCCAATCCCTCGCGCCCATGCAAAAAATAACCAAACCTGCCCGCATGTGCCTGGCCGTCTGGTTGGGTGATACCAGGCTGATTGATAACGCTCCCTTGAACTGAAAAATACCGACGCTTTGTAAGCTCGGTGCGGAGAAAGATATAAAATGTTAAGTCATATGATGAAATGTAAAATCCACAGGGCGGTCGTAACCGAAGCGGACCTTAATTACGAAGGCAGCATGACCGTGGATCAGAACCTCATGGATGCCGCCGGTATGGTGCCTAATGAAATGGTCAAAGTCTATAATGTAAACAGCGGCGACCGCTTTGAGACCTATGTTATTCCCGGGCCTGCGGGGAGCGGGGTTATCTGCCTAAACGGAGCCGCTGCGCGCAAGGGCCAAAAAGGAGACAGGGTTATTGTGGTGACCTCCTGTTGGCTTGATGAAAAGGAAATGGCCAGTCATAAACCCAAAGTGGTTTTAGTTGATAAAAACAACTGCATAAAGAACCCGGACGCCAAGGAGAAGGCCGGAAATCTGGTCCTGGCAAACTGAGTTTTCCATAATTTAAAGCGCGGTTCAGGCATATCTGCTCATAACGGGCCGCGTTTTTTATATTATCAATAGGCGTTGCTATTTTGGCGGGCCATGTCTATACTATGGCCTGTAACTTTTGTGCCACAGGGTGCGTCTAACGAAATAGACAGGTTGAACACTATTAGATGTGACTAACCGGCAAGTGCGATTAAATCGCAATAAAATAGCCTGTGGCCGGTTTGCACATTTTAAATTTTTTGAGAGAAAGCACATGAGTAAACCTAACTATCTCTTCAGTAGTGAATCCGTTACCGAAGGACATCCCGACAAGGTTGCGGATCAGATCAGTGACGCCATTTTAGATTCCATGCTTACCGATGATCCCGAAAGCAGGGTTGCCTGCGAAACTCTGGTAACAACCGGTATGGCTGTGGTGGCGGGCGAGATCACCACCCAGACCTATGTGGATATCCCCAGCATTGTCAGACAGACCATTAAAGAGATCGGTTACCATAATTCTTCCATGGGGTTTGACTGGGAGACCTGCGCGGTTTTGACCAGTATTGATAAACAGTCTCCGGATATTGCTCAGGGCGTGGATGCGGACAAGGCTCTTTTCGGAGAGCAGGGCGCCGGTGACCAGGGAATCATGTTCGGCTATGCCTGCAATGAAACTCCTGAACTTATGCCCATGCCGATTTCCTATGCCCATAAATTGGCTGCGCGTCTTTCCGAGATCCGTAAGAATAAGGTGGTGGATTTCTTGCGTCCGGACGGCAAGTCTCAGGTTTCCGTCGAGTATAACGATAATAAGCCCGTCAGGGTGGATACGGTGGTTGTGGCCGCTCAGCACACCCCGGATGTGAGCTATGAAAACTTGAAGGAAGCCATCACCGAAGAGGTGATCAAAAAGGTTATTCCGGCCGATATGCTTGATGAACAGACCAAGTATTACATCAACACCACCGGTCGTTTTGTGGTGGGTGGCCCCCAGGGAGACTGCGGGCTTACCGGCAGGAAGATCATTGTGGACACCTACGGAGGCCAGGGCTCCCATGGCGGCGGCTGCTTCAGCGGCAAAGACCCCAGCAAGGTGGACCGCTCAGGTTCATACTATGGCCGCTATGTAGCCAAAAACCTGGTGGCCGCCGGTGCAGCCACTAAGTGCGAAGTTCAGATCGCCTATGCCATTGGCGTGCCGGAGCCGGTTTCCATATTGGTTTACACCTTTGGAACCCACACTGTCCCGGTTGCTCAAATCACCGAGGCCGTGCGCAAGGTCTTTGATTTCCGCCCGGCGGCAATCATTAAAAACCTGGATCTAAAACAGCCTATTTACAGGCGCACCGCAGCTTATGGCCACTTTGGCCGCGAAGAAGCGGAAGGCTTTACCTGGGAGCGCACCGACAAGGTGGAAGAGCTCAAGGCTGAGCTGGGCCTGTAGCCTTAAATAATTAAAACGGACCTTAAAGGGCAGGGTGACCCGGTTGGTAAATCGGCGCCCTGTCCTTGTTTGTGTCCACTTGGGGAATTTTAGTTTACTTTCTGGATTTTTCAGACACCTTCCGTTTTTCCAGGACAAGGTATCTGGAATTTTGTTCGCCATTGTGGATGCAGAATATCAGCTTAACTAAAAAAACAGTAATATTGAATGGTTGTATAGGCCGACTCAGTCGTAGGAGTTGGCATGTTTGTTGCTTGATTCTATATCCGCAAAAGCAAAAGTAAAGCCGGCCAAGGGCCTTGGGTAGTCTTTACAAGACATTTTTACACCGCAAGGCAAGGGCAGGCTAACAAAAGGATCTAAAAGTCATGGCCACGAAAAGCGGCGCTCAGACAAGCACTGAGTTGAGCCTGGATGTACCTTCCACTTATTTTAAGGAAGTAGAAGTCCGGGAATTGATTTCACCCCAGCGTGAACTTGAGCTGGGTAAAACAATCAGGGACGGACGCGACGAAATCCTTCTGAAGAGCCTTGCCATCATGGAACTCTTTGAAGAAACCATTGAGGCTCGCCAAAGAATCAATGAATGGATGGAAGACTCGCATAAATCTCCTCTGGCTGTGGAAGATGTCATGGCCGAGGCCAAGGACCAGGTCAGGCGCTGTGCCATCAAGCTCAGCAAGGACAAAAAAGTTGAACAGCTGATCTGCGAGATAGATCGCACCCGGCGGGAAGTGGAAAGAGCGGCTAAGGAGATGGTCGAGGCCAATCTGCGTCTGGTTGTCTCTATCGCCAAAAAATTCACCTACCGCGGCGTGAGCTTTGCCGACCTGATTCAAGAAGGCAATATCGGACTTATGAAGGCGGTGTATCGTTATGACTACCGCACCGGTTACCGTTTCAGCACTTTTGCCTCTTGGTGGATCAGACAGACTATAAGCCGTTCGGTCTATGACCAGGCTCGCACTATTCGCATTCCCATCCACCTGCAGGAGCTCAGGTCCAAGTACTTCCGCACCTATTACGGCATGCGCAAGGAACTGGGCCGGGACCCCACGCCCAAGGAAGTGGGCGAAAGGGCCGGTATTGATGAGTCCAAGGTCAAGGACATCATGAACTTGGTCATGGACTGCACCAGCCTGGAGACCCCCATGGGCGATGATGGTGACGAGTTGGGTTCCATTTTGGAAAACACCGAGGCTGAATGCCCCTTTGAAAAGGTGGGCGACGCTGAGATGCATATTCACCTGGAAGAGGCCTTGGAATCTCTGGACCCCAGGGAAAGACGCATCCTTGAGTTGCGTTTCGGCCTCGGCAATGAAGATGAGCACACCTTGGAAGAGGTGGGCCAGGTCTTTAAGCTTTCCAGGGAGCGCATAAGGCAGATTGAGCAAAAGGCCTTGCAACGTTTCCGTCAGCCCAGATGGCGAGAGCTTTTGGGCGACCATTTGCTGGAAAGCGCATGATCCAAGCACTTGAAATTTGTCAATAAGATAAAAGGGGCAATTCCGAAAGGAATTGCCCCTTTTATCTTAAGTACTTGTGAAACAGCCGCATACATTTGATAATAGATTTAATGCATCAACACAATAGACTGAGGATCGAGCTTTTTTCCAGTAAAATTGAATTTCTCAAAGGATAGTTTGAACCGTCCTTTAAACCATACGTTAAATAGCCGTTTTTACTTATTATGCCTTATTGCCTGCCAATATAATTTTGACGCGCCCATAATACGGCATGCAGCCATCAGGGAGGCTTTGTTGTTCAAAGCACTGAGTAATCGACAATATCTGGGAATAGTTGCTCCCTCACTTTTAACAGTGCTGCTTTTTGTGTTGGCCATTTTTTGGTTGGCGCTGCCCGCCTTTGAGCAAAGCCTTATGCAAAGAAATAAGAAATTGGTCCGGGATCTAACCCGCGTTGCCTACGAACTAGTGGATTATAATTACCAACTGGTGAAAAAGGGTAAGCTTGGGCGTTCAGAAGCCCAGTCCAGGGCAGTTGAGCAACTGGCCTCCATACGCTATGGAGTGAATCATAACGGTTACTACTGGATATCAGACAGCAAAGGCCTTATGATAATGCATCCTCTACTGCCTGAAATAACAGGTGAAAATCTGGTTTTTCGGGTGGATGCCAAGGGTAAGGCCTTTATGAAGGAGATAGTCGCCAAAGCGCAAAGCGCCAAAGGCGGTTTTGTTTCCTATCATTGGCCCTGGCCCGGCGATCCCAGTAAAAATTTACCTAAGGTTTCCTATGTAAGGCCTTTCAGACCCTGGAACTGGATCATTGGAACCGGCGTTTATCTGGATGACATGCATGCGGAGAACGCGGCTCTGACCCGGTCTTTTGTTATCATTTCTCTCATTATCTCTTTTATCACCACTATTATGTTGGCCTTAATTGTTGTTCAGGCAGTCAAGAACGCAAAAAAGCGCCAAAGCGCCGAATATGACCTGCTCTCGGAAAGGGGCTATTCATCATCTATAATTAAGGCCACCCCCAATATAATTGTAGGGGTGGATAAGGACGGTCAAACCACCCATATAAACCCTGCCGGTGAAAAGCTCACCGGTTATGCCAAAGAAGAACTCCTGTTGAATAATTTTTGGCGAATTCTCTATCCCGGCGATAATTTTTCCCAAGTGGAGGAATTGTTTTTCCGGTTGGCCACAAACGGCCTGGTTCAAGCCCATGAGATGACCTTGACCAGTAAACAGGGTGAAGAAAGAATCATCTCCTGGGACATTCTTGAGCTTATTGATCTGGACGGAGAACTCATCGAAACCATTGGCATAGGCACTGATATCACAGAGCGGAAAGAGGCGGAAAAGGCCCTTCGCAAGAGCCGTTCGCGCCTTACCAGGGCCCAGTCCGTGGCTCATATCGGTAATTGGGAGCTTCTGGTAAAACAGGACCAGCCGGAACTGGAGAAGGCGGAACTTTGGACATCTAAGGCCGCTGCCAATGTTTTGGGAATCTCGGAATACGGCGGCGGGTTCAAAAAGAAATTGACAAACCTTGCAACGGTTATTGAGAATCAAGACCTGGAAAACCTGCTCGCCGGGCTTGAGCAATTGTTTGAATCCCGCGACCCTTATGAATTCGAATGCAGCCTGAAACACAAAAAGGATACTGAGCCGGTTTGGGTGCATTTCCGGGCTGAGATAATGGATGAGCCTGAGCCGGGCTTATTCCAGGTGACAGGCACCGTTCAGGATATAACCGGACTCAAGCTGGCTGAGCAGCGATATAAAAAGCTTAATCAGGAGCTGGAACAAAGGGTGGATGAAAGGACCTGGGAACTTACAGAGGCCATTATCCAGATGGAAGAGGCCAAAGAAGAGGCCGTGGCCGCAAGTATCTCAAAGGGTCAGTTCTTGGCTAATATGAGCCATGAGATAAGAACCCCCATGAACGGGGTCATAGGCATGACAGATCTTTTGCTCAATACCGAGTTGGCTGAAGATCAGCTTGAATATACCAATACCATCAAGAATTCGGCGCACTCCCTTTTAAGTGTGATAAACGATATTCTTGATTTTTCCAAAATAGAGGCGGGCAAGCTTGAACTGGAGCAGATCCCCTTTGGTCTTAACGACACCTTATTTGAAGCGGCCAGACTGATTGCCCCCAAGGCTCATGAAAAGGGTCTGGAGCTGGTGGTTACCGTGGAGCCGGGCACTCCGGACCATCTTGAGGGAGACCCGGGGCGCCTGCGCCAGATCGTGATCAACCTTTTAAATAATGCCTTGAAGTTTACCGAGGAAGGCGAGCTGCTCGTGCAGGCGGGGCTGGTCAGTATGGATAATGATATTGCCCGCCTGAAGCTTTCCGTGACTGATACGGGCATCGGCATTGAGCCGGAGGCCCAGGAGGCTATTTTTCAGGCTTTTGAACAGGCGGACGGCTCTGTCACCAGAAAATACGGCGGCACAGGCCTTGGCCTGGCCATCACCTCCCAATTGGTGAGGCTCATGCATGGTCAGATCTGGGTGGAGAGTGAGCCGGGTAAGGGCAGCACTTTTACTTGCGAGATAGATTTAAGGGTTGTGGAAGGACCTGCGCCGACCCGTGAGGAGCTTAAGGAAGTTGCCCTGGGCGGCGTAGAGGTGCTCATACTGGACGACAATGCCACGAACCTTAAAATTTTGCACGAGAATCTAAGTCATTGGGGGGTAAAGCCTCATGATGCCAAGGAACCGGCCGAAGCCTTGAACTTGCTGCGTAGAGCCCATCAGGAAGGACGCCCTTTCAGTCTTCTGCTTACAGACAACCAAATGCCCCAGATCAGTGGTTACGAGTTTGTGGAAAAAGTCCGTCAGGAGGGTGCTTTTGAGAATCTGCCTGTGATTGTCCTGAGTAGCGCAGACGGGTTGGAGAAAAAGGGGCAAAGGTTGAAAGATCTTGGAATAAGCGACAGCCTGGTTAAGCCGGCAAAACCGGAAGATTTGAGAAAAATCATTTCCAGGGCCTTAAGCGGTCAAAAGCAAACACCCAAACCAAGCCGTAAGCCCAAAAAGGGTTTAAACGAAATGAAGAGCCAAAAAATGCTTAATATTCTTTTGGCCGAGGATACTATTGTAAATCAAAAGGTGGCCTTGAAATTCCTGGAAGGGTTCGGGCACCAGGCAGAGGTGGCTGAGAATGGCCGGGAAGCGCTGGAGGCAGTCCGGAACAAGGATTATGACTTGGTCCTTATGGATATCCAGATGCCCGTTATGGATGGTTTGGCCGCCACCAGGGCAATCCGTGAATTAGAAGATCCGAAAAAAGCCGAACTGCCGATTATAGCCATGACGGCCCATGCCATGAAAGGTGATAAAGAACGCTGCCTTGAAGCCGGTATGAACGGGTATGTGACCAAACCTATTCAACCGAAAGAGCTCTTTGAGGTATTGGAAGACTTTGCCCCTGCCCGCCCGGGCTTCATCCCTGAGAAAATGGAAAACCATATTACACCGGATTCCGGCCAGTCGACTTCCCAGGCAATCGAATCAGCCATATTACAGGAAAAAGATTATTTGGTTGAACGTTTTGCCGGGGATGAGGAATTAATGATCGAGAGCATGAAGGTGTTCTTGGAGGATCTGGGCCAACTCGTGGATAATATTCAGGCCGACGTTCTGGCCGGTGATGCCAAGGCCCTGGCCATGCATACCCATGCCCTGAAAAGTTCCACAGGCTATTTTGACAAGGGAGACGTCTCCGGCCTGTGCGCTAAAATGGAAAACAGGGCCAGAAACGGAAAACTGGACCATATGGGCGAGGATTTTGAGACCTTAAAGGCCTTCTCCGTTCGTTTGAGCAGGGAGATAAAAGAGATGTTGGCTTGAAAGCTGCCCTTGCTTAGCATAGATTAGTCTTGAAGTCCCTTGCCGGGCTGTGTACTTATGGGAGCGAATGACCTGATTCTGGCGTGGCCTAAATACAACTTCAGTAGATTTATGCCTTTTTCAGGCCTTTTTTAAAATGGCCTTGACGGCCTTAACCCCTCATGATAGAAGTCTTTTCACAATTTCAGCCGGCGTAGCTCAGGGGTAGAGCAGCTGATTCGTAATCAGCAGGCCGTTGGTTCAAATCCTACCGCCGGCTCCATGAAATATACCGCATTTTTAATGTGTTAAAGCCTTATCCGGATCTTTAAGTAAAACCTGGATAAGGCCTTTTTTTAGTCCTTTTGGGGCTCTTTTGAGCCCTAATTGATAACATAAGTATAACGCACCCACCCGCGCCATCGGCACCAGTGATATTAATTAACCCGGTAGCTTTATATGGCGCCTAGGGGGTCAACAGGGTGTTCGCGTGCCCTCCCAAAGCAGCTCTTGGTCCAGCGAGAGCATCGTCTTTGGCCATTAGGG
The DNA here is from genome assembly GCF_000931935.2 of Dethiosulfatarculus sandiegensis. GTDB lineage: Bacteria > Desulfobacterota > Desulfarculia > Desulfarculales > Desulfarculaceae > Dethiosulfatarculus > Dethiosulfatarculus sandiegensis. Next base: position 41,555 of record NZ_AZAC01000067.1, read on the forward strand.
CCTGTCGATTCTCTGCACTTGCCTGGCCTTTTCTATGTCCGAGCCTATACAGACTACCGTTCAAAATCTTCAAGGAACAGAAACTAAAATTGTCACGACCCTTTATTTTTTATCAGTATTTTCAGTAAATCCATGGTCCCCAAAGCCTCCAAGTCATCAGGATTAGCCTTAAGTATTGCCTGCAGAATTATGCGCGCCTGAGCGTAGTTTCGTCTTTCCAGATGAAAGAGTACTAGGTTTCTTTGGCTACCCAATGATTTGGGAGAAAATCCGGTAAGATCCTCCTTGGTAAGAGGCTCGTGTTTTTCAGTGCCGGGAGGTATATGAGTTGTCGCTGTGACAGATGGCTTTTTTGGGGCAGGTATTAACTTGGGATTCAGCTTTTTTTTATTATTTTTTCCGTTTTTTATCGGTATGTCACTTAGTTGGGTCTGTTTGGCGACAGTTCTGGCAATGGGCTTTGTTTTTGAGGCATTGGCAGTTATTCGACTGGCCTTGTTTTTTCCCTTTGCCAGGCCCCGGGTTGACTGATTTTTTATATTTTTTTTTGAGTCTAAAACCCTGGTTGTATTTTTATCAGCATGTTTGGCGGAAGTGGCCGAGGCGCTCGCAATGGGTTTTTTATCAAGTTTACTGATAGTTATATCTTCCCCGGGTGCCTGCGCTGACCCCATCTGGGCATGTCTGACCTCCTCTGTGCCTGTTTGAACCGGCTCATCTAAAGGCAAGCTGTCAAATACAGGCTCCAAGTCTTGGGCCAGCCCATGATCAGGGGCGGTTCCCGGCTGCCAGAAGAAAGCCACAGCCAACACGGCAAGCATAGCGCCGATACAGGGGGCTATCCAGGCAGGCCGTAAAAATTTTAGTCCTTTCTGTTTGCTGTTAATCAGTAAAGGGGCCTTTTCTTCGGATTCTTCTTCTTGAGGCCTGGCTGCGCAGGCTGGGCAAAGCTCCCTGCCCGGCAGGACCGGTTTACCGCATTGGACACAGAGGTCGGAGAACTCCATGGTCTGCTGTTCCGGGTCAGAATTTTCTCTTGGTCTATTACTGCCTTGTTCAAGTTCCAATTCCCTGGCCAGGTCATTGAGGAATTCCAGGCGTTTGCCAGGTTCAGCCGCTAAAAGCCCGGCCATGATCTTGCTTAAATTAAGGCTGAAGCGCTGGCTGATGAGTTCCAGTCTGTTTGCTTTCGTTTGGGCCAGCGATCCAGGATCCAGCACCGCCTGATCCCCCGGCTCATCAGGGAAGCAGACTTCTCCTGTGAGCATCTCAAACAATATTGCCCCCAGGGCCCAGAGATCGCTTGCGGCACAGGGCAGGCCCCTTTTTTGTTCCGGAGCCATATAAGCGGGTGTACCGCCAAGGCATTGGTCCGCCACTCCCTCTGTCCGGGCCAGGCCAAAATCCGCGATCTTGATTTGTTCCGGGGTGAAGAAAAGAATGTTCTCCGGTTTTAAGTCCAAATGCCAGATGCCATGATCATGCGCCGCAGCCAGGGCGCTTGCGATCTGAGACGCAATTTCCAGAGCCTGCTCCGGTCTAAGGGCTCCCTTTTTCAGCCGGTTGCGCAAGGTGCCAAAGGGCGCGTACTCCATCACCATGAAGCAGGTTCCCTGGTCCTCTTCAAAATCAAGGGCCTTTACTATGCCCCTGTGCTCCAGATTGGCCTGGAAAAGCGCCTCCCGGGCCTTGCGCTTCCTGACCTTATCCGTTCGGGAAAATACCTTAAGAGCCCTGAATAGTTTGAGATCAGGGTGAAAACCCTTGTAAACCACAGCCGATGAACCTTGGCCTATTATTTCCAGGTCAATGTATTTGCCCAGCTTTTGCATTTCAAACCCCTTTGGTAAAGCTGGTTTTTATGCGCACCTGCCCTTTTTTCAGTTCCGGCGAGGCCTGCATGGCCAGGCTTAAGGGGCCGGTCATATTCAGTTCCTGCCGCTCAATAAATTCTTCTGTGGTCTGCTTAAGGTCGTTTACCACCTCCCGGTAAATGGGCTCCAGCCTTTCCATATCAGGCTCTGCCAGCAAAACAACCAGAATATTGGGGACAAAGGTTTGCTTAAGGGTCTTGCGCTCGTTGGTCGTCACTTCCCTCAAAAGCATGCGGGCCAGGTCAATGGGTTGATAGTGTTTGCGCAGGCTGAACACCTTGTCCATGAAACCGCCTAAAAAAAGATCCAAGCGGGTGGGGTAGTTCACTGTTATCTCTCCTTGTCTTCCTTGATCTCCGCCTCAAGCGCGGCGGCCAGCATCCGCACGGCCAGGGGAGCCGCGAATTTACTGCCCAGCCCCCCGTTTTCATTCACCAAGGCAACAGCCACCCTGGGGTTGTCTGCCGGTGCAAAGCCGATAAACCAGGCATGGGGCTTCTCATTGTCCCGGCCGGTCTCGGCGGTGCCGGTTTTTCCTGCCACTTTGATTTCTGTCAGATTTTTCTGAATATGGGGCGCTGTGCGTCCGGTGCCGCTTATCATCACTTCTGTCATCATTTGCCTGAGCTGGCGCGCCGATCGCGGGCTGATGACCCTTTTACCGACGCCTGCATTCAAGGCCTCGAACTCATCCGGATTTTGCGGATTGCCGATTCCCATAACCAAGTGGGGAGGCATCAAAAGACCGTCGTTGGCAATGGTCCCGGCCACCATAGCCATCTGTAATGGGGTTGCGCTGACCAGGTTCTGGCCTATGGCGCATTGGGCGGCTATTTTGGGGTCCCGCTCAAAGGTATTGAAAAGTTTCAGCCTTTTTATGCGTTGTTTTTTTGATTCCTGGTTTTGGGTCACATATTCATATTGGGCATAGGCCAGGCCGGGCTGAGCGGGGAGCGAAATGGTGCCGAGCTGGGGGATCAGATCCAACTGCCGGTTAAATCCGAACCTTTCGGCCATTTCCCGCACCTTGGGTCCCAGCTCAAAACCCAGGCGGGCGAAATAGATATTGCAGGATTTGACAATGGCCCGCTTCATGTCAGTGCGGCCATGGGCGCTGATATCGGAGATATTCAGTTTTTTATCAAAGCCTGTGCAATAAATCCTGGGATACTGTTTCTTTTCTTGCTTGTGTTCTTCCAGCCAGGCCGCAGCTGTGACCAGCTTAAAGGTGGAGCCTGGAGGATATAATTTTTCCCAGGCCCTGCTCCTGAGCTTGGCCCCGCGGTCTTTTGTTCTGGCTTCAAACCAGGCATCATGGTCTTTACTGTTGGAATCAAAGGCCGGAGCGCCCACGGCAGCTAAAACAGCCCCGGTTCTGGTGTTGAGGATTACGGCTGCTCCCTTGTTTGAACCGAATATCTCCGCGGCCTTTTGTTGCAGGTCTGCATCCAGGGTGAGATAGGCGTCCACGCCCCGGGGAAGTGGTTTTTGGCCCTTTACCAGGTGCATCGGCGGCTTGGATGGGTCCGGGGAGTTCAGAATCGGTGAGAGGGCGGCCTCCAGGCCGTGCGAACCATAGACCGGATGGCTGAACCCCAACACCTGCTCGGACACAGCTCCCATTGGATAATGGCGTGTTCTGGAGCCTGTACGGCCTGTGATTTTTGTCTCCGCCAGGGTTAGGCCCTTGCGGTCCAATATGCGCCCCTTGAGCAGTTTTTGGCTTGTGTTCCTTTTTCCCGGAGCCAAGACCCGCACCAACCTGTAGTCAAATTCCTTTTGTCCCGGATAAAGGCGGGCCCGGGCTGCGATACGCTTGATCCTTTGCCTTTTAATGTTGTTTTCAACCAGGGTGTTTAAGGCGTTTTGATCGATCCGCACCTTGCCGTCCCGGCTCGGTTTGAGTACGCCTTTTTCCTTCAGCCGGTTTAAAAGCCGCAAGGTGTCCTGGTCCACATAACTGCTTTTAAGGATTTTTCCACGGTTTTCCACCTGCAGCCAATAAAGGCGCGCGCCTATGGACACAAGGGCCGCCAAAAGGATCAGGGCGGTAAAGTATGTTCTATGTTCAGGAAATTTTTTCATCTGCCGCCACCCGCATTAAAAGCCCTGCCATGGTCAGGTTGACTATCAGGGAAGAGCCGCCGTAAGACACAAAGGGCAGGGTGAGCCCGGCCAGGGGAATCAGCCCTGTGACACCGCCCATGACCAAAAAGGCCTGTAGGGTGATCATCACCGTGATGCCTGCGGCAATGAGCTTGGATTGAATGTCTTTTGCCTGAGAAGCTATGTACATGCCCCGACAGACCAGGATGCAGATCAAGCCCAATACCCCGGCCATGCCTGCAAAACCCATTTCTTCGGAAAAGGCGGCAAAGACATAGTCTGAATAGGCCAGAGGAACTGTGTGCGGCTGGCCTGTTCCCCAGCCTGTTCCCCAAATTCCACCGCTTGCGATGCTCCATAGCCCCCTGCTTAATTGTTCGCTGGTTTCAAACGGGGCCAGCCAGTTTTCCACCCGTACAAAGAGCATCTTGGGAATTTGGCAGTGATAACAGACCCAGCCCAGGGCCAGGATGATCAACAGACAGACAAGGGGATAAGAGCGGGCCCCTGTGGCCAGATAGAGCATGATCAAAAAGAATCCGGTCAAGAGCATGACCGGCCCAAAATCTTTTTGCACAACCAGGGCCAACAGCGGCAACCCCAGCATGATGCTGAAAGGGCCTGCGGCCTGGATAAAGCGTTCAAAGCCGGGGCCGCCGGAGCCCCTGGTTAAAAAAGGGTATTCGTGGGCAAAGTAAAAGGCAGTGAAGAGCACAACCATGAATTTGGCCGGTTCCACGGTCTGCATGCTGAAAAGACCCAGGGAAAGCCATAGCCGCCTTCCATTTATCTCCGGGCCTGCCAGCCAGGTGATGATCAAAAGAACGGCTGCGCTCACCGGTAAAAGGAATTTCTTGCGGCTCAGGCGGATCAGCCGGGAACGGCTGCCCCAATAAGCCGTGGCCAGCATGGCCGCCAGGCCCGCACCGAACCAGACAACATGGCGCTCTGCCAGGGCGGTCAGGATTTCCCGGCTGCCCTGGCCGCTGTATTCGGTTCCCACCCTTTGCAGCATGGTGAGCCCCAGGGCGTAAAGGCCCAGGATGGCCGTAAGGATCACCCGGTCCAAATTGAGTTTTTTAAGGCGCAATAAGGCCAGGCCCGCCAGGGTCAGGCCGAGTGCGACCAAAAAGGGGGTGAATGTCTTGAGGGCGCCGGGCCATGAAGTTTCAATTACCCCTCGTGAAGAGAGCCCCAACCAGGCCAATCCTTGGCTGGTCGCGGCTATGAGTAAAACCAGCCAAAGGGAAAGGCTGTTGTTATTGGTTCTGTTGCCTACCGCTAGGCCAAGCCTGATAACCAGACTCCACAAGAAAAAGACCAGGGCCTGGTTCAGGGGCAGGCCGTAAGAAGCCCCCTGCTTAAGCTGCCAAAGACCTGATAAAAGCAGATATCCCCCAGCCAGATATGCGGCATGGAAAAGGCTTGTGCCTGCCAAGGCCGGGATGTCTTTATAATAAGGTTTCTTGTTTTCTATCCTTTGCATTGCCTTAACCTCTGAAACTGAAGACCACATCGCCAATGGATATGAGGTCGCCGGGGACTAGCTGTATTTCGTCTATTCGGCGGCCGTTTACAAAGGTGCCGAGCCTGCTTTGCATATCGCTTATGACAAATCTTCTTTGCTCCATGCGAATGCGGGCGTGACGGCGGGAGATAAAGGTTTTTTCAGGGGGCAGAGGCAAATCAACCCGGCCCCTGCCGATAACAGTGACAGGGCTTATCAAAGGATAGCTCAGCTCCTTTTCCAGCCCTTCCAGGGTCACCAGAGCGGCCTTTGGGGATTGACAGCCTGCAAAGGAAGTCTCAATAAGGCATTTCCCGGGTTTCAGCTCCCGGTTCAAAACCAGGTGCACTTCAATAGTTCCCGAAATCTCATAAAGACCGCTCTTTTTGGCTGTGCCGCAGATATGGTCGGCCAATTCCTTTTCCAATTGAGGGATAAGGATCTCCCATCTGGTCATAAAGGGCTTTGACAGGTGTACTGTAAAGACCCTGGGGGCAAGGACCCTTTGCACGAGCTGTAGGGCATCCCTTTTAAGGGCCTTTATAAGCAGACGGGATATTTTTTGGGGAGTTGGCATTTTTTTTCCCGGTATGTTGGTTTTTGCTTCTATTTTTAGGACGCAAACCAAGAACCTTTTCTTTCCCACTGATAAAACTGTTGGCCTGACCAGGGTCTGCCAACGGTTTTTAAAGGGGAGTTTTGCCTTTAAAAACTGGAGGTTGATAATTGATTTCGGCTTTGCCAAAAGCCTGTGAAAAGTTTTTTGAGCTTTTTTAAAGAAGGTATGTTCAAGTTGCCTGCTGTTTGACTTAACCCGGCCTTTTATTTCTTTTTTTGTGTTCTCTTGGATAAACCCGCCAGGGAATGATATAAAGCTATTATCCTGGGGGGATATTCATGTATTTGATCAGAGTAGGCATATGGCCCAGTCTGGGGCCTCCTGACTGGGCGGTATACCCGTTTGAACCGCTTTTAGTAGGGCGAAGCCCCGGTTGCGCGCTGCAACTCGCCGATAGTTGTGTTTCCGCCCTTCACGCCCAGGTCGAGCCTGGGGAAACCGGTTTGGTGCTTCGTGATCTGGGCAGCAAAAACCGCACTTACCTGAACGGAAAGGCCATAGAGCAGACGGAGTTGAACTCAAAGGATACGGTTCTTATCGCAGGTTTCAGCTTGCGTTTTGCCCAAGTGGAGTTGGCATTGGCTCCCGAAGACGAGATCGCCGCCATGTTCAGGCTTTACCAAACCAAATCAGAGCCTGATTCCCTTTTGAAATTGGCTAAGGCCTGGACAACAGCCTCGCCCAAAGACCCCCATTCACACCAGGCATTGGTCAGACTGCTGATTCAAAGGGGGGATATCCAAAAAGCTGCCATTGAAATAGAAAAGGCCTGGCTTCTGGCCCCCCATGACCCGAACAACCTGTATCTCAAAGCCTTGCTGGCTGAGCAAAACGGACGTCTGGATTCGGCTGAAGAATTTTTGCGCAGGGCTTTAGAGATAAAGCCCGAATTTCAAAAGGCCCAAAAGGCTGAGACCCGCATTGAGAGTAAAAAACGGGTTTTTGCCAAACTGGGCCGCCTGGCTGCCATAAAAGACGGTCAAACCCAGGGTGTGGCCAATAAACCCGCATTTTTTCAAAGCGGCCCTTTTGGTTTTTACTTTCAGACCGGGCTTCATGAGGCCATGGTGTCGAACGCCTACGCCGCGCTTACCCGGATTGCCAAAAGAATCAATGAGGTGTTGGGTTATTCACCGGATGATGTATCTGTGGTTATTGAAGAAAATTTATGTTCTCCAAATAACGGCTCCAAACGGGCGGCAGGTTTTTATAACGGTAAGATCCATCTGTTGGCCGCCAAACTTCATTCCCCGGATCCGAATTTCCTCTATGTTGCCCTGGCCCATGAATACATTCATCTGGCTGTGGACCGGCTCGGCAAAGGCTCCTGTCCGGCCTGGTTGGATGAGGGCCTGGCCCAGTTTTTGTCGCAAAACTTAAACCCCGCTGATCTGCACTTGCTAAAGCAGGCCCGGGATCAGGATGCCTTGTTGCCCCTTGAGTTGCTTGAACGGGATTTTGCCCTGCTTAAACACCCCAAGCTGGTGGACCTGGCCTATGCCCAATCCCACAGTCTGGTGGAATACCTTGAGCAAAGGCTTGGCTGGGAAGGGATCCGGGGGCTTTTGGCCGGTTTCAGTAAGCATCCTGATCCGGACCGGGTATTGGCCTGTTATGAAATGGATTCGTCTTCCCTGGAGCAGGCCTGGATAGCCTGGTTGTCTTGAATTTTACAAACAAGGAAAGAAATGGTGTCCCTTGCCCGTCACTAGCACAAGAAAAAAGGAAAATACTCCCCAAAGCGGGGTTGGGATTGATGCCGCCAACCTGTACAAGCTTTGCCTGAACAGGGATGAAAAAGCCTGGCGACTGCTTTTTAGCTGGTGCCGTAAAAAGGCCTCATTCAAACTGCCCGGGGAAGAGGCTGAAGACGTGGCCCAGGTGGTCTGCCTTAATCTGCTTAAAGGCAATATAGAAAAGATAGAGGACCCTAAAGCCTTTTTGGGGTATGTGGGACGCATGGTTTTCAATGAAACCCAGAATATTCACCGGTTCCGCAAGACTCGGGCCGAAACCTCCCTGGAGAAACCGGTGTTTGGCGATGAAGGACAAGGCGTCGGTCTGGGGCAGATGATCCCGGCCCCAGGGTCTTTGCCCGAAAGCCAGGTTGCGGCCCGCCAGCTACTGGCCCGCCTGATGGAGCAGATAAACAGGCTGCCTGAATATTGCAGGGGGATCATGCCCCAATTCATCAGATACAAAATGGGGCTGGTTAAAGACCATAAGGAAATAGCGGGTATTTTAGGCAGGCCCCATAAAACTGTTTCCGTGCAGATAAAAAGGTGCCTGGACCGGTTGGGAAGCCTGCCGGAATTCATAGGACTGTTGGAAAAGAGGTCCAGCCAATGACAGACCAAGTCATCCATCCAGATCTTTTGGCCTTTTTGGAAGGCGTGACCACCCCTCAAACCCAGGAAGAGGCGCGAGCGCACATTGCCGAGTGCCCACGGTGCCGCGAGGAGCTAAAATACTTGCGAAGAACCCTCATGGTTATCGACCAGGTTGCACAAAAGATGCAAGCGGCTTTTCCCGATCCAAAGGAACGGGGCCGGGAGTTTGATGCCCTGATTGATCCTGATTTGGCGGAAGAGGAGGCTTTTAGCCTTTTACCGGAGGAGATTGTCCCTGAACTGCCGTCTCGGCTAAAAAAGGGGCTTTCTCAACAAGAGGATGAAACAGTCTCCGCCCGCTTGAAAAAGAGTCTGAGCGCCCTTACCGGCCTGGGCAAGGAGGCAGTGGAACGGTTAAGCGACTCGATCCTTTCAGGTGAGGAACAACCGGATGCCGCCCCGGCGATTCGTGACGATGCCACCAATGTGGAGGATAAAGAGGATGAGCCGGGCCGGGATGAAAAGGATGAAAAGAATTGAGAGTCGTTCCACCTAAGCTGTTTTATCTCTTCCTTTGTTCCCAAGGTTCATAAAGTTTAATGGAATTTCTAGACAGGTATCGCATAATCCGGCTTTTGGGGCAGGGGGCTTTTGGATCGGTGTATCTGGCCCGGCATCCTGAATTGGGGGTCCTGCGGGCAATCAAGCTTTTGCATCAAGGTGTGGCAAATGACGCCCTCCTGACTGAGGCGGTAAACCAGGCCAGCCTGGAACACCCCAATATTGTGCAGGTTTTTGATACCGGCAGACATGAAGAACAGCCATTTATCGTAATGGAATATCTAAGCGGGGGGAGTCTGCAAGAGATCCTGCAAAAAGGCCCTTTGGGGCTTGACCGGGCGCTTGCGATATCTGTGGATTTGGCAAGCGCCCTGGAGCATGCCGAGGCCGGTAAGGTTATCCACCGGGATATAAAACCGGCCAATGTGTTGCTGCACAAAAATCATGCAGCCAAATTAGGCGACTTTGGCCTGGCCCGTCTGTTTGCGGGAAAAAGCTCGCAAAAAACCAAGGTGGCTGGCACCGTGGCCTACCTCTCTCCGGAACAATTACAAGGCCAGATAACTTTTCAAAGTGATTTATGGGCCTTGGGATGTCTTATGGTGGAAATGCTCTCTGGTGAGCCCCCCTTTGGCAGAGAAGACAACTATGCCGCCATGAAGCGCATCTGTGAAGCCAAGCCGGTTTTTCCAGACAAAATGAGAGGCAGACTGCCCGGGGAACTGTTGAGCCTGGTTCAAAGCCTTTTACAAAAGGAACCAGGGCGGCGTCCGCAAAATGCCGGTCAGGTAAAAGAGCTTCTGCTCACTTTTTCCGATCCCAGGACCCCTGCCTTGGATGCCGGGAGACAGGCCACCATGCTGGAGGAGGACTGGCCCTGCTTTCAGGGAAATCCGGGGAGAACCGGTTCTGTTTCTGGCGCTCCTTCTCCTTCCTTAAAAAAAGTCTGGCAATATGAAGCAGGCGCGCCTCTTTTCTCTTCGCCCGCTCTTTGCCGGGGCAGGGCTTTTTTCGGCTCCACGGACGGCAGGATACATGCCCTGGATTTGCTGACAGGTTCTTCTTTGTGGACCAGTCAAAGCCGGGGGCATTGTCCGACCGGTGTTATCGCCTTTGGTGCGGGAGTTGTGGCCATAACCTATGACGGCCTTGTCTATGCCCTCAAGGCCTCAGACGGCGAGTTGATTTGGCGGAACCAGGTAAAGGGTGGATGTTTTACCACGGCCCCCTGGTTTACCAGACAGGGTGTTTTAGTCTTGAGTAAAGACGGCCTGCTTGTAAGCCTTAGCTTGGTTGACGGCAAGGTCAATTGGTCTCACAACTTTGATTCCGTTTTTGAGGCCGGTCTTTTATGGTCTGAAAACCAGATTGTCACCATTGATTCCAAGGGGTTGGTTAGGGCGCTTGATCCGGAAAAAGGTGAATATCTTTGGCAGGTTGAACTTGGCTGCCCGGTGGAGGCAGCGCCTTGCGCCCGAAAGGGGAGGCTCTTTGTACAGGGCCTAACCGGCAGATTGTTTTGCCTTGATACCATTACCGGAGCCAGGCAATGGAGCCACGACCTCAAGACCCTTGCTCCGGCCGCCCCGGCTGTGCAGAAGGACAAGGTGGTTGCTGTCGGTGCAAATGGCCAGGTGGTCTGTCTGGATGCTGTTTCAGGTCAAGCCAGATGGCAGACCGGAATAAACCGGGCAGTCACCGCCTCGCCCGCCCTGGCCTTTGATTCTGTTGTGATTTTGGACCGCAAAGGCTGCCTCACCCTTTTGGAGGGCCAAGGCGGGGAAAAACTTTCTCAAATACATTTAGGCGCTCCTTTTCATTCCTCCCCTGTAATCCGCCGGGACATGGTGTTGGCCCTGGACACCTCGGGGCGGGTGTTTGCCCTTGCCTGACTGATAGTTTTTAAAAAAATTCTCTCCCTTAAAAAGTTTTCCATTCCGGTAAGAATCACCTCCCTTGTTTTGTCTTTATCCATAACAGGAAACATGAAAAGGAGACTGTTATGGGCAAAAGGCTTATGCTCGCGTTTTTGCTTTTGATCCTGCCGCTATTTAACGGATGCGCGGCAAAGGTCATGGCAGGTGTGGAGAGCTGTTCCTTTTCAAGCCGAAAAAATCAATTGCAGGACACCTTCTCCGGCTGTGGCTGGTCAGGCAAGGTGGTCTGGGAAGAAGGATATATCCAGGTGACTACACAGGGGGTGGGGGATCCCGAAAAGTACGGCAGCCTGGCCCAGGCCGAGATCATGGCCCTTAAAGCAGCCCGGTGCCTGGGGTACGCAAGGCTTTTGGAAGTGCTCCGGGGGGTGCGCATGGATAGTAACTGCTCCTTTGGCTATTACCTGGAAAACCATACCAGACTGCGCGCTCGGGTTGAGGGTGTGGTCAAGGGAGCCAAGCTTGTGACCGAGAGGGTTTTCATAGATAAGGACCGCTTTGTCACGGGAGAAGTGGTTCTGCGCCTTGCTCTGAATAAACCCGTAAAAGCAGGCGCAGGCACCTATTTCAAGCCGCATGTCTCCACTGATGAAAAGGCTGTTGCAGAGCCGGATCAAGAGTCCGTAGTTCGCAAGGAACAGGCAAACACCGGGCTTATCGTGGTGGCCCGGGGGATCGGCGCGCTTCCGGCCTTGTTCCCCTGCGTGGTTGAAGCGGGAACCGGGCGGGAAATATTTGGCCCTGACATTATTGACCGTTATTATGCTATAGAGAAAGGTGTGGTGGGATACGCCGCCAGCCTGGAAAAGGCGCTTTTGCTCAAAAGGGCAGGGGATAACCCCCTGGTGGTTCGGGCTATTCAGGCAAAAGGCCAGAACAGGGCCAGGCTGGTTATTACCCGTGAGCAGGCGGCCAGTGTCCTGGCTGCGGACAACAGGGGGGCTTTCCTTAAAAAATGCAATGTGGTGATCGTCATCAACTGATGTGTCTCCATTTGGGTCCAAGGCTTTGACAGAGCTTTCCCCAGAGTTGTGGGCCGGGATTAAACAGGCTGAAAGGGGCTATGCCTGCCAGGGGGCCCAAAAGCCTGTCAAGGTGGAGCTTTGGTTGGCCGCAGGTCCGGAAACAGCAGAAGTTGAATCCAGCCTGTCGGAAATAGGGGCCGAAATATTGGCCCGACCCAAATCCGGCAAATTGCTGATCCGGCTTGACCCTCTGCATCTTCCCCAACTTTGTCTTGAGCCGGGGATCAGGAATATCATCCTGGCCGGGGATCGTAAAAAAAGGCCGGTCAAGGCCCTGGCCGCTGTTCTGTTGGCGGCTTTGTTCTTGGCAACAGGCCTTTTGTGGTTTTACTGCTCTGTTGAAAAAGGCGTGCAGGCCAAGGTAAAGGAGGCCCCTCCGCTCCGGACCGTACAACCAGACCGTGAGGTTGGGTCATCTCATCCGGGTGAGAACCTAGAGCTGTTTAATAAGGGGCTGGCTGCCTATGAAAGGGGCGACAAAAATCAGGCTGCCTTTTTTTGGGAAAAGGTGGTTCAAAGCCAGCCCATGCGCCTGGGGCTGCGTAAAAGCCTGGGACGGCTTTGGCTGGAGTTGGGCAGGCCCCAAAAGGCGGCCTGGCATTTCAGGGCTATATTAAAGGCGGATCCGAAAAACAAAGAAGCCCAAAACGCCCTTGAAATGCTTGAAGAGCAGAAATGACCGGTCATGGCCAAGGGCATTGGCCGATACGACGAAAGTAAGTTTGCCTAGGGGGGGTGAACAGTGTCCCAATGCAGTCTCAATTCTTTTTTAACCCGCAGATTTTCTTCCCGGATCTGCTGGGGACTTTTTGTTTTCGTCTTTTTGGCTTGTTCAGTCTGGTTTCAGATCGCCCTGGCTCAAAAAAGGGGCATTGCGGCTCGTTCAGGGGGGGCAATCCTTGAGAAAAGGGTGGCCCTGGTGATCGGAAATGCCGCGTACGACCAGGGACGCCTGAAAAATCCTGTGAACGATGCCCGGGATATGGCGAGTCTGCTCAGGAAGCTGGGGTTTTCCGTGATCCTCAAGGAGAATCTCGGTCAGGTGCAGATGAAGATGGCCATAGACCGGTTTGGTAAAAAACTTAAAAATTGCAGAGTAGGGCTGTTTTACTATTCCGGGCACGGTGCGGGGGTGAACGGAGAAAATTATCTTATTCCGGTAGGAACGGATATTCCCAATCAGGAGCTGGTTGAATACCAGGCCGTCAGGGCCAGCCGGGTTCTGGCCTGGATGCAGGCGGCTAAAAGCGGCCTGAATATAATGCTTTTGGATGCCTGCCGCAACAACCCCTATGCCACTGGTTTCAGGTCCCCTGAAGCAGGCCTTTCCACGGTAAAGCGCATGCCCCAGGGCACCATAGTTGCCTTTGCCGCCGCGCCCGGAGAGGCGGCCGCTGATGGCAGGGGGAGGAACAGCCCCTTTACCGGCGCCTTGCTTAAATATTTGGGACAACCTGACCTGAGCGCCAAAAGGGCCTTGGAAAAGGTGCAGCTTGAGGTCTATGAAAGAACCGGGCACAGGCAATCCCCCTGGCTTCAGAACAGCCCTTTGAGCGGGGAGTTTTATTTTAAACCCCGCCCCGCAGCACCGGTGGATGAACCCGTCATAAAGGACGATCCTTTGCCGGAAAAACAGCCGGAACCCCTGCCTGCAAAGACTGATGACTCTGATTTAAAAATCGCGAATCTGTTGGCCAGGGCAGGTGAGCTTTATGAAGCCAGGGCCTTGACCACCCCTCTCGGAAACAGCGCCTATGATTTTTACAAAAAGGTGTTGTTGCTAAAGCCGGATCATCGGCTTGCCCAAGAGGGATTGAGGCGCATTGTAGCCAGATATGCGGCCTGGGCCGAGGAGCGGATAAAGGCCGGAGATTTTGCCAAGGCAGAGACTTTTATCACCAGGGCGGAGCAGGTGATAAAGGATGACCAAAGGCTGACTGATCTGCGGGCCAAACTGGCCAAGGCCCGGGAAAACACCTTTTTCGGACCTGGCGGCAAACGGTTTGTGAACAGCCTGGGCATGGAATTTGTGTTGATGCCTTCCGGGGTCTTTATGATGGGCAGCCCTGCGGGCGAATCCCAGCGGGATTCCGATGAAGCCCTGCATAAGGTTGTATTGAGCCATTCCTATTACATGCAGACCACTGAGGTTACGATCGGCCAATACCTCATCTATCTGAATGAAACAGCCAATATAAATGGTATAGACCTTGGCTCGCCGGATTGCCCGGTGGTGCGGCAGGTAGACGGTCTTTTCCGCATGAAATCCGGCAGGGGGCGCTTATGGGGGGATTTGAATCAACCCATGATTCATGTCAACTGGCTGGGGGCCATGGGCTATGCCGATTGGCTCAGCTCCAAAGAGGGCTTTAAGTATTATCTGCCCACCGAGGCACAGTGGGAATATGCCTGCCGCGCCGGGAGCAGAACACCCTTTAGCACCGGCAGGAATATAGCCTCAACCCAAGCCAATTATGACGCTCAACGCCCCATGCCCGGTTTTGCCGGAGGCAAATTCAGAAAACGCACCCTGCCGGTCAAAAGTTTCGGCCCCAATACCTGGGGACTTTATGACATGCATGGAAATGTTTGGGAGTGGTGTTTGGACAGATACGGACCTTACCCCATTGGCGCGGTGACGGACCCGGCCGGAGCTGCGGTTGGGGATAAACGGGTTTTGCGCGGCGGGTCATGGATATCCAGCGCCGCCAATCTCCGCTCCGCCCGCCGCCGCTGGGAAGATCCTTCGGACCGCTTCAGCCCAAACGGATTCCGCTTGATCCGGCTCACCAATGCAAGGAATTTGTAAAATGCCCGTAAGAAAAGCCGCCACAGCTTCGTCCCTTATGCAGTGGGCGGACCTTTGAGCTTGGACTGCCGCCAAATAAATTAAAAGCAGGTGGAGGATTTGATCATGTTTACGGTGAAGACCAACACAGGCAAAACAGTCCTGGCCTTTTGCCTGGCTTTCTTAATCTGCCTGGCCGCATTGCCTGCCCGGGCCTCCTGGGTGACGGTGGTGGGCCGGGCCGCATATAACGGAAACGACGCTGTATGCGAACAACAAGCCATAAATCAGGCTCTGAACAAGGCGGTGGAGCAGGAAGCCGGCACCTTGATTGAGGCCACTACAAATGTGAGCCAAGCCCAGGTGGTAAAGGATGAGGTTCTGGCCGGCTCAAGGGGCTATGTCAGCAGGCACAGGGTTTTGTCCTCCGGTCCTTCTTCTGATGGGCGCACCTATATTGTCACCTTGGAGGCCCTGGTTGATTCCGAGGACTTAAAACGCAAGATCATATCCATGGAAGATGCCTTTTCCATTCGCCAGAAGCAGATGAAAAATAAAAACGTGATTGTTCTGGGCATAAAGCAGTTTGACGAGGATTTCGCCTGGGCCACCAAGCCCTTTGAAGTGACTGTGCAGATGGCCAAGGACAAACTCAGCCAGGCCCAGTTCATTGTTTTGGATGAAGGGGCCATGGAGAATTTTCAGGGTGTGGCCAGGCTTTTGAAACAGGGAAATTTCCGCAAACCGTCCGTATATGAACAGGCCAGGGCTGCCGGTGCGGACTGGATGGTGGTGGTTGCCATGGATGCCACCCGCCACAGGGCGGATGCGGATCATGCCTTTAACCAGGTTTCCGTACAGATGCGCCTGGAATTGATTGATGTGAATACAGGCGCATTGATTTCAGCCAAATATGAAAAAGCCAAAAGCAATCTTAATACAGGCTACCCCCGCTATGCGGATTGGCAGGAAGCGGTTACAGACGCGGCCAGGACGGCGGCTGAAAACGGCATCACCGACATGGTCAATAACCTCATGTTGCAAAACCGTCATTTCCAGCCCACAGAGCCCCAGCGCTATCTGGTGAGGTTTGAACGTTTCCAGGCAAGCCATGTGGATTCCATTGTCAGTGATTTAAAGGCCATGGACGGGGTCAGCTCCATAAGGCTTTTAAAGCAAAAGGATCGTTTTACCGTGGCCCAGGTTATGTACACCCTGCCCGTGGCCGGGTTACGGAACGGATTAAAGGACATTCTGCATCAACATGGCTACACTGCCCCGCGTATTGATTTCGCGGGCAACAGTCTGACCTTCAGAAATACGCTGAGATTCTAAGAGGTTTTTAAAAGGCCAGGCCTTAAGCAGCTTGGCCGGGCTTGCCCAAAAAAACGGAAGGCATTTCAAATGGGGTTTGAAGCGGAAACAAAGCTAAAATACCTGCACAAGGTTTTGGCAAAGACCGGTCTGATGATTTTTGTCTTGTCTATGATTATTGTCTTTGCCAACCCGGCTTTTCCCGCCGCTCCCCTGGATCAGGCCCTGGACCAGCTCGCAGCCGACCTGGTGGAGGGCCTTCCCCTACACAAGGTGGAGAGGGTTGCCGTGCTGGACCCCAGAGGGCCGGGGGATGATGTCTCCGAATTCGGGGTTTTCCTGGTGGAGGAAATGAACCGTCGCCTTACTTTGCTTAAGGCCGGGCAAAGGATGCTGGAATCAAAGCCGGAAAAGGATTCCGGCTACTTTACCGTCAAGGCCCCTAACCCTGACGGCAAGTCGTCTTTGTCGCTTTCAAAAATAAAGGTTTTCAAAAGTGTGGTCGAAAGACGCAGGCTCTATGACCTGATTCAACAGAAAAGGATTGAGCTCAAGGATGTCTTTGACCCTGAAACCATGGCCCCTGTGGGCAAAATGGTGGGAGTGGACGGCCTGGTGTTTTTGACTGTCCGCGATCTTGGCCCTGAACTGTTGGTTTCCGCACGTTTGGTGAGTGCTGTGGAGGGAGCCATATTAACCGGCGGCAAGGCTTTGATAGAAAAAGATGATCCGATCAAAGTCATGCTGACCCGGCAGCCCGGGGCCGATGTGCTGGTAATGGTTGATCCCCCGCGGGAGGGGGTGAGCATTTGGCTGGCCGGAAAGGAAAAGAGCCTTAAAAAAGAAAGTGTTACCTTTAAAGATACCCCCCAGGGAATCCAGACTTTGATTGTCAAGGCTCCGTGTTTTGAGACCTGCAAGCTGTCTTTTTACCTAACCTGCAACAGAAGCTTTAATATAAAGCTGGAGCCCAAAAGGACCGTGCTTCAGGTGTCGGTGAATCCGGCAGATGCAAAGGTGCTGGTGGATGGGGGAAAAGCCATTCCATTGGACGCTCAAGGAACCGGTTCAATAACCCTTCCGGCCGGAGTTCACGCCCTTACCGCTTCGGCCAAGGGATATCCCGCCTTTAGCCGTACTTTTGAGCTGGGTCGCCTGGCCCTCACCCTGCCGATTGATCTGGAAAAAACAAAACAAAAAGTCTGTATTGCGGTTTATCCTGGGCAGGCGGAAGCCTTTTGGGATGGTGAGAGGGTTGCCCTGGATGCTGATGGCCGCTTTACTGCGCTGGTCCATCAAGGCCCTCATACTCTTCGGGCCAGGGCAAAGAACCATATCCCCCAAACAATGCCTGTCAAGGTTGACAGGGATTTGAACCTGAACCTGAGCCTGGCAGCGAAAAAACACCCCTTTGAAGTCAGGTTCACCCCGCCGGAGGCAGTGGTTGAGCTGGATGGGCGGGTTTTACCGGTTTCAAGCCCGCAAGTAGCCTTTGCCAGGATCACGGCTGGAGCCCACACCTTGCAAGTGCGTGCTCCCGGTTATGACGAATTCAAAAAAGATATAGAGATCCCAAATATTGCCCGCCAGGAGGTGAAGCTTGCCAAGCGTCCTTTAAGGCTTGAGTTCGCCGCAATCTATGAGCAGCAAGGCCGTATCAGAAATCTGGTGCAGGGGGCGCGGCTTTATAGCAACGGCAATTACGCGGTAGCCGTAAAGGCCCTGGAAAATGCTTATGTATATGTGTTTCAAATCGACGGGTTGGGCAAGGTTAGCCAGCTTTTTCCAGACCCGCTTTTCAAGGAGCATGAAAACCCGGTGCAACCGGGCGCCTGGCATTGGATGCCGCCAAAATCCCATTGGGCTTACCTGGATGATGCCAAGGGCATGGAGAGAATCTATTTCCTGGCTTCGAGAAGGCCAAGCCCTGAACTTGAGAACCTGCAATCCAGCCTGCTTTTGGCCAAGGATGAGTTGATGCTTGCCTCTCTGGGAAAAGACCTGGTCGAACAGGTGAGCATGAGGGGCAGGGCAGGGGTGAGACCGGCCGGCAAAATCAAGGTCACACCCAAGGGAAAGGTGTTTGAGGCCGCGGGCAGGGTAATAGAATCATGCGGGGCCGAATGGGTCTATGTGCTTGAGTTCGAGCATAAGTAGGGGGGAATATGTTTAAGGCGGGCAGGCTTATAATTGGACTGGCCCTGGTTCTGGGGCTTTTTGCCTCAAATCGGGTTTGGGCCCAGAATTGCGCCAGAGCTGACAGGCTGTTCAAGGCCAGTCAAAATATGGAGTCAACAGAACAGGGCAGGCTGATGCTGGAAAAGGCGATTGCACTTTGCCCCGGCCACTGGCAGTCCTTGAATAATTTGGGCCTTTACTACGAAACCAGGCAAAAATGGCTGGTAGCCGGGTCATATTACCAAAAGGCCCGTAAGGCCGATCCCGCGGCCCTTGCGCCCTTGGCCGGGCTGGGAGACGTGGCCTATGCCATGGGGAACTTTAAACAGGCGATCCGGTATTATCAGCTTTTCTTGGAGGGGCTGCGTTCCGGTGGAGAAGACCTTGATCCCTTTGAAATCGCCTCCCACGAAAAACTATATGCCCAAAAGCTGGATGACGCCCGCATGCGGCTTGACCTACATAAAAAATCCATGCAGTCAACAGTGGGAAGTGAATACATCACCAGGGGGCTAAAGGCGGATGCCCTTTTCAGGGGCAAGGCCGGAGTAAGGCAAAGGCCTCGGCTGGCCCTTTCCAGTATCCATTTTGCCTATGATTCGGCGGGGCTGGATACAAAAAGTCTTGAGCAGATACGCGAGCTGGCTCGAGCCCTGAACGGAAGTGAATTAAAGGGACGGGAAATATTAATTGAAGGGCATACCGATTCTTTTGGCAGCGAGGCCTATAATCTGGAACTTTCCCTTAAAAGGGCGGCCAGTGTTAAAATGGCTTTGGTTGAGATGGGGGTGGATTCCGCCCGTCTGCAGATAAAGGGCAGGGGCGAGTCCCGTTTGCTTAAAGCCCTGGGCTCCAGGGAAGAACAGGCCCCCAACCGCAGAGTCGAGTTTGTGAACCTGGGGGGAACGCAATATATCAGCGGATCATGAGCCCTTTGGCATAAGATGCCTTGAAAGAGGGTGCCGCGGAATGGGCCTTGTCTCATCTCAGGGCATTTTTTCACTTGTTTTAAAATAGTTTTGATCTACTGCGAGAACCGGGCCGCGCCTTTTTTGGCCAAAACAAAAGCCAAACCCTATAATTGGGCTTGGCTTTTGTTTTGGTTTTGAGCTGGTTTTTTTATTAATCTGCGGAAAATGTTTCATCCAGCCAATCAAAGACTACCTGACTCATCAGGCTGCGGTTTACGCTAAGGCAATGAGAGGAAGCGCCCAGGTTGGTCGGAGTGACCACAAAATCCTTTTTTGGGCTGGATGCCTTTTGCAAAAAGGTGTTTTGTTGGTTTTTGATCTCCGGATTTGCATATTCGCCTTCGCCGATCAAGACAAGGGCAGGGCAGGTAATTTGGGCCGGATCATAGGTGTGACCCTTGTTCACCCGGGCCAGCTCCTTAAGTTGGGTGGGTTTCAGTCCGTAGCGCCAGGCCGTAACCCCATAGGTGGCCTTTTTAAAGGGGCTCCAACCCGCTATTTGTTCAGGATGCCGGGAGAAATCCATGGAGTTCCAGAGCTTGTAACCGTCCACCACCGCGCTGTTCATGATAATGGCCTGGATGCGCTTATCGTGTGCCGCTGCCCGGGGCACATAATAGCCCCCGCCGCTGATGCCGTACATGGCCAGCTTTTTGGGGTCCACTTCCGGCCGGCTCAAGGCGTAATCCAAAACAGCCTTTAAAGGCTTTTCCGTGTCCGGTCTGAAAAACAGCCCCTGGGCGGGCAAAAGCCCTTGACCTGGAATGTCCACGGTTAAAAAGTTGTACCCCCGGGCCTGGGTCTCCGGTCCTATGAAAAAGTAAAGGTCCTCGGTAATGGTTTCCCCTCCGCCGATCATGATAAGAGTTTTTTGCCTGCCTTTTGCCTTGGCTGCCCTTAAAAAATACCCGGGCAGGAGCTTGCCCTCAAAGGGGATCTCAATGTACTCCAGGGGCGGGTCCAACAGCCGCGCAGCTGTTTTAAAGCACTGCCGCATCTTAAGGCCGGTTCTTTCATATTGCCCGTCCAGCGGGTCCATGGCCTGCAAAATGGCCCGGTAATAGTTTGCCGCTCTGAAATAGGCCCTGCGCGCACTGGTCGCATGACCAGCCTCAAGGCTTTTCTGGGCGGTTTTTTCCACACGCCCGGCCAAGTTCAGCCACTGTTCGCACCAGCTTTGCGGATCGCCTTCCTTCATGCAGGAGGCAGCATAAAATGCCTCGCCTATTTCACAACCGCCGTTATCCGTGCTGCCCAGAATCCATTGCAGGGCAAAATCCATGTCATTATCTTGAAAGTGCACATTCACATAGGGCCGATGAGCGCCATAGATTTCTTTCTGTTCGCTGAGTTGGTCAGTTTTGCCTTGGCCTTGGCCTTTCATTTTTTTTTAGCCACGGTTTTCTCAGGCGGCAGCACCTCATCCAGCCAATCAAAAAGAACCTCGCTCATAAGGCTTCTGTTGCCGCCGATGCAATGGGAGGAAGCTCCCTGCTCCACCCTGGTTATCATCAGTTTCTTCTTGGGGTTAGGCAGCATTTTCAGGCATTGGTTGGCCTGCTTTTTTACCTCCTCGTTTGCGTATTCGCCTTCGCCGCACATTATGAGCATGGGGCATTTCACTTGACGGGGATCAAAGGTAAAGCCCTTGGCCGCCTTGGGCAGGCCTTTGATATCCGTGGGCTCCAGGCCGAACCGCCAGGAAACCACCCCCGCGGTGCATTCTTTGAATTTTCCCCACTTTTTCAGTTCTTCGGGTGTGGCCTTGGCATTGGGCATATTGGCGAATTGGGCCTCCATATCGCTTACCGCGCTGTTCACAGCGCAGGCCTTTATGCGGCTGTCCACTATAGCGGTTTTGGGCACAAAATAACCCCCCCCCGCTTATGCCGTACATGGCCAGGCGTTCGGGGTCTATTTCGTATCTGGCCAGAGCGTAATCCAAGAGCGCCTTTATCGGCACGTCGCTGTCGGCCCGGTAGAATTGGCCCTCCATGGGCAGCATGCCCTGGCCAGGAATATCCGCGCTTAAAAAGTTGTAGCCTCGTTTTATGGCCGCCGGGGCAATGTAAAAATAGAGCTCTTCCACAAAGGTCTCGGCTCCGCCGATCATTACCAGGGTTTTGCGTTTCTTGCCCGAGCTGTCCACCTTTTGGAAATAACCCGGCAGGGTGGTGCCTTCAAAAGGCACTTCAAAAACTTCAATGGGAGGGTCAAAAAGTTTGCAGGCCTGGCGAAAGGTTTGGCGGCACTTGTCACCCCATAACTTCATGTTGGGATCATCGGGCATTACTGAAACCACGGCGGTGCGGTAGTAGTTGGAAGCCTTTAAAAATGATTCCCTGGCACTCACCCTATGCCCGGCCGAAAGGGCCCACTGGCCCCTTTGTTCCACTTGCCTGGCCAGTTTGGCCCACCCCTCCTGCCAGCTCTTGGGGTCGCCGTTTTTAATATTGCCCACCGTATAAAAGGCTTCTCCGATCTCGCAGCCGCCAAAGATCGTGCTGCCCAAGACCCATTGCAAGACGAAATCCATTTCCACATCGTCAAAATGCAGCTTTACATAGAGCCTGTGGGCATCGTATTCACCTTTTTGTTCTTCAATCTGTTCCCCCCTGTCCGATGTTTTTTGCGAGGCCTGAGCCAATGACGGCCCGCCGCCTGCCTGGGACAAGAGAAAGAAAAACAGGATAAAAATAAGGACGCAGGTATTTTTTAAATGCATGGGCAACCTCCATTTTTGGTTGGGAGCATTTCAAAAAAACCGGCATTAAGATTGGGGAGAATACCTAATTAAATAGAGCCAGGGCATTGATAAATCTGATAGAGACTTAATGCGGTGGGTTGTATAGAATGTATCATAACTATATGATTCGTGAAAAGAAAATTTGTAGACCTTTGTTTCGATGAACTGCCATCCGCTGCGCCCATGATTCGTCTTGTCGGTGCAGTGTGGTTTTACTCCGTTTTTTGTTAACACACAGCCAGGAAGTCAGGTTGGTGGCTCGCTCAGGGGGCATGAAACCCGGAGAAGAATTTTTACGGCCGTAGTTGTAGGTGGCCTTTATATATTCGAAAATACCGGTCTTGGCTGACTCCAAGATACTCGGCTGCCTGGGATCTGTAAAATCCTTCCTCAGTTAGCAGTGAGGCCGTCTCTAGCTTGAGTTTCAGTTATAAATGAACCAACTTTCCCTCTTATCGAAGACCTTTATTCTCTTTATTTCAGCCTTTCCCTGGTGCTTATAATTCCGGGAGATATCCATCCTGAAATTTTGATATACTGGTGATGATCTCCATGTATCACAAGATGCTTAAGAAAAAATGAAAGGTTTTGAGGTGCATGTTTTCATTAGAGATAAAATGATTAAAATATTTGATTTAAGTCTTAATAAAAAAGTATTCTGCATTCTTGTTTTCTTTATTTTTGCATTATTCACTGAAAATGCAGCTTCTGAACAAATAAAGAAACGGGAATACTGGCCCGGCAAGGCCTGGAAGACATCCAGCCCGGAACAGCAAGGTATGGATTCCGCCAAGCTCTTGATGGCGGATGAATTTATCCAAGAGAGACTTGGCGATGTTTTTAGTTTACTGATCGTTAAAAACGGCTACTTGGTTTTCGAGAAATACTACTCCTGGGGAGATCCTTCCAAAATAGCTCCCGTTTATTCAATTACTAAAAGTGTTACTTCTGCCTTGATCGGAATCGCACTGGAAAAAGGATATCTAGACAGTGTGGATCAAAAGGTAATGGGTTTTTTCCCTGAATATCTCACAGACGACCTTGACCCAAGAATAAAGGAGATCAGCCTTAAACATATTTTAACGATGAGTGCAGGCTTTAGTTGGAATGACCGTGGACCGGTAATGCGGGCTTGGTATACTTCCGAAGATTGGGCCAAATTTACCATTCACCTGCCTCTTGTTACTAATCCGGGGGATAAATTTAAATATAACTCATCAATATCCCACCTTTTGTCCATCATACTGACCAAGTCAACCAAGACCAGCACCCTGGATTTTGCCAAAGAAAACCTTTTCAATCCTTTGGGCATACAATCGGCGCTTTGGCGGCATCAAGACCCAAAGGGATACCATATCGGCGGTTTTGGGTTAAACTTTACTGCCCGGGATTTGGCGAGATTCGGTTTTCTTTATTTGAACAATGGGTATTGGGACGGGAAATCCATTGTCCCGGAAAAGTGGGTGCAACAATCCACCAAACAACAAATACAAGCAGTCAGCCATCCCTTGTACGGCGCTTTTGGATATGGTTATCAATGGTGGGTGAAAAAAGTAGACGGCTGCCGTAGTTTCAGGGCCTGGGGACGGCGGGGGCAATATATAGTGGTTGTTCCCGAGCTTGACTTGGTTATTGTCGTAACCTCCAACCCGGCCTTGCCTCATCCTCCGACATCCATTCACTATAATCCTTTGTTTGATTTGGTTGCAGCCTCTGTTCGAAGAAATAGGCCGCCAAAAAGACCGTTAAAGGCTGTGCCCCTGCCCAGTGATCTAAAGGCATTTATAGCTGGTTTTGATCAAGCCAGATCTAATAAAGATATATTGAAAATGTCTGAATTTATTTCGGATAAATTCCTTTATAGCGGCGTCAATAAGAAAATGGCTGTTGAGTTTTTGTCAAGAAATATGCCCTATATGTCCAATGCCAAAGTTATCATCACTAAATTTGAGCCGGAAGGTAGTGAAGCAACAATGGATGTTTGGCTCAAGGATAAGTATTATGAAACTCCATTCATGATTGGAATTAAAGTGATTAAGGAAAACGGGCATTGGAAATGGCATGGAAATCAGGCTCATTGATGATTAATTGTAAAACTTTTTTGTTTTGAAATAACCGCCATACTTATTTTATTGATTTTTTTATCCGCATTTTTACCGAATAGTTGTAAGCTCCCGGTCTCAGGGGCCAGGAGCTCACGCATTGGAGGACGTTTTTTAAACCCTAAAGGAACCGGCCTGTTGCCTATCACTGTTGCCAAGCTGCTTACAAATAAATGGGTATTTTTAAACGACTGGTTTTCCGTTAATCAGCCGAGTTTTCCCACCTGTCAAAAGAGTTTGGACCTGCCAGTTTTTACCCCAAATGACCAAATCAGCATCCATGCCAGAGGTCAAGCTTCCTTTTTTTTAAGATAGGCCAATACGTTTGGCAGGATTTTGGGTAAAGAAGATTAAGGCCTTTTCAGGGGACATTTTTTCTTTGCCGACCAGGCGCAGAAATTCGGTGCGCAGATCAGAAATATCCCCCACAGACCAGCCGATGAAATTTTTTTCTTCATCAAAACGCGGTATGCTGCCGTTGGAATCTGAACTTAGCGAAATCCGGGTCGGGTCCACTCCTTTTTGTCTGAGGAAATCAAGGGCCTCGCCCAGTGTGATTTTCCCTTTGCTTTCCGTGGCGTGAGCGGTTATGTCCAGGCTGCCCCCCAGTCTGCCCCAACGGGCTCCTTGTTCCAAAAGAGATTGGGTGCGGGTTATATGGGTGGGCAGGATATTGGCCTGCGGTATTTCTGTCTCTTCAATCAGGCGGAACAACTGGTCCATGCCTTCTTTGCCTCCGCCCATATGCACCACCACCAAGCCGGGTTTGTCGCCCAAAAGTCCACCCACTCTGGCTTCGGCGGCCAGTTTGGCCAGATCCCTGAAACCCGCCTGGGGGCCGCGGTGGTCGGCCAGGGCGATCTCTCCCACCCCAATGATGGGTGGTATAAGGGTTATGTCCTTGCGCAGGTCGCCTGTAAAGGTATGGACCTGGGAAAATTTATAGGACCCGTCCAGGATGAAAGCCGTGACCCCTTGTTTTTCCAGGCCCTGGGCCTTGGCCAAAAGGGATTCCGGGTGGCGGGTTACATCGTCCGTGCCGAGCATGCCCAACACAGTCCCCACTCCCGCCTTGAATATTTTTACCGCGCTTATTTTCGGAGCTCTGGAGTCGGGCCCCCCCTCCGCCGCCACCAATGATATGGACATGTATGTCCAGCAGGCAGGGGGTTACATAGGCATTTTGCGCCGATATCTCTTCCACCCGGCAACCTGCCGGAGAGATGAGTTCAGGCCCCATGGCTACTATTTTGCCTGCTGCGGTCAGGATATCGATCTGGCCAAGTTTTTCCGGGGCAAAGACCTCTCCGCCCCTAATGAGTTTAAATATCTGATTATCCGAATCCTCGGGCTTTGTCAGGCCCCAAGTTAATGCTTCTTATCTTTTTATTGGGCTGCTATATATTCAGCCGCAAACAAAGACATCTTGCGGTTGCTGTGACCCACACCCGGAACCAGTACATATTGCCAGTTAAACTCCGTGCCCAGGGCCCGGGCTTCTTTTTGAGCTGCCTTAAAAAATGTCCGGGAGCGGGCCAGCCTGTGTTCACCCTGGCTCATGGCCTCGGGAGTGCGGCGAAGATACTTGTGATGGGGGTCTGTGTCCTTATCTCCAGCCATGATCACCAGAGGGCAGATGAAGGCGTTTTTAAGCCCTTCCTTATTTAGGGGAGCACCCTTGAGGCCATAAGGGAATTCCTCTGAAAAATCGGGCATGGTGTACCACCCCGCATTGGCTGCTATAGCTCCGGCCATACTGCGGGGAGGGGCGAAAAGGACCATTCTGTGCACAAACTGAGCTCCGGCTGAATGGCCGAATACATAAAATCGTTTCTGGGCGGAACCGGTCAGCTTGACGACTTTCTGGAACACCCTTTCGATCACGGGATAAGACCAACAGGCCCTGGGATTGGGCTTTCCCTCGGTATTGAACATGTTGCCCAGATTGTATTGGTCAGCTCCGGGGTAATCGGCCATGGAGAATTCCGGTGCAACAATCAGAAAGCCGTATTTTTCCGAATGGTTCACCCAATTGTCGCGGTAGCGGTCCGCATTTCTTTTCACCCCATGCAAGACAATTACGACCTTGGATTCAGGCCCGAAGTTCTGAGGCAAATGATAAAAAATATTTATCCGGGCGGCCTCTTTTCTTTGATCGCTCATTTCAAAAACGCCGGAGCCTGGCTCCAGCCGTCGGCTTTGAGCCTCGCTCGGAGTTCCGCAGGCAACCATACACACCAGAATGAATATCCCCACTAGAAAATGGGTGGTAGGCCGGGGAAAAGCCTTTATTATCCTGGTTCTATTATTTGGATACAATGTTCCCATTGTTGCTCCCAATGAAATTAGCTTGTTCGATTATGCGTTTGGGGCTGGTTTGTTTCACACCTTTTCCGGAATAAATGCCAGAAGCCTCTTCGCCGGTTTTCCGGAAGCAATTTAGGAGCTCTGTCTGGTAGATCGCTATTTACTAAGGGGCGGCAAGTTGGAACGCAGCTTGTCGGTTTAACCATCCATGAGTGTTCTGATTTTTGTCAAGAGATCTGCCTTGAGAAACGGCCTTTTCAGCACCTCGGAGACGCCTTTATTCAAAAGGGGTTTTGCCCGGTCCAAGGCTGCGTACGGGCAGGTGAGCATTATTTTAGCTCGGGAATTTGTTTTTAGTATATTTTCAATGGCCCTGAATCCTTCTTCCTCCAGCTGGTTAAAATCCAACACCAATAACCCGATATTCCGCCAGGATTTTTCGTGAACGGCAAGAGCCCGGTCTATACTGGCGTGACCAACAAATTGATATTCCTCGCTTGAAAGTAACTGCTCCGCCAGATTTTTGGTTTTGGTATTTGTGTCAACCCAAAGGATTTGTCTGCCTTTTTGCCCGGCAGGCGCATGGTTTGGGTCGGCTTCGTTTGCGGCGAGATCTTTTAGCTGAATGCCGGGCAAATAGATGGAGAAAAGAGATTCCCCCTCTTTGGAGCAGGAAAAGAAAATTTCCCCACCATGCGCCTTTGTAATGCCCCAGGCCAGGGCAAGATTAAGCCCTGTATTGCCGCCCGTTTCCTTTAGAGGATGATAGGGCTCGAAAATATGTTGCCTGGATTGGGAGCTTAATTCAATGCCTGGATAGTTGAGGCTGATCAAGACGTATTTTTCTGATTGGCGTGTGGCAAAAGGCAAAGACGGAAAGTCGTTGTCCACAAGGACTCTGCTTGAAAATGTTACTTTTCCCGGATGCCCCAGGGTCTTGCCGGCGTGGGCCGCGAGTTTGACCAGCAAGAGTCGGATCTGGGCTTGATCACCAAGCAGGGCTTCGATTTTTGGATCCAGCTCTGTATTTAACTCAAATTCCCGCGGCAGGTTGCGTTTGAAGTTCGGAACAGCCTGTAGAATCGTACGGTTTAAGTCAAAAGGTTTAGCTTCCGTTTTCTCTTGTCTGCCAAAGGTCTGCAGCTGTCGCACCTTTTCCTTGGCTCTATTGGCTGCTTCCAGGGCCAGGCCGAGCCTTCTCTTGGGAGGCCTACCTTCTTCGGCCTCTTCAATCGCCAGTTCGCAATAACCGGCTACTGCGGCCAACAGGTTGTTAAGGTCATGGGCAATGCCCCTGGCCAGATAGCAAACCGCCTGGGTGGTTTCCGCGGAAATGGAAAAATTATTAAACTTGTCGTTTGGTTTGTACTTTTCCATTTATTTCACTTCTAAGTGACTTAAAAATACTTAACTGACGTCAAGCATCTCCACCTGATCAGAGTATTTTCTGGTTTTATATTCAGTTATATTGCTAAGTTTGGCCGTTACTTCCGCCATTTTTCGGGTGTTTGCTAGTATGTTTTCCAAGTCCTTTTTGACCTGGTGATCAGGCTCAATATCTTCCAAGGCGGCTTCGCCCAGATTAATAATGGCCTGTAGCGGTTGGTTAAGCTGATGACAGGTGACAGCGGCTGTCTCCATTGCCGCCTCCAGTTTGCCTTTGGCTACAATTTCTGCATGCGCCTGCTTGATGTTGGTTATGTCTTGGAAGCTGCTCAATATTGTTTTTTTGCCTTCCATTTCCATCAAAACCGCGCTTTTTAAAACCGGTATTTCTATGCCCTCTTTCGTTAACAATGATGTTTCTTCCATACGGATTTTTTCGCCATGGTCTGTTATCGGACAGCTGTCTTTTTTCTTTTTGCAAATGAAATGATGGCATACTTTTCCCGTTACTTCCTGAATGGGAAGGCCTATCATTTTAAGGGCAAGGGGATTTGCGTATTTAATAATATGTGAATGGTAATCTACCATAATTATGCCGGTGTTAAGTTCATCCAGGATCTTGCGCAGGTTCCTCTCGTTTTGCCTGATTTTTCTTTCCAGGTTCCTTTGCTCGGTTATATCCCTGAAAAAAACCACAATACCCAAGATGTTGCCCTGGGTGTTTTTAAAGGCAGTGGCGCTGATCTCCACCTCAAGAAGATCACCTTGTCTGGTATAACGTTTGGTGATGAAGTTCTTGACCGCCCCTCCCTGATTTATTGTTTTTAAAACCGCGGCAGTGGCATTTTGTTGATCCTTGGGCACGAAATTGATTTTTTGACCTTTCACTTCTGCCAATTTCCAGCCAAAAAGATGCTCAAAGGCCGGATTTAGATCTATTGCCAAACCGGACTGCCCATAGATGGCAATGGGGTCGGGTGAGGATTTAATCAATTCCCTGTAGCGCTCTTCACTTTGTCTCAGCTCTTCCCGGGAGTTTCTTTGTTGGGTGATATCCCTGAATACGGCAACGATTTCTTTGGTAGGTAAGCTGTAAACATAGTAGGCAATCCATTGGCTTTTGTCATTCAGGCTTTTCATAACAGGTGGAGGGAAAAGAGGTTGGTTCTCTAAATAGACTTTCCGCAAAACACTGAGAAATCTATCCAGATTCAGAGCTGAGACTGTTTGGGAAACCGGTTCTCCTCCGGCATGGCCCGGCTCCAGGTTGAACATTTGCAAAGCGGCCTTGTTTATGAATTTGATTTCAAAGTCATCCTTATCAATAATTTTTTCCAGCATCATCACCCCATCATTCATGAGGTGGAACAGTTCGTTAAATCTTTTCCGACTCTCAGCCAGTGAATCCAGATTGCGGCTGTTCATCAGAGAAACAGAGACTATTTTCCCAAAAGCTGTGGCAAGACGCAGGTCGTTTTTTGAGAATCCTCCAGGTTTGTTGGCCAAGCCCATTACGCCGACTGTTTGGTTGTTCACCTTAAGCGGTGCAAACAGAACATTGTCCAGATCAACATGGCCGGACGGCATGAAATCCATCCATTTGCTCTGCATGAAATTATTATCATAAACAACTTCACCTTTTTCATAGGCTACGGCCCGCAGACCTCTGATAGGCATGGGCAGTTCCGGGTCAACAGAGCATTTGCGGTTTCCGGCTTCCAAAAACAGAACTTCATTTTCCTTTCCGTCTTCAGATAAAAGGGCAACGTATCCGGCTGTGGCATTAGTTAATTCTTTACATATGTTAAATACTTTTCTGGCCGCTTCGGGGAAATGGCGATACCTTAAGACCGCTTGGGCGCCGCTCAAAAGCGCTGTGATCTCCTGTTCTCTTTTCTGAGTTTCAGCCAGGGCAAGTCGAAGATTTTTTTCGGCCTGTTTTTTCTCGTAGATCTCCTGTTCCAGTTTTACGGTTCTCTGGTCAACCAGTTCTTCCAGGCGGGTTTGGTACTTTTTCAGCTCAATAGTGATCTTCCCCCTTTGAATTGCGTATTCAATAGACCTGATAAGCAGCCTTTTGCTTATCTCTGATTTAAAGAGATAGTCAGTTGCCCCTTGACGTATAGCCGTTTTCCCAAAAGAGTCATCCTCCACCCCGGTTAGCACTACTACAGGTGTGTCCCCACACTTTTTCAGAACTTCATTTAAGGTTTCCAAACCTTGACTGTCGGGCAGAGAAAGATCCAGCAGAACCAGATCAAAATTGTCACCGGCCAGGGCCTGTTTGCCCTCGGCCAGGGTGTCTGCCCAGGAGACTGCGTACTCTTCCTCATTGGCCGGAGATATCATTTCCTCAACCAAGAGAGCATATTGGCTTTCATCTTCTACTAACAAAATTTTCCGGGCCTGGTTTTTCTGCATGGAAGAACACCCCCTTATATGCCTGCCCGTAAACAGCCTGCCAAGCGTATCAGCTGACCCTGAATAAGAAAACAGATGGAAACCGAGTTAAATTTGAAAGTTAAAATTATTTTTTCTGAATAATTCCAAACATATATCTACTATTTCCGGGTCATAGCACACGCCTTTTTTTTGCTCTATCTCTCCCAGGGCCTTGTTTACCCCCCTGCTGGGCCTGTAGGGGCGGTGAGAACACATCGCCTCCACCACATCGGCCACTGTAATTATTTTGGATTCCACCAAAATCTCTGATCCGATCAAACCCTGGGGATAACCTGACCCGTCCAGCCTTTCATGGTGTTCAAGCACTATTCGACTGATGGGGCTTTCAAATTCGATTGGTTTCAGGATCTCATAACCCACCTGGGGGTGAGTGTGTATTACATCCAACTCAAGGGGGCTTAAGGAACCCGGTTTGGTAAGAAATTCAAGCGGTACATACACCTTGCCGATGTCGTGAATGGTTGCGGCCAAACGCACTGTATCTATGGTCTGCTCCTCCAGCCCCATGGCCCGGCCTATAGCCACTGACAAAAGGGCCACCCGTTGCTGATGGCCTGCTGTGTAAGCATCGCGGGATTCCACCAGCCTGGCCAAGGCAGCCACCATCTGCTCCAGGCTTTTACGCCAGCGTTTAAGATCTATTACCTCACGCTCACTTATAATGAAATTGTGATATCTGATTGACTGTTCCAGAGCCTCGGCCATGTCTCGAGGCGGGCATGGCTTGGTTAAAAAACGAAAAACCTGTCCTTGATTTACAGCCTTGGTGGCAGTGTGAATGTCTGCAAAACCTGTGAGCATAATCCGCACCACATCAGGGTGATTTTGTTTTACGGTTTTTAAAAAATGAACCCCATCCATTTCGGGCATGCGATAATCAGATACCACAACCGCATAAGGACCTTCACTGTCCAGTTTTTCCAAGCCCTGTTTGCCGCTGGTGGCGATATCCAGGTTGAACTGTTTTTTCAGCCTTCTCTGGAAAGAAAGAAGAATCTGTTCTTCATCGTCAACCAAAAGGACTTTATTATTGGCCATTTCTGCCCCCTTCTTTAGCTGCAAGCCAGGCAGGCTTTTTTGAGGGCCGCCAGCCGGTCGGTAAACGGATTTATTACTCCACCGGAAGTTGGATTATAAAACTGGTTCCCTTGCCGATTTCGGTTTCCACTTCTATGTTCCCCCCGTGTTTCTCCACCACAATGGCATTCACCAGGGCCAGACCCTGACCTGTTCCCTTGCCCACTTCTTTGGTCGTGAAGAAAGGATCGAAAATTCTGGGGAGAATCTCTTCGGGAATACCGGGGCCGTTATCGGTTATCTTTATTTCGATAGTTTGACCAAGCCGTTGGGTTTTGATGTGAATTAACCCTTTCTCTTTGGGATTTTCACCCAGCACTTGGGAAATTGCCTGGGCCGCATTGACTATGAGGTTTAAAATGGCTTGGTTCAGAGGGGCTGCATAGCCTTCCAGATAGGGCAGGTCCTGATCCAGTTGAGTCTTTACATCTGCGTAATATTTCCATTCATTTCTGGAAACGGTAATGGCATGCTCCAGGGCGTTGTTAACGTCAATAGGAGCTTTATGGTCCGTACCCGGGTGTGAGAAGTAACGCATGGAGCTTACAATCGCCGAGATTCGCTCAATTCCTTCCAAACAACCATCCAGGGCATCCTTTATATCAATGGAGAGACCTTGGAAGTCTTCTTTGGCACACAATACGGGGTTGCCGTTTTTGGATGAGGCTGTGGAGTTTTCATGAGGCTTGTCGTCATTGGATTCAGGTGAAGAAACGGCCGTGCCGAAAACGTTTTCAAAGGCCTCTCCTAAAAATTCTATATTATTATGGATGTATTGTGTGGGGGTGTTTATTTCATGGGCAATACCGGCCGCCAGTTGGCCGATGGCGTCCAGGCGTTGGGCCTTGATTAATTGAGCCGCCATACGTTTGCGCTCGGTTATATCTACAACTACACCAACGATGCCCAGAGGATTGTTGTCACTGTCATGGAAAACGGCCTTATTAATTATTACATCGAGTTGTTTATTTTTACCGGAGATTATTTTAGCCTCATAAATTTGTGATTTCCGGTTTTTCCAAAGCGCCTGATCTGTTTGATAGTGTTTATCGGCCAATTCCTGTGGAGCCAGGTCAAAGCTGTTGAGCCCCAGAATTTCTGATTTTTCTTTTCCATACATTTGGGCAAAGGCGCGGTTGCAGTCTGTGAATTTTCCTTGGGTGTTTTTTAAATAGACCGGATAAGGTATGGCCTCCACCAGGGCGCGCATAAAATCAACCTGTTCGCTTAAGCGGCGCTGAGCCTTTTTCAAGGCTGAAATATCCCGAGCCACATGCACACTGGCATATACTTTGCCATCTGAATCCTTAAGTGGTGAGGCGGTAAGCAAAAGGTCTGAGTTCAGGCTTTTTTCCGTCATTTCCGCCATATGGTGGGCGCCGTCTTTCAGCATTTGCAGGTGAGGGCAGTTTTCCGGGATAGATTTTGATTCGTGAAGCAGTTGAAAGCATTTTTGCCCAACTAAAAGTCTGGGAGTGGTTTTCAGATGGGCAGCCACTGCCTGGTTGGCCCGGATGATGTTGAAGTTTTGATCCACGATCATAATCAGGTCGGGCACCGCATCAAAGGTGCTTTCCCATTGGTTTTTGGCTTTTTCCAGCTCTTTTGTACGCTTGCCCACTTCCTGTTCCAGCTTTTGCCTGGATTTTTCCAAAAAGACCTGAGCCTCTTTTATTTGGGTTATATCCAGAAAACTTTCCAGAAAATGTTTTTTACCGTTTAGATTAATAGTGGCAACAGTTTTAAGAATTGGCAGGAGTGAACCGTCAGAGCAGATAAGTTCCCTTTCCGACCGGTCCACTGTTTTTGAGGTTTTATCAAGAGGGCATTTCCCCTCTAAAATGGGGCAGACAAATTCATGACAAATCCTGCCTATAACCTCTTCGCGGGTTTTGCCTATCATGGCCAAGGCCGCGGGATTGGTCTCCACAATGGTATGTCCCTCGGGAT
Source organism: Dethiosulfatarculus sandiegensis (assembly GCF_000931935.2). Taxonomy (GTDB): domain Bacteria; phylum Desulfobacterota; class Desulfarculia; order Desulfarculales; family Desulfarculaceae; genus Dethiosulfatarculus; species Dethiosulfatarculus sandiegensis. The sequence goes on from NZ_AZAC01000067.1 coordinate 74,796, forward strand.
CAATTACAAATATGCCGACCTGCACGGAATCAAGGATGGCCTTTTGTCTTTGTTCACTTTCCTTAAGCCTTTCTTCGGTATGTTTACGCTCCACCGCGTAGCGCATACTTCGGAGTAGTAGACCTGGAAGAACCTCTTCTTTAAGTAAAAATTCCTGAGCCCCCGCCTCCAGGGCCCGCTGGGCAAACCTCTCCTCCCTCTGTCCGGTCAAAACCAGTATGGGCAATTCCTTGTTATAAGCGCGAAGCCGTTGAACGGTCTCAAGGCCGGAACTGTCCGGTAAATGAAGATCCAATATGGCCAGGTCAAACGCCTCGTTGTTATCAAGCAGTTCAAAGGCTTCTTTAAGGGTGGTTGCGTGTTGGATTTGATAATTTAGCTTCCCCGTCTGCTTTAAGATGTCCGTAATCAGTTCTTTGAACTGATAATCGTCTTCCACCACCAAGGTTTTAAGGACCGACTCACCCATTATTGTTTCCCTTATCGAGCATTTGGCGCACTACCTCGGCCAATTCATGTTCATAAAGCGGTTTTAATAAAATCGCCCGCACCCCGAATTCTTTGTATTTTTCCGCTTCATCATCTTTATTAAAACCCGTACAAAGCAATATGGGTATTTCCGGCCGGAGTTTGCTTATCTCCCGGGCCAATTGGGTTCCAATCATTTTGGGCATGGTGTAATCGGTAATGACCAAATCGAATCCATTTGGATTTTCCTGAAATGACTTAAGCGCCTCCCGGCTGCTGGTAAAGCCGGTGACCCGGTATCCCAGCCGGGGCAGCATCTGGGTGGCGACATCAACCAGAAGTTCTTCATCATCCACAAAGAGAATTCTTTCCCCTTGCCCCAAAGAAATTTTTTCTTTTGTGGGAACCTTGGCCGCCTCCTGACTTATGCTGGGAATCAATATGGTAAAGCTTGTGCCTTTTCCGCTTTCCGATGAGACGCTTATATCTCCTCCCATTCCCTTGACAATGCCGTGCACCACAGCCAGACCCAGTCCGGTTCCTTCGTGGCTTTCCTTGGTGGTGAAATAGGGCTCGAAGATGCGTTCCTTTAACTTCTCTTCAATCCCATGGCCTGTGTCGCTTATGATGATATAGACATAGTTTCCGGGCCTCAGGTCCGGTTTCAGGTTTGCCTCGGCTGCATTCAGAGACCTTAATCCCACTTCAATAGTGAGTACGCCGGCGTTTTCACCCATGGCATGGCCCGCGTTGGTGCAGAGGTTCATTACGATCTGGTGGATCTGGCCGGGGTCTCCAAGGACATTTCCCGGATCGGAGATGATGTCCTGCCTGATTTCTATGCTGCTGGGCATGGAAGCCCTCACCAGTTTGACGGCTTCCTTGACAACAGGCGAAATGTTAAGCGGTTTGGGCTCTTTTTCCGAGTGACGGCTGAAGGCCAGAATTTGTTTGATCAGATTCCTTGCCCTGAGGCTGGCCTTTACCACCATATCCAGATTACGCCGAGCCATGCCTTGATCTTCCAACTGATGCATGGCCAAGTTTACGTAGCCGATCATGGCGGCCAGAATATTGTTGAAATCATGGGCAATTCCTCCGGCCAGAGAACCGGCGGCCTCCATTTTTTGGGCCTGACGCAGGTTTTTCTCCAACAGGCTCTTTTCTTGAGTTGCCTTGTGTCTGTCTATGGCCAGGGCGTAAAGCGAGGCTAATTGCTCTATGGCATTCAAGTCTCTTAGTTCATAATCCCTTTTTGCGTTGGCCAGGATTATCTGGCCTATTATCTTGTCTGTACTTCGAACCGGAACCTGCAGGTATTTTCCGATCTTTTCGTGCCTAATGGGCAGGGAAGCCAGCTCTCCGGCCTCCGGCGCCTGGTTTTTAAAACAGGATTTGGCAGAGCTAAGGTAATTGAGGGACTTTTCATTGCCTTTTATTGGCTCTTGGGCAGAGAAACAGATGCTCTTTTCTTGCTGGCTATTTGGCGAGTCGTTTGGAATGGGGTGATTCTTGGTGTGAAAAGAAGTCTGATGTGTCAACTCGTTGAGCGCTACGATCAGGCCGCTTGAACTGCCTGTAAGGGTCAAGGCATATTGCAAAACCTTTTCGGTCACCGGTGAGAGGTTTTCTGCCAGGTTTATGATTTCCCTGGAAAGAAACGCCAGATCCGTATTAACCTGCAACTCTCGTTTAAGGGCTTCTTCGGCCTTTTTTCTGTCTGTGATTTCGTGGGCATAGATGTTAATATGATCTGCGTCTTTAACCGGAGAGAAGGTGGTTATATAGGTACGTAGCCCGCATTGGAGTTCCAGGTTGTTTCTAAGCCCCGACTCGTAAACAGAAGCGGTAAAATCTTTCCACTCTGAAGGGACCTCCTCGTCCACTTCTACTCCCCAGGTTTCAAGCACTGGCTGTGATGCGTTATTTGCATAGAGCAGTTTGCCTCCTTTGCTTATCCTTAGAACGGGATGTGGATTTTGGGCGGGAAACCTGGCCAGGGCGCGAATGGTTTCTTCGGCCTGTTTCCGCTCCTTAAGGGCGCTTTTCAATTGCAGGTTGGTTTGCTCAAGATCACTGGTTCGCTGGGCTACTCGGTCTTCCAGCTCCATGCTCAGAGCCAGTAATCCACGGCTGGTCTCCTCCAGCTCAGCCCGCAGGTCTGCTATGGTTTCCCTGGCCAGATTCAATTCTTCCCTAAGATTCTTGGCGCGAAAGTGGGATTCATTTTTCTTAAAGAAACCAATCATAGGGATTTGCCTCTCACCACCAGCACCGTGGCGTCGTCGTGTTCCTTGGCCAGTGAGTCGAGAAGTTGTTTGGCCATGTTGGGAGCGCTTTGCTCCCACAACCCTGGATAATCGCGCCAATTCCAATGACTGCTGAGGCCGTCTGAATGCATGACAATTCCATGCTTGGCGCTCCATGGGTGTTTGACAACCGATGGATTAGGGGCTCGTCGCCCCAAAACTCCCCTTAAAACAGGGATTTCCATTTTTTCTTCAGCGCCGTAGGCTTTTATTGATATGTTGCCAATGGACGCCAGGATTACCGACCCCGGATTCCAGGAAAAGCGGGCCAGCGCCATTACCACCCCCCTGGTTGCCAAACACTGGCGGTTTACTCCCATAAAAATTTGCGAAATGTTATTGTCGTAATGATTCTCCAGGTAATTCAGGGCCTTTTGTGTGGCCCGGTGAGCATACTGGCCATGACCCAGTCCATCGATCACCGCTGCCAGGGCGCCGTTTGGCCATTTTTTTATGAAAAAACCGTCACCATTAAATTTCGAGCCGTTTAAGGCCTTTGTGGCCACGCCAAATGTGCTTAAAGCGTCTTTTGCCGCCTGCTCAATTGGCCTGGTGAACTTTCGGGCTATCAAAAGGGTTTGGGAGGGCTGTTTTGAGGTGGAGTTGATTTTAACTTCATCCATAAGGCGGTTAACGGTTCCCAGTCCATATCCAAGCTGATTTTTGGAAGAAAAACCGTCCGACATGGCAAGCTCTATGTCTTTGATTCCCGGCCCTTGATCACGCGACTCAATTTGGATTCCCTGAATGGCCCCCTGCTCGATTCGTTTGAAAACAATTTCACCTTCTTGAGCATGGACCGCAAGGTTTTCCGCCAGCTCGCTGGTGACCAGCACCAATTCCTCCCTTGCCTTGGCTGTGAACCCAACCTGTTTCGCCATGGCTCGCACCAGGGCCCTGGCCGCCATTTTGCCTCCCTGGCGGGTGATTCTGATCTTTTGGAATCTTAGAATCCTTGGTTTTTCTCTTAGCTCAGCCACTTGCTTATACAAATCCTGGTGCCTTGGCCGGGTTTGCTCTCCAATTTCATTTCATCCATCAGGCGTTTGGCCCCCGGTAGCCCCAGTCCCAGACCGCCGCCGGTGGTGAATCCCAATTCCATAGCTTGATCAACATCTGCTATTCCCGGCCCGTTGTCGGTAAAAATCAATGTGATGCCTTTATGTTCCGTATTTCTGGTGGATTCCAGGGTCATTAATCCTGTACCCGCAAACCGATGGACATTCCGAGCCAGCTCTGATGCGGCGGTTACAATCCTGGTAGTGTCCGTTACTCCAAATCCAATTTCCTGAGCTGCTATGCGCACGGCTTTGCGCACTTCCACAATATCCCCTTCACATTCCAGGTTGACTTGTTTTTGATGAAAGGATTGGTTCACGGTCAAGCCTCCTGGAATTAGTAGGCAAAAAGGGCAAAGGCCCTATCCATGTTAAGTGAAGTCTCCAGTTTTCCCAGGGTGACCCCCAATTGGGTGGCGGTTATGGCTACGCTGGGGCGCATACCGCAAATAATGGTGCGGCCTCCCATAAGGTCCACCATTTGACCTGTTTCAACTATTGTGCGGGCAAAAAATGAATCCAAAGTCTCAACAGTTGATATGTCCAGAATGAGCCCTTTCACCGTATTGTTTTCCATTACATCCAGCACCCTGGTTTGCAGGGTGTTGATTGTTTCATCGTCTGGCTCAGGCGGGACAGTGACTGTCAGGATATCTCGAATTTTCTGAACCGAAATGCTTTCAATCGACATGGAGATGTCTCCTGTTTAGGGGTTAGTGCGGGGCTTGACCTCCAGATCGACCATGTTCAGAGCCAAACGGAGACCGGCGGCCAAAGAGGATTTGGTCTCAAAATCCGCAAGGTCGATACCCAGGTGAACCAGGGTTTGGGCAATGGCCGGACTGACGCCGGTGAGAATTACCTGGGTTCCCAGAAGCCGGGCTGCTGTAATGGCCTCGATCAGATGCTGGGCTGTCTGGGTGTCTACAGTGGGAACGCCTGTGATATCCATCAGGGCAACAGGAGACTGGGTGTCTGTGATGGCTTGTAAAAAGGTCTCCATGAAATATTGAGTGCGCTCCTGGTCAAGGGTGCCTATAAGCGGAGCCACCACCACACCCTGCCACACCTGCATAACCGGAGTTGAAAGGGTGAGTATCTCTTTAGATTTTCGCCTCAAGGCCTCTTCGGCTTTTTTTTGTCTGGTTATGTCGACCGCCATCTCGTAACGGACCTTGCGCCCATCGGGCCAATCAATGGCCCGGTCAATACACCTGTACCATCTTTTATCGATTTCATTTTGGAATTCCCAGACATAGGATTGGCCAAGGTATTCGCCAAAAATCTGTTCGTTGGTGCAAAAGGGGCAGGGGCTTTGAAGGCCTTGGAGACCCTCATAGCATTTCTGCCCTATGATGTCCCCCCAGATCTCCAAGCCCACCTTATTCAGAAAAAGCAGCTCGTAAGTATCAGGGTCCTGGACATAAACGACTTCTTCCATAGAATCGACAATTGTTTTAAGCTTGTTAAGTTCCAGTTGCTCTTCACTCATTTGACGATCCTTTCCAGAATTAAAGGCTTGTTTTGGGGGTGATCGCCGGTGAAATTCAGTGCTCGACAACCTCAAAATTCAATTTGCCGAGACAGAGCTTAAAACCCTCGAAAAAACTGGCTTTAGTCTCAATTTCTTCCAGGTTCACTCCCAGATGCACCATGGTTTGAGCAATTGCGGGCCTGACACCGGTTAATACGACTTTGGTTCCCAAAAGACGGGCCGCTGTTGTGGCTTCCAGAAGATTTTGGGCTGTGAGGGTGTCAACGGAAGGGACCCCGGTAATGTCTATGAGCGCGTATTCGGCGTGAGCATTGACGATTTCGTCTAGAAAACGTTCCATGAAATTTCTGGTGCGCTCACTATCCAGCACACCGATCAAAGGTGCTGCCACCACTCCCTGCCAAACCCGGATTACCGGAGTGGAGAGTTCCATGATTTCCTGGGATTGGCGCTTAAAGGCATCTTCAGCCCTTTTGCTGTAAAGGGCTTCCACCATGGCGAGGGAAAGAGTGCTTACCGCATTTAAGTCATCTTCTACATAACCATTTGACTTATTTGCAAGGGCAATCATGCCGATTATTTTTTCTTCTCTGAATAAGGGAACCCCCAGAAAAGAAGTGAGGGGAGGGTGTCCTTTGGGAAGCCCATGAGCCTCGGGGTGATTCATAGGATCATTCGTAAAGAATGATGCTTGTTCTGCAATAACCTTTCCCCATAGGCCCCTGATCGTCATATCGTTAATTAAAAGAGGGATATCTGGATCGTGCATGGCGCACTCAAGCCATCCGGGGTTGCTTAGGGCGAGGGTGTCGAATTTACCCAGAACGTTTATTTCACCGATAAATCCGAATTTACTTTGAGTGATTTTTTCAGCTGCGTCCAAACAGACTTTTCCCAGGTCCTCTTCTGTCTCACAGGTTAAACGTTCGGAAAGGATATGATTGACGGCCTCCAGGACGCTAAGTCCAGTTTTGTCGCCTGGCATTGTTTGAGAAGAATATATAGACATAGCTTTCTCCCTGGAATCTTTGGGTAGGCGAATTGATAAAGTCATGGCGAGAAGTTGAATGTTCGGAACTTAAACAGAAATAATCACAGATATGAGGATCAGGTTTTTCCTTTTGAGTCGTACTAGAGAATAGCGCTAATCAGGTTGAGTTGGATATAACGTAATTATGACACCTAAATAAGGGATTAGGTCAAATAAAATATAAAAGAATACTTGGTGAAGAATTCAAAAATAATGCTGCTGATGCCTTGTATTTCATAGTTGAAATGTGAAAACAAAAATGAAACCATATAGATTGGACGTAGATTAGGCTTCCTTTTGTGTTGGTTTAGATTGTTTTATTGGAATTTATAGCTTTACTGTTATTATGCGCCATTTTAGCTCGTCTTGTGTTGAGTGCCGGGCTTTTCCTTTAAACAACGCAAAGTGTTTTGATGTGGGAAATAGATAGAGTGAAGAAATGTTTTGGATTTTAATGTGGTTGCCAGAGGAAAAGGCTGGGAGATAAAGTTTTGAATAGAGTGAAAATACTTTTCGTAGACGATAATGAAAAAGTGCTAGATTCATTTGCCCGTATATTCAGGAAGAAATTGGATGTTTCGGTTGCGGTTAATGGCAAAGAGGCCCTGAAAAAGATGGCACAGGAAGGCCCGTTTGCGGTAGTAGTATCTGATTATAAAATGCCAGAGATGAACGGCTTGAACTTTCTGTCTCAGGTCAAAAAAGATTATCCGGATTGTATAAGAATATTACTGACGGGATTTGCTGATTTAGATACTGCTATAAAGGCGGTTAATGAATCGAATATTTTTAGACTGCTGACTAAGCCCTGCCCCAAGGAATTAATGAATAAAGCCTTGGATGATGGGATAAAATTACATAAAATTATCATTTCTGAGAGGGAGTTGCTGGAAAATACTGTAAATGGAGCTGTTAAACTTCTAGTTGAAATACTTTCAACAGTAAAGCCAAAGTCTTTCAGCCGAGCCACCAGGACAGCCAGCCTGGCTAATGAACTTTCAGGGAAATTATTTTTACCTAAAAAATGGATTTTGACTACCTCTGCCTTATTAGTAAATGTTGGACTTTTAACTGTTCCTGACGTTTTGATGAATAAGTTAAATCAAGGTGATGAAATTACTTTAGAGGAGAAGATGGTTCTTGATAATTATCCTGTTGCTGCTGCCAAAATGATAAAACATATTCCACGGTTGGAACCTGTGGCTGAACTGGTCGCAAAACAGAATGCTTTCTTGGGGAAGTCTGTTAACTCAATTTTAGAGTTAGATTTTTCTGTTAAGGATAGAATTGACCAGATATTGCATTTGGTAAGGCTTTATTTATATGCCAAAAGTTGCGGAATTTCCGAAAAAGATTCGCTTGATTTAATAAAATCCAAATCAAATTTTGATTCCGATTTGGTGAATGCTCTGTTTGAGGTCTCGCAAGGAGAATTTCAATATGAAATTTCGAGTCTGGCTCTTCGCGAAATTCCGGTTAACAGTATATTAGCAGAAGATGTTTATTTGAAAAAACCTCGTAAAAAACTATTATATAAGGGTCAGGAACTAACTTTAAATCTGAAAGAATACTTGATTATGCTAGATAAATCTATTGGAGTAGAACAACCGATAACCGTTTTACTTCCATTTGGCAAATAAATAAACCAAAGAGGTGATGATGCCTTTTTTAAAAAATATAGTCGCAAAGTTTTTTCGTGCCGAGAGAAGGCCGCAGCCAAAGAACTCAAGAAAAAAGCCAAAAACAAATAAAGCAGATGCCAAGCCAATGTCCTTCAATAGATCGGAAAATAAAATAAGAGATTTGAGAAAAATAGATACAAACAAAGATTTTGACGATCAGGTGGTTGGATCTCAAATTGAAGAAAAAATAAGGGCTGGCCGGACGATTTTGGTGGATCGTATAGCCTTTTTGAGAAATGCGATAAAATTTAATGAAAATGATTCTAGGAGAATTAATGATATCAAAAGTGAACAGGATTATGCTGAATATGCTCTCCATAATATTTTGCCGCAAGTGTTGAAATTAAGGGAAAGTGGTTTTCTTGATGAAAAGACTGTGGCTCATATAGAAATATTGTATAATAAATATTTGAAAATATTGGCAAAACCAAAAAATCTTTCTTCCGGGGCTACAGAAGAAAAAAGAGTGGAAGAGTATAAAAAGGCCTTAGCGGAAAAAGAACGTACAATAGATTACTTGACTAATGTCAATGAAAAGTTTGCTGAGCAAATTGCTGTAATGAAAAAATATAAAAAAGAGAATGAAGAGTTTAAAAGTGAAATAATAAGTTTGCAAGCTAAACTGGCTGGTCTTGAAGTTATTTTACATAATTTAGTCCAAGAAGAGCCTGATCAACAAAGGATATTGGAAATAAATAAACAACTGTTGGATGAAAATTTTAGAATTAAAGGACAGCTAAAATCTAAGCAAAAAGAGGTTTATGATATTTACAAAGATAATGAAGGTGCTTACGAAGATAGTGATAATTTGATCGAGAAATTGAAAAATAATTCCAAACTTTATGATCGTTATTTTGAAGCTGATGAAGCGAAAAACTTTGTCTTTCAAAACGGAAAATCATTTGATAGTGATATGGATGAGATGGAGGTTCGGCTTTCCGAAATTGGTGAACTTAATAAGTTGGTGGATTATCGCCAATCCGTATTAGACCAATTAAGGGATCCAGAAAGCATGGATTTCAAGGATTCTTTGTTTCATAAGTTGGAGAAGGAAAATGAACAGCTGGTTAATTTGATAGAGGCTAGTAAAAGTGTGGTCGATTCGGTTGTAGATGATGAAGTTGGAGGGGTTAAGCCTTTAAAGTTATTATTAGAATTTAAACGTAATATTTCAAATCAAGAAAATGAAATTTCTGCATTAAAATCTGAAAACGACAAACTAATAAATAAGAATAGTCAGTTATTACGCGAGAATCAAGATACCATGGCCATGTATAACAAATTTAAGTCAAAAATGAGTGATTATGAAAATAGTCTACGTTTTTTTGAAAAAAACGAAAAAGAATATTTTGAGCTGAAAAGAGAATTGGCATCTGAAAAACAAAAAAGTTCGGCCTATAAAAATCAGTACGATAATTTAAACAGGAAATACACCAAAATCCTAAACAGGTATCAGGAGCTTGTACACGAATATGATACCTTGTTTACTCAGTTTGGCGTTCGTAACTGATGGCGGCCGGGAAAGTGTGGTATAAGATTTTTCTCTTATTCCCCCAAATCCTGTAAGGGAGAATTGTATTAACTGAAACAACTGGATAATACAGGCATATTGTAGAAGTAATTTTACCATTTTAAGTTTTGAAGATGTGTGAATATTAGTCTTGCTTATAAAATATTTTTAAACGGTACGAAATAATTTATTTCTGATCCGATTGTTTTTCCGTATTTTCCCGTCTTTCTTCGCGATAATGCTTTTATAAATTTGACAAGATTCCATTTGCCTTTTACCCTTTAGGCAAGCTTGCCTAAATCCCCTGTCTAATAGGCCGAGGGGTGCTTTTTTGCGACTTTAAAACCAAGATATACGGCATGCTCAGCTGAGACTGCCAATCCGGCCCGCATTCATCCCGCCGATGCGTAAAAAACCTTTGGGTTCCTATTCACAGCCAAATCGTTTTCCGCTTGATCTTCGCCTGCTCATTCTTCAGCAAAATCAGACCCTGTCGCGGATAGTTTGGGTACGGTTTTTGAAGCTAAGCAACGCACATAATGCCTTGATCAACCCACGGTTGGTGAGTCCTTTTTCAGAAGTTTTCGGATGAAGGCATGAGAGGCTGGCGGCATATAGCTTTTTTTCCTGGTGATTATGCCATAGGTGCGCTCTTTGACATAGGCGTCCAAAGAATGTATGCGGATTTTCTCCTTGTCTTTATCTTCCAAGGCATATTCATCCAAAATGGCAAGGCCCAGATCCAGCTCAACAAATCGCTTGACCAATTCAAAGTTGTCCAGTTCCTGAACTATATTCAAACTGAGCCCCTCTTCGGAAAAGCGTTTTTTAATTGCCTGAGCAATGGTGCTGGAGTCGGGAAAAGAAATAAAAGGGAGCCTTGCGACTTGGTCCAGGGTTATGGGTTCACTCAGACTCCATTTACTGCCTCTAGCCTGGATAAGTATGGGCTTGGTGTGAAAAAGAGGTTTAAAATTAAGGCTTTCCGGTATGTTCTCCAGGCTGGCAATACTGAAGTCCGCCTGGCCGGTATGCAGGTTTTCCAAGATTTTGTCCAAGCCGCCGCCAGTGAGCCGGAAGGTTACTCCCGGGCTCAAGCTTTGAAATTCGGCAATATGAGGCGGCAGGTAGTAAAGCAACACGGCGTGGGTGGTGACCAGGGAAATTTCACCATGCAGTTCACCGAGCTGGGGATGCAAAAGATCACGCATCTCTTTGATGGTTTCAAATATCGTCACTGCCTTGGCCAAAAGGGCTGTGCCTTCTTCGGTAAGGATCATGCGGCCATGGGACCGGTCAAAAAGCTGGGCCCCCAGTTCCTGCTCCAGGTTTTTTATCTGGTGGGTTATGGAAGATTGACGTCTGCCCATATGCGCTGCCGCGGCTGAAACCGTACCCTTCTCCGCCGTGTAGTAAAAGCCCCGCAACCATTGCAAAAAGTCGCCGCTCAATTCGGGAATCATGCCAAACTCCTTGGAGTTTATTTGTATTTAAATGTCTATCGAAAATATAGATTGTGAAAACAAGATTATGAATTTGAATATACCACAACTACTGGGTAGGGTCTCTTAATAATAAGTAAGATCTCTTAAGCCCTTGGCCCCTGGCATATGGAGCAGTCGGAGGCCATAGCAACAGGATGGAAAGATATGACAGAAGCCACCGACTTAATCCAAGCCTTAAACGAAAAGCTATCACCCCAGGACCAGGACATCATGACTCGCCTGACCGGTCCTGAAACAAACTCACTTAAAAAGAACGTCACCTCCGAATACATGGACGAGATCCTTTCCTGGATCGGAAGTGATGAAGACCTGGAAAAGATGCTTTTCTGGGACAAGGGCGGCAAGTACGACGATCCCGAGTGGCAGGCGCTGAAGCCTTGTGACCAGACCAACCGGGAGCTCATGGAACAGGCCCGGGAATACTATAAGAAGCTCAGGGCCGAAGCCGTGGAGAGCCAGAGGCGTTCGGACCTCACTCTTTACAGCCAGTTCAACCCCGGACTTCTCTTTACCGGCATCGCCGGCGCCGTACGCACTGATGAAAACGGCAACGAAGATGCCAACGGAGAATACTTCAAGGGTGTTGAGTTCCGACTCATTGGCAGTGTGGACGAAGAGATCAACAGCGCTTCGATTTTTCCTGTTGAAGGCGGCTATAAAGTTCACTTGGGCGGCCTTAAAAACGGTGAGGCCGAAGGTGTCAACATGTACACCGGCGATTCCTTCAGCCTGTTGCAGCTGGCTCAGTTGAGCGCCAAGGTTCTGATCAAGGCCGGTTTCACCACCAATGTAAAAAATCCCGCTGGTGAAGAACTGGAACTGGACCCCAGGGCCATCAGAAGGGCCGCTATGGGGGATGGCCCGGAAGTGAATTTTGGCGGAGAGCTTCAGCTTTTCGCCGAGAACACCCTGGCCGAGGCCGGTGAAGCCCTGGACGCGGCCGCGACTTTGGCCACCAAGATCTACGAGCGTTTCGGCCTGGAGATCGAGGCCTACAAGATCGGTCGTCAGTACGGCAACTTCTTCCTTTGCCGCGAAGACAACTTCAAGGATTTCCTGCCTGACGAGCCTACTGACAAAAAAGCCATGGTCATGCTGACCGCGACTCTGGTCTGCCGTCGCTGTCGCCGTGAGATCGAAGACTTCCGCGACGCCGCCCGCGCCTATCCGAATGCTCAATTTGTGCTGGTCAACCTTTCTTCACCCCAGTTCACCTTCTATGAGAGGGTCTTTGGCGACATGGGCGGTGGAGATGCCGATGAGTTCAGGCGCAATGCCGCCGGTGTGACTCCATTTGTAATCGTCTATGCTAAAGATGCCGATGGCCGCCTTGTGTTCAAGGAATACGTTGCAACCAAAAAGCAGCAGCACAGTCCTTCTTTGGTCAAGGAAATGCCCAGGATCATGGAAGAGTACTTCATCGGATAACTTGAATTAGAAAACCAGCCCGGGTGGGGCCTCTGGCCCCGCCGGGTTTGCATAATTTACCGGCCCGGTTTAGGGCAAGGAGGTATTCCATTGAAGTTTGAAGGTTACGAGCTTCCTGAAGATCTTTACTATGATGAAAACCATTGCTGGGTTCGCAAGGAAGGCGACCTTTTAGTGATCGGCATGGATGAGTTTGGCCAGCAGCTGGCTGGTGACATCGTCTATGTGCAGATGCCTCCCGACGGCAAAAAGGTGAAAAAAGGCAAGTCTTTTGCCAAGCTGGAGTCCGGCAAGTGGCTGGGCAAGATCATCAGTCCTGTGGACGGCGTTCTGGAAGAGCCCAACGAGGATTTGGAGATCAACCCTGGCATGATCAACGAGGACTGTTATGGTGAAGGCTGGATGTACAAGTTGCGTCCCAAGAGCCTTGACGGACTGGAAGATCTTATCCACGGCGAGGAAGCTATCGCCGCCTGGATGAAAGAAGAAGTCAAAAAATACGCCGAGTAGTTTTCGGCGTTTTTTCCTGGATGGTATTTTTTTAACCTTGGAAGAGAGGTTCCCATGGAAGTCAGCGAAACCGCAGCCTGCGGCATTACCGAACGCAAGTTCGCCATTGTTTGTGAAGAAGAGGATTTGCCGGAAATCTATCGCATCTTTCACAAGGCCCAGACCAATGTGGGCCATCATGAGCCGGATGTGCTGGACGATCTGAAGACCCAGATCGACTATATTGTGCGTCCCGACGAAAACCCCACCGACGATCCCGAATTTGACAGCTTCGTGTGGGAGGAAGAGGACGGCGAGTACCGTCTGATCTTCACCGAGACCCAGACCGGCCAGCTGCTCAAGATTCTGAACGCCATTGATGATCCGGAACAGGAATTCAATCGCGAGTTCAACCAGAAACTCATGGACGACATGATGGAGATGGCCCCGTCCATCTTGGACAACCTGCCGATCATCAACCGTTAGGCAGCTTGCTGACGAGCTCCCCCGGGGCTTTGTCAGCCGCTGATCGTCATGAAAAACTAAAAAGTTTTTAGGCGATTGGCTCGGAAATCAAGGCTTTTCAGCCTCGCAATTAGGCGGACCGCAAGCGGCCCGCTTTAGGGCTGTTTGTAAACAGCCTGGTTAGGAGCGATGACAAAATGAACGTTGTTATGATCATCATGGACAGCCTGCGCTGGGACTACGTCGGGGCCTATGGCAATGACTGGATCAAGACCCCGAATATGGACCGCCTGGCTTCCGAAGGCACCATGTTTGAGTACTGCTACTCCGAGGGCCTTCCCACTGTGCCCACCCGCACAACTTTTTTCACCGGCCGCTACACCTTCCCCTTCAGGGGTTGGCAGCGTATCGAGCCCAAAGACGTGCTTTTGGCCGAGACTCTGTGGAACAAGGGCGTGGACACAGCCATGATCACAGACGTCTACCATCTGCATAAGCCTTCCATGGCTTTTGAGCGCGGCTTTGACTACACCGAACACGTCAGGGGCCATGAAGGCGATCCCTGGATCGTGGACCCGGATGTGGACGTGAGCGAGCGCCTGGAGCAGGTTCACAAGAGCCACGGCAACGACAGGTCCGTGAAGGCTCAGATCGAACAGTACCTGAAGAACGTGAGCTGGTGGGAAGGTGAAGAAGACACCTTTGTGGCCCGCGTCATGCGTTCCGGCGCCGAATGGCTGGACCGCCGCAAGAGCGACGAGCGTCCCTTCCTGTTGTGGCTGGACTGCTTTGACCCCCACGAGCCCTGGGATCCGCCCGAGCCCTACCGCAGCCTGTACACCGACCCCGAGTACAAGGGCAAGGACATCATCCAGCCCATCCCCGGACCGGTGGAAGGATACCTGACCGAAGACGAACTTGAGAATATCAAAAACCTGTATGCCGGCAAGATCACCCTTTGCGACAAGTGGCTGGGTTACATCCTGGACAAACTGGAAGAAAAGGGCATCTTGGACGACACCATGGTGATCTTCACCACAGACCACGGCGAGCCTTTCGGCGAGCACGGCTACCTGAAGAAGGCCCAGCCCGGCCTGTACGACACCCTGGCCCGCATCCCCCTGATCGTGCGTCATCCCAAGGGACTCGGCGCCGGTAAGAAGGTCAAGGCCCTGGTCGAGACCACCGAGATCTTCCCCACCGTGTTGGATGCCTTTGGCGTCAAAAAACCGCCCAAGGCCCATGGCGAGAGCCTTATTCCGCTGATGGCCGGTGAAAAAGACAAGATCCGCGACTACGCCTACATGGGCTACTACAAGCAGTCCTGGAGGATCAGCGACCACAAGTGGAGCTTCCATCTGTATCTGGCCAAGGGCAAAGAGTCTGAGCTCTATGACTTGGAAGCCGATCCCAAACAGACCAAGAACGTCATAGCCGAGCATCCTGAAAAAGCCAGAGAGCTTGAGCTTGAACTGCGCCGCTTTGTTTCTGAAATCAGGTAATTAAGGCCTCTTAACGGCTTTATGGGAAGGATCCCGCTAATTAGGGATCCTTCCCTTACTCTTTTCAACTTCAGCGGCAGGAAGCAGCCATGAAACTGGTAAACCTGCACACCCACAGCCAATGGTCAGACGGATGTCTCCCCGCCCGCACTGTCATGAACCAGGCTGCCCACCAAACCGATCTGCGGGCTGTTGCCCTTACTGATCACGACACCTTGGCCGGTATAGAACCTTTTTTCGACCAAGCCGCTCAACTGGCCCGTCAAGGCCTGAATCCACCTCAACCTGTGGCAGGCATAGAACTCAGCCTTTATGAGCCATCCCTTGCGGCCAGCGTGCATATGGTGGGGCTTTTTCCTTTGCCCGAACCGGCCCTTTTGACCCGGGTTTTAGACAAGGCCTGGTCTGTTCTGGGCGATCACTGCGCAAAGATGAACCAAAACCGGGGTAAAAACGATCTGGAAAAACGCCTTGTCAAGGCCTTTGAACTCAATCTGGATCATTTGGCCGAATACCGGAGAACCCTGGAAGAGGCCAAAGCCATGGTATTGGCCGGTTTGGACCAGCGTAAGCAGGATTTATTTGAAGCGGATAAAAAGCAAAATGACCTGATCAAGCTGCCCTCTCCGGCCACTTATCAGGATCTGATTGAAAATTGGCCGCAACTGACCGCACCTTCCTATGAGGAGCGCATCGGCCTTTATGTCCTGCGCAAAAGCAGCCAAAGGGCCGAGCGCCTGGCCCGCATACTGATAATGGAAGACGGTTTGACAGAGACCGATGCCCGGCAAAAGGCGGCTGAGCTGCAGGGATGCCTGGCCATGGTGGCCCTGGACCCCAAACTGCTGCCTGATCCCTTGACCGGAATGTCCATGCTGAATGAGGCTGGCGCCGTGACCATACTGGCCCATCCAGCCATTGACAACCATCGCATATCCCTTGAGGAGTATGATCAGGCTGTGACTCTGCCCCTTATCAAGGCCGGGCTCAACGGTATAGAGACGGCCTATCCATATGACCCGATTTATCGGCAAGCGGCCATGAATCACTACCAGCGCCTTGCCCGGGAAAACGGCCTTCTCACCTCATGCGGCACCGATTATCACGGAGACGGCCGCTCCGGCCTTACCGACCCCATGCTGACAATCGATACGGCGGAAAGACTTTTGGCTGAGCTTGAGGTGGAGTTGCCCCAGGAGGCTCCTTAGCCGGAGGTTAATTCCCCGCCTGGTAGTTGATTGCAGACAGCCTGCCCATGGTTCTATTCTTATATATAGGGCCGCTGGCGTTGGGCTCTGTTTTTAACAGGAGAATTAAATGAGTGATTTCTGCCAGAATTCGACTATGGTGACCACCCTGCATCTGCTTCAGCAAGATTCCGGGCAGATGCAGGAACTGTTGAAGGCAAACGCCTTGGAAAAAAAACCGGTCCTGATTGTCCCCTGCTTGGCCAGTGAATTTACAGCTCCGGACCGTGCGAAGGTTTTTGCCAATATTCTTCAGGAATTGGCCAAGATCGACTATCTGGAGGAAATCATTTTCGGCCTTGATAAGGCAGATGAGTCCGAATACCGCCTGCTTTTGGAGCTTGTAGAGCAGGCGGGATTGAAAAACACCCTGGTGCAGTGGAATGACGGCCCTGACTGGAAGCCGGTTTACCAGAAGCTGAGCCAGGCCGGTCTTGATTTTTCCCAACCGGGCAAGGGCCGCAATATGTTTCTGAGCTTTGGCATTGCCCTGGCTTTGGGGGCCAGGGTGGTGGGGATTGTCGATGCCGACATCAAGACCTTTGCCAGGGAGCAGGTGGATCGGCTTTTCTTTCCCCTGGTGGTGCTTGATTATGACTTTGCCAAGGCCTACTATGCCCGCCTGCACCAGAATAAATTATACGGGAGGGTGAAAAGGCTTCTTCTCGATCCCCTTCTTATAGCTCTTAAAAGGAAATTTTCCGATTCCTCGGCTGACAAGTTTCTAAGGATAATCGATTTCCTTTTGGCCTTCCGCTACCAGCTTTCGGGCGAGGCGGCCTTCAGGTCGGATTTTCTGCGTAAAACCAGGGTGGCCACCAACTGGGGCGTGGAAATCTATACCTTGATGGAGGCCTACCGCAAGGCCTCGGGCATCTGCCAGGTGGAGTTCTCTCCGGCCCATTTTGACCATAAGCATCAGGAAGAGAGTGGAGCCAAACCCCAAGGGGCCCTGCAACACATGTCCACGGATATTATCACCACCTTGATGAACAGCCTGATGGTGGAAGAGGGGCTTGAGATCACCCCCACCTTTTTCCGGGATCTGGCGGTTACCTATCAATCAGTTGCCGAGCAGCTTATCAAGAAATACCGTCATGAATCCCTTTTCAATAATCTGGATTATGATCGGGATGAAGAGGAACGGCTGGTGCGGCATATATTCAGGCCCGCCTTGGTCTCCACCGGCGAGCAGTTGGCCAGTCAGTCCCGTCTGGCCGAGATGTTTTTGTTTTTCGTAAACAGCCACCCAGAATTCGGGGAGTACATGGACCAGGGCCTGGCCCGGGCCATAAACCAGGTTGCCAACAAGGGCGAAACCGGGCTGTTCGAGGTCCCCCAAACACCTTCCTGGGAGCGGGCCTGCGATAAGATTCCCGGTATATTCCAGGAATTGAGAACCCTGGCCGGACGTTGAGCCTCTGTCAAAGGAATTAGAACGCGGGTTTTTGTAAAGATGCCGGCAAAGCCCAAAAAGGACTTTGCCGGCGTGGGGCAGGCACCGAATCGGCCTTGATCAGTTTCGTCTTATCAGCAATCCAGCCTTTCAACTCCTTCGGTCAGGAAAAGGCCTTCCGTGCTTAAGTATCTTTCTCCAGTGTCATAAAACAGGCAAACCACCTTGCCCGTGGCCCGGGGATTCTCTTGGATGAGACCGTTTGCCACTGCTGCCGCGCAACCCGAGGTGGGGCCGACCAAAAGACCTTCCGTTTTGGCTATGAGCCTGGTCCATTCATAGGCCTCTTCGTCATCCACTGTTACGATTCGGTCCAGCAGATGGCGGGAGCGCTTGAAGTTTTCGGTTTGAAAGCCGGGGCCAATACCGGTTATATGGTGTTCGCCCTGTTTCCCGCCTGAATAGACCGGGCTTTTTGCCGGTTCAAAACCCACAATTTTTATTTCCGGATTCATGGCCTTGAAAAAAGTGGAGAGCCCCTCCAAGGTGCCGCAGGTGCCAAGGCCTATGATTACGGCACCAATCTGGCCTTTGGTCTGCTGCCATATCTCCGGGCCGGTTGTCCCGTGGTGGGCAAGGCCGTTGTTCCGGTTGGTGTGCTGGCTCAGGAAAAAGGTGGAATCAGGGTGGTTTTCACAATAAGCCAGGGCCCTTTTGCGGGCGCCCTTGGTATGCTCCGCCGCAGGGGTGATAACCACCTTGGCCCCATAGGCGCAGATGATTTTTTGCCGCTCCAGGCTGCAAAGCTCGCTCATGAAAAGCCGCACCTTGAAACCCATTACCGCGCCCAAGCTGGCCAGGGCAATGCCGGTGTTTCCGCTGGTGGCCTCGACCACCTCTGTCTCCGGCCCTATCAAGCCCTTTTGCATGGCCCCCCGGATCATGCCCAATACAGCCCTGTCCTTTACGGACATGGGGTTTAAGAACTCCATTTTGGCCAGTACTCTGCCCTTGGCCTTAGGAAAGAGCCGGTTCAGTTCAAGCAGGGGGGTCCTTCCCACCAGTTCGGTGAAATCTTTTGCCACAAACAACTTGCCACCTCAGTTTCCGCCTGAAAAGGGTTACTTCAGTATCTGCTCCAGGAACAACTGGGATCTTTCGTGCTGAGGATTGGTAAAGAATAGCTCCGGAGTGTTGGATTCCACTATCTGGCCACCGTCCATAAACAGGACCCGGTCGGCCACTTTCCGGGCAAAACCCATCTCATGCGTCACCACCAGCATGGTCATGCCGCCTTGAGCCAACTCGATCATCACATCGAGAACCTCTTTGATCATCTCCGGGTCCAACGCGCTGGTGGGTTCGTCAAAGAGCATGATCCTTGGCTTCATGCAAAGGCTTCTGGCTATGGCCACCCTCTGTTGCTGCCCGCCTGAGAGCTGTCCCGGATATTTATTCGCCTGCTCGGCTATGTGGACCTGGTTAAGGTGGTGCATGGCGGCTTCCATGGCTTCTTTTTTCGGGGTCTTGCGCACCCAGATCGGAGCCAGGGTGAGGTTTTCCAGCACGGTCAGATGAGGGAAGAGGTTGAAGTGCTGAAAGACCATGCCCACCTCGGCACGGACCTTTTCAATGTTCTTCAGGTTGTTGGTGAGTTCAATGCCGTCCACCACCAGTCTGCCCTTCTGGTATTCCTCCAGCCGGTTGATACAGCGGATCATGGTCGACTTGCCTGAACCGGAGGGACCGCAGATAACGATGCGCTCCTTGGGCGCTACGGACAGGTTTATATCCTTGAGAACGTGGAACTGGTCATACCACTTGTGCAGGCCTTCCATAAGGATGATGGACCCTGAGTTCTGGTTTCCCACGTTTTGAGTGTTCTGGTTGTTTGTCATGTTTTTTGCCTCTCCAGGGGGAAGTTGGGCTTCAGCCTAGTTCACGCTCAATTTTGCGGCTGAATCCGGCCATTACATAGCAGCATCCGAAATAAAGCAGGGCCAGGAAGATATAGGCCTCTGTGCTGTAGGCCATCCAGTCCGGGTTGGCCAGGAC
Source organism: Dethiosulfatarculus sandiegensis (assembly GCF_000931935.2). Classification (GTDB taxonomy): domain Bacteria; phylum Desulfobacterota; class Desulfarculia; order Desulfarculales; family Desulfarculaceae; genus Dethiosulfatarculus; species Dethiosulfatarculus sandiegensis. The sequence continues at coordinate 94,435 of NZ_AZAC01000067.1, forward strand.
AGATTCAGTGGTTTTCAAAAGATCGTAAAGCGCTATGATCACCAAAAGGGAGGTGTCCTTAAAGGCCACGATCAGGATGCTGACTGTGGGGGGGATGACTATCTTAAGGGCCTGGGGCAAGATGATAAGCCGCATCATCTGGTAATAGCTGAGTCCCAGGGCTTTGGCCGCCTCATACTGTCCCTTGGGTATGCCCTGCATTCCACCGCGCACCACCTCGGCGATGTAGGCCGAAGAAAAGATGATCAGGGCCAATTGAGCCCTCAGGATCTTGTTTACGGTCACGCCTTCGGGGAAGAACAGGGGGAACATCATGGCCGACATGAAAAGCAAGGTGATCAAGGGCACACCCCTGACCAGTTCAATATAGATGACGCTTACAATCCTTATAAAGGGCATCTTGGACTGCCTGCCCAGGGCCAGGATCACGCCCAGGGGATAGGCCCCCAATATGGAAATTGCAGCCACAAAAAAGGTGAGGGGAAGACCGCCCCACTGGGCCATCTCAATCGGCATGAGCCCGAAGATGCCGCCGCTCATCAAAGCCCAGATAGCAGGCACTCCGGCCATCCAGGCATAGGCCAGAGGTTTTTTCCAGAATCGTTTGTGCCAGGTGAAACCCAAAAGAATCAGAAAAAGGCCAATGGCCGTCATAGGGCGCCATTGCTCTTCATAGGGGTAGAATCCAAAGAAAATAAAACGCAGGTTCTGGGTTACAACCGACCAACAGGCTCCTTCACAATCCTTGCAGTCTTGAGCGCTTGCAAACCAATTGCTTTTGATAAAGGCCCATTCAAAAAAAGGCGGAACAGTCTGCCAGAGCAAAAGGAGCACCAATATGGTGAGCACCGAGTTAAACGGGGAGCTGAACAGGTTTTCCCTGATCCAGCCAACCACGCCCACCCTGGTCACCGGAAGCGAGATATCGGTTGTTTCCTTGGCTAGGGGTTGGTTCATTTGTTTCACCTTTCAATCAACTGCGCGCGCTTGTTGTACCAGTTCATAAAGGCCGAAGTGGAGAGGCTGAAGGTCAGGTAGACCAGCATGATGATTATTACTCCCTCAATGGCCTGTCCGGTCTGGTTGATGGCTGTGTTGGTAATGCTGAAAAAGTCGGGATAGCCGATGCCCACAGCCAGGGAACTGTTTTTGGTCAGGTTAAGCATCTGACTGGTGAGAGGTGGAATGATTATCCGCATGGCCTGAGGAATCACAATAAGCCTCAGGATTTTTCCCTTTTTTAAACCCAGTGCCTTGGCAGCCTCGATTTGACCCTTGTTGACCGCTTCAATTCCGGCACGGACCACCTCGGCGATGAAGGCCCCGGTGTACATGACCAGGCCGATCAAAAGCGAGATGAATTCAGGGCTGATGGTAATGCCGCCTCTGAAGTTGAACCCCTTGAGGTGAGGCATGTCCAGAGTCATGGGAGCGCCAAAGCCCAGCCAGACCAAAAGCGGTAGGCCCCAGACCAGGGCGTTGCCCACACTGAAGACGGGGAAGGGCTTGCCGGTTGCGTCCTGGCGCGCCTTGGCCCAGCGTTGGACCAGGATAGTTGTCAAAAGCCCCAGCAGCATGGCGATAAGCATGTAGAAAAAGGCGGGGTTGCTTTCCGGTAAGGGCAACATAAGGCCCCTGTTACACAGAAAAACTCCGTCTGTGGGATTAAGGGCCTGCCGGGGGCCGGGCAGACTTTGATAGAAAATGGCATACCAGAAAAACAGCTGCAGCAAAGTCGGAATGTTTTGCATAACGTCTATGTAAAGCGCAGCCAGTTTGGCCACCAGCCAGTTGCTGGAGAGCCTGGCAATACCTACAAACAACCCCAGGGCCAAAGCCAGAAAAGTACCGACCACCGATACCTTGAGGGTGTTTAGGATGCCGACCAAAAACGCCTTGGCATAGGTGTCTGCCGCAGAATAGCTGATCAGGGATTCACTGATGTCAAAACTGCAGGACTCCCATAAAAAACCAAATCCAGTGGCAATGGACTGACGGGCTATGTTGGCCTGGGTATTGGTGAATATTATGTAACCGCAGAAAAAGACGGCCAAAAGAGCCAGAGCCTGGTAGGCCAGCATGCGTTTTTGCGGGTCATACCAAAAAGGCACCGCAGGTGGAGTGTTATTAGTATCGGATGAGTTTTGAACCATGTGCCTTGCCTAGATCGGCCTTCAAAGCCGGTGCTGTTGTACGCAGGTACTTGATTAAATATCTTTTGGATTATTATCAGCTTACCGGCCTGGGCCAGAACCCGGCCGGTAAGCTTTAACTTGAGCTTGCCTTCAGAATAAGGCTTATTACTCTTTACTTGAAGGGGAAGCCGTACATCAGGCCGCCTTTGGTCCACAGGGCGTTTTTGCCCCTTTCAAGGGCCAAGGGGGTGTTCTTGCCGACGTTCCTCTCGAAGATTTCGCCGTAGTTGCCCATGTTTTTGATGATGTTGTAGGCAAAGTCCCTGTTGACGCCCATGGCGCCGGCGATTCCTTCGCTCACCTTCAGGAAGCGCTTCACCACGGGATCGTTGCTTTTGAGTTTTTCATCCACGTTCTTGGAGGTGATGCCCAGTTCCTCGGCATTGATCAGGGCGATCACGCTGGCGTTGACAATGTCGTACCACTGGTCGTCGCCGTGGCTCACGCAGGGAGCCAGGGGCTCCTTGGAGATGATCTCAGGCAGGATCACGTATTTTTTGGGATTCGGGGAGACCACGCGCATGGCCGCCAACTGGGAGGTGTCGGAGGTGACGCAGTCACAACGTCCACCGTAAAAGGCTTCCTGCAGGGCGGCCTGGTTCCTGATGACCACGGGCTTGAAGGACATGCCGTTTTTGCGGAAATAGTCGGCCACGTTAAGTTCCGTGGTGGAGCCGGGCAGGGTGCAGATCGAGGCGCCGTCCAGATCCTTGGCGCTTTTCACGCCCAGGTCCTTGGGAACCATGAAGCCCTGGCCGTCATAGAAGTTCACATGGCCGAAGTTGATGCCCATGGCGGTTTCACGGCTGAGAGTGGTGGTGACGTTTCTGCAGAGTACGTCCACTTCTCCGGATTGCAGAGCGGTGAAACGGGCGGTTGAGGTCAAAGGCATGAATTTAAGCTTGTCCGGGGTCCCGAAGACCGCGCAGGAAATAGCCCTTGCCGTGTCAATGTCCAGTCCGCGCCAGACGCCTTTTTTGTCCGGCATGGCAAAGCCGGCCACGCCTTCACTGACGCCAACATTAATGAAACCTCTTTCCTTGATTTTATCCAGGGTCTTGCCTGCCAGCGCAGTTCCGGCGGCGAGCATGGTCAGGACCACAGTGATGGTCATAATCTTAAGTGCTCTCATGGTCGATACTCTCCAGAACAAGATGTTGTTGATGAAGGCCACTCAAAATGAGCGGTTTTTGCTGGTTTTCTTTCTTCCTCCTGGTTTTGGGCAGTTTAACCAGGGCCAAATCACGGGCCCTGGTTAAATTCCGATTCTAGGCAAAGGTCTTTATTTTGGCCTTTAAGAGATCAATGTCCTCTGAGCTGCCGTTTTTCTCGGCCAGGTAATCGGTCAAAGCCGAGACCATCTCAGCGGCCAGTTCTTTGTTTTCGTTGAAGACGTCTTTTTCCTGGCCCGGGTCGCTTTCGAGATTAAAGAGCTGCGGCGCTTCTTCTTCCCGCCCACCGATGAAAAGAACGTGCTTTTTACCTGTGACGGTGATCCAGAACATGGTGCTGTCCGCCTCGGGGGTGAGGGAGAAGGAGAAGTTGGCGTTTAAGCGCCCCAGACGCTGGGAACTGAAGATATAATCCCTGTCCCAGGCCTTTTCTCCCCTGATCAAGGGCAGAAGCGACTGACCGTCAAGAAGATTCAAGCCTTTATCCCGGCCCAGCATAATACCTTTGAGCTCCTGGGCGATCTCACGGAAAGGCAGGGGCGCCTTGCCCGGCAGCTTGGCCTTGGTATCCACTCCGGCCAGGTCAAGGATAGTGGGGGTTATGTCGATGGGCTGCACCATCTCGCTGATGGTGGTGCCTTTGGCCTCCTGGCCCGGGAGCTTCATGATCATGGGGACGTGGATTACATCGTCATACAGGGGCCAGGGGCCTCTTGTGTCTGTTTCCGAGATATTGAGCTTGCCGCACCTGTTGTGCTCACCCAATAGGATTCCGTGGTCGCTGGTAAAGATTATGAGGCTTTCGTCATAGATTCCCACATCTTTCATCTTGCGGATCACGGTTCCCACCCATTTGGAGACCAGCTCGATCTCACCTTTGTAGCGGGCCCGCATATCATCGAGGTCATCTTCGCTAAAGACGTCGGCTGGTCCGTAGTTCGGCATGGTCATGGGGGTGCCGGTATAACCGGGGTGATATTTCTCTACATAGTAATCCGGGGGATTCCAGGGCTCGTGGGGATCAAAGAAGTCCAGATGCAGGAGGAAATCGTCCGCCTTGTAGTTGAACTCCAGCCATTTGCTGGCAATCTGGGCCAGGCGGGGAGGGAAGCGGTCCTCTTCCCAGCGCCAGTGGCTGCAGACCCAGTCTGTCAGGTCTGCCTGGGTGTGGTCGCCAAAATAGAAACTGTGCCGGGCTTTTTCGATTGGAATGGTGTGGTTCAAAGGCTCATTCGCCTTGGTGAAATAGATGTCCCTTTCCTGACCTCTTTCCAGGTGATGGCCAATATATCCCCGGTTGTAATTCTGCTCGTGGCGCAGGATTTCGTTGGTGTCTGTAATGAGTTGGGTTACATAGCCGTGGTCCAACAGAATTTCCGAAACGGTGATGTCGTTGGGAGTCAGCGGCTGCCATCCCCGGGTGGGGAAACCCAATCGGCCTGTGAGCATGTCGAAGCGCTGGGGTACAGTCGGGAAGCTGCCGGCGTAGCACTTGTCAAAACAGACCGAATCAGCCATCAGGGCATCCAGCTCAGGTGTGTCCACCTGCTGGCGGCCGAAGGCCCCTATGTGGTCAAATCTGAAAGAATCCGAAAGGATGAGAACGATCTTCATTAAAAGCTCCTTGGCATGGCAAAAGCCATATGTGAAATAAGGGACAAATAGTCATGGCTTTGTCCGGTTTAACGGAAAGGCCGCAGCCAAAGCGGCCGACCATGTTGGGTTTGTCTTTACCCGGGCTCAAAAGGCTTTTTAAAAGCCTTGCCGGATCCTTTTTGGGGTTGGGTTGAAATTGGGTTAATAAATAGGGTTTTGATTTTTAAGACGCTTATTTTCTTGTTCTTTCCCAGGTGCATTGTCGAGTTCTCGGAAAAGTGAGTTCTTTTTCGATCTTTTCCGGCGACAAGCTCCTTTAAGTGCTTTTCAAAAATAGAGCCTAAGGGGAGAGGCCGTTTACCCTGCGTTTTTTGCCTTGGCTGCCTTAGTTTTGTTTGGAAATAAAAAAGGGAGGAAAATCGAGGCTTGCCTGTGGTTTTGCTGATTTTTGCTAATGGTCTGTTATCATTAAAGTGCATTGTAAAGTAAAGGTCTTTAGGAGGCGTAAAGCAAGTCTGGAAGTGAAAATAATTTGGTGATGATAAAGGGAAAGTTAACAGTTTATTTTTATTGATTTGTTTTGTAAAAATTGTTTCTTGCTGCATTTTCGGATACGCCCTTGCTAAAAGCATCGTCCGTGACAAATGTTTACTGAAATATGAATAGACAATATAACGCAGCAAGTCAATTCTAAAAAGTAAATTGTGTTATTAATAAAAATGATACTAAAAAAAATAAATAATTTTAAATATTTACACGTAAAAGTAAAATAAAAATAATATAATTTTAAAATTGTAACGCTAAAAGTAATACGTTTATCTTATTGGGATTTGCCTTAAAATATAGTTAGTAGGTGGGAATGTAAACGTGAATTTTTCAACTGATCCTAGTAGAAAATCATTTTTCCGGAAAGAATGAAAATTGTAAAAGGTAAAACATTTATTTTTGTCTTACCTTTTATCTTTAATAAAAAATATTGTGTAATTTTACAGGTACTGAGAAGTGGGATGATTTGGGCGGAAGTGTCGACAAATTGAAAGCAGTCTAAAATGTAAAACATTTGGCAAAGAGCCTTCTGAAATAAACCGGGGGTGTGGGGAGAGCAAAGGATAAGGCGTTTTTGATATGACAATCAAGAGGATAGAGCCGGGAAAGGACCTAAGCCGTGCGGTGTTATAGGGTGGTGATTCGGCTACGGATGCTGAACGCGCCGCCTCGGAATCAACTGAGACGGCGCATTGTTTTAAATCATTAGAGTATTTGAACAATCCCCTCTCGGTGTGTTCCGGGAGGCTTTCGCTGCTCAGGCGGTTTTTCTTCCGGCCTGCTCCATAATGTTATTCATCCAGTCCGGGGCCGTAACCTCTTGCTGGGGGAAGAGTTCCTTTACGTAAGGTTTGATGTCAAGCACCGGGCTTTGATCCAAAGCGTCCAGGCCCATTACTGTGAGCACGTTTTGCCGGCGATTGACGAGTTTTACCACGGTCATCAAGAGGGGATTGGGCCTGGCCGGGCTGTAGGTGGTGAACACGCCGGTAAGGGGCAGGTCCTTTACCCCCATGGGGTGCACCTGATTCAGGGCCCGGCCCGCAGCCGGAGTCTTATGACCCCAATAAAAAACGATCAAATGGGAATATTCCTCTATCCCGTTCAATAGATCAGTTCTGGCCGGGTTGATGACAATCTCCGAGGTGAGCTGTTTCATTTCAGCCACCTTTTCCCAAAAGACCAAGAGCTCTTCTTTTAGTTCCAACCCGTTTTCATGGCTGAACATGAGAGGCTCTTTGATCTGGTTTTTTACCCTTCCCACTGGCTTAAGAGTGATCGCTTCTGTCATACCGGGAACCTCCACTTTATCTTCTCTTCTTAGTTGGGTGGGGTACGCCGGCTCCGGCTACCCGGAAACCAGAGGCAAAGGACTGGCTTAACCGGGGATCGCCTTGCCGGGCCTTTCAAAAATAATCATATATGTTTTGCCTAAATCAGTATAGTTGATTTGTGTAAATCCGTAGGGCTTAAGTCCGCGATTCATTTCTTCGGGCGAGATCCTGAGGTTCATTGGGGGGCCCCAGTTTGTTTCTTCCTTTTTACACTCGATAATTGCCAGCCTGCCTCCTGGTTTCAATACTCGGACTATTTCCGGAAATAGGTTTAAGTCGAACTTTGGCCAAGGGAAGATATGCAGCACCGTGCTTATAAGGCACAGGTCCATGGTTCCATCCCCAAGGGGCAACATGCTGACAATATTCGCCTCCATGATTTCCAGATTGTGGATTCCATTTTCCCGGGCCCTTTCAGTCAGGGCGGTCAGTGCATCTCCCCATCTGTCCAAGGCAAAGACATGCCCCTCCGGTTGTACTTCCCTGGCAGCCTCAAGGCTGTAATCTCCCGGTCCACAGCCCAGGTCCGCCACCAGGTCGCCCGGTCTCAGTTTGAGTTTTTGAAAAACCAATTGGGGATCATGCATCCAGTAGCTGCTGGGGCCCCGGCCCCGCCTGTGGGGGCTCTCTCCGCATTTATGTTGATTGGTGTTGGTTGACATTCTTTTTTCCTTTTTCATTGCGCCGAAAAGATCCGTATCCGGTTTTTTCCGGGAGCCCACTTTGGGCTCCCGGAAAAGGAAATTACAGGTAGTGGATAAAGGATTCTATTTTGGCCAATGTATTGTCATCCTGGTTTCCGTCAAAAGTCAGTTCCAAAGTGGGCTTAAGTCCGGGCAGGGCTCTTTCCAGCACACCCAAGGCGATATTGGTGTTTTCATAGGTGGAAGCCAGGCATATGACACCTTGCACTCCTTTGGGGCAATGCCGATGTTTGGCGTGTCGATAACGGCCGTTTATACCGGCGTAATATCCCACGGTCTGATCCGCCGCTTTTCTCAGTTCTTCAAGTTCGCCCGAGAAAGGCGAGAACTCACCAAGCTCTTGGGCAACCAGCTGCATGGACCGCTTGAGGTTTTCCAGGTTTTGCCGGTAAACGTCGGTGACTTTAGAGGAGTTTTGGTCGCAGAAGTCCTGCCAGAAGAACCACATGTACTCGCTCATCGGGCACTTGATCAGCCTTTGCCCTGATCTTAGTATCTCCAGTAATCTGAAGTCATTAAGCCGGTCGTTAAAGAGCAGGGCAGGGTCTCCCAGGGCCAGGATTGTCTTGTGCCCCGGCAATTCGTTCAGGATCAGCCTGATATCGCTGGCTAATTTAAGCAGGCTTTCAGGCCCGAAGGTACCTTTGTTTATCTCAGAAAAGGTGAATTCGGCCAGCCGGTTTTGTTTTTCCGTTGGCGCCAGGTTGATAAGGTCTCCGGCTATCAGCCCCAGAATAATCTGATTCACCTGAGATTCCGGCAAAAACAAAGCATCTTCCATATAGGGCGAGAGGATGTCGAGATGGCTTTTACCCTGTTCGTTCAGCATGGTCCTCACCAGCCTGCTGTATTGGCCGTCCGCCTCGGCCCCCTCGCATTGGGGAATCAAAAAGGCCGGTTTTTGGGGGGCGTCGCCGTTTTTCCCCGCTTGGAGCAAGACATCGCCCAAAAGCGCGGCAAAGGAGAAATACTCACTGGTCATAGTGTGTTTCCGCCCTGCCTCTATGGCGTTTTGGCTGGTGGGGTCAAGGACTTGGGCCTTGATATTGTTTTGCTCGAAAAGGGCCGCAAATATTTGCGAATAGGGCGGTAAGTAGGGGAGGAACAAAGTGGGCTCCCCTTCCAGTTCGCTAAGTTTGCTCTTTAGATTGGCTTGGGGACAAACCGCCTGCTCCACATAGGTGCCAATCTCAGCTGCGGGAACGGGTTTGATTTTTTCCAGGCTGCTTACAAAGGCCTCCACCCTGGTTATGACCCCCACATCAGAGGAATGCTCATCCACTTCAATGTTCAGGTAAGGCTTGCCCTGCATGATTTCCCGGAAGTAGTGGATAAAGACAGCATCCGGACCGCAGCAATGGTGGGTCAGGAAAATGGGATACAGATTGGGGTGCTCTGCCACCAGACGGGCCGACTCCAATATGTGCTGTCCAAAGGGCCAATACATATTGGGATGCCCGGAAGCTATGTCTGTTTCCGGAAGGTCAAAGAAGTTAAGCACCTTGTAGCCCATCTCCATGAGCTTGCCGGGTATGCCCATATTCAAAACCGGGTCGGCTACTCCATAGACCTTGGAGATCAGAACAAAGGCCTTTTCTTCGGGCCCCACTTTGGCCAGGGCCTTTTTACCTTGTTCCTGCATCCTGTTTTCAAAGGCGTGGAAGGCTTGCATGCCCGCCTGCAGGGCCTTTTGGGTCTCCTGTTGGGTCTTGCCCAACTTTTCTCCCAATTTGCCCAGGCTCTGCATCATGAACTGAGGGCCAAGATTAAAGGCAAAGGTGGGGGACAACAGTTCAATACCGTGCTTATCAAGCTCCATGGCCTGATTCACCAATTTAAAGGCCAGCTGCATATAGGCGCAGCCAAAGTCCTGCCTGGTGTGGGAGCCCGGGTGTTCTACGGTGTACAGGTCCGGGAAAAAAATATAATCTACTTTTTTATTAACAAGTTCAGCCACATGTCCGTTAATTAGCTTAACCGGGTAGCAGGTTTCATCCAAAGAGTATTCCTGGCTTAGGGCAATGGTCTTTTCGTTGCTGGCCTCGGACATGATGACATTAAAGCCCAGCTCTTTGAAAAAGGTGCTGAACATGGGGTACATGCCAAAGGTGAACAAGGCCCGGGGAATGCCGACCGTTTTTTTGGTCTTATCTGTTGTCCCGTCATAACCCTGGAAGATGAGATCATTCACCCGCTCGTTAAAGCGGTCGAGCTGCTTTGCCTTTGAATCCCGGTCCTGGTTTTGATCTGCCGCGGTATTGGTTCTTTCCGCCCTGAAGCCTTTGAACTTGCTTTTGGCTTGTCCCATGGCTTCACGGGCCAGGATAGCCGCTCCCATGGCCCCTGTTACACTGAAGAAACGGGGAATGAAGATCTCCTTGCCGGTGAGGGATTTAAAGGCGTTGACCACACCCTGGTTATAGGCAACTCCGCCCTGGAACGATATTTTCCGGCCGATCTTTTTGTTGCCCACCACCCGGTTCAGGTAGTTTTTGACAATGGAATAGCAAAGCCCCGCCGATATATCCTCCAACTTGGCTCCCTGAGCCAGATGGGCGGCTATATTGGTCTCCATGAATACCGTGCACCTCTCACCTAAGTTGGTGGGGTTGTTGCTGAAAAGGGCAATCTCGCCCAGGTCTTCCACAGGGATGTTGAACTTTTTGGCCTGTTCTTCAATAAAGGAGCCTGTCCCTGCTGCGCAGACCTTGTTCATCTGGAAGTCTGTAACTACTTCATCGGTCAGGCTTATGAACTTGGAATCCTGGCCCCCGATCTCAAAAATGGTGTCTATTTCCGGGTCTATGGTCATGGCCGCCTTGGCCTGGGCGGTGATTTCATCTTTGATCACATCCGCTCCGACCATCTCGGCGATCATATACCTGCCCGAGCCTGTAACCCCCACCCCGGCGATTTCGATATCGGCTCCGTGTTCTTTTTCAAGCTCCTTGAGGCCCTTGGCCACCTGGGAGGCGGGCCTGCCCAGAGTGCGCAGGTATTTGTAGGACAGCACCCGGTCTTCTGAGTCGGTTAAAACCAGGTTTGTGCTGGTTGAACCCACATCAATGCCAAGAAAGACTTTTCCAAAGCCTTCGCCACCGCTAGGTTCGTAAACCCGGTGTCTGTTTTTATTCTCCACTTTGCCAAAGGATGCCAGGCAGGTCAGGTTTTCCGCCTTTTCAGATAACAGGGCAAGATCCTTTACCTGGTCAAGGCTCTGCAAAAGGTCATCAATGTCCAGGGGTGTTTCCTGACGGCCGGCCAGAGATGCAGCTCCCAGGGCGCCCAGATAGTGGGAGTGGGGTGAAATCAAAAGTTCATCTTCCTGAAGCCGCAGTATCTCCAAAAGAGCCGCCACAATTGCCTGGTTCTGAGCCACGCCGCCGGCAAAAAGTATGGGTTTTTTTCGCGGCAGTTTTTTCATCACCGCGCCGCGGAAGTTTTTGACAACCGCATGGGCCAAACCCATAAGGATATCTTCCACACTGACGCCCTGCTGCTGGTGGTGGGTGATATCGGTCTTGGCAAAGACGCTGCACCTGCCTGCTATTCTGGGGATGCTTTTGGCCTTTAGGGCGTGGGTGGCGTAATCATCCAGCTCGAGCTCCAGCCTGGAAAGTTGCTCCTCCAGAAAAGAGCCGGTTCCCGCAGAACAACTGGAGTTGATGGATATCTTGATCCTTGATTGGTCGGCTGAACTGAAGTCAGTGATGAATTTGGCGCTCTGACCTCCGATTTCAATTATGGAACCCACTTCCTGATCAAGATAAAGGGCGCCTTCCACCAGGGATTCAACGTTGTTGATAGTCGGGAGATCACCTGCTCTTTTAAGTAAAGCGGCTCCGCTTCCGGTGACTGCACCGAAGACGGTTTCCTCCGGGTCAAGGAGCGGCAAAAGTTCTTGCAGGCAATCTTTAAATGTGGGCCAGGCCCTGCCTTTGTGGGGCTGGTATATGGACTTAACAAGTTTTCCCGTTTCGTCAAGAAGACATAATTTTACTGATGAAGAACCTATATCGATTCCAAGGCTGGACATTTTAAAACTCCTGGGTCTGTTTTTTCAGTTTATGGTTTCAGCTAATTGTTTAAAAAAGCTGATTTCTGCTTTACGATTCCCCTGCCGTCGACTTGCCGGAATTCTTCCCCTGCGCAGGTGAGGCACATTTTGCTTCCGTCCGGGCCGGTTTTTGTTTTCACTGCCAGGACGGTCTCCCCGCATTTGGGGCAGATCACCAAAGGTGAAATGGGCGCATGATCCGGCAGGCGCGGCTCTACTGTTTCAAAGGCGAAGATTTTGTTGCAATCCTCCTTGATAAGGCCAAAGGCCGCCTTTCGTCCCTCGGCCTTGAAATCCTTGAGTTCCCGATCCGTGCCCTTTCTTTGCACAATGACTTTTTCCATAAGCGGGTAAAACTGCGGGGCTGATTTTTCCACCAGGGCCTTGAATTCAGGGTTGACCCGTATGCGCAGGCCGGTTTTTGAGCCGCGGCTGACAAAAGTCACTGCCGTGTGTCCAAGGTCGCGAAAAACCAGGCCGTTGTTGCCAAAGGTGCACCCGGAGACTGCCTGGATGCCGTCTGCAAAGCAGGCGTTTATCTCCACAATGGCCAGAAGATCCTCCATGACTCCGTCCACGCATTTTGATTCAAGCCCCATCTTTACTAGGCCGTTAGCTGCGGCCAGCACTCCCAGAGCTATTCCGGGGCAGAAATGACCATGAATTTCCGCCGCCTTTATCAGGAGGCTTTCCAGGTCATGCTGCTTAAGCGCCCTTTGAAATCCCTCTCTGGGGTTCATTTTCAGCTCCTCCAATGTGGGGGCGCGCTGACCCATGGGATCCGGCCTACTAAAGGGGGCTTTTTCTGCTTTGTTTGTATTCATTTCAATTTCTCTTTTCCGGTTTGGTTAATTCAAAAAACCCCGTAGTGACCGGCGGGCCATCAAGCTGGCCAGGCCAAAGCCCAAAATGATCAGGGCTGTTAGCAGCGAATAAAGGAATCCGAATCCATAGGCGTCGCCAAACGAGCCGAATAAAGGCGCGAAAATAAGCGGGGGCAGTAAAAATACACTGCTGTACAGGGCAAAGCTGGTGCCCGCCTGAGGGCCGGCGCTTGCTTTCATCATCAGCGTGAAGGACCAGACATGGACTATTCCCAAAAGCAGGTTGTCTGCGGCCAGAATAACCAGCCCGCACCACTGACTTATGTTGGATTGGCCCGTGAGTGTGATCGTGAAAAACGAGAGCATCAGAGCGGTAAGGGTGGCCCAACCCAAAAGCCGCATGCCACCGAGGCGCTGGAACAAAAATCCGCCCAAAAAGCTGCCTGCGATTCCAGCCGGAGAGCCGCACCAGATAAGGGCCTGGCCCATCTGACCTGTGTTCAGTCCCAGATCATTTAAAAGGGGCATCCTCATTTGAAAACTCAAAAAGAAAAACGCAGTCGGCAGAATTAAAAAGGCCAAAATCCTTCTGGTTTGAGGCTCTTTTAAAAGTTTGAGCATGCCCTTTTGGGGAGCTCCTTTAGAGATTGAGTCCTGTCCCTGGAGGGCTATTTCCCGGTGCAGGACAATAGGCAGATTCAAAAAGAGCAGGACAATCGAAAGCGCCAGGCAGATGGTTTGCCATTGGAATTGCCCATAGAGCAAAAGGGGGATGCCGCCGCCGATAACCATGCCCGCCGACCTGGAACCGGCCTGGATGGTATTGCCCCAGGGACGCTCTTTGGGGGTGAGCATATCTGTTGCGTAGCCGTCCACTGCAATATCGCTGGTGGACATGGCCAGGGCGGCTGCGAAGAACAGCCCGAACATGCAGACGAAATTTTCCGTGGGCGGGGTCTGGGACAAACCCAGGAAAAGGGCAACCACCAACCACTGCAAGGGAAGAATCCAACTGCGGCGACGCCCCAACCTGGGCAGATACCAGCGATCCACATAAGAGGCGTAGAAGAATTTGAGCGCCCAGGGCAGGTGCAGCATGAATAAAAAGCCAATTGACTTAAGGCTCATTCCCGAGGACCGCATGATCACCGGCAGACTCCCCATGATAAAGCCCATGGGAATCGCCTGGCTAAGATAAAGGGCGGACAATAAATATAATTTCCGGGCGGTTGTTGTCTCCGCAATATCATCCCGCCTGTGGGCGCGGAGATGGGGCAAAAAGGGGAAATGAAACTCCCGTAATCCGTTTTTCATAGCGCAACCTCTTAGCAGTAATCCCCTTTTTGGGAATAAAGCTCTTGGTTAATTAGTTAAGGTGCTTAACTAATAATTCCTAAAAAATATCACTTTCGAGTAAGTGACAATCTCGGACCTGGGGTTGCCGGCTTGGTCAACTGCCCAGGCAGTTTGGTTCTAAGTGAGTCTTTAGTTTGATTAAGTTGCTTAACTTTGTTTTTAAAAAAATTACCCGTTGGCCAGGCGCTCTTCAATCACAGATTCTATTTGATCCATTATCCTAGACGCGTCTTCTATCTGGCCCACGTTAAAAGATTTGAGTCGTCTTTCGATTTCCCTAGTGTTTTTAGTATGGTACTCTTCGTGTAGGCCATAGGCCTGCCATCCATTCGGAGTAAGGGAAAGCAGATACTCCTTGGCGCTTTGGGGTGACAGCTCTTTGTTTACCAATCCTTTTTTCACCAGTTTGCTGGTCATCTGAGAAGCTGCGCTTTTAGTCACCCCAAAATATTCCGCCAGTCCGGTGATATTTAAATTTTTGTTATCGCCAATGGCCTGGAGTACGTGCAGTTCCTTGTGTGAAATAATCACTCCCTGTTCCAGGGGAATGGGGGTCGTTTCTAACCTGTAAAATTTATTAAGAATTCTGTTCATTTTCCATGAGAGATCTTCTATTTTGTGTTTTTTTTGTTCCATGGGGGGAATAGTAAGGAGCCTTAACTAACTTGTCAAGGTGTTCCCGTCTTTTTTATGCATAAGTCACCTTGTCCTGTATTAAAGGCCTTTGCCGGAAAAATCTAAAGTCAGGCCGTCTTTGCTTTTGGAAAAGCTTCTTCTAAAGGTTTATTCTGTATAAATAATATGATTGATGCCAAATGAGCCGTTTTTAAGGGGAGCAAGTAAATGAGCCAGTTGATGCAAGATCTCAGCGCCCAATTGAACAACGTAAACGCGGTGGGGCAAACCTATGGCGCCATGGTGATAAAGGCGCTTTTGGCGCTGGTGCTGATGCTGCTTTTGGCAAAGTGGCTGGGTCAGCTTTTGAGTTCATTTTTAGTTAAACTCGGTTTGCCCGAACGCAGGGCTGTTTTTGTAGTTAGCGGATTACACGTCCTGGTGCTGCTTTTCATGGGAATGATGGTGCTTCACCTCTTGGGCATCGACACCCAGCTCATGTTCAGGGCGGTGTTAGTGGTCCTGCTTTTCCTGGTTGCCGTTTATATAGTTTTAAAGCCCTACATACCCCAACTACCCTTTGTAACCGGCAACACCATCATGACCGGCGATAATTTGGGCAAGGTTCAGTCCATCACCTTTTTGCACACCAGGCTCAAAACTTTTGACGGCAAAACGATCATCGTGCCGAACCACCGCATCCTGAACGAGCAGGTGATCAACTACACCACCAACCCCAACCGCAGGGTTGATCTTAGTTTGTACATCGATTACGACCAGGACACGGAAAAGGTCCGGCAGGTGGTAAGCGAAATTCTGAAATCGGATGAAAGGGTGTTGGAAAAGCCTGTGGTCAGGGTGGTTGTGTCCAAGCTGGAGCCGGATTACATCAAAATGCAGGCCCGTTTTTGGGTGCCAAGGCTGAAGGTGCTTCGCTCCAGGTGGGATTTCAATGAGGCCATTGTCAAGGCCTTTAAGGCCGAGGGCATAAAAATGGCTTCGGCCCGCCTGGAGATCAGGGAAAAGACGGGACAGCAGAATTAATTTCTTTGGTGAAGATTACCAGACCGGGGGGGGATCCGTTCCATTTTGGTTAAAAGAGCCCCGGCCGTGCGGGCAGGTCCACACGGCCGGGTTTTTCTTGGGTGTGATTAGGGATTGACATTAATGGTAAGGGAGGATGCGTACATGACGGTTGTGCATTTGCCTTTTAAATCCTTCAGTTTGGGATTACTATCCACATCCTGGGGAAGGTAGATGTTCAACAGCCATTGCCCTGCGGTGGGGAGACGGAAGGTGGCTTCACCTTTTGCATTGAGCGTGGAGGCCAGGGTGAAGCCGTCTTTGCCGTTAAAGCCTTTGCTGGCGGCAGTAAGGAAAACCATGTTAAAGGGCATGGTGGCAACCGGTTTGCCAAACAGGGTGCATTTGACCTTCAAGAGCTGGCCTTTACGCAGATTGCTCACATCTCTGAGGGGCATCAACTCAAGGGCATGCCCTACAGGTTTGGGATCGGTCCATTTCTTAACGGCGCACAGGGATTTGGCAAAGGACTCATAGCGCATGCCCCTAAGCACCTTTTGAGCGTTTTTGATCTCGTTCATGGGTTTGGGCGCCCAGGCTGTCCGGCCTTTTTTATTGAGGTACATACTGAAAAAAGTAGGTTTGGACTGGGCCGCCACCTGATAGGTGCCGGGTTTGGTTTTGGGTGTGAGGGCGAGCTTGCGCAGGCCCAGATCGCCGGTCTGCATTTTCATGCCCACAGCAAGATCCTTGAGCACGGGTTTTTTAATAACCGGCAGCCCCAGAGGGGTCTTTTTACTATCCGGACCAATCAGGTCGTAGGCCTTGATTGAAATGGATCCGTTGGGTGCAGCCAGGAAATCATCCATGGGCAGGCTGTGACCCCAGCCAAGGGAGGTCATCATATGCCCGGGATGATGGGAAAATGATTCAAAAAGGTTAACCCACAAGCTGTGAGCTGAAGCCGGGGAGGCCATAAGCATTACGGCTGCTCCCAAAACCAGGGACGCCAGGAATTTTTTCATTGCTTCTCCTTTTGGATAACAGGCTGATAAATCTATGTCGGCCTGCTAAGGTCCTGTCTTTTCGGTTTTAGGTGTCTATAGGTGGAGGCGGCCCCCATAGGCCCTGAATTTGTTGATTTGTCTGTGTTCCCCCACGTTGGTGTAATTATCATGCTATTTTTGTATGGTCAAATAAAATTAGGCATAATTTATAAAAATAATAATTTAAAATAAAAAATTGTACTCCATATTAACTTGTATTTTTAAAATAAAGCCGCGGTTATGCCTCTTTGGACTATTCAGAGGGGGCCTTTTTGTAATTAAGATCTTCGCTTGAATCTTTTTAAACTGCCGGTAAACATCCCTAGAGACAGGGTGTTTGTTAAGTTGCGGAATTTATTTGGTTTTGTTTATTTTTCAGGTCTATGGGCAGTTGCATTTACCCAAGGAAAAGGTATGTTTTTGGGAGATTTTATTTGACTGGAACTAAGTGTCTTAATATCATAGGACACTATGAATTTTAAATTGGACCGCCATAGCCCCTTAAGCCTCAAGGGCCAGATCAGGGAAGGCATCCTGGGCCTGATAGAGTCCGGTGCATTACAGCCGGGTCAGGAGTTGCCTTCGGCCCGGGATTTGGCCAGGACTCTTGCTGTGAACCGAAACACCACCTGGTCCGCCTACCGGGAACTGGCCCGTCAAGGCTGGGTGGAGAGTTCCGTGGGGTCGGGGACCAGGGTTTCAAAGGGGGCCAAAACAAGAAGCAGGCACGCCTCTTTGGAAGAATTGTTTAACCGTACCCTGGAACAGGCCTTGACCCTGGGCTATGACCACAAACAAACCGGCCGGGCCTTTTTGAGTTTTTTGGCCCGCCATGCCCTGGAGCCAGGCTCCTGTTTGGTTATGACCGTGGAATGCAACCGGGAAACCTTGGATGAGATGGGCGGCACGCTCCAAAAGGAGATAGGTTGCAAGGTAAGGCCGCTTTTGATTCAGGAGTTGGAAGAGCACCCTGAAAAAACGGCGGATTTTTTACAGGGTGTGGACCTGGTGGTCACCGGTTTTAATCATCTGGGGGAACTCAAGGCCCTTTTACCGGCCGACTCCCCGGAGATCCTGGGCCTTTTGCTGAAGCCTGATCTGGCGGTTCTAAACGAGCTTATCAATCAGCCCCATGGAAAAACCATCGGTCTCACCTGCGCCAACCAGCGCAGTACGGAGACTTTTTTTAAAAGTGTTAATCTTGCTCAAGACTCAAAGCTTACCCGCATCTGGGCAGGCTTGGACAATACGGATAAATTCAGGCAGATGCTTAAACAGTGTCAAGTTATCTATGCCACTCACTATGTCTACGACAGGGTGAAGGAACTGGCCGGACCGGATAAAACGGTGCGCAAGGTCAGGCTGGACCTGGACCCTTCCGGCATCAAGTTGATACGCTCCCGACTGGCCGGCGTTAAGAGGATATTCACATGAGATATGACGGATTTCTGGAAAAAAGGCTTTCCATCTATGACAAATGGCTGGCTGAAAAAAAAGTCCCCTATACCTCCAAGGTCATACCGGTTGGCGAGTCCCTGGAGGCCAAACAGTGGGTCCTGCCCACTGAACAGGCCTTGGGCTTTCTGCGCAATGCCAGGATTTTTGCCTTGGGTGACTGCGACTGCCGCACCAGATACAAGCGTTGCGACAACCCGGTTGAGACCTGCCTTTTTTTGAATGACTTTGCCGAGTTCATGATCAAACAAGGCAAGGCCAGGGAAATAGACCTGGAAAAGGCAGAAGAAGTCCTGCGTTTGGCCGATGAACACGGCCTGGTGCACCTTACCCTGTACAGCCCGGAACAATATCCCTATTGCCTGTGCAGCTGTTGTTCCTGCTGTTGTCACGACCTGCAACTTTTGATCAACTACAAGCGAAAAGACCTGATCGCCCGCTCGGAATATGTGGCCCGGGATAATTCAGACGATTGCCTGCACTGTGGGGCCTGTGTGGACCGTTGCGTCTTCGGGGCCAGGGTGATGAAAGACGGCTTGATGAAGTTTGATCCCGATGCCTGTTACGGCTGTGGCCTCTGCGTCTCCACCTGCCCCGGCGAGGCCATAGATATGGTCTTTCGCCATCAGGTGGAAAAGGCCCGGGCAGTGGAAGATTAATCCCGCAGTCGGCTTAGTGAATGTCTTGGGTCCATTCAGCAAGGTTTGTAACTTAGGGGAAATTCAGTAACCAGCCCTGATGATCGATGATGTAAGCTTATTCTGCATTATGTCCTTGTTTGGGGGTAATGCTTTCACTTGCCGAATCCTGCCCTATTATCAAGGTTTGTTGGCATGGTTTAACCATGCTTTCTTGTTGGGGGGGTGTTATGCGTCGGTTACTGGGAAGAATAGACCGTCGTATTTTGAGGCGGGACGAGCCCTGGGATCCGAATCTGCTTTTGGACCTGCACACCTTGTCAGATAAACGTTTTGTGGAGGTTTGCCATCGGTTTTTCCTTGATCGCAAGGCTGATGAGCCTGGCCTGAAGAAATATCTGGAAAATATGCGGCAGGGTGTTTCGCGTTTGGAAACACTGCGGCGGATTCTCTGCACCGAAGAATACATAAACCGGGCCGAGATGGATTTCTTTGGCTCCTGCGAATCAGAAAGGGCCCTGCCCAATCTTTATAACCGTCATCCAGACCGCTATCAGGTCGCGCCTTTACTGGAAAACCCCAATGAAACAGCTTTGTTTTTTAAGGTCAAGAGTCCGGATGATTTTGATTGGCTGGAACAGAAGCTATACCGTTATGCAGATTACGACCACCCCCATAGCTGGGGCCTTTGCGCCGATGATGATAAGAGGCGGCTGGCGAAGATAGCCTTGACCCCTCCCCCAGCCTGGAATTAGGTTGCGCCACGGGTCAGATACTGAACTTGATGCGCCAAGCCGGGGGTAGGGCCGAAGGTGTGGATATAAGCCACCTGGCCATGAGCAAGGCCTGCCCTCGGTGAGGCAGCGGAAAGGGAGGTCCACAGGCATCATGGCCAGGCCATGGCAGTGGAAACCCCGGCTCGGCTGAGTTTTTATATATTTAAAAAATAATCCGTCCCTGGCCTTGGTCTGTTACTTTGGCGGAACTTGATGTAGGGCTCAGACTCTGATTTAGTTTATAAAAAACCCGCAAGGCATTCGCCTTGCGGGTTTTTTTAAAAAGACTATCAGCCTGCCTGGTTCAGACGTTCAAAGCCTTTCTCCAAGTCCCGGATCAGGTCTTCCGGGTCTTCCAGACCGGCGTGCAGTCTGAGAAGAGGCCCTTCGGCCTGCCATTTGGTGGCTGTGCGTATGTCTGCCGGGTCGTGGGGAAGGATCAGGCTTTCAAATCCGCCCCAGGAATAGCCCATCTTAAAGAGTTCCATGTTGTCCAGCATGGCTGCCAACGCCTTTTTGGAGGCTGGTTTCAACAATAGCCCAAAGAGGCCGCTCGAGCCCAGGAAATCCCTTTTCCAAAATTCATGCCCCGGGCAGGAGGGTAGGGCGGGATGGAGGACCCGCTCTACTTCAACCCTGTCTTCAAGCCAATGGGCCAGCTTGAGAGCTGTCTTTTCATGGCGGTTCAGGCGCAGCGAAATGGTGCGCAGGCCGCGCAGGGCCAGGTAGCTGTCATCCGGCGCTATGGTCTGGCCAAACTCTGTCGCCGCCTTGCTCAGGGCGGGGAAGGCCTCTTCCGTGGCTGTGGCCGTGCCGAGCATTACATCCGAATGACCGTTTATGTACTTGGTTCCCGCATGCAAAGATACATCCACCCCGTGCTCGAAAGGCTTGAAATAAAGCGGTGTGGCCCAGGTGTTGTCGATCATGGTTGTGATGCCCCTGGCCTTGGCTTCGGCGCAAATGGCGGGCACATCCTGCACCTCAAAGGTGATGGAGCCGGGTGACTCCAAAAAGACCAATTTGGTGTTTCCCTTAAACAGATCCCTTATCCCGGCTCCTATCATGGGATCGTAATAGGTCGTCTCCACCCCAAAGCGGGTGAGCCAGTTGTCGCAAAATCTCCGGGTGGGGCCATAGACGGAATCCACCATTAGGAGATGGTCCCCCGCCTTGAGATAGGCCATCATGGGAACCGTAATGGCGGCCAGGCCGGAGGGAAAGAGCTTGGTGTCGTAGCCGCCTTCCAACTCGGCCAGGGCATCTTCCAGGCCAAAGGTGGTCGGGGTTCCGTAGAGTCCGTAGTGAATGCTTTTTCTTTTGGTCGGGTCCCGGTGTTCAAGCTTTTCCACAGTTGGGAAAAGAATAGTGGAGGCATGGTAAACCGGCGGGTTCACCACACCGTGGTTTTCTTCAGGATGACGTCCGCTGTGAATTATTCTGGTATCGGTTTTCATATTTTTTGTGCTCCATCAAAAGATGTTTAAATGTCCTGAAAAGCATGGCTGAGCAGACCCGGCAGCATTGCAGTGGATTAACTTGTTTGAAAACAATTCCAGGTAGTAATGACTTGCCTGGCCGGATTGCGCCGAGCTGTATTACTGACCATATATCTTGAAAGCCGACCTGCCAAGCCCGAGCCGTTGTGAAAAAGACTTCCGTTACGGGCCGGGGATGATGCGTCAAAACTACATAGGTGAAAAGTTTCCGTAACTGCACCAAGTTAGCAAAAAAACATCTCGGAAAGTCGCGGCTGAAAAAAGAATATGCTTTTTTCTGTAATATTAACGCCTTATACCAAGTTTTTTCATGCGGGAGTCAAAGGTGGAGCGTTTTATCCCGGCGTCATGGGCGGACCGGGTGACGTTCCACTTGTTTTTTTCCAATAGAAAAGAGATATAAGCCCGATCCAGCTCTTCCCAGTTAAAATCCGCAAAGGAAAAAAGCGAAGGATCTTCCAAGCCCACCGGTTCTATGCTCTGGGCTTTCGGGGTCTCCTTTTCATGGCTCAGTCCGAAAATCGGGTTTTTTATATGTTCCGGCAGATCCCTGACATAGATGGTGTTCCCGGTAACCGCGGCCAGGATGTATTTGGCAAAGTTTTCCAGCTCCCTTACATTGCCCCTCCAGGGGTATTCAAGGAGTTTCTGCAGGGCGGTGCTGGAGATCAGCTTGGGGTTAAGCCCCATTTTATGGGCCTCTCGGTAAAGGAAATGCTCCAGCATAAGGGAAATGTCTTCGGTTCGCTCCCTTAAGGGTGGGACATGCAAGGGCAGCACATTCAGGCGATAAAAAAGGTCTTCCCTGAATTTCCCCTGCCCAATCGCTTCTTTAAGGTCCTTGTTGGTGGCGGCTATGAGGCGAACATCAACCTTGCGGCTGGTGGTGGCCCCCAGGGGCTTTACCTCCTGGTTTTGCAGCACCCTCAAGATCCTGGCCTGTAGATTCAGCGGCATATCGCCTATTTCATCCAGGAAAACCGTGCCCTGGTGGGCCGCCTCGAATAGTCCCACCTTGTTGCGGTCCGCCCCGGTAAAGGCCCCTTTTTTGTAGCCGAAAAGTTCACTCTCCAAAAGGGTGTCCGGAATGGCCGAGCAGTTCTGCACTAAAAAGGCCTTTTCCCGGCGGGCGCTTTGCCTGTGCAGTTCCGTGGCTATCAGGTCTTTTCCTGTACCGCTTTCACCGGTGATCAGAACCGGGAAATCCGTACTCGCATAGTTTTTCACCATGGAGATGACCTGCAGAAAGTTGTTGCTTTGGCCTATGATCTTATCCTGGGAGCGCAGGTCCTTGAGGGCTTGTCTGAGACGGATGTTTTCGTTCAGCTTGTCTGTAAAGGAAAGGGCGTTGGAAAGGGCTATGGCGCATATATCCACAATATGCTGTAAAAGGTGCAGGTATTCCCGGTCCAGCTTAAGCTTTTCCTCCTGTTCGGCCGTGTCCATCACTTCAACCGCGCCGTAAACGCTTCCATTGGTCAGGATAAGGGGAAAGCATAGGATACGGCTGCTTTTCCTGGTCATGGTGCTTTCTATTTCCCGGTGGTGCCGGGGGTCCTTGTGGGCCTCGGCCACGGTCATTTCGCCGTTTTCTATGACCCAGCCCACCACGCTGGGGCTGTCAAAAGGCAATACCACTCCCCTTACCTGGTGGCTTTCCTCTCCACTGGCCTCCAGGCAAAGATAACCTTCATCCGCCTTGACCCAGACGGAACCACGGTCCACGTTTTGTATGCCCAAAAGGAGCCCTAAAAAGTTTTTTTGCAGTTTTTCCGGGTCCAGGTCTTCAAAGATGGCCTTGTAAAAGTGTAAAGGCGGCATGCGCATCTAAGGTGCACTCCTCTTCTTTTTCAAACAAGCACAGTATTAAAAGGAATTTCGGGCCGGTCGTTTTTGCAAGGGAGCAGTCTTTTTTGTTCACTCCCTTTAGCCGCATCTCCCCCGATGAGTGAGTAACGATATATCATGAAAATGGGGAACTATGGTAGGCAATAACAACTGAAAAGCGAATAAATTCTTGAAAAATTCCAGCGGGGATAGGCAGAAATCATGAATTTCAAGTTAGTACATTGTATTACCTGTGGCAGTAAAAATAGTATCTGATCTCTTATTGTCAGTTTTTCCGGTGGGTCTTTTCAACAGGGTAAGAGTTTCCTCTCAGTCGGTTCCGGGGGAGATATTTTGCGGTAACCTGTTAAAAATAAATACTTATTTTAAAAGGGGTGCTTGGCTTCCTTTTTGCATTTAATCCCTGGTGAAGCAATTTTGTAAAAGGAGGCACTACCATGACTGTTGAAATGGTGAATGCCAAGACATTTTTGTCCGGTCTTTCTCCGGAGATCAAAAAAGAGGTTCAGCCCGGTTTTGACCAGCTCTTGCAGTCTGTTATGAAAACTCAGGATCTGACGTCCATTGAAGAGTCAGGCAACAACGAGTCCTTGAGTTCTGTGCTGGAACCCGTTCTGGGAACTTTGACCTCGCCGCTTCCTCTGGTGGGCCAAGTCGAACAAGAAGATGCAGAATTTTTGGCGGACACGGATTCCGAAGTTATGGAACAACTCTCTCTTCCCCTGGGGGCGCCCCTGGAAGGTGAGGGGGCTTTGGAAACAGAGCCCGAGGATCTTTTGAGCTTGTTTGAGGAGTTCAGGCAAAGCGGGGAGTTTGACCCGCAAAGGGTCATGGATTATTTGGGGGTCCGCTCTATTTTGACCTGGACCTCAAATAACGATATGGCCTGATCCACCTTTCCCGCATAGGTAGTGAGACCAGTCGGGCCAATACCTTTTAAAGGCCTTGGCCCAAAAACGGCTGAAGGCGGATCAGTCTATAACCACGGTGAAGCTTTTCCTGCGGGCCGGTTCCTGGTCTTTTTCCCAGGGCCTTTGATAGTGAAAGAGCAGATCGGCCTTGCCCGGCCCAAGGGCCTTGAAGGTCCAGACCGTATGGCCGCCTGCGCCCATAAGCTTTTGCTGGGATGGCTTTCTTTCAAAGCGGGAGCCCATCAATTTAAGCAGGTTGGGGTCCAGGGGGGAGACCAATTGCCAGCCATAGCCGGTTGTGGGGTTTGCCTTGAGGGAGATGGTGAATTCTTCTCCGGCCTTGACCTTGATCTGTGATTGATCCCCGTCAAATTGAAGGTTGGTCCCGGCGCAGCCCAAGGGGAGCATCAGCAGAAAAAGCGCCCCCCAGAAAAGTATTTTCAGGTTTCCCATGGCGTTTTTTCTCCTTGAGCCAAAAGGGCCAGGTCGCCTGTAATCTGTTCCCCCAGGCTCAAGAGATCCGGGGTCTGGGGCAACATACTAAATAGTACCCCTAAAAAACCTCTTTTGGCTACCAGCCGCCAGGTGGCCTGGAAATTCATGTCATAGATCCAGCCGCAGATAAAAAGCACGTAATCATTGGACCAGTGGGCCTGGCTTATATGAGGCCTTTTTCTTTGGCGCAGGAGTTCTATCACATGGGGTGAGTATTTTTGCGGGTCTGAGGGCAGGTTAAGATAGGGGATGCCGTGGTTGTTCTCGGCTTTCTTCAACATACCGATCACCACGGGCATGATATCCAGCTTGTCCGCGTCCCTCAACACCCGGGCCAGGTAATCCAGGTCAGGGGGCAGGCCCTGGGGCAACTCCGGCCGGTTGTGCATAAAAACCGCCCTTAAAACCAGGCGTCTGTTTTTGGGGGAAAGGCCTTTCAGCCTTTTGGTCTTACGCAGGGTTTTAAAGCTCAAAAGGGCATGGTTCACGCTTATGGCATCGCTCATGGTCTTATATCGGCTGTACTGGGGAAAACGCCCCAGGTCATGATAAAGCGCTGCCAGCTCGCACAGATAAGTAAGCTCTTTCCCCGGATGAGTGGTGCGGCAGATAAGCCTGGCCTGTTTCAGCACCCTAAGGGTGTGATCGATCTTCATTTGGATTCCCGGAATGTCTTTTTCATCAGCCCGGGTGAGGAATTTTTGACTGTAGGATTTGAACCACTCGATATGTTCGCGCATTATTGATACCGTTTTATGATCTTGATCAGGAAAACATCTTGCCCGGCCCCCCGTGTTTGCGCAGGCAACCTCTGAATTGATCATATGTCAGGCCCAGGAGTTTGGCCGCATCTTTTTGGTTAAATCCTGTTTTCTGTAGGGCTTTTTGCAGGAATTCTTTTTCTTTTTTTTGTAATTCTTCTTTCAAATCAACGGGTAGTGCCGGTTCCGGTTTCGGGTCCGGCGCGCTTTCAGTCCTTGGTTTTTTTCTTGGTTCCTTTGGACTCTCCAGCCCTTTCAGGCCTGCAAAAGGATCAAAAACAAGTGTCTCAATGACATCGCCCGCGCTGCGGTAGACAGCCCGTTCCACCACGTTTTTAAGTTCGCGTACATTGCCCGGCCAGGGATATTCCATAAGCGCTTCCTGGGCCTTCAGGCTGAACTCCGGCACCTGTGGCCAGTCCATGGCATGGCTCATGCGCACGGCAAAATGCCGGGCCAGTAAAAGGATGTCTTCCGCCCTTTGCCGTAAGGGCGGCACCACCAGCACCTCAAAGCTCAGCCTGTCGAGAAGGTCCTCTTTAAAATTTCCGTTCAGGGCCTTTTGCTTGAGGTTTTGATTGGTGGCTCCGATTATGCGGGCGTCCACAGTCACCGGCCTGGATCCGCCGACCCTTTCAAAAACCCCGTACTCCACGGCCCTCAGGATTTTTGCCTGGGCTGTAAGTGGGGTGTTTCCAATTTCATCCAGAAAAAGGGTGCCCTGGTCTGCGGCTTCAAAACGTCCCACCCTTTTGCTTTGGGCTCCGGTAAAGGCTCCTGCTTCGTGCCCAAAGAGCTCGGATTCTATCAGGCTGGGTGAAAGCGCGGCGCAGTTTAAGGTCACCAGGGGACCCTGCCAGCGGGAGGAGAGGAAATGGAGCCTGGTGGCGGCAAGCTCCTTGCCGGTCCCCCTCTCCCCCAGGATCAGCACCGGACGGTCAACCTTGGCTGCCCGGGAAAGATCCTGCATAAATTCCAGAAAGGCGTCGCTTTGCCCCAGGGGCTCCTGGGGCTGGATCGGGGATGTATGATCGGTTGAGTTTCGCTTCATTGGTAAAAAATACCATATTTTAGTTAAAATAACCAAAAAAGAGTTAATTTGGCCCTTGAGAATTCAGATGCAAGCAAAGAATATTTCAGGCTAACTCTTTGAAAAGATGGTGAAATTACATTTCAAGCAAAATTGGCCCGGCTTTTGCTTTGCTCAAGGGAAAAATCACCGCCCCTGTCTGGGGCCCAAGACAAGGGCGGTGCCTTCAAACGGAAACAAATGAACGCCTGTGATGAACCGGAAAGAGAGGCATAGAGATGGGAATTTTTTCCAGGATGCGTGACATCATCAGTTCCAATATAAACGCCATGCTGGATCGGGCCGAGGACCCGGAGAAGCTTATTCGTCTTATGATTCAGGAGATGGAAGACACCCTGGTTGAGATCAAGGCATCTTGCGCAGGGGCCATGGCCGCGGCCAAAAAGGTGGAGCGCGAAC
This sequence comes from Dethiosulfatarculus sandiegensis, assembly GCF_000931935.2. Taxonomy (GTDB): domain Bacteria; phylum Desulfobacterota; class Desulfarculia; order Desulfarculales; family Desulfarculaceae; genus Dethiosulfatarculus; species Dethiosulfatarculus sandiegensis. The sequence goes on from NZ_AZAC01000067.1 coordinate 120,775, forward strand.
TGGATGCGGTGCGCACCAAGTCTGATATGTGGGGAGACAAGGCCGCTTTTGCCGTGGAAAAGGGCAGGGATGACCTGGCCCGTGACGCCTTGCGGGAAAAGAAACGCTATGATGGCCGTATTGATTTTCTGGAAGAAGAGCTGAGACAATGCCATAGTGTAGTAGACAGGTACCAGTCCGATATTCTGCAGCTTGAGGAAAAGCTGGCCTCGGTGCGCGAGAAACAGCGTGTGTTGGTGCAGAGGCACATCCACGCCAAGAATCAGAAGCGCGCCCAGACCGATATGCGCCGGGCGGACTCCTCGGATGTTCTCATCCGTTTTTCCCAGTTTGAGAACCGGGTGGAGCGCATGGAGGCCGAGGCGGAGCTGGTGAACCTGGGCCACAAGCCTGCTGACCTGGACGATGAATTCAGCCGTCTGGAGCAGGACGACGATATTGAAAGAGAGCTTATGGAGCTCAAGACCCGCCGCGGCTCGGACAAGGAAACCGCTGTTTGAGTGGACCGCGCAGGCTTTTGGGGGAAAGTTGTTGTAGATGGTTACCCCTTTTAGAGCCAGGTAAGGGACTTTTGGGGTAATTTATTACAGCGGTATTTGATTTCAGGTTTTTCAGGCGGGGCCCCATTACCGGGATTCTTGAAGGAGTTTAAGGCAAAGGGCCTTGCCCCGCCCCGGGAGCCTTTTACACGCAGGCCCGGCGGATGAGACGGGAATCCTGTAACCCTTGATCAGGACAATCCGACTAAGGAGTTGAAGTGGGACATTTCATGGTAGGCATGCTGGGTTTTTTCTTTTTGGTTCTCTTGCTCCTGGCGGGTTTGGCCCTGGGGATAGTGAAGATAGTGCGCGGAAATACAGAAGGCAAACAAGACGGCATGCTGGATGAGGAAGCTAAAATCATCCAGGAACTTCACCAGGAACTGGGCCGCATGGAACAGAGGATTGAGGCCCTGGAGACCATCCTCTTGGATGAGCAGGGGAGAAAAGAAAGAAAATGAGCTTGTTCGACCGCATTAACATAAAAAGAAGATCAGGGCTTTACCGTTCCCGCAACGGCCTGTTTCTTGGGGTCTGCCGGGGCTTGGCCGAATACTATGATTTTTCTGTGGGCTGGGTCAGATTTTTCACCCTGGTGGCCTTTATCTTCACCGGGCTGTGGCCGGTGGGCATCCTCTATGTGGTCATGGCCCTGGTCATGAAGGCCGAACCGGTGATCAGGCCCATGGATGATACTGAGGAGGAGTTTTACAACTCCTACGCAGGCTCCAGGCGCATGGCTGCCACACGATTGAAAAAGACCCATTCCGGCCTGGAAAGACGCCTGCGTAGGCTGGAAGACGCAGTCACCTCCAGAGACTTTGACTGGGAGCGCAAAGTTCGCAGTTAATCAATTATATAACCCCTCGTTAAAGCAACCTTGACCTCTTGTGGTCTAATTCCTCCCAAAGCCACCGCCTCCCGCCCACACCGGGAGGCGGTGGCTTACTGTTTTTTAAGCCTCGGCCTCTAAAACCAATCCTGGCCCGGAGCCCTCCCGCTTGGTAAATTTTTGCTTGTGTTACCAGCAGATTTTGTTTTTCCATTAGATGGATGCCAGGAGAAGAACCCCATATGGGCCCGCTTGATTCCCGCCTGCCGGAAGAAGTTTTGCAGAATGTCTTTGGTTTCGAGTCCTTCAGGGGACAACAGGCGGAGATTATTGATCATGTGCTGAAGGGAGGCGATGCCCTGGTCTTGATGCCCACCGGTGGGGGCAAATCCCTTTGCTATCAGGTGCCCGCCCTGTGCAGGCCCGGCGTGGGGGTGGTGATTTCGCCATTGATTGCCTTAATGGCCGACCAGGTTCAGGCCCTCAACCAATATGGCGTAAAGGCCGCGGCCTTGAACTCCAGCCTTGAGCGGGATGAAGCCCGGGAGGTCGTACAGGCCATGGCTCAAGGGGAGCTGGATCTGGTTTATCTTTCCCCGGAACGCCTTTCAAGTCAGGGATTTTTGGATTTTTTGGGAACCTGCCCTCTGGCGCTTTTTGCCATTGACGAGGCTCATTGCGTATCCCAATGGGGGCATGACTTCAGGCCCGAGTATCAGAAACTCAATATATTAAGCAGGATGTTTCCTCAGGTTCCGCGTCTGGCTTTAACGGCCACGGCAGACGAACCCACCCGGCTGGATATGGTGCAGGGGCTTGAGTTGATGGAGCCCAGGCTCTTTATCTCCGGATTTGACCGGCCCAATATTCAGTATTCGGTAAAGGCCAAACTTAACCAGCGCAAGCAGCTGGCCGATTTTCTGGCCGGGCGCTCTCCCCGGGATTCGGGCATTGTCTATTGTATCTCCAGGGACAAGGTGGAGCGTACGGCCGAATGGCTGAATCAACTGGGATATAAGGCGCTTCCTTATCACGCGGGCTTGGATAAAGAAGTAAGACGGGCCAACCAGGACAGGTTTTTCAAGGAAGAGGGGATCATCATAACCGCCACAATCGCCTTTGGCATGGGCATAGACAAGCCGGATGTGCGTTTTGTGGCTCATCTGGATCTGCCCAAGAGCCTGGAGGCCTATTACCAGGAGACCGGCCGGGCGGGTAGGGACGGCCTGCCTTCCGAGGCCTGGATGGTTTATGGCCTGGAAGATGTGGTTAAGCAGAAGATGTTCATTGAGAACTCAAACGCCGCTGAAAAGCAAAAGCGCATAGAAAGGCAGAAGCTGGATGCGCTTTTAGGCTTCTGCGAGACTGTGCGTTGCCGCAGGCAGGTGCTCTTGGAGTATTTTGGCGACACCTGCGAGCCTTGCGGCAATTGCGACACCTGCCGGGAGCCGGTGGAGAGTTTTGACGGCACCGAGGCGGCCCAAAAGGCCTTGTCCTGCGTATACCGCACGGGTCAGAGGTTTGGGGCCAACCATGTGGTTGATGTGCTCTTGGGCAGCGACAACCAAAGGGTGCGGGATCTGGGGCACAACAACCTCAGCACCTGGGGCATTGGCAAGGAGCATTCAAGAAACGGCTGGCGTTCCATTTTGCGCCAGCTTACTTCCCTGGGACTTTTGAGCGTGGATGTGGCTGGCCACGGCGGCCTGCGCCTGGGCCCTGAATCCAGGGCTGTGTTAAGGGGCGAAAAAGAGATACGGTTAAGGAAAGAGGTTTTGACGCCTCGAAAATCCCCCAGCAGCGGGGGAAGCCGGGCCAAGGCCTTGTTTGATGATCCATCCGACGAGGAGCTCTTCAGTTCCCTGCGCAGCCTGCGCATGGAACTGGCCAAGGAACAGGGCGTGCCGCCCTATATTATTTTTCATGACTCCACCCTGGTTGAGATCACTCGGGAAAAGCCACGGAATAAAAAGGAATTATCCTTGCTTTCCGGGGTGGGACAGACCAAATTGAAAAGATACGGCAGGGCCTTTTTGCAGGCAGTCAAGGAAAGCCTTTCGTGATAAGGGCTTGCAAAATATACTGTTTGGGGCATATATAGCCTTTTGTTTCAGATGAGGTTGATAGAACTTGGGTTCCATCAACCGGTCCGAATTCCTGGGTTGCCAAATCCTCGAAATTCGGTGGGCCGTTATTCGGCGCTCCCCAAATATCGGTTTCCGGAGTGAGTTCGCGGCCTGTGTTCAGGCTGTTTGTCAACAGCCTGATTCCTTTAAACGAGGTTTGCCTTTGGAAATTTTAAAACGTTTTATGGGCCGCTTCATGACCCCCTTCAGAATGCTGGCCTCTTCTTTTGGCCTGCTGATTATTCTGGGCAGTCTGGGCCTTTATCTGCCTGTGATGCAGGGTGAACAGCCGATTTCCTTTTTGGATTGTCTTTTCACCGCCACCAGCGCGGTCTGTGTGACCGGGCTGATCACAGTCGACACCGCCACTGCCTGGTCACCCTGGGGCCAGGCCCTGATTCTTCTGCTTATCCAGATAGGTGGTCTGGGCATCATGACCTATGGGGTGGCGCTTTTGTACCTCTCCGGTCAGAAACCCAGCCCCAAGACCCACAGGACCCTGTCCAAGGCCTTTGGCAGCGTGCCGGGCCAACAGGTCCACTCCCTGGCCAAGGATGTGGTTATCTACACCCTCTGCCTGGAGTTTTTGGGAACCCTCCTGCTTTGGGTGAGGTTTGGCCAGGATTACGCCTGGCCCAAGGCCCTGGCCCTGGCCGGGTTCCATTGTGTCAGCGCCTTTTGCAACGCCGGTTTTTCCCTGTTCTCGAACAGTCTGGTGGATTATGCCCATGATCCCCTGGTTAACTCGGTGATTTTATTTTTAATTGTCGCCGGGGGAATCGGTTTTTTGGTTATGCGGGAGCTGGTGACAAGGTGGCGTACGCGAAAGAGCGTGCGTCCCAAGCGCCTTTCCCTTAACACCAGGCTGGTGCTGTTCAGCTCCCTGGGGCTCTTTGTGCTGGGGGCTCTGGTGCTGGCTCTTTTCGAGTTTATGGCCAATGGAGGAGAGGCCTGGCAAGAGGGAATCTGGCCGGTTGTCTTCACCTCCCTCACCCCACGTACAGCCGGATTCAACACCATTGAGATGAGTGACTTGAGTAATGCCTCGATTTTAGTTGTAATGTTTTTGATGCTTATCGGCGCATCACCCGGCTCCTGCGGAGGCGGGGTCAAGACCACCACCTTTGCCGTTTTGGTTTTACTGGTTAAAAATCGGGTGCAGGGCAAGAATTGGGCGGGCATGTGCGGTCGCGCGGTCAGTGATTCCCAGTTGGCCAATGCCCTTGCCCTGGTGATGTGTTCTTTGGTGGTGGTCTTTGTGGGCAGTTTGATTCTGGTGAGCCTGGAGCTTAATCAAAGCCCCCTGGCCGAGGCCAGGGGTGAGACCCTGGTATTGGCCTTTGAGGCGGTGAGCGCCTTTGGCACGGTGGGGCTCAGCCTGGGGGCCACCGGCCACCTCAACTGGGCCGGCAAGCTGGTGGTGATCGCGCTTATGTTCATAGGCCGTATTGGGCCCCTCACCTTTGTCTATTCCCTTTCCAAGAGGGTGGCGGTCAGGTCCTTTAGTTTGGCCGAAGAACGCATAATGATCGGTTGACAAGGAGTTGTCATGAATATCGCAGTTATTGGCCTGGGGACTTTTGGCCGCAGCCTGGTTTTGAGCCTGCATAAGGCGGGTCACAACCTGAATGTGGTGGATCTTGATCAGTCCGCCGTGTCGCAGGTAAAGGATTATTGCGATCAGGCCGTGGTCGGGGACGTCACCCAAAAGGAACTCTTGGAAGAGATGGGCATGGGGCTGATGGACGCCGTGGTGGTGGCCTTGGGCCACGACATGGGGGCCAGTGTGATGTCCACCCTTCTGGTCAAGGAAATGGGAGCCAAGACCGTGGTCTGCAAGGCGGTCACCCCGGAGCACGAACGCATTTTAAGGCGGGTGGGGGCGGATTCCGTGGTTTTTCCCGAAAGGGAGGCTGCCGACCGCCTGGCCATGAGCCTTTCCAACCCGGATCTTATGGATTACCTGCCGATCTCAGATGATTTTTCCGTAGTGGAGCTGGCTCCGCCTTCCTGGATGCTGAACAAGACCCTGGTTGAGCTGGATTTAAGGCGCAGGTTCAATATCAACGTGGTGGCCGTGCGGGAGATAATCCCCAAGCGCATCCACCTTGTGGTCTCGCCCGATTATGTGGTGAAGGATTCCGACGTCCTGGTGGTGGTGGGAGCCCGGAAAGACCTGGAAAAACTGGGCGACGAGTCGGCCTGACAATATTTAAAGGCCTGCCGGGTTAACGGCAGGCCTCAGGCTGTTGACAAACAGCCTGAATGCGGGCCATGGACGGCTCGCCGAATTGCGAGAATTTCTTAAGACGAGTAATTCGAGCCACTTGACAAAACCACGTTTTTGCCAAGTGGCCTCTGACAAAGTCCAGGAGGACTTTGTCAGCAAGCGAAGGCCTGCCGGGTTAACCCGGCAGGCCTTTGTCCACTAAAAAAAGCGCCTGGTTATAGAGCCTTGATTCAGCCAAGCAACTCTCTTTCCCGCCTTATGCGTTCAAACATGGTGTTCACATCCTGGGCCGGCTTTTCCTGCCCTCTGGCCTCAAGGCTTATGGCGTCGGTGGGGCAGGGGCCGGTGCAGGCCCCGCAGCCGATGCACCAATCTTGGTCAACCACCGGAAGGTCGTCTTGCTTGGTCACCGCATCCACCGGGTATATATCGCCACAGGCTCCACAGCCTATGCAGGCGTCCATTTCGGTGCGGCGCAGGTAATGGACCGCCATCAGGGTGTCCCTGGGTATTTTTCTGCGCTTTATAAGCTCCAAGTTCCAGCAATAACAGCCACAGCAGTTGCAGGTGTGGTTGATCCCGCCCTGGGCGTTATCCACCATATGCACCAGGCCTTCGGTTTCACCGTTGGCTAAAATGAACATGGCCTCGTCTCGGGAAAGGGGGCGTCCCAGCTTGCGGTCTATGACCTATTCGCCCATCTGATCATACTTCTTTATACATACTTCCAGGCTGTGGTTGCAGTCAGCAAACTCCGCCGCCCTGGCCGAAACTCGGCAGGGACATTGGGACACTGCGATTTTTTCAGTATTTTGCACTATCTGTTCCATGCGTTCATAGGGCATCACCCCCTGGATCGGGGCTTTCACCTCCTGCCCCACCTGTATGTGGCGGTAGCACTTGGTTTTTCCTCCTCCATAGACCTCTTCGGTGATTTTGGGGCGAAAACAGCGGGCCACCAGCCTGGCCACGCGGGCGGCTTATTCATCCTGCCTGCCGTGCCAAAAACTGGTCTGGGGCATGCCGTAGCCCACCTGCAACAGGCCATAACCCGGTTCCGCCTTTTGAGTGGGTGCGGAGAGGATGAGGTTTTTTTGAGCCAGACGCTTTAAAACAGGCTCCACCTCGCTGTTTCCCCGGCCCAGGCGGCCTGCTATTTCTTTTGAGGATGCTGCTTCAAGGGGCATGAGATCATTGGGAATCCCCAAAAGAACCCCCGCCTTCTCGGTATTGAACATCTTCTTTAAAAGGTCCAACAGCGCTTCGGAATAGGGACAGCCCATGACCAGCCCGGCCAGATGAGGGGCCAGCCTGTGATAACCATCGCTCATTTTGTTTGCTTTTTGCGCAGATTCCGGGGGTTGTTTTTGTGTTGTTCTTTCTTAAAACATGTGAACCTGTAATGTCTATGGCTTTAGTAAAAAGCGGCCTTAGAAAAAGATAGCGCACTTAATCATCAGGTGAATCCAACTGGGGCTGAGTAAGTTAACTTGCTGCTTCAGCGGCAATTTTTCATATATTATTTGCTTGGCCCGCTTGAGGATGAGGTTACTCCCCTTGCCGTCTTTAGATAGCCCTAGCCCAAGATAGGAACATTCCCATTGTATGGTTTCTTTTTTAACTTATTTGTCATAGTATATAATCTGCAAATATTGGGAATGACTTGTCCCCGACACAGAAGGCGCTTTTTGTTTTCCGAGGATTTGGCATTTCAGCCCAGGCGCCTAAAAGGTGTGCAGATGTATCAGCTGATCAGAAGGGGCAAAGAACTCAGACTGGTCGCCCGAAAAGGCAAAAAGTCTCCGGATTTATTTGCCGTTGATCGACCTGTCGCGCTGCCTGGCTACGCCCCGTCAACCCGCCCCATTCCGGATAGCCAAACCTGGCGGAACTTTGTAAAGACAGGCAAGATTCGTCCGGGCCTGGCTGCGTCCCACATAATTGCTTCCTGGAGCCGTTGCCATAAGGCCGAGGTGGAGTTTGCCGGAGGGGCCTGCCGGGATATTCTTTCCCCCAGGGAGCTAAGCAAGCGCGAAGGAAGCCTTTTTGAGATCTCGGCCCCGGTTATGGATGCCTTGAATCTTTGGCTCAAAGATCAGCCCTTTATGGTGGTTCTGGTGGATCAGGATGGTTACATCATCAGAAGCGTCGGTGATGCAAGCGCCTTGAGACAGGCCGAGGGCCTTAATTTCGGTCCGGGGGCGAACTGGTCCGAGTTCAGTGTGGGAACCAATGCCATAGGAACCGCCCTGACTATCGGCACCCATGTACAGGTGACCGGCCGCGAGCACTACAACGACGGCCACCATAAATGGACCTGCGCCGCTTCCCCCATCCTGGCTCCGAACGGCTCTCCGGTGGGCTGCCTGGATATTTCGGGCCCCATGGAAAACGCCAACCCCAAAATTTTGGAGATGGCCAAGGCCGCCTCACTGTTTATTGAAGACCGTATAGGCCTGGAGCACGGATGGCATGAGCTTCTAAGGCGCAAAAATAAAATAGACGCAGTCTTGCAGATGGTGAACGAGCCGGTCCTCACCTTAAACCCCCAAGGCGAAATCGTGGAGGCCAACCAGGCGGCTTCCAGGCTTTTGGGGCGCTCTCTGCAAGGGCTTTTGGGCAGACCCTACCAATCTTTCTTCTCGATTGGCGGTGCGCTTAAGACCGCCCTGGAGGCCTCCCAGGGAGTGCAGGGAACCGCTCGGATACACACTGGAAAAGGCACCGTCACAGGCTTTTTCAACTGCCGGGGGTTTCAGGATAGCCAAGGCCATAGAGGAGGATTTCTGCTCACCCTGGCCGAAAACCCCGATACCCGGATTAAGGCTGCGCTCCAACAGGGTGACCCCGTAACCTATGGATTTGCAGATATCATGGGGAAAAGCCGGGAGCTGAAACAAGTGGTTGAACACGCCAAAGCCGCGGCCAAAGGCGACTCAACCGTGCTTTTACTGGGAGAGAGCGGGGTGGGCAAGGAGGTCTTTGCCCAGGCCATACACCAGGCCGGGGCCAGGAGCCGGAAGCCTTTTGTGGCTGTAAACTGCGGCGCTTTTACCAAGGAGCTGGTGCAGAGCGAGCTTTTCGGGTATACGGATGGGGCCTTTACCGGAGCCACAAAAGGCGGCAGGCCGGGCAAGCTGGAGCAGGCGGACCACGGCACCCTGTTCCTGGACGAAGTGGCGGAGATGCCTTTGGAGATTCAGGTCAATCTGTTGCGTTTTTTGGAGAATCGCACCTTCCGCAGGGTTGGCGGCGGGAAGATCCGCACGGCTGACGTGCGCATAATAGCGGCCACAAACCGGGACCTGAATCAAGAGGTGGAAAAGGGCAATTTCCGCAGGGATCTTTTTTACAGGCTCTATGTAGTGGCCATGGAGATTCCCTCCCTCAGAAAGCGCCAGGAAGATATCCCGCTTTTGGCCTTACATTTTCTTTCCCGCCTGGCCTTGAGGCAGGGCAAGGAGATCTCGGGCTTTACCAAGCCCGCCAAGCAAGCCTTGGCTGCCTATTCCTGGCCGGGCAATGTGCGTGAACTGCAAAACGCCCTGGAAAGAGCGGTTAACTTTTGCCGCAAAAAACGCATAGGTTTGGCTGATCTGCCCAAAGAGGTTCAAAGGCTTGGCGCTCCAGACGGTGAGTCGCAAGACCAAGATATATTGCCCTTGGCAGAGTTGGAAAAAAGAGCCATTTTAGAGGCCTTGAGCCTTTACAAGGGAAATGTCAGCCAAACCGCCAGGGCCCTGGGCATAGGCCGTAATACGCTTTATGACAAGATTCGCCGCCACGGTATTGTGCTCTACTCGGCCAGAGGGAGGTCGGGCAAGGATATCTGTTCGAATTCAGTACATCCCTGAAATCTTCCTTTTTAAGCTTTTTTTGTATAACCGCTTTGAATCATAAGCTAAAGCACCTTTGCTGCCAGTTCTTTGCTTTGGGCTGTTTTTAGGAAACCCTCCTGAAACACTTTCCGAAAGAGCTCTCTTGTTCAATTTTCGGGCAGGATGTTTCCTCTTAGAGTTCCTTTCTTGATGGTGTTCGATTTCTGAACAATTGACCGCTTTTTGTTTAACAGGAATTAAGGTTTTTTCAGTCGGGGAAACCATTGGCACGTAACCTGTCATTTTTTATTTGGCTCCTTAAAAAAATAAATTAATCAACCAGTTAACTAGAATGATCATTTAGGGAATGCTTGGTTTCGGCAGGCTTGAGGCCAGGCGATAAGTCTTTCTAATGCCCTGGCATGCGGGTTGCAATTTAGTAGCTTGATGAAACCCGGAGGTTGTTTAGACAGGCAGGGGCATCTGAGTGCCGCCTGGATTCTGAACAGCCCATGGATATGAAACCTGATCCCCGGTTCAAGCCGGAGTGACTTTTTCGATAAGGAGGTCAAAGGCGTGAGCGTTGAAGTAACCATGCCCAAATGGGGCCTGACCATGGAAGAGGGGATTGTAAGCAAGTGGTTCAAACAGCCCGGCGACGCAGTGGAAAAGGGCGAGCCGCTTTTTGAGGTTGAGACCGAAAAGATCACCAACCAGGTGGAGTCGCCCGCCTCCGGCATATTGCATCAGATAGTGGTGGCCGAAGGCTCCAAGGTGCCGGTGGGCACGGTATTGGCTGTACTGGCCGAGCCGGGAGAGACCCCGGCCAAAGTGGAAGCCGGGGCTGCCGCTCCCGCCGAGACCGGAGAGCCCGCTCCCGCACCTGCCGCCCAAAAACCTGCCGCCAAACCCAAATCGGATTTCAAACCTTGCAGTCCGGCCGCCAGGCGGCTGGCCAAGGAACTTGGCGTGGATATCTCCCTGGTTGAGGGCACCGGCCCCAATGGCCGCATAACCGAGAAAGATGTGCAAAAGTTCCACGAGCAAGGCCCGCCCGAACCCAAGGCAACCCCCCTGGCCAAGCAGATTGCCCAGGATAACGGAGTGGATCTTAACCTGGTTTCCGGCACCGGGGAGAACGGGAAAATCACCAAAGAGGATGTGGAGCGCTTTATGGCCGGAGGTTCCGCGCCCGGCGCGGCCGGGTCGGCAGCGCCTTCAGTCCCGGAGAAAATTCCCTTCAGCGGCATGCGCAAGGCAGTGGCCGAAAATATGATGGCCAGCCTTAAGAACGCAGCCCAGCTAACCGCCTTTGTGGAGATAGACGTCACCCGGATGGCGGCCATGCGCGACCAGATTCGCGAGGAGTTCAAACGCGACGAGTCTGTGAAGGTTTCCTATAACGACATTCTCATCTGCATCGTCGCCCGAGCCTTGAAACGGCATCCAATCATGAATTCCACCCTGGTCGGCGAAGAGATCCTTTTGCATCCGGATGTGCATATGGGCATTGCCGTGGCCTTGCCCGAAGGCCTGATTGTGCCGGTGCTTAAGGATGCGGACAAAAAGGGACTTTTGCAGATAGCCAGGGAGGCCAGGGAGCTGGCGACCAAGGCCCGCAAGGGGCGGCTTGAGGTGGACCAGGTGACCGGGGGCACCTTCACCATAAGCAACACTTCCATGTACAAGGTCGATGGATTCACCCCCATTCTGCGCCCCCCTGAAACCGGGATACTAGGTGTGGGACGGGTAAAGGATCGGCTGGCCATGAAAAACGGTGAAGTCACCGAACGTAAATACATGACCATCAGCTTGACTTATGACCACCAGGTGGTGGACGGGGCTCCGGCTCACGCCTTTTTGGAGACCGTGGCCTTGTACCTGGAAAACCCGTCTCTGGCCCTGCTTTGAGTTCGGAAAGGTGGATCCATGTTTGACGTTATGGTGATCGGCGGCGGCCCCGGCGGATATGCCGCGGCCATAAGGGCCTCCCAATTGGGCGGCAAGGTGGCTTTGATTGAGCAGGACAGGCTCGGCGGCACTTGTGTGCACAAGGGTTGCATCCCTTCCAAAGTGTGGTTGCATACAGCCGGGCTCATGAAGCAGATAAAAGAGGCCAAGGCCTTTGGGCTCGACCTTGAGCCGCCCCGGCCGGACCTGGCTGCTGTAAAGGCGCGTAAGGACGGGGTGGGAAACGACATAGCCATGGGCATGGCCGGGCTTTTATCGAACAACCAGGTGGAGTTTATGCAAGGCCGGGCCAAATTCATCGGCGCGGGCCAGGCAGAGGTGGATGGCCGGGAGGTTAAGGCCAAGGCCGTGATTCTGGCCATGGGCAGCTCCCTGGATATTCCTGATCTGCCCGGCTTGGAGGATGTGGTCATTACCAGTGACCAGGTTATGGATATGGATGAGGTGCCGGAATCTGTTTTGATCTTTGGGCAGGTCGGCCCCATAGAGGCTGAGCTGGCCTGCCTGCTGAACGGCTTTGGCTGCAAGGTTACCGTGGCTGCTGAACAGGGACGCATTTTGCCGAACGAAGAGGCGGACACCAGTCAGCGGCTCACCCAGGGCCTGCGGGATCAAGGAGTGGATTTCCTGCCCAGGCACACCCTGGAATCCCTTGAATCCAATAAAGACGGTTGCGTTGCCTGTCTGAAAGGCCCCAAGGAAGAGGTCCGCGTTGAGGTGCAAAGGGTTTTGTCGGCCTTTCGCAGGCCCAACAGTCAGGGTCTGGAAGAGGTGGGCGTTGACCTGGGGCCAGGTAAAGAAGTGCTGGTCGATGAATACCTGCAAACCTCATTGCAGGGGGTTTACGCCATCGGCGATCTCACCGGCGGAACCATGTTGAGCCATGCCTCTTCTTTCATGGCCATTCCGGCGGCGGAAAACGCCATGGGGCGCAAAACCAAATTCAATCCGCGGCTGGTGCCAAGGGTCTTGTGGACCATACCCCAGGTGGCCGCCGTGGGGCTCAGTGAAGATCAGGCCGAGGACCAGGGCTATGATGTGGAAATCGGGGAGTTCCCCTACAGCATAAACGGCCTGGCCATGTCCCTGAATCAGATGGCAGGCAGTGTGCGCATTGTGGCCGACTCCAAATACGGCGAGATCCTGGGCATGCATATCGTGGGCGCAGGCGCCACGGAGAATATCGGTGAAGGGGTTTTGGCCATGCAGCTTGAATGCACGGCCAATGAACTGGCCAGGGGATTGAGGCCCCACCCAACTTTTTCCGAGACCGTGGTCGATGCAGCCAGGGACGTGGGCGGTTGGGCCTTGTACCTGCCCAGAGGGTAGGCCTATGCAAACAAAACAACAAAAACGGGTTCTTCAGGTCCTGGATTGGGGACGCCTGGACTACCAAGAGGCCTTGAAACGTCAGCTTGAACTGGTGAAGGCCAGGCAAGAGGACAGAGCGCCGGACAGCCTGATCCTGGTGGAACATCCGCCGGTGATCACCTTGGGAAGAGGGGGTGGGGGGGGTGATCTGCTCCTTGGCAAGGAGGATCTTTGCGCTAACGGCTTTGGCCTTTTCGAGACAGACCGGGGCGGCAAGGCAACCAGCCATATGCCGGGGCAGATGGTGGCCTATCCGGTGGTCAGGGTTGCTGACCATGATCTGCACAGGTTTTTGAAAAATCTGCTTAAGGCCTGCTCGGAGGTGATAAGGAGCCTGGGCCTCAAACCCGAACGCAACCCGGATCAGCCCGGTTTGTGGGTGAATGGGGCCAAGGCGGCTTCGGTGGGGATCGCGGTGAAGAAATGGGTCACTTATCATGGGCTTGCCTTGAATGTTTGCCCGGATTTAAACGGCTTTAACCTGATCGTGCCCTGCGGCCTGCCCGGCCAGCCGGTGACCAGCCTGGAAAAGGAACTTGGTCGAAAGCCGGATATGGAGCAGGTGAAAAAGGATTTCGCCTGGGCCTTTGCCAAGGCGTTTGACTATACCGAGGTCAATTTTGTCAAGCCGGTGAAGCCAGGCCATCCCAAGTGGTTGGTGCGTCCCGCCCCGCCTGTTGAACCCATAACAAGAATGGAAAACCTTTTAAAGGACCAGGCCCTGGCCACGGTCTGCCAAAGCGCCCATTGCCCCAATTTGGGGGAGTGCTTTAACCGGGGCACCGCGACTTTCATGATTTTGGGAGACCGCTGCACCAGAAACTGCCGTTTCTGCGCTGTGGAGAAAGGCCCTCTGGGACCGCCGGACCCGCAGGAGCCCAAACGTCTGGCTGTGGCGGCCCAAAATCTGAACCTGGATTACGTGGTCATCACATCCGTTACCAGGGATGACCTGCCTGACGGCGGCTCCAGGCAATTTGCCGAATGTATTTATCAGGTCAGGGAAAAATGCCCCGCCGCAAAGGTGGAGGTGCTTACTCCGGACTTCCAAGGTAAGCAAAGCGCCCTTGCCACGGTGTTTCAGGCTGGGCCCAATGTATTCAACCACAACCTGGAGACTGTTCCCAGGCTTTACCGGGCGGTGAGGCCCCAGGCGGTTTACAGGCGTTCCCTTGAGGTGCTTGGAGCTGCGGCCGCAGCCGGACTTTTGGTTAAGTCGGGCCTCATGCTGGGTCTGGGCGAGGAGCTTAAGGAACTGAAACAGGTCTTTAAGGATTTGGTTCGGGCCGGATGCGTCTCCCTTACCCTGGGCCAGTATCTGCCGCCTTCAGCAGATCACGCACCACTTGTAAGGTATGTGTCCCCGGAGGAATTCGCCCGATTGAAAAATCTGGCCTTGAGCATGGGCTTAAGGCAGGTGGCCGCAGGGCCTTTGGTGCGCAGCTCCTACCGGGCGGAAGAATTGTTTTACGCGGACCAACAGGCCAGGGAGGCGTGAAATGGCCAAAAAGAGATTTGTATTGGAGTTTGGCATGGGCATTGACCTGCATGGGGAGGACGCCACCCAAGCGGCCTGCCGGGCGGTGAAAGACGCAGTGAGCCGCTCCTGCCTTTGCGGGCTTTTGGAGATCCACAACGTAGAGGATCTCTCGGAACCCGAGGTTGAGATTTTAGTGGCCTGCCCAAATCCCGAAAGCGTGGACCTGGAGATGGTTAAACAGGAGATTCCCATTGGCCAGAAGAGCGCCCGCGCCGTGCTCGGCGGCCTGGCCACCGATGGGCTCTGCGTGCCCCAGTTCGGACCGGACTGCAGCCAGGTGTTCATGGCCAACGCGGCTGTGACCGTATGGCTCGACGTATAGGAAAAGTAATCGTGCTTTGATCCCAGGGCATTAAAAGGAGGTTTAACGTCATGAGCCTTAGCAACGAACAGATGGTTGAGATTTACACCACCATGGTGAAGATCCGCATGTTCGAGGAGAATGTGTCGGAGCTCTTTGCCGCCGGAAAAATACCGGGTTTTGTGCACCTCTATATCGGGGAGGAGGCAGTGGCCAGCGGGGTCTGCGCCTGCCTCAATAAAGACGACTACATCACCAGCACCCACAGGGGCCATGGTCACCTGATCGCCAAGGGCGGCGACTTGCAGCTCATGATGGCCGAGCTCTTCGGGCGCAGCACCGGTTATTGCAAGGGCAAGGGCGGCTCCATGCACATCGCCGATGTGGAGCTGGGCATCCTTGGCGCCAACGGTATTGTGGGCGGCGGCCCGCCACTGGCCACCGGAGCGGCGATCGCCTGCGAGCATGATCAAAAACAGGCCGTGTCTGTCTGCTTCTTTGGCGACGGAGCTTCCAACCAGGGCACCACCCATGAGGCCATGAACCTGGCCGCCTGCTGGAAACTGCCGGTGGTGTTTGTAAATGAAAACAACCTCTACGGCATCTCCTGCTGCACGGATAAATCCACCTGCGTGGCCGACCTGGCCGACCGCGCCGCTTCTTATGACATCCCCGGCGTGGTGGTGGATGGAAACGATGTGGTCGCGGTTTACGAAGCAGCCACGGAAGCCATTGCCCGGGCGAGAAAGGGCGACGGCCCCTCCTGGATTGAATGCAAGACCTATCGCCATCACGGACACTTTGAGGGCGACCCTTGCACCTATCGCACCGATGATGAGCTACAGGAATGGAAGGCCAAGGACCCGTTGCCCCGCATGGAGGCAAAACTGATCGATAACAAGGTCTTGAGCGCCGATGAAGTGGAAGGAATCAAGGCCAAGGTGAAAGAGGAGCTCGAAAAGGCGATCTCCTTTGCCGAGTCCAGCCCCATGGCTGATCCGGCCGATCTTCTGGAAGACGTCTACACCGTCTAGTCCGGGAAACGGTTGGTTCACGCAAATTGTGATTCTTTGATGAAAAGGAGCAAGATTCATGACTACCATGAATTTCGGACAGGCGATCAATGACGCGCTCCGCCTGGAGATGGAGCGGGATTCAAAAGTATATATCGCGGGCGAGGATGTAGGCGTATTCGGAGGCTGCTTTGGAGTCACCCAGGGGCTGCTGGCCAAGTTCGGGGATAAAAGGGTGCGGGACACCCCCATTACAGAAAGCGCCATCATCGGCACAGCGGTGGGAGCCGCCGCCGCGGGCATGCGCCCGGTGGCTGAGATCATGTTTGTGGACTTTATCGGAGTCTGCATGGATCAACTTTACAATCAGGCCGCCAAGATGAAATACATGTTCGGCGGCAAGGCCCGCATCCCCATGGTGCTTAGGGCGGCCTGCGGCGCGGGCATCGGCGCCGCGGCCCAGCATTCCCAGTGCCTGGAATCCTGGTTCATGCATGTACCAGGCCTCAAGGTGGTGATGCCCAGCACCCCGGCCGACGCCAAGGGGCTTTTGATGGCTTCCATTCGCGATGACAACCCGGTGGTGTTTTTAGAGCACAAGATGCTCTACGGGGTTGAGGGAGAGGTGCCCGAGGGCGAATACCTGCTTCCCATCGGCAAGGCCGACGTGAAAAAAGAGGGCACGGATGTGACGATCCTGGCCACGGCCCGCATGGTGCATTTCGCCCTGGAGGCTGCGGATAAGCTGGCCGCAGACGGGGTGAGCGCAGAGGTGGTCGACCCTCGCACCTTGAGCCCCTTTGACGAGGAAACCGTGCTTGAGTCGGTTAAAAAGACCCATCGCCTGGTGATTGTGACCGAAGACGTGAAGTTCGCGGGCTCCAGCGCGGAAATGGCAGCCATAATGGCGGAAAAGGCCTTTGATTATCTCGACGCCCCCATAACCAGGGTGGCCGCGCCTTTCTGCCCGGTGCCTTTTGCCAAACCGCTGGAAGACGCCTATGTGCCGAGCGTTGCCAAGATAATAGAGGCGGTTAAATCGGTTACCGCCTGATGTGAATTTGCATAACCGGCCTGCGGCGGGCGGTTTTAATATCCTGCCGCGGGCCGACCTTGGGGGAAAAATGCCGCTGATAGGTATCATCGCCAATCCCGCCTCGGGAAAAGACATCCGCCGTTTGGTTGCCCACGGCAGTGTGTTTGACAACCAGGAAAAGGTGCGCATTGTACGAAGGCTTTTTACCGGGTTGGCTGCCACAGGAGTGGATCAGGTCTGTTTTATGCCGGATTACTATGGCATTCTGCCCCGCGCTTTAAGGGAACTGAACCTGGATATGAAGGTGTTTCCCGCCAATTTCAAGCCCTACGGAAACCAGGATGATACGGTCAAGGCGGCTGAGATAATGGCTCAGCGCAAGGCGGCCTGCATCATAACCCTGGGCGGGGACGGAACCAACCGGGCGGTGGTCAAGGGTGCGCGCAATATACCGATTTTGCCCATCTCCACAGGCACCAACAATGTATTCCCCGCCATGGTCGAAGGCACCATCGCCGGATTGGCCGCAGGTCTGGTGGCCACCGGCAAGGTTTCGCTTAACCAGGCGGCATACCACTCAACCCTGCTAGAGGTCCTGGTAAACGGCGAGTTGGCGGATATCGCCCTGGTGGACGCAGTGGTCTGTAATGAGCGTTTTGTGGGCTCCCGGGCGATTTGGGATATGAAAACCATAAGCCAGGTTTTTTTAAATCGGGCCCAGCCGGACAGTATAGGCCTTTCCTCCATAGGCGGCCTTTTGGAGAACCTGGACCCGGATGAAAAAAGGGGCATGCATATCAGGCTCGGCCCCAAGGGAAAACACCTTCTGGCCCCGGTGGCCCCGGGTATAATGACGGACCTTTTTGTGGAGGCCATGGAGTTTTTTGGTCCGGCCGACCAGGTTCAGGTTGAGGAAACCCCTTGCGTAATGGCTTTGGACGGAGAACGCGAACTTGAGATTCCGGCCGGAAAACAGGCCTCGGTCCGGGTCTCTCCAGACGGCCCCTGGGTGATCGAGGTGACCAAAACCATGAAGGCGGCCCAGGAGGCAAGGCTTTTTGGGGGGATAGAAAATTTGGCGGATACGGGGCAAAGCCAGCCTGTTTTGGGGTGAGCCGGAGGGTGCTTAATCCGGGTGCAGCCTTATTATGGTGGTCTTGATCTGGAAAAATGGCCACACCCGGTTAAATCAAAGGTCTATTACGGTTTTCTGCCCACAAAGGCGGTGAGAGGGCCGTGGGGGCTGATAAAACCCGGCAGGGGCCTGGTCTCAAGAGAGACAAAGCCGACCTGTTGCAAGGTCTGCTCGATCTGGCCGGGTTCAAACATCATTTGTTCATTGTTCAGCACACCCGGCAGCCAGGAGAGGAGCTGTTCGGTTGGTTTGGTCTTCTCCTGGGTGAGGGTGCCTGTAATTATCAGCATAAGACCCTGGCTGTTCAGGGCGGTTTTAAATCTGGTCAATACCTCGGCCAGGCGGTCTTTAAAAAATTCCAGGGTCAAGCTGGCCAGGATCAGGTCATATCCTTCACCTATGGGGTCTTGGGAATAATCGCCTGCCATGGTCTGCACCCGGTCCTGCATCTGGTATTGGCTTATGGATTTTTCGGCAAAAGGAACCACCGGAGCTTGGTCAAAGAGCAAGCATTCAAGGCCGGGAAGGGCCTGGGCCAGGGCAATGCCCAAAAGACCTGGTCCGGCTCCCACGTCCAGCATTTTGTTCAATTTTTCGGCCTCGGGCAGGGTCTTTACAAACTCGACCACAGTCTGGGCCTGGCCGGAAGCCTGAATCTGAGCCAGCAGGCGGGCCATGTTGCCCCATTTTTGGGGATCGGCCCGTTTTTCTGGATCTTGCCTGACTTTTTGGGGACCTTCAAGCACCAGCTTACGCAGTCCACCGTTTAGCAGCTGTTTTTGCTTGGCATGCATGGTCAAAAGCACATTCCCCTGATAAGTGGGGCTGGTGCTGACCAGAAAAGAACGGGCCAGGGGGGAGTTAAGATATTGGCCGTCTTTTTTTTCTAAAAAATCCAGAGAAGCCAGGGCATCCATAAAAAAACCCAGGTTCTTGGGGTGGGCCTTGAGTGCAGAGGCCAGGTTTTCAGGGGAAACAGAGAGTTGGGTGTGGTCAAAGAGCTTCAGCTTAAGGCTCGTCTCCAGGATTTCCCAGATCATCTCCCCATTTTGCATATGGTACAGACTATCTTTGGCGCATTCAGGTTTGGGTAGGGGAATTGGCATGTTAACCTCGTAAAATTTAAAAGTTTAGATTGAGCAGTCAGTCAATTGTGAGAATTTGAAAAAGGGCCTGAAAACCGTGAGGCAACCCCAAGCCGGTTACTAAAGTTTGATCAGGTCCCAATACATGGAAAAGGCCAGATCTTTTTGCCTGGCGTCTGCTAAGTTCTCCGGCCTGGTCCTGAAATAGTCCATGGTGCTCCAGAGCAAACCGCCCCACAGGGCGCGTAAAAGTTCGGTGGGAGCTTGCTTGAGGGTCTTGTTGGCCACCCCTTCCTCATAGACCTCCCAGAGTAGATGTTCGTTTTCAACCGGATGATCCATGGGCAGGCTCCGGCCATGGGGTGAAGCCTTCATCTGGACCACAAATGAGACCTTTTCGGGGTTTTTGACGCTCCAGGACAGGGCGTTTTCCCACATACATCGAATGGCGTCTTTGGTGGTTTTTTGTTCTTTTATCCCCTGGGTCATGGCTGTTTTGAAATCCATTTTTATTGCGAGGAACAGCTCGTTAACCAGGTTTTCCTTGTTGTCGAAGTAATGGAAAAGCGTACCTGTTGCCACCTTGGCCATGGACGAGATGCTGGCTGTGGAGGTGCCCTGATAGCCGTTTTTACTGAAAAGGACCAAGGCCGCTTCTAAAATGGCTTCCTTTTTATTGTTTGGTGGTTTCACTTGCGATCCTTGATTGAGTAGTCAGTCAATAATTAAATATACTTTTCAAGTCGCCTGGTCAAGTTAATTAGAAAAGGTCTATTCAGTATCCAAGCGGTTTAGTGATTGTTTTTATAAAAGATTGAAGGAAAACCAGGTGTGATGTGGGAGGTGCATCCGGCTATCAAGCCGGATGCACCTGAACTGAACAGAATGGCGTTATATTTTTAAAGCGTTATCTTTTCACCACCATGGCGATCCCCTGTCCGCCTCCTCCGCAGATGGTGACCAGGCCGTGGGAAGCGTTTCTTCTTTTCATCTCATAGAGCAGCGTCACCAGGCGCATGGCTCCGGTGGCTGCTATGGGGTGCCCCAGGGATATGCCGGAGCCATTGACATTGACTTTTTCCTGCATCTCTTCTTCGCTAAGCCCCATAAGCTTGGTGTCTGCCAGAACCTGGGCGGAAAAGGCCTCCTGAATCTCAATCAAGTCAATATCTTTTATACCGAGCCCCGCCTTGGCCAGGGCCTTTTCCACCGAGGCGGGCACGGCCGGGTAGGTGAGCCTGGGGTCGGCCGCCGCCACGGCAAAAGACACGATCTCTCCCAGGGGCTCAACTCCGCACTCCGACACTTTTTCTACGGGCATCAAGAGCAGGGCCGCGGCCCCGTCGTTTTCCGTGGAGGAGTTGCCCGCAGTGCAGATGCCGTCCGGGTAAACCGTCGCCAGTTTGGCCAGCTTTTCGGTGGTCACCCCTTTTCTGGGGGGCTCGTCATCATTCAGGGTATCCGGGGTGTTTTTGCCCGGCGGCAAGGGAACACGCACGGTTTCTTCCTTGAATTTTCCTTGCTCAATGGCCTTCAGGGCTTTTTGCTGGCTCAGCATGGCCCAGTTGTCGGCCTGCTCACGGGTGATGTTTTCTTCCCTGGCCGCGGCTTCGGCCCAGGTCATCATGGAGTTCAGTTCGCCGAAACGCTCAACCGGCTGGGACATGACCCTGGCCCTTTGAATCCGGTCGAATAAGGGCAGGCCCCACATGCCCAAAGCGCCGTGCCCCCTGGGCATGAACCCCCATTTGGGATCTTTTTTACCGCCCGCCCCCCATTTGATAAATTCGCCCGGAATATAGAATTCGGCCCGGCTCATGCTTTCCACGCCTCCGGCCGCCACAATCTCGGCGCAGTCACTCATGATTTTCATGGCCCCAAAGCAGACTGCGTCCAGGCCTGATAAGCAGCGGCGATC
The DNA here is from genome assembly GCF_000931935.2 of Dethiosulfatarculus sandiegensis. Taxonomy (GTDB): domain Bacteria; phylum Desulfobacterota; class Desulfarculia; order Desulfarculales; family Desulfarculaceae; genus Dethiosulfatarculus; species Dethiosulfatarculus sandiegensis. Next base: position 141,690 of record NZ_AZAC01000067.1, read on the forward strand.
CAGGGTGACACCTGGGATTTCCACGGGCCAGCCCGCGGCCAGGAGCGACATCCGCGCGATGTTTACACTTTCACCGTTTTGATAGGACTGTCCCATCACCACATCGTCGACCTGGGCCGGTTTCACCTGGGCCCTTTCCACCACCTGATTTAAAACCAAAGCCCCCAGCTCATGGGCAGGCACTTCGCGGAGCGCGCCGAGGTATTTTCCAATAGGAGTCCTGACTCCGGCTGTAATGGCTATTTTTTTCATTCAGGTTTCCTCCCCCTTCTCAGTGCTGGTTAAGTTTCCCTTTGACGGTGAGAACAACCCCCACCACAGAAAGAGCCAAGAAAGTCGCTGAGATGGGATGGGTGAAAAAGATCATCGGTGAACCATGGGACATCAAAAGGCTCTGGCGCAGGGAACTTTCCAGGATGGGCTCCAGAATAAAGGCAATCAGCAAAGGGGCCACTGGAAAGCCGTTTTTACGCAGGATATAGCCCAGCACTCCAAAGACCAGGGTCATCCACACATCGAAAATGCTTTGATTGAAGCCATAAGCGCCGACCAGGCAAAAGGCCAGTATCCCCGGGAAAATGAAATGCTTGGGAACCAGGGCCACCTTGCTGGCTATGCGGATATAGAAACGGGCGATGAAGTAGTTGAATACATTGGCCAAAAGCAGGGCCATGAATATGCCGTAGATGATGTCCAAGTTTTCTTTGAACAGTAAAGGTCCGGGATGCAGCCCCTGGATCATGAACGCGCCCAAAAGAAGGGCCGCACCCACGTCTCCGGGAATCCCCAGAGTCAAAAGGGGAATCAGGTTGGCTCCGGCCACGGAGTTATTGCCCGCTTCAGCCGCCGCCACTCCCTCTACGGCGCCTTTGCCGAATTTTTCGGGAGTCTTGGACATTTTTTTGGCCTGGGCGTAACTGGCAAAGGCGGCTATGGAAGGGCCGATCCCGGGAATGGCACCCAGCACCGTCCCAATGCCCGATGCCATGCCCACGATTTTCAGGCATGATTTAAATTCTTTTTTGCTTACGTTCTGGTCTTCGGGGCGGTCGGAGTTCTTGAAAATAGTCTGGTTTTTTTGGGTTATTCCGGACTGGGCGTTCATGAAAAATTCAGATAGGGCAAAAAGGCCTATCAGCATCGGCATCAGAGATATGCCTTCGTCCAATTGGCTTAAGTCAAAACCAAACCGGCGCGAGGCCATGATGGGGTCCAGTCCCACTGTGCCGACCAAAAGCCCGATCACACCTGCTATCAACCCCTTGGTGAGGGATTTTCCCGCCACTGCGGTGATGATCAAAAGCGAGAAAATAATAAGGCCCGTCATCTCCGGAGGCCCCATCTTAAGGGCGATAAGGGCAAGCGGAGGAGCCACCATAATCAGTACGATATCGCTGAATCCATCGGCCAGGACCGAGGAAAAGATAGCTACTTTAAGTGCTTTTATGGACTGACCTTTTTTTGCCATTTCGTGGCCGTCCAGCACTGTGGCCGCCGCGGCCGGGGTGCCGGGCGTGTTGAGGATAATGGCCGGGATAGAGCCTCCGAAGCAACCGCCCTTGTAAGCGCCGACCAGCATGCCTATGGAGGCAATGGGCGACATGGTAAAGGTCATGGGCACGATGAGGGCAATGGCCATGGTCGCAGTGAGCCCCGGTATGGAACCCAATATGACCCCCATCAGCACACCGAAGAAAGTGGACCCTATGACCGGAAGTTGAAAAAACAGATTGAATGCTTGGCTTAAAGTTTCCATAGGTGGGTCCTTTCCTGGCCCTTCACGGCATCAGATGAAAAGGCCTTCAGGCAGAATCACCTTGAGGCCCTTGACAAATAGGAGGTAGATAAAAGGCAGGATCACCAGCAGAAACAAAAACACCGTCTTTATTTCCTTGGCGCCGAAGAAAAACAGGAAAAACAATAACGCCAGCGCCGTGCTGGCGAAATAGCCCAGGAAACTTATGCCCGCCACATAAACCGATGAAACAACAACCGCTATTGCAGCCCTTACCAGGGAATTCCCGGTTTGTTCTTCAGCTTCTTCTGCGCTTCTAAGGGCGCTTGAAGTCAGGTTTATGGAAAGGGCAAGGAGGAGAAAAGCCGTTACATAGCAAAAAAGCCTGGGGGAAAGGGCTATCGGCCCGCCTGCGGCGGGTTCAACTTGATTGGGTATGAGTACGAAGAAAAGTAAAAGGGAAAAAGCCATCAGTATGAGACCTGCGAAAACATCTCTTTTCAAGAAAGCCATCTCACTGGTTTCCTTTATGATCTGGAGGGCTTTGTAAGCCCTCCAGTTACAGGTTCGAGGATTATTTCTTGGCCAGACCCACTTTTTTGACCAGGTCCTTTTTCACTTCATAGTCTTTTTGTAAGAACTCCTTGAGTTCTTTCTGGTTCAGCTGGTAGGAGAGAAGCTCCATTTTTTTCAGGAGTTTTTTAAAGCCTTTTTCCTGGCAGGCCTTGCCAAAGGCCTCGGAAACCTTGTCGATAACCGGTTGGGGCAGGTCTTTGGGACCCACGATTCCCATGCCGCTGATAAGGGCGTAGTCATAGCCGCACTCTTTAAGGGTGCGCGTATCCGGGAAACTGGGGATTCGCTTGATGCCGTAGACAGCCAAGAGGCGCAATTTTCCGGCCTGAACGTAAGGTTTCCATTCCGTGGCCTGGGAAGTGGCGGTTACATGTCCGCCCAGGCAGGCGGTTACGGCCTTGACCCCGCCCTTATAGGGGATATGGGTCCATTTGATCCCTTCCTTGGCCGCCAGATACTCCATTACCAGATGCTGGCCGCTGCCTGTGCCTGCGGTGGAGTAGGTGACTTTGCCGGGGTTGGCCTTGGCATAGGCAATGAATTCTTCCATGGTTTTCCAGGGGCTGTCCGCGGGCACGCAAAGGCCGTGTTGGTAAAGCGCATAAAGCATGATGGGGGTGAAGTCATTCATGGGGTCATATTTGACCTTGCGCAAAAGCGGAATGCGGGTGAGCCCGGCGGTGACCAGAACGCCCAAGGTGTAGCCGTCCGGTTTGGCTTGAGCGATGAGTTCATGCATAAGCGCCGAACCACCGCCGGGTTTGTTGATGCAGACCAATGGGGTGGCGAAATTTTGCTGGGCCATGTTGGCCAGCAAGCGGGCCGTCACGTCGGTTGTACCGCCGCCTGAATAGGGGATATAGAGGTTGACAGGTTTAGAAGGATAGTCTCCAGCCATAACAGGGGCGGCCAGCATTAAGCCGGCTGCTGCCACGGCCAGGATCAAGCCGATGATGCTTCTTCTTTTCATTGTCTTCTCCTTGATCAGGGGGCTTGATTGGGGCCGGTTTTTTTAACCGGATCGCTTAAACCGGGTGAATGGCTTAATCCCCTGGGCATCATGCCTTTTTTCTGGATCAACAAAACTCCCTTCCGCCCGGAGGGCCGGTTTGACGCCTTGCTTTTGCAGTCTCGGTTGCGTTGCTGCCTTCGGGCTGTTTGGGCTCTTTACCTTTAAAGACTTAAACCTTGGGACAGGCCCGGGCTCTTATGCGGTTTTCGGCTTCCAATGGATTCGTGGATATCCGGGAACAGTTGGTGAGCAGGGCGCTTTATGCCCCGGCCCTTAAACCAGTCTCTTTTTTTCAAGGCAGAAACCGACGCCCTTCATTACCTTGAGCAGATAATCGTCCCTGTCGCGGTTGATTTCCGTTATGTCCCTGCCCTGGTAGTCGAAAAAGCCCTGTCCGGTTTTCACCCCCAGATGGCCTTTTTCAATTCTTTCGTGCAGGGCTTTGGGCCGGTTATCCACCGGCGGGTCAAAGAAATCTTTATCTAAAAGGTTCCTGGCGCTTAAATCCAGGCCGGTGAAGTCGTAGCGCTGAATCAGCCCCAGGACCATCATCCTGGGCGCTATGCTTGCCTTGACGGCCAGGTCCAGGTCTTCCATGGAGATATAGCCTTCATCCAAAAGGAAAAATGCCTCCCGCCCCAAGTTGCGCAGAATGCGGTTGATGATAAAACCGGGCAAGTACCTTTGGATAACAATGGGGATTTTGTCGAGTTTCTTCAGCAGCGTGAGACTTGTCTCGACCAGGTCTTGAGGGGTATTGGGCCCCTTTACAACCTCTACGAGAGGAATGATGTGAGGCGGCGCGAAAAAGTGGGCTATAAGGCTTCGTTTTTCCAAGGCGGGAGGCAGAAGGCCGTAAATATCCAAGGTGGAGGTGTTGCTCCACATAAGGGCCTCTTTCCCGGCCCGGGCTGCGACCTGCTCAAAGACCTTGCCCTTTATTTCGCGGTTTTCGCTTACGCATTCCATCACCAGATCCGCATCGGAAAGGGCCGGTTCGATCTCCCGGCTGAGGCCTATAGCATTAAGGGTGTCTTCGGCCTGCTTTGAGGTGAGAAGTTGATGCTCTATGAGGGTTTTTAAGTTGGTTTTTATGATCTCAATTGATTTATCCGCGGCCTTGGGGTCAAGATCAAAACCCGTAACCTCATATCCGGCCTGGGCAAAGGCCTGGACCAGTCCCGGCCCCATGGTGCCCAACCCTATAACGGTTATTTTTTTAATGTCGTCAAGCTCCATCTTTTCTGCTCCTCGAATGCCGGTCCGCTGTCAGTCGAGCTGCTTTAACCCCAGGATGCTCCTGGCTTCCCGGGGGGTTGCCGGTTCCTTTCCCAGCTCGCGGGCAATGCGCACTATCCTGGCCACCAGTTGGGCGTTGTTCTTGGCAAGCTCGCCCTTGGCGTAATAGATGTTGTCCTCCAGACCAACCCGGACCGAACCTCCCATAATCATGCCGATAGTGGCGGTGCTTGTCTGGTCCTTGCCCACACCGGTTGTGTTGAACAGGACCCCTTTGGGCAAGCGGTTCACCAAAGATGCCAGGTTTTGGGGAGTGGCCGCTTCGGCGCCCTGATAGCGCATGCCCAGAACCAGGTTTACACAATAGGGTTCAGTCACCTTTCCCTGGGCAATGAGCCTTTGCACCTCTTCCAGCATGGCGTGGTTGTAGACCTCCATCTCGGGCTTGATGTTCCTTTTGTTCATCTCACCGATAAAAAGGTCGATCTCTTCAGGCATGTTTGACCAGGGCACCCCCTTGTAGGGGCCGCCTATGCGCATCAGGCTGCCCATATTCAGGGAGGCCATCTCCGGCTGTGCCTTGAGGCACTCTATTCTCTGTTCCTGGGTCAGGTTGGGGCCTCCACCGGTGCTGTCCTGGATGATCAGGTCGCACTTTTCCCTTATTTTTTGGTGGATGTCCTTGAATATCGCCTCGTCGGAGGTGTTTTCCCCCTTGGGGTCTCGGGCGTGGATATGGCAGATCGCCGCGCCCTCGTTAAAGCACTCATAAGCGGATTCGGCTATTTCTGCGGGCTGTTCCGGCACATTCGGGTTCAGTTTCTTGTTGGTAATAGCCCCTGTTTGGGCCACTGTGATTATTACCCTGTCCGAAGGTATGGAATAAGACATCCCACCTGCCTTTCTTTATCCTGGTGTCTTTGAGTGCAAAACGGGCCAATTTTGCAAACGTTTGCAAAAATCATCAATAAAAACACCCCTCTTGGTCGGATTTAGCCGGGGTCAGATCCTGCCTTTGTACACCCCGGTGGATTCCCGTATTATCAGGTCCGAGGGGATGATGATTCTTTTCTCTAAGGGGCTGCCCTTTTCCATTATCTGGATAAGGCTTTTGGCCGCGGCCTTTCCAATCTCCACCACTCTTGTCCGCACCGTGGTCAAAGGGGGCTGGTGAAGTTCAAGTACATCAGAGCAGCCAATGGCCACAACCGAAAGGTCCTGGGGTATCTTAAGCCCCCGGCTCCTTATCTGGTGCAAAGCTCCGGGTGTGACGGAATCGTTTATGCAAATAACGCTTGTGGGCGGCTCCTCCATGTCCAGGAGCTTCCCCATGAGGTTGAAACCGTCTGTCTTGCTGAAATCGCTTTCCCTTATGTATTTTGATTTAAAATCAATGCCCTGCTCGGCCAGGGCGGCCTTGTAGGCGGCCAGGCGTTCGGTGGAATAGGCGGAATTCATGCGCCCAAGGATAAAGGCAATTTTGGTGTGCCCCAGGCTGATGAGGTAGGTTACCGCCCTTTTGACGCTTTGATGGTTCTCGGAATTCACCGAGGCCACGTCCGGCCCCTTTTGGTCGCCGAATCCGGGAACCACCACTGTCGGCACCTGCATCTCCACCAGCTCGTCTATATTTTTGTCGTCCGTGCGGTTGGCCACCACAACCACTCCGTCAACCATGCGGCGCTGGTATAGTGAGGCGTAGCCGCTTTTTTCGTTGATGGATAGCATGAGCCGGTAATCGTGTTTGTTGGCCTGCTGACTGAGGCCCAAAAGAATATGCGAGTAAAACGGGTTTTGAAAGGCAAACTCGCTGGCGCGGGGAATGACCACGGCTATCACCCCGACTCTTTTTTGCACCAGGGCCTTGGCCTGGTAATGGGGGAAATAGTTCATCTCCTTGGCCAGCTTCAGGATCTTTTCCCTCACTTGCGGCTTGACGCCCTTTTTATCATTAAGGGCCCTGGAGACCGTGGAGTAGGAGACCCCTGCCTTGAGGGCTATTTCCTTGATAGTCGGCATATTTGAGATATAACCTCGAATAAGTGTGGATTGATCCTACTGCAAACGTTTGCGATAAGTCAATCGGAAATATGGATGAGATGGGAAATATTTTTTATCTGGTTTTGGTGGGGTAATCGGTTTTCAAATCAGGGATTGGCAAGCATCGGGAGCAGCAAGTTTTTATCAGTGATCCGGGCCTGCCATGCGTTTTTCCAGACGGTTGACCGCCAGAGAGCAGGTCAGGGTCAGGCTTAGATACAGTAAAAACACTGTAATCCAGACTTCAAAGGTGAGGTAGGTGGCGCTCATAAGCTCCATGCCTTGGAAGGTGAGTTCCTGGATGGAGATTATGGAGACAATTGCCGAATCCTTTATGGTTGAGATGAACTGCCCGCCCAGGGGAGGCAGGATGCGGCGCATGGCCTGGGGCAGGATTACATGCTGCATGCGCTGCCGGGAGGATAACCCCAGGGCATAGGCGGCTTCCCATTGGCCTTTTTCCACGGACTGGATGCCCGCCCTGATTATCTCCGTGATATAGGCTCCTTCATAAAGGGCCAGGGTAAAAACCGCCGATAAAAAGGCGGGCAGGGCCTGGGGCTTGGCAAACAAAATTGTCACCATCTCCCTGACCCAGCCGGGCGCAGCGTCCATGGCGTTTGAGATGTGCAGAGTGGGCAGGAGCTGTTCACTTAAAAAATAGTAAATGATAAATACCAGCACCAAAGGCGGCAGGTTGCGCACGCTCTCCACATAAGACCAGCCCATCAGGCGATGAAACAACCCCCGGCTCAAACGGGAGAGCCCCATAACAAGTCCCAGGATTGTGGCAAGCAGGGTGGACCATACACTGAGCCTGATGGTGGTTAAAAGCCCGTTCAATAGAAGGTTAGGCACATAACTTTGAGTTTCGTCATCAAAGCGTATGAAATATTGCGGGATAATCGCCCAGTCCCAGTCATAGCCCATGCCCACCGCCACCCTGTGGGCCAGATAGGCCAGGCCTGTGGCCACGGAAGCCAGGATGGCCAGGTCCAGAAATGAGGTTTTGGGGAGTTTCAAAAGAGTTATCCTTATCGATCCGCTTGGCGCGCCTTGGGGACAAAAGCCACGGCCGGGGTAAAACCCGGTTCCGGTCTGCGGATTAATCCTGTTTTTTGGTCAAAAAATAGAGTCTGCTAAATCTTGGGCCCGGCCCGCCTCCATAGGCGGGCCGGGTTGGTTTTACTTAATCAGCTTTTCCCAGTCTTTGGTCCCGAACCAGTAATCTTTGTGTTCCTGAAGCCAGCCCTTGTGTTTCTTCACCAGAATCCAGTTGTTAAAGAAGTTCAAAGTGTCTATATCCCCTTTGCGCAGGGCAAAGCCGATAGGTTCCTTGGTAAAGGTCCCTTTGATCGGCAAGAACAGGCGCTTGGGATATTTGAGGGCGTGGAAGGCGGGCAGCGGGGCGGAAGAGACCACCGCATGGGCCCGACCGGTCATAAGCTCCTGCAAGGCCTGGGACTCGTCGTCAAAAAGCCTTACCTCGGCCTTGGGGAAAAACTTCTTGGCCGCCTGGGCCGCAGTGGTGCCGAGGCGGGCGGCTATGGTGACCCCTTCTTTATTAAAGGCATCCAGGGAATCGAAACCTTCAGCCTTTTTCTTGTTAGCCACAATGGACATGCCGCTATAGTCATAGGGCGTAGTGAAGTTCACCTTCAGGTTTCGGTTAGGCAGAATTCCCATACCGCCTATGATCACATCAAACTTGCCGGTTAAAAGGGCCGGGATGATGCCGGACCATTTGGTCGGTACAAATTCGACCTTCACTCCCATGTCCTTGGCCAGCTCACGGGCAACATCAATCTCAAAGCCGATGAATTTTCCGGTTTTGTCCTTCATGGCCCAGGGGATGAAAGTGGAAAACCCAACCCTGAGAACCCCTCTTTTCAAAACCTGTTCCAGGGTGCTTTCCTGGGTGAGTTTTTGCCTTAGCTCCTGTGCCATGGCCTGACCGACCAGGCAGAAGGCAAGGGTGAATACAATGATCATGCATGCAAAAAGTCGGTGTTTGCGCATTTTCTTGAAGCCTCCATCAAAGTATTTGACTCAGGAAAAGCCTGGTGCGCTCTTCCCGCGGATTACTGAAAAAATCCCGGCTGTCGGCCTGCTCAACTATCAGGCCGTCTTCCATGAAAACGATGTGATCCCCTGCCTCGCGGGCAAAACCCATCTCATGGGTCACCACCACCATGGTCATGCCCTCATTGGCCAGCGCCTTCATAACCTCCAGCACCTCCCCGATCATCTCCGGGTCCAGGGCGCTGGTGGCTTCGTCAAAGAGCATGATTTTGGGCTTCATGGCCAGTGCCCTGGCAATGGCCACGCGTTGCTGTTGGCCGCCGCTCAACTGGCCGGGCTTGGCCTCTATCTTCTCCAGCATGCCCACCTTGCCCAGGAGGTCCTTGGTTGTCTCCTCGGCTTGTTTGCGGTTTTTTTTGCGCACCAGCATCTGGGCTAGGTTTATGTTTTCGCGCACGGTCATATGGGGAAACAGGTTGAATGACTGAAACACCATGCCCACTTCCCTGCGTATGGCCATGCGGTTTTGCTTGCTGTGGTCCAGGGGAATATTGTCTATGACGATGCTGCCCCGGTCTATTTCCTCCAACCCGTTCAGACAGCGCAGAAAGGTGGATTTACCCGAGCCCGAAGGCCCAACGATCACCACAACTTCGCTGGGTTTCACCAGCAGGGAAAAACCTCGTAGGGCCTCCACTCCATTGGGATAGGTCTTTTTGATATCCTTGGCTTGGATTATGTATTCCGAATCCTGCTTTAATGACAAAGGGTTCTCCTGCTAAGCTGCTCAGGCTGTTTCAATCATGCGGTCTTCCAAACGGGAGACCAGAAAAGAAAGGGATGCGGTGAGTAAAAGGTATATACCCGCTACTGTAAACCATATCTCAAAGGTGAGAAAGGTTTCGGATATAACAGCCTGGGCCTGCATGGTCAGATCATATATGGCTATGGTGCTCACCAGGGCCGAGTCTTTGATCAAGGAAACCGCCTGGCCGGTCAACGGCGGCAGCATATGGCGCATGGCCTGGGGCAGTATCACCTTGCGCAGGGTGTCAAATCCGCTCAAGCCCAGGCTGTGGCACGCCTCCCATTGCCCCTTGGGGATGGCCTGGATGCCCGCCCTGATTATTTCTGAAGTGTAGGCCCCTTCAAAAAGGCTTAAGCTCACCACAGCCGAGGTGAACGCGTTTATATCCAATATGGGTGCGATGACAAAGTACATGAAAAAAATCTGGATAAGCAGCGGCGAATTGCGGATCGTTTCCAGATAGAACCTGGCTAATCCCCTGGCTGCCCAGGAGTCTGAAAGCCTGAACAAAGCGGTTGTCAGGCCAAAGAAAAAAGCCAGGAAAAAACTGAAAAAGGTGATTTTCAAGGTGACCCAAAGCCCCTCTAGAAGAGGCCCGGCCACAAAACCGCCTGCGTCAAGGGAATAGAGGTATTGGGGCACTCGATACCACTGCCAGTTATAGCCGAGCCCTTTTGAACCTCTGACGACCAGCCAAACCAAAACCCCGGTCGTAAGGATGAATTTGGTTATCTCCCAGGCGGTGGCGGCAGTGCTTCTTTTAGGTTTGTTAAAAGGCAATTTAACTCGTTTTGGGGCGTTTTTGCCCAGACAAAAAGCCCATTCGATTTAATGGTTTTAGTTTGTTTCTCGGCTTGCTCTTGCCTTTACGGCGCACCATAACCAGCTTTTCATACTATTGGCCGGGACGCGTCTTTTCAATGCCCTGTATCCATAAGGCCCATAATGAAAATATTATTTAAGAAAGATCTGTTTTGGGTTGGAGCACTAAAATAGGCTTAAGGGAACTATTGAGCCTATATTCATTCTAGTGTCGATTCTTCCTAATGTCCAAAATGCCGGGCCCTTAAGTTGATAAAAACGGATTTGATCCGTAATTTTAAAGTATTACAGAGTATAAATAGTTTAGCCAAATTCCGCAAAATATAAACGCCCGCATTTAATCGGGTCGAACAAGGCGGATAATAAAAGGCCGGACCTTGGCCTCAAAAGCGGGCGTGTCAAAAATAAGGTCGCCTAAAGTGTCAATAAGGGCGCCTAAAGTGTCAAGTGGGAACGAAGTTCTCAGGCTGTTGACAAACAGCCTGAACGCGGGCCAAGGACACACCCCTGAAAAATCTTTGATTTTTCGGGGACCCCGAATGACGGCCCGCCGAATTGAGAGGCTTTCATAAGGCCAGTAATTCGAGCCACTTGGCAAGACCGCGTTTTTGCCAAGTGGCCTCTGACAAAGCCCAGGAGGACTTTGTCAGCAAACTATGGGAACGAAGTTTCCTGTTTTTTTTACAGGATGACTTTTATATGAATCGTTTTTGAAAAAACTCATTATTCAAAAAAATACCGCGAGGGATTCGCTAACTATTCCGTTTGATTGTCAGGGTATTTTCAGCTGAGGACAGCAGGCAAGATACTGAAAGGCCGGTAATTTGCCTGAAGGCCGTTGGACAGTCCCTGTAATTGACAGGGCTTGGTTTTGACGGGCCTAGTTTTTACGCAAAAGCCCTACCATGATCCCTAAAATCCGGGGAGGTTCTTCCTCTGAACTGATGATGATGCTTTGCATGGCCTGGTTGGCCGGGCGCAGCTCCAGGCCTTCTTTATGGGGATGGATGTGTTTCAGGGTGACTTCGTCGTCTAAAAGCACTGCCGCAACTTCACCGGGGTTGGCGGTCTCCTGGGCCCTTAAGATAACCAAATCACCCTCGGCAATATGATCCTCGATCATGGAGTCGCCCTTTACCCTTAAGGCAAAGAAACGCCCTGCACCAAAAAAGGAAGGCTCCAGACCAAGTATTTCGTCGGACTCTTCCACCGCCAACAGGGGCTGGCCCGCCGCGATCCTGCCGAGTACAGGTATGCCGTTGACAGGCTTGACCAGGCCCAGGGCCCTGGGCCTGCCCGAGGCCGGGTGGAGGTAGCCTTTTTTTTCAAGAGCCTTGATATGGTCATGAGCCGCCCGGGGGGAGCGAAAACCGAAATTCCTGGCAACCTCGCGCACAGTGGGGGAAAATCCATGCCCGGCCTGGAATTCCTGTATAAATTCCAAAACCTGTTTTTGCCTGTCTGTAAGCCCCTTGGTCATGGTCCCGGCCTCCATGTAAGTATATACTCTTTACTATACATGAGTTGATGTGGAGGTCAATAAAAAAACGAGCCGGAGCTATGAGTTGCATCTTGTTGTTTAAAACGGTGAGAGCTGTTAAGTTATCTGTCCTTGTTCATGGGCGGGTTCTCGTCACATTTGCACCTTTCCATTTGACAAGCCACGAGATTTTGTCTTTAATTACGCTATCCAATCCAAAACTCTAATGGTGTGTATAATGGCTGTTTACTTCGGTTTTACCTGACTTAACCCAGAGGATGCTACCCGGGTTTGGTAGAAGGTTAAACCGAAGCTGTCATTTATCTATCCACGCCAGCTTCACATACATCAAGTAGCCGTCAACTTCCCGGGTTGATCTTGACTTCGAACCGTCGGTTCGAACGGGTTTTTCCGTGGGGAGGGGGCGTGTTCCACTCAGCCAAGGCAAAGAGTCTGATCTCAGCCGCCGCTGACCAATCCCGTCAGGCGGTCCGGCGCCTGACGCCGTCCTTGAATCCCCGAAATGGTTTTCCCAAATCTTCCGGTCAAGCTCGTCGCGGCCGCCCCAGCCCCGGCGGATGAAAGGACATTAAACCAAATGGCGCAAATGACGATCAACGGCATGGAAGCATCCTTTACTCCCGGCCAGACCATACTGGAAGTGGCCAGGTCACAGGGTGTCAGGATCCCCACTCTGTGCCATCTGCCTCAGGCCGAAGCCACCGGAGTCTGCCGAATATGCGTGGTGGAGGTGGCCGGATCAGAAGTTCTTCTCCCCTCATGCAGCACTTCCGCCTGGCACGGCATGGAAGTTTTGACCAACAGCCCCCGGGTGCGTGAGGCGCGTAAGGCTATCTTGGAAATGCTGCTCACCTCCGGCGAGCATAACTGTTTTGCAATGGATCTACCCCCGGAACAATGGACCGATTTTCAGCATAGAGTCATGGCTAAACCGTGGCACCAAAGCATATGTCCGGCCCACGGCGACTGTGAACTGCAGGATTTGGTGGTGGAATACGGCGTGCGGGTCAATGACCTGGAAATTCCTGAAAGAGATTATCCCCTGGACGACAGTCACCCCATGTTTGTGCGGGATTTCAGCCGCTGCATCCAGTGCGGGCGTTGTGTACAGGCCTGCAATGAGGTGCAGGTCAACTTGGCCATTTCAGTTCCCTGGGGTCCGCGCAGGGAACAGGAGCCGAAAAACGCCTGGTTTCCCCTGGCTGATTACGACAAGTGCACCCATTGCGGCGAATGCGTGCAAGCCTGCCCTGTGGGTGCTCTTTTTGAGAAAAAAGCCTTTGGCCTGTCCCATGCCCACGAGGCGGATCTGGTGCGCACCACCTGTCCCTATTGCGGGGTGGGTTGCCAGCTCCGGTTGCATGTGAAAGATGGTCGCATTATAAAGGTGACCGGGGTGGAGAGCGCCCAACCCAACCAGGGGAGGCTATGCGTGAAAGGCCGTTTCGGCTATGACTTCATTCATTCCAGCGAGCGCCTGACCACGCCTTTGATCAAGGAAAACGGTGAATTCCGCGAGGCCTCCTGGGATGAAGCATTGAACCTGGTGGCAGATAAATTCATGGAGATCAAGGAAAAATACGGGGCCGACGCCCTGGCCGGGATTTCCTGCGCCCGCAGCACCAATGAAGACTCCTATAACATGCAAAAGCTTTTTCGGGCCGTGATCGGAACCAACAATATCGACCACTGCGCCCGGGTCTGCCATGCCCCCACCGTAGCCGGCCTGGCCCAATCGTTTGGCTCCGGGGCCATGACCAACAGCTTTGCCGATTTCAGCAAAGCCAAAATGTTTTTCGTGATCGGGTCCAATATGACCGAGGCCCACCCGGTGGCCGCCACATTTGTCAAAAACGCTGTACGCAAGGGTGCTGATCTGATTTTAGTGGATCCCAGGGCCACGGCTTTGAAGGATTTTGCCTCCATACATATGCCCCTCAAGGTGGGCACGGATGTAGCGCTTATAAACGGCCTGATGAACGTGCTGATCACGGAGGGGCTCTATGACAAACAGTACGTGCAAAATTGCACCCGGGGGTTTGAAGGGTTGCAGGCCACGGTCATGGATTATACGCCCGAGCGGGCGGCCGAGATCACCGGACTGGACCCTGATCTGATCCGCCGGGCTGCCCGCCGCCTGGCCTCGGTCAAACCGGCTATGTTGATCTACACCCTGGGCATCACCGAACACACCTGCGGGGTGGATAACGTGATGAGCACCGCCAACCTGCAGATGCTCCTGGGCAACGTGGGCTTTGAGTGCGGAGGAGTGAATCCCTTGCGCGGGCAGAACAACGTACAGGGGGCCTGCGACATGGGGGCTTTACCCAATGTGTATCCCGGCTATCAAAAGGTGGATGATGTAGAGAGCAGGTTTAAATTCCAAGACTTTTGGGACGTTTTGCTTGATGATAAAATCGGCCGCATGATGCCTGAAATGTTCAACGGCTTGAAGGACAAAAGTATTCGCGGCCTTTATATCTTCGGCGAGAACGTGGCCAATACCGAGCCGGACATAAGCCATGTGGAACATTGCCTGGAAATGGCGGAGTTCCTGGTGGTCAACGATATCTTTCCCAATGAAACCACTCGATTCGCCGATGTTATTTTTCCCGCAACTGCCTGGAGCGAGGACGAGGGCACCTTTACCAACAGCGAACGCCGGGTGAGCCTGGTGCGCAAGGCGGTGGAGGCCCCGGGCGAGGCCCGGCCCAACTGGTGGATCTTCAAGGAGATCGCCGGGCGCATGGGACACCAATGGGACTCAAACAGCGGCGCCGAGATCTGGGACAATGAAATTTCATGCCTGGCCCCCCAGATGGCCGGTATCAAATACAGCCGCATCCAAAACGACGGACTGCAGTGGCCAGTGCCCGACCTGAACCACAAGGGCACGCCCTACCTGCATAAGGACGGCTGCTTTACCTGCGGTCTGGGCAACTTCAAGGCGCTTGAATGGGCTCCGCCCGCCGAGGTGGCAGATGAGAAATACCCCCTGGTTCTAAGCACCGGACGTCGGCTGTATCACTACCACACCCGCACCCAAACCGGCCGCTGCCAGGGGCTCAACGATCTTTTGGGCAAGGAAACCGCAGATATCTCCATCGCCGATGCCAGGCATTTGGGTATCAGCGACGGTGATCGCGTCAGGGTGGTTTCTCGCAGGGGAAAGGTGGAGCTGACCGCCAGGGTGACCCCGGAGGTGCAACAAGGCATGGTGTGGATGGCTTTTCATTTCCGCGAGGGGTGCGCCAACTGGCTCACCAACCAGGCTTACGACCCGGTTTCCATGACCGCCGAATACAAAGCCTGCGCGGTCAGGGTGGAGAAGCTGGGCTGCAGTTGATTTGCCTCCGCAGGCTGTAAAATGTATAGGCTCTATACTTCGGAAGGCATCCGGCCGGAAAAAAATATCCGGCCGGATGTAATAAACGGGAGAGGTTTAATCTTCATGGCCTTTATTTGAAAATTGCTTTTAACTGGGGGGAAAACCAATTTCTTCGGCAAAAGTCAGCTGAAAATCAGGATCCCCGGCCAAATTCAGCACCTCTATTTTATTTGCCAAAAGAGCAGCCTCGCGGCGTTTATCCTGGTCCAGCAAGGCTTGGGCCGCTCCAGACCCGGCCGCGTTGACCATGGCCTCAATCTTTCCGGCTTGGCAAGGGATCATGCCTATGGCCCGCGCACTTTGCCAGTCAAAATGAGCCCCAAAAGCGCCGGTGAGGATCAGCCGGGATACCTGCGAAATCCCCGCCCGGGATAATAAAAGCTTAATGCCTGCGGCCAAGGCAGCCTTGGAGAGTTGAATCTGGCGCAAATCCTTTAAGGTGAGGCAGATGTCCCGGCCTGTTCCCGAATCTTCGGACCGGACCAGGGTAAAAGACTGTCCGATCCCTTTTTCATCGATTTCAACCTTTGGTTTACTTTCATCCAGGCGGCCGTTTTGTTTTACCACCCCGGCTTTTAGCAGGGCTGCCACAACGTCGATCACTCCCGAGCCGCAAATTCCGCTGGGAAGGGCCCCTGATTCCCCGCCTATTACCTGGTAGCGAGGTATAAGAGTAGATGGGTCCAGTGAAAATCGGTGTATGGCCCCTTTCACGGCCCGCATGCCGCAGCTTAGATGAGCACCTTCCAAAGTGGGGCCTGTGGCGCAACTGGCGGCCCAGAGCCTGCCTTGACGGCAAAGCACCAACTCTCCATTGGTGCCTATATCTACAAGCAGTGTGGTTTCCTTTTGCTTGTCGAGGTCACAGGCAATCGCCGCTGCCAGGGTGTCTCCCCCTATGAATCCCGAAACCACGGGGAAGATATGTACATTGATGCCCGGAGACAGGTTCAAGCCAACTTCATGGGCGCAGAAGTCCTGAGGCTTTTGGGTAAAGGGAAGATAAGGCGCCTGCCCCAGGCCATAGGGGTCAAGGCCGCAAAAAATTTGCTGCATTGTGCTGTTGCCCACAGCCAACACTTCGTCAATGTTCCCGGGATCTAATTTTGCTTTAAGCAGGCAGGCCTTGGCCAGGTTGTTAATTTCGTCCCGCACCAGCCTGCTAAGGAGTTCAAGCCCCTTTTTGTGTTTACGGGTGTAGGCTATGCGGCTTATTACATCCTGCCCCATCGATGCCTGCGGATTTGCCGAGTTGGAGGCTGCCAGAAGTTTTCCGGTGTCAAAATCCAAAAGATAGGCGGCCAGGGTTGTGGTGCCAAGATCCAGGGCCAGGCCCAGGCTTTGGGGTTGCTTTCCCTTGTGGGCCGCAACTATGCCTTTTTTTTGATGAGTCACTAAAGTGGTGTTTTCCCCGGGCCTCAGGGAGCCGGCCAATTGCCTGGCAGCGCCCAGGTTGGCCAGTTGCTTTTCCCGTTGGTCTGCCCTGTTAATGCCTTGGGCTTCCCAAAGGGAGCCTGCTTGAGCCGTGAGGGGGGTGGGCTCAAGCAGGATGCGCTTGACCAGGGGATTGGTTTGGTAGCTATCGGGCAGATCTGTTTTACCGCAGGCCTCTCTGGTTGTGAGTGTCTGCCGGGGAATTTGTACGGTGAGCGGTTTTATCACCTTGACCTGACAGGCCAGCCGCCAGCCTTGACCCAGTTTTTCCGGGCCAAGGTTTTTGAATTCTGCGGGAGAGGGCGGGGATGCCGCCTCTCTGGAGGATATGCGCACCAGACATTTGCCGCACACCCCCAAGCCGCCGCAATCAAAACGCAGGGTGTATCCCGCTTTGCTCAATAGCTCTATCAGAGGGGCGGCTTGTCCTTGCCCTTTTGGGGGCGCAATCTCAAGACACTGGCAGGAGGAGTCCATGTTGAATTGTCCTTTACTGGTCAAAGGCGGTTTCCGGGCAATCGGATTCGATTTGCAGTTGGACAGCCTGGTCAAATCGAGATGCGGTTCCGCTTGAGCTGGCCTGGGCATAGTGCTCCAGGCTAACGGGGCAGCCCGGTTCCAGGCTCAATGAACCCCTTTTCTTTTGCCTGGTTAAGAGGCTTGTGAGCCAACCCAGGCCTCCTTTTACCTCTTGGTATTCAAGCCCAAACAGCTTGGCCATTCTGCGGGCATAGTTCCGGTGATGATCTTGGATCAGGCCGGGTTCCGTTATCAGGGCCACCTTGGTGTAACTTTTCAGGGTTTCCTTGGCTATCCAGAGCGCTGTTTCAGGGTCATAGCGTTTGCAGGTTTGGTAGTATTCGGTAAGTGGAGTTTTACCGTGGTCAATCCATCCGGCGCTGAGAAAAAAAAGTCCGGAAGTGCTTAGTTTATCCGGCGGGAGACTGGAATCCAAAAGCAGGGGAATGCAATCATGGACCAACGGAGCCCTGAGCCTCACCCTTTTACTTGAAAGCCCCTCCAGCCCGCTGCCGCAGTAACCGTAGAGAAGGACAACTTCCTCTGTAGAGGGGTCCTTTTCCAGGGAGTTAAGTGCAAGGCCCAACTCTTTCCTCAGCTTAAGGGGATGATTGTGCAGGCCCTGCTCGAGGAAGCTGATCTTTTCAGACGGGATATTGAGCATCTTCAGTTCCGGGGCAAATACTTTGCAGGCCAGAACAGCTGTACCGGGTGGCAGTCTCATGGACCTTGGCTCCCTGCGCTTGTCAATAAAGGAGTTTGTGCCGGACCGGAAATCCTTTTGGCCCCGGCCCGGCATTTTTCTGTGCTAAAGGTTATTCCTTGGTTCGCCCTTCCGGTTTACTTAACGATACTTGCCGTATTCCCTGGTGGTCTCCACCCAAGCCTCCACGTTTTCGGTTTTGGCGTGGTCAATCAGGGCCGAGGCGCTCATGATATAGCCGCCTCCGTCCCCGCAATGATCAATCAAGCGTTTGGTCTCTTCTTTCACCTGTTCGACTGTGCCGGTATTCAAAAGGGAGTTCGGCATGTTGCCCATGATGCAAACCGTATCGCCCAGCACCTCCTTGGCCTTGTATATATCCGTGGCTTCAAAATGATATATGCATTTGCCGGGCGGAACGTCCTTGATTACATCCAGCCTGGAGTTGTAAAGCCCTTCCACCAAAAGATAGGGGGTGCAGTCGGCTTCCACCAAATCCAAGATAAGCTTTTGCAGAGAGGGCCAATAATAGTTCTTAAAATGGCGCAAGGACATGAAATTGTCCGTGCCCTTATGCAGGGGGATGAAGACCCTGGGGTTGTTTTTGGTCTTGGCTCCCTTTATCCCCAGTCCGGACATCAAAGGCGCCAACTCCTCCACTGTGCGCATCAGTTTCTCAGGTTGTAGTAGAAGGTCCTGGGCCGCGCCGCTGGTTCCTCTCAGGTTGTCCGCCACCAGGTCATAGGGAGCCAAAACCGTTTGCTCCTTGATGGAGGGATAGCCCATGTCTTTAAGCTCTTGGGCGAATTTTGCGCAGAGCCCGGCCCACTTGGCCTGTTCCTTGGACATCTTTAAAAGTGTTTCCAGGGCCAGGGTCACCTCCGGGTCGGTAAAGGCCGGGAGCACTCCGGGCCAGACATAACCCAGGGAGGCAGTTTCTAAAGGGGGCAACTTGGCCAAGCCCCGCAGGTTGCCTGCCAGACGCGGCAGCATTTTGCGTAAAAAGAATTCAGAACGGTTTTGGAAAAACTCTTCATACTCTTCTTCGAGCATGTATTCGCTTTCCACAAACTGGAAGGACTGATCATCCGGCACCCCGTGGCCCGGCCATTTCATGGCCTTGAAATCCAGCCCGCTTAAAACTTGGTCAGGCGCATAGACAGTGAAATTAACGCTGTAAGTGGCGTCTGGCTGGAAATGTTTTATGGTGCGCCTCCAGGCTTCAAGGGCCATTTCCGGTTCTTCATAGGCCTGGCGCGGGGTGATGCCGGTGAAATAGCAGTTATAAAATGCAAATAAGGGCACCAACGGGACCCGGTCCGGCTCTTTTAAGGCTATGGCGTCCAGGAGGCGCTTTTCCCGCTCCTGATATTTTATTTGGTTTTCCTTGCTCATTGATTCTCCCTAAGCAGTTTTTTAAAAAAAAGAAAGCTCATTAGAGGTCGTAATTTCAATTTTTCAGGGGGGTGGGGTCTTTTATCAGCATTCCAGTCAGAACCCCCACCACAGAAAGCGCGGCCGAGATCATGATGGCCGTGTCATAGCTGTGGGTGGTGGTGTACAGATAGCCTCCCAGAAACGGCCCCACCATAGCCGCGATCAAAAGCGGAGTGGTGGCCAGGCCGTAGTTGATGCCAAAGAATTTATTGCCAAAGCAGGCAGAGATCAGGGAAGAGGCAATGGGGATGCAGCCGCCATAGGCAAGGCCGATCAAAAGCACTGCCAACACCAGGATGGGGAAATGCAGGCTTTTAACTAACAATCCCAAGCACAGAAGGCCGATAAGCATCAGAGCGGCGTTTAGAATCATGGTTTTGTTGCGGCCCATCCGATCCCAGAGGGCTCCTATCAAAAGCCGGCCCAGGCCGTTCATAACCGCAAAAACACCCATGGCAAAGATCGCTGAATCCTTGCTTACTCCGCTTTCCAGGGCAAAGGGCACAATGTGGCCGATAACCATGAGGCCGCCGGTGAGCACCATGAGATGAAAAGTCCACCAAAACCACCAGGTTGCAGTGCCCATCATCTGCTTCCAATCGTAGTCCTGTGCTTTTTGTTTGGTTGCCTCTTTGTTTTGAACTGTTTTTGGTTTTTCCATACCCTTGGGCAAAAAACCCTCGGGCGGGTATTTCATGAACTGGGCTCCAAAAAGGCAAAGCACCAGCGAGGTGCCGCCAAGCACCCTGAATGCCGTGGGCCAGCCCATGGAGGAGATGATTTTGCTGGCCGCGGAGCCCAGCACAAAAGCCGCCAGGCCGAAGCCCATTACCAATATGCCTGAAACCAGGCCGCGCCTGTCCGGAAACCAGCGCATGGCCACGGCTATGGGGGCTATATTGGCATAGCCAATGCCGAATCCGCAGAGCACTCCATAAGAAAGGTAAAGGGTGGTCAGGCTTTCGGTGGTGGCGGCCAGGAAAAAGCCCGCGGTAAGGCAGGCCGAGCCGATAGTCACCACGACTCTAGGGCCTTTTTTGTCGTTATGTTTTCCGCCCATGATCATGCCGATTACGAAAAACACAATGGAGATGGTAAAGGCCATGGATGTTTCGGCCCGGGACCAGCCGAATTGTTTTTCCAAGGGCATGACAAAGATGGACCAGGCATAGAGAAGTCCCAGGGTAAGGGAAATCAAAAAGCCGATGATCACCTGGAGCCAACGGTTTTTTTCGCCCAAAATTCCACTTTTGACGGGAGCCGTTTCCAATGTGGCCGGGTTGGGTTGGCCGCTCATGATTCTCCTCCGTTTTTGTTGGTAAAAAGCTTGTTAAAAGGGAGAGTCGCTTAGATCAGCCCATCCAGCCGTCGCAGAGCTTCACCGCCTCCACTGCATCCAGGCCATAAGCGTCCGCCCCGGTATAGACCCGAACGTTTTCGTCTATCTGGCCTCCGCCTATCATGAATTTGACATCACCCAAACCGGCCTCCCGGATTGCGGCTATACTGTCGCGCATGGGATCATAGGCCAGGGTGAGGAATCCGCTCAAGGCCACCACATCGGGCTTGAAGTCCTTGGCTGCTTCCAGAAATCGCTCGCAGGGCACGTCCACCCCCAGGTCCCTGACCTCGTAACCGTTGATATCCAGCATGGTGCCCACGATATCCTTGCCTATGTCGTGGATGTCCCCGGCCACTGTGCCTAAAAGAACTTTTCCTTTTTTGGGGCCCTGATCGCCCTGGCCTTCCAGATAGGGCTTGGCCGCCTCGCTGACCTCCTTGAGCATGCGTCCTGCCAGGATAAGCTCGGGTACAAAGTACTCATTTGTCTCAAACAGACGTCCCACTTCGGCCATAGCGTCTCTGGAGGCATCCAGGACAGCCAGCGGATCCACCTCGCTTTCCAAAAGATCGCGGGTCAGTTGGGATACCTTGTCCCGGTTCATGTTCACTAATGCGCGGGTCAGTTCGGCCAGATCGTCTTGGGAGTTTTTTTGATCGGCAATCGGGCCGGAATCCGACCCTTGGCTTGCCATAGGCTCAAGGCAGAGGTTTGCCTTGGCTATTCCCGCCTGATCAAGCGCTTTGAGAAAATCGGCAATCGCTTTTTGAATGGTTTGATCAAGATCAGCCTCTTTTTTGGGCTGACCGATAAGCCCTTGGCGGAACGCCTGGTTGAAATTTAGGCAGTCAGGGTCTTTGCCTGTGAGCATTTCCGCGCTGTAGATGCTGGCTTTGAGTTCTTGATTGGTAGGGTCTATGATGGCGCTGTCCAAGCCGGCTTCAATGGCTATGGCGCTGAAGGCCTGGTTTATGATGCTGCGGCCGGGCTGACCAAAAGAGATGTTGCTTAAGCCACAGGTTATATGGGCCTCGGGAAACTCGGCTTTTATTTTACGGATGGTTTCAAAGGCGGTTATGGCGCTTTGATTGTCTGTGGCTATGGTGGTGATTAAGGGGTCAATGAAAAGCAGTTCATCTTGCATGCCTTTTGCCCGGCATTTTTGCACCAAGTCCCGGATGATCTTCATGCGTCCTTCAGCCTTGGCCGGAATGCCATTGTCATCAAGGGCCAGGACCACCAGCGGGGTCTTGTATTCACCAGCCAGGGGCAACACGCCGTTGACCCTGGTTTTTTCTCCGCTTAGGGAGTTCAGCATGGGAAGCTTGTCCGCTGCCTTGATTCCGGCCAAAAGGGCCTTGGGGTTGGCGCTGTCAATGCAAAGGGGCAGGTCGCTGACAGATTGAACATTTTCCACCAACCATATGATGTCTTCAGGTTCGGAGTCCGGATGGGTGCCTGCGTTGATATCAAGGTAGTCAGCCCCCGCCCTGGCCTGGCTCAGGGCTAATTCCTTGATAAAGTCGGCGTCCCGGTCTTTTATGGCTCGGGCCACTTCCGCCCGGGTGCCGTTGATCTTTTCGCCAATGACAATCATTTGTGCCTACCTCCAGTCGAGGGTTTTTTGTTTGGATGCGAGTTTTGGCCCGTCTGTACACTTTTGGCGAACAGGGCCAGGTTTTAGTCGCATATTGCGAAGCAACGCTTCCTGGTGTCTGAAGTAAACTGATTGCAAGGGAAGTGCCTGAGCGGGATTATTGATTTAATATTTTGATATTATTAAATATTTATAAAAATTTCTTTGAACGGTTAGCTTTATTAAATTAGGATATTTCGTAATTTTACGAAAAATGTTATGGTAGGTCTCCCTATAAAGGTGGGAGTGCTATGCAGGAAAAGTCAGACCCGGCAAACAGGGCTGTTGAGCAAAGGCGCATTTTGATATTGTGTTCACTTTTGCCGCCTCCGGTCTCCTTGGACATTCTCATCGAGGTGGGAGGCATCTCGCCGGTCGCGGCCTTGAGCCTGGCTGAAGAGTTGGTAAAAAACGGCATCCTGACTACTTCTCCTGAAAACGGTGTGGGATATTATCAGTTCAAGCGGGCGGAATCGACAGACCGGTTTTTACAAGGGGAAGACCCGGCTCTGATCAGGGATATTGCCTCTTCACTTATAGATCTCATGGCCAAGGGGGCTTTTCCCGAGCCTAATGCCTCGCTGGTCATTGCCAATGCCTATTTCCTCTCCAAATTGCGGGTAAGGGATCCGGAACCTGTTTTAAGGGCTGCTGATTATTGCCTTAAAATAGGGGCCAGGGAGGCGGCTGCCATTTACTACCGCATGACCCTGGAGGCAAAGACTGAAAAAAGGCCCAATGATCGGGAAAAGGCGGATTGGATCAACTCTGCCCTGGGCATGCTGGCGGCAACCGGTCATCTCATCCCTTTGGAAAAACAGGAAAAAATACTTAAAGAGGCCAGGGAAAAGGCTCGCCATATCAACGACTTGAACAGCCTGTGTAAGATTTATCTGCGCCTGGGGCAGATTCGTAAGCTGCATGGCAATTACCAGGAGGCCGGGCAGTTGTTTGAGGAGGCCTGGCGTTTGGCCCTGGCCTTGGAAAAGCCGGAGATAAAAAAAGAGGCCGCTTTTTTCACCACGGATTTTTTGTTCTGGCAGGGAAGGGTGGCCGCGGCAGTGGCCAGGTATGAGGAAGTCATCGGCAATTTGGAGGAGTTTCCCAGTGAGGAGCCGGTTCTGAGAGCCTGTGCCACTTTGGGCTGGTGTTATGGCATCTGCGGCCAGACCGCCAGGGGGTTGGGTTTATTGGAAGCGGTGCGGCAAAAGGCGCGCAGCCTGGGCTTTCCTCAGGCAGAGATGGACGCAAATGTGATGAGTCTTTTGACCATGATCGACGCCGATTATTTTGAAGAGGCCCGGGCCATGGTGAATGAGGTTTTTAAGCATCCTGAAGAAGAGTTGGGCAATTACCGCCTTTGGGCCTCCTATGCCGCCAAGGGGTATCTTTTATTTAAGAAAGGTGATCTTCCCGGTTGTTTTTACTACCAAAAGAAGGCCTATCAAAAATCCAGGGAGATAGGTTGGCCCCACCACAGAGGGCCTTATAACTTTGAGTACATGGAGGCCCTGGAAGAGGCGGGCATGGTGCACCCGGAGATGAATTACGACTCTGAGTTGAAAAGGGTGGTGGACTGGCCTGATATATATATGCAGGGGGTGGGATTTAGGTTCAAGGCCAGGCGCATGCAGAAAAAGGGGCTGGGTAAAAGCCGGGTGATGGAATGCCTTTTGCGCAGCCGTAATCTCCTGGAAAAAGCCGGAGCCGGTCTTGAGCTGGCCCGCACCCAGGTGGAGCTGGCCAAGATTCACCTGGAGCAGGAAGAGGAAAAGACCGCCAAGAGGCTTTTGAAAAAGGCTTGGAAGGTTCTGGCGGCGGTGAACGAGGAGATCTTTCCCTATGAGCTGCGGCCCTATCTGGAGGCTGAACCGGCAGAGGATCGCATTATCCGGGTCATGACTGATTTGGGTGTGGCCGTGGGGACGGTTTTGGACCGGAACAACCTTTTGGAAAGAGTGATAAATCTATTAATGAAGCTTACCCTGGCCGGAAGGGGGGGCTTTTTTGTCTCAGGTAATGAGGGGGAAATTCGCCTGGTTGCCAGTCGCAACCTGGAACAGTCACTGGTTGAGTCGCCGGTGTTCACGCCTGGCCTTGATTTGGTTAGGAAGGCCTTTGTAAGCAGGCAGGAGCCCCTGGAAAAGTTCAACTCCAAAGGCGACGCCCTGTTGGGCTTGACCCCTGGCAGGGGCTGGTCCCTTTGCCGCAGGGTCAGCCTGCAAGGTCAACTTCTGGGAGTGATCTATCTGGACAATACCCTGGTCGGCATGACCCCGCCCGCCAAGGTGCTTACTTTTTTGGATTTGGTTTTGAACCATGTGGCCTTGGCGCTTGATAACGCCCGGGCTTATGAAGAGATTCACGGACTAAAGGAAAAATTGGAAGATGAAACCCGTCTTTACCGCACTGAGTTGCAATTCGCAGATCATGACGGCAGGATGGTTGGCAATTCGGCAGCTTTGGGCGGGGTTTTGGAACAGGTGCGCAAGGTCGCTCCCACTGGGACCACTGTTCTTATTATTGGTGAAACCGGGGTGGGCAAGGAGCTGGTGGCCCGGGCCATCCACAAACTTGGCAAGCAAGCCGATGGACCTTTTATTCCGGTGGATACCGCTTCCCTGGATCCGGGGGTGGTGGCCAGTGAACTCTTTGGGCATGAAAAGGGGGCGTTTACCGGAGCGGCCAGGACCCGGCGGGGACGTTTTGAACTGGCAGACAAAGGCACCCTTTTCCTGGACGATGTGGACAATCTCCCCCTTGATGTGCAGGCCAAGCTACTAAGGGCCTTGCAGGAAAAAGAGTTTCAACGCCTCGGCGGCAACCGTCTGATAAGCTCGGAGTTCAGGCTCATCGCTGCCACTAATCAGGATTTGGAACAGTTGGTGCAAGAGGGCAGGTTCAGGTCGGACCTTTATTTCAGGTTAAAGGTTTTCCCAATAGTGGTCCCGCCTTTGCGCAAACGTCGGGAAGATATTGCGGTTTTGGCTAATTTTTTCTTGAAGAAGTTGTCTTCGAAAATGAGCAGGAATATAAGGGGGATTACCAAAAACGACATGCAGCGCCTCATGAATTATCCCTGGCCGGGAAATGTGCGCGAACTCAAGCATGTTATTGAACGGGCGGTTATTTTAAGCGAGGGGGAAATGCTTTTGCTTCCCGATTTAAGGGGCAGGGCTGAGGTTCAGGCTAAAAACGGGGAATTTTTGTTCCTGGCTGAAATGGAGCGCAAACATATTCTTGCCGCCTTAGCGAGGTGCGGCGGAAAGGTTGCAGGCAAGGGAGGGGCGGCCGAAATTTTGGGTCTGAAACCCACTACTTTGTATTCAAAACTCAATAAGTTGAATATTAATAAGAAATACCTGTAGATACGGGTAAAAGGGGTGTCTTGAATATAGTGGCTGGAGGAAACGGTAAATCATGGAACTTAAAAGAAGACTGGCAAGGCCGGTCAAAGGCCTTGCCAGCCCTGAATGTTTCGGTTCAGCTTTCAGTCCACTCAGGTTTTCTTTTTTCCAAAAAGGCCTTTAACCCCTCTTCCGCATCGCGGGTGGTCATCATTTCCTTGAGGTAGACCTTTTCAATGAACTCAAGGCTCTTGGCCTTGTCATCCAAAAGCCCACCCACGGCGGCCTTTTTGGTGAGCCGCATCACCAACCCGGAGAGCTTCATAAGCTTTTTCAGAAGTTTTTGGGTTGCCTCTTCCAGATCTTCTGGAGGAACCACCTGGTTGACCAGTCCGATTTCCTTGGCCTCGGCCGCGCCTATGATGTCGCCGGTCAGGATCAGTTCCATGGCCTTTTTATAGCCAAGCTGCCTGGGGAAAACCATGGCCGCGATCGGCGGGAAGACTCCAACCTGGATCTCCGGTTGCCCCAGGGTTGCCTTTTCACTGGCCACCACCAGGTCGCAGTAGGCCACCACTTCGCAACCACCGCCCAAAGCCGCGCCCTGAACCTGGGCCACAGTGGGAACGCCCAAGGCCTCCATGCGGCGGAATATGCCGTGGAAAACCTCGATCATCTCGTTAACCTGATCCCCCAGGTGCTCACCCACATCAACGCCCGCGCTAAAGGCCTTGCCGGTTGCCTTGATCAAAAGAACCTTGACCGGCTGTTCGCCGATGGAATCCAAGGCCTGGTTCATCTCTTTCATCATGGCAATGTTCAGGACATTTAAGGGCGCACGGTCCAGGGTGAGGATGGCCAGGCCGTCATTAATCTCAAATTGAATGTGTTCATAGGCCATGGCATGAACTCCTTAGGTTTTTTCGCCTGAAATTTTAAAGGACGCAGACCCCTGTTCCGGGTCTGCGTCCTGGTTTTTTGGGCGTCTTGATTATTTGGGTTTACCCAAAACAGCCTCAAACATGGCGTCATTGGCCTCGGCGCCTTCGGCAATAAGCTGGCGCATCTTGATGAAGTCAATGGTGTCTGTTCCGGTAATCTTCTTGGTGTTAAAGGCGCCAAAGCCCAGATAGGCCTCGTAGTTCATGTTGGCCATCAACCAGTGCCTGTTCGGCAGCTTGGCCTGATCCCAGAAGAATTTCTTTTTGGCGCGGATGCCGTCGATGCTCTTCATCACGCAGCCCGGGAACAGGTTGGCAAAGGTCCAGACGACTTTTCCAACTTCCTTGTCAAGGAGTTCGAAGCTCTTGTTTGCTTCCTTGATCTGGGCCCTGGCCGCCTTGATGGCGTCTCTGTCTTTTAAGTACTCGCCATAGACGACCTCACCGTCTTCGATCCATTTGTCGGTGATGATCATGGGGTTTCTCACCCATTTGTCTCCGTCTTTGATTACCGGAACCACCTTGGAGATGAGGTTTTTGGCCTTCATCTTATAGGCGCTCCACATCTCGCAGGAGACGCAGTTCCACATGGCGTCTTCCATGTTCAGCATCCAGGGCAAGAAGTCCGTGGAACCGCCGTCCGGGGCCGAACCGTGGCGCGCGCCGGCCTGGCCAAAGATAGCCAGGTCACTGGCAAAGGCCAGGTCGCAGGCCATGCCGATTTCCTGACCGCCCGCCACCCTCATACCGTTGACCCGGCAGAGTGTGGGTTTTTTGCACATCAGGATGGCGTCAACCATACCGTTGAAAAGGTCCATGTACTCGCCGTACTCGTTGGGGCGGCGGGAGTAGTACTCGCTGTATTCCTTGGTGTTGCCGCCGGTGCAGAAGGCGTCAAAGCCGGTGGCTGTAAAGACCGCCGCCACCACCGAGCGGTCGCCGCTGGCCGCGCCAAAGCCCGCGATAACCCCCTTGACCATCTCTGTGGTGTAGGAGTTGTATTGCCTGGGGTTGTTGAGGCGGATTTCGGCCACATAAAGGCCGGGCACCTCTTCACCCGACTTGGGGTTGGTCAGGGGTTTTTTGGTGTAGACTACGCAAGGGGCGTCGTCGTCAGAGCCCCAATACTGGTCGCCAAATAATTTGTGATCCCTCAATTCGTGATCGCGGGGAACCCAATCCAAGGACATAGTCTCCTCCTTGCCTTCGAAAAAAGTTTGAACCTAAAAGGGGCCCAAGGCCCTTGCCCGGGCTCCGTTTATTTCCCGGTTTTAAAAGTCAGGCTCCAGAACCTGGCGTTTGTCGAATTTGCCTGCGTGCTGGTCCTCAAATACCTGCTCAATGGTGCTCATGGGTTTGGTTTCCAGGAAGGGTTCGATCTCCACCTTGCCTTCATGAACCATGGCGAGCACGTTGTTGTAATACTTGGGCAGGCAGCCCCAGGTGCCGATGATCTCGGCGTCAAAGGCCATAAGCTTGCTGAGCATGTATTTGTTGGGCTGCAAGCCAAAGCCCACCACCACCATCTTGCTGAGGAAGGAGATCAGGGAAAGGGCTATCTCCTGGCCTCCGCCGCTGCCGGTGCATTCAAAGATTTTCCAACCCACATTTTTGGGCACACCGGCCTGTTTGCAGATGCCCGCAAATTCGCCCTTGACCTCTTTGATGTCTTTGCCTTTGGAATTGATGATAAAGTCGGTGCCGTAGCTTAAGGCCCGGTCCAGTTTGGCCTGGTTTCTGGCAATACCAACCACCACCTTGGCGCCCAGGGCCTTGGCGATCTGGGCCATGTAAACACCCACACCACCGGTTACGCCGGTTACCACCACCAGGTCGTCCTTTTTAAGGTCCGCCCGCATGGCCGCCTGATAGGGTGTGGTCGCGGCGTCGGCTATGACCGCGTAGTGACTCAAGGGGTGTTTAAGTTCGTCTAAGACGCACAGGTCACCGGACGGAACCGGGATATGGCTGCTGAAACCGCCGTAGACCCCTAGTGAGTTGCCGGGCATTTTTTGGGCCAGGCAGCGGTTTCCCCTCTCCTGGTCGCAGATAGGGCAGTTGTTGCAGGGCATAACCGCGGGGATGATCACGTTTTTACCGATATAATCGCTTTTGCCCGCCACAACCGTGCCTGCTATTTCGTGTCCCAGGGTGAGCGGCGGTTTATTGACCGTGGGCACGCCGTCGTAGAAAAATCCCAGGTCGGTGTGGCACACACCACAGCCGGCTATCTCAACCAGAACATCGTCTTCCGCCAGCTCCGGAACCGGTATGGTGGTTTTGGTAAGCTTTCCGGGATTTCCCCCCTTGCCCTGTTCCGTCATCTGCCAGGTGTTTATCACTTCGGGAATTCCAGCCATTTTTGTCCTCCCAGAAAAATTGTTGAGACGTCTTCCACCTTTTGCTCAAGAGGCAGAGCCGTCTGTTAGATCATGCCGTAACCACCGTCCACACAGATGAGTTGGCCGGTGATGTAATTGCCTTCATCCGAGGCCAGGAATTCAAAGGCCGGGGTGATATCCTCCGCCTCTGCAAAGCGTTTCAGTAAAATGCGGTTCATGTAGATTTCTTTTAATTTTTCATCGGTGCGAATTTTTTCGGTCATATCCGTGGCCACAATGCCCAGGCTGATCACATTACAGCAGACGTTAAAGCGGCTCATTTCACGGGCAATGGATTTGGTGAGGCTTATGACCCCGCCCTTGGCCGCTGAATAGTTGACCTGGCCTATGGTTCCAACCACCCCGGCCACGCTGGTGACGTTGATGATCTTGCCGCTTTTCTGTCCCTTGAATATGGGATGGGCGGCTTTACTCATGAGCCAGACGGCCTTGAGATGGATATCCAGGACCGCGTTCCACTGGTCGTTATCCATCTTGTGGAGCATGGCGGGACGGGTGAAGCCCGCGTTGTTGACCACAATGTCCAACCCACCAAGATCGTTGACACTGGCGTCCACCAGGGCCTTGCAGCCTTCGGCCCTGGCCACATCCGCCCTTATGGCCACTGCCTTTTGCCCCATATCCTGGATTTTTTTCACAACATCCATGGCCGGGCCTTCGGAGGAGGTGTAATTCACCACCACATCTGCTCCGGCCTTGCCGTAGGCCAGGGCCACGGCCGCGCCTACTCCCCTGGAAGAACCGGTTACTATGGCCTTTTTCCCTTGAAGGCGCATGCATTACCTCCCCGTGCAATTGGTGACGCCAGAAAAAAATTTGCTTACGAAAAACCCCGCTGTTAGGGGCTTTATTATTTCGGGAGTGATTATTAAGTGACTTTATAACTTTATTATAGCTACGTTGTAACTATTTCGCAGAAACAGCAGGGGAATGTCAAGGTAAAAAGCCATAAGGAACCGCTAGAGTCCATGGTTTATGAGGAGATAAGCTTCTGCATGTAGACTGTATTTTGCAACCACCTGTTTTTCATGACGGGCCTTTGGCGCTTTAACTTTTTTGTGCTTATGCGAGGATTAAGAGAAATGGATTCCGGTTTCACTACACGGATACAAAAGGAGGCCTGCATTGGCTGCGGCCTTTGTACTGAGGTTTGTCCCAGTCGAGTGCTCTTTTTAGAAGCGGGCAAGGCCGAGGTTTTGGAGGCCGATTGCCTGGCCTGTGGTCACTGCGAGGCCG
The DNA here is from genome assembly GCF_000931935.2 of Dethiosulfatarculus sandiegensis. Lineage (GTDB taxonomy): Bacteria > Desulfobacterota > Desulfarculia > Desulfarculales > Desulfarculaceae > Dethiosulfatarculus > Dethiosulfatarculus sandiegensis. Next base: position 171,830 of record NZ_AZAC01000067.1, read on the forward strand.
TGTGTCCTGAAAACGCAATCAAGGCGGCAGGGCCCACTCCCTGGCTAAGGGGCTTTGCCGGGTTTGAGATTCCGGAAAGGCCTTTGCCCCCAGGTGAATTCGATGCGGGAAATTTGGTTGGCCTCATGCTTTCGCGAAGGTCTTGCCGCAATTTCCGGGACAAGGAGGTGGGTCAAGAGGTTCTGCAGGATTTGGCCGGTGTGGGGGTGACCGCACCTTCAGGCACCAACAGCCAGGCGCTCTGTTTCACAGTGCTTTCCACCCGACAAGCCGTGGTTGAATGGGCCGAGGGCATAGGGAATTTTTTCAGGCGGCTTAACCGGCTGGCCGGGAGGCCTGTTCTGCGTCTTTTACTTAAGGCCCTGGGTAGGCCTGAACTTCATAACTACTATCTCAACCATTACCAATCCGTACAGGGAGCCTTGGCCGAGTGGGAGCAAAAGGGGGTGGATCGCCTTTTTCACGGGGCTCCGGCGGTTATGATAGTAAGTTCTTCGAATAATGCCTCCTGCCCGGCCGAGGACGCCCTTTTGGCCAGCCAGAACATCCTTTTGGCTGCCCACAGTTTGGGCTTGGGAACCTGTTTGGTTGGTTTTGCCGTGGCTGCCATGAAAAAGGACCCTTCGTTGGCTCGGATGGTGGGAATCCCCACAGATGATACTGCCTACGCGGTGATTGCCCTGGGCTATCCCTCTGTTAAATACCTGCGCTTTACCAGTCGCAAAGAACCGTCGTTGCGCTTTAAAGCCTAGCAGGCTGTTTGTCCCCCATTGATGTTCGGTAAAGGTGCACGGGGAAGCTGCCCGGTCTGGTGGCCGGGCGCATGAGCCGCCGGTACAATGAAAACAAGACGACCTGGATAAGCGATCAATTTTTAAAATATTCGAAAAGCGAGTAGGCTGGATCAGCGGCCTTGGCATATCCAAAGGGTGTGGTTTTGCGTTCCCAAAGGCCTTAAATGGACGGACAAAAGGGCAAAGGCCGCAACTGCCGCATTACTCGGGATTATTGGTGTTATTTCGGGAGGAGACAAGTTGGAGCGCTGTAAGTTGATTTCGGGGCGTGACCATGTTTGAGGCGCTGAGCGCAGGCGCGCTTTTGGGCTTGGCCGCCGGGTTTTCGCCCGGCCCGCTGATGGTGCTGGTAATTAGCAGCACCCTGCGCTATTCCATGGCCGAAGGGCTCAAGGTGGGCATGGCTCCCTTGATCACCGATCTGCCCATTTTAGTGCTGAGTATTTACCTCATGGGCCAGGCCGCGGAATCCCACACCGCCCTGGGGGTGGTCTCCCTGGCGGGAGCGGTCTTTGTCTGCTATCTGGGCTGGCAGACGCTCTCCGCCAAAGCGCTTGAGGAAGCGGTGTCAACCGAAGAGCCTCGCTCCTTTCGCAACGGGGCCCTGGCCAATTTCTTAAGCCCCCATCCCTATCTGTTCTGGTTCACCCTGGGCGCGCCGCTGGCTATTAAATTTTCCCTGGATTCCTGGACCGGCGGGGCAGGCTTTATCTTGAGCTTTTATGTTTGTTTGATAGGCTCGAAAATTTTGACGGCCATATTGTTCGGCAAGGCCAGAAACCTGATAACCGGCAGGCCCTATCTCTACACCATGCGGGTGTTAGGCGCGCTTTTGATGGTTTTTGGCCTGCTTATGCTGAAAGAAGGCCTGGGTTACCTGAACCTGGTCTAGCACAAGACCGGGCCGGTTCCCGTGGATATTCCGATGGCATTGATGGACCGTGTTGCGGCCTTTGGGGTTACGTAAACAACCAATAGACCAATAGCCTGGATTAGTCCGAGCCGCTTATTAGGGGCGTTGGCTTATCAAAATTTTCATTATTTTTTCTAAAGGGAAAATACAGCCTGACACAGTGCGGACAGGAGAGTTCCTTAACCTTGGGAAAATCGGTATTTTGCTGGAAAAGTGGACTCCGGGCCTTGCCGCAGACCATTTGCCTGTCTTGATCAAACTATGTAATCCCGCCACTAAAAATAAACTATGCATCATCCTTATTACTCGTGACACCCGCTAGTTTCCATAGGCGGCTTGAAGCATGGCCATGGGCGTGTCATAGTGATTAAACGATCTTTAGGCCCCTTGGGACCAATTAAGTCTTGCTTGCCAATTGTATTGGACCGGGTGAATGAATTGGGGGTTGAGCAAGGCTTAAGAGGTCGAATTTTGATCTGACAGGGTGTTTAAAAATCCGTCCCTGGCTTTTTAAACTTGCTCAAATCGCTTGCTTTTCAAGGCTGTGCGAAATGGCGGGCCACACCTGGGGTCACCGAAAATGCTTTAGCATTTTGGAGGTGTATTCATGGCCCGAATAACAGGGCGTTTTTGAACACCCCGCTAAAGGTCAGGCCTTGGCCAAGCCTTTGAGGGGCGCACCTTAGAAAAAGTTTTTTCGGAAAACAATCCGGTAATGCAGGAGATGAACATGCGAGTGGGGCTTGTGGTGCAGCGATATGGCGACGGTGTGGATGGCGGTGCCGAAGTACACTGCCGGGCCGTGGCCAAACGGCTGTCTCAGAGCCATGAGGTTCATGTGCTCACCACCTGTGCCAAGGATTATCTTTCCTGGCAAAACGAGTTTCCCCCCGGCCGCTCCAAATTGGATGAAATAGAGGTTTTGAGGTTCCCGGTGGCCCGCAAAAGGCGGGTGCGCTGGTTCAACTACCTGGCCCGGAAAATTTATGACCATCCCCACACCATAGACTCTGAATGGCGCTGGCTGGTCAGGCAGGGTCCCTACACTCCGGCCCTTTTGGAATATCTCATGGAGAATCACCCAAAATACGATGCCTTTGTATTTTGGACCTATCTCTATTTTCCCACTGCCGCGGGCCTGCCCCTGGTCTCTCATAAAAGCGCGCTGGTTCCCACGGCCCATGATGAAGCGCCTTTGTATCTTTCGCTTTTCAGGCCGCTTTTCAATCTGCCTCGTCATATTTTGTTCAATACCCAGGCAGAGCGGGATCTGGTGCACCAGGTTTTTCAAAACCAGAGAATCCCTTCGTCCGTGGTGGGGTTGGGTATAGATCCGCCCTTGGCCGGGGATGCCGCAGGGTTTCGCAAAAAGCACAATCTGGAGGGCGGGATTCTGCTCTTTATGGGCAGGATCGATGTTAAAAAAGGCTGTCAGGAGATGTTCGACTATTTCACCTCTCTGGCAGAACAACCTGCTTTCAAAGATTTGAGCCTGGTTTTAGTCGGTAAAGAGCGCATGCAGGTGCCGGAGCATAAAAGGATTCTGAGCCTGGGGTTTGTATCCGAGCAGGAAAAGGCCGATGCCCTGTCAGCGGCAGACGCCCTAATCATGCCCTCACCCCATGAAAGCCTTTCCATGGTGACTTTAGAGGCCTCGTTGGCCGGAAAACCGGTAATGGTGACTGAAAAGTGCGAAGTGCTGGTGCGTTATATTGAAAATTCGGGAAGCGGGCTTACCTATGACAGTAAAGATGATTTAGCCGCCTGCCTTGGGAAACTCGCCGCCCAGCCCGAAGCAGCCCAGGCCATGGGCCTCAGGGGTAAGAAATTCGTGGAAAAAAATTACCACTGGGATCGGGTCATGAAGCTATACGAAGAGGTTTTAAGTGAAATTGCCTCGGGAAAGACAGCATAAGGGGAGTCGCTAACTTGCGCGTGGGAATAGATATTTGCCGCCTGACCGACCCCTGGACCGGGGTGGGCAACTATATATATAATCTGGTCTCCGGCCTGGCCAAGGTGGATCAGGCAAATCAATATGTGCTTTATCCCTATTTCTGGGATTGTTTTCCCAAAAAGTATAAAGGTCTGGCGGAGTTTGTACCGAATAGCCCCAATTTCAGGCTGCACGGAGCGGATAAGGTCGAGTTGGGGGTTAAATTATTTTGGTGCAAGCTCAAGCTGCCCAAGGAGCCGCAACTGGCCAAGGTGGATGTAACTCATTCCACTAATATTTCAGGCCCAAGACTGCGTAACAGCAAACTGGCCGTGACGATTCACGACCTATCCTTTGTATATGAGCCCCAGTGGCATAAGAAGGATAATGTGGCCTTTTCCATGAGAGCTCTGAACCGGGCGGTGCGCAGGGCGGACGCCCTGATTGTTCCCTCCGAGTTCACGGCCAGGGAACTGATCCGCTTTGACCCCTCGGTCAGGGGCAGGGTGCGGGTGGTTTATGAGGCGGTTTCGCCCCGTTTTAGTGCTGCCCAAAGCAAAAAAGCCCTGGCCGGGTTGCGCAAAAAATATGGCTTGGAAAAACCCTTTTTCCTTTTTGTGGGCACTCTGGAACCAAGAAAAAACCTGCCCCACCTTGTTAAGGTGTTCCATCACCTGTGGGAGAACGGACTCATAGAGCAGGATCTGGTTCTGGTGGGCGGAGAGGGCTGGAAAGCGGATGAGACCATGCGGGCCATTAAGGACCCGGCCGGCAGGGGAAAGGTCAAGGCTCTGGGCTATGTCCCCTTTGAAGACCTGCCCGGGCTTTACCAGGCTGCCTATGGCGTGGTTTATCCCTCCCTTTATGAAGGTTTTGGTTTGCCGGTTTTAGAAGCCATGGCCTGTGGTGCGCCGGTTATTACTTCGAACATATCTTCCTTACCCGAGGTGGCGGGCGAAGCCGCCTTGCTTACAGATCCCGTCGATGAATCTTCTCTGGCCGATGCCGTGGTTCGCCTGGGGCGGGATCAGGGCCTGAAAAACCGCATGAGTGGCCTTAGCCTGGAACAGGCCGCCAAGTTTTCCAGAGAGGCCATGGGACAAGGCACTCTTTCCGTTTATCGCGAATTGGCCGGCTGAGGTCGGGTTATTTACGAAAAAGTCGTTTCAAACGCTCCTCTCCCCAAAAAACAAGTTTTTCGGCGCAATTGAAAACCGCAAGATAAGACCCTGGCTTTTCTTGGCAGGCTGCTCACAAAGATTGCAGAAGGTCCGCCGCAATACACAGCCGCGAAAAGCCGGATATTTTTAGAGGATTGTCAAAAAACGCCTTTTTGCCGAATTTGGCGTGAAACAGGGCGAAAAAGCCTTATTAACACCTTGTCCGCAGTGTAAACCGTTTGGAGCGATTACTCCGGGCGCCCTTCTGATTACATTGTTAAATCATTTTTTAAGAAGACATTTTTATAACGGTCAGGGCTTTGTTCGGTTAGAGGGCTTTCTCCGCCTTAATATCGTCGTTTGATAATTTTCTTTTTGGTTTGTGGTTTTTTGAGCATGCAGGTTGGATTTACAAAATTCCTGAATAAATACTTGTTTTCATCTTTGCCAGTTAGCTGGAGTTATGAAAATGGGTGAAAACTACCCGACAATAGGGCTATATTCTTATGGGCCGTCCTTGGGCGGCAGATCCGGGGAATATAGGAAAAGGAACGGTATCTTTATAAAAATACTCCCAAAGCCAGGTGTTTTTGTGGAAAGTGAAATGGAAAAATTATGAGTGGCTAAAGAGAGCGGCTATCTGCAGGTTGCCACAAAAATCCGATTTAAAAAATAATAGGATCAACATGCGAGTTGAGCGCCTTACTAAGGATTTATGAATAAGTCAATAAAAAAAGCTCTAATTTTCCTGAAACAGATTAAATTGGCTAAATGCGTCTATGAATAACAATCTGAATAAAGAGTGAATTTTTCCGTAATAGTTATGAAATAGGCTGGATGAGGATTGATTATTCAGAAGAGCAGCCGTTAAACTTAATCGACAATAAAGTACAAAAAACATCCAATTTTTATCTTGCTGGAGCTTGCTTTTTAGGTTCGGTTTTGGTAAGAAGCAACTAAACAATAATAATCAGTGCCAATTTCCAGTTAGAAAGGGGTTGTTAATATGGCTCGTCAATCCAAATGGAATATTGATGATCGTAAGAAATTAATGAAAATGGTTCGTGAGGGTATTGCAGAACAAGATATTCGCCGTGAACTGGCTATCGGCGGTGTGCCAATGACAGCAGTTGAATTTGCTCAGCAGTTGAAAATGGCCATGGTGGAAGCAGGACAGATTAAACAGGCCTCTCGCAAAAAATCCGCTTCTTCTCCCAAAGCTTACGAAGTTACCAATAAAGGCCGCCTGACCATCACCGATTTCACCGCTTTAACCGGTTATGAAACCGGAGCCACCTTTACTCTTGAAAAACCTCGTGGTAAATCAAAGGCTTGGCGGCTTGTGCTGGTCTCCGAGGACTAATTCCTTGTGAGTTGCCCCTATGCTTTGCGTGCCTTTTTAATGGGCATGTCAAGAACATCCGTTGTGATTACTTTTTTTAAAAGTATTTAACCACGGATGGTGCCTGCCCGCACAAGGGAATTGGCACAAAGCCCGGCCAGCCCCTCAATGATCCATTTTGTTTGATAAAATGAATCATTGAGGGGCTCGTTTTTTGGAGCCTTTTGATTCCTAAAAAAATTTGAGTTTCAGTAGCTCTTATTTAATGGAAGCAAGGTACCATCTACCTTTTTGCATGAAAAAGCCAGGGTATATTACCCTGGCGGTCTTTTTTTCGGTGTGGTGAATTTTATTTCATTAGATGAGATGCGGCAGGAAAAAATATTTTTAAAAATATAAAGTTTTTAACCTCCCAGATACAGATCCTGCACCCTCTGGTCGCAAAGCAGTTCAGCGCCTGTGCCGGTTAGACGGTCCTTTCCTTGCTCCAAAACATAAGCTCTGTGGGAAACACTGAGCCCTTTACGGGCGTTTTGCTCCACCATGAGAAAAGAAATCCCCTGTTGATTCATGGCCTGAATCTGGCTGAAAATATCCTCGACTACCAAAGGAGCCAGGCCCAAAGATGGCTCATCAAGAAGAACCAATTTGGGTTTAAGCAGAATAATTCTACTTAAGGCCAGCGCCTGCCTTTGACCGCCGGAAAGTTCTTTGGCCGGACGATTTAGTCTATCTTTCATCCAGGGAAAAGATCCGAGAACCTGGTTGAGACGGTTTTGATATGTATCATTACCTTTTAGCGCAAATGCCGCTATCTCTAAGTTTTCCAATAGAGAAAGATTGGGGAATATATTTTCACCCTGTGGTATGAAAATAAGCCCTTTAACCCCCTTTTTTTCTGGGCTTTCTTTGCTTACATTTTGGCCTTCAAATATTATTTCACCCTGGCTGGGTGTAAGTTGCCCGGCAACCGTCCTCAGCACCGTTGATTTTCCAGCGCCGTTAGGTCCTATAAGACAGACGATTTCGCCGGGATTTACCTCTAAATTTACGCCATGCAAAATGGTTATGTTTCCGTAACCGGCTTTTAAGTTATTTATCTCAAGAAGCATATTGGTTCCTTAATCTCTAATGAGGTATTGGAAAAGATGGTCTAAGGCTTTTCCAATCCAAAGTCGCCAAAACTGAAAATTTGCCGACTTTTTCCAATTGTCCGGTATCAAAAGCCGGCGCAATTCGCCGCGCCGCCATGGGGTCCCCAAAATCTCCGAT
>NZ_AZAC01000067.1:179300-247965 GCF_000931935.2 Dethiosulfatarculus sandiegensis
CCGGGGTCCCCAAAATCTCTGGTTTTAAGGGTGTACCTCTCCGAATGCGTTGCTCCCGGCGGCCCGCTAGCGGCCTCTGGCCGCGCCGGGGTCCTTGCCCAGATAGGCTTCCACCACTTTGGGGTCTTTCATTGCTTCTTTGGGGGAGCCGTCAAAGATCAACTCTCCGGCGTCCATAACCAATAGCCTGGGGCACAACTCGGCCACCAGCGGCATGTTGTGCTCCACCATGAAGAAACGAACTCCCTTTTGGGTCAGCTCCCTGATCAGCTCCACAATCTGTCTGGTGAGGGAGGGGTTCACCCCTGCGGTGGGCTCGTCCAAAAGGATCAGGCGGGGATCCGCCATAAGCACCCTGCCAAGCTCCAAAAGTTTTTGCTGCCCGTAACTCAGGCGTCCGGCAGGTTGATCTGCCAGATGATCCAGTTTGAGCATATTAAGTACTTCATCGGCCTTTTGGGAATTCTTCGCCTCCTGGGCCCTGATTTTAGAGGGAAGGAAAAATACAGGCAGAATCTTTTCCCCCAACTGATGGGGGCATGAGGCCAAGAGGTTGTCCCTGACTGTAAGAAAAGGCAAAACCCGGCTGTGCTGGAAATTACGCACCAGCCCTTTTTGGCTTATTTTGTGAGCGGGCAAGCCGTGAATCGGCTGATCGTCAAAATAGACCTCCCCGCTGTCCGGTTCATAGAAGCCTGTTATAAGGTGAAACAAAGTGGTCTTGCCCGATCCGTTGGGACCGACCAATCCTGTTATCAGGCTGTCTTTAAGGTCCATACTGAAGCGGTTGACAGCTTTTATGCCGCCAAAGCTCTTGTTTGCGTTTAGAACTCTAAGCATGGCTAGTTCCTGTGCTCCGGAATTATGCCTTGCGGCCTTTTCAACATGAGAATGATAAGCACCAGGCCAAAGACCATGCCCTGGGTGGCGGCGAGGTAGCGGTTGAACTCGGAAGGTATGGGTAAAAACCGTAATAGCTCCTGGAAGAATATAACCAGGAAAGCGCCTGCCACCGGCCCCCAAATGGTGCCTTTGCCACCCAAAACCACGCAAAGCAGAATCAGAATGGTGGTCTGCAGGGTGAAGTCATTGGGGCTGATATAGGTTATGTAATGGGCCCACAGGGCTCCGGCCAGGCCTGCGAGGGTGGAGCCCGCCACCACTGCCCTGACCTTAAAGGAAACCGCACTCTTACCCAGGGCGCGGGCCACGTATTCATCTTCCCTCACTACCTTAAGCGCCCTTCCAAAGGGAGAGCTGGTGAGGTGTTTCAACCACCAGAAGGCCAACAGGGTCAATACCAGGGAGAATAAAAGGAACCAGGGCAGGGAGTCTACGCCGTCTCCTATCCACTGGGGGCGGGGAATTCCGGGCAGCCCCATGGGGCCCTTGGTTAACCAGCGTTCATTTAAAAACCAGAGCCTGGCCATCTCGCCAAAGGCAAGGGTGGCAATGCCGAAGAAGTCTCCACTCAGGCGCAAGGCGGGGTAGGCAATCAAAAAGCCGGTCAATCCAGCCATGGTCATGGCCATGATTACGCCAAACCAGACCGGATATCCGGCCAGGGTGATCAGGGCCGTGGTATAGGCCCCAACCCCGAAAAAGGCCACTTGGCCGAAGTTGTAGAGCCCGGTATAGCCAAGCTGAAGATTAAGGGACATGGCCAAGGTGGTGTATATCAGGGCCAAGATGATTATATGCAGTAAATAATCCATTTTTCAGCGCACTCCCCTGGCCATGGCAAACAGGCCATGGGGCTTGAACAAAAGCATCAATACTATGACCGAAAAGGCGATAAAATCTTTATATCCGGGATCAATAAAGGCCACGCTCAAGTTTTCCGCCACGCCTATGAAAAGCCCACCCAAAAGGGCTCCCCATACGTTGCCGGCGCCTCCCAAAAGTACGGCCGCAAAGGCCTTTATCAGGTTGCCGGTTCCCATCATCGGATCAAGGTTGGTGTCCCAGGCTAAAAGAATGCCTCCCACACCGGCAAAGAGCGAGGCCAGGCACCAGACCGTGCGGCTGATGGTTTGCATGGGAAGCCCCATGATTCCGGCCAGTTCCAGGTTGTCGGCCACCGCCCTTAAACCTTTTCCCAAAAGGGTTTTGGTTAGAAGCAGATAAAGCCCGCCTAAAAAGACCAGGGCGCAGGCGGCCATGATAAGCTGCACTTCGCTTATGGTGATTTCGCCGAACTCCAGGGCCTGCATAAGCCCCACATCATAGGAAAGCAGATCAGAACCGAAGAAGAACTGAAGGGCGTTTCTAAGTAAAAAGGAAAGGCCGATGGAGGCGATCAAAAGGGTGATGCCCTCACCGTGCCGCAAGGGGCTGTAGACCAGGCGGTCCGCGGCCAGTCCTATGGCCATGGTAAGTGCAAGGGCCAAGGGTACGGCCCAGATCATGGGCAGATCAAAAGGCCATCCCTGGAATAAGAGCACACCGTAAGCCCCCCAGGCAATAAGTTCTCCGTGGGCGAAGTTGATGAACCGAAAAATGCCGTAGGTCATGGTAAGTCCCACGGCAAACAGGGCATATATGGCCCCCGCTATGATGCCGTTAAGCAAAAGTTGTAGATAAAACATTCAAATCCCAGACAAGTTGTTTGATTCACCCTTTCGGGTCCCGACAACAGCCGGCCTTTAGAAAAAATATGCAGGCTGGGTTGGCTTTTTGGGCAAACGTCCCGAACCGAAGGCCAATGCTATTATTGTCCGGGTCGGAAATGAAGCCAAAGGGGCCGGGCAACCGGCATTTAAAAGCCTCTGCCCGGCCATCGGCAATTGATTGGATGAATCAATAGGTGGTTATTTTACCGCCTTTTACAGTCCAGCGTCCGTAGGTGGCGCCTACGTCTCCGTTTTTGTCAAAGCTCTTGTCACCGGTAACTCCGATGTAGCCTTTAGATGCCTTCATAAGGGCCTCGCGGATGGAGTCCGCCTTGAAGTCGGGGGCCATGTTCAGCGCCTTGGCTGTGAGCTTGACCATGTCGTAGTTATAGCCGCCGAATATGGGCAGCTTCTTGCCGGGGTATTTCTTGTCCCAGGCAGTTTTGTAGGCCTTGTATTTTTCGGTGCCGTGGGCGACTGCGGGATAGGTGCCGATCACCCCTTCGGCGGCTTTTCCGGCCAGCTGAGCCAGCTTGGGTGATTTGGAAGCGGAACCCATGAGCCATTGAACTTTCAGTTTCTGCTCATAGGCCTGTTTCAGCATGGTTGCCCCTTCCTTGATATAGGTAAGGTTGACAACCGCCTTGGCCCTGGCCCTTTTCAGGCGCAGGATTTCGCTTCGGTAATCCGCCTTGCCTTCGTCATGGGCAAATTCGTCCAGAATTTTGCCGCCTTTGGCTGTGAAGGTCTTTTTAAAGACCTCTCCCAGACCCACGCCCCAGTCGTTGTTGATGTAGGTCAGGACCACTTCTTTATAGCCCAGGCTCTCGGCCAGTTGAGCAACACCTTTTCCCTGCAAAAGGTCCGAAGGGAAAACCCTGAATACATAGGAGCCGCAATCCGTAATAGTGGCTGCCGCGCTCTCCGCACCGATGATCACGGTTTTGTTTTTCTGGGCAATAGGGCAGACTGCCAGGAAGTTGGAACTGGCCGCCGGGCCAAAAACAACCGGCAGTTTGTGGATGGTTATGTGCTTCTGCATGGCGGATACAGAGCCCTGGGCTGTGGAGGCGTTATCTTCAAACCGGATTTCCATGGGCTTGCCTTTTATGCCTCCGGCTTCGTTTACTTCCTGGACAGCCAACATCATGGCCCTTTGAAAACCTTCGCCGTAAACAGATATTTTCCCGCTCAAAGGCGTAATGGCTCCCACCTCAACCGCATCTGCTGCGAGAGTCGGATTGCCCGGCAAAAATACAATGCCCAAAAGGGCCAGGGCGACCAGGAATTTTTTCATAACAGACCTCCTTCAATTTATTGGGTAGGCTTTTTTTACCTAAAATAAACTGCTCCGTAAACCGTAAGATTGCATATGGAAAAATAAAAAAAATTGGAGCAGGCTTGTGAAAACGATAACTCCGGAAATTGTTTTTCCAAGCCGTGTCGTTTTTTCTGCCGGGAAACCATATTATTGCCCACAGGCCTTTGACGTAAGGATTTTTATTTTATTTTTGGGCGGTATGGATATCAGATATCCCATGGCCTTTTTTATAGCCAAGGCGCCGGAAAAGAGGTTTTTTATCTGTTATGCTAGCGGTCATGATTGAAACTAATAGAGCCTGGTAAGTCCATAATAATTATGATGTTAGAATTACTTACGATTTTTGTGAATATTTTCCGATAAAACAAGGCTCTTGAAGCGGTATTTAAGGGTTTGGGGCTATAATAACAGTATGAGTATGTCTGTTGGGAATAAGCACCATCCGTCTTTATTTTTCAGCTGAATTAAGGATATCTAATATGCTGGAAGATCTTTTGAGTTATCCCGAATTTAAAGACAGGGTGGAAAAGGTGATGCCCGGTTCCATGCTTTTTTGGGAAGGGGATCAATCACAGGATCTTTATATACTGGTGAGCGGCCGCCTGGATGTGCTCAAGGGGGAGGCCGGTATAGGCCAGATTGTGGAGCGGGGCGCTGTGTTCGGGGAAATGTCCATGCTCCTGGGCCAGAAGCGAACAGCCAGTGTAAAGGCTGTGGAGAAATCGGAGATTATAAGGATCCCCAAAGAGGAGTTGCCGGAGTTTCTGAAGAAGTTTCCCCAGGTGATGCAGGCCACCAGCCGCCTTCTGGCCAAAAGGTTGGATGAGGCCAGCAAGGCCCTGCAGGGCCTGAAGGAATTTGTGGATCAACTGCCCGACGCGGTGGTTGTCTCCGACTCCACGGGAAAGGTCATTACCATAAATAACGCGGCGGTGAAACTTTATGGGCAAACCTGGAGCGAGTTGAGGCTCAGCCCGGTTAAATCACTTTACAAGGAGCCCTCTGAGTTCAGCCGATATACCGAGCAGATAAGAGAGAGCGGGATTCCGGCGGAAAAGGTCTTTGCCATGGAGCATCCCGAAACCGGGTTGCGCTATGTCTCCATCAGCACCAGTCTGCTTAAGGACTCCCGCAACCGTTTTCAGGGGTTTCTTTCCCTGGCCCGGGATATCACCAATGCCCGGGTCAGAGAGGACCGGTTCAGGAAACTGCTTTATTGGCTGGTCCCGACTTTTTTAATCCTCACTCTTTCGGTGGGGGGCTGGTTGTATTTTAAACCCAGCTTTGGCCCTAGGCTTCCCATTACGGATCTTCGCCAAAAAGAGTTGCGCAACCAGTTGGCTAAAGACTTTTTCCTTTTACGATCCCTGGTTAAACCCTTTTTCAGAAATCCTTCCGCAAAGGAGATGAATACGCTGTTTAAGGACTTCTTCCAGGTGCAGGATAAGGACACCGGTTTTTATGAGGGGGTGGTTATTTTGGACCCCGATAAAAAGGTGTTATACGCGTTCTGCGCAGGCACGGGTAAGCCGTCTCCCGAGATGGTGGGGACGACCTACGGCCACCTGGCTTTCAAGGGAGCCAATGATTCTTTACACAAGGTTCTAACCCTTTACCGCAGGGGAAAGATGCACCCCAAGGGTTATAAGGGCTTGGAATTGGCCTTTGAGGTGAGGGAAAAGGAAAAACTTTTGGGCTGGCTGGTTTTCCAGATGAAATCGAAATTGTTAAAAGAAGAGTTTGGGGTCAGCGAAGGCGAACTTTTGAGATATCGTTTTGAAGAGCGTCTTTAAAGGACATTTTAAAAGGGCTCTACAACGGCCCTGGTATGATCCCTTGTTACGCCGTTTGCGGCCCTTGGCCGGGTGCTTATAAAGGCAATCGTGCCCCAAGGCGGCATTGGGCCCTCAATCAAATCCGACTGATCCTGATTATGAAATTTTTATAAAAACTAAATATAATGATCAGGAAAAAATAATACCTTGGTGGTAGAGGCTGCGTTTTTTAGATAAGGTCGGTTTGGCTCAAGGGGTGTGCCTTGCTTTTGCCTTAAAGGCTGCTTCGCGGATTTTAGGCCCATGCCTCGTGAAGGTATTTTTTGGTTAGTATAATTATTCGGGCTTTCTCTTTGGAAATTTCGGGGGGAAACGTGTTTTCCAATTGCGAGCCGGTTTAATCGAGTAACTTTAAGTAGCTGCTAATTTAAGTTGGTTTTGAAGCCTTGGGCGGTTGGCAAGCGGCCTGTATGCGGGCTAAAAAAACACCCCTAAAATCGGAGATTTTGGGGGCCGGGGAGGGCGGCCTGCCGAATCACGAGGCTTTTGCAATCAAGTAATTTGAGTTCCTTGCCGAACTTCGGAAAGACTTGCCGCCAGGCTGATGTATGGTGCGGGGCGCAACCTTGTATTATTCTTGAATTGGATCTGTTGGGGCCTTTTCCCTTTATAAAAGCAATCAAACCAGGGAAAACAGGCTGTTAGCTGCTTGACGGATTATGATGTGATGGTTAGTCTGATGCCCATGAAATACGAGATCATAGCTGTTGGAAATTTGAAGGGAGGTACAGGAAAAACCACCATAGCGGTGAACCTGGCCTGTGCCTTGAACGCCTATCTGGTTGATGCCGACGCAGGCCAGAATTCGGCTGCCGTTTGGCTGGAAAAGGGAAACCTCCCCATAAAGGGAGAGAGCCTGCCTTTGGGCAGCAGCCTGGAGGCCTGGGTGCGGCAGGTGGCGGGCATTAATCACCGTCCTTTGGTGCTGGATCTGCCTCCTGCCCTGGGCGAGGTGACAACCGCCGCGCTTTTTATAGCGGATTTGCTTTTAGTGCCCATAACCCCCAGCGGTATAGACCTGCAGGCCACCATACCCACCCTGGAGATGTTGCGCCGAGTGCGGGAAAGAAGAAGAGAAAGGGACGGGAGCCCTCACTGCGTGTTGGTGCCTTCTAAGGTGGATGCAAGGACCGCCAACGGCAGGGATCTGCCGGCAGTGCTCAAGGGCTTCAGAAAAATGGTGGGGCCGGAAATCAGCCAAAGGGTGGCTTTTGTGGATTCATTTACCGAGGGCCAATGGGTGGGAGACTTTGCCCCGGGCTCCCAGGCTCACCAGGAGATTATGACTCTGGCCAGGAAGGCGAGAAGATGAGCCCCAAAAAAAAATTGGCGTCAGATATAGATATTGATCAGGTTGTGGAGGAGACCCGTCGCCTGGTCAAAGAATCACCTTTAAAAACAAGCCCCCAGCCTGGGGTTCCCCCCAAAGAGACCTATTCCACCACCGCAATAAACCTGCCTTCCAAAACCCTGGCCCTCTTGAAGCAGGTCGCAGGGGCGAGGGCTGCCCGGGAAGGCGGCCGTATAAGTGTCAGCGCTGTTCTGGCGCGGCTGGTGGAGGAGCACAGGTCCGAACTTGAGGCGGAGATAAAGGGATAGTTTAAGGGGTGAGTCAAAGCCGCCTTTAGAAGCTTTTGCAGAGAATGAGCCGGTTGGTTTCTCCTTCTTGTTCTTGAGAAACTTTGTCCATCATTTGATGAATAAAGAAAACACCCAGACCTCCTATTTTACGGTCTTCCAGCCGTGAGGTCAGGTCCGGCGGCCGGGCCTGGTCAAGGTCAAAAAAACTCCCCTGGTCTTCTATAACCAAAAGTACATCATTTTCCCGGCGTTTGATCAAAAGGCGCAACATGCCTTTGGGCTTGTGGGCGTAGGCATGGGTCATGACATTGGTTGCCGCCTCGTCCACAGCCAGATCCAGGGCGTGCAAAACCTTGGGCGGAAGTTTTAAGGCGGTCCCTTTTTCCTGAATAAATTCGGCTACTGTTTCCAGGTTTTTCAGATCCGCCTTTACGCAAAGTTCATATTCGTTTGTTTCATTTTCCGCCATTAATCTGTTCCCGCTTTTTTTGTCAGGGGCGTGTCCATGGCCCGCTGGACGCCTTGTGAATCATAAACCGTTAAATTATTTTTCCAACTACTTATATTAAATATTAAATCCTCATGGTTACTGTGGGACGGCCTTTAGACAGCCTGTTTTTTCATTGGATCGCTGTTGATCTGCGCCCGGCTGCCTGTTATTTGCATACATCAATATACCATGCCTTTAAAACGAATGGTTGAATCAAGATTTATCTTTTCCCTGGTGTTCAAGCTTGCTTGACCCTTGCCGCTTCTTCTGATACAAGACTTGTAAACACGGTAAGAAGCCGTATACAATCTTTATCGAAAAATAGACATCAAGGCCGCGAAGGCATTTTTATCTGTAGAAGCAGAAAATGCATTCGCGGCCTTTTTTTTTGTGTTGTGTGACAAAAGGGCGGTGATGGGGGCTAGCTGGACGATTTAAAAGGCGATTTTGAGCTTTTTAAACTCAAAAATGTTTGTCTTTTTGGGCGTGTAATTTGGCGCGCCCGGCAGGCTTTAAAGACAGCCTGCTAAATGGCCCGCAAGGTGGAACTGGATATGTTAAATGCGCGTCTGTGTTATTGACGGACAAGGGGGCGGCATAGGCAATATTATTATTCGCCGTCTTAAGGAAGATTATGGGGAAAACATGGAGGTGTGGGCCCTGGGAACCAACGCCATTGCCACGGCTCAGATGATGAAGGCCGGGGCCAATCGGGGGGCAACCGGGGAAAACGCGCTGATTGTCAGCACCCAAAAGGCGGATGTTGTAATAGGCCCCATAAGCATCGTGCTGGCCAACTCCATGATGGGAGAAGTGAGTCCGGCCATGGCTTCGGCTGTGGCCCAGTGTGAGGCCCGAAAATTTTTATTGCCCTTGACCCTGGAAAACGTGGATATAGTGGCAGTGAAAAGAGATCCACTGCCTCATCTGGTTGACGAGCTGGTCAAGGAGCGTTTGAAGGAGTTTATAGAAAATGTGTGAAGCCGCAGTTTTCATGGTTGATGATTCAGGCAAGGAAGACCTGGTGTTGGGCGAAGTCGACCTTATTGAGCCCACTGATGACGGCCAGATTCGCATGGTCTCCATTTTTGGGGAGCAAAAGCTGGTCAGGGCCAGAATCAAAAGCACCAATCTTTCAGAACACAAGGTGTTTTTGTCACCTATGTAGAAAGAAATTTGGAAAGTTCGTCCACGGATTTTTCCTCTTGATATCTGTGAAAGTCGATTTGGGTGGATAGCCCTTGCTCTGCCCCGGGAGCTTTTGCGACAGGTTTCCGGGATCTTACCCGGGCGGATTTATTCCGCCCGGGATTTTATTAAAAATCAATCAGGACCTTTTTAGCGCCTGGTTTGGCGGCCAGTTCGAAGGCCTTTTCAAATTCGGAAAAGGGAACAACCGCCTCAATCAACGGTCCCACCTCAATCCACTTGTTTTTCAAAAAGGCCAAGGCCAGAGAGAGGTCCCCGCAGCGGGAGCCCAAAAGCCGCACCTCGTTAACCACCAGTCCGGCCAGATTAAAGGTGGAAGGTTTGTGGGAGGTGGTTTTGGCCACAATGGTTCCCCGGGGTCTGACCAGTAACAGGGCCTGCTCCAGGCCTTTTTCAGATCCTGTGGCCTCGACCACCAGGTCAAAACTCCCCAGTTCCCGGCGCAGGCCGGGCAGATCTTCCAGATTGGAAAAAAAGCTGGTGTAAATCCCCTGTTTCCGGGCCAGGGCCAGTTTTTGTTGGTGCTTACCCAAGAGGGTTAATTCGGGAATATAGTGTTTCAGGGCAAGGGCAGCCAAAAGCCCCAGTTTGCCGTCTCCCATGACCAGCGCCTTGAGCCTGCTCTTAAGGTGAACCTGCTGGGATATCTCCAGGGCGGCGGCCAGGGGTTCGGCAAACACCGCCTGCTCATTTTTTATGCCTTGATCCACAATATGCAGGTTGGAAACCGGTGCAACCAGGAATTCGGCAAAGGCTCCCGGATAGCCTTTTATTCCCAAAACCCTGCGTTCCCGGCAATGCCTGGAGTCTCCTTTCAGGCACCATGAACAATGACCGCAGCCCAGGTTTATATCGGAGACCACCCTTTTCCCCTCCAACTCGGGGTGTTCAGGGGCCTTTTGCACCAGGGCCACAAACTCATGCCCCGGAGTGCCTGTGAAGTGGTAGTACCCCTTTTTCAGTTCCAGGTCTGTATTGCATATTCCGGCCAAGATGGGGCGTAAAAGGGCTTCACCCGTTTTAGGGGACGGGCAGGGTTTTTCTATGATGGTAATTTTGCTTTCGCTGAAATATACGGCTTTCATTTTGCTTTACTAATGTGGCAGTTAAAATTTTTCCGCGGCTTTTTGGAGTATGGCCTGGGTTTCTGCGCTAAACCATAGCTCCACAAACCGGGTGTTTTTTTCATTTTGATATTTACGGCAGAGATCGGCAACCATCTCCACCCGATTGGCCTTGATCTCCTTAAAGCCGTCTTGAGGCATGGCCGCCACTTTGGAAACCCTTTCAAAAGCCGCCTGATCCACTTCGTGGTCAGGCACGATCTGGTCTACCAGGCCGGTTAAAAGGGCCTTGTCCGTGCTTACAAACTCGCCGGTAAAGAGCATCTCCGTGGCCTGCCTGTCGCCCAGGAGTTGCCTTAAGATAAGGTCTGCCTGAAACGGAACCGGAACTCCCAACTTGACTTCGTTCAACCCCATAAGAATGCGTTTGGAGCCGGCAATGCGCCAATCCGACACCAGGGCCAGGATCTGGCCTCCGGCCACGGCATGCCCCTTAATCGCTGTAACCGTGGGAAGTGGAAGGGTGTAAAGATCCAGGATGGCGTCACTTAAGGTGTTTAAAAAGGCGAGCATTTCTTCTTGGGTGATCTTAAGCAAAAAGGGCAGGTCAAAGCCCATGGAAAAGAATTTTTCACCGCCGGAAAAGACCATGCCTCGAAAGTTTCTTTTTATCTCTTGGGCAGCCTGAGTAAGCTCTTGGGCCATCTCAGGATTAATGGCATTGGTGACACCGTGTTGCAGTTTCAAAAGGGCCAAGTCTCCTTGGGCATCCAGCTTTATGGTGTTCATGATCAACCTTTCGCCTCTGTTCTTTTCTTAAGGTTGCCGGAAATTCCCCATACTAACACATTCCGGCCCAGAGCCCTCGGGGAAAGGGGGGTGGCTATGGGAGTGGATTGGGTCAAAGAAAGGCCCGGCCTTTTTTAAAAAGTGGTTCTTTAAGATGGTTGGTTGTAATCTTCTTTACTTGCTTACCATTTCGGGCAATTGGGCTTTTTCTTTATTACTTAAAGGATTTTAACCACCCTATGAAGCCTTATTCCGCTGAAAATAAAAAGATGTTCTTTTTTCTTCTGGTCATGGCCGTGACCTGTGCAACCGGTTTTCAGGGCTGGCGCACCATCTATAACAACTTTGCGGTGGAACAGGTGGGGATTACCGGGCAGGAGAACGGAATTATCCAGGGAATGCGGGAGATCCCGGGTTTTTTATCCTTTTTGGTGATTTATGTGCTTCTTTTTATCAAAGAGCATCATCTGGCCGCTGTTTCAGTATTGATCATGGGTATGGGGGTGGCTTTTACAGGTGTTCTGGACAGTTTCGGGGGCCTGCTTTTTAGCACCATGGTCATGTCCTTTGGCTTCCACTACTATGAGACTGTAAACCAGTCGCTCACCTTGCAGCATTTCAGCTCCACCCAGACGCCTCTGGTGCTGGGGCGGGTGCGTTCGGCCAATGCCCTGGCCAACATAACTGTGGGGATATCGGTCATTGGTTTATCTTATGTCTTAGATTATTCGGCCATCTTTGGGTTGCTGGGAGGTTTGGTGGCCGTGGTGGGGCTGGGGGCTTATTTCAGCAACCCTTCTCCCAAAGAGACCACGCCCCAGCAAAAGAAATTCATACTGCGCTCGCGCTATAAACTGTTTTACGCCCTCACCTTTATGGCGGGGGCCAGGCGGCAGGTTTTCGTGGCCTTTGCCGTGTTTCTCTTGGTGCAGAGGTTTTCCTTCAGCCTTCAGGAGATAGCGGTTCTTTTCCTTATCAATAATGTCATTAACTTTTTTGTGGCCCCCATGGTGGGCAAGGCCATTAACCGCTTTGGAGAAAGAACTGTGCTCAGCGTGGAATATTCCATGCTGATCATAGTGTTTTTGGTCTATGCCTTTGCCCAGAGCAAGGCGGTGGTTGCGGCTGCCTATGTGTTGGATCATATCTTTTTCAGCTGCTCCATTGCGATCCCCTCTTTTTTCCGCAAAATAGCCGATCCCGGAGAGGTGGCCCCCTCCATGGCCGTGGGTTTTACCATCAACCACATCGTAGCGGTTATCATACCGGTCATAGGCGGCCTGGTCTGGATGGTTGACTATAGAATTCCCTTTGTCGGCGGAGCTGTGTTGGCCGGAGTTTCCCTTTACCTGGCGCGTTTGGTCCCGAGCAGGGAGAACCTGAAACCCGTGGTGACAAGGGTTAAGTAAAACCGGTGGGACTTTTCCGGCTCAGCAGGCTGCCTGCTCCAGCTGGGTTTTAAGGGCGTGGAAATCCTCGATATATTTTTCCGCACTCAGCTCGGGATTGTCGTAGGCCCAAAAGGTCAGGCCCGATTCAGCTGCTGTTCTTTCGTCTACCTTTGAATCGCCGATAAATACAGCCTGCTCACGGGTTGCTTCAAGTGTGGTCAGTATATGGTCCACCCCGTCTGAAAAGGGCTTGGGCCTGGCCACATCATCGGCGGTGACCACCATGCGGAAATAATCCAGAATTCCCAAAGACTCCAGTATTTCCCTGGCTTCATGGCCACCATTGGTGTCCACGGCCATGGCTGTCCCCTTGTTTTTGAGTGTGGCCAGTAATTCCGTGATTCCCGGCTCCAGGGTGAGCCTTGGCACCAGGTCCTGGGCAGTGATCCCCCGTTTGGATTGGGCTGCCTTTCCCCTTAACTCAGTGGGAATGAACCAATCAAGAGTTTCTTCCACGGAATGGATAAAGGCGTATTCCTGCTGCTCGCGGTTCATGGGCGGCAGACCCACTTCTTCTCTGATGCGGTTGAAGTAATAACAAGTGGAGTTAAAGGAGTGGATCAAAACCCCGTCGCAATCAAAAATGACCACCTTGATTCCGGAAAAAGGCATGGCTCTTTGTTATCTCCTAGGTTTTTTTGTGGTGAGTGGGAAACAGCCTTTAGGTCGGAATTTCCTTGAGAATTCCTCCCCTGTCAATAGAGGGAGGTTACGTATTTGTGGCTTTGGCCGGGGTAAAAGGCGGGAGATATGCAAGTCTTGCTATTTAAATCAATGAAAACAATTAGTTATATTTTTGCCCCCCCGTTAGCCGTTTTCTTTCCGGTTCAGGGGCTGGTCAGGGTCAGGATCAGGGAAAAACTTTTCCCCTTTCCTTCAGGCCTGATCAGGTCTCCCTGGTTCAGGATTGAGACCAGACAGGCGGCCATATACTGGTTGGGGCTTAAATCAGAGACTGCTATCCGGTTTTCCTGCCAGATGAATTCCGTTTTGAAGAGGTGTTGTTTTGACGGATTTCGGGTTTTTGCCTTGAATAGGCAGTCTTGGACCTTTGCCATCTCATGGCTTACCAGCCAGGTAACATGGTTATGGTTGACCTCTCCGCTGACCTGAACCAGCTTGAAAACCCTTCTCTGCACCATCCCCCTGATTTGAGACGGACCGGCTGCGTCCATGGGGGCGGCTTCTTTAATTTTCGTCGCCTGGGCCAGCCTTTGGATCTGTTTTTGGGGAGCCTTTTCAGGTGCGGGTTTAGACCGGAGTTGTCCCGACGCCCCGGCTGGAGCCGCCATCTCCGGGGCGGTTTCTGTCATGGGGGCTGCATTTTTGTTTTGCTTCGCCCGGGCCGCTCTCTGAATCCGTTTTGGGGCGGGCTTTGGGGGAACAGGTTCGGAAAGGACCGGTTCCTGCGTTTTGGCAGGGGCCTGGGCCGCCATTTTGGGGGCGGGCTTAATCGGTTGGGCCGCTTCCATTTTAGATTTGGCCGCCATTTTAGGGGCCGGCAACCGGGAGGGTTCCGCATCTGTTTGTCTCGTTTCGGTGGCCGCCTGTTCTGTTGTCGGGGTTTCATTTAAAGGCGCTTGCTGAGTTTTTTGGGTCAACAGCATGTGCCCGGGCTGATAGTTCACCCAGTAAAAAGAGATCATTACCACCGCCGCCGCGGTTACGGCCACCGGAGCCAGACGGGGCAGGGTGAGAAAACGGGATATACGCTGAAAAATCGATCCCGTGCTTTTTGGGGAGCTGAAGGGCCTTGTATCCTCTGGAACCAGTGCCTGGGCCTGTTCCATCCAGTCCTTAGGCGGTGCTTCATTGGAAGATGCCTGACTGCTCTCCAGGGTTGTGGCCAGCACAGCCCTGCAAAGTGGGCAATGATTCAGATGAGCCTGAACCTCTGCCATTTCCCGGGCGGAAAGGCGGTTGTCCATATAGGCAGCCAGGTCTTCCTCTCCCGGGCAGACGTCTTTTTTGCCGAAAAGGTTGAATTTTTGTTTTTTCAGGTCATTGGGCATCTCTGGTCTCCTGGCCTTAATAGACGGAAACACCAGCTGTTTATTACAAGAAACCTTTTTCTTCGGCTTTTTCACGCAGGCTTTTTTTAACCCTGTGAATAATCTGGTTCAGATGATTACGGTTCATTTTCAGCAGCATTGCCGTCTTTTCACCGGAAAGGCCGTCTTTAAACCTTAACTGGATGGCCAGCTTTTCCCTGGGTTTTAACTCGTCTAAAAGTTCATCCAAAAATATACGGATTTCTTTTTCCTGTAAAAGTTCGAGCGGCGGAGGGCGGCTGTCCGGTATTTTCAGGCCGTTGTTGCCTTGGCCATAGAATTCTTTTCCATATGAATCCAAAGAGATTTGAGGCAGTTTTTTTTTGCGTAGATAGTCGATCACCAGGCGGGAGGTGAGAACCCTTAGCCAGGTGGCCAGGGAACAGCCGTTTTTTCCTTTAAAGATTCTAAGCTTGCGATAGTTGTCCTCGCATAGGGCCAAAAAGGTCTCTTGAAAAAGGTCCCTGGCCAGTTCCTGATCCCGGTCCTTGGCCTCAAACCTCAACAGGGTGGCTTTTATGCTGTGAAAAACCAGCCCGCTGAAGCGCCTTACAAACTCCCGCCATGCCCCGGAATCACCCTCAAGGCATATCCGTAGAAGTTTTTGGTCTGTTAGGGCCTCATAATCCATGTAAAAAATTTATTCCTTAATATTTTCTCGCCTGCCTCCGTAACAAATTCGGGCATCCTTCGTCCGTTATCAGCAGGAAAAACAAAAATCGGAGGATGAAGATGTTTAAAAGGCCTCACCTTATCCCAGTCTACATTACCTGCCTGGCCTTGGGGATCGCTGTTTTTCTTGTCTCCCCTGTTTGGGCCGGGGGTCATAAGGATAAATGCCAGGCCCCCTATTTCTATATTGAGGATGGCGATCCGGATTTGGACAGGCTGCCGCTGACCGGCGCCAGGGCCAAGGTCAAGATCAGCGGTTTTCTGGCCCGTGTGAAGGTGATTCAGGAATACCACAACCAGGGGAAGCGGCCCCTGGAAGCGGTTTACCTTTTTCCCGCCTCCACAAAGGCCAGTGTGCACAACCTAACCATGACCATTGGCCAAAGGACCATAAAAGCCAGGATCAGAAAAACCGAACAGGCGCGGCGGGAATTCGGCCAAGCCAGGCAGCAGGGGAAGAGCGCCTCTCTTTTGGAGCAGAAAAGGCCCAATGTTTTTCAAATGAGGGTGACGAATATTATGCCCGGAGATCATATCCGGGTGGAGATGGATTACACGGAGATTTTAAAACCGGCAGATAAAGTTTATGAGTTTGTCTTTCCCACAGTGGTTGGCCCCAGATACAGATCAGAGGACCAAGGCGTGGAGGCAGACACCTGGGTGGCAAATCCCTATCTGCCCAGGGGTGAACAGTCCCTGCACAGCTTTGGCCTTGAACTGGAATTGACCAGCCCCATTGCCGTCTCCAGGTTGGGCTGCCCCAGCCATAACCCGAAAATCACTTATGAGGATTCCCACAGGGCAAAGGTGGTTCTGGAGCCTTCGCCCCAGGCCGGAAACCGGGATTTCGTGTTGCGTTACACCCTGGCCGGCAATCAGATCCAGACCGGTTTTCTTACCCAAAAGACCCTTCAAGGCAACCACTTCCTGCTGATGATCGAGCCTCCCCTGGAAGAAATCCGGGCCGAGGTGTTGCCCAGGGAATTTATTTTTGTGGTGGATGTAAGCGGCTCCATGCGAGGTTTCCCCCTGACCTGCGCGATCCGACTCATGAAAAACCTGATGACCGGTCTCAGCGAAAAAGACAGCTTTAATATTCTGTTTTTCGCCGGTGGGGATCGCTTGCTTTCTCCGGTTTCCCTAAAAGCCAGCCCGGAAAATAAAAAACGCGCGCTGGCCATGCTGGAGAAGGTCAAGGGCGGCGGGGGAACCAGGCTTCTGCCTGCCTTGGAAAGGGCCTTGAAGCTGCCCGAACAGGAAGAATCCAGTCGGATTTTAGTCTTGATAACAGACGGCTATGTGCATGTGGAGCAAAAGGCCCTGGCTCTGGTCAAAAACAACCTGGGAAGGGCCAACCTATTCACCATGGGGGTGGGGAGTTCGGTTAACCGCTACCTGGTGGAGGCCTTGGCCCGGGCCGGACAGGGCGAGGCCATGGTGATTTTGAATCCGGATCAGGCCGGAAAAGGGGCCGAAAGGTTTGCCCGCTATATATCAAGGCCCGTGTTGAAAGATATTAAAATCGAGTTCACCGGCATTAGCGCAAGCGAGCTTGAGCCGGGCAGATTGCCTGATCTTTTTGACCAAAGGCCGCTTTCGGTTCTCGGAAAATTTAAGGGAGAGACTCCGGCCAAGGTCAAGATCACAGGCCGCACTGCCAAGGGGCCCTATACTAAGGTTATTGAACTTAAAGCTTCTGATCTTGATAAATCAAAAGGCTCGCTGGACCTGCTTTGGGCCAAAAAGCGCATTCAAGGGTTAAACGATCTATTGAGTGTATCTGATCCCTCTGAACTTAAAGAGGAGATAACCGGATTGGGCCTTAAATACAACCTGCTCACCGCCTTCACCTCTTTTGTGGCCGTGGATGAAAAAATAAGGGCCAAAGGCGAAAAACCCGAAGTGGTGGTGCAGCCCTTGCCTTTGCCCCGGGGAGTGGAGAATTCGGCTGTCGGGCCAAGCCCGGCAATGGCCAGGGGAAAAGCCTTTTTGTCGGCTGCCCGCGCACCCAGGCCCATGGTTCTCACCCAGCCCGCGCCTGAGCCGGCAACCGGAATCGTTGGGAATTTCAGGCTTGGATTTGTACAGGCTGGTGATCAGCAAAACCGCCGGAAAGTGGAAAATCTTTTAAGGCGCAAGTGGAATCTTCTGGCAAGTTGCCTGGGACACTCCTTGCAAAACAAGATTACAGGTTCAGAAAAGTGGGTTGTCACTTTTACGGTGAACCGAAAAGGTAAGGCCGAAATAATACAACTAGAAAATAGATCTAAAAATATAAGCATTGTCTTGTCATGTGCAACGGCGTTTCTAAAAAAACTGCTCTTTCCCGCGCTTAACCCAAGAGCTAGATACGAGGTTAAGTTTTTGATTAATTTAAATTAAATTGCAAGGGGCGGAGGCTCCTCCGCCCCTTGGTTTCAGCTTTTTACTTCCCCTTGTTTCAGGCTTTGATTTTTTTGTTCCTAATATTTCCTATTTCTGGGCTTTTGTTTTATTTTGGGCTATACTGAGCAATCAATTGCATTCAGCCCCAAGAAAACCCCGGTCCTGACCCGCCGGTTCAAGAATGGCTCCATATCCGGTAGGGGAGTAGTGTGGTCAGGTCCGGATGGAGCCGGCTGATGACAATAAAATAGGGATAAGGTAGTCATGAGAACACAAGCAAGTAATGCAAGTGCGTTGGGGGTGCTCAAAAAGGCTAAACAACACAGTTTAGTGGCTGATGTAGTAAGTCAGGTCGAGGAGACCATCCTTTCCCGCCGTATCAAACCTGGTGAACGTCTGCCTGCCTCCAGGGATCTGCAATCCATTTTAGGCGCCAGCCTGGGAACCATCCGCGAAGCCGTGGCAATTTTAGAACAAAAAGGCCTGGTGGAAGTGAAAAAGGGCGCCAAGGGGGGCATTTTCGTTAAGGAGGCCTCCACGGATTCCGTGTCCGAGGGCCTGGGCCTTTTAATCCGGCAACTTTCCATTTCATATGAAGAACTGGCCGAGTTTCGGCAGGTTAATGAAGCCGCTGTAATGCGCCTGGTGGCCAGGAGGGCAAGTGATGATGAATTATCCGCTTTGGATGATTACATGGACGATTTCAGGCGGGCCCTCAACCTGGGAGACCAGGGGTGGAAGCATTTTTTAGCCACCGAGGTGAATCTGCGCAAGCATTTGATCGAACTTACCAAAAATCGAACCTATAACGCCGTCTTAAGACCAATTCACGATAACATCATGGCCTATACGGATAAGTTGCTGCCCGGCGAGAAAAGGTTGGTGCGGGAGGCTTTTACAGACTGGGAGAGCATAATAGAGGCCTTGAAAAAAAGGGACGGCGATACCGCCGCCGACATAACCAGCGATCATATCGGCCGTTTTCTGAACCATGTAAAAGAATAGTCCCGATTATAGTTTATATCCGTTTTCTGAGCAGGATCGGCGGTTTTTACCCGGCCTGTTTACGGGGTAATCCCTGGTAAAACCAGGCCTTCCGGCCTTTGCCGATCTGCCTGCATCCGGATGGTGTAGTAAACCGGAACCTGTTTTTTTTCATGAGTGCGAGGTGTTGGGCCTTTTAAATGGTGGTGTTTTTCTTAAGGCGGGCTTGCATTTGATGGGGATAATGTTCTAAGTATTAACTATTCATATGGGATTGAAAGGATTTAATACGGAATAAATGCACAAGGATTCGGAACTCATTGAGGCGATTGTTTTCTTAAGCCTGAAAATTTCATGCCGGATTAATTGATTCTCCATTGCGCGGGTCGCACTGATAAAAAGCGGCAAGAGTTTGCTAATGCATCAAATAACCACTAAAAATTCCAAACGCTTTTCTCTTGCTCAAGCTATTCGGTTTCTGCCTTGCCCCGGCGCCCGGCCCATGTGGGGTGTTGGGGTTTTTCCGGAACCGATCAAGGGCCCTGCCCAAGGGGCGAAAACCCGGTTTGCGGTTTTCGCCTTTTTTTATCGTTGAACAAGATCCAGGCCCGTAGTCACGGTTTTTTGGGCATGGTGTGCATGCCGTGAAAAAAACATGGAGATAGTTTATGGCCTCTATAAAACCTTTTTGGAAGTTCACCGAACCGGCCGACACTTATGACGCAGTGGTGATCGGCGGCGGCCTGCACGGTCTGGCCACTGCCTATTTCTTGGCCAAAGACCACAAGATGAGGCGGATTGCCGTTTTGGAGCGCAAGCATTTCGGTTATGGCGGATCCAGCCGCAACACCGAGGTCTTCAGGGTCAATCAAAGGGCTCCTGAAATCCTGCCCCTTTACGTACTTTCCAAAAATTTATGGCTTGAATTGAGCGCTGAGCTGGAATGGAACCTTATGGTCTGGGAAAAGGGCCTGGTGGGGCTGGCTCACAGTGAGGCCGGTTTCAACAACATGTTGATGCGTCATGAAACCCAGCGCCGCATGGGTATTGAAAACTATCTGCTCAATCCGGAGGAGCTTAAAAAGTTGGTCCCGCTTTTGGATATAAGCCAACGCAGGGACCAACCCGTGGTCGGGGGGTACTTCAATCCGCCGGGCGGCCAGGTGCACCATGACGCTGCCGTATGGGGCTTTGTCAAGGCCTGCCACCGGATGGGGGTGGATCTTTGCCCTAAAACGGAAGTCACCGGCATCCAGGTTAAGAACGGCAGGGTCACAGGGGTTGAGACCCCAAAAGGCGAGATATCCTCGCCTCTGGTGCTGATGGCTCCGGGCGGCTATTCCTCAACCGTGGCGGAAAAGGCTGGCCTTGAACTGCCGGTTGTGACCCTGCCCCTGCAGGCCATGGTCACCGAGTGCGTCCGACCCTGCCTGGATCACGTCATGGTGAGCGAGTCCTATTTTTGCTATGTGCAGCAGACTGTAAAGGGCGATTTGATCATGGGAGCTCATCTGGATCCCTGGCAGAGTTACAAGCTTTACAACACATATGAGTTCGCCCGGGAGCAGGCCTACGGCATGTTGGAGATGATGCCGGACATCGCCAACTTGAAGATCATGCGCACCTGGAGCGGGCTCTGCGATATGACTGTGGACGGCGCTCCCGTGATGGGGGCCACGGATATAGAAAACCTGTTTGTGGACGCGGGCTGGGGGTATTTCGGCTTTAAGTCCTCACCAGGCTGCGGCAAGACCATGGCTGAGTATATGGCCACCGGCAATTGCCCGGAGACGATACGTTATCTGGGGATAGACCGGTTTTACGAAGGGCGCATGATCCCTGAATCCTATATTGCCAGGACCTGATGGGGGTGAAACATGGGTTTTATGATCAATTGCCCCAACTGCGGGGCGCGGGACGTATATGAGTTCAAGTTCGGTGGTGAGGTCAAAGTTGAACCGCGAAGCGGTGCGGATCTGCGCGAGCTAAGGGATTACATCTACTTCAACCAAAATAAAAGCGGGGTCCAGGAGGAATGGTGGTGGCATCAGGCCTGCGGAACCTGGCTTAAGGTGACCAGAAACACCGAAACCAATCAGGTCCTGGGCGTTACTAGCGCCGGGGTCGGGGGGGAGTGAGGCCATGATTGATCGACTGCCCCAGAGCCCTTCAGAGGTGATTAATCGTAAAAAGCCTTTAAACCTTTTTTACGGCGGCAAAAAGATCCAGGCCTATGAGGGGGATACCATTGCCTCCGCCCTTTGGGCCCAAGGGGTGAGGCACACCTATGATTCCTTTAAGTACCATCGTCCCAGGGGAGTGATGGAGCTTGGGGTTCATGCGGTTGATCCCTTGATGGAGGTTAACGGCAGGCTGAATACAAGGATAGCCCGCACCCTTGTGAGCGAGGGCATGAAAGTGGAGAGCCAGTCCCAAAAGGGGCTGGACCTTTTAAAACTCTCCGATTTGAGCGGCTCGGTCACTCAGGTGGGTTTTTATTATAAAAACGCCACCCTGTACAAATCCCGCAAGGCCTGGGACAAGGCCAGGGAGATGATGCGCAAGGCCCCCGGCAACCTGGGAGCCATAAAACCCCTGGCTCAAAAGCCCAAATGTGAAGAAATCAACCTCACACCCGAACTGTTGGTGATAGGCGGAGGTCTGGCCGGGTTGGAAGCGGTCAAAACGGCGGTGGAGACCGGCATAAAGGTGGTTTTGGTGGAGGCCGAACCCTGGTTCGGCGGGTATCACGCCTTTCAGGGGCCGGATTATCTCAGCGAGATTAAGGATTGCCTGGATAAACTTTCCGGTTATGGCAACCTTACCGCCTTGTTGAACACCACGGCCGCCATGGCCTATCCGGACGGGCTTTTCGTGTGTGTGGAAAAATGTCCTTCGGGCGGGGATTTTCAGGAAAGGTCTTACCTGGTGCGCCCCCGGTGCGTGGTCTATGCCACCGGGGCCATGGATAGGCCCCTTGTGTTTGAACATAATGACCGGCCCGGAGTGATCTTGCCCCAGACCGCTCAAAGGCTGATACACCTTTATGGTGTGCAGCCCGGTAAAAAGGCGGTGCTGGCCGGTGGAGACGAGCAGATTTATCGCACCGCCCTGGATTTGGCGGCCTGCGGGGTGGAAGTGGCGGGAGTTGCCGATATCAGGCCGGATGCCAAGCCCGGACCTCTTATGACCCGGGCCGGGGATCAGGGAATAGCTGTCTGGACCGGAAGCTCCATAAAAGAGGTCAAGGGCAAGAAGACTGTGAACGCGGCCCTGGTCAGCGCTTTGGACGGCTCCGGGGAGAAGAGCCTTAAGTGCGATCTGGTGGTGGCTGCCTGTGGCAAGACCCCCATGTTCAAGCTGGTGGCCCAGACCGACGCCGTTATAAGCTATGACCATGACCTGGGCCTTCACCTGGCCCGGAATCTGCCTGCGGGGCAGGCCACGGCCGGGCGCATCAACGGCCTTAGCGCCAGGGCCGATATCAAGGCCCAGGCCGGGCAGGCAGTGGCAAAGGCCCTTTCTCATTTGGGCATAGAGCTTTTTGCCAAACAGGAACGCGAGGCTTCCTTCGCGCCCAATCCACCCCAGGTCAGGAATCTGGGTGATAAGAAAAGGCGTTTCATCTGCCTGGGCAATGATGTTACTGAAAAGGATATTGACCAGGCCATGGCCGAGGGGTTTGACAACCTGGAGTCCATAAAACGCTACACCACCGCCACCATGGGGCCGGAGCAGGGCAGCCTGAGCCAGGTCAATTTTCTGGATTACCTGGCCCATCTGGATCCTGAAAACATGGGTGACAATGCGGTCTTCACCCCCAGGGCTCCTTTAATGGGAGTGAGCTTGGGCGTCCTGGCCGCGGGCCAACATGACCAACCCAGGGTGCCGCCCACCCACCATGTTCAAGAGGCCATGGGCGGCAGGGCCTTTCGGGCCGGGCCCTGGATCAGGATCGAGCATTTCGGCGACCCGGAGGCCGAAACCATGGCCCTGCACAGGGGGGTGTGCCTTTTGGATGCCTCAACCTTAGGCAAATTCCGGATTTTTGGGCCGGATGCCCGAAAATGGATCAACCGGGTCAATCTAAGGGATGTGGACAGACTTGATCCGGGCAGAATTTTATACAACGGGGCGGTTAACAATGAGGGGGTTTTAATTGATGACGGCGCTTTTATCAAAAAAGGGCCGGAGGAATATTATTTCACCACCTCCACCGCCAGGGCTATCTCTACCAGGGAATGGTATGAGCGCTGGCGCAGGGAAGAAGACTGGCAGGCTCATCTGGTGGACCTGACTGAATGCAAGGCTGTCTTGAACCTGGCCGGCCCCAAGGCCCGGGATGTGTTGCAAAGCCTTACTCAAACAGATGTTTCCAACCGGGCCCTGCCTTTCATGCATTGGCTTGAGGCACGGGTCGCTGAGGTTGAGGTCCTGATAATGCGTATGGGATTTTTAGGCGAGCCCAGTTACGAGCTTCACTGCCCGGCTGCCCAGGCCGACTACCTCTGGCAAGCCCTTTGTAAAGCGGGGGAGCCTTTTGAACTGATGCAGGCCGGATTGGAGACCCAATTTATCGGCCGCCTGGAAAAGGGCCATATCATCCCCGGCCTGGACGCGGACGGCAATACAAACCTTTTTGAAGCTGGTTTCGATTGGTTATGGGACGGTAAAGAGGATCATGTGGGAGGTCCCATTTTAAAGCTTTTGGCCAACAGTAAAAAGCGATGCCAATGTGTGGGCTTTTACCTGGAGGGCAGGTCGGAAGTCACCGACGGCAATCTGATTATTCGGGGAGAGGCCAGATTGGGGCATATCACCTCGGTTCGCTACAGCCCGCTTTTGAACCGGACCATAGGCCTGGCCCTGGTGCAGCCGGAAAAACCCTTTGCACCGCAAGACGATATTTTTATCTGCTTAAAGGAAAAAGAAGTCAGGGCCACTGTGGCCGAGTTGCCGTTTTATGATCCCAAGGGTGAAAGGATGCGATTATGATTACCATGAAAAATCAGGTGGTCATGCCTTCCTGGGCAGGTTCGCCGGTGGTTCGCGAAGAGTCCGGCTGGCCCTTGGTAATGGAATATGAGCCCAAGTTTTTCTGGCGGGCGGGGCTGGTGGATTTGAGTCACAGGCCCAAGGCCCTTTTATGCGGGCGGGGGATCGAAGACGCGCCTGAGCTTTCGCCGGGCCGGGCCCGTCTGCATGAGGGGGCTTTTTATTGCCGCATAAATCAGGATGAAACGGCGGTGTTTGATCTTAAGGGAGAACTGAACCGTCCCTGGCCTGATGAGTTTTATACGGATATGACCCATGGCTGGCTGTTTTTCGCCCTGCTCGGCAAAAACGCCTTGCCCATCCTGCAACGCCTGGCGGCAGTGGATGTGGAACAGCCTGGGGTTTCAGAGCCGCTTTATCAGAACACTAAAAGCCACAATCTTTGGCTTCAGATTATCAACCCCAAATTCTCTGAACCGGGATTTTTCCTGGCCTGCGACCGTTCCCACGGCCAGAATCTGCTGGACGGGCTGCTCAGAACCGGAAGACATCTGGGGTTGAGGATTTTGGGACTTGGGGAGTATCAGGGCTGGGCCGAAAAGGTCGGGATATGAAAATTAGTTATTTTATCTGTGTAGTTCAGAAAAGCCCAGTTGGGAATTGACTGAGTCAAGTTCATTAAACAACTTGTATTTTAGACTTTTGGCCGGACCACTGTCGGGGTCCGGCCAATTCGTTTAAGCGGCATCCGGGACGAAAAAGGTATGGTTTGTGGGAATTTAAGTGGTATTTTCACCATCTTGTGATACAAAGCTCCATATATCTTCAAAAGCAACTTCCTCGTCCGGCGGTCCAGGCCTGTATGGCCACGGGAGGGTGCCTGCCGGAAATAAATATATTTTATTCGGCCCGGACAGAGCCGTTAACTCAAGAGGGCTTGAGCCGGGTTTTTGTTCCCATATAAAAGGTGCGTTAAATGGAACTTCCCACACTTAAAATCGGGGATCTGGTCAGCAAGCTGCCGGTCGTCCAGGGTGGAATGGGGGTGGGCATCTCCCTTTCCAGATTAGCCTCCGCTGTTGCCAATGAAGGCGGCATAGGCGTAATCGCCGCCGCCATGGCGGGCATCGGTGAACCGGACATCTCCCAAAACAGTACCGAAGCCAATATCCGGGCCATTAAAAGAGAGATTCAAAAGGCCAGGGAATGGACCAAGGGAATTTTGGGCGTGAACATCATGGTCGCCCTCACCAATTTCAGCGACATGGTAAAGGCTTCCTTGGAAGAACGGATCGACGTAATCTTCTCAGGGGCGGGGCTGCCTCTGAATTTGCCCGGCTACCTCAAGGAAGGCCTGCATACCAAGCTGGTGCCGATTGTCTCTTCCGGCCGGGCGGCCAAGATCATCTGCCAGAAGTGGCTTTCCCGGTTTGATTACCTGCCCGACGCCTTTGTGGTCGAAGGCCCCATGGCGGGCGGTCATCTTGGTTTTAAGACAAACCAGCTCGATGACCCCAAATTTTCTCTGGAAAAGCTGGTGACCGATGTCATGGAAGCGGTGAAGCCGTTTACCAAAGCCGGTCTACCCTCTATTCCGGTCATTGCCGCAGGCGGCGTTTTTACCGGCAGCGACATTAAAAAATATCTCAAGCTGGGAGCTTCGGGCGTACAGATGGGCACCAGGTTTGTGGCCACCCATGAGTGTGACGCAGACGATGCCTTTAAGCAGACGTACATTAATGCCGAAGAAGAAGATATTGTGGTGATCAAAAGTCCGCTTGGCCTGCCGGGCAGGGCTGTGAAGAACCAGTTTTTAACCGATGTGGAGTCCGGCGAGAGAAAACCGGTGCGTTGTCCGTTCCATTGCATTCGCACCTGTGAAATGCAGAAAAGTCCTTACTGCATTGCCATGGCTCTGGATTGCGCCCGCAAAGGCAAACTTAAAAACGGTTTCGCCTTTGCCGGAAAAAACGCTTACCGGGTGAAAAATATCATTTCGGTCAAGGAACTCATCAACACCTTGAAACAGGAATTTAGCCTGGCTCCCGGCTAAGGGGTTTTAAAATTCAAAGTCAGGCCAAAGCCATTTTAACGTGATTAAGCCGCCCGCCCCTTTAAGAGGCGGGCGGTTCAATTTGTGGGTAAGCCTTCCCTCGGGGCCTTCTCGACCGCCGCTATTTGAGCGCGATGCACCGTGCATCTTGGTTCCTCAATAAAATGTTATTTTGCTGACATATTAAAATCATAAGCCTGGTAAGCTTCTAATTTGCCGGGCTTTTAGCCTTGATTTCCCCCAGACCTTTATCCGCCTCGGCAGATGCCTATCCACTATAGGCAGGCGGTTTCAGTCATTATTTTTTTTATCACGGTCATGGCAAACTTAACCTCTCTGATCAAAATAATAAAATCGGCCTATTTCCAATGGACCATGGGCAAAACCGGCCACCGGCGGCAAGCTAGGTGAACCGGCTGGAAATCTTGTGCATCTGGTCAATACGGTTCGCTCCCAGATCAAGGATTTTGACTGGTCTGTCTGCGCGGCCCGGCGTTTTTTTTCTTCCCCCTTTTTTTTTAGGCTGATCCTGGAACTTTTTTCGTTTTTTCCCTTGTTTGGCTTGCAGTTTTTCTTCTTGTATGGTTTTAGGGTTAACCGTTTAACCATGTTATAGTGATAACTCGTTTACCACTACCATGGTTGAGGTGGAATTATTTTAATAATTTACCTGTAAAATTAATTATTTAGCAAAACTGACCTACAAAGTAGTTGCATTATTGTGTTGTAGGGTTATAGTAACAACTTGATAAGAGAGGTACGTAGATGACGGAACTAAGCAAACTGCCGGATTTAAACTCTGGGGACTTTAAACCCCTTTATGTCCAGCTTTGCGAGGTGTTAACTGCTTACATCCGCGAAAACGGCCTGGTGGAAGGCGATTCGGTGCCTTCTGAAAATGAGCTTATAAAGCGCTACAGCATAAGCCGCACCACCATAAGACAGGCCTATCAACACCTGGAATCCCAGGACGTCATCCGACGCATCAGAGGTAAAGGCTCCTTTGTGGCCTCTCCCAAACGCCGCGACTGGGTGCGGCAGTTCCAATCCATAGAAAAGATGCTTGCCGAGCAGGGCGTCAAGGCCACCAACCGGGTTTTGGAGATGGGCGAGGACTACCTGCCTGTGGACTGCGCCCGTGACCTCAAACTCGCCCCCGGCACCACCGGCCTTATGATCAAGCGCCTGAAACTGGCCGACGGCAAGCCCTATGCCCTGGAAGAACGCTACCTGCCTCATGAGGTGGCTGATCAATTGGATAAGGAATTGCTCAAGACCTGCTCCCTTAACGATCTTATGGACAGCAAAAGGGAGACCAAGGTCATTGAGATGAACTATCGTATTGGCACTTTCCCCCTTACCAAAAAAGAGGCCCAGTCCCTTAATGTCGACATGGGTTCGCTGGTGATCAGGCGAAGCGGTGTGTATTTCAACGCAGAATACAAACCGGTTATGTGGGGCCGACTCACTTTTTTGGCGGACAGGGTGGAGCTGACTTACTCGTTTCACAGAGACGATAAAAACTGGGGTGGAATCACCCTCGGCTAGGCGGTCCGCGAGTGCCTTCTGCGGATCCTTGGCCGCATTATAGTGCGGGACATTCCTTTTTTGTCCCGTCCCAAGGAGGAGTAATGGGAAACCAGTATCTTGAAGCGGATCTGCTGATTATCGGCGGAGGCAGCGCCGGCTGTATGGCCGCCATCCGAGCCCTTGAGCTTGATCCCGAGTTGAAGGTGGTGATCTTTGAAAAAGGCGATATAGACTACTCAGGCTCCATTGCCCGCGGTATGGATGCCTTGAATATCGTATCCATTCCCAACCTCACCTCTCCGGAACTCTACGTGGAGAGCGTCACCGAAGGTTCGGCCGGGGTTGCCGATGCCCCGGCCAGTCACCTGATGGCTGCCCGATCCTTTGATCTTTTGAAAAAACTGGAAGGCTGGGGAGTGTATTTCCCCCTGGATGCCTCGGGCAACTACCGCACCCTGAAATATCACGTAAAGGGCAATTTCCAGACCGCCATGCAAGAGCCGGACTTAAAGACCATGATGTCCGGCATGACCAAGGAAAAGGGGGCTTTTGCGGTCAACCGGGTCATGGGCGTGAAACTGTTGCAGGACGGACCCAAGGTCAGCGGTGCGGTGGGGCTCAATGTGCGCACCGGCGAGATGGTGGTGGCCAAGGCCAAGGCGGTGATTGTCTGTGCCGGTGGTCAGGCCAGGTTCTCTTTGCCCAACTCGGGCTATCTCTATGGCGGCTTTGACTTCCCGGGCAACACCGGCGACGGCTATGTCATGGCTTATCGGGCCGGAGCCTCGCTCACCGGCATGGAGGCCACCCAGAGCCCAGTGGTTATAAAAGACGCCAATATGCCTCTTTTGGCCGTCACCGTGACCAGGGGCGGCAAGGTCCTGGACATGCTGAACAATGTGATCATGCAAAACGAGGTGAATCACATAAGCCGCATGAACGAGGTCCATGAAAAAGGCTTGGGGCCAGTGCGTATCAGGCTGAGCCACCTGGACGAGGCAGTCATTCAGGAGATTGAAGGCATCCTCTTCACCACCGAGCGCCCGGTCCAGGAGCGCTTTTTTAAGAACCGCAAGATCGATTTCCGCAGGGATGATATTGAACTCTGGCCCACTGAGTGCCAGCTCTGCGGCGGCCATGGCATCAGCGGGGTGAGGGTCAATGAAAAGGCCGAGTGTCAGGTCCCCGGCCTGTTTGTGGCCGGTGACGTGGCCAGTGTGCCCAAGCAGCACTTAAGCGGTGCTTTGGTCTTTGGTGAAGTGGCTGCGGAAAGCGCCGTTGAATTCATGAAGGAGAATAAAAAGGCGGAGTATGACCCGGCCCAGGTGCAAGAGGCCATAGGTCTCAGGAATCAAAGGGCCGAGGCCAAGACCCGGGAGTTGGATGTCCGGGAGCTTGAGTTCAAGGTCCGCCGCTTTATCGGTGACTATCTTATTGGCCTTAAAAATAAGGACAAATTGGAAAAATGGCTGCATTGGTCTGAGATCTTCCGCGACCAGCTCGCCAAACAGACCAGGGCGGCTAATCCCCATGAACTCTCCAAACTGTATGAGGTGGAGCACATTATCCAGTGCGCCGACTTCTCGGCCGTGGCCTCCCTGACCAGGACCGAGAGCCGTTGGGGATCCTCCCACAGAAGGGCCGATTATCCGGAGCAGGACGACAAGAACTGGAAATGTCATGTGGTCTTGCAAAAGGATGAAGATCCCTCCCGCATCAAGGCTTTAAAAGCGCCTGTGATCGGTATGTAGCCAATCCCGGAAATGGAGAGTTCGAAGATGATTTCAGATGTGAATATAAAAATAGACCGCGATCTCTGCTTTGCCTGCGGCAACTGCGTTGATCGCTGTATCATGGATAACTTAAGGCTTTCCGTGGCCCCCTGCCGCCAGGCCTGTCCCTTGAATCTGAACTGTCAGGGCTATGTAAGGCTCATCGCCCAGGGCAAGGAAGAGCTGGCAGCCCAAGAGCTGCGTAAATACACCCCCTTTGCCGGAATCCTGGGTGCGGTCTGCTCCCGGCCTTGCGAATCCTCCTGCGAGCGGGGCAAGACCATAGGTGACGGGGCTGTGCAGATCAGGGCACTGAAACGCTACCTGGCCGCTAAATACCCCGAGATTGTGGAAACCCCGCCCGAAGTGAAGAAGACCTCCAGGAAAACCTGTGTGGTGGGTTCAGGCCCGGCCGGTTTGGCCGCGGCCTATGAAATGGCGGCGGCTGGTCATGAAGTGGCGGTCTATGAAGCCGCTGAAAAGCCCGGCGGTTTTTTGCTGGGGGCCATTCCCGCCTTTCGCATGCCCGAAGCCGAGTTGAAAAGGGCGCTGGATCTCCTTGGCAAGATGGGTGTCAGCTTTAAAACCGGTTTCAGACTGGGTGAAAACCTGGAACTTGATCAGTTGGAAAAAGACTATGAGGCCGTGGTTCTGGCCCTGGGCGCGGGCAAGGCAATGAAGCTTAACGTGCCCGGTGAGGACCTGGAAGGTGTTTTCCCCGGCCTGGATCTTTTGGCCAAGGCCAGAAACGGCCTGGCCGAGGATATGGAGGGCCGTGAGGTGGTGGTCATAGGCGGCGGCAACACGGCTGTTGATTCGGCTGTCACCTGCCTGCGTTTGGGTGCAGCCAAGGTGACGATGCTGTGCCTGGAAGGACCTGACCAGATGCCCGCCCATGCCGAGGAGTTGGCCCTGGCCCAAGAAGAAGGCGTGCATCTGCTTAATTGTCTTGGCGTTACCGGCATCAGGGCACAAGGCGACAGATTGGCCCTGGACCTGTCCCGTTGTTTGAGGGTCTTTGATGGTAAAGGCGTTTTTGCACCCCTTTTGACTGAAGAATTAAAGCCCGCTCCCCTGATAGCGGACCAGGTGGTGGTGGCCGTGGGGCAGACCCTTCAGAACAGCGGCCTTGACCAAAACCTTGAGCAAGAGAACAAAGGCCGCCTGGCCGCAGAACCTTACACCCAGAAATCTCCGGCCAGGGAAAAGGTCTTTGTGGCCGGTGACTGCCTGAACGGACCCAGTTCAGTGGTAAGGGCCATGGCCTCGGGCAAGGAGGCCGGAATCTCGGCCAACCGTCTGTTGGCCGGGCTTGAGTTGGACTATGAGAGGGATTTTTACCTGACCAATGGCCTGGAAAAGGAATATGTGGTTGAGCCGGAAAGGGCCAGGGACATAGCCCGAACAGACCTTGACCCCAAGGGCCGGACCGCCTTGGACGGCCCCCTGGAACGTAACTTAAACGATGAACAGGCCAAAAGGGAAGCCGAACGCTGCTTAAGCTGCGGGCGATCTTTTGAGCTGAACAAAACCTGCTGGTATTGCCTGCCCTGCGAGGTGGACTGCCCGGTTGAAGCGTTGGAGGTGCGGATGCCTTATCAGGTCCGCTAAGGAATGGATTTACTTATGGGCATTGGCCTGACCAGTCAATGCCCTTTTTGGGAGGTGCGAGATGAAGCGAGGAGTCTTTTCTTTTGGGTTGACTTTGCTTTTGGCCCTGACCCTTTGCCTGGGTGGCAATGCCTTGGCCAAATATCCTGATTCACCTGTTAACCTGGTGGTTGCCTTTAAGGCCGGCGGTTCGCTGGACGCCACTTTCCGCGTCTTTGCCAAAGCATTGGGCGATGAGTTGGGCCAGCCGGTGGTTGTCTCCAACCGGGCCGGAGCCGGCGGCGCGGTGGGTGCCAGCAACCTTAAGATGGAAAAGCCGGATGGTTATACCATTGGAGCCAACGTTAGCCTGCCTTTCACTTTAAGCACTTTAGTCTCCAAGACAAATTACAAAGTAGATGATTTTGACTACCTGGCCGGGATCTGTTTCACCCAGCCTGCCTTTGTGGCCAGCCCTAAAAAAGGCTGGAAGAGCTGGGCCGACCTGGTGAAAGCGGGCAAGGAAAAAGGCATGCTCACTTTTGCCAGCCAGACTACCTGGGACAAGCTGGCCGCCAAGTTGATCAGCAAAAAGGTGGGTTTCACCCTGGCCCCGGTTCCAACCAAGGGCGGCGGAGAGATGGTGCCTTCACTTTTGGGCGGGCATGTGGATTTCGCCTGGAGCGGCGGTGTGCACTATAAATACGCCATTGCCGGCAAGATGGTGGTTTTAGCTGCCTGCACCTCAGAGCCCTTGATGGCCTTTCCGGATGTGCCGACCTTAAAGCAGTTGGGCTATGATATTTCCATGGACGTTCCCTTTATGCTGGTTATGCCCAAGGGCGTGAATGCAGAAGTGAAAAAGACCCTGGAACAGGCGGCCAAACGCGCCTTTAACCATGAGGAAGTACAGAAGCTCTTAAAGGAAAAACTGCATATGCCGGCGGTCTTCATGGATTCGCCCCGGATCACTGAGCTGATTCTAAGGTCTCATGATTCATACAAGGCTTATCTTGATAAATAGCTGAAAACCACAGTCTGCGGCAGGCCTTGAGTTTGCCGCAGACTAAAGCGGAATTATTTTCGCTGTGGGGTGATAAATATGCAACGCACGGATTTTTTTCTCTCCATTGGGTTGATTGTCTTTGGCCTCTTGATGGCCATATGGGTGGCGCCGAGCCAGTGTGCCCCGGCTCCGGAGTTTGGCATGCCCCCTGCCGCGCTGCCTGTTGCCTGTTCAGTTTTGCTGGTTGGCTTAGGCCTGGGGCTTTTATATAAAAACCTCCCCAAGACCTGGTCAGGTAAAGAGAAAACCGTTTTCAGCGCCGGATCGCTTAAGAGCGTGGGGCTTAATTTCGGGCTTTCCCTGGCAGGGCTCTTGATCATGGCCTGGCTGGGGTTTATAGCCGGAGGCTTTTTTATAGTCGCAGCTTCCATGCTGTGTTATGGGCAAAGGTCGCCTGTGATTGTGGGGAGCTTTTCCCTGTTGGTGCCCTTGGCGGTCTTTTTGTTTTTCCGTTACGGACTCTTGATAAAGCTCCCTTAGGTAAAGGGAACCAGCGGACTGTAAACAAATGGATATGATTCTGGCAGGATTCGCCGATGCCCTGCAATGGGGCAATATACTTTATCTGGCCATTGGCGTGGCCACCGGGGTCTTGGTGGGGGCGGTGCCCGGCCTTAACGGACCCATGGCCATTGCCCTGGCAGTGCCTTTGACCTTTTACATGAGCCCTTTGCTGGCCATTGCCTTTTTAGTGGGCTTAAACAAGGGCTCCACCTTTGGCGGCTCCATTGCCGCAATTTTGTTGAACACACCCGGCTCCCCCGAGGCGGTCGCCACCACCTTTGACGGTTATCCCCTGGCCAAAAAAGGCAAGGCCTTGAAGGCCCTTAAAATGGCGCTTTACTCCTCGGTAACCGGTGACACCTTTTCCGACCTGGTCTTGATCTTCGTTGCCGCGCCCATTGCCACTGTGGCCCTTAAAATGGGGCCGCCGGAGGTTTTGTGCGTGATCATCTTCGCACTTTCCCTGATCGCCGCCCTGGAGAGCGAGTCCATGCTTAAAGGCCTGGTGGCGGCTGTGTTCGGGGTGCTTTTTGCCTGTATGGGCATTGACCCCATGAACGCCTCTCCCAGGCTTACCTTTGGGGTTATGGACCTGCAAAGCGGCATCCCCCTTATTGCAGTAGGCATCGGCATGCTGGCCTTGAGTGAGGTCTGGAATCAGTTGGAAAAGGGCGCGCAAAGCAAAGAGAACATGATCGTGATCGATCAAAATTTGCCCAAAGCGGATCAAAGAATTTCTTTCAGGGAATACCTGGCCGCAGGCAAGACCATTCTGCGATCCAGCCTGATAGGAACTGCGGTGGGCACCTTGCCCGGCTTAGGCACCACCATTGCCGCTTTTTTGGGCTATGGTGCGGCCAAAAGGGCCAGCAAACACCCGGAGACCTTTGGCAAGGGCGAGTTGGAAGGGATCGCTGCGGCCGAGGCGGCCAATAACGCAGTGGTGGGCAGTAACATGATCCCGCTTTTCACCTTGGGCATTCCTGGCAACGTGGTGGCCGCTCTGCTCATCGGAGCCTTTATCATCCACGGAGTCACCCCCGGCCCCATGATGTTTGAAGAAAACGGGCAACTTATCTACGGCATCTATGCAGCAATGCTCGTGGCCAATGTTCTTAACCTTTTTATAGGCAACCTGGGGCTGAAGGTTTTTGCCAAGGCCTTGAGCGCGCCGAAGAACATTGTCTACCCCCTGGTTATTTTTGTTTGCCTCACCGGGGGATACCTGGCCGAAAACAGCTTGCTGGCTGTTTTTATCATGCTGGTCTTTGCCTTGCTGGGCTACTTTATGCGCAAGCTCAAATTGAGCTTTGTAACCTTTATCATTGGATTTGTTCTGGGACCCATGCTGGAGATGAGCCTGCAGCAGACCGTGGTTATGTCCTGGGTCAATCCTTTTTTCATAACCCAGCGCCCCATAGCCATGGTGTTTTTGGCTTTGACGGTTGTATTTCTCTGGCGCATAGCCCATAGCCGCAGGAAAAAAGAAAAGGCGGCCTAAGGCCTTTGCCGCCTGATTAACTGTTTAACCGCAAGGGATATGAACCCGGGGTGAAAGTTCACGAAACCTGCTTTTGCCCCGGTTTTTTTACGGGCAAAGGGGAGGGGCTGTCAGAGGGAGGTCTTTTGGGTGATGCCCAGTTTCTGCATCTTTCGGAAAAGGGTCTTTCTCGGCAGGTCCAGGGCCTTGGCAGTGCGAGAGCGGTTCCAGCCGTTTTGTTCCAGGGCGCTTATGAGAATTTTTTTCTCGAGGGCCATCATGGTGTCCCTGAGCCCCTTGGTGGTTTGCCCCAGTTCATCATCCACAAAGGGAGGCACCAAGACGCCTGTTTCCTTGATGCCGACCTGCAGGAAATCCAGGTTGCCAAAGGCCATGTAGCGTTCCAGAATGTTGTAAAGTTCACGCACATTTCCGGGCCAGTCATATTCCAATAATATGGCCAGATCCTTGCTTGATATCTTGGTGGAATATCCCAGTTTGTTCAGGATGTGCTCTGCCAGGTGAGGGATGTCCTCCTTGCGCTCCCTTAAGGGAGGCAGATAGACCGGTATGACATGGATGCGGAAAAAAAGGTCCTGTCGGAACCGACCCGTTTGGGCCATATGCTCTAAGTCTGCATTGGTGGCGGCTATCACCCGGAATTGGGCCTTGGTGGGCTGGGCGCTGCCTATGGCAGTATATTCGCCGGAACCCAGGGCGCGCAGAAGTTTAACCTGGCTGGTCTGGGTGAGCTCGCCTATCTCGTCCAGGAAAATGGTGCCGCCTTTGGCCTGGTCCAGAAAACCGGTTTTGTCGGCATGAGCGCCGGTGAAAGAGCCTTTTTTGTGGCCAAAGAATTCGCTTTCAAAGAGTTCTTCCGGAATGGCTCCGCAGTTCACCGGCACAAAAGGAGCTTCGTTTCTTTGACTGAGTTCGTGAATGGCCTTGGATACCAGTTCTTTGCCTGTGCCGGTTTCACCATAAATAACTATGCTGAAATCACTGGAAGCCGCCCTGATAATCGACTCGAAAACCTCTTGCATCTTGGCGCTTCGGCCGATTATGTTGCCCAGCCGCACTCGATAGTCAATGGAGGTCTTAAGCCTTATATTTTCAACCTTGAGCTGCCTGGATTCCTTTTCCATCAGCTCTTCGCGCTGCTTGAACTCCGTGATATCCATCACAAACGAAAGCACGGCTGGTCTGCCTTGCCATTCAATCGGCACCGGCCTGCCTTCAAACCAGAATTTACGGCCCTGCCTGCCCACACCGGTCCATTGAAAGTTCAGCTTGGAATCTTCCTGCTTGCTCAGGTTTTTGATCACTTTTGTGTGTCTGGTGCGATCTTCTTCAACCAGAAGGTGGGCCGAGGGCTTGTCTATGAGTTCCGCAGGGTTGGTGTAGCCGAACATGGTGCAGAAGGTCTGGTTTACAAAGATCAGCTTGCCGTCTTGCATAAGCGCCACACCAGCCGGCACATGCTCGGCCAAAATGCGCATGCTGGCCAGTTCGCCTGTGTCCGAGGGACCGGCAAGGGCCACGGGATCTGTGGCAAATACTGTCTGGATAAGAGTTTCGTTGGAATTTTGGCAAGTTACCAGCTCGGTTATCTCCAGTTTCTGGTCCCAGACAGTGCTGTAGTTGCGGACTCCCACCCAATCACCAGCCATGGGCAGCCTGAAGAGTTTGGCCTGGCCATAGGCGGCTCGGGCTTCGGCCCAGTTGTTTTTCAGATAATAGCTTACCAGCCAGGTTTGGCTGTTAAAGGGCGGTTCGGTGATCTTGGTGCCCACCACCCTTTCTGCTTTCAGGTTGGTGAGTCTTTCCATGCCCTTGTCCCAGGCCACAATTATATGGTCTTTGCCCACGACAAACTGCCCGGCTTGAACCTCACCGGACAAGGGCCTGAGACTAGCGGCTTCAAGGTTTGCGGCGTGCTGCATGTTTTTGGGTCTGCTCATGTTTCCGCCGAACAAGTAGCTTAGTATACTAGATTTTTGATCCTGTACTTTGAGTTATACCTTATGCGCCGCTTCCGGGCGAGGGCCGGATAGTAATTGTCTACATCTTTTGTCTGGTTGGCGGTCGGAACCTTGATGATCTCCACGGATTTCTTGTTCCAGCGAATGATCTTGAGCCCGGAAAGGTCTGCCTGGGTCTTGACCGCCTTTTGGGTGGTATGAAGCTGATAAGTGGTGCCGGCTCAAAACCACAGGATGTTGTCTTTCTGGAACTCGGGGTAATTCTGGTACAGGTCCCAGAATACCAGGGAGCCGCCTCGGCGCTGGGGGCTATGCCGGGAAGCTCCAACACCGTGCTGAGGTTGAATTTACCGGCGGTCCTGGGGCAGTCGTTGCCGCCGATATTGATCATGCCGCTGATGGTGGTCGTTCAGCGAGGTCGAGGTATTGGGGTTGTAGTAGTTAATTTTGATTTGGCCCTTGGTGGCCTTTTCAAT
Source organism: Dethiosulfatarculus sandiegensis (assembly GCF_000931935.2). Lineage (GTDB taxonomy): Bacteria > Desulfobacterota > Desulfarculia > Desulfarculales > Desulfarculaceae > Dethiosulfatarculus > Dethiosulfatarculus sandiegensis. The sequence goes on from NZ_AZAC01000067.1 coordinate 215,193, forward strand.
ATCCTTGAACCAGGGTTTTCAGGCGTTCACTACCGCGGAGTGAGTGTTCATATAGACCGTAGTCATGCAAAGTTCCATATTTGCCTGGGCTGCCCCAAAAGAATTCAGCAACATGACCAGAGCAATAGCGGCTCCTAATATGGGTTTTTTGCGGGAAATCATTCCAACCTCTCGTTTTGGCTGTTTTCCTAACCTAGATTTGGCTGGGTCGACATCAGGCGCGAGTCGTTGTTGGCCTTTAATTCTCAACTTTTCCCGGCCAGTTGTGGCTTATTCGCCCTTAGATGCCTCCTCTTGGCTCTTAATGTTTGCTTGGCCTGGAAACCGTTTGGCCACAAGGCAGGAAAGGCAAAGGTATTTGGCCTGACAAAGCAGGGGGGGTCGTTTCGGATTCAGGTATGAAGAATCTGAGCGAACGAGGCCTGCATCGAGGTCTTGACCTGCGCCTTTTGTTTCTGTTTTTCAGATAATTGCATGAAAAAAGGTTCTATCTTCAAAGAAAGACAACAGGATTTGCATAGATCGCAATCGGCTTGAAAGATCATCCGGTAGAAAACCAAGTGGTTCGGGGAAGTAATTATAGCCTTAGTATTTCTATTGCAGCGATGGGTTATTTTGCCGCTTGCGGTCTGTGAGGCAGGCCTGTTTCCAGTAGAACCTGGGTGCTGGGTTGCAAAAAACTTTGCCCGGTTGGGGTGAGCCTTCAGTCGAAAGTTTGTATTGTATGGGGCCTGCTGGGATCAATTCTGAATTCTGTTTATAATACAATTGGTTGCGAGGCGTTTTTGCCCCTTTTTTTGTTTGGCGCCTCGTCTTTTGGCCGGTGTTTGGGTCAACAACGACTCTTTAGTCTCATTTTAACCCAATTCCTGAACCAAAATATGTGCCTGAGTTTATATAACCCAAATTATATATGAATAACAACAGGATGCTAAAAATAAGATTGATACAATCAAATTTATCACTGGTCATTTATGGTCCATTTCATGAGCATTGCAGGCTCTCTTTCTTAGCTTCCATTAATAAAATGTCCCCAAATCGCCCCTTTCTTAGCTGATGCAAGGAGAGCAGGCAAAATAGCCCAATGGGCCAGAGGGATGGCTCACTGGGGTGCATAGACCTGTCTAAGCTTTCCTAAAAAGATGGAATAGGAGAATTTTAAATAGGTTATGAATTAAAACCAGAGTCGGACTTATGGGGGGGATTTAAGGAGAAGCGCCTTGTCGTCGCAAAAGCGCCCGCTTTACCATGAAGCTTATGAATAAACGCACCGGCAAGACCTTGCTGGGCATACCAGTGCTGCTGATTGTAAGTCTCCTATCGGGATATGAGTATTATAGAATCGCGAGTTTTGTTTAAATCCCGCCTGGAGGCAAGAGCCGGACCTGGATGAATCATGCTTATAACTAGCAGGGTTTGTTACATGTATCCAGCAAGTTTTAATTTGAATGCTTTAAGAAGATTCTGATTCCTCTTTTGGGTTTCACCTAATATTGAACAGGCCTTGGCCCTTTTAATATATACCTTGTAATACTTGGGCTTTACTTCTATGGCTCTTGAAAAGTCTTTAATGCTGTCAGGGTATCGCTTAAGTTTCAAAAAGGCTAAACCGCGATTATAAAGCGCTGAAGATGAATCCGGTTTATGTGTTAAGTATTTATTGTAATCAGACAGAGCAAGATCATACTCTTTTAACTCTAAATAGATATCTCCTCTCTTAAGATAAAATTTGTGGTATTCGGGGAGAATCTGGATGGCCTGGTTGATTGCTTGAAGAGCCTCTGCATATTTTTTCATTTCTTTTAGGAGTAAGGACTTGTGATAATAAGTTTTCCAAGAGCCAGGACTGATTTTGATGCCTTGATTGAACCAGATTAAAGCTTCTGAAAATTTGTTTTGTTTTTTCTTGATGTGCCCCTTTATGATATGAGAGCTGGGATCACCTGAGTTGCACTTGATGGCTTGTTCAATGAAGAATAAGGCCTGATCGTACTTATTTTTTGATGATAAAAATAACTTTTTCCATGTAACCTAAGTGAAGATTTGGGCCAATTTCTAGGGCTTTATCCAAATCCTCCATGGCTTTATTCATATTGTTTCTGTTTGAGCAAAGAAACCTTCAAATTGCATATGCTAAAGCATAGTCAGTTTTTATTTCTAGAGCAATACTTATATCTTTTAATGCAGAATTAAAGACCTTTATTTTTCTGTGGACATTACCTCTAATGGTATATGCTTCAGCCAACTTCGCTTTACTTAACTTACCTGATTCAATTTGCTTGGTGCATATGTTAATTGCTTTACTGTAATTTAATTCTGTGGAAGCTTTCCAGGCTTCATTTTTTAGTAAATGCGCAAGCTTAAGTGGAAAATAGTTTCGCACTAAAGTGGATATTACTAAATAAATAATTAAATATTCTTTAGTTTTTGTAATGCATTGTAAATTTAATCTCTCCCCAGTCGGTAATTTCAATAACTAAAAATTAAAAAGAAATATTTCGTGAAAAATAGTCTTAATAAATTAATATTCCAAAATTAACAAGGTTTTTATCTGTTCCTAGCCCGGGATTTGCCTAAGAAGATTCTTAGCCTTTAAATATCCGCCATCTGCCGCCTTTTTAAGCCAATATCTGGCTTTTGTCAGGTCCTTTGGAGTGCCATGCCCTTCCATGTAGCAGGCTCCCAAATTAAGCTGTGCTGCAGCGTGCCCTTCTTCGGCAGCCATTTTAGTCCATTCAAAACCCCTTTTGGGGTCTGCTTGTTCGCCCTGATTGTTAAGATTCATGTATCCAGCCTTGAATCTGGCTTCCAAATGTCCCATGGAAGCTGATTGTTCATACCAATAAAGAGCTGTTGTATAATTTTGAGTTACTTCTTCTCCGTATTCATATAACTCTCCAAGTTCAAATTGGGCAATAAAACTGCCTAGTTGAGCAGCTTTCTGGTACCAGAAAAGAGCCTTTTCAATATCTTTGAGAACACCATCCCCTTTTAGGTATTTCTTGGGTAAATTGCTTAGGGAAATTGTTTCTCCCTGCTTGGCTGCCTTTTTAAACCAGAAAAGAGCTTTGACTGGATCGGCAGAAATATCTTCACCCAATGCATATTTTTTACCCAATTCTTCCTGTGCGCTTGCGTAACCTTTTTCTGCTGACTTGGTATACCAATATAGTGCTTTCTGCTTATTTTCAGGCAGCCCCTTGCCAAGATCATAATAAAAGCCCAGATAGAATTGCGCGGGAGAATAACCTTTTTCTGCGGCAATAAGAAATAGCCTTATTCCTTTTTCTTTGTCTTGGGGAATACCTTCGCCGGCAAAATACATATGGGCCATTTGATATTTTGCCTTCAGCTGTCCCTGATCAGCGGCTTTTTTAAACCAAAATAAGGCTCTCTCAGAATTTTTTAAGGTTATAATTCCACATCTATAGATATACCCCAACATGAATTGGAATTTGTCATCCCCAAGCCCGGCAGCCTTAGGTAACCAAAAGAGAACTGTTGGATTGTTTTTTGGCGTTACAAAATCCTTAGGTTTAAATCTTTGATTCCAGGCCTTTTTTGCCCAAAATTTACTTTTTTTCCAATCTTTATTGGTTCCTAGGCCTTCTTCATACATAAAATGTAATAATCTCTGGGCTCGTATGTCCCCTTGCTCAGCCGCCTTTTTCATCCATTCAAAAGCTTTTTTTAAATCAGCTTCAGTGCCAAGGCCTGTGAAGTACATTCCTGCCAGCTTGATTTGGGCCTCTACATGACCCCGCTCAGCCGCCCTTTTAAACCAAAAAAATGCCTTTACCTGGTCTTCTTTCCTCCCCAGGCCATTGGCATAAAGGTCTCCTAAAACGGATTGTGCCTCTTTATCCCCGGCAATGGCTTTTTCCTCCAGATTCGGATCTTTTGCCTGGGTGGGCATCTCCATTTTTTCGGGCTCAAGTTCCGGTTCGTTATTTGAAACATTTATTGATTCTATAAAGTTATTAAGAGAGTAGGAATCCTCTATCTCTGGTAATGAAATTAATAAAAACGGGCTGATAATTAAAATGGTTGCTGCAATGCTAATGATGATTCTGATTTGTTTTTCACTCATTGTTTTTACTTTTCGCTATTTATATTGAATTCTATGGAAGCATCTTAGGATATTTTAAGGCCACTTTTGATCCGTTATCAGCTGCCTTTTCAAGCCAATACTTGGCTTTTTCAAAATCCTTTTGAGCACCCAGACCTTTCAGGTACCAAAGGCCCAAATTTAATTGGGCTGTTTTGTTCTCACCTTTTACTGCCTTTTGGGTCCACTTAAATCCTTGCTTTAAGTCTACCGGGATCCCTTTGCCAAAAAGGAGTATGTCCTCGACTTTATATTGAGCTTTTTTGTAGCCACGATGCGCCGATCTCTCGTACCCAAAAAAAGCGGTTTTATAGTTTTTCTAACCTGCTCACCCTTTTCGCATAAATCGCCAAGGATAAATGAAGAGAAAATATCACCATTATCAGCAGCTTTTGTATACCAAAAAATTGCCTTTTCAATGTCCTTGGGCACACCAGCGCCATAAAGGCAATTTTTACCTAAATGTCTCTTAATTTTCGGATTGCCTTGCGAAGCGGCTTTTTCATACCAGAAAAGCGCTTTGGACCGATTGGGTGGAATCTCCAAACTATTTGCATACCTGCCACCCAGTCTCTCCTGGGCTTCTTCATGACCCTGTTCAGCCGCTTTTTTATACCAAAAGAAAACTTTTTTAAGGTCTTCGTCTCTTTCAATACCATGGGCATAAAGGTCTCCCAAAAGGGACTGGGCCCCTTTGTCCCCGGCAATGGCCTTTTTCTCCAGCTCAGGGTCCTTGGCTCGGAGGGGCATATCTGTGAGTTTTAAGTCGAGTCCCGGCTCATTATCAGATAAACTAGCCGACTTTATCAATTTGCTGATCGAACTAAAAGTGCTGATTTCCGGGAATTTTATTAATAAAAGTGGAGTGATAATTAATAAGGTAATTGCAATATTCATTAGAATCTTAATAGTTTTTTCCGTTAAGAATTCTCCGGTATTTTAAATTTTTTATTCTGAGCATGAGACGTTTTAACCCTACTCATAACAACATGTCTGGTCAATATTTCTTAATTTATTTTTTGATAAAGAATAAAAGGCTATACTTATGGTTATGAAATAATGCTACTACTTGTAATTATTTCCAAAAATTGCTTTTGTTGAATGAATTGGGATAAAGAAAAGGATTTTGATTATGAGATTTATAGGGCAGGGTGGGGCGCGATACGCGGGCCGTGATCGAGGCGCTGAAGAGTATTCAGTTTCAATCCACGCGCCCGCGTGGGGCGCGACAAACCCTCTTGGGTTGTGCGTTGGGGTGAGCACAGTTTCAATCCACGCGCCCGCGTGGGGCGCGACCTTAGCCGCGCCGGACCGGTAATACTTAATCAAAGTTTCAATCCACGCGCCCGCGTGGGGCGCGACGCCCAGGCCCACGTATGCCTGAGTAGGTAATGATGTTTCAATCCACGCGCCCGCGTGGGGCGCGACGAGCTTAAGGCTAGCCTCGCAGGCAGCCACAAATGTTTCAATCCACGCGCCCGCGTGGGGCGCGACCAGTCAAGGTAGAGAAAAATAGGCATTTGCTCAGGGTTTCAATCCACGCGCCCGCGTGGGGCGCGACACGAAGCCTTAGACGGCGGATTTGAACGTAAGGGTTTCAATCCACGCGCCCGCGTGGGGCGCGACACATCCCGTGTGTTTCTGGCTTTTCGGAGCTCCGGTTTCAATCCACGCGCCCGCGTGGGGCGCGACGCCGCCGCCTCGATCAGGGCCAGGCCGAGCCACAGTTTCAATCCACGCGCCCGCGTGGGGCGCGACTCTCGGAGTCAGTGTGGGAGATGTCCTTCTGTAGTTTCAATCCACGCGCCCGCGTGGGGCGCGACTTTTTGGGCTCCCAATTTATGCACCCATAATTATCGTTTCAATCCACGCGCCCGCGTGGGGCGCGACAAGTAGTCGGCTACAGCCCGCCAGGCAGGCCGAGTTTCAATCCACGCGCCCGCGTGGGGCGCGACTTCCAGGGAGGCGGCCAAATACCGCGAAAGGACAGGTTTCAATCCACGCGCCCGCGTGGGGCGCGACAAATTCACAAGAGCTAATCAAGTCATGGGTGAGGTTTCAATCCACGCGCCCGCGTGGGGCGCGACCTGTGCGGTGGCATGAAAGAGATTACAGCGTTGGTTTCAATCCACGCGCCCGCGTGGGGCGCGACGTGTCAGGGTCAGAAACTCCCGCTGCATTAGTTTTCCGTTTCAATCCACGCGCCCGCGTGGGGCGCGACGGCAGTCACCGCAGAGTTAGCCGATTTAATAGCTAGGGTTTCAATCCACGCGCCCGCGTGGGGCGCGACTTGCAAAGCTGGGCCTGCGGCTCTACCGGAACACGGTTTCAATCCACGCGCCCGCGTGGGGCGCGACATTGCGATCTCAGGGACAATATGCACAGTGGGGGGTTTCAATCCACGCGCCCGCGTGGGGCGCGACCCAGGGGGGAGTTTTGGCCTGGGCGGGGGTGTTTAGTTTCAATCCACGCGCCCGCGTGGGGCGCGACCCGTCGCCCCTCACACTGCCAGCGGAGCTTATGGTTTCAATCCACGCGCCCGCGTGGGGCGCGACAACTTGTTTATTTTATTAACTTATTCAGTTTGTGTTTCAATCCACGCGCCCGCGTGGGGCGCGACGTCAACAACTCGGAGCCCTCGCCCGACCATTTGGAGTTTCAATCCACGCGCCCGCGTGGGGCGCGACTAACAGCACTCCTTATGACTTTGTGGGGGTTATTGTTTCAATCCACGCGCCCGCGTGGGGCGCGACGCGAGACAAAAACCTGGTGTAACCCCTGCTGCTAAGTTTCAATCCACGCGCCCGCGTGGGGCGCGACGTTGGCAGCACTGGATTATTTGCAGGATCATGGCTGGTTTCAATCCACGCGCCCGCGTGGGGCGCGACGGGCGGCTGAGTTCAAGATTTTCAGTTACAAGCTGTTTCAATCCACGCGCCCGCGTGGGGCGCGACGTCGGCGTCTATGATACCGGCCCTCGCCTTGGTCAGTTTCAATCCACGCGCCCGCGTGGGGCGCGACTGCTGGAACAGTTGTTAGACGATTTTGCCAGCGGGGTTTCAATCCACGCGCCCGCGTGGGGCGCGACCAACTTGAGGGCGGGGAGTCTGGCACAAAATGTGTTTCAATCCACGCGCCCGCGTGGGGCGCGACACCCTAATGATTCAAATGCCCGGTTTATTTCAAAACGTTTCAATCCACGCGCCCGCGTGGGGCGCGACATCAGATATTAAAATGGGCGCAAGTCCATTGGGAAGTTTCAATCCACGCGCCCGCGTGGGGCGCGACGGGGAAACTCCCAAATCCAGCAAGCTACCGTCACAGTTTCAATCCACGCGCCCGCGTGGGGCGCGACGTCATCGTCGGCTTCGTCATCACTCACGCCCGAGTTTCAATCCACGCGCCCGCGTGGGGCGCGACCACCCATAATGCGGTTGACCGTCTGTCCTACTTGTTTCAATCCACGCGCCCGCGTGGGGCGCGACAAGCGCGCTTGAGACCTTTCTGGGCAGGTTCAAGGTTTCAATCCACGCGCCCGCGTGGGGCGCGACAGCAAAAAGCCATACTGGAACTACATAAGCACGAGTTTCAATCCACGCGCCCGCGTGGGGCGCGACGTAACGCGATCTCCCACCCATTCCCGCATGCGCGGTTTCAATCCACGCGCCCGCGTGGGGCGCGACTTAGGTTACGCTGCGTAGCCGGCTACTTTGTTGCGTTTCAATCCACGCGCCCGCGTGGGGCGCGACGTCGACCATGCTCGACACCGCATCTCTCGGCACTAGTTTCAATCCACGCGCCCGCGTGGGGCGCGACACATGCTTTCTGCTGTGCGGGAGCGGTTTGAAGGAGTTTCAATCCACGCGCCCGCGTGGGGCGCGACAACCCAATGGAATCAGTCAAAGCCTCGGAACTGGTTTCAATCCACGCGCCCGCGTGGGGCGCGACAAAGTGATTACGGGCAGCAAGGTGGCTTTTACATGTTTCAATCCACGCGCCCGCGTGGGGCGCGACTAGTGTCCGTAGGAAACGGCACCGCTCCCTCTACGTTTCAATCCACGCGCCCGCGTGGGGCGCGACATAAATTTCATTTTCGACGCCATCGCCGTTTCGTTTCAATCCACGCGCCCGCGTGGGGCGCGACACCAATCATCTCCGCTTGGGCTTACAACAAGATCAGTTTCAATCCACGCGCCCGCGTGGGGCGCGACCGGCTCATATGCCTCACCCGCGAAATATAGTATCAATGTTTCAATCCACGCGCCCGCGTGGGGCGCGACCAGACAGGCCGGTTCGGAGTGGGTTATAGCACCGTGTTTCAATCCACGCGCCCGCGTGGGGCGCGACTGCTGGATGATTGGCAGGATATGGGCAAGAACATGTTTCAATCCACGCGCCCGCGTGGGGCGCGACTTACGGCCGGTAGGCATTACTACCGGTTGGCCTGTTTCAATCCACGCGCCCGCGTGGGGCGCGACCTGACTCTAGCATCTCATATTACGAGCTGGACAAGTTTCAATCCACGCGCCCGCGTGGGGCGCGACAGCCATTGCGGGTATCCACTGCTAACACTGACCGTTTCAATCCACGCGCCCGCGTGGGGCGCGACATAACGAGATCGTGGCTGTTTCTGATGCTATTCAGGTTTCAATCCACGCGCCCGCGTGGGGCGCGACAGCGGGCCTGGGACTATTGGCATGGGCTGCCGGAGTTTCAATCCACGCGCCCGCGTGGGGCGCGACTAATCTATACGGGATGTCCATCAAACAAGCAGCCGTTTCAATCCACGCGCCCGCGTGGGGCGCGACGAAAACACCGAATATCTTGGTTGCGAAAAGGAAAGTTTCAATCCACGCGCCCGCGTGGGGCGCGACTAGTATTTGGGTGCTGATATATGCGGGTTTGCCATGTTTCAATCCACGCGCCCGCGTGGGGCGCGACTACTTAAGTCGGTTTCGTATTGTTCCCGGCTTATGTTTCAATCCACGCGCCCGCGTGGGGCGCGACCCCCTGCCGTGGCCGGTGACAAACTTGTTATCGTGTTTCAATCCACGCGCCCGCGTGGGGCGCGACACGATTGGGTGATAGGTATGATAAAATGCGATGGTTTCAATCCACGCGCCCGCGTGGGGCGCGACCACCGCAAAATACGAGAGATACAACCAAATCCAGGTTTCAATCCACGCGCCCGCGTGGGGCGCGACCGGTGTACCATGGCACTCACCCGCCATCTATATAATGTTTCAATCCACGCGCCCGCGTGGGGCGCGACCTTCTTTGGATGGGGCCACCCAGGCATCGATCATGTTTCAATCCACGCGCCCGCGTGGGGCGCGACGGCGGGGGTAGTGATGACATAGTCGTTTTTATCTAAGTTTCAATCCACGCGCCCGCGTGGGGCGCGACTCAGGGTTTTACGTTGGAACTCTTCTTGATAACGAGTTTCAATCCACGCGCCCGCGTGGGGCGCGACTCGGTATCTATATTCGCAACAACACAGGGGTGTCGCGGTTTCAATCCACGCGCCCGCGTGGGGCGCGACTCCCATGTGTGCATGGGGAGGGGTAGCAGCTTGGCGTTTCAATCCACGCGCCCGCGTGGGGCGCGACGGATCGTAGCCACTCCATTTCCCCTTCTCATCACAGTTTCAATCCACGCGCCCGCGTGGGGCGCGACGGCTATCCCGGAAATGTCTTCCAGGGCCAGCTTGTTTCAATCCACGCGCCCGCGTGGGGCGCGACTGCGGCCATTATAACAAGCCGAAATTGCAGGAGAAAAATTACGCTTTCCGCGAACCTGTGTTTTTTGAGCTTGTCATGATGACCCTTCTGGGGTTGTATTTGCTCTTTTTTGTTTTTATTCAGCTGCTTAACTCTTGCGCGAACCTCCCGGTGATTTCATGTGTGATTGGGGTTCGCGCAAGAGGCTTTACCTTCTGCCAACAGGCTGTGTTTTAGCGATGAAAATAAGCCGGGTACCCGTCTATATCGCCCCTTAGATGTCTGGCCAGCAAAAGCGCCTGGATAAAAGGCAGTTGCCCTAGGTTAAGTTTTTCTTTCAAATATGGATGCATAACCTCAACCTTTTTCCGTTCCTGGTATGCCTTTAATACGGTTTTCCTGGTGGCGTCATCCATGGTAAAGGCTCCGGTCTCCGAGTGGTGAAAACCCTTTTTGCTGATTTGGCGGCGGTTGATCAAGGTCAGCACCAGACGGTCGGCTATTACAGGGCGTAGTTCTTCCATGAGGTCCAAAGAAAGGCTTGGCCGTCCCGGCCTGTCCCTATGTAAAAAGCCCACTTGGGAGTCCAGACCGGTGCATTCACAAGCAGCCCCGACATCATGCACAAGTAACGTGTAGATAAAGGAGAGCAGGGCGTTCACTTCATCGGTGGGAGGTCTTCGGCTCCGCTTGGTAAAGCAAAATCCATGAGAGCCGCTGGTCATTCGGGCCTCAAAAGCCCTGAAATAAGTCTTTGCCGCCGTGCCTTCCAACCCCCTTATGGTGTCAAGGTCATCTTTTTCACCCAGTTCTGCAAGCAATTTGGCCAGTTCCCGGGCCGCCTGGTTCAGCGTTTCTTTTTTGTTTTGGTCTTGCTGGTCCCTTAAGGAGCGAAGCAACGTACTTCGGCAGTTGGCGATTTTGGCCGCCACAAAAGCCCTGGCTATACCGGCTGATCTTTCCAAATCATCAGACCGGCGGTATTGCTCCTTGCGCAACAGTACATTGCCTGTCACCGGTCCCTGGACCTTGGCCAGAAAACGGCCGTTCTCCGACAAAAAGGAAATGGCGGTTTGCTTCTCCGCGCAATGGGCCATAAGCCAGGGACTCACCTTGACATCCCCAAAACAGATAATTCCGCCCAGAAGATGCACTGGCGTTCGAAGGGCCACCTTGCCCTCGGCCTTGACCAGAACGCATTCTCCCTCTTTGGCTAGATAAGAACCCTGTTTGCCAACAAATAAGGTGTTTAGGAATCGCTTCATGCTTCTCTCATGTTCCGGGTTATCTGTCTTTTCAGATAGGTTTCCACCTTTTCCTTGCCGCTTGTTTCCGGCAGGCAGACTTTGACCAGAGAACAGCTTTTGCATTTGGGGCCGGGCTGTGCCTTTGGGGTCCGGCCCTGCTCCATCATCTGATGCAGGCTTTGGGCAAGGTCTTTGGTGGCTTGCCTCAACGGATCATCAAAAAGCACATCCAATCTTCTGTGGGTTTGGCCGTAAAAAAGAGCGCCTCCGGCAATGCTTTTTTTAAGCATTTCCTCGAGACATATGGCTTGAGCGCATAACTGCACCTGATCACAGTTTCCAGCCTTGGGCCGACCACGTTTATATTCAACCGGAAAGGGCTCGCCATTATGGAACTCCACAATATCAGCCACCCCACTCAACCCCAGGCTTAATGAACGCAGGGGCAGGCCCCGCACAATGCGCAGCCCGCCCCTGGTTTCTGTTTGTTCTTCATGCGCCTTTTGGTGCATAACCCTGCCTTGAGCCGTGAAAAGGTTTTCTTCCCACTGACGTTCCAGGTGGATCAGTCCGCATTGCCTGGGACAAAAAGCCAGGTGCTGCAAGGCAGAGAGCGGCAGAAGATCAGCTTCAAGATACATGAGATTACAGCATCTCCAGCAGCTCCACGCCTTGGGGAAGGTTGTCTTTATCCACTGATATGCCGTTTTCATAGTCAGCAAAAGAGCGCGGCGGTTTGCCTGTTTCTTCTTTTGCATCCACCTTGATCAAATCGAACAGTTTATGGGCCGGGGCATTGCCCAAGGCAGAGTCATGCTTGAAAACAAATAGCTTGCGTGCGTTCATTTTGCCCCTGGCCGCTGAATGGTCATGATCAAACATGTTGATCAGAGATGCCCATAGAAGCTCAAGGTCATCTTCAGAAAAGCCCGTATCCTGGGCCAGATGGGCAGAGATATAGCCTTCGGCCCGGAACAGGCCATAGGGAATCAGGTTTTTTCGGCCCATGGTGCGGTTGTCGCCATCCTGGCTTTGGGCTTCTTTTTCCGTTTCCACTGCCATGCGGGTGATTGTGAACTCCAAAGGCATAACCGGGTCTATGCTGCGCGAGAAATTAAGCTGAACCGGCCCCCGCACCTGGCCGCAGTTGTTTTCTTTGGTGGACATCACAGCGCCAAAGGTCCGCACATCAAAAAAGTTCTTGCACATAAAATCGCGGCCCAGTTTTATCTTGTCCGCTTTGGCGTCTGTTTCGACCTGTTCATAAGCTTCTCCACGAACCGTGCTCAGCACAGCCTTTTCCCGCACATAAATGCGAAAAGGGCTTTCCTGTTTTTTAACGATTTCCACAAAGTTTCTGATCTTGCGTTTCAGGCAGACATCAGTAACCAGTCCGTGACTGGTTTCAGGATCAATACGGGGGGTGTTGCCCGCATCAGGGTCCCCGTTGGGGTTGCCGTTTTCGCAATCAAACAGATAGACAAACTCATAACGGTTGTTAATGGCTGCGGACATGGCTTATCCCTCCGATTCTTTATCGTTTTTGGCGGTGAAGAAGTCTTTACGCTGATGGTAGTAGCCCAGGAAGAATTGTCCTTGCTGCTCCAAGGTGAAATGGGCGGGGAACGCATCAATTCCATCCATGATTTCACCAAGGGTTTTATCATGGCTTTTGGCATATTCGGTTTTTTTCATGTGAGCCTGGGCCAAACGCAAAAGATGGGGAAAGGCCACCTTGGGTGTTGCCGAGGCGGAAGAGATGTAACGGTCTCGAATTGTTGCGTTGAGCGTGCCAAGGGCGTCACGTTGCAATTTTTCAAGGGCGGCAAACAGGCGCCCCAGTCTATAGGCGGTATCTGTGGATTGCTTGTCCAGGCTCATGGAGACCTCCATGTGGTTTGGGTTGTTGCGATAGGAAGGGGAAAGGCGATAACAACGGCTGAGATATGCCTTTATCAGGGCGGTGCGCAGGTAATTGACTTGCTGATCCGCGCGAATGCGCTCCAAAACCGCTTCCAAAAGGGAGCGGGGGTAACTTTGCCCGGTGATTATGGCGCGGGTGAAGTCGCCGCTTAGCTTGGGCGAGATATTGCTGGATTTTTTTTGCAAGGCGGTTTCACGCAAGAGGGCCCAGGGAGAAGGGTATGGAGATTCGTTTTCCCATTGCCTCACCAGCTCCAGGTCATGGAAATGCTCACTCAAGCGCTTTTCCATCTCCGCCACAGTGCTGGCCAGCCAGAAACGAACCGAAATCCGGGAGCTGTTGGGGGAAAGCCCTAAAGCGTAAAAAGGGTTTTCACCCTCCAGCCCCGTTGAATGTTTTCCCGCCTTGAGTGACTCTAAAAAGACCTGAAGCTCCTGATTAAGAGCGCTGTCCTCGGCCTGGGGCGGTTTCAGAACCATGCCGAACCGTTTGGATGCCGGTGATTTGTTTTCTGTCCAAAAAACCACACTGGTCTCGCCTATTCGGACCATTCTTTCGTTGTCGGCCTGTAAAAGCCGGTTCAAGGCGGTGGTGTAGTTAAAGGCGCTTTGGGAGCTTATGGGAGAGTTGAGGTTCTGTTCTTTGCCATAGGATTTAAAGGCATCCAAATTAAAAGAGACCAGGGAGGTGCCTGAAGGTTGCCCACCGGCCACCCCTTTTATTTTGGGGTGGGTCTTTTCCAGTGGCTGGATTTCACCGCTAACCAGGCATTGGCCTTGTGCTCCAGTGTCTTTGGAATTGTAGTGTTCCAGCCAGGCCTGGCGCACTGTTGGCGATTGGTGAACAAACCCCCTGGCCCCGTCCAGGCGAAAAACCAGGTTTTGGCCGGCCATTTCTTCCCAAAGGGAAAGTTCAGCGGCCTTTTCCGGATTCCAGCTATCTAAAAAGGTAAGCACCGCGGCCATGCCGGGGTCGTCAAGACCGTCACCCACCTGATGGCAAAGCTCAACAAAGGATTCAAAGGCCTGGATTGCCCTTTGCGCATCTTTTGCTTCTTTTCCAGGGTTTGTTTTTTCCTTGTTCTTGGGAGGTGCGGCAGCACCCAGGACATAGTCTGTTTTATCCCAAAGAAAGTTTGGGCTGATGCCGGCCGATCTGATGACTGCCTCAGGCACTTCCAAAAATAGAGGCTCTTTCCTTTTACCCTTGGTTAGGCGCAGATCCTGAACCTCCACCAACTCTCCCTGTGGGCTGAGAACCAAGGCAAATAGTATTTTGGCCACGGAAAACCCCTGCAAAGAGATGTTTTCCTCCGGGTCTTGGGCCAAGCGTTTGTAATAAGCATCCAATGCCTGAATAATCATGATCTTGCCTCCCCTGTATTAAGAGGCGGCACCTTGATCACCCCGTCGGTCATTTGGGCCCGGAAAAACTTGGGTGTCATGTTATCGCCAAAATCAATATCATGGAGCATCCAGCCCAGGTCTTTAGCGCCCATAAGCTCCTCCGGGCAGGAAGGGGGCTCTTCTTCCCAAAGCTCAAAGGCAGCGGGAAATTCCCGGCAGCCCAAATAGGGCTGGTGAAAGCACTGGCCTTTGCGGGCCCTTCTATTGAAGATATCCAGATGCTTTCCGGGATTGTTGTCTTCTTGGCTTGTGAATTCAAAGTGAGCTCGGATAAGATAATCTACGTCCCTGAGAACCAGGGCCGCCCTTTGCTGGCGGTTTTTGGAATCGTCTACAAAAAGGGCAGGGGGCTCTCCTCCTTTCATGGCTTTTCTTATGGCTGCCAAGGGGAGTTTTTTGGAAACCTCGTTACGGCGGATATTGGTGAAACGGATGGGTTGCAAAACATGGATCTGATCCACAACCCAAAAAATGGCGGGTTTCCAGTACACTGCCTCCAGAATCCCCCTGGCGGCAGATGGGGTGAGCACATCATAGCTCACCCGCTCAACTTTCATTTCCGGCCGAGTGCAACATGCGTATTTGCCCCGGACCCGCAGGGTTACCCCTTTACTCATTGACACCTCCAAGTCTGATCAGTTGCTGTTTGGGGCATCTATGGTCCAAATTTCTATATACAGATAGTAAGAAACTGTTTAATAATATGTAAGATTTAGTTGTATGTCAAGATTATTTGGAAAGCCGCACCAAATTTTCGGTTTGTTTTTTTGGCAAGGGGGGATGCATTATGATGGTTTTGGTTTGTTACGATGTGAGTACAGAAAACAAAGAAGGTAGAAGGAGACTGCGAAGAGTAGCCAAACATTGCCAGAATTATGGCCAAAGAGTGCAGAATTCGGTTTTCGAATGCCTATTGGATCCGGCTCAATGGACAACACTTAAAAATAACCTTTTCAAAGAGATAGATACGGAAAAAGACAGCCTGCGTTTTTATTTCCTGGGCAGCAACTGGCGCAAGCGGGTGGAGCACCTCGGCACTAAAATCACCCCAGACCCGGAAGGCCTTTTGCTGGTTTGAAATCCATGCGCGAACCTATAGCGCACATAAAATCCCCGGGAGGTTCGCGCACAAGATAACTGGTTGAAAGAAGGTGAAAAATGCTATTCAAGCCGAAAACGGTGTGTTCTTGAGACCCGCAAAAATAGTAGGTTCGCGGAAACAGCATTATTTTATTTGTATTTTCCCTTTGTTATAATACCCGCAGTCGCGCCCCACACGGGCGCGTGGATTGAAACTCTGCGACGACGAGTAAGTAGACAAATCCCCCGGTCGCGCCCCACACGGGCGCGTGGATTGAAACTGGATGCGGGGATATCTAAAGCTATGATCGATGCCGTCGCGCCCCACACGGGCGCGTGGATTGAAACAACGGGTCCTGGCCGCCCACCAAGAGGCCCTGCCCGGTCGCGCCCCACACGGGCGCGTGGATTGAAACCTGCACGTCGGAAGGCAGCAAGGACCAACCGCTTGTCGCGCCCCACACGGGCGCGTGGATTGAAACCCGTTTTGGAGCATCGGGCATGACAAAAGACACTCGTCGCGCCCCACACGGGCGCGTGGATTGAAACATTTTTGTTTTTTTAACCGCCCTCGATATGTATAAAGTCGCGCCCCACACGGGCGCGTGGATTGAAACCACGGCCAAGTATCCAAGGACCCGAGCAAATTCGGTCGCGCCCCACACGGGCGCGTGGATTGAAACCCCTTTTTTGCCCGCGCCGTCCAGGTCCTGGTGGAGTCGCGCCCCACACGGGCGCGTGGATTGAAACCTTACCGCCGCGATCGTCGGCGAAGACAAAGACGCGTCGCGCCCCACACGGGCGCGTGGATTGAAACGCTAGTGAAATAGTGAGGTAAATATGTGTGGGCGTCGCGCCCCACACGGGCGCGTGGATTGAAACCTGATTGATGACGCGGAGGGCGGCCCCATACCCAGTCGCGCCCCACACGGGCGCGTGGATTGAAACAGGAACGAGCAGGCCAGAGGAATATATTGTTGCTGTCGCGCCCCACACGGGCGCGTGGATTGAAACTTTGCAAAGAGTGTTGTGTTGAAGCTTGATAAAAGGTCGCGCCCCACACGGGCGCGTGGATTGAAACCTGGAAGATCCGGACAGGATTGCAAGTCCCACACGTCGCGCCCCACACGGGCGCGTGGATTGAAACTGAACGATCAGGCCAGACAGAGCGGTATCCAGGGTGTCGCGCCCCACACGGGCGCGTGGATTGAAACAGGCGAGATCCAAAATCTTTTGCTCTATCTGCAGCGTCGCGCCCCACACGGGCGCGTGGATTGAAACCAGGACTCCGGTGACCGCCGGGGGCCACGCGGTGGTCGCGCCCCACACGGGCGCGTGGATTGAAACCGTAAAACCCGTATTGCTGCACGTCAACACAGGTCGCGCCCCACACGGGCTCGTGGATTGAAACTGAAACTGAATAGCTGATACCACCTGCCGGCCACAGGTCGCGCCCCACACGGGCGCGTGGATTGAAACAGCCCCTCAGACGTCGCCAAGTCCAAAATTTCAGTCGCGCCCCACAAGGGCGCGTGGATTGAAACCTTGTAAGGGTCTTTGGGTGATTTAGGTGGGTAGCCGCGCTCCATTCGGTCGCGTGAAACAAATAAAGACTATAAAGAAGTGAAAATAGGCCGGGGATGAGCCAAGGGGAGTTTGATTTTGAGGGTTTTCACAAAAATAAACCAGGCTGTGGCCAAACAGCCTGGTTATTCCTATAAACCGAAAGTAAGTTTCAATCCACACTACATATTATTGTAGCGACTTGGAAATATTAACATAAAGCTGCCTTTTTGTTCAACTGTCAAGAAACCTGTAATAGATCGTTCGGATCAATCCGGTCTGGCTGGTCTAGCAAAAGCCCCAAATCATCATCATACGCTGTCTGGTTTTCCAACACTGGAAACTGCAGATCCCCGACCCTGCGTATTACTCCCATTTGTTCCAGGCTTAGCATTTGCCAGGGATAAACCTGCACAGTGTAGGGCTGGGCCATGCGGGCATATAAACCGGGCTTCTTTGAATAACATAAACCAGTTACTATCTGGTCTCTTTTTTCTTCTTCCGGACACACAAACACAGCCTGGCCCGGGCTGTCTATGTATTTAAAGTCTTGAGCAACCTGGCGAAAAGGGAAATTTAAATCACCCGCCCCTTGTTCCAGGTGTTTGATAATATTTTTGGAATCCAAAAGCCCGCTTTGCCCTTCGCGCCAGAATAAAAGCCCAAAAAAGGTTTCCACTGCTTCAAGGCTTAAGGGATCCTCGAAATTACGCAGAACACTGCCGGCTTCTTCGCTTGGCGCGCGTAGGCTATAACCCGGCAAGCCGCACTCGGGCGTGAAGATGAATAATTGACCCAATCCGTTCAACAGCCCTTCCCGGTTGCAACGCCCCGCGGCCTGGGCCATGGAATCAATCCCCGCGATGGCCCGATAAACCACCGGAAAGTCGAGGTCCACGCCTGCCTCCACCAATTGGGTGCTTATAACCCGGCAAGCCCTCCCCTGGCTAAGGGCCTGCCTTATTTCCGCCAATTTGGCCTTGCGATGCTCAGGGTACATCAGGGCGCTTAAATGAAAACAACCATCTTCACCCGTTAAGGCGGTTAGTTTTTTAAAAAGTTTCTTGGCCTGCTTTCGGGTGTTTACAATGCATAAGACCCGCTCTTCCCTGGACAGTCGCTGGCAAAGGTCATTATCGCTCAATTTCCCCAGGTTAACAGCCTTTACCCGGCGTAGCCTTTTATAAAGGCTTTGGGGCTGTTCGATTATTTCACGCGGGCGCATGGCCGCCTTTTTAAAGGTTTCCGCGTCATTTAAGGTGGGCTGGGTGGCGGAGCACAAAACCACACTGGCTCCATAATGGGTGGTCAACTCGCGCAAGGCCTCCATGCAGGGAATAAGTAAATTCCTGGGCAGCATCTGGGCTTCGTCCAGAATGACCACACTCTTGGCCAGATTGTGTAGCTTGCGGCAACGTCCGGGCCGGTTGCTGAAAAGGGATTCAAAGAACTGCACATTGGTGGTTACAACCAGGGGAGCGTCCCAGTTTTCACTGGCCAGACGGGCCCTGGTTGTGGCCGGATCCAGGTCTTGTTCAGGATCAGGAATGCCCAGGTTGCTGTGATGCTCCAGCACTGCTTCTTCACCCAGGATTTTACGAAAAACCTCTGCGTTTTGCTCGATGATGGAAGTGTAGGGTATCACGTAAATTATGCGATCCATCTTGTGTTTGTGGAGGTGTTCCAGGCCAAAGGCAAGGGTGGATATGGTCTTGCCCCCGCCCGTGGGTACGGTGAGGGAAAAGAGCCCGGGGTCCCAACGGGCTGCATCCAGGCATTGATCCAATATTTGGTTGCGAATTATGTTTAACGGATTTTCCTTTGCCTTTGCGCGCAGTTGGCTAAGATAGCGGTCTAAAATTGTTTTAAGTTCCGCAAGGCTCGGCGCCCCTTTTCGCCAGTCTCCCTTGTCTGGATTGAGAAACTTTTCCGTATCCAGGAAATCGGCATCCACCAGGCTGGAAAAAACCATGCGCGTAAAAAAGCTTAGCTCAAATCCAGAGCGGTAAGGGTCTATCTGAAAGGGAAGGTTTAATATTTGCGGGTAATCCAAGGAGAGGCTTTTCCTAAAGACCTTTGTGTCTTGTACTTTTTTTATTAGCCTTTCCCTAAGCGAGACAGACTCGGCGGAGATGCCGTCGGGCATGCCGCCATGATGTCCGCAAATGGCGTAGGCCAGTAGCCTGCCCTCATCCGGCCCGAATAGATCCATTGCCTGTTGGGCCCCGGCTGTGGAATGATCCACCTTGGGGCCGCCTTGCAGGCGTTTTTGATAGGCAAGAGAGCCCTTGCCCTGATCATGTTGAAGCCCTGCGGCGCATCCCCACTCGGCAGCATCGAATTTTCCAGCAAACCCGGCCGCCAGGCCCGCCACGCCAGTCAGATGATCCTGCAAAGTTTGCCAGGTTGATTTGTCTGTGGATTCAGTGGAATGGGCATAAAAATCAGTAGGCATTTTGGGGTCCCGATTTAAGAACAAATTAAGTTGGAAACAAGTCTTTGTTTTTTAAAAGACAACCTTCAGTTGGTTTGTTTATCAAAAAGGTGCTTTCTAATAAAACTGAAAGCAGGCTTTGTCAAAATAAACTTTCAGCGCCGACGAATCAAGGCAGGATGCAAAGGATGCTTGAATTTCGGTTGCGAGTTAAAGACCGGGAATACGGTATGCTAAGTTAACCGGGAAAATCCTGTAAAAAACTTGAGGGTGGTGACTGAAAAGGAGTATGCAGATTTGGTAAGGGAAAAGATCTTCCTTTTCGGCAATAAGCACCGGCAAGTTGATCCGGTTTTTCCGAAAACGGATCAACTGCCAATAAGAAAAATATGCCATTTGAGCCGTAGTCTATAATCGAAAATTCGCGTCTACCTCTGATTAAGGTTTTACAGCTCTAGTTCTTAAGATAACGAAATCCGACACGGTTCTTAAATCAAAAAAGGGATTGGCCGCTTTCAGCCAATCCCTTGATATTCTTATTTGGTGCCCTCGGCAGGACTCGAACCTGCTGCCTACGGCTTAGGAGGCCGTCGCTCTATCCAGATGAGCTACGAGGGCGTGTTGCGGTTGTTTATTTAACATAAACCGGGCGGATTCGCCATGGTGAATATTAAGGTTTGTGAAGTCTTTGTGGCATTTATTGCCGTCTTTTAGCCAAGCCTTTTTTGGTTGGGGGCTTCAGGTGGTGAGCCTTTTGACCAGGATATTGGTCAGGGCCCAGATAGAGTCCAGGGCAAGGTGAAAAGAGGCGTGGGCGTCTATGCCGATTACAGACCTGGCCTCAAATTCGTCATCCTGGGTCCAGAGCAGCACATACAAAGGTATTTTGGGCAATCCCGGCAGTTTGACAGCCACATCGGCGCCTTCTATCTTTTCCGCGCCCAGGCTGAGGGCTTTTTGCAGAAAGGCCTTGGGCTCTTGGCCAAAGGCGGCGCAGATATCAGGCAGGGCCAGGGCATGGGGCCCCACAAAGAACATGGCCCCGCCGGGGAGTTCCTGAGGAGTCACCATGCGGCCTGAAGGAGGCAGGTCCATGGACCTGCCTAGGGCGGTCAAGAGGACCATGCCGGTCTGAAAACCCACAGGCTTATCCGGCTGATCAAGCAAGTGGACCCGGCGCTGGGCCGGGTCCACTTTATATTCTCTACCGATCAGCGGGACCAGAAAAAACTCCCCATTCCAGGTTGCGCCCGAGTTATGGGCGGCATCCGCAGGGGCAAGGGCGTCCAGATCATCCCACAGGGCTGGGGGAAGCTGGTCTGCGCTTTTGTAGATGTCTTTTATTTCTTCTGGATCAATCAGTGCCATTCTCCAGAATCACGGGCGGCTCAATATCTTTTTTGAACTTGCGTACATAGAGGCGCTCACCCTTGCGTGGTTTGTCATTCCGACGGGTTCGAGCATAAACTTCAAGATATTTGGCCACATTTCGTCTGAGGTCAGCTCTGGGCACAACTTCCTGAATGCCTCTTATGTTACCGAAATAGTCGGGCTCTTCCAAGGTGCGGGAAGATATTTTAAGCAAAGAGTCGCTTCTGACCAGCTCTTCCTGTACAGGGAAGCCCCTGGATTCCATAACCCTGGGCCCGGTGAATATAACCATGGCTCCCGGCTCGGCGATGCATACGTCGCCCAAGGCGGCGTAAGATGCGATAGCCCCGCCTGTGCTGGGGTCTGCCAGGATGGAGATAAAGGGCAGGCCTGCATTTTTAAGACGCTCAACCGCGGCAACGGTCTTGGTCATCTGCATCAGGGCCACAATACCTTCGTAAAGGCGGGCGCCGCCGGAGCAGCAGACACTTACCAGGGGCCATTTTCTGCGGATGGCATACTCCACGGCCAGGCGGAATTTTTCGCCAAAGACCACACCCATGGAACCACCGGCAAAGTTGAACTCGCTGATGGCCAACACGGCGGGATAGCCGTAGACCGTGGCGTGGGCGGTGACGAGTGATTCGTTAAAAGGCGTGCGGCCTTTTTGCTTGGCCAGAAACTCCTTGTAATAACTGTGGATGTCCTGTTCCGGCAAAAGGTCGTCTACAGTCAGGTGCCTGAACAGCTCATGGAAGCTGCCCGGATCGGTGATTGCGTTGACCCAGCCTTCGGCCCCCAGGGTGTAGCGTTTGCCGCAGTTGGGGCAGATCTGGTGGTTGCGCATATATTCGTCCAAGGGGATCATGGCCCCGCAGCCGCCCTTGGAGCGTTTTCTTTCCTCGCCGCAGCGGATATAGGCCTGACCCGGATCCAACACCTTGCCGTCGCCGTAATCGTCTTCCACGTGCACACCGCCGGAAGAAGGGGCCGAGCTTACAAGCTGCACATCAACAGGTTTGTGCAGATGCTTTAAGGGGCGTTCAATAAAACGCTTAAGTTCAAAGAAGCGGCCGTGGCTTTCCACGCCCAACTGGTCGGCCAGCTTGGAGCGATGCTGCACCAGCTTGTCCAGGCGGCGGCGGAAGAGGTCTTTCATCACCTTTTCCAGATAGGCCTTGATATTGGCGCTCATCTCTTTGGCATCGGTGACTTTTTTGGCCTGGGGTATGATGGTGTCGATCACCCGGAAATGTTTCAAGTACTTGGCTGTGCCCTTGCTGATGGTAAGGGCGTCTTCCATCCGGCTGGGATCCCTGAAGATGATGGCGGCCAAAGACTCGGGCGGCGCGGTGGCGTACATCGCGTCTTCCATGGCGGCCCTTCTGTCGGCCACCTGAAGGGCCAGGGCTCCGCCGGAGCCGCCTTCGCCCAAAACAATGCTCACCGTGCGGATCGGCACGGTGAGATAGGCCCTGATAAGGTGGGCAATGAAAAAGGCCTGCAGCCTTTGGGCCGAGTACATGGAAATATCAGCGCCATAGCAATCCACAAAGGAGAGTAGAAGTGCGTCTTCGTGGGGCCCTTCATCAGAGATCTTGCGTAAAAAAGAAAGGATCTGGGAGTGCTCGTCTGCGTTAAGCATTCCCCAGTTCAGTTTTTTCAGATCAGCTGCGTTGCGCAATCTTTCAGGCTTGGGTTTTTGTTGGGCGATCACATATACTTTGCGTTCGTTCAAGTGTCCTTCACCCATGATAAGGGTGTCGCCTTTAGCCTGATAATCGCGAAAATCGGCAAACAGCCGCTTGATTACATCGGACGAGCGGGGTCTCAGCGGAAAGCGAGTCCGTGTCTTGAAGGTTTTGACAAGGTCCAAGGAAATCTCCGAATTAGTGTATAATAAAAAGATGGGACTTATTAAGTCCCTTACATAACGTCAAAATTACATACGGGGGCCGTTAACACGACTCCCGTGAAGCTACTATGGTATTAGAGGGTGAGGGTAGTGTCAAGCAATGTAAGGTGGCATTTGGGAAAAGACTTGCCAGCAACCCTTGGCTCTGATATATAACTCCTCGCGATGCGCACTGGAGACAACACACGGGCGTTCGTCCAAAATTAAAAATGTGGTGGCTATAGCTCAGATGGTCAGAGCGCTAGGTTGTGGCCCTAGAGGCCGAGGGTTCAAGTCCCTCTAGCCACCCCACCAATATGGTTTCCGGGTCGCAGGCGGTTTATTCCGCTTGCGGCTTTTTTTATATCCCCACTGATAAGGAGCTTGCCATGAAGCCGTTGAATCATCTAACCGGATATTTCACGGAATCGGTTATTCGCATGATGTCTCGCATCTGCAACCAGGCAGGCGGCCTTAATTTAGCCCAGGGATTCCCGGATTTTGACGCGCCCGAGCCCATGAAGCAAGCGGCTCAAAAGGCTATCCAGGACGGCTATAACCAGTATGCCATAACCTTTGGGCAGCCGTGCCTGCGTAAGGCCATTGCGGCCAAGGCCAAGGACTATAATGGTATAGAATGTGATCCGGACACCCAGATAACAGTTACCTGCGGAGCCACAGAGGCCATGATCTCCTGTTTGAAGGCTCTCATCAATCCGGGTGACGAGGTGATCGTATTTGAGCCGTTTTATGAGAACTACGGCCCTGATTCACTTTTAAGCGGAGCCACGCCCCGCTATGTGACCTTGCATGCTCCGGATTGGAGTTTTGACCCGGATGAGCTGGCAGAGGCCTTTAACGACAAGACCAAAGCCGTAGTCATAAACACCCCAAACAACCCCACCGGTAAGGTCTTCAGCAGGGAAGAACTGACCCGGATCGCAGAGTTGTGCCAAAAATGGGACACCTATTGCATCATGGACGACATCTATGAGCATATCCTGTTTGACGGGGCCGAACATGTGGCCATGGCAACCATAGACGGCATGGCAGACCGCACCCTGACGATCAACTCGGTTTCCAAGACTTATTCAGCCACAGGCTGGCGCATTGGCTGGGTGATCGCCTCGCCGGAGGTGACCCAGGGGGTGCGCAAGATCCACGACTTTTTAACTGTGGGCGCGCCTGCTCCCTTGCAGGAGGCCGTGGTTACGGCCCTTGAGCTGCCGCAATCCTATTATGGTGAGTTGGCGGCCCGTTACGAAAAGGCCAGGCGGTTTTTGTATGATGTTCTGGATGAGCAGGGTTTTAACCCCAATCTGCCCAAGGGCGCCTATTACATCATGACCGATGTGGCGGAGCTGATGGAGCGTTTTGATGTCTCTGATGACTTTAATTTCGCCAAGAAGTTGATTGAGCTCACAGGTGTCGCCTCTGTACCGGGCAGTTCTTTTTACGCAGAGCCGGAAAAGGGAAGTAAACAGGTGCGCTTTTGTTTCTGTAAGAAAATGGAGACCTTGGAAGACGCAGCCCAAAGGCTTAGAAAGCTCAGTTCGCTTTAGCCCAATCGCTTACAGACTAAACCCCCTGCCTTTTGAAAAGCAGGGGGTTTTTTTATAAGCAATGGAGATGAGCGGTAAAGCCTAGTCCACTCCCACCCGCATGGGTCGCTTGGTAAAAACAAACTCAACCCTTCTGTTTTTGCTGCGGCCTTCGGGGGTGGCGTTTGTGGCCAGGGGATAGTTGGCCGCATAACCCACAGCCGTAACCCGGGTGGGGGGGACCCCGTTGGCCAAAAGGTTCCGCAACACAGCAGAAGCCCTAGCGGAACTCAGTTCCCAGTTGGAAGGGAATTTTTCCGTACTTATGGGCTGATTATCCGAGTGCCCTTCAACCGTAAGGTAGAAACTGAATTTGTTAAGCACCTTGCCTATGCCGGATAACAGTTTTTTGGCCTGTTCTTTAACCACGGCCTCACCGGGTTCGAAAAGAAGCTGGCCCTTTACCCTGAGCCTTACTCCCTGGGCGCTGGAAGATATATCCACGGTCTTGCCCATGCCGGCGGCATTGGCTTGTTTTTGGATCTGCCGGGCCATGCGGGAGGCTTCCTCCGCTTTTTGGGCATCCATATCCCTGGAAGGAACAGACTTGGGAGCCACCCGGACCTGATCTCTGATCGGTTGGGGATCGGTGAGAGGCTTAACCGGTTGGTATTCGCCTCGTAAATCCTCCTGCACTCCAAAGGCCATTTTGACCGAACCCAGCATCTCTTTGAATTTCTGCACATCCATGCTGGCAAAGGTGAGCAGCAGCACGAAAAAGGTCAAAAGAAGGGTGCAGAGATCGGCAAAGGTGCCCATCCAGGGAGCCAGGCCTTTTTTTTCCTCTTTTGCCATGGATCAGCCCTTTTTCTTGGCCATGGCCTTGTTTTGCAACATGGCCCGCTCTTCCGGAGGCATGAAACCCACCAGTCTTTGTTGGATAGCCCTGGGGTTTTCGTTTCTGGCCATGCCCAAGGCCCCTTCCAGGATCAAATGAAGGTTGTGTCCTTCCCGCTCCGCCCTGTCGGCGAGTTTCGAAGCGCCGGGGCTTAAAAGCAGGTTGGCGGCCAGGGCCCCGTAAAGGGTGGTGAGCAGGGCAACAGCCATGGCCGGGCCAATGGAATCCGGGTCCGAAAGGTTTAACAGCATGATAACAAGGCCGATCAGGGTTCCGATCATGCCCCAAGCAGGAGCCAGCTCGGCCATTTTTTCCAGTGCCTTTACGATTTCTTCCATGCGGCTGGTGGTGGCTTCTATTTCAATGGAAAGGACATCGCGGATATCTTCTGGCCTGTAGCCGTCCGCCACCAGGCCAAAGGCTGTTTTCATGAATTCATTGGTGGTCTTTATTTTTTCCAGTGCCAAGGGGCCTTCCTTGCGGGCCGCGTCCGCCGCCTTGAGCAACTCCCGCACAGTCGCCACGTAGTCTATACGATGCTGAAAAAAGATGCTCATACAGGATTTTACCGCCCGCATAACCGTGCCCAGTGGAAAAGCCACCATGGTCGCGGCAAAGGTGCCGCCTATGACGATAAGAAAAGAGGCTACATCAATAAAAGCCAGAATAGAGCCTTTCAGCAAAATACTGACTAATACCAAAGCCAAGCCAACCACAATGCCGATTATTGTTCCCAGATCCAATTAACTGTCTCCGAATATAGTAGTCAATGCCTGGCCCTTGAATTAGAGCCTGGTTCCCAGGTGCAGACCATGCGAATATGCCGTGAAAAGGGCTGTATGCCGGTGGGATGCCTCTACCCAATCAACACGTTAGCAAATTTTTAATGATTTGCAAAGTGCGGCTTAATGGTTTCATGCAGCATGTTAAATGTCGCATTGCCTGGTTGCCTGTAAAAAAAAATCCCGACCTCAAGCCCAGTTAAAGTGGGGTGTCTATAAGGATAACTCACGATATTGAAAAGTGGCTATCCAAGCCCGAATAACTGACCTTAGTTTGCTGACAAAATCCTCCTGGACTTTGTCAGAGGCCATTTGGCAAAAACGTGGTTTTGCCAAATGGCTCGAATTACTCGTCTTAAGAAAGCCTCGCAATTCGGCGGGCCGTCCATGGCCCGCGGTCAGGCTGTTTGTCAACAGCCTGGGCTTCATTGGCTTTTTGCCGCTCCAACCGGGACTTATACAGTTTTGAACAGTAACTTATTAAAATCCTTGGACCAACTGCGTTAATAGCCCACTTGGGGATTATTTTTGCAACAGATCGTCTAAAGAAACTTCTGCTTCACCATTTTTTGTTTCAGGGATCACGGGCAGCTTTTGGTTTTTTCCCGAACTCTGTTGATCAGAGGAATTCATGCCAAGTCCCAGTTTGGGTGGCTTGCTTCCCCTGCGGTAGAGGCTGCTTCTGGCTGCTTGTGAGGCGGATTTTTTAAGTTTTGGCGCAGATAATCCCTGGTCAATCGGACGGTCAGCCCTGGTGCCCACCACATAGTCATCGCTATTCATATATACACCGTCCGGTCCGGCCGAACGAACCAGGTATATGAATCCTCCCCTGGAAACCAGTTCTATGCGTACGGGCTTTCCCCAGGCATCCTTGTAACGGGGCCGCGGCCCCGGGTCGGGCAATCCCTTTTCCGCCATGCGTTTGGCCTCAGTATCGTTTTGCAGTTGGACTAATTTTTTAGCGGTATAGGAGCCTAGGGCATCGTCAATGGAGATTCCGTGCGCCCGAAGGTATTTTTGAGCCTCGGCATAGGTCGGAGTATCTTTGTATTTGGATAGCTCCCCGTCAACCAGGCGGCACGCCTCCAGTTCTTGGCTTGCCTGGATGTAGAGTTTGATTTTAGCGAAAATAGCGATTTCCGGCCCGGGTTCATCCCCGGCCCAAGCCGGGGCGGCAAGCCCGATTGTGAGCATGATCATCAAACAGGCAAGCCTGATGAGATGGTTTTGTTTTAAGTGGTTCATGTTGTCACTCATTTTGAAATGGATAAATAAAAATTGTATCACAAAATAAAAACCCTATAAGAGTAAAGATTAAAAGACAAAGACGTCTGTGTATCAAGACGCTCGGGTTCGCTCTCCTAAAAGAAATGTATCGAATAGAACTAGTGGGTTTTGTGAACTTTTTTGGGTGGAGAAATGGTTGGCGCAGTAAAATGCAAAAGTGGTTGCATTTCGGCAAGCCATTGGGGCCGAGAGGTAAAGAGGATCAATCCGATCAGGCTCTCAAGGGGATTTCCTGCTTGCCTTGGTACGGAGGTCACTGATCTTCATATAATATTTTTTCGCATCCGATTCGTTGGCTTTGGTCGCCAGCTCGCAGGCGGTGAAAGAAGAGCGGGAGTTGTTCAGTGTAATAGCAGACCTGGGGCCTCTTATTTCGGTTGAGGCTGATGCTTTTTTGATGACATCTAAGCAAACCGCGCCTTCCGGAATTACTTCTTCCAGCTTTTTTATCTCTTCGGTCATGCGTTGCTCTTCATATTCCATTTCGTAAAGACGGTCTTTACCAGCCTTTACGCCTTCCAAAAGGTTTTCCCTGAGCGGTTTTATCATATGGACCTGGGTGATCAAGTTGGTTTTTTCGTCGGGTTGGCTGGTTTTTTTCAGATTGGCCAGGATATCCCTCAGCTCGTCTTCGGTGGTTTCCAACTCTTCAGTCTGAGCTTGTATGGCTTCTATAAGATTTGTTCTTTCCTTGCCCAGTTTTTCCAACCTTATTTTGACTCTGGTCAGATGTTCGAGGTATTCGGGTCTTGGCCCTATGACAATGGACGAAATTTCTGAACCGCTGCTGACAATCTCGGGCACCTCCACCCCAAGGGTGGCCTTGACCGAGCTGTTGACAATGCGGCCTTCGTGGTGAGTCAAGATCAGTCGGCCTTCTGTTTCGATTTTACAGTCAACCACTTCGTTTTCTATCACCACATCGCCTTTGGCTTTTATACGGCTGTCCCTGGCGAAACGGGCGGTTAGTTTTCCTTTGGTTTCAAGGGTGGCCCCCATTACCCCGCCTTGTACAGCTACGTCGCCTTCGGCTATCACCTCGCTGCCCGGTTCCAGTTCGTTGGCCAATAAGCCCTTTGAATGGACATGAAAGTCGCTTAGCACAGTGCCATGGACCTGCACCATGCCGGGAAATTCCACATGGCCGGTGTGATAATCAATATCGCCATCGACTATCATTATCTCAAGCACCTCAAAGGTCTCTTCATCGGGCCGGTTGAAGATGCCGGTTCTATCTGCCACGCAGAGCAGGCCGTCCTCTTTCAAACGCACGCCTTGCCCTTTATCAAAGCGAAGAAGTCTGACCTTGGGCGGTTTGATTTTTCTGCCCCTCACATCCATGCCGGGCTTACCCCGGTCTGCCGGAATCAACCTGGCCAGCTCGGTGCCGGGCTCCACCACAGGTACAGGCCCTTTGTCCTTGAAATCAACATGGCCGTCTTCCTTGATGCTGCCTATTCTTTGGGCGCTTAGCTCCGCCAGAACCTTAATCTCCGCATCACGGCCGGGTTGGGGCAAGGTGCCCCGGGCAATGATTACGTCTTCTATCTTTTCGCCTTTGGCCAAGATTTCCAAGGCCTTTTGCAAACGGGAGACATCCAGCCCATGTTTTACGCCGGCGTCCCTGATTATGGTGGTGACGGCTTTTCTGATTTCCGCCAGGTTGCATTCCAGCGAAGCTTTGCCGGTGAGCCTGGCCGTCAGCCCCTTGTCTTTGATGACGAGGCTGTATTTTGGTTTTGCTGAAGAGTTTTCAACAGGTGGGTTCTTTTGGTTTTCGCGGGGAGGAAGAGATGTCATTGCCCTGTCCGCTAATGAAATAAGATGATTTTTAATTCCCCATAAGAGCGGGAAGGGGGTCAGGGTTTTCACTATCCCTGAACCAAAATCGCTCTGCCCATCTTTATACTATCCAACTTTACCTTAATCTCGGTATATGGGGAAACCCTTGATTGTAAGAAAAGAAGCTTTGTCAACTTAAAAAGCCATATGATCCAGCACCCAGATAGTGCTAGGCGCCGCCGGATTCAGATTGGTTTGACCCGGTTATTTTTCATGAAAGCTGTCAAACAGCCTGAAAACTCAGAAGCGGCAGCCTCAAAAGAGTAAAAAAAGTATCTGAAATAGGGAGGCCTGAGTTTACATAACTAAATGATTTGTTATACTCTTTTGTATATATTTTTGTTTCCGGACTGATCGTGCAAAAATAGATAAAAATAGATAAAAATAGGATCCTGATTTGTTTGTTTCCCTTTTATGGGGGCGGACTATGAAAAAGTATTTTTTATTTTTTGTTTTAATCTGTTTGCTTGTATTGCCTTGTAAGGAGTGCCCGGCGGATTCTGAGCCGGTAATTGGAAGTGTGCGCACTGTATCCGGACAGGCCTATGTTTTGCGCGGAGAGTTGAGGCTGAAGGCTGACATAAGCCTTCAGTTGAAAGAGGGTGATGTAATGACAACCGGCAGTCCCGGCTCCATGGGAGTTATCCTGAGGGATGACACGGTGTTGTCCCTGGGGCCGGATAGCCGTTTGGAACTTAACCAGTTCACCTTTGTTCCGGCCAAAGGGGAGATGAGTCTTTTCACCCGCATGCTCAAGGGCACCGCAACTTATCTCTCTGGGACTATAGGAAAACTTGCACCGGAAAAGGTAAAAATGGAGACTCCCCAGACCACCATCGGTATACGGGGAACCAGGTTTTTAATTCGGGTTTCGCCTCCCTGAGGAATTTTCATAAAAATCCAAAAAAATTCACAGCCACGAGCTTCATTGGGGAAAAACCATGATTCAAAGATGGCCTTTGATAGCATGTTGTTTGATTTGTCTGCTTCTTAGCGCCTGCGCAAAAGGTAGCATGGTGGTTTTGCTGCCGGATCCTGACGGCAAGGTGGGAGAAGTCAGAGTGCAAACCGATAAAGGTGAGCGGGTTTTGACCAAGGCGGGCCAGTCCACCACGGCTGTGGACAAAGACAGCCTGCCCAGTGAACCGGCTGTTTTGCCGGAAAAGGAAATAAACCGGGTTTTTGTTGACGCTTTGGCAGCTCAGCCCCGTCAACCGGTGCATTTTATACTGTATAACCTCCATGAGTCAGTTGAGTTGACCCCTGAATCCAGAAAAATGCTTGATCAGATAGTCAAGACCATCAAGGAAATGAAATCAGTTGATACCAGCGTGGTTGGGCATACAGACACCTTGGGCAGCGTCGAATACAATTACCGCCTTTCAAAAAAACGGGCCCAGGAAGTGGCTCGTTTGTTGGTCAAGAAGGGGGTTGATCCCAAAAATCTTGAGATAGATTCGCATAGCGAAAAAAACCTGCTCGTTCCCACGGCCGATGAGATAAGGGAGCCTCATAACCGTCGGGTGGAGGTGACGGTCAGATAAGCGACTTTTTTGAAAGGGCAGGTGCTTGAACAGATTTTTCACCCAAAAAAGCCTGGTAATCCTGATCTCTGGTTTGGTTCTTACCTGTCTAATGGCGGTTTTACAGACAATAAACCCGGTTTTTTCCCGGTTTCTGGATTTTAAAGTCCAAGATACCATGATGCGCTCACTGCCGACCGGAAGTATCAGCAATCAGGTGGTGGTGGTGGATCTAGATGAAAACAGCCTGAGGAAATACGGGCAATGGCCATGGCCCCGTCATCGGGTGGCCAGGCTTCTAAAAGAATTGCAAAACCTTGGCGCGGTTGTTGTCAGTCTGGATATCCTTTTTGCAGAAAAGGACCGCACTTCGCCCCTTTTTTTGAAAAAACAAATGCAGCAGGATTTAGACTTCAGTCTGGATCTAAAGGGCCTGCCTGTCGATTTGCGTGATTATGACAAAATTTTGGCCCAAGCCCTTAGCCATGGCCCTTTTGTGCTTTCCTATTGTTTTTCCATTAAAGGTCAATCCAATTCCCACCCGCCCGGCCCCGCCTTAAACCTTGTCTGGCGGGATTCTGAAGAATTCTCTGATCATGCAAGTGCCTTTTTCAGGGCGGATAATGCGGTGAGTAATCTGGCTGTCCTGCAAAAAAATGTGACTCACAGCGGCTATATGGATGCCTTTTTGGATACAGATGGTGTGCTGCGCGGCATACCCATGATCACCGAGTATCATGGAAAGTTTTATCCCAGCCTGGCCTTGGCCACCTTGCTGAAGCTTATGAATACCAATCAGGCCCTGATCAGCATGGGGGAGCTTGGTGCGGAAAAGCTTATTCTGGGGAGGCTTGCCTTGAGTCTCTCACCCAAGGCGACCTTGTTGCTTCGTTTTCGTGGGGGGCCCAGGTCGCTCCCCTATGTTTCGGCGGAAAATATCCTCACCGGGCAAGTAGACCCCTCTGAAATAAAAGGAAAAATTGTTTTTGTGGGGACCTCGGCCGCAGGGTTGCGCGACCAAAGCTCCACGCCCCTGGCTCCAGGCATGGACGGGGTGGAGATACACGCTACCTGCATAGATAACATTATCCAAGGTGATTTTTTGGTGCGCCCGGCCTGGTTTAAAGGCATGGAGTTGGTGCTTTTACTGGCGGTGGGGCTGGCTGGCGCCTGCCTGTTGGCCTGGGCCCCAAGCTTGTGGGCTTTTTTAAGCGCAGGCTTGATTTCGGCGGCCCTTTGGGTGTTTTCCTTTTGGCTGATTCATGAAAAAGGCCTTGTGTCGGCTCCTTTTATGCCGTTTATCACTTTGGCTTTGGTTGTCTCCTTGGGGGCCGGGCTGAAGAACTGGATGGAAGAGAGGCAACTAAAAAAAAGGGCCCTTGAACTTTTTCACACCCAAAACGCCATGATAATGAGCCTCGCCGCATTGGCCGAATGCCATGACGTGGAGACGGGAAAACACCTTTTGCGCACCCAGGCCTATGTAGGCTTTTTGGCAGATCATCTGAAGGACCATCCCAGGTTCAAAAAGGAGTTGACTCCAGGGGTCATCAGCACCATGAAAAAAATGGCTCCTTTGCATGATGCCGGTAAGGTGGGGATACCGGATTCCATTTTGCTTAAGCCGGGCAGGCTTTCCCAAGAGGAGTTCAAGCTTGTTAAGATGCATACCCTTTTGGGGGAGCATGTCATGCAGGTGGCTGAGAATGAACTGGGCCCCAACCCTTTTCTGACCATGGCCAGGCAGATCACCGGAGGGCACCATGAAAAATATGATGGATCGGGATATCCAAGAGGCCTCATAGGGGATCAGATTCCACTCTCAGCCAGAATTATGGCTGTGGCTGATGTTTACGATGCCTTGACCACGAACCGCCCTTATAAAAAAGCCTACAGTCATGAGAAGGCCATGGAGATAATGATCGCGGGCAGGGGAAGCCATTTTGATCCGGATGTACTGGATGCCCTTATTCGTGATCAGGAGGCGTTCAGGGATGTGGCGAGGAATATGGCCGATTCAGTGGAAGATCACCAACGGTTGATGACCAAGCTTAACTTGAAGTAAGTCGCAGGTTGTAAAAAGAAAGCGATGCGCGGGCTGTTGCCTGTCTTAGCTTGCTGACAAAGTCTGAACCTCCCCCGAATTTGTG
>NZ_AZAC01000068.1 GCF_000931935.2 Dethiosulfatarculus sandiegensis
TCGAACCCGTGATCTCCGCCTTGAGAGGGCGGTGTCCTAACCGCTAGACGAACGGGCCATGCTGGCTGGGGTACTAGGGCTCGAACCTAGACTCTCCGGAACCAGAATCCGGCGTGTTGCCAGTTACACCATACCCCAGTACGTACCGGCGCCCGAGGGCGCGAGTAGGTATCCTACCGAGGGCACCATCGGGTGTCAACCCGAGCGCCGCATGCTCAGAGAGCGTCCTCGATCCTGCGGATGGTCCGCTCTTTTCCGAGGAGCGCGAGCGACTCGAAGAGCGGCGGGCTGACGGTGGACCCCGTCACCGCCGCGCGGACCGCCTGGAACACGACCTTCGGTTTCACCTCAAGGGTGACGGCCAGGTCTCTGAGTGTCTGCTCGATTGCGTCGTGTTCCCAATCAGCGATAGTCCCGAGCGCCTTGAGTGCCGCCTGCAGCGACCGGCGGGCGTCGTCGGTGGCGAGCGCCTTGTCCGCCGCGGCGGGTTCGATGGCGACTGTCTCGCCGAAGAGGAACGCGAGCATCGCGGGGATATCGGTCATCCGCTTCGCGCGCTCGGCCACCAGCGGAACGAGCGCTTGGTACCAGTCCGGTCGCTCGGCGAAATCGTCTTCAGTGGCAAGACCGGCTTTCGCGAGCCAGGGGATCATGCACTTGGCGAGAGCGTCGGCGGACATCTCGCGGATATACGCGCCATTCATCCACTCCAGTTTGTCGAAGTCGAAGATGGCGGGGTTCTTCGAGATGCGTTCGAGCGAGAATTGCGAGGCAAGGGTCTCGCGCGAAATGATCGTGGTCTCCCCGTCGAGCGACCAGCCGAGCAGCGCGAGGTAGTTGAGCAGCGCCTCAGGGAGATAGCCCTCGTCGCGGAAAGCCTCTACCGATGTGGCGCCGTGCCGCTTCGAGAGCTTCTTCCCGTCGGCCCCCCAGATCATGGAAAGGTGCGCGAAGCGCGGTACCGGTGCATCCAACGCTTCGAAGACCAGTATCTGGCGGGGCGTGTTGGAGAGATGGTCGTCGCCGCGTATGACGTGGGTGATCCGCAT
>NZ_AZAC01000069.1 GCF_000931935.2 Dethiosulfatarculus sandiegensis
CGAACGGCGTGAAGTCGGCCAGGCCCTTGTCCGCCTGGGTCTTCGTGATCGCAGCCGTGAGCGTGGTCTTGCCGTGGTCGACGTGACCGATGGTGCCGATGTTCATGTGCGGCTTGGTGCGCTCGAACTTCTTCTTGGCCATGGCCGTCTCCCTAACCCTGCTCGCCGCCGCCGGCTTTGGCGACGATCTCTTCGGCGATGGACTTAGGAACAGGCTCGTACGCCTTGAACTGCATCGTGTACGCGGCACGACCCTGGGTGCGCGAACGCAGGTCTGTGGCGTAGCCGAACATGTTGGCCAGCGGCACCTTGCCGTGCACGATCTGCGAGTTGCCGCGAGGCTCCATGCCCTCGATGTGGCCGCGGCGGCTCGAGAGGTCTCCCATGACGTCGCCCATGAACTCCTCGGGCGTGTCTACCTCGACCGACATCACAGGCTCGAGGATGACCGGGGCCGATTTCCGGAGCGCCTCCTTGATGCCCATCGAGCCGGCGATCTTGAACGCCATCTCGGAAGAGTCGACCTCGTGGTACGAGCCGTCGACCAGCTGGACTTTGATGTCGACGACCGGGTAGCCGGCGAGCACGCCTGTGGTGATCGCCTCCTGGATGCCCTTGTCCACCGACGGGATGTACTCCTTGGGGATCGAGCCACCCACGATCTTGTTCTCGAACACATACCCGTCGCCGGGCTGCTGCGGCGTGACATTCAGGATCACGTGACCGTACTGGCCGCGGCCGCCGGTCTGGCGGACGAACTTGCCGTGGACGTCCGTGACCGCCTTGCCAGCCGTCTCGCGGTACGCGACCTGCGGCTTGCCGACGTTCGCCTCGACCTTGAACTCTCGCAGCAGCCGGTCGACGATGATCTCGAGGTGCAACTCACCCATACCCGCGATGATCGTCTGCCCGGTCTCCTCATCGGTGTGCACACGGAAGGTCGGGTCTTCTTCGGCGAGCTTGGCGAGCGCGGCTCCGAGCTTGTCCTGCTCGGCCTTGGTCTTGGGCTCGATAGCGATATCGATGACCGGGTCGGGGAACTCCATCGACTCGAGGAGGACCGGCGCATCCTCGCCGCACAGCGTGTCTCCTGTGGTGGTGTTCTTCAGCCCGACGGCCGCGACGATGTCGCCCGCATACACGGCGTCGACATCCTCACGATGGTTGGCGTGCATCTGGAGAAGGCGCCCGAAACGCTCCTTGTGACCCTTGGTCGCGTTGAGGACGTGCGAGCCTGCGGACATGGTCCCGGAGTACACGCGGAAGAAGGTCAGCTTCCCGACGAAGGGATCGGTCATGACCTTGAACGCCAGAGCGGCGAACGGCTCGTTGTCGTCGGCCTTGCGAACGACTTCCGAGTCGTCGCGGGTCGAGGTGCCCTTGACCGGGGGGATATCGAGCGGACTCGGCAGGTAGTCGACGATGGCGTCGAGCAGCGCCTGCACGCCCTTGTTCTTGAACGATGCGCCGCACACGACGGGAGTGATGGCGCAGTCGATGGTCGCCGTGCGGACCGCGGCCTTCAGCTCGTCCTTGCTGATCTCCTCGTCGCCGAGGAACTTCTCAAGCAGCGCGTCGTCATACTCCGCTGCCGCCTCCACCAGGTCGTGGCGGCGCAGTTCCGCCTCATCGCGCAACTCGGCGGGGATGTCCTCGATCGTCGGGTT
>NZ_AZAC01000070.1 GCF_000931935.2 Dethiosulfatarculus sandiegensis
GCCAGCCGGCGATCAGCCGAAGGCGATCATCGGCCTGGCCGAGGGCGTCCGCGAGGGGCTGAGAGACCAGACGCTTCTCGGCGTGACCGGCTCGGGCAAGACGTTCACGATGGCCAAGCTGATCGAGGAGGTCCAGAAGCCGACCCTGGTGCTCGCGCCCAACAAGACGCTCGCCGCTCAGCTGGCGAGCGAGATCCGTGACGTGATGCCCGAGAACGCGGTCATGTACTTCGTGTCGTACTACGACTACTACCAGCCCGAGGCGTACGTTCCCACCACCGACACCTTCATCGAGAAGGACGCGAGCATCAACGCCGAGGTGGAGAAACTGCGGCACGCCGCCACGGCCGCGCTGCTCTCGCGCAGGGACGTCGTGGTGGTGGCGAGCGTGAGCTGCATCTACGGCATCGGCTCGCCGGAGGACTACGCGGGGATGGCGGTGTTCCTCGCCGAGGGGGCGCCGTACGACCGCGACAAGCTCATCTACGACCTCATCGACATCCAGTACGACCGCAACGACTACGAGCTCTCCCGCGGCACCTTCCGCGTGCGCGGCGACGTGCTCGACGTCTTTCCGCCCTACGCCGAGGTGCCGATCCGGGTGGAGTTCTTCGGCGACGAGATCGAGTCGATCGCCGAGGTGGACCACGTGACCGGCGAGGTGGTGAACCGCTTCGGCGCAACGCCGGTGTGGCCGGCCACCCACTACGTCACGCCCAAGGACAAGCTCACCGACGCGGTGGCGTCGATCAAGGCGGAGCTGCACGAGCGGTTGGTGCGACTCAACGCCGAGGGGAAGCTGCTCGAGGCGCAGCGTCTGGAGATGCGCACGTCGTACGACCTCGAGATGCTCGAGGAGATGGGGTACTGCAACGGGATAGAGAACTACTCGCGCCATCTCGACGGGCGCAAGCCCGGCGAGCCTCCGCACACGCTCATCGATTACTTCGGCGACGACTTCTTGTGCATCATCGACGAGAGCCACGTGACCGTGCCGCAGCTTCACGGGATGTACGAGGGCGATCGTTCGCGCAAGCTCACGCTCGTTGAGCACGGGTTCCGCCTGCCGAGCGCGCTCGACAACCGTCCGCTGAAGTTCGACGAGTTCAGGGCGCGGATACCGCAGACCGTGTTCGTCTCGGCCACGCCTGGCGACTATGAGACGCGCACCTCGCAACGAGTGGTGGAGCAGATCAT
>NZ_AZAC01000071.1 GCF_000931935.2 Dethiosulfatarculus sandiegensis
GTGGGTCATCCTCTGCGCGAGCGGCTCACCGAGCGGGAGGGCGTACGCGCATTCGTCGTGGACTCCGGGGCCGACATCGTGCTCACCCAGCGCGACATCCGTCAGGTGCAGCTCGCGCTCGGCGCGGTCCGCGCAGGCATCGAGATCCTTCTTGCCGAGGCGCCGCTCGAACCCTCGGCCGTGGCGAGCGTGGTGATCGCCGGAGGCTTCGGATACCACGTCCGCACGTCCTCGCTCGTTCGGGTGGGGCTGTTCCCGCCGGCGTGGTTGGACCGCATCACGTTCGAGGGGAACGCCGCACTCACCGGGGCCCGGATGATGCTCCTGGGCACGGCCGCCCGTGAGAAGGCCCGCACGGTTGCCGAGAGAGTGCGTACGCTCGACCTCGCGGCGCACCCCGGGTTCCAGCAGCGCTTCCTCGACGCTCTCAGCTTCTCCGCCTGAGGGCGACCTGCGCATCATCCACGCCGGCGCATGTCCGCTCGTGCCCGCGGATACCCTCGGCGTATTGACATTTCGATTTCCTAATGCCAATCATTCACTCGGGTTATATCTCGTCCGGGGAAGGGGAATCGAATGGCACAGCGTCGCGTGATCGGTCCCACCGCGTGGTTGGTTGGTGGAGCCGGTCTCTTTATCGGGGCGATCGCAGCCTGGCTTACCAGCCAGGGCAACCCGGGGAACATGGGTCTGTGCATCGCATGCTTCTGGCGCGACATCGCCGGCTACTTCATGGGGAGTCAAACCGGCCAGGCCGGGTTGGCGTACATCCGTCCAGAGATCATCGGCATCATGCTGGGAGCTCTCGCGGCGGCACTCATCACCAAGGAGTTCAGGCCGCGCGGCGGCAGCGCTCCGTTGCTGCGGTTCGTACTCGGCTTCATCTTCATGGTCGCGGCGCTCGTGTTCCTCGGCTGCACGGTTCGCGTCTGGGTGCGGCTGGGCGGCGGCGATCTCACCGCCATCTGGGGGGCTGTCGGAATCGTCATCGGTGTGGTCATCGGCGTCTTCGTTCTGCGGAAGGGGTTCAACCTTGGCCGAGCGAAGCAGCTTGCGGCTCCGCTCGGGTGGGTCCTTCCGGCGATCGCCGTCGTACTGCTGGTGTTCGCCCTCGTGACCGAGTACGGCGCGAAGCCGGAATGGGCAACACTGACACCGGCCAAGGGCAAGGCGGTCGTCCCCGGCGAGGTCGTGGTGACCACCGACGGAGATGTCATCAA
>NZ_AZAC01000072.1 GCF_000931935.2 Dethiosulfatarculus sandiegensis
GATGGACTTCCGGCTTGAGCTCGCCGACCGGGAAGGTCACGGCTATGCCGGTATCGGACCCACGCCGGTCAAGGTCGAGCCCAACGTGTTCCAGAGCCTGGGCAAGAGCGTCGAACTGACCGTGATGACGTTCAAGACCGTGCTCGGACTGTTCGACCCGTCGCGGTTCAGCGCCACGGTCGCGCAGTTCACGAGCGTCGTCGGCGTCTCAGTACGCGCAGCCGAAGCCGCGAAGGCCGGTCCGATCGATTATGCGTACCTGATCGCGGCGCTCTCGTTGTCGCTCGGCATCGTCAACATCCTGCCCCTGCCGCCGCTCGATGGCGGCAAGATCGTCCTGGAGATCGTCGAGCGTGTTGTGGGGCGACCCATCGGTCGCAACGTGTCGCTCGCCCTGAGCGCAGTCGGCGCGCTGCTGCTGTTCTCACTCATCGGCTACCTGACGTATCTTGATATCACGCGGCTCGGGGGGTAGCGGATGACGCGGCGGCAGTCCACACAGGTGAACGTAGGCACGGTTCCGCTCGGCGGAGACGCCAACGTGAGCGTGCAGTCGATGACGAACACGGACACCGCCGACGCCGTGACCACACTGGCTCAGATCCGTGCGCTCGAGGCCGAGGGATGCGAGATCGTCCGGGTGGCGATACCCCGGGCCGACGCCCTCGAGGGTTTCAAGCGCATATGCGCGGAGAGCCCGTTGCCTGTGGTCGCCGACATCCACTTCGACCACCGTCTCGCCATCGAAGCCACGCACCGCGGAGCGGCGAAGCTGCGGATCAACCCCGGGAACATCGGCGACATGGCTCGTGTGGACGCCGTGATCGATACGGCGGGCGCGGCGGGCATCCCGATACGCATCGGTGTGAACGCCGGCAGCCTGGCACGGGAGTACCAGGATCTCGACATGCATCTTGCCGAGAAGCTCGCCGCAAGCGCGGTCTCCTTCTGCGAGCACTTCGAGTCCCGCGGGTTCAGCGACATCGTCGTCTCCGCCAAGGCGTCCTCGGTGCTCACAACGATCGACACGTACCGGCTGCTCGCCGC
>NZ_AZAC01000073.1 GCF_000931935.2 Dethiosulfatarculus sandiegensis
AGGACCTTCTTCATCACGGCTGGTTCCTTCCCCTCAGGTGTGGAGCAGTTCGTTGACCTGCGATACCAGGTCCTTGGGCGTGAACGGCTTGCAGATGTACTGCTCGGCGCCGCGATTCAGCCCCTCTTGCACCTCGGTCTGCTGGCTCTTGGCGGAGAGCATGATCACCGGGATGTCGGCAGTGCCTTCGTCATCCTTGAGCCTGTCTAGTACGTCATACCCGGTCATGACCGGCATCATCACATCGAGCAGTATGAGGTCGGGACGCTCGGCCCGTGCCACCTCGAACGCCTCGCCTCCATCGGCCGCCTCCAGGATCTCGTGTCCCCGGTTGCCGAGCGTGAAAGAGACCAGCTTGCGGATATGCGGTTCGTCGTCAGCTACGAGGATCCTGCTCACGCTGTCCCACTCTCTGGAGGCGTACCTTCGACGCTCTCTTCTCTGACTATCACAGACTCGATGTGCGATATGAAGTCCTCGACATCGAACGGCTTGCCTACCAGCTCCGAAGCCAGCTCCAGAACGTTCTCACGCTCCCGGTCCGGTTGGAACGCCGACATGATCACCACGGGGATGTCCGCGGTATCCGGGTCGTTCTTCAGCGCCTGGAGCACCTCGTAGCCGTCCATCACCGGCATACGGAGATCGAGCAGTATCGCGTCGGGCCGACGGCGTGCAACGGCGGCCATGGCCTCCTTGCCGTTGTATGCGCCCATCACCGCGTATCCGCGCTGCTTGAGCGTGCGTGTCAGCAGGTCGACGATGTTCCGGTCGTCATCGGTGACGAGCACCAGCGGCGATGAGATGGACCCGACGAGCGTGTCGATCATGTCCATCAGGCGCGTCTTGTCGATAGGCTTCTCAAGGTAGTCGGTCGCGCCTGAGCGGGCGCTCTTGGCCTCGTCGCAGATGATCGACAGAACGACGACGGGGATGTCCTTCGTCCTGGGATCAGCCTTGAGCTCTTCCAGAAGCCGGAAGCCGGCGCCCTCTTCCACCATCACGTCGAGCGTGATGACACGCGGCTCGAACTCCACCGCGTACTCCCACGCTTCATTGGCGTTGTACGCCTTCACGACTTCGTAGCCTCGATGGGAGAGGTAGGTGGCGATCAGATTCGCCACGTCCTCGCAGTCATCCACCACCAGCACGCGCCCGCCCGGAGAGCCGAGCGGGCCTTCGAGCGACGGAGTGCGCACGTGCCTGTCCGATGCGAAGGGGAGCGTGAACCAGAACGTCGACCCCTCACCCTCCTCGCTGTCCACGCCCACCTGTCCGCCGAGGAGTTCGATGATGCTCTTGCATATCGAAAGCCCCAGACCGGTGCCCCCGATCTCGCGGGTGAGCGAGGAGTCGACGCGGTAGAACTTCGTGAAGAGCCGCGCCTGGTTCTCCGGTGAGATGCCGATGCCCTCATCGGAGATGGCGATCTTCACGCATCCGTCATCGACGCTCGCTCTTATGTGGACGTCTCCGCCTTCGGGCGAGTACTTGATGGCGTTGCTGACGAAGTTGATCAGAACCTGCCCGATGCGGTCGGGATCGCCCGCGGCCTTCGGCAGGTCGTCCGGCACATCCACGTGGATGGTGCGGCCCTGCTGGTCCGTCACCGCCCTGAAGGTGTTGACCGCACCCGCGATTCGTTCGCCCACGTCGAGTGGTTGCACCTTGAGTACGATCCGCCCGCTCTCGATGCGGGAGATGTCGAGCATGTCGTTTAT
>NZ_AZAC01000074.1 GCF_000931935.2 Dethiosulfatarculus sandiegensis
CGTTTTCGGCCGCTCGCGGAACGGCGCCATCACGGACTGAGAGCGGCAGACGGCCGTCGTCCGTCACGCCTGCTTGAGCTCGATCTCCATCCCGTCAGGGTCCGGGAAGAACAACAGCCGCCACCCTCCGGGCATCTCGCGTATGGCTATGTCCTCGCTGATGACGCCCGCCCGGCGCAACTCCTCGTAGGCGGCGTCGATGTCCTGCGTCTCGAACGCGAGGTGCTTGAAGCCGAGCATGCGCTCGGGCAGATCGTGAGCCGGCACAGTGTCGCGGTACGCGAAGAGCTCGATCGCCAGATCGCCGAGGTGCATGAACGAAAGCGTCTTGTCGGCCATCACCCGCTCGTCACCGTCGGTGAAGCCGAGAGCGCGGTAGAACGACTTGGATCGTTCCAGATCGCTCACCACGATGCCTACGTGATCCGCCACGAGGTCCATGCGATCACCCGAGCCTTCCGCCGACGATGCGCGCCACCTCGGCCTTGTCGCAGTTCCCGCCGCACTCGGCGCTCACAAGCCCGATCGCGCGGCCCATCTCCCGCTTCTCGGTGATACCCTCGGCCTCGAGCACACGCGCGACCACCTCTTCCAGCGCCTCGCCCGTGACCTGCTCCGGAAGGTATGCCTCAAGGATCGCTACCTGACCGGCGAGCAGGGCTGAACGCTCTTCATCCGTGCCGACCTTGATCGACCCCTCAAGCGTCTCGCCCGTCTGCTTGAGAACCTTCTTGAGTGCCGACACGACCTCCTCGGGCGTGAGTTCGCGACGCTCTTCCTTCTCCTTGATGTCGATCTCGTTCTTCACCTGGCGGAGGATCGAGAGACGCGGCTTGTCGTGCGCGCGCAGAGCGGCGGTGATCTCGGATGCGATGAACTCCCTGTCCATGATGGTCCCTTCACAGAGCGGATCAGACAGCTCCTGCGAGTGTAACGCAGCCGTCACCCTCCGCGCCTTGCGCCGGATCCCGTGAGAGGTTAGATTAGCGCCCTAACTATTAGTCACCTAACCATATGCACGCCACACGACAGCCACACGGGAGCCCCCATGACGCATCACATGCATCCCCACCATCCGCCCCACGATCCGTTCAGCGTGGGACTCGAAGGCGTCGACCCCCTTTCCATGGACGTCTTCAAGGCGTTCAAGCGTTCGATGGTGCTCAACCGCCATCTCATGGCCATGAGCCTGTCAGGCGAGGAGTCGCATCCCGGCCAGGCCGGCTGCCTCCTGGCCCTCTCGCATCACGACGGCATGAGCCCGAGCGAGCTTGCCGACGTGCTCCATGTGTCACGTCCCACGGTGACCACGATGCTGCAGCGTATGGAGACGGCCGGAGCCATCGAGCGTCGCACCGACGAGCACGACCAGCGAGTGACGCGGGTGCATCTCACGCCACGCGGCCTGGAGCTGGCCGGGCGCATGCGGATGGTGCACGCGGACGT
Organism: Dethiosulfatarculus sandiegensis; assembly: GCF_000931935.2. GTDB lineage: Bacteria > Desulfobacterota > Desulfarculia > Desulfarculales > Desulfarculaceae > Dethiosulfatarculus > Dethiosulfatarculus sandiegensis. Next base: position 1,447 of record NZ_AZAC01000074.1, read on the forward strand.
GATCATGACGACCATCGGCCGGCTGCAGGAGGACGACCGACACGAACTGCTGCGTCTGCTCTCGCTCCTCAACGAGCACGCCGTCCAACAGCTCCGAGAGATAGAAGGGGGCCGCTCATGAGGCTTGTCAGATTCCTCAGGCCGTACCGCGCACAGATCGTGCTGGTGATGGCGTTGGTGCTCCT
>NZ_AZAC01000075.1 GCF_000931935.2 Dethiosulfatarculus sandiegensis
TATCCGATCGGCAGTGCCGTGTGCAGGCACCGGGTCTCGCCGCTCGATATCTTCAACACGGCGGACATCGGCCATCCCGAAGTGGGCAACATGGCGTGGCTGCTCCAGTCGCTGGACGCGGACGGCAATCCCAAGGATCGCATCTTCATACCCGAGGCGGTACATGAGGCGGTTCGCATGACGATCGCCGAGTGGGAGGACGCTGAAGACGCGCAGTTCGAGGGGTTCGATTTCACCGATACCGAGATGATCGGGTTCATCATCGACGGGGCCATCGCCAAGACCGCGGGCATGGAGGGCGTGACGCTGGTCAAGGGGACGAAGGCCGAGGCGATCGCGAATCTGGCCAAGACGCTCGAGGAGACGAATGCGAAGTTCATCAAGAACGTCTCCAAGACTCCGGACCAGTACACCACCAAGTCGCGTATCGAGTTGGCGCCCTTCTACGTGCCGGCTACCAGTTCCGATGGCGACGCGACGGAGATCGAGTACCACGATGAGTACGGCGAGCTGATCGGCACCCGCACCGAGGCGCGCCCGATCATCATGGCGTACCTCGACGCACATCCGGAGACGGGCGCACTCGACGTATGGTCTGCCGTCTCGCTCGATGACGGCAACACCTGGAAGCGCCGCAACCTGTCACGCAGCGCGGACCGCTCGTCATTCACGCTCGCGAACGGCGAGGAGTACTACGGCGCCTGCGAAAAGCCCTCGCTGCACGTGAAGGACAACATGGTCCTGATCGTCTGGACGGGCAAGTATGCGAGAGGCGGGAAGCCGCGCTACTCGATCGAGACCAGCGCGACCGATCCCGAAGACGACTATCCGTACGATGATGCCTACTACGCGGACGACATATGGGGTGTCGGCGGACCGCAGCGTTCGACCGACTACACCGAACTGGGATTCCCCGAGGTCGGCGAGATCCCGTACAACGTGGTCTGGACGCAGCGAGGGATCATCGACAAGACGACCGGCGCCCTCACCTGGTACAAACCGGAGCGCCTCACCTCGGGACGCCGCAACGCCATGCAGCTCGTGGAGGCCTCCGCAGGTAACGGCGCGGGCTTCGCTGTCGCCTGGCAGGAAGATCCTGAAGGCATCCGTCCCGGTCAGGGCAAAGGATCGGGTGTGGGGTGGAGCGGCGCGATCGCAAGTCACGGTACCGACATCTGGTACAGCTACATCGCAGCCGAGGACTTCGCCACGATCGACGAGAACTGGGTGTCGGGTGGCGATCCTGAGCACGATTGGGACGAGGACATCGTTGGCAGACCGAAGGCGCTCGTGCCGTTCTCGCTGCCTGTCCGTATCAGTGACAACGAGACGATCAACTCGAACAACATCAAGGTCGAGCTCGACGGCGACGGACTTCCTATG
>NZ_AZAC01000076.1 GCF_000931935.2 Dethiosulfatarculus sandiegensis
GTGTGGTGATTGCAGATACCCCCCGGAGGAACCGGGAGTGGATACGATTCCTCGCAGACCAGCAGCCAAGCCCGAGGAGGTTGGCGTTTCGTGCTCGCACCCATCGAGAAGTTGTTGTTCGAGATCCTGCAGGTGTTGTACGGAGTGGTACATGATTACGGTTTCGCCATCATTCTCCTCACGGTGGCGATACGCGTCCTCTTGCTGCCACTTACCATAAAACAGACACGCTCGATGTACGAACTGCAGAGGATCCAACCGAAGATCAAGGAGCTGCAGGAGAAGTACAAGAACGACAAGGAGAAGCTCCAAGAGGAGACCCTTAAGTTCTATCAGGAAAACAAAGTGAACCCGTTCGGAGGGTGTCTGCCGATGCTCCTGCAGATGCCGATCTTCTTCGCGTTGTTCCGCATGCTGGGAACGACGGGCGATACGGTGGGCCTGTTCCCCCAGCACATCGCGAGTGTTGCGGCGGAACAGGGGCAGGCGGCCGCGGAGGCGGTGTCACGGTTCTGGATAATTCTTCCAGATATCACCCTCTCAGCGAGCCAGGTGTATAGCCTGAATGGGCTGGTCGCGGCGCTTCCCTACGTGATCTTCGTCGTTCTCTTCGGTGCCAGCACGCTGGTACCGCAGTTGATGCAGCCCGGCGCACAGTCACAACAGCGCCAGATGGGCTACGTGATGGCTGCGATGATGCTGTTCTTCGGATGGAGTGTGTCGGCTGGTGTCGTCCTCTACTGGGTCACCCAGGGCCTCCTCGGGGTGATCCAGCAGATCGTACAGACCAAGGTCTACAAGGCGCGGGAGGTAGACGCATGATAGACGAGGTGACTATTGAGGGACCGTCCGTCGAGGACGCGATCGATTCGGCTCTTGAGGAGATGGGTGTCCAGCAGGACGCCGTTGAGTATGAGGTTCTGGCTGAGCCTGGCCGAGGCCTCTTCGGGTCGAGTGGCCGGCCGGCACGGGTCCGCGTGTGGCTCAAGCCGGGGGCGGTTGACTCTGGCGACGATATCGACGATGACGCCGATGACGATGAGTCGGGTGTTGACGACGCATCCAGTGAAGATGTAGAGCTGACCGATGACGAGCTCGACGCGATCGCCGATGCCGGCGCTGACGCGATCAAGGAGATCCTCCGGGCGCTGGGAATAGAAGGTTCGATCGACGAGTACGAGGGCGATGAAGGGGAGATCATCCTCGACATCACCGGTGACGACATGGCGGTGCTGATCGGCCGACATGGACGGACGCTCGATGCCCTGCAGGTGATCGTCTCGACCATCACCAATCGACGTCTCGACACGCGGTATCCGCTGGTGGTCGATGTCTCAGGGTATCGTCACCGTAGACGCGTGAAGCTTGAGGAGATAGCACGGGGTGCCGCGGATCGCGCGGTTCGACAGCGGCGTGCCGTTCAACTCCGCCCGATGAGCAGTTTCGAACGCCGAGTCATACACATGGCCCTCCG
>NZ_AZAC01000077.1 GCF_000931935.2 Dethiosulfatarculus sandiegensis
TTCCCGAGGGTCAATTGGGCCGACTGTCGAAGCAGAAGCGCGAATGTGCGATTGCCGAAGCAGCCGGATTCCCTGCCGGTCCCTCTCTGCGTGAGCGACACTACACGCCACTCTACGGCCCATTCGACGGGCTGGTCGTCGCGGTTGGCAAGCCGGGCAAGGAGGCCGATCCGAACCGCGCCAATCCAAACCTCAATGATATGACCCCAACACTCCTGAGGAATGGACGGGACGAGGGGTTCCGACCGTCCTTCGGCGACGTGTTCTCTGCCCTGCAGGACTACGCAGTGTCCACGGATGGCATGGATCAAGCCTCACTCCACGTGATTGGCGCACTCCTCTTTCGCAATGCATTCATGTTGGACCATGCGGAAACAGGTCATGGGGCCTGGCGCTACCAACCTCCCGAAGAGGCCGTTCTCTTCCTCGAAGGGTTACACCCGATGATCGCCGGGGTTCCCGTACGCGCATTCCTTCATCTGGTTGAGGCCTTAGCCCTGAATGAGGACGTGAAGTACAACCCGCCGGGCAACAAGATTCGCGCCATAGGTCGTCAGAACACACTCCTCACTTGCGTACATGCAACGTCGGTTCTTCTGAACCTCGCGTCATTCGGTGGATTCTTGGACGGGATGTCGCGAGGACGCGGCGTCGCCCCCTTGTCACAGCAGGAAGCGACCCAGACCTTCAAGTTGCTCAGGTGGCGGGGTGCCACGGGTACGGGTGCTTACGAGAGCCTGATTCTTGATTCATTGCGTCCGCATCTGGGGACCGATGTTCGCGCGCTGGCTCGTCTGGCCGGAATTGCAGATCCAAGTCCCAAGAAGAAGGATCGTGTGAGCTATGTGTTCAGGGAGTTCCTCAAGACCCTGATGTCAGAGGAGGAGCTGGACCGACTCCTGGGTTGCTACAACCTGAAGGTAGTCAGGGTCGATGACCGAGGGGCACTGGCCGAGGATGTCTCCTTTCCTAGCTTCAGGGAACAAGAGCTTGTTCTTCAGAACTGGAGCACCTCGCCACTGCGCGACCTGTGGGGACTACCTTTCCTGTTTGTGGTCTTTAGCGTCAGCGATAGCGGCACAGAGAGCATGCTTGGAGCGGTCTTCTGCGCAAT
>NZ_AZAC01000078.1 GCF_000931935.2 Dethiosulfatarculus sandiegensis
AAAATATCTTACGTTATCTTTATATAGATCTAAAATAATTTCTCATTCCATATGTTTAGCCAAATAATTACTCTACAAAACACATGAAGGTAACAATGAAAAGACAAGAAGCAATAAGGCTGATTGTTAACCGGGATATCAAAAGGCTAACCGTTGATCAATGGCTAGAAGAGCTTGATTATATGATGCTGCCCTTTCCGCCCAAGGAGCTCGGCCATAATGAGTTGCCTCCTGATTTGTTGAGTGAATTCAAAAACGAAAAAATATTACAAAAGTTATCCTCTATGCTCTGCGAAGAACACCACAAGGCCGACCTGACCCAAGAATATGAAGCCGCTGCCAATGAGTATCTTATTGAAGAACTGAGGTCCATGAATATTAATGTCGACAATATCGAGGGATCGCCGCTTCTCTTAGAAGCATGCCCCTGCTGTGGATATAGAACCCTGGATGAAAGAGACTGTTGCGACATCTGCATGGTCTGCTGGTGGGAAGACTACAGCCAAGACAATGAAAATGCTGACGTAATAACAGGTGGCCCAAATCACGGTTTAAGCCTGACCAGGGCCAGGATAAATTATCTTAAACATGGAATTGCAAATCCTTTAAGGGAGGACCTTATCAAAATCAAGCACCCATGTAATCGGTATGTAAAAGGACGGTCATTCGAGTTATCAGAAGATGGGCTAACTGTTTATGAGTCTCAAGCTGGTTGGTCCTCAAGTTGGGATAACTAACCAATCATACAGACGCTATTGAGAACGGTGTAAAACCGGTATTCTATTAATTTTACGCTTTGCCCGATAAGGATGGCCCACCTCATTGACCTGGGCATTGTCCAAGAGTTAACCAAACGGAAAAGAAACCGGATATTCAGCTACTCTCAATTTATAAAAATTCTAAATAAGGGCCTGGAGGCTTAATCAATATAGGCCCCAAATTGTATTCACAAACTGGCCACCAGCTCAATCAAACCCGGCACGCCAAATTTTAGAAAAGCCCAATTTCTTGCGGACTTGGGCTCCCGACAAACAACCATAATCAATTCCCCCCTCACTCCGTCTCCACCCATTTCTCTTTGGCCAAGCGGTCATGCAGCCAGAGCCTCAACCTTTCATTCAGCGGCCCCACCCATTCCTGTAGCTTATCGAAATCAAGGTTCAGGAGGGCCAATCTGTGCTCGGGGCTCAAGTCGTAGTCGTTAAGGATTCCGGCCGGGTTTTCGGACAACGCGGTCAAAAAGGCGTTATTTTCGGCTGCCAGGTCCAGGACATCGAGCACCGCCTTTACGGAGGCGACCTTATACTCTGGTATGTTGGCCACCGGGTCCACGCTCGGGTTGGTGAGGGAGTTGGCCGGTGCGTCCTGCCAATGAAAGGCCATAAAGGTCTGGCCGGGCCTCACCCTTCGGCTGGTGCGGGCCTTGGAGCGGACCTGTCCACGCCTGGACTTGATGGAAAGGGTGTCTCCTTCGGTCACGCCGAGTTCGGCTGCGTCCTGGGGATTGATCTCGATCCTACTTTCAGGGGCCAGGGTTTCGAGCACTCGCGAGCGGTGGGTCATGGAGCCTGTGTGCCAGTGTTCCAGGATGCGGCCGGTGGTGAGCAGGAGAGGATATTCCGCAGAGGGCAGCTCTGCCGGGGGACGGTCGTGAACCACATGGAACCTGCCCCTACCCCTGGTGAAGCGCCCTTTATGGAGCATGGCGCTGCCTTTGTGACGCCGGTTCCAGCAGGGCCATTGCAATCCGCGCAGCCCAAGGCGGTCATGGCTGATCCCGCCGTAGATGGGGGTCAGGGAAGCGATTTCATCCATAATCTCAGCGCTGTTTGCAAAGGCAAAGGGCCGTCCCAAAAGAGCCGCCAGATCGGAGAGTATGCGCCAGTCTTCCCTGGCCTGCCCCGGCGGGTTGAGCGCACGGTTCACCTTCTGGATGCGCCGTTCCGTATTCGTGAAGCTGCCCTCCTTTTCGGCAAAGCAGGCGGAAGGAAAAACAACATCAGCCAAAGCCGCAGTTTCGGTCAAAAAGATATCCTGCACAGCGATAAAACCAAGTCTGGCCATGGCCTCTTGGGCGTGGTTAAGGTCCGCCTCGCTCAGCATGGGGTTTTCGCCTACAATATAAAGCCCTTTCAGGCTGCCGGTATGGGCTGCCTTTATCATTTCAGTCAAGGTCAGGCCCGGACGGTCGCTAAGTATAGCGCCCCAGGCAAGCTCGAACTTGGCCTTGACCTCGGGATTATCCACCCGCTGGTAGCCCGGATAAACATTGGGCAAGGCACCCATGTCGCAAGCCCCCTGCACGTTGTTCTGGCCCCGCAAGGGCGCAAAACCACACCCCAGCCGCCCCATATTTCCGGTGAGCATCAAAAGGTTGGCCACGGCCTTTACGTTATCCGTGCCGGTCACGTGTTGGGTGATGCCCATGCCATAGGCCACCACCAGTCGCTTGGCCTTGCCCAGAATCCGGGCGGCTCTTTGGATCTTCTCCGCCGGAACGCCGGTCGTAGCCTCGGTGACCTCTGGAGTGTAGCCGGCCAATGATTCGGCAAAGGCCTCATAGTTTTCACACCGCCTGGCAATAAAGCGGCGATTGTGAAGCTTCAATTCCACAATCCGGTTCATCAGGCCGTTTAACAGGGCAACATCGGTTCCGGGCAGATGATTAAGGAAAAGCTCGGCCTGGTCGCTCAGCTCAACTGCCCGAGGGTCTGCCACCAAAAGCTTGGCCCCTTTTTCCTGCACAGCCCGCTTGATGCGGCGGCCGATTACAGGGTGGCATTCGGTTGTGTTGGAGCCGATGACCAGGATCACATCGGCCTTTTCAAAATCAGAAATAGAATTGCTCATGGCCCCGTCGCCAAAGGCGGCCAAGGCTGCGGTCACTGTGGAGGCGTGGCACAAACGGGCGCAATGGTCAACATTATTGGTCTTCAATACCGCGCGGGCAAACTTCTGGGTGACATAATTATCCTCATTGGTGCATTTGGCGGAAGACAACACACCCAGGCAATCAGACCCGTATTCATGGATCAGGCCTTGCAAGGCATTGGCAGTCAGCTCCAGGGCCTCTTCCCAGCCAGCCTCCCGGAAAGCCTGCCTGGGGTCAGGCGGCTTGGCCAGACGCCCAATATTCTCTTTTCGCACCAAGGGCGTTGCCAAACGCTCCGGGCTATGCACAAAATCAAGCCCAAACCGTCCTTTTACGCATAATTCTCCACGGCTTACCGGATTTTCCCGAACGCCCTCCACCCTAACTATCCGCTCCTGGCGCACGCCCAAGCGCACACCGCAACCAACTCCACAATAAGGGCAAATAGTCTCAACCTGCCTGGTGGCGGGCAGGCTTTCCCTGATAGTCAAAGCGCCGGTGGGGCAGCGGGCCACGCATTCGCCGCAGCTCTGGCAGACAGATTCAAGCAGGCTCTGATTCCAAAAAGGCGTGATTATGGTCTTTTGGCCCCGATAGGCAAAATCGATCGCCCCCACAAAGGCAACCTCCTGGCAGGCGCGAACGCATTTACCGCAGAGAATGCACTTGTTGGGGTCATAGACAAAGCCCGGGGTGGAATCGTCCACAGGCCTGTCCAGCCTGCCCCGGCGCAGGCGCGCCACCCTTGCCTTATCAGCGCCTAAATAGTTGGCAACCTTGAGGAGTTCGCATTCCTCGGCCTTGGGGCAGACAAGGCAGTCCTGGGGATGATTGGCCAGGAGAAGCTCTATAATAATGCGGCGCATGCGGAGAATTTCTTCGTTCTCGGTCCACACCACCATGCCATCCTGGGCCGGGGTGGTGCAGGAGGTGGGAAGCCCCCGCATGCCCTCTATTTCAACCAGGCAAAGCCGACAGGCCCCGAATGGCTTAAGGTCCGGGTCATCACACAAGGTGGGCACGTAGATGCCCGCCTGACGGATGGCCTCCAGCACCGTGGTCCCAGGGGCAACGGTTTGCCTGCGCCCGTCAATGGTCAGATGCAAGGCTTCCATTTTTTTGCTCCCTTTGTTTTCGGACCGTCCATTTCGTTATCATCCATATCCCGAAACTGAACGACTCTTTAATTTTGCTTTAATGTTACCGGGTTAACCCCCAGCCTGGTTCTTGGTTCACTTCCCTGGCAACAGGTTTACGCGAACAGGCCTACATGATGGCCACTGCCTCAAATTTGCATGAGTCATAGCATTCACCGCATCTGATGCAGGCTTCCTGGTCAATTTCGTGAGGCTCTTTTTTGCTTCCGCTGATGGCGTTTGCCGGGCACTTCCTCAAGCAGGCCATGCAACCGGTGCATTTTTCCGGATCTATCTGGTAGAAGAACAGGGCCTTACACACTCCGGCCGGGCATTTATGGTCAATCACGTGCTTTTCATACTCCTGCCTGAAGTATTTCAAGGTGGAGATGACCGGATTGGGGGCTGTCTGTCCCAGGCCGCAAAGAGAAGCCTTTTGCATGGCTTCGCCGACCTCTTCCAAAAGGTCCAGGTCCTCCGGCGAGCCCCGCCCCTCGCAGATATCAATGAGAATATCCAGGAGTTGGCGGCTGCCGAGCCGACAGGGCAGGCATTTGCCGCAGGATTCGTTTCCAGTGAAGGTGAGAAAATAGCGGGCCATATCCACCATGCAGGTGCGCTCGTCCATCACCACCATCCCGCCGGAACCCATGATCGAACCCGCTTCAGCCAAAGACTCGTAATCCACGGGCAGGTGATTAAGGCTAAAGGGAATGCATCCGCCGGAGGGGCCGCCGGTCTGAACAGCCTTGAAATTACCCCCGCCGATAACTCCGCCGCCGATCTCCTCTATGATCTCCTTCAGCCTGGTTCCCATGGGCACCTCGATAAGGCCGGTGCGCCTGATCTTGCCTGCCAGGGAAAAGGTCTTGGTTCCCTTGCTTTTTTTTGTGCCATAGCCTGCGAACCAGTCTGCCCCGCGCTCCATGATGGCAGACACATTGGCCAGGGTCTCAACGTTGTTGATATTGGTTGGCCGCTCCCACAAACCGGCCTGAGCCGGAAAAGGCGGCCGAGACCGGGGCATGCCCCGCCCACCGGCAATGGAGGCCATCAGCGCGGTTTCCTCACCGCAGACAAAGGCGCCCGCCCCTTCCTTGATTTTAATATGAAAAGCAAAGCCCTTGTCCAATATGCCGCCGCCCAGAAGGCCATAGGCCTTCATCTGCTCCAGGGCGGTTTCAAGCCGTTTGATGGCCAAGGGATACTCGGTGCGGATATAAACGTAGCCCTCAGAAGCCCCTATGGCATAAGCCCCGATGATCATGCCCTCCAAAACCGCATGAGGGTCTCCCTCCAAAAGGGAGCGGTCCATAAACGCGCCGGGGTCTCCCTCATCGGCGTTACAGATAAAATATTTCTCAGAACTCTTCGATTTATGGGCAAAATCCCATTTCACGCCAGTAGGGAAACCGGCCCCCCCCCGCCCCCTCAGTCCGGATGCCTTGATCTCTTCTATGACCTCATGCGGAGAAAGCCCTAAAGCCCTTTTCAGCCCTTCATACCCCCCGCGGGCCAGGTAGTGATCGATCTCGCCCGGATCGATCAGGCCGCAATTGCGCAAGGCGATCCTCACCTGGGGACGCACAAAGGGCAGTTCATGAAAATCGGGAACTCCGTTTACTGCATCCGAGCCCATGGTGAAAAGGGCCGCTTTTGTGTCCGGTTCGCCGTCTATGAGCTGAGCTTTCAGTATCTCCGCTGTGTTTGCCGCGGACACGCGCCCATAGTAGATCATGGGATGGCCGAGTGATTTAATACCCAACAAAGGCTCCTGATAGCAAAGACCCAGGCAACCGACCTCCACAATCCGGGCCAACAGGCCAGACTTGTTTAAAAAGGCCCTGGCCTCTGCCAACACCTCTCCGGCCCCGGCGGCCAGGCCGCAGGTGCCGGTGCCGATATGGATCAAGGGAATGCGGGATTCCCCCAGAGAGCGCATTTTGCGTTCGGCCCTGTTCTGCAACTCTGTGTAATCCATCAGGACCCTCCTGGTTTGGGGGAGTTTTCTTTTTTGGCAGACGCCCCTTCCTCTTTTTCAACGGTGCGTTGTAAAACTTTCCTGGTCTTAAATGGAGTCATCCGGCCATGGACAGACTCGTCCAACACCACCACCGGGGCCAAGGCGCAACTACCAAAACAGGCCACAGTCTCCAGGCTGAAACAACGGTCGGAAGTGGTTTCGCCCGCCTTAACCTTCAAGCGGGTTTGGATATCCTCCTGAATCCGGTCAGAGCCCCTTACGTGGCAGGCCGTGCCCCGACAGATCTTGATGGTGTGCCTGCCCGGAGGATCAAACCTGAACTGGGCGTAAAAGGTGGCCGCTCCAAACACCTTGGCCTGGGGCATACCAATGAATTCAGCTATAAAGATCAGTGCCTTAGGCGGTAAAAAACCCAACACCTTCTGGGTTCTCTGCAACATGGGTATCAACTCCTCAGCCCTGCCGGAAAACCTCTGGCGCAAGTCATTGAAAAGTGATTCGAATTGTGCTTCATCCTCTCCACCGGCCAAAAGCGACGCTTGGTTTGGGGCCATTTGCAATCACCTCCCCATAACGTTTTAAAAACCATCGTCCACAGACGATGCTTACCAAGCTTCCCGTTCCAGGCGCTTGTAAATGAAGGTCAGCTGCTTTTCGCTCAAATCGCCGACATGGTCGCGGATCCACTGCAAATCACCGGAAATAATGGCAGCCTTGGCCGCACTGGTCAGGTGGTAATCCCCAAGGGCCGTGGAGCCTTCCTCCATGAGTTTGCGCCAGAAGGTCTGCTCCTGATTCGCTCTTTCCAAGACCTTGATCACTTCCTGCTTCTGAATGAGCCGCTCGTTTTCGGTTTTGACCAAAAGCTTCTCAACAGATGGTTCTTTCTTTTTCAGAAGGGCGCTATTGACTGCGTTTTTGAATTCATCATCTGTAAAAGGTTTGCGAAGGTAATCATGGACGCCCATCTTCACGGCGGCCACGGCTGAGGATACCGAGGGGAACCCAGTGATAATAACCACCTGGGTCTCGGGACGCTCCGCCTTCACCGTCCTGATAACCTCCATGCCGTCGATATCCGGCAATCTCAGGTCGGCGACAACCAGGTCAAAACCGTTGCCCCGGAAGGTATCCAGGGCGCTTTTGCCGTCCATGGTCACGTCAACCCCATATCCCTCCTCGCTGAGGACCATCTTAAGCCCCTTGGCCACATTGGTCTCATCCTCAACCAAGAGAATGTGAGGATGCCAACCACCACTTTCTTTAATGGTTTGAGTGTTAAGGCCCATCACATCCCCTCCTTTTTCCAAAAAACAAATAGGAGTGAATCAGCCTGCGATTTCTATACTTTGCAAACTGCATTCCAATATTCAGGGGGATTGTAAAGGGAATTAATATTGGGAATAGATATTTCATATTAGGTAGTTACAGCCAAAGCCCCGGGATTTGAAACCGCCCGTTTTATGGCAAAGCGTATTTTTTAATATCCGCCCGGCGAGGATTTTTTTTAATCTTTTAAATATTATAACTATTTATATGCGTATAATAAAATATACATATTGACTGGCAGTGGCTATTGAAAAGGTTGGCAATGTGCCCTGGAGAACCTGCGGATTTGGGCGGGTAATAAAAATACCAATAGAAAAGGTGGATAATTTTTTCTTGAGTGATTTTATTTCAGCTTCGTAAAATAAAGTATGAGAGATTTATGATGACTGATTTTGACCAATTTGAGACCTTTTACCGCACTTTCCGCGAGGTTATTTCTGCGGTCCACGCCAGCAATGAAACCACGGAAGTTTTGGACCTGGTGGTCTTAAAAATCACTCAAGTGCTGAATGCCAAAGGCGCGTTAATACGCCTTCTCAACCTGGAAACAAACCGCTTTGAGTTAAGCGCCTCCTATGGTTTGAGCGAGCGTTATCTTGCCAAGGGACCCATCTCCAGCAAAAGGCTGATCAGCGACCTCTATAAAAAGAACAAAGTCGTTATTATCAAAGACATGCTGAATGACCCTCGGGTCCAGTACCCCAAGGAAGCCCGGGAAGAGGGAATCGAAATGATGCTCGATGTCCCCATGTCCATGGAGGAAAACATAATCGGCATCCTGCGCACCTTCCTGGGCCGAAAGAGGGAATTTTCCGAAGCGGAACTGCATTTTGTGGTTTCCATAGTGGAGCAATGCGCCTGTGCCATTCAAAAGGCCCGCTTGCTGGAGACCCAAAAATCCCGGTACGATCACTTGGCCACTCAAACCGAAAAGCTCTCCGCATTGGGGCGCATGGCCGCGGGCATTGCCCATGAAATCAACAATCCACTGGCCGGGATTCTGCTCTACAGCTCCAATATGTCCAAAAAGGTTCCAAACGACAGCCCCTTGAAGGAAGGCCTGGAGATCATCTCCCACGAAGCCATGCGTTGCCGCGACATCATTCAAGAGCTTTTGGAGTTCAGTCGGGAAAGAGAAGCCCAAAAGAAAATGACCGATGTAAACCAGGTTATGGCCAAGGCCCTGGCCGTGGTCGGCAACGAACTACATCTTAATCACATTGAGCTTGAAAAAAACTTTGCTTCTGAATTGCCGGAAAGCATGTTGGACCAAAACCAGGTCGAGCAGGTATTGATAAATCTGCTTTTAAACGCCATCCAATCTATCAATGAACGGGGGAAAATAACGGTTACAACTCGCACCATTTCAAAAGGGAAACGCATACAGGTTGAGGTGACAGACAGTGGGAAAGGCATTTCCGGTGAGTATATTTCAAGAGTGTTTGAACCGTTTTTCTCCACTAAACCAAATGGAACCGGGCTCGGTTTATCGGTGAGCTACGGCATTATGAAGGGGCATCAGGGCACTATCGATATCCAAAGCAGCTTGGGGGAAGGCACCAAGGTGATCCTGGAGTTTCCGGTAACCCGGCAAGCCGAAAATTTTGGCGAGTGATCAAGATGAACCCGCCTAAAAACAGCATCCTGATAATCGACGATGAAAAGATGCTCTGCAAGGCCTGCCAACTGGTCTTGTCCGAGGAAGGTTATGCGGTGGAGGCCAAATCCACGGGCACAGACGGACTGGCCGCCGCCCTGGAAGACAACTATGACGTGATCCTTTTGGATATGAAAATGCCGGATCTGGACGGGATGGAAGTTCTAAACACCCTGCGTAAAGAAAAACCCGGACAATTTATCATTATCATAACCGGATACTCCACAGTGCAAAACGCTGTGGATGCCATGAAACAAGGGGCCTTTGATTATCTGGCCAAGCCGTTTTTAGATGACGAACTTCTGTTATCCGTCAAAAAAGCCGTTGATAAGAAAAACTTGATCGATGAAAACATAGCCCTTCGCAAAGAGCTGTCAGACAGTTTCCGAAGCGATAAAATAATCGGCGACAGCCCGGCTATCCTCCGGGTTTTTGAAAAGGTGAGAAAGGTGGCCCTCACCGACAGCACTGTGCTGATCTACGGCGAAAGCGGAACCGGCAAGGAGCTCTTTGCCCGTGCGATTCACGCTCACAGCGGGAGGGCGGCCAAGCAATTCGTGGCTGTGGATTGCAGCACCTTTTCTTCCAGCATTTTGGAAAGCGAGCTCTTTGGGCATGTAAAGGGGGCGTTTACCGGTGCAGAGCACGATAAAGCCGGCATCTTTGAGTTAGCTCAGTCCGGCACCCTTTTTTTAGACGATGTGGCGAATATAAACCTGGATATCCAGGCAAAGTTGCTGAGGGTGTTGGAGGCCAGGGAATATAAGCCTGTGGGCGCTGGTTTCTTTAAAAAAAGTGATGTCCGCATCCTGGCCGCAACCAACAAGAACTTGGCTGCAATGGTGGAACAGGGCGCTTTTCGCGAGGACCTGTTCTATCGCCTGAACGTTTTTCCCATCTCTCTGCCGCCTTTGCGGGAACGCAAGGGAGATATCCCCAAACTGGTCTATCATTACCTCAGGCATTTTTGCCAGAAGACCGGCAAACATATAGACGGCTTTACCGAGGACGCCCTTGAGGTGCTGATAAATTACGAGTGGTCCGGCAACGTGCGCCAACTCAAGAACATCATCGAACGCCTGGTTATAATGTCCGAAGGCGGAATTATGGATATCATCCAGTTGACCTCCCACATGGGGGCGCAACTGCCTTATATGAATAACAGTGTCCCGGAAACCTTAAGCGAGCTAAAGGCCTTGAAAAAAAGCCTTTTGGAAAACACCTTTGGCCGCATAGAAAAGGCTTTTCTGATCAAGGCCTTAAAAGCGAAACAAGGCAATATAACCAAAGCGGCGAAAAAAGTGGGCATGCATCGCTCCAACTTCAGCGCCCTGATGAAAAAACACAAACTTGTATACCGGGAAAAGGGCGAAAAGCCTTAAAGCCGGTATAAAGACTAAAGTACGCAACCTACCCTTTTACCTGTCAACCATGCGAACGAGGCAAAACCCGCGAGGCCCCATATGCGGCCCAGGATTCTTGCCTGTATCACCCTGCTTTCAAGCCGCCCAGTGTATAGGGGAACGCTTTTCTTAACTTTCACCCAACATTGAAAAACCCCTGCTCCTCGGCGATTTGTTTAATTATCTCCAAGCCATCCCTCGCCCCTGGGCGGGGAAAGGAATGGGTTATCATGTAGGTGATCCGGTCGGGAGGCGGAGGGGTTAATCTGTAATAAGCCATATCGGTTTTCCATTTATAGGAGTTCATCACAGATTCCGGAACCAGCACCCAATTTTCCGGGCCTTCGATTAAATCCCGAGCCAGCTCTACCGAATCGAGTTCAATCTCAGACTTGCGGGCAGGCCCCCAAGTCTGGTCATGCCATATGTGATGTCCCGGGCCCCAATTAATATAGAGTTCGTGTCTGGGATCAAGCTGCCCGGCCTGCAGTTTCGATGAAGCAAAAACGCCATCCTGCATTTTGGCGACCATCATTTTCTCTTTGTAAAAAGGCGTAACCTCGACATTCTGCAAGTTTTTCTCCTGCAGTACAAAAGCCACATCCAATTCCCGGCGTTCAATCTTGTCATATAACTCAACGGATCTGGTGGTGAATATCCTTAAATACACGGGCGGATCATGGGCCCTTAGCGCCCTGTACAAGTCCGGCATAACGTGCTTGCTCAAGCTGTCCACACAGCCTAAACGCAATGAAACCGCCAACACACCGGATGAAAACTGGTGAAGCTTACGCTGAAGGCGGTTCCAGCGTTCCGCAATCGGCAAGAACCTTTCTCCGGCCAGGGTCAATTCACAACTTCTCACCCCTTTTTGGCGATCAACCAAGGTTATGCCCAACTGCTCTTCCAGATCCTTCAGCCTGCGGCTGACCGCGGTCTGGGAGATATGCAAAAGTTCAGAGGCCTTGGAAAGGCTGCGGCTGGAAGCCACGGCGAAAAACGCCTCAATTCCCCTGTCATACATAACAAGCGTCCTTAATATGCAATTTAATCATATTATATCAAAAATAAATACGTTTTATATCAATATTCAGTTTTGCTAGCATGGCTTCAGTTAATGAACCTGCCGGGCAACGCCATTAGCTTGCCTAAGCAACTTAGGGAAAACCACTACTAAAAAAATAAACGGCAATAAACCTGCCAAGGAGCAGCATTTCATGGTTGATGCAGAGACAATCAACGGATTGGCGGCATTAGATTCAGCCACCATATATGAAGCACAGGGCGGCGTCGGCGCTTTGCCCATATATATTAGGCCACTATTTCCTTGGATGAAGCTGTGTGGCCCGGCATTCCCGGTATTATCCTGCGGAGGCGACAACCTCATGGCCCATGCCGCAGCAGCCCAAGCCGGCCCCGGCGACATCCTGGTCATCGGCACCGGGCACTATCTGGCCGGAGGCCTTTGGGGAGACATCCTGACGCTCGCCGCCCAGAAAAGGGGAATCGCAGGCTTGTTGACCGATGGCTGTGTAAGGGATTCCAACACCATAAACGAAATGAAATTTCCTGTTTTTTCGGCAGGGGTTTTCATGGGAGGCACCACCAAAAAGAACAAGGGAACCATGAATCAGTCCATCAAGCTTGGTGGAGTCATGATCTCCCCCGGCGATATCATTGTGGCCGACAGTGACGGGGCGGTGGTGGTTGCGGCTGAAAAGGCAAGCGATGTCCTCAAAGCCGCCCTGGCCCGGGAAGCTGAAGAGGAAGAAAAGCGCCGGAAAATAGAATCCGGGGTCAGCACCTTGGATCTGTTTAATCTGAGACCGATTCTGGATGCATAACCTTAACCACTAACCGCGACAAAACGGTTTACTTTGTGATCTTATGTAATTTTTTTTAATTTAATATACCGATAAAAGGAGAGAGACATGAGATTTAAGGACTATGTGCTGAGCCTGGCTCTGGTGGCCGCTTTGATCATGGCCCCCATGGCCGGTACTCAGGCCATGGCTGCAGACACCACAGACTGGCGTATGGGTTCCGGCAAAATGGGCTCTTTCGGGTATGCCACTGCGGCCTCTGTGGCAAAGGTTGCGGGTAAATACAGCAAAAATCTCCGCTTTTCCGTATCGCCGACCCAGGGCAGTACAGCCAGCATGAAACTCTTCGGCAAAGGTGATGTGGATTCGTGCTATGCCTCCAATTTCCAGCTTTGGCAAGCCCTGCACAATGAGGGCCCTTTTGCCAAAAAGACCTTGCAGCGAAAAGTTTATCAAACCATCTACACCTACACTGCCGAATACTCGGTAATGACCCTTAAGAAAAGGGACGACATCAAGACCATATCCGACCTGAAGGGCAAAAAGGTCTTCATGTACCCGGCAGCCACCGGCCCCCATGATTTGTATAAAAAGGTTTTCAAGATTCTGGGCATGGTGGACCAGGTCAAGCATGTGGAAATCAGCCTGATGCAGGCTCCGGACCTGTTGAAATCCGGGGTGGTGGACGCCGTGGTCACTTGCAGCGTTGCCCAGCTCACCCCCAATGCCTACACCGAAAACCTGGTCACCCGTTCCGATCTCAAGATTATCAATTTCAACGCCGAAGAAGAAGAGAAGCTGAAAAAGGGCGGAGTGGTGATGGTGAACTATGATCCCAAAGCGGTTTTTGGTAAAAAATTAGGGGTGGATGCTGTTATCTGCCCTTCCATAGTGTTCGGATACCAGACCGGCCCCAACATGTCTGCTGATAATGTGTACAACTTCGTCAAATCGCTTATGGAACACACCGGCGAGCTGGTGAAGGTCAGCAAAGGCTTCAAGGGGATGCAAAAGGGTGGACTTGAGTTCCAGACAGCGGTCATCAACTCCATCCCCGATGTTCCGGTTCATGCCGGTCTGGCTCGTTATCTAAAAGAAAAAGGCGTTTGGAACGACGCCTGGAAGGTTGGCGCTGACAAATAAGCGGAAAACCACTATCCCCGGACTTCCATAATTGTCCGGGGATAGACAAACCACCTGCCGAAAATTTGTTTATTGCAAAATTTTTAAAAACCTTTTAAGGACGCTTCTAATATGAGCGGGACACAAAAAGCAAATAGAAATTTTTTAACGCTGGCAGCGAATATTTGCGCCTTAATCTTTGTCGGTTTGGTGGTTAACTACACCATTACCGGGTTTGAAGGCCGCATCCGTCTAACTACCGTCCTTGTGCCCCTCAGTCTGATCATACATCTTTTGTATCAGGGTAAAACCGTACGTGCAGGCTTGGGCGACTCCGCGAACCGGGTTTTATTTACAACCTTGTTGGCATTATCTTTTCTGTCTTTATTCTATCTTTGGTTTAACTATAACAGCCTGATCTATGAACGGGCCGGTGACTTCACCGACCTGGACTTTGGCATTGGCCTGCTTTCCTTTCTGGTAATAGCGGAAGTAGTCAGAAAAGATCACGGCAACATAATTCTGTACATCATCGGCTTTTTCATCCTGTACAGCCTGTTCGGCAACTACCTGCCGGGCTTTCTGCATCATGGCGGCATCTCGATCTCACGGTTGATAAGCAGCGCCTCGGTAGAGATGAACCAGGGAATCTGGGGGCTCTTGCCGCAGGTGGGCTGCACCTGGATAACCATATTCGTGTTGCTCGCCTCCATAGCGGAAGGCTTCGGTTGTCTGGATGTGCTGATGAAAATATGTCAGGTGATCCCCCGCTACGCCCGTTACGGGGTTCCCCAGACCGCCGTGGTTTCAAGCCTTATAATCGGTGGTTTCAGCGGCAGCGCCGCAGCCAACGTGGCGGCCACCGGCGCTTTCACCATTCCACTTATGAAGCGTCATGGACTGCCCGGCTCCATAGCCGGGGCCATCGAAGCGGTGATCTCCACCGGAGGCCAGGTTATGCCTCCCATTATGGGCGCCGGGGTGTTTTTGATGGTGGAGTTTTTGGGTGTACGCTACTTTGATTTAATGCTGGTGGGCATAGTGCCGGGGTTGCTTTTCTTTGGCGCAACCGCCCTAAGCGTCTACTTCCTTTCCCGCAAGCATCTGACCTTTGATGCAAACGAAGATTTAAGCAAGTTCAAGGTAACCTGGGCCGACATAGTCAAGATACTTCCCCTGGTCACCGCAGTGGCGGTGCTCATCTTCATGCTGGGATATCTGATGATGGGCATCATGATCTCCGGCCTGGCGGCGACTATTGCCCTGCTGGCGGGTCAGGCTGTTTTGGGAGGCATATTCTGGCTCAAAAAAAAGCCCGAAATGTTAAAGGCATACCCCAGGCAACTGTTCAAGGGACTCATCATGGGCGTTAAGGGATCGGTGAGCCTGATCCTGCTTTTAAGCCTCATGGGCGTGATAGTCGCGGTGCTTAACGTATCCGGCCTGACCTTAAAGATAACCACCACTCTGACCGAAACCGCGGGCAGCAACTTCGGGGTGCTGATCCTCTTTGTCACCCTGGTATGCATGCTTTTTGGAATGGGTGTCCCCACTGTGGCGGCTTACCTGATGGTGGCCATCATGGCCGCCCCGGCCCTGGAGGAATTCGGCATCCAACCGCTGGTCTCCCATTTCTTTGTGTTCTATATCGCCATCCTGTCCGGGCTGACTCCGCCGGTGGCCCTGAACGCGGCGGTGGCCTGCAAAATCTCCAAGGCTCCTTTTTGGAGCACTGCCTGGCAATCGCTTAAGCTGGGAATCCCTCTCTTTATATTGCCGGTGCTCTTTCTGTTCCATCCTGACCTGCTGGCAGGCAGCACAGCCGCCTTATACCCCATGCTCATAGTGGGCTTAGGGCTGGCAGGCATCATATTCGCCATATACGGATTAGACACAACCCCGTTGGGCTATGCCAGGCGCTGTGCGGAATTTGTGCTGGCTGTAACCGTACTTCTCATGACGGGCCACAGCGCCGTATTCTGGGTGGCCATGGCCGCCATGCTGGCGCTTTGCACCTATGATTTACATGTCTTACGCTCCGCGCCAAAACTCAAAAGACAAGTGGCGTGAGATATCTTTAATTTTCATGACAAGGCGGTGGTCTTAATTGATTAAGGACCACCGCCTTGTGCCTGAACAGCTCAAAAAAATATCGCACGGGTCAAACAAAGAACTTTTGTCATCCTGAAGGGTTAATTGTTTAATAGCCCTGTTTTTCAAGCGTTTTATCTCTGGTTTTAATCTAGAACCTATACGTCAGAGTGACGCCAATGCTTCTAGGTTCACCGTTCTGCGCCACACCTATGGCTTCGTTAGGATCTCCGTAATCAAAGGCTGAAGTATAGTAGGTTTCATCAAAGGTATTTTTGCACCAGAAAATCACATCGTAATTTTCCGATACATATCCAAGGCGGAGATTCAAAAGATAATAATCTTCAAGTTTTACATGATTACTGTTCTTCACATCACCGTACATCTCTCCTGTACCGAGAAGATCGGCCCTGAAAAACAGGCCCTTATCGTGGCTGTATTGAACACCTAGGTTGTAGGTGTATTCAGGCGTATTCGGCATTTTGTTTCCGGTATAGTCCGCAGAGCCTGCTTTCCACTCGTCTATTTCAGTATCCACATATCCAAAGGTTGCAAATATATCCAGCCCTTTGGCAGGCTTGGCCTTTAGTTCAAGCTCAATCCCTTTTGAGTGGGCTTCAACAGCATTATCAATAGAAGCCACTGCCCCGCCTGCCGTATATTCAGACACCTGTTTATCATTTATGGTGATATAAAAAAGTGCTACATTGGCAATTAATCGTTTATCAAGCCAGCTTGTTTTAAACCCAATTTCATAGTTTAAGGTATATTCCGGATCATATACGAAGCTTGCCGAATCAGTTGCTTGGGCGTAGTTATAACCTCCCTCAAGATACCCTTTGGCCACAGAGCCATAAACCATTGAATTTTCGTTCATATCATACGCCAAAGCCAACTTGGGCAGCCATTGATGAAAATCACGATCCCTTTTGTATGATGCGGAAATATCGTTTCCGCTCCAATCCGACCCTTTGAGGTCCTGGTGTCCTTCAAGGTTGATAAAGTCGTATCTCAAACCACCCGTCAGGTGAAAGCGTTTAAGGAATGAATAGGTCATATTGAGGAATGCAGCGGCTCCCATTTTGTCGACCTGGGTATCCCTGATCTGAAACGCCTCAAATTTTGAAAAATAGATATCTGTTTCCTCTTTAAACCCGTATAACCCAAGCAGCCATTCAAGAGGGCCTGAATTATCTTTTGAAGAAATGCGGAACTCCTGACTCAGGAATTGATCATCATATTCCCAGTCATTTCTCCCGTAATCGACCAGCCCCACACCTGATCCGAGAGTGGAAGAATTATTGTAATCCCGCCTCCCCGTGATTGACACAAAATCAAATATCTCTCCAAGGTACTTGGCTTTTAACACTTGACCTGAATTTTTCTGATCTAAATTTGACTCATAAAATCCACTAGTTTCGGTGTTGGTATTATTTTTAAGACCACCTTGGCTTGTAAAAACTCTATAAAGGCCCTGCTTATCGCTAAAATCAGATGCGTCCGCAATCAAGGACATTTCAAGGCGCTCAGTGGGGAGCCACCGGGCACAAGCCCTGAAGCTTGACCTGTCGATTTCAGCAGCATCGTCTTTATCCAAACGGACATTTTTCATGAAACCGTCACTCATAATCCCCACACCGGCAACCCCCAAAAACAACTTATCTTCCACTATCGGGACATCTATGTTCCCATTAAGTTGATATTTGGGAATAAACCCATGAGAAGTATCATAAAAACTATAACTGCCCTTTACGGAGCCTTTAAGCGTATTTCCAGGTTGCTTGGTTATAATGTTCAACACCCCGGATTCCGTGTTCCTCCCATACAAGGTGCCTTGTGGGCCTCGAAGCAATTCAACCCGCTCAACATTCAACAACTGTAAATTGTGCATAAACAAAAGTGGATAATTTATGTCATCGACATAGACGCCGGTGGGGCTGACAGTGGCTCCATCAACAGAAGAAACGCCACGAACCACAATGATGTTTTCCATGGTGGCTTCCTTGAAATAGACATTGGGGATATATCGCGTAACTTCGGGTGTACTTTCTATCCCGGCATCTTCAAGATCCATGGAATTAAAGGCATTCATGCTGATCGGTACTTTTTGCACATCCGCATCTTTTTTTTCTGCTGTCACCGTGATGGTATCCAGTCCTATAGGTTCACTTTCCTGTGCCCATAACCGAGATGCCGTCATGAAAACAACAAGTACCAGCCCTAATGTCGCCATCTTTAATATGTTCTTCATCTGCACCCGCCCAGTTATCAGATTTGGGATATCTTATTTGGTAGTTAAAATTTTTTTAATTAATCTCAAATTATTGGCCGCAGCATAACAAGGCCGATCTTCAGAGGCTTTCACCCACGTACTTATTTTTAGCGGGTAAATACATTTTTAAAGATTAGGCTAATCAGGTCAGGTAAGGTGCGCCTGCCGGATTGCCTTCACACCTTGAGGGAATAGTGGTTTAAAAGGCTTGGTGCAGCTTACCGCGAAAAACCATTCTCAAGAGAGTGGGCTAGCCAAAAGCCGTTTCCACAATGACAGGATAAATCATTTACTTTAGATGAAGCGTTGCGGGGTAAGATGGCGTTTTTCAAACTCTAGCCGGTATACCTGCTTGGAGGAACTCCGTAATATGCTCTGAAAACCTTGGAAAAATGACTCAGGCTGGCATATCCAACAATCGAAGCTATCTCTGTGAGGCTTTTCTCCCTTTGGAAAAGAAGCTGCCTTGCACGTTTTAGGCGCATATCCCTCAAACAGGCTGCTGGTGTGGTTCCAAAAAGATAACTGAACCCATTGATCAACTTTGTCCTCGAAATGCCGACCATTCTGGCCAGCTCCGAAAGTTCGGGTGGATTTTCCATCCGGGATTTCAGCAAGTCTCTAGCAAAATGAAGGCGATCTACATCGTCCTTTTTCAGAGACAACAACACTCCGGTAGTTTTTTTACCGGAAGATGCCTCCAGTTCATCAAGCTTGCACGCTATCAGTTCCATGATCTTGGCTTCGACAAAATAGGCTGCCGCAATACCGTTTAAGGGGCAATAAAGCACCTGCATCATCAACTGCCGCATCCGAGGTGTAATTCTGCCGGCAATTCTAAACGGATCAGTTACTTTGCCGCAGGCAAGCCTTCTTGCACATGACGGAAAAGCTCCTGGAGCAGACTCAACCATTTCCCGCAAAATATCATTTGGGATATTGATAGACATCCGCCACACTGCCTCTTTTGATGATGTCTGAGAATATATTTTAGTTTCAGGGAGATAATATATGGCGCTTTCCCCGCCTCTGATTTCGATCTCATTTTTGAAACAAGAAATTCTGCTTCGGGTGAATCCGCTGACACAAAAACCAAACCCAAATACCGGCATTTCATTCTCAAGGCTGGAAATAACGACATCGTCAAGAGAGTAATGCATGAGTTCCGCCCTGATACCCGAAGAAAGGGCAAATACCCTGTAAATGTCTATCCGATCCGCTTCAGCCCTTGCATTTACTTCAAGATTCAACTTAACCCCTTAACTAAACGTTTATTGGGTTACACCACCCAGGTTTTATTATTTTTTCAGGTAAGCAACCAGGAAAGGAGCCTTAACCCGTGGGGTTAAGAATCGGTATAGCGATGGTTGCATGGAATTTTGGATCAGTCTGCTTGGCTCAGAAATAAAAAAACTTTTACCGGGATCTTAAAAAGGTCTGCCTCCCCCTTTAGCCCTTACCAGGGGGGTGCACGGCATATTTAACGGACAGGAGCGATACACACTGACACAATAAAACGGTAGTTAATTATTGGTCTGGCTTCTCGCACATATTAATAAAATACAATAAAGTTTAGAGTAGTGAATAATTATCATCGGTCTAAAAGCATGTCAACCCACTTCCTTAAATCGAGGCAAGTTTAACCATGGATTTTTCATGTATTGCGAGTTGCCTAAAGTTTGATGCCAGACAAGCCGGTTGTTCACTCTGCCAAGTATTCTCCTATAAATAGGTTCATCTCTAAATCCGTATACATATTTTTGTAGGATCCTTTTTTGCCAAAGGTGCCTCCCGATCTGCTCATATCCACAATTTCGCCATATTCCTGGAACCCGCTATCAACGACATCCCTTTTCTTTAAAAAACCTCTCCCAGGCAAAAAATACTCCCGCACGGGGCTGAATCTCTCTGCCTGTATGCACGAAAATTAGGCAAAAAATTCAAACAGATCTGGGAGAGATTTATGAAAAAACTAACGACACTTGTTTTGGGCCTGGCAATGCTGTTTATTGCCGAAAGCGCCTCGGCTCACATGTTCTGGGTAAATGCCTTTAAGTCTGAGCATCACTTCCCCAACTATGTGACCACAACCATAGGTTATGGGCATGCCTTGCCAATCGACGACTTTTTGATAAGCGGCAAGGATACCATCAAGGTGGGTGAATATTTTGTGGCGGGGCCCAAAGGTAAACGCTCGGACCTGCATTTGGCCAAGCCCGCCTATTACAAGCCTGAGCCCTTGAGCAAAGGACTTTCGGCCCAGCCCGGAAGTTTGAGCGCCAACAAAATCATTCTTTCCAAAGACGCGGCCAAGGGCACCTACCAGGTGGCGGCAGTGGTTGAGCCAACCTGCTTCACCATTTATAAAAACCAAAAAGGCAGAACCAAATTCGCCTTAAAGGGCATGGATGAAATCAAGGACCTGAAAAAAACAATACTTGGCATGGCCTGCTTTTTTAGCGGCAAATCTTTTTTCACGGTAGGGTCCTGGACCAAGCCCGAGCCCTTGGGGCTGGATCTGGAAATCCTGCCGCAAGATGACTTAAGTGACGTTCATGTGGGAGACCTGGTGAAATTCCGGGTGCTCTTAAACGGCAAGCCGCTTTCCAGCTCCTTTAAAGGAATTGAATCCATCAGCGCCCAGAGCCCCTCTTTCGGAGCCTCGGATGGAAACGAAATAACCTGCAAGTTGCATAACGGCATGGGCAAAATTCGGGTTCCCGCAGCAGGACAGTGGGTGGTCAAGGTTTGGACCCAAAAAAAGGTCAGCCAGGACCCCAAAATGGCTAAATTCAAAAACAAGGCCCAGGTGCTCTACTATGCTTCCAGTGTGACCTTTTCCGTAAAGCCCTAAGGTAATAAAAAACAAGCCGGGAAAAAGTAATGCTCGGTGGTTTTTCCCCTCTGGCATTCTTTTCCCGGCCAACCAAACCAGCCCCTTCCCATCTTTGAAATTCCCCCAAGCCCCTCCCGTTTAAACCATTTCATCCCAACCCAACCCGGGCCTGATTATGCTTAGTTCGAAATCCTTCCAAGCAAGGTTAATTACCCCGTATTAAACACCACGTTTTAGGGCCTTTGGTCAGTTAAATTATCAACTGGCCTCACCTAATCCGCCTTTGAACCGGGCCGGTTTATAAAAGCCATGCTTGTGTGGGCAAGAAAAGACCAAGGCATATAAAAAAACAGGCTGCCCAAAAGCAGCCTGTCAGGTGCGAGTCTGTTTTTAAAAAACCGCATATGAACCCCCAGGTTATTATTAAACCATTGGCCGCCCTTTCCAACCTCTCCCTGCCCAGTAGAAAGGCTGATTTGAACGGCCATTGGTTATGGCTATTCCGCCTGCGCCCTATGTCTGCCTATCGTAAAAACCCGGCATGGTACACTTGGACGCAGGCGGAACAGAAAAACTTACAACTCAGCGAAAACTAAAAACGCGCGCTCAGCTCAATACCCACAGTTCTAGGCGGACCGTCTATAACAGCGATGTCGGAATCGCTCCAGAAGCGTTTGTCAGTCAGGTACTCTTTATCAAAAAGGTTCCTGCACCAGAGGTTCACAGCCCAGTTATCCGTCTCGTAACCAAGCTTCAGGTTAAAGAGTGCATAGCCATCGCATTCGATATCGTTTTCAGGATCTGTGTAATAGGAACTAACCCCGCTCATATCCAGGCGACTGAAGACTCCGGAGTCATGCCGGTACTGGATGCCTGCACTATAGGTGTATTGGGGGGCAAAGGCGAGGGTGTTGTCTTTGTAATCATATAAACTGGTTCGCCAGTCCGTGAACTGGGCATCCACAAACCCGAGCCCGGCAAACAGATCCAGGCCCTGGACAGGTCTGGCCTTGACACTAAGCTCAAACCCAACCGAGCGGGCGCCGTCGGCATTGTCAATCCAGCGGTCGTTCATGACCACCTTTTTGACCTGCTTATCACTGACTTCCTGCCAAAATGCCGAGAAATTCACTATAAGGCGGTCATCCAACCAGGATGTTTTGGCGCCGACCTCATAGCTCCACATTTCTTCGATGTCGTATGTGAAAAGATCCTTACTTGACCCAAAGGATGTATTGAAACCTCCGGCAAGAACTCCCTTGCTCACAGAGGCGTAAACCATGGCCTCTTCAGTCAGATCATAGGCCAGGGACATCTTGGGCAGGACTTCGGTATTTTCTATGTCATCCTCAAAGTGAAAAGGCGTTCCATAATAGTTTTTATAGTCCTGCTCACCCTCCAGATTGGTATGATCCAGCCGAAGTCCAACCGTAAGGTGCAACTCTTCTATAAAGGAATAGGTAACCTGACCAAAGGCGGCCATATTTTGAGATTTCACCTCAGATACGCGGTCATCGCCCATACGCCAGGCCAACATGTCGATTTGCTTGGTCACATCAGTGTCCTGGAGCATACCGTAGAACCCGGCCAACCATTTCCACGGACGCCTGCCTTCGGGAGAAGAGATGCGGAATTCCTGGGTATAGGCGTCAAAATCTTTTGTCATGTGATATTCCATATCACCGGTCGAGGCCGAACCAGAGGTCAGGTCACCATCCCCATCATAGGTGTGTGAAAAGTTGGTTCTGGTTGTGATGGAAACAAAATCATAGGCCCTTGCCTTATAATCCACTCGCAGGGCCTGGGTGTTTCCGTCTCTTTCATTGTTGTTGGGACCGTTGTAATCAATCTTGTAACGGTCAGTCTTGCCAATGCCCTGATCAATGCGGAAAGAACCATCTTCATCGTCGTAATTAAAATAATCGGCGGTCAAAGAAACAGTGAACGCCTCGCTCACCAGCCAGCGCAAGGCGCCTCGAAGGCTTAAGTGCTTTATACCGGAGGCATAATCATCGGTATATTCGTTTTCCATGTAGCCGTCTGAGTTTCGGGTGGCGACTGCCGCATTGAACAGAAGCTTATCCTGGACCAGGGGCAGATTTGCCTTACCGGTAAAATCATATGTATTGAATGAACTGTATCCGCCCCTTAAGCTGGCGGAATATTCATTGTTTGGCTTCTTGGTGGTGATATTGACCACGCCGGTCTCGGAATTACCACCATAAAGGGTCCCCTGGGGTCCGCGCAGCACTTCCACGCTCTCCAAGTCAAAGAGATCAGGGTTCCGCATCTCAGCCGCCAGGTAGTTGACCCCATCAACATAAAAACCGGAAGGAGCCCAGAGCAGGCTGTCCGGCCCTTTCAGCCCACGAAAAACGATCCGGTTAATTCCGTAGTTGCTGTTCGAGTAGATATTGGGCATGAGACTCGTCAGATCGGCAAAAGACTTGCTCCCCGAGTCCTCGATCTCAACATCTGAAAAAGCGTAAACACTTGCCGTAACCTTCTGTATATTCTCCGCCTCCTTTCGGGCAGACACCGTAACCTCCCCAAAGGAATAAGTCTTTTCTTTTTCAAAAGAGCTGTTCGTGTCCGGCTTTTTTTCCGCATAGACTGAAGAGCTCAGAAGGCAGCTTAGTAAAAGGGTTATTATAATTGGCTTTATTTTCATGTAAGGATCTCCCCTTGGCATTTATTTGATTATTTTTTTCGTTGTCTAATTTTTTTTACTTTCCCTTAAAAACTGTTCATAGATAGCAAACAGGGCGAGCGGGTTCTACCCCGAAAGGTTGTAATTTTTACCAAGGTCAGAAAGCGTAGTTGCGGCGGGGAATCCTAAAATTTTAGTTAGGATGGATGTGATTTTACAAAAACAGAGATGGGGGTCTCTAGTGTTGGAGAAAAATTTACAGGCTCTACCAAAGATGGGGGAAAACAGGGCGGGTTAAAGGCCCAATGATTTCTCTTTCCTGCCCGACCACACAATCGTAATTAGAAACAATTCGCGTATTTCGTTTCAAGGACAGGAGGTATCGATCAGGGCTGTCACCGCTGTATTCAGCGGGCGCGCCCGTTTATTCAGGAAAACAAGCGTCCGGGATTTGTCCGGGATGTTGCGGCCGCTACATGAAAACCCTTATTACGAACCTCACGCAGGTAAGCTCCTGGATTGATGCTGAACAGATTATGAAAGGCACGGCAGAAATGAGAAGGATTGGAATAGCCCACAGCGCAGGCCACTTCGCAGACATTAAGTTGCCCCTGGGTTAAAAGATTTCGGGCCAGATCCATGCGTGCATTTCTATGGCAATTATAAATACTGGTCTTAAACAGGAAACGAAACCCCTTTTTAAGCTTGAACTCATTGATGCCGACTTTAGTGGCCAGTCCTTTGATGCTGGGGGGAGACGCAGTGAGATCCTGTAACAGCAACTCACGGGCATAGTGTATTTTCTCAACATCCTGGCCGGAAAGAGGGATCTCCCCCTTATCTGTGGCATCCTCAATAATCAAGGAAAGGGAATCGCAGACAATATCAAGGGTTCTGCTTTCGGCAAACAGCATCTCCAGAGGAGCGTCATAGGGGGAATTGCATAATTGCCGAAGGGCCAACTTTGCGCCTGCGGAGGTGGTTTCTGAGTGAACACAAAAATGGCCCTGCCCGTTTTCCACAAATCGGCGGATTGCCCGGGATTGCCCGGCATCATCCTGTCTGAAGTGCCTTTGTAAAAAGGCCTGGTTCAACCTGATATATGCGCACCCGAAATTACGGCCCTCACAAGAGCGGAGCTCACGGTTCACCTCTGTTCCGGTCACCACCATCATCTCTCCGGATTTTAGGTCGAACTCTTGACTGTGGGCTTTGACCCTGGTGACTCCCTCCAGTTGATAAATAAACCACAGGCACGGCTCTGTATCGTAGCAGCAGATGGAATGGGACTTGCGCTGTCTCCCTCTTTCCACAGCCGCCATTATTCCATTAAAGAGGTATACAGTGGCCTCAGCCAGCGGAATTGGATCCAGGCGGACCCGTCTGGGAACTTCGCAGCCCTCGCTGGCCATTTTTGAAAGAAGACAATGGCGATGTCCGTGTTTGACAGGCAAGGTATCCATACTCTAAGTCTAGGTTGATTTTTGGATCATTAATTTTATTTACAGGTCCAAACTAATGAAAGATACCACACTTGACAAGGTTTATCGTAATTTGGCCTTAAAAATCTCTGACACTCCAGGATATTAAACAATCAAGAAGACATAGGGAAGACTTCCAGACTGGTTAATTTAATCCGGTGAAGCCGGGCCAGCGGTATTGCCGCGTTTCCCGGGCGCGGCAAAACGCCTGTGTGACCTGAAGAGAGATCCTATTCAGATGGCCGATGGCATGCCTTGCCGATTCAAGATCTGCATGATGCGGGAAACGGTTCTTCCCTCCAAAAGCAGATCGGCCATGATGCCTAAGTAAGGGGCCATATGAGTAAAAATCCGCTTATAGGCCTCGCACAGATAACTCAGGCCAAGTCCGCCTTCAGGTGTTGGGGTGAATCTGTTCTTGGGACAGTCGCCATGACAAGCGGGGCGGACTTCACACCCAAGACAACACTCCGGCAGGCTCTCCCATTTGTAATTCCCGAAACGACGCTGCGGCTTTGAATCCATAAGCACGGGCAGTGGAGTTTCCATGATGTTGCCGAGCCTGTGAGCCGGATACACATAGTGGTCGCACGAGTAGAGATCGCCGTTATGTTCCAACACCGGGCCCAGGCCGCATCGCGGTGAAAAGTTGCAAAGGCCCGACCCTGCACCGAGCCAGTTGGCAAGAGCCACTTCAAAGAACTGCACAAAAACCCTGCCCACATCATGGCGCACCCAGTGGTCAAAGATGCTGATGTAAAAATCCGCCAAACGCCTGGGATCGACACTCCACGGGGTCACCTGAGTGTGGGCGGCGGATCCAGAATAAAACGGCGGCATGGCGAAACCCATTCCCAGCCCGACAGCAAAATCGTCCGGCCTGCGCTCCACCGCCGGAATGAACTGCATATGACCCTGGCCGATATTTTTAAGAAATCGATAGACCTTCAAAGGGTGGAGGGAATTATGATCATTCACTACAGTGAGGGTGTTGAAAGACACTCCATGCTTGGCAAGCAATTCCACGCCAGACATAACCAAATCAAAAGTGGGCTGCC
Source organism: Dethiosulfatarculus sandiegensis (assembly GCF_000931935.2). Taxonomy (GTDB): domain Bacteria; phylum Desulfobacterota; class Desulfarculia; order Desulfarculales; family Desulfarculaceae; genus Dethiosulfatarculus; species Dethiosulfatarculus sandiegensis. The sequence goes on from NZ_AZAC01000078.1 coordinate 25,715, forward strand.
CGCTTTTGGTTACCCGGTATTGGTTGTGAATTTTCCGCGGCCCGTCAATGCTCAGGCCAACCAGAAATCCGTTTTTTCTGAAAAAGGCACACCATTCATCGGTCAGCAGGGTGCCGTTGGTCTGGATGCTGTTGACCACCTTTTTTCGACCGGCGTATTTTCTCTGCAGCGAGACCACCAATTTGAAAAACTCAACCCCAAGCAAAGCCGGCTCGCCGCCTTGCCACACGAACTGAATCTCCCCGCTCTCCTGACAAGCTATGTACTGTTGAATAAAGGTCTCAAGAACTTCAAGCGGCATCTTCCATGGGGCGGGGCTGTCATACAGGCTTTTCTTTTCCGTGTAATAACAGTAGACGCACTTTAAGTTACATGCCGCGCCCACAGGTTTTGCCATTACCTGAAAATGCATGTGACCGCCCACAGCCCAAACCGGTGACAGAAAAATCAATCATATTTTTCATTATCAATCTACCATGATGCGCCGTTCACCCTCAAATGAACCCACCCGGCATGGCAAAGGCAAGGCCGGAAAAAGCCTTTATATGCCATGGGCAATGAATGTTAGAATGAAATTGCATGCGGTCTCTAAAAAAATAGTAATAAAGGGAGGTTGATCGCCCAAGCCACACCTTTTTTCCGGCAGGCGATATTTAACCGGGTGACGGAAGTGAGCCCCATGCTTTAAGTCGGGTTTTTAGAAGCTTATCCGGAGCCGATGGAGATGAACCGACGTGATTTCATGAAATGGTTGGCGGCAGTTGGCGCATCCACGGCCTTGGGCGCCTATCCCCAGAGCGGGCACGCTGTTGATAAGCCCCAGCGGCCAAATTTCCTGGTAATCTTAACCGACCAGGAGCGTCATCACCTGCATTGGCCCCAGGGCTTTACCAAAAGGCACATGCCGTCTTGGGGCAGGCTGCAAAAAAACGGCCTGACCTTCAACCGGGCTTATTGCGCGGCCACCCAATGCTCCCCCAGCCGGGCCTGCATACTGACTGGGCATTATTCCAACCTGAACCAAGTTCCCTCCCTTGCGTTCCCCGGCGGCCTGCCAAATAAAACCGTACTGCCGAACATCGGGTCATGGCTGGCGGATAAAGCCGGTTATGAAGTGGTGTGGAAAGGCAAATGGCATTTGAGTTATCCGATTGGGTTTAAGGGCGGTCCGCCGGACGGCGAGGTCTGGACCGAAGCCGATATCAAAGCCATGGAAGAAAACTATGGCCTGGCCCAATGGAACCCGCCGGAGGCAGGCAACGATGTCACCAACAGCCTAAAGGCCAGAACCACCTTGGGGGGAGGAAACGCCAACAATGACGGCCGCTTCGTGCAGGGTTTAAACCCGGATAATCCCAAGCAGACCAAGGGAATGGGCCAAAGCGCGATTGAATACATAAGGCAACTGGGCAGAACTCCCAAGCAAAAACGAAAACCGTTTTGCCTGTTCGTTTCCCTGGTCAATCCCCACGACATCGCCTATTTCCCTAACGGATGGGATGAAGGAGGATACGATCTCGCTGATTTCAAGGATCTTGGTATAGGCCTGCCGCCCAATATCAAAGACGACCTTTCCACCAAACCCGGCATCCAGAAAAAACTGTTGGAGTATCTGGAAGGCGAAGCGCCCTTGGCAAGTGATGCCGAGCGGCTTGATTACGTGAATTTCTACGCCCATTTGCATCAGGTGGTCAACGGCCCCATTGATGCCTTGCTAAACGCCATGGATTCAGCCGGCCTCACCAGGGACACCATTATCATCCGCACCGCGGACCACGGAGAAATGTGCCTGTCGCACGGCCTCAGGGAAAAATCCTACGTGGCCTATGAAGAGGCCATACATGTGCCTTTAACCATTTCAAACCCCGAGTTGTTTCCCAAAACAGCAACCACAGACGCCATCTATTCCCATGTGGACCTGGCCGCCACCATGGCCCACCTGGCCGGGGTTCCCGGATTGGGGGTGGGCAAGAGCCAGGTTCCGGTCCTCCTGAACCCTGACGCTTCGGTGCGGCAAGACGCACTCTTTGCCTATGACGATTACTTCTTTTTGCCCAAAAACTCGCCGGCCTCCCACATAAAGGCCCTTCGCGACGAACGGTATACCTATGCGGTGTATTACTCGGCCGACGGAAGCTTATTTGAATACGAACTTTATGATAATCAAAACGATCCGTTACAAATGAATAACCTGGCCTTTAATCCCTCGCCATCAACCCTTGACCTGATAAAAATACTTCACAAAAGGCTCACCCAAAGGATCAGGGAAAACATGGCCCAACCTAAGGGGTTCAATTGGCCCACTGATCCGCTGAAAACAAAAACCGCCTAAATGCAGGCACACAAGAAATATCATAACCAATGCGGTTTATAGGCAAGGCACATCTTGACTAACGGCCCAAGTAATTTCACACTAAATAAATAGATCATTACAAGGCATTACCCTGCCCCTAATTCATGAGTGGTCTTTTGCAAATTAAGAGCAGATCAAAACATCTTCAACTTTTCGCCATGAGCAACAAGGCGACTATTCTAAACCGCTTTTCCCTTAATTACACCTGACTTAAACAATCGGAAAAATACAGAATTTATCCTGGTTAAAAACATAACGATCTTACAAAACCAAAAGCCTGATTCAGTCAGCGGCTGAATACCATCCGGATTTTTCACTTAACTGCCTCAACCCACCAGGCCGGGAGGTGGCGAGAATGCGTCAAAGAAAGAAAAAGATCCTCACCCTGTATGACGCGGCTGTTTCCGCTGAACAAAAATACGAGTTTCAAAACGCCAAAAAGGCCTACAAGAAAATTGTGCACCTGTATCCGGAAAGCACAGAGGCTGAGATCGCCCGAGACCGCATGGGGGATATGGACGATCTCAGCAATGAAAAAAGGCTCTACCGCAGGATAAACCGCAATGCCCGGCGCATACTCACCGAGATCGGTATTGATTTCAGCAATACACCGCGGATCATGGATATCCTGGCCCGGGCCGATGCCATTGATTTTGAAAGTGACAAGGCGCTGTTCATACCCATAAGGGAAGATTATCTGGACTATTGCCTGGATCAGGCGCCCACAGACATGGATGCGGACCCTGGTGAAAACGCCTTTGGCACCGGCGCAACCCCTCCTTTTCTGTTGAGGCCGGAAAGGGACGATCTGGCCCCGGCCAACCGACAAGAGTTCGAGGCTATTGTGGAAAAGGCGGTTGAATTCACAGACAGCCTCGGCATATTCAGCCAGCCTGTGGCCACGGACAAATCCATCACGGATATAGAAAGCGCCAAACTGATGGACGGCTTCCCGGACCTGAAAATGATACAGACCCGCAATATGACAGATAAAGAGGCGGCTTTCTTCAGCGGGCGGGAAGACTGGCTGGACGGCACCAGCCTGATAACCTCGCTGGCGGTTATGCCCACCATGGTTAATTCCTTTGTCCGAAGCGCTGAGCTGGGCAACAACCTTTTATTACTGGACCTTACCATTGCCGGTTCCTCCGGCCCCATGAGTCCGGAGGCGCTTCTAACCCAGGTTCACGCCCAGGTGTTGTTCATGATGCTCCTGGCCCAGACCATCAACCCCGGCATCACCTGTGTGCACGGCGGCATACCGGATGTGCTCGGCATCGGAGGCGATCTGGGCTACAGCGATCCGGGCCAGCCTTTGATCAACTCATCCATGGCCAGGTTGAACATGTGGATCACCGGTTTTCCCTCGGCCCAATCCGGCGGCAGCACCAGTATCCTGAAAGACATAGAAGCCGCAGTTAATGAATCCGAGATGAGCAGGAACACCTTGCGTGAATATGGTGTGCACATTTTGCGCCATGCCATGGGGACCATGGGCAGCCTTAACTTCTTCAGTCTGGAAAAGTTCATCGAAGACTGTAAAAGGGAGCGAGCCGCCCGCAAGGTGTGGCTGAAAATGCGCCATGACTTTATGGTGCCGCTTTATGTTCCGGAAGATAAACAGGTGGTTAAGGGTATAAGAGAGATAGCTGAAAAAGGCGGGCCCAAAAACGCTGACCACACCCTCAACAATGTGGACGCCTTTTACAAATGGCGGCGAAAACTCATCGAGATGGCGGACAAAAGAGATTATTTCCCAGATCTTATGGATACTGTTCGCAATGAAAGAGACCGGCTTAAACGCACAACCCCGGAGGAAAGGGCAACCCAGTTACAGGAGACTTTTTATGATTGAGATAGCGGGGAGGCCGCGCCGGTATATTCCATTAAGGTTTCCCTGTGGCCCGTGTGCGGTTCCGGTCTTTCTTTTTTAGCGGTAAATCCGCATTTTACATAGAACCCCAGTGCAGTTGTGTTTTCACTGTATACGCAAAGATCAATTTTTCTCCGCAGAGATTTCGCCTTATCCATAAGCCTTGTGCCAATACCCTTACCCTGATGATCAGGATCGACAAACAACGCGGCCAGGGTGTTTTCGTAAAGAGAAAAAAATCCCAATACCTGGTTATTATCCTCAAGCACATAGGTCTCGGACCCGGGGATATAGACCTCGCGCATGTCCTTGACATGACTCTGCCAGAATTCTTTTTCCACGAAATCATGGGCCTTTATGGAGGCCCTTAACCATATATCCAAAACAGAATCCATATCGGATTCTCTAAAAAGCCTTATCACAGAAACTTTTCCTTCCAGAGCGTGTGAATCAAAAGCAAAAAAACATAGCCTGATCAGTGTTTCTTTTTTTTCTTATCCGGATCATACTCAGTTTGCTTTGCCAGCACCTGTTCCGCATAGGCTGGGTAAAGTTTTTTAAGGCAATCCGGGCAGATGCTGTGGGTAAAGCTGGCTTCCGAATGTTGGCTGATATAGTCCTCCACCTGTTGCCAATATTCCTCTTCGTTTCTGATCTTCTTGCAATTGGCGCAGATCGGTAAAAGGCCGCTCAATTGCTTAACTTCGGTCAAGGCTTTTTCCAGTTCCCGGGTGCGCTCGGCCACCTTTTCTTCCAGGCCTTCGGCAAGCTGCTGCTCCGCCTCCAGGGCGCGGGCCAAAGCTTCTTCTTTTTGCCTGTTAAGCACGTTTATGCGGTCGGCCAGGGCCAGGCTCAGCAAAATAATCTCCAACATGGAGGCCATGCGCCAGGCATAGCGGGTGAAAAAGGAATTGGGGATCAGCCCCAGGTACATATCCAGCATGAAGACTGTGGCTCCGGCCAGGACCAAAAGCCAGGCAACCAGAAAATAACGAGCTCTTTTAAAGCCCAAAAACCAAAAACGAAAACCGGTAAAGATGATAACCGGAATAGATATAAGCCAGGCCAGGCGCACCGGGGCTTTGTAATCAACCAGGGGCAAAAAGCAGGACATAATGGTATTGAAGACGCATAAGGCGGCTATGGCCATGAATATCTTGAATAAAATTGGAGCATTCTTGCGGCAGTTGAAAAAGGAGCAGGCAAAAAGGACCACGAACAGGCAGGTGGTGGTATTGGCAATACGCGCTCCCCACACCTGTTGCCAGGGATTTTCCGGCCAGATAAACTGCTGCCCCAGGCCGTCCAAATACACCCACAGGCTCATGAAAGAGGCGGCATAGAGCACATAGAGCAGGTAGTTGGTGTCTTTTAAGGAAAAATAAATAAAAAGGTTATAAAAAATAGCCACCAAAAAGGCCGCATAAAAAAGGCCCAGTAAAATGTATTCATAGGGGAATTTCGCTACAAAACTTTTGGCATCAAAAAGAGTGAGCGAAGTCTCTAAAATGGCCTGGGTCTCTAACTTTAAATAGATAGTGGTTATACCGGCGGGCTTGACCTTGAAACTGAAATTCGGGTGCCGGTGATAATAATCCCTTTGGCTCATGGGATGCATGTCACCGGTAATTTTTTCCTCAAATTCACCTTTTTCATCTAAAACAAACAAAGTGGCGTGGTTTATGGTGGAGGTGCCAAGCTCCAGGACCATCTCTTTCGCCAGGGATTGTCTGTTCTCAATTTTGATTTTCAACCAGCACACCTCGTCAGGCATCACACCCAGGTTAAGAGGCTTGCCGCCCGAGGGCTTGAACCTTTTTTGCATATCAGGCCCGAGGATTTCCTTTAAACCTATTTTAGATGAGTTATCAACCAGATAGGCATAGTTACCAGCCAAGTCATAACTGGACTCAGAAGGGTTCAGTATAAGCGGGGCCGCATCCTGGGCATAAGCCGGGAGGGAAAGGAGCAAAACCAGCAACCCCAAAATGACTCGGCCAAAAGCCATCATCTTTCCCCACCCCCCAATTCACGGTAGGCAAAATAATATATTTCCATCATAAACCTATAACTTACAGATAGGCCATAGATAGTCAAACTCCGAAACCAAAGGGGAACAATTAAGGGACAGCTATCCATTGACCTTTGAGGTGACTTAGCCAAAAAATTAAAAGTTTGAATACAAAAACCTGGAGTTTTAACAGATACTGTGATTGAATGACCAGTCTGTAAAAACTTCTTAATATTAACAATATAACTATTATTTATTACTTGGCCTCAGGGCAACCGTTTCATGAAAGCATATTGGCCCTATTGGGCAAAAATATCAAACTTCCAGGAAAACAATCCAACCAACTGGCATTTACTGCCTTTTCACCTCATGGATGTGGCGGCGCAAGGCCTTCTGCTTTTAGAGCGGGACAAAACACTTGCCAACCGCTTAAGCAAGCTGCTTAAGCTATCTTTAGAAAAACTTAAAAATTTAATAATCTTCTTTTTCTGTCTGCATGACATTGGCAAGTTTGCCGATACGTTTCAAAGTAAAAACCCGGAGCTTTACCAGAAACTCCTTAACCGCACCCACCCCAAGGCAGGAAACAACAATCATGCAGAAATAGGCTACTATATTTGGAAAAAATATTTAGCTGCCAACCTGTTTGAAATACTCTCCCAAAATCATCCGGACCTGGAGGCCTATGACCTGGAGGATTTACTTATCCCCTTGGCCAGGGCGGTTATGGGGCATCACGGAGCCCCGCCTTCCTTGGAAAGCGATTGCCTGGAAGACAGCCTCACTGCCGAAGACAAAAAGGCGATTACAGACTGGTTCAACACGCTATGTGAACTGGCCACCTTGGATTGGCTGGAGGATCTTCTGCATAATTATGATGAAGAAAGCCTCATAATTGCCTCCTGGCTTGTGGCCGGGATGGTGGTTTTCTGCGACTGGCTCGGCTCAAACCCGAATCATTTCCCCTATCATAACCAGCCGATTGAACCCGGGGAATATTTTGAATCCATAGCCAAAAAATCAGCCCGGCAGGCGCTTGAACGCGAAGGCCTGATTCCCCCGCCTGTTGCGCCTGTTCAGAACCTGGCAAAATTATTCCCCGGCTTCACCTCCCCCACTCCCTTACAGGCAAAGGCCGAGCAATGGGAACCCACAGAGAGCCCTCAACTGGTGATCATTGAAGACGCCACCGGTGCGGGCAAAACAGAGGCCGCCCTGCTCATGGTCAACCGGCTCATGGCCCATGGGGCAGGGCAAGGTTTTTTCTTTGCCCTGCCGACCATGGCGACCAGTAACGCCATGTACAGCCGCATGGCCCATGTTTACGGCCGCCTTTTTCAGGAGACCACGGAAGCCAAAGCCTCATTGGTGCTGGCCCATGGCTCAGGCAGGCTGCAGACCAAATTCTTAAGGCAAAAAAACAGATCAAACAAAAACCCCCTTGAACAGGATGCCTTTTGCGCCGCCTGGTTGGCGGACAACCGCAAAAAAGCCCTTTTGGCCCAGGTGGGTATTGGCACCATTGACCAGGCCCTTATGGGGGTGCTTGCGTTGCGTCATCAATGTTTGCGGCTTTTGGGACTTAGCCGCAACCTGCTGCTGGTGGATGAGGTGCATGCCTATGACTCATACATGCACGGACTGTTATGCAATCTGCTTAAATATCAGGCCGCGTTTGGGGGCAGTGCGATCCTGCTCTCTGCCAGCCTGCCCCAAAAGACTCGCCAGGAACTGGTCGACGCCTTTAACCGGGGCCTCAAAAACCCGCCGATCCAACTGAAAGAAGATCATTATCCCCTGCTCACCTGGAGCGCCCGGGGAAAGGTCCGGGAGATAAAGACGCCTGCCTGGAAGCGCAATCAAAGAAAAGTAAGGGTGGATTTTGTTTCCGATAAGGAGCAGGTTCTTGAACGCATCTTAAGCGCAGCCGAACAAGGCCATTGTGTGTGCTGGATAAGAAACACCGTGGCCGATGCCTTTGATGCCTGGAAAACGCTGAAAGATAAAATCCCTCCTGAAAACCTGCATCTGTTTCACGCCCGTTTTCCCTTGGGCGACCGCCTGGCCAGGGAGGAGAAGATACAAAACCTTTTCGGAAAGAACAGCACTCAAGAGCAAAGGGCGGGCCAGGTGCTTGTAAGCACGCAGGTGATAGAACAATCCCTTGATGTGGACTTTGATGTGCTGATAAGCGATCTGGGCCCCATAGACCTGATCATCCAAAGGGCCGGTCGTCTGCAAAGGCACCCCAGGCCCTACCGCACCCTGGAACCGATTCTCATAATCCATGCCCCGGAGTTCACCGAAGAGCCCGGGGAAGACTGGTATAAAAAGCCCTTTCCCAAAGCCGCCTTTGTTTATCCGGACCATGCCAGGCTTTGGCTCACAGCCAGGGGGCTTAAACAAAAAGGTTTTATCCAGGTTCCGGAAGGGGTGCGGGAACTGATGGAAGGGGTTTACGGCCCGGAGGTGGAAGAGCAAATCCCTTGCGGTTTGCAAGCCTCTTTTTATGAAGCTGAAGGGAAGTCTCTTTCCCATCAGTCCGTGGCTTATTTCAACCGATTAAACCTGGAAGAAGGCTATGCCGCCCAGGGAGACAAATGGTTGGACGATCAAAACGCACCGACCCGTTTAGGCGAGAAAAGCACCAACCTTTATCTGGCCAAGTGGGATGGCGGGCGTTTGACTCCCTGGTACAAGGAAACTGACCCACTCCATGCCTGGGCCATGAGCCAGGTGAATGTGGCGGCTTACAAGGTGGAAGGCCCGGCTGAGTATGAAGAGCCTATTACAGACGCAATAGAAAAAACCAAGGAGTCGCTCCCTGACAAGGGGAAATTTTCCGTTCTGCTTCCCCTGTTTAAGGACCCTGTTACCGGCTGTTGGCAGGGTGAGGCGCGGGGTTCCGGCGGGAAAAAGGTGGCCCTTATCTGCAGCAGGGATTTTGGGGTTGAGATTTAAATCAGGCCAACTGCCTGTTGTGTTTACATGACCCGATAGAGCATGATAGGTTCAATCAGTTTCTTTCTCTTTACAACCAAAGTAAAAAGCCAGTAAGTTCCCCATGTTGTGGGGATGAACCGTGTTTGTAAAACAAAAAGAGCCATGTTCCCCGCTCTGCGGGGATAAACAACTAAGAAGAAAGTTTTGTTTTCATCTAAGCCAATAGAAGGAGGCATTTAACAATAAAACATGTAACTAAAGCAAATTAGTTACATAATTTTTTTACAAAAAACTGACTACTTTCAACATCATTTTTCACATTTCGTGTTTTATTTTAGAAACACTTTACTTCCTACCTATCTTCATGATATCCCTACAGACATAAACTTTTGACTTGAGCCATCCCCATGTCTAGAAGGCAAGTATTTAGCTTCAAGTTAAAACCCGACAATCAAAAAACTATTTTTAGTTTTGACCATAACTTATTGTTATAGGGGGGAGTAAAATGGATTCCAACCTCTTACGCATTCCCTGGATTCCGGTAAAGCGCCTAAGCGGCAAAAAAGAAATAATAGCTCCCTGGCAGATCACCGACAATTTTCAGAATGACCCCATAATCGGCATTGAGTCTCCCAGGCCTGATTTCAACGGCGCGTTGAACCAATTTCTCATTGGCATTTTACAGACAACCTGGGCCCCTGAATCAGAAAAAGCATGGCGAAAAATTCTCACCAAACCGCCCTCTCCCCAGGAACTCAAAGACAGCTTTTCCAAATTAGAACCATACTTTAATTTGCTAGGCAACGGCCCCCGCTTTATACAGGACTTTGACCTTACAGACGGCGCCGAACAAAACGTATCCAACCTGCTTATAGAATCTCCCGGCGGAAACACGGAAAAAAACAATGCAGACCTTTTTATCAAAAGGGGCCAGGCAACCAGGCAATGCCCCCATTGCCTGGGCACGGCCCTTTATTGCATGCAGATCAACGCACCTTCAGGCGGCGTGGGGCACCGCACCTCATTACGCGGAGGCGGTCCTTTAAGCACCATTATCCTGGCAAACACCCTGTGGGAGACGGTCTGGGCCAATGTGTTGCCCAAAAGGGATTTTGAGGCCCTGGCCGGGAACCCGCAAAAAACCAACCCCCAGGATATCTTTCCCTGGCTGGCCCCCTGCCGCACCAGCGAGGCCAAAACCGGCCAGGCCACCCTGCCCCAGGACACCAACCCCTTGCAGATGTACTGGGCCACCCCCAGGCGCATTCGCATAATCGATCAGGAACCGGAACAAGGGGTCTGCGAGATCTGCGGGCGCATGAGCCAACACCTCACAAGCGCCTATCAAACCAAAAACTATGGGGTGAATTATGAAGGAGCCTGGCAGCACCCCCTGACCCCCTACACCAGGGATAAGAAAGGCATGCCCATTGCCAGACACCCCCAGCCCGGCGGGATGGTTTATCGCCATTGGCTGGGGCTGGTCATAACCGATGCCGAGGGCAACACCCGACCGGCTAAAGTTGTGCAGCACTTTTTAAATCAGCGCCGCTTTCGGCTTTTGCAGAAACCCCAGGGCAGCCACAGCCCCAGGCTTTGGTGCTTTGGCTTTGACATGGACAATATGAAAGCCCGGTGCTGGTACGAAAGCACCATGCCCCTGGTGGATATAGACAGCCAACACATGCCCCTTTTGGAGAAAAACATCTCCCGCCTGGTTCGGGCGGCTGATCTGGCGGTCTGGCTCTTGCGCACCAACCTGAAAAAGGCCTGGTACAAAAGGCCGGGCGATGCCAAAGGGGATTTCTCCATCATAGACCAGCGCTTTTGGCAGGAAACGGAAAGCAGTTTCTATGAAGCCCTGGAGCAGGCAATCCAGCTGGTGGAAGAAGGCCGGGACACCGAGGACCTCCGCAGGGAATGGCTAAGGCTCTTAAGAAACAAGGCGCTTGAGATCTTTGATTCCCTTTCCCAGACCGGCCATTTTGAGGCAGTGGAGCCCAGAAGGGTGGCCCTGGCCCGTCTGGACCTGGGAAAGGCCCTGAACGCCACCTCCAAAATAGGCAAAATCCTGGACCTTACAAATAAAAAAACCAAAGCAGCATAATCCCGTTCCATAAAGGAGGGCTTTATGAAAAGCAAAAACAACATCAACTTCTCCTATCCGGACCAAACGGATACCCGGATCTTTTTAGAATGGTGGGAAGATCTGGTCAACAGCTCGGCAGACAGGGCCTGGCTGCGCAGGTCGCGCAGCCCCGGCGAGTTGGCCATGTGCCCGGCGTATCACTCCCTTTTGGCCCGTTACAGACAGGCCGAGCTTAATGTCAACAAATGGAACGGCCCCAAGCTGGCTGTAATGGCCGGACTGGCCGCCCATGTAAAGGGCCGGGTGGAAGACACGCCCCTGGCCAAACAGATGGCCCTGCCCCCCAAAAAAGGGGACAACCCCAGGGTGAGCGAGCTCCGCTTCAGGCGCATCTTAAGCAAAACCACTTTGGATGATCTTTATCTGCCCATGTACAGGGTTTTGCGCATGTTGGACGGGGTCTGCGACCTTTGGGATCTGGCCAGATCAATTTACTGGTGGGAAAAAAACACCCTCAACCAACAAGGGAAGCAGGATACCCGCACCCGTTGGGCCGTGGAATATTACAGCCACCTCAAGACCAAATAATCATCTCTTATGTAAAAGGATATAAATCATGAGCCGGTTCATTCAATTGCATATGCTTACCTCTTATCCCCCCGCCAACCTCAACCGCGACGACCTGGGCCGCCCCAAAACTGCGATCATGGGCGGAGCCCAGCGCCTGAGGATTTCCTCCCAATGCCTGAAACGCACCTGGAGGACCTCTCCGGTGGTGGAGGAGGCCCTTAAAGGCAATTTGGGCCAAAGGACCCGCCGCATGGGCAGGGTCCTTTTGGGAAATCTTTTGGAAAAAGGGATTGATAAAGAAAAGGCCGTGGCATGCACCTCCGCCTTGGTCGAGTTCTTCGGCACCATAGAAAAACCCAAAAAAGGCGACGATAAGCCAAAAGAAGAAAAACTCCTGGATATCAAGGAACTTTTCTTTTTCAGCCCGGAAGAAAAAAAGGCCATGGAGGAAATGGCTCTCCGCTATTTGGAAGAGGGAAAACTGCCGACTGAAAAGGATTCCAAAGAGATCATGGGTCAGACCCAAACAGCGGTGGACCTGGCTTTGTTTGGCCGCATGGTGGCCAAACAACCCGCTTACAATGTGGAGGCGGCGGCCCAGGTTGCCCATGCCTTGAGCGTGCACGAAGTGGCTGTGGAAGAAGATTTTTTCAGCGCAGTGGACGAACTCAACGAGGGTGAGGAAGACATGGGCGCAGGCCACATTGGCGAGACCGAATTTGCAGCCGGATATTTTTATCTCTACGCCTGCATCAACTACGACCTTTTAGTCAAAAACCTGGGCGGCGACCGGGAACTGGCCGACAAGGGCATCCGGGCCTTTGTGGAGGCCATGGCCACCAGCGCGCCCAAAGGCAAAATCAACTCCTTTGGCAGTTATGCCTATACCAGTTACTGCCTGGCGGAAAAGGGCTCCCGCCAGCCCCGCTCCCTTTCCGTCTCCTTTTTGAATCCCGTAAAAAGCAAAAACATGCTCACAGAGGCCATATCCGCCCTGGAAAACACCAGAGACGACATGGACGCAGCCTACGGGCCTTGCGCGGAAGATTCCTATGTCATGAATGTTCCGGAAAGAAAAGGCACTCTGCCTGAACTTCTGGACTTTATCGCCGGGTGAGCCATGAAAAATTATCTATATTTCAGATTATACGGCGCCATGGCCTCATGGGGTGAAACAGCAGTGGGCACAAAACGGCCCACTGCCCTTCATCCCGGCAAGGCCGCGGTTTTAGGGCTTTTGGCCGCCGCCCTGGGCCTGGACCGGGATCAGGATGAAACCTTCAGCCAAATGAGCCAAGCCTATGGGCTGGCGGTATTGGTTGAATCCGCAGGGTTGCCCCTGCGCGACTACCATACCGCCCAGGTTCCTGACAGAACACAACTAAAAAAAATGGGCGGGGCCAACACCCGGGCCGAGGAGCTGAGCGCTCCCAAACTGGGGACTATCTTGTCCTCCAGGGATTACCGCACAGATGGCCTTTATTACATCCTGCTCTGGCAGGCGGCTCCCAATCCGCCCTATGGCCTGGCCGAGTTGGCTGATGCCCTGAAAGAACCCAAATACCATCTTTACCTGGGCAGAAAGTCCTGCCCCTTGGGGCTTCCCTTGCAGCCCAAGGTGATACAAGCCACAGGCCTTAAACAGGCCTGCGGCCTATTGCCTGAGGATCTGCCCAAGCAATTTGAAAAATTAATCAAAGCAGAAGCCGGGGGGCTTTTTTGGGAAGACACGGGCCGGGAAGAGGCCATAAGGCCCCGGCTCACCAACCCGGTCAGGGATCTTCCCTTAAGCCGCCGGCGCTGGCAGTTTGCAGTGCGCCAGGAGCATTTCACACCCATCAGTGAGCTAAAAAGGGGGGACTGAAATGTACATAAGTAAGCTCACCTTTAACCCCAAGGCCTTGGAGACCCCGGATTTCTGGCAACTGGCCATGGGGCATGGAGAACTGGACCATAAAGTCATTTGGCAGGTCTTCTCTGACAGCCCGGAGCGGAAAAGGGATTTTTTGTTCCGCCGCATGCAGCAAACCGGAAACATCCCCCAATACCTGGCCATATCAGACCGCGCCCCTTTGCAAAACCCTTTATGGAATATCCAAACCAAGCCCTATGAACCCCGCCTCAGCAAGGGAACCAAACTGGGGTTTACCATGCGTATAAACCCGGTGGTCAAAAGAAGGGATGCAAACGGCAAACAGACCCGGCACGACCTGGTCATGGACCAAAAGCAAAAATTAAAAACAGCCGGGGTTGCCAGAGACAGCTGGCCCATGCAGGCCGAACTGGTGCAAAAGGCCGGGGTTGGCTGGCTTGAAAACCGGGCCGAGCCAAACGGATTTTCTTTTGCAAAAGATAAAATAAGGGCAGAGGGGTATCACCAAAAGCGCTTTTTCAAGGGCAGGAGGCCGGTCAGCTTAAGCAGCCTTGACCTGTCCGGCGAGCTTTTGATCACAGACGAGGAATTGTTTTTAAAGACCCTTTATCAAGGCCTTGGCCCGGCCAAGGGCTATGGCTTCGGCTTGGTTCTGGTCAGGCCCCTATGAGTGACATACTGCCCAAACTGAAGCCCTTGGCCATGAAGGAAAGGACCTCTATTCTTTTCCTGGAAAGGGGCAGGCTGGATGTGTTGGACGGCTCTTTTGTCCTGGTGGATAAAAACGGGGTGCGCACCCACATTCCCATAGGCAGCGTTGCCTGCCTTATGCTTGAACCGGGGATCCGGGTATCCCATGCCGCGGTGAGCCTGGCCGCCAGGGTGGGCTGCCTTTTGGTCTGGGTCGGAGAGGCCGGGGTGAGGGTCTATTCATCCGGGCAACCCGGCGGGGCCAGGGCGGATCGCCTTTTGTATCAGGCCGCCCTGGCCTCTGATCCCCAGGCCAGGCTCAAGGTTGTGCGCGAGATGTATAAGCTGCGCTTTGGCCAGGAGCCGCCGATCAAGCGCAGCGTGGAGCAGATGCGGGGAATCGAAGGGGCCAGGGTGCGGGAGATGTACAAACAACTGGCCCGTAAATACCGCATTGAATGGCATGGACGCCGCTACAACCCCCAGAACTGGGAAAGGGCCGATATTGCCAACAAATGCCTGAGTGCGGCCAATGCCTGCCTTTACGGCATAACCGAGGCCGCCGTTCTGGCCGCCGGTTATTCACCGGCTGTCGGTTTTATCCACAGCGGACGCCCACTTTCCTTTGTCTATGACATGGCAGACCTTTTCAAGTTCCAGACCGTGGTTCCGGTGGCTTTTCGCGTTGCCGCAAAAACCGGCGTTCTTTGGGAAAGGGAGGTGCGTCTGGGATGCCGGGATATGTTCAGGCAAACCAAGATTCTAAAGCGAATTATTCCAACTATTGAAAAGGTGCTGGCGGCTGGCGGCCTTAAGATGCCCAAAGCGCCGAAGGATTCTCAAGGTCCGGTCCTGCCGGAAGAAAAGAGTCTTGGCGATGCTGGTCATCGTAGTTGAAAACGCGCCCCCGCGCCTCAGGGGCAGGTTGGCGGTCTGGCTTTTGGAGATAAGGGCCGGGGTTTATGTGGGCAAGCTCTCCCAAAGGGCCAGGGAGATGGTCTGGGACAATGTAGCCACAGGCATTGAAGAGGGAAACGCTGTCATGGCCTGGACCACTAATACGGAACAGGGGTTTGATTTCCGCACCCTGGGCAAGAACAGAAGAGAACCCCTGGAGCTGGACGGTCTTAAACTGGTCTCCTTTTTACCCTTGGAAACCAAGGCAGATTAAGGCCTTAAAAAAGGCAAAATAATCGGTAAAAAAATCGCGTTCAAAAAACGCAATTATTTCAAGTGTTTTTAAGAAGAGTGTTCCCCGCATACGCGGGGATGAACCGGTGAAGCGCTTTCTACACAGTTAGAACGACAGGTGTTCCCCGCATACGCGGGGATGAACCGGCAAAACTTTGTATGTCTTACATAATCCTCGGGTGTTCCCCGCATACGCGGGGATGAACCGAATGGCCGCTCACTCATTTTTCCGACCACCATGTGTTCCCCGCATACGCGGGGATGAACCGTTGTTGACTTTTCTCGTCATACCAGACAGGCTGTGTTCCCCGCATACGCGGGGATGAACCGGCAATGGGAAAAAACAAGTGTTGACCTGGCAAGTGTTCCCCGCATACGCGGGGATGAACCGGAATATTTATCGTCACCAAAACAAACCGGCAGGTGTTCCCCGCATACGCGGGGATGAACCGCAATGTATCTTCGTTTTTTAAAAAACGAAGTTGTGTTCCCCGCATACGCGGGGATGAACCGGCCGGGGCTTTGGTTTTGGCCAAGGTCCAAAAGTGTTCCCCGCATACGCGGGGATGAACCGTCATTAGACACTGACCACGCCGTGGAAATAAGGTGTTCCCCGCATACGCGGGGATGAACCGACATATTATTAGGAAAAACTGAAGACTGGTCGGTGTTCCCCGCATACGCGGGGATGAACCTGGCCAAGAGGTTGAACGTGCCCCTGGTGTGGCGTGTTCCCCGCATACGCGGGGATGAACCGGTTTAAACCTTAAATACAAGCACGCGCTTAGTGTGTTCCCCGCATACGCGGGGATGAACCGATAACTAGTCCCGTGTTCGTCCTCGCATTCGAGTGTTCCCCGCATACGCGGGGATGAACCGCACAGAACAGGCAAAACGCGTTAGTGGTGAAGGTGTTCCCCGCATACGCGGGGATGAACCGCTTTGCGTTAGCGGGAGCAGGGGAGTGTCTAAGTGTTCCCCGCATACGCGGGGATGAACCGGCAACACATTAGTTAGATCATCGATTTGATTAGTGTTCCCCGCATACGCGGGGATGAACCGCACTTGAATGTTCCCTTTGTCGAACCTTTCAAGTGTTCCCCGCATACGCGGGGATGAACCTGCCACTGGAGCGCGCCAAAGGCGGTTAAGTTCCGTGTTCCCCGCATACGCGGGGATGAACCGTAATAAAATTTGGCAAAAAAGTTTAGTTTTGAGTGTTCCCCGCATACGCGGGGATGAACCGTATACGCGAGAATTCGAGGTATTAATGCCTATGTGTTCCCCGCATACGCGGGGATGAACCGCCTGAAAGACGGGAAAGCGCACGAACAGACATGTGTTCCCCGCATACGCGGGGATGAACCGAGATTGGTAAATCCCTTGATCTTACCTGGAAAGTGTTCCCCGCATACGCGGGGATGAACCGATTATGATGATTACACCTACATCCCTTTATTTGTGTTCCCCGCATACGCGGGGATGAACCGATATCGTTGAGGCTGCGGCGAATTATGCACGTGTGTTCCCCGCATACGCGGGGATGAACCGGCTGGCAACGCGATCTGAGCGGCGCTGTGCGCGTGTTCCCCGCATACGCGGGGATGAACCGGCTGGCAACGCGATCTGAGCGGCGCTGTGCGCGTGTTCCCCGCATACGCGGGGATGAACCGGCGGGCGATTGAGCCACCAACCACCCGCCAAGGTGTTCCCCGCATACGCGGGGATGAATCATAGCCCTATACCGGGGACTTCTTACCCCTTTCCCTTTTCCCCGCCCATGCAAGTCTCAAAACCCGCACTCCCCCCTCCCTGGCCTGGGCGGCTGGGTAAGGCCTTGAAAGCGGCGGGTGATTGAAAAACATCTTTCCCAAGCCGCCTTTTCGCCCCCGGCAAAAGCCTTTTTGGGCCTATTCCTCGTCGTGGCTGCACATTTCAATGGCGCGGCAGTCCGGGTCGCTCCAGCAGTCGGCTTCGCCTTTTTTGAAAAAGGCCACATAACCGGCCCTGGGCTCATAGATGTACTGCATGCCGCATTTGGAGCAGTCTGCATAGCGGGGTGCAAAGAGGCCGTCGTGCAGGATGGTTTCGGTGTGTTGACAATAGGGGCAGGTAATCTGTAACTGGCTCATGGTTAATCCTCCGGTTGGGGTTACCCCCCTTATTGGGGATTAACCAAATGATTTGCAGGGGTTGTGCCAATACAACCCATAATTGGATAGGTCATTCATTACTTGGGCTTAGCCGGATTCACCAACTCCCGTTTTAATAAATAATTATCTTGTACTTAACAGTTGTTGTTAACTTAGCGGCCGTTAATCTGGTCATAAACATCCTCTATTTTTTGGAGAAATATCCTTGGCCTGCTTTGGACAAACTTTGTGAAAACGGCCCTGTTGTCACCTTTGGTTTTCTTCCATTTTTTTCAGCCATTTCCACAAGGTAACCCGGCTCACACCCAAAAGGCGGGCCGCCTGGGTGCGATTTCCGTTGCATTTTTCCAGGGCCTGGCGCACTGAATCCTGGTCTGTTTTGGAGGGCCCGCCCGGTCTGCGGGTGCGCACCTTTACAGCGCCCTTTTTTTCGCCTCTAACCTCCCTGGGCAGGTGCTTGGGTTTTATCTCCCCGCCTTTACAGACCACAAAGCTGTATTCCAGCACATTTATCAGCTCCCGCACATTGCCCGGCCAGTTATAGGCCTCCAATAGTTCCAGCGCATCCCGGTCCACGCCCATGATGTTGCGGCCGGTGCGGCCCCTCAGCCTTTCCACCAGGGCCTCGGTCAAAAGGGGAATATCCCCCTTTCGCTCGCGCAAGGGCGGCACCTCGATGGGAATCACCGCCACCCTGAAAAACAGATCCTGCCTGAAAACGCCTTCAGCCACCTTGGCCCTTAAGTCCCGGTGGGTGGCTGATATAACCCGCACATCCACAGGTATGGGCTTATGGTCCCCCACCCTTTCCACCAGGTTTTCCTGCAACACCCTCAACAACTTAACCTGGGTGGAGGCAGGAAGATCCCCCACCTCGTCCAGGAAAAAATCCCCGCCCCGAGCCGCCTGGAAGCGGCCCATCCGGTCCCTGTCCGCACCGGTGAAGGCTCCCCGCACATGCCCGAAAAGTTCACTCTCCAAAAGGGATTCATTTAAGGCGGCGCAGTTAACCTTTATAAAGGGCTTATTCGCCCGGGGGCTTAAGCTGTGGATAGCCTCGGCCACCAGCTCCTTGCCTGTGCCGCTCTCGCCCAGGATAAGCACCGGGGCCTGGGACTGGGCAGCAGCCTGGATCAGTTCAAACAGCTCCAACATGGGGCGGCTGACTCCCAAAATCCCCTGAAAGGAGTTGTTGACCCCCATGCGGCGGCGCAGGTTTTCCAGCTCCCTTTCCTTGGCAGCCACAGCGCTCAGGTCGGTCAGGGTCTCCACCCCGCCCATGACCTCGCCCGAAGGGTCCCGCAAAAGGGCGGCGTTTTTAATAACCGGTACAAACCCTCCATCCTTGCGGGTCAAATTGCAGTGGCCGCGTTTGATGCCCCCCTGGCTGAACAGGGCGCAATGGTGCTTCCCGCCGGCGGTGATCACCCCGGCGCAGTGGTCACAGCCCAGTACAGTGCAGGGCCGCCCCACCAGCTCTTCCTGTTTATAGCCCAACATGCGCTCCAGGGCCGGGTTCAGGCTCACAATGGTGCCGTCCGGCGCAACCACCAAAAGCCCGTCTTCCATGGTCTCCACTATGGTCTGCCAATACTGGCCGTAATCCTGTTCCATGCCGCACCTGGTTAACAGTATAAATTTACAAAACTAACACTGGTTAACAGCAGTTTATCACAACTCACCCCTTTCTGGTTGCCGTTAAAAAACCCTGTCAATCTAACTAATTATAAAATACCTGCCCCGCACCTGGGAATCTGGCACACAGTTTGCCACTAACTATTGCAGCCAGGAAACCTCAAAGCGGAAGAGCCCATGCCCCTGAAAAACGGAGAACAAAAACCAATAAGGGATTTTGATGTAACCGAATGGCATGGCCCCTTGATGCTGCTCAAGGTGAAAAATTTTCTGGACCAGCTTGGACCAGGGCAAAAGGCCCGCATAATCGCCCCGACAAACAAAAGCGGCCACGAACTGCTGAAATTTATTCAAGCCATTGGCCATCAGCTCCTGGAGATCACAACCGCTCGGGGGAAACAGGTGTTTCTGGTCCGTCCGGTTCGGGATAACGCCTCGCAGGGCCTGGCCTGGCCCAAGCCCGACGAAAATCCGCCACCCCGTAAAGGCGGCTGAAGGCCTGCTGCGGGGCAGGTCTGCTCCCTGGATGAACACTGGTCTTTAAAAACGGAACATGCCCCGGATCCGGATATGTCTCCCAGGCAGATGCCGGAAAATGATCATAGGCCGGAAAAGCCAAGATGAACCAAGATTAAAGCAGCGGAGACGACAGATGCACACTGTCATTCAAAAGCCTATTACCGTGCCCCCGAGGAATATACAGTCTTAAAGAAAACACTTTAATGCGCATTTGGCGCAAACGGGAACAAAAAAATGAATCAGCCTGATTTTTCGGATATTGCGATAGTTGCCTGCGGAACCCTGGCGCCTGAGCTTAACCGGCTCAAAAAAGAAGGATTCCTTAATGCGGGCCAGATCATCTTCACCACTCCGGGCCTGCACCAGGACTGTGTAGAGTTGGAGCGGCAACTGCTGAAAGCCATTAAAAGGGCCAGGGAACGCTTTGCCAAGGTGCTGGTGGTTTACGGGGGCAAATTCTGTTACGTGAACACAGCCGAACCCACCCGCACCATGCAGAAAATCATTGCCGAACAGGGGGAGGGAGTGGCCCGGATCAACGCCACCCATTGCATGGATATGCTGGCTTCCGAGTCTTTCCGCAATGAAACGGCAGGGGGTGAACCGGTCTGGTGGATGACACCGGGCTGGGTGAGGTTCAAAGACGATGTGTTCAAGGGCTGGGACAAGGCCATGGCCAATGAAAACTTTCCCCGCCACACCGGCGGAGCCACGGTCCTGGACGGGCTGGGCTACTTTGACAAGCTCCTGAATGAAGACCCGGAAAAGGTCCTTGAAATGTCGGACTGGATGGGGATTCCCATGCAGGCCTGCCCGATAACCCTTGATCGCCTGAAAGATCTTCTGGCCGATCAGGTCAAGGAGTTGAATAAATAGGCCGCAAAAGGCCCGCCCCGAAACGGACCGCGAAAACATACCAGAAAGGGGCGGGCCGTCTTAGATAAAAATCTTCATAAACGTATAAAACTAAATACTAAAATTAATACAGACTGCAGAAAAATTAAAAATTCCGCAGTCTGAAGGTCAAGCACAAGCCAATTGGCCGGAGGTGTAGAAATATGTGGTATGCCCTGAAAAAGATAAGTCAGAACCTGGTGATAGCCATCCCTGTAATGATGTTGGCCGGATTTATAACAGGTTTGTTTATTGATCCCAAGCCCCTGAAGAGCCTGATAATCCCCTTCACCTTTCTCATGGTCTATCCCATGATGGTGACGCTTAAGATAAAAAAAGTATTTGAAGGCGGAGACTTGAAGGCTCAGATAATCACCCAGGCCATTAACTTCGGGGTTATCCCCTTTGTGGCCTTTGGCCTGGGCTCGTTTTTTTTCAAAGACCAGCCTTACATGATCCTGGGGCTCTTGCTGGCAGGGCTTGTCCCCACCAGCGGCATGACCATCTCCTGGACCGGGTTTGCCAAGGGCAACGTGGCTGCCGCAGTCAAGATGACTGTCGTGGGCCTGACCCTGGGTTCCATTGCCACGCCCTTTTTCGTTAAGTTTTTAATGGGAACAAATCTTTCAGTGGATGTGATGGTGGTGATGCGCCAGATCCTCTTGATCGTATTCCTGCCCATGTTGGCCGGTTTCATGACCCAGCGGCTTTTGGTGCGGCGTTACGGTGAGATGGAGTTCCAGCACAAACTGGCCCCCCGCTTTCCCTCCCTCTCCACCCTGGGGGTCATGGGCATTGTCTTTATCGCCATCAGCTTAAAGGCCCAAACCATTGTGGCCTCCCCCCAGTTGTTACTTTTGATCCTGGCTCCCCTGGCACTCTTGTATGCCATAAATTTCACCCTGGCCACCATAACCGGCCGCATGTTCCTGCCCCAGGGAGACGCCATTGCCCTGGTTTTCGGCACAGTCAGCAGAAACCTTTCCATTGCCTTGGCCATTGCCATGAACGCCTTTGGCCAGGAAGGCTCCATCGCCGCCCTGGTGGTGGCAGTGGCCTATATCATCCAGGTCCAGTCCGCGGCCTGGTTTGTAAAACTGAACGGCCGCTTGAGCATCTTGCCCACCGGCGAACCGCAAAAAGCCATGGCCACCCGCTGAACCAAAAACACCCGCGCCCCGGACACAGGGGCGCGGGTGTTCGCCCCCTTCCACATCAGCCAGCAAACTTCCACCTTTTACTTTAATTTGAAAAATTGACGCATTTGCCCGCCTCAGGCAGGCCAAACCGCATTCTTCCGCCAAAACAGCTCTCCATGCCCGGATTGATTGACCATAATGGCCCCAGAGGATTAATATCAAAATCATAGGGAGACTGAAGTGACTTAACCGAATAAGACTTGGCACTGACATCTTTTCCCGGACCTGCCTGATTTATTAGCCCGGATGTTTCAGTCTCAAACCATTCGCAGCAACCAAACAACTTTTCACAACAAAAAGGGAAAAACCTCTAATGGACTTTCCATTTGGATTTGAAAGGCCTTTTTACCTGGCGCCGTAAAGACTTTGTCTGACAATTAGTGCGCTTTTTTGGGTTTTGGAGGCAAAACATGAGAAGACCCCACCAACCGGCCTTGATTAAAATCCTTTTTTCGACTCTGGTCTGTTTTTTGCTCGCCTGGGCTCTTCCTTCTCAAGCGGAAGTCTTTGAATACAATTCCGGCAGGGCAGAGGCGGACGGCAGAAAAACCCGCCTCAAGTTGATATTTACCGGCAAGCAAGTAAGCGGCAGCATGACCGCGGACCCGGTCTGCAAAGTCGGCATGCGGTTGACCAAGACCCAAATCGAATTCAAGGGAACCCTCAGCGGCTCCTGGGAAAAAAGCGGATCCAGCATTACCGCCCAGTGGAAAGGCGGGGACTATGGCTGCACCGGCGGGCTGATGAAAAATTACCCCACCAAGGGCAACCTCACCATAGTGGTGCGCCCCAATACGGATTTCGGTGGAACCGGGCTGGAAGTCTATCTTAAACGTCAGGGCCTTTCCCGCTATGGCTATGTGTTCAAGCCCTTGGGAAAGGTGTATAAGGCATCGGCATCGTCTCCGTTTTCGGGCGGTCAGGCCGCTTCTTCGACAGGTTTCACCCTTATAGCCCCAAAACAGGACAACACATCCTTGGGAGCGCCGGCCGCTTCCTTTAAAATGCCGTCCGACCTGGCTGTCTCCAAGCCTTCAAGGACCATAGCCCTTAGCGTGGGTGAAAGCCAGACCCTGTCGCTCACTAAAAACGGACAATGGTTTGCCCGCATCCCAGGCAAGCCAACCCCCTTGCGCATCACCTCCTGGCGAAAACTCAGCCTGAGCGGCCACTATGCCAGCCCTGGAATTCTGAAAAGCCGCACCACAGGCAACGGCGTCACCGTGACCGGCCTGAAGGCGGGAGCAGGCACGGTTGTGTTGAGCTACAGCATAAATGTAACCCTGGAGGACGGCAGCAATGAAGACAACCACAGAATAGACCTGCAATACCTTGTTTTAGTCGGCAAGGAAGCCCTGGCCGCTTACCAGGGCAAGAAAAAGCCCGAAACCCTGGCCGCGCCAAATGCACCGCCTGCGGATATACCAATGGTGAAAATAAAGGGGCGCGCCCTCAGAAGGGGCAGCAAGGCCCCGGTGGGCCAGGCCGACATCTACCTGGCCCCCCAATGGACTCAGAAGATCTGCAACAGCCGGGCGGACGGGACCTTTAACTGCACCTTTAACGACCTGCGCTCGGGTCGATATGAAATTATGATCCAGAAAAGGGAGCGCCGCACAGACCTTGGCCCGGCCGAGACGGTCAACCGGGATCTGTGGCCTGTGAAGACCTACCTCTTTGACCTGGACCCGGCCTTGGCCAAGGCCGGGGTGATAGACCTCGGCATCATCTGGATGGACCGCATAGGCATCCTCTCTGCCAACGGCGGTGAGCGTTCCCCAGAGGTCCTGGCCGCCCAAACCGGCCAAGTCTCGCCAAAGCAGAATGCAGACCAGCTTTGGCAACAGGGCAAGCTGCTTATCAATCAAGGAAAAACCGATGAAGGGCTTTCACTGCTCAAGCAAAGCCTTAAGCTTCAGGCAAGCCCGCAAAGAAATCGTGAGCTGAAAGCCATTGAAAAAAAGCTTGCCGCAAAGACGGATAAAAACCAAGTGGCCGAAGGTGAGGGCGAATGGCTCCTGGTCAAGGTGCTTGGCCGAAAACTCAAGCCCGGCAAGCATCAATGCTACAAAGATGTTGTTAGCGGAGGCGAAGGCTCTGTGGTCTTTACGGTGCATAACCTTTGCACCAAGCCCAAATCCAAATTCGTGGCCAGCCAAACCTGGACCAGGCCCCCTGCCAGGCTGCTTCCGGAACAAAAGGCCCATGTGGAGATAGCCGCCACCCGCCTGGCCCAGGAAAAGAGTCTCTTTCAAAACGGAGGCATAACGGTTTATCTGGAGCCGGTTCGCATCTCCTGCGGCTACACCACCGGCGGCAGCCTTGGCAGTGTCAGAGTCCGTTCCAAGGTGAAAGAATCAAGCGCCCGGAAAAAAGTGCAATTTAAGATACCCAAGCCCTCCAAACACGGAGACCAGCTCACCCTGAATGTCTGCCCCAAGGGATGGGAGCAGAAATACATCTATCAATATGTGGCCCCGGGTAAGCCCAGGCCGGTGGTCTCCCTTGCGCCCATGCCCAAACCCGCCCCCTTGCCCAAACAAACGGAAAAAGACCCCTTGGCCGGGGTCTGGCTCGACAAACAGGCCAGTGGCTCCTGGACCTTTACCCAAAAAGGCCCGGGAGCTTATGTTTTTAGCTTTAAAAACACCTATGGGATCAAGGTCGGGGGACAGGCCAGATTGTCTGGGAAGAGTCTCAAATTCTCATTCAAGGTAAACGGCGATACTGTCCGCTATGAGGTTAAATTGGCCAAGGATCTCAAAACAGTCAGTGGCTGGTCCTGGTACAAGGGTGACAAGGAAAAGGTTTTCTGGAAACGCAAGTAGCCGTTTTTTGTGAACCTCCCCGGCTATAAAACCGGGGAGGCAAAATAAAACGGAATCAAGCTTTAAACAACATGCTGGTGCATGACATGTTCAGCAAAAACTTACCGGGCATGGCTCTTTCAATAGCCAGGGTGGCGTTTCTGCCGGTGCAATGGGCTGGAACCACATACTCGGGGTTGATCTCCAAGAGGGCCTTGATGGTGGGCTTGATCTGGTGTTCAAAGGTCGGGCCGGTCAGGTGAAAGCCGCCCATAACAGCGTATACCCGGTCCACGCCGGTCACCCGGCAGGCGTGTTTGACTGTATTGATTATGCCGGAATGGGCACAGCCCGAGAGGATTACCAGGCCCTTTCCCTTTACATGAAATACCAGGGAGGTGTCGTCGGCAAGGGGATCAAAAACCTCTTTCCCTTTCTCCAGGTAATAGGCGTTTGTCATTCCCTTTTCAAACTCTGTCTCCCTGGGGATCTCGCCCAGAAACAGGCAGGTTCCATCCAGTAGGGAACGCGGCTCTTTACTTTCGGCGATATCGGCTCCGGCGGCCTTGACGTCTTCCCGGCTGAAAAGCGGGAATTTCAGTTTAACCCCTCCGGGCAGGGCCATGAAACGATCTCTCCGGAAAACTCCGGGATGGGCGACCAGGGTGAGATCATCTCGACGGGTGCGTTTTACCAGCTCTTTCATGCCGCCAAAGTGATCAAAATGGCCATGGGAAAGGGCCAGGGCCTCGACCCGGCTTAAGTCTATTCCCAAAAGATCGGCGTTAAAGGCAGCGCCGTCATCCGAACAGCCGAAATCAAAAAGCATATTTTTGGGGCCGGCCTCGCCCGTGACTGTAATAAAGGAAGAAAAACCGTGCTCTGCCTTGGGGCTTTTAGTGAGAGTAACCTCTTTCTCAGCCTCGGGCCTCACCAGCATGGGCCTTTTCACCACTTCTCCCGCATCCATGGTGAGTACGTCAATATAATTGTCCTGAAGGCTCAAGATCTCCACACCTTGGATCTCTTTCAAAACAGGCGACACCATTTTCTCCTTTTACTAACGGTCAGTTAAGTTTTTTTTGGGGCTATGGGCCCATTTATGCGGTTCTATACCAACAGGCATTTTAAATACCTTACGTAAAAATAGTAATCCTGATTGTTTTTGGGGTTACAAAAAAAGTAATAGAATCCTAATATAACAACCTAGCCAACCACTATAAAAGCCATCAGCCATATACACTTTCACCATAAGCGGGCTAAAGGCAATTATATATCAATCACTTGGCGGGCGTTTTTTTAAGACAAACAACCAGAACAAAAAGACCGGCAACAGTCAAAACGCATGCTCCTATCATGACCACGCCGTAACCCCAGGCATCAGAGAGCCAGCCCGCGGCCAAAGCGCCTAAAACCGAGGCCACTGCCGTGCTGGAGTTGAAGACCCCCAGGGCATTGCCTTCCGGCATGGTGGCCAACTGGGCGGTGTAGGCGGTTCCAGCCACAATCAAGGGAGACCAGGCAACAGGCATGGAAATAAAAACCACCTGGCTCAGCCACCAGTTCATCCCGGTGTCCACATAAGCCAAAACGGCCATGCCGACCATGGAAACCAAGGTCATGAGTATGCCGATCAACACCACCGGCCCATCGCCGATCTTCTCGGCGATAACACCTGAAGGCGCATAGGCGAAGATGCCCAAGGTGGCGGCAATGGCATAGGCCAGGGAACTCATGCCCGCGTCCACTCCGTAGAGGCTTTCCATTAAAAGGGGGAAGAGGTTGTAGACCATCCAGGTGCCGAGCATGGTCACAAACCAGCTCAGGATAAAAATGCCAAAAGGGCCGTCCCATTCATCTATCAAATGCTTTATGCCTTTGATGGATATGCTGTGGCTCAAGTGAAGCTGATGCCAGGCCCGGGCCGGATGTTTGAGCTTATGGTGATTTAAAAGTGCAACTGTCACCTTTTTATGATTTTTTGCAGGCGGCAACCCCATCCGACCCAGGAAAAGCCCGGGCGCCATCAAAAGGGCCGCCAGGCCCATTCCCCATAAAGGGGCCAGCTGGGCCGCCGCAGCCAGCCCCAGGCCCAGGGCCTGGCCTGTGCCGTAAAAGGTCTGCAACCAGCCAATGCGCGGATTCCATTCCTGCTTGGGCTTGAACTCCACAATGAACATGGCCGCCACGGTGTTGGTGGCGGCGGAGCCCGCCCCCTGCATAAAGGCAAGCCCCAACCAGAAATAAAGATCCTCGGTCAAGGCAAAAAAACCCATGCCCAAACCAAGAAGCACATAGCCCAAAGAATAGATCAGGCGGTGGCACCCCGTGCGGTCGGTGATTTGCCCCCAAAAGGGAGCCGTGAGCTGGCCAAGGTAAAAAGCCGCCACCACCATGCCCGCCTGGGAACTGCCTCCCAGCTTGGCCACAATTATGGGAAGGAGAATCGGGATCAGCCCCAGCACGGCCGCGCCTTGAAAGGCATAGCCTGAATACCATTTATCTGAATATTTTTTCAATCCGCCCGGCAAAGCAACCTTCCCCTCGGGTAATTGGTTTTGGCAATCTTTAAATCCAGCTTACAACCCTGCCATGTTGGCCAAAGAAAAAGCAAGCCTCAAAAAAGAGGTTTTTTCAGCAAAAAACCGGGAATTTTTTGGTCAAGAACTGGACCTGCCAAAGGGAATGCCCAACTTTCGCATGCGGTTTCTAAGGGTGCTGGGATGCAATCCCAACAGTGCGGCAGCCCCGTCCTCTCCCTGCACCTTGCCCTTGCATTTTCTCATGGCCTGCTCAATGTGCGCCCGGATGGCTTCATCTAAGGTGAGGTTTTCGAAAAGGCTTTTGGCCCGGGCTTGCACCGGGGCCTTGACCGAGTCCGCGCCGGGATTGAAATCATCAAACCCAAGGGGTGTCCCCGGCCCTGCCGCCCGGGACCGAATCAGCTCCCTTTCCACTGCATTTTCAAGCTCGCGCACATTTCCCGGCCAATCATGTGCGTTAAGCCTGCCAAGGGCCCCCCTGGCCAAGGGGGGAGTATAGGATAATTTCATATCCTTGGCCTTGCGCTGGATAAAATGCTCCACCAAGGCCGGTATATCCATTTTGCGCATGCGCAAAGGGGGAATGATTATGGGGAACACATTGAGCCTGAACCAAAGGTCTTCCCTGAACTTGCCGTCTCTAACCATCTGAGGCAGGTTTCTGTGAGTGGCGGCGATAATCCTTACATCCACAGGCACGGTCTTGGTTCCGCCCACCCGCTCGATCTGCCTGGTCTGGATAACCCTCAAAAGCCTGACCTGAGCCGCCGGAGGGAGTTCAGCCACTTCGTCCAAAAAAATGGTGCCCTTATGAGCCCTTTCAAAACGTCCCCGCTTTTGCTCCACCGCGCCGGTAAAAGCCCCTTTTTCATGGCCAAACAGCTCGCTGTCCAAGATAGAATCGGCAATGGCCCCGCAATTCACCTTGATCATGGGGCCTGCGGCCCTGGTGGAAGAATGATGAATAGCTCCCGCTATCACCTCTTTGCCGGTTCCGGTCTCACCCAGAAGAAGCACATTGCTGTCCAGGGTTGCCACCTGCCCCACCATGGTCATCACCTCGCGCAGGCCAAAATCCCGGCCCACAATCTCGTCACCGGTGATATGTAAAAGCTCCCTTCTCAGAAATATATTTTCATCGTTTAACATCTCCTTAAAGCGCAGAACTTCACGAAAACGCACGGCATTGGAAAGGGCTATGGCAAAGGGGTCGTGTAAAAGGGTTAAAAGGGATTTGTGTTTTTCGGTAAAGGCGTTTTCAGAACTGGATGAAACAACCAACACCCCCAGCTTCACCTCTTGCACGCTTAAATGCAGCACCATGTAAGAGCCGTTTTCAAAACCAATGCGCTCCTGCATGCCTGTCGCAATTGACCTGGCATCCGGCAACCGGCCCACCATGACCCTGTCCAGCTCCTCCAGGTGGTCGCTGGTGTATTCAACAAACTCAATGCCCCTTTTATCAAGAGGAACAAGTTGGTTTGTTAAAGATTTTTTGGATCTCCCCCCCTGGGCGGCTATTATGCGGATGCTCCTTAGCTCAGGCTCGTAGATGTTTATATGCAGGCCTTCCAACGGTATGTAATTCTGCAAAAATTCATAACAGTTGGCCACTGATTCCGAGATATCCAGGCTGCTGCATATGTGCATTGTGGCAGCATGGAAAAAGGCATGTTCATCAACCTGCAAAACCACCTCCATGTCATATTAGACACTTACCCTCAAAAAATATCTTATTCGATATTTAAAATACCATATAAGATATTTCTATTTCCAGTCAAATAGACAACCCATTATTTTTACACAACTAATTATCTTGGCACAGTTATAGCTATTCCCCTGTCTGAAAGCTGAGAGTGATTCAACCCAGATAACGAAGGCCACTGGCCGTCACCGGACAGGCTTAAAGGTATTTTAAATGAGATATTCGACACTTATAGCGAGAGCCCTCTCCTACTCATGCGCTTTTTTTTTGGGCGCCGGTGTGAGCCTCTGCTTTATCAAAGAACTCCTTTGGACAGGCAATCTGTGGGCGGCATACGGCTTGAGCGGCCTTTTATTAGTCATCCCGGACCACTCCCTGCTCCAAGGCGATCTTTTTAAAATTGTTTCACGGCTTGGTCTTGCTCTTTTATCCGGCTCCCTCACTGCGTTTTCAAGCCAGCTGGGGCTGGAAGCGTGCTTTGACGCCTGCCTGAGGCGCGGACACAAAAAGCATAAACAAGGCACAGATCTCAAAGAGAAACGTCACACCAATAAATCGGAAAAATTATATGGAACCAATGGAAACCATAAACATCAGGTTGTTCAACCCCGCTGACAGCCATTTGGTGACCATGATTTTTGAACAGCTGCTGGGGGGTTGGGCAGATCTGATGCCGCCTCAAGAAGCCAGGTTGTTTAAAAACCGTCAATTGCCCGGAGACTTCAGCATTCAGCTTTTCTGGGGAGTTGAACAAAAAGAAAAAACGCCTTTGGGCACCCATCTGGCAGAGTCCCTGCGCTTAAAGGGCATGGTTAACCATTTTTTCTGGAAGGGTGAAGCAAAGCACATTTTCCCCAAAAAACACGCAAATTAAGAAAGTCAGAAAATGATATTACGGTTCAAATCCAAAGCTAAAACAATTTTAGGATTAAGCGCAATCGCGGCTCTCTTGGCAAGCCTTTCCGCCTGCGACCCCAGTGGAGCCCAGACCAATCCGGCCCCTAAAACCATAAGGCCGGTTAAGGCGGTTCAACTCAGCGAATCACAAGGCGAAAACCGCCTTAATCTGCCCGGCGTGGCCAAGGCGCATAAAGACACGGACCTTTCTTTTCGGGTTGGCGGTCCCTTGATCCACTTGAACGCGGATACGGGCAGACAGGTCAAAAAAGGCGAGGTGTTGGCCAGGATAGACCCTCGGGATTTTCAGATCAGGATCAAGACCTGCCGAGCCGCTCTGGCCTCGGCCAGGGCCCACTTGGAAGAGGCGCGACTGCAATACAAGCGCTACTCCAAATTAGTTAAATACAAGGCGGTGGCCCAAGCCGAGTATGACCGCGTCAAGGCCGCCTATGAAATGGCCCTGGCCCAAAAACAGAGCGCGGAAAAGGCCTTGGAAAACGCCGGGAACGCACTGGTGGATACAGTGCTGAAAGCCCCCTTTTCCGGCTACATAAACCAAAAATTCGTGGACAACCATGAAACCGTGCAGCCGGGCCAGCCAGTGGCCTCTTTGGTGGATCTTGAGAATATGGAGGTGAGGCTCTCCCTTTCCGAAGACCTTTTGCCGATAATCAAACGGTTCAAGTCCTTTTCCTGCACTTTCGAGGCCTTGCCCGGCCAGGCCTTTAAAGCCCGCTTCAAGGAAGTCGGTAAAAAATCAGACCCGGCCAGCCGAACCTATCCCCTTTTACTTTATCTGGATGACCGGCCCGCAGCCCTGGTGCGGCCGGGTATGTCGGCCGAGGTCTTAATCGAACTTGCGCCAAAGCCCTTAAACAACAGCTTTGTGGTGCCCTTAAGCGCTCTGGTCAACAAGGGTGGGCAAAAGTCCTATGTCTGGGTGCTTGACACCAAGACCAAAAAGCCGGTCCTCACCCAGGTCTCCATCCTGGGCCTTAAGGAACAGGGAGCCGAGATCACAGGAGAGCTTAATCCTGGGCAATGGGTGATCACCGCCGGAGTGAGCCAACTTGAAAAAGACTCCCAGGTAAGGCTTTTCGATGAGCCGAGCACAACCAATATCGGAAAAGAAATGTAAAAGGCGTTTAAGCGGTCAGAGACCCTTGGCAAAAGGGATGCCTATGAAAAACCGCGGCAAAATGGTTTTAAGGACCATTATCGGGAAAGAATCGTCTCATGAATCTGGTTAACTATTCCCTGAAAAACAGGGTCACTGTTTTATTTTTCATGTTTATTTTGATTGTGGGCGGCGTTTTGGCCTACACCAAAATGGGGAAGCTGGAAGACCCCACCTTTACCATCAAGACAGCCATGGTGGTAACCGCCTATCCCGGCGCCTCGGCCCATGAGGTTGATCAACAGGTGACCAGGGTGGTTGAAAGGGCCATTCAGGCTGCGGAAGAGGTGGAGAGCATCAAATCCCTTTCCCGGCCCGGACAATCCATAATCTGGGTGAATATATATGAATACAACCGCACCGACAAGATACAGCAGCTCTGGGACATCTTAAGGCGCAGGGTCGGCGAGGTGCAGGGCAAACTCCCGCCCCAGGCCGGGCCGCCGATTGTGATGGACGATTACAGCGATGTCTTCGGCATCTTCCTGGCCTTGACAGGCGAGGGTTTCAGTTACGCGGAACTCAAGGATTATGCCGAATTCATGAAGCGCGAACTGGTCCTGGTGAAAGATGTCAAACGCATCAACCTGGTGGGTGAGCGCACTGAAGTAATAAATGTCGGCATTTCCCGCGCCAAATGCAGTGGTGCGGGAATCAGCCCGGTCAGCATAGTCAAAACCCTCTCCTCCCAAAACCGAATGCTCGCCTCAGGCGCGGTCAATTGCGGAGACGCCAGGGTGCGTATTTCGGAAACGGGTTCCTTTGAGGGCCCCAAAGACATTGAAAACCTGATAATCTCATCTCCCGGCGGAGCCCAGATAAGACTCGACGAACTGGCCAGGGTGAGCCGCGCCTACCTTGATCCGCCGGAGCCGTTTATCCGTTTTAACGGCAAACCGGCCATTGGCCTGGCCATCAGCGCCGCCAACGGGGCCAATGTGGTCGAAATGGGCCTGGCCGTGGAAAACCGGATCGAGCAAATGTCCGCTCGTCTGCCCGTGGGGCTGGAAGTGCATGAGGTCTATTTTCAGTCCAAATTCGTCAAACGGGCCATAAACGCCTTTCTCACCAACCTGGGGGAGTCGGTTGGCATTGTGCTGGCAGTACTCCTGATCACCATGGGAATAAGAAGCGGACTGATAATCTCGGCCAACCTTATCCTCTCCATCCTGGCCACTTTAGTGGTGATGTTTGCCTGGGGCATTGACCTGCAAAGGGTTTCTTTGGCTGCCTTGATCCTGGTGATGGGCATGATAGTCGATAACGCCATTGTGGTGGTGGACGGGGCCCTGACGGGGATTAAAAAAGGCGAGGAAAAGGAAAAGTCCATAAGCGGCATAGCCCGCCAGACCGCCCTGCCCCTTTTGGGTTCCACCGTCATAGCGGCCCTGGCCTTTATACCGATTTACTTAGCCCCCATCAACACCGGCGAATATTGCGCCAGCCTTTTCCAGGTGGTGGCCATAGCCCTCATGGCCAGCTGGGTCCTGGCCATGACCCAGACACCTGTTTTCGGTTATTACCTGCTCAAGGTGAAACCGGGCAAAAAAACCATAACCGATGAGAAAAGCCTTTTTCATTGCCTCTACAAAACCCTTTTAAGGGCGACCTTAAGGCACCGTCTGCTCACCCTGCTGGTCATGCTCGTCTTTTTGGCAAGTGGTTTTGCAGGCCTTAATCTTGTCTCTAAAATCTTTTTCGCGGACTCGGACAAGCCCCAATTTTTTATTGACTACAGGCTGCCCCAGGGCAGCCGCATCCAGGCCCTTTCCAGGGACCTTGCCAAGGCTGAAAAATACATCTCAGGTCTGAAAGAGGTTAAAAACCATACCGCCTGCCTGGGGCAAAGCGCCCCCAGGTTCGCCGCCGCCATCACCCCGGAGCCCCACGACCCGGCTTATGGCCAGATTGTAGTGAGTGTCCACGATTATCGAAAGATAGATGAGCTGGCACAGAATCTGGAAAAATGGTTCGCCCAAAACCTGCCCCGGGGAGAGTTGCATATCACCAAATATATCTCAGGCCCCAAGTCCGATTACAGGGTGGAGGCGCGTTTCACAGGCCCGGACCCCAAGGTGCTGAGAGACCTGGCCGAAAAAACAAAGCACATCATGAAAAAAAGCGGGCTGGCCAAAAACATCACCGATGACTGGAAACAAAGAATCCTGGTTTTAAAGGCAAACTATTCCCAGCAAAAGGGGCCTCAGGCCCGGGTTGAACGCAAGGATCTGACCAACACCCTCCTTTCGCTCACAGACGGGCTCACGGTAACCAGCTTCAGGGAAAACGACAAGCTCATACCAATCAAGGTGCGCTTGGGCGATGCCAACCTGGAGAAGCTTGCCTTTTCACCGGTATGGGGCAGCCAGGGCCGGGCGACCACCATGGGGCAGGTCACAAACCGCCAAAGTCTTTCCTGGGAAGACCCCATTGTAAGGCGGTACAACAGAAGGCGGGTGATCAGGGCCCAATGCGACCCGGTAGAGGGAGTGACCTCAAACGGGTTACTGGAGCAAATCCAAGGCAAGATCGAGGCCCTGCCCCTGCCCGAGGGGTATCATCTGGAATGGGAAGGTGAAAAGGAGTTGAGTGACAAGGGCAACAAGGGTGTAGGCACCTACCTGCCGCTTTCACTCATTTTGATGCTGGTTATCCTGGTTATGCTGTTTAACGGAGTCCGCCAGCCGCTGATCATCGCCCTGGTGGTCCCCCTGGCCACAGTGGGCATGGCGGCGGGCCTTTTGATAACCGGAGAACCCTTTGGCTTCCTGGCCATGCTCGGGGCCTACAGCTTGATCGGCATGCTGATCAAAAACGCGGTGGTGCTTCTGGATCAGATAAAGATCGAGACCCAAGCGGGCAAGCCCGCCTTAAGGGCGGTTATCGACTCATCGGTGGGGCGAATGCGGCCGGTCTTGATGGCCTCGATCACCACCATCCTGGGTATGATCCCCCTGCTCACCGACGCCATGTTTTCCTCCATGGCCGTAACCATCATGTTCGGGCTGGCCTTTGCCACCATCTTGACCCTGATCGTGGTGCCGGTTCTTTACACCCTTTTCTTTGGCATAAAGACAAAGGCCGCATAAAACGCTTGAGCACTGCCGGGCGGGCCTGAATCACCTGAGGCCCGCCCGGCTTTTTGGGTCTAAGTTGTAAATCTCATTTCACTCCCCAAAAACCTGTCTATGGCCCTGAACACCCCGGCTCACAATTTCCCAAAAACCATGGCTGTTTGTGAATATCATTTACAAAAGCACCAAACCAACCCAAGAAAAAAACAGAATACAAACAAAACATATAAACTTAGCCAGTTAAAGCATTTTCTACCATCAAACCAACGACAAAGCCCCTTTACCTGGGCCAATTTTCCCCCGTTTTTTCAGGTCTTCACTGAAGTGTTTAAATCCGGGTATGCACACATTATAGGTAGATTAGTAAACAATCGTGCATTTTATATACACATAGGCCTCAAAAGCCTTCTTGAAACTGAAACCTAAGTGATTCCCTTCTTTTTAACAAAAAATATTTCGTATTCTTTCAGATAGTTCGGGATTACAAAATAAATCTGGAACAAACCTTGCTTAGTATTGCCCCAACCCGGACACGGCAAGTTTTCCGGGCTTATCTCAATTGGGGGCGGTTTTCCAATCACACCTTATGACTAATCCCCTGAAGTAGTGCGCAGCCACCCCGGGGGCAAAAGCCCTCAGGCAAATGAATTGCGGGATGAAAAAGCAGAAAGGAACGCCAAATGAGCAAAATCAAAACCGACCATGTTTTTACCTCGGAATCGGTCGGCGAGGGGCATCCGGACAAGGTATGCGATCAGATATCAGACGCAGTGCTCGACGCCTGCCTGGCCGGGGACCCGGAGGCCAGGGTGGCCTGCGAAACCGCCGTGGCTCATGACTCGGTCGTGAACTTAGGTGAAATCACCTGCAACGGCTGGGAAAAGATAGACACGGAAAAGATCGCCCGTCAGGTGGTGAGAGAGATCGGCTACGACCACGAAGATCTGCTTTTTTGGGATGAATCCTTTAATTACATTTCCAGGATTCACGGCCAGTCCCCGGACATCAGCCAGGGTGTGAGCCGGGGAGAGGGGCTTTACGAAGAACAGGGAGCCGGTGATCAGGGCATGATGTTCGGGTACGCCAGTAATGAAACGCCTGAACTGATGCCTACTCCCATCGCTTTCAGCCACCGCCTTCTCGGCCGTTTGACCGAGCTTCGTAAAAATAAGGAGATCGGCTATCTCAGGCCGGATGCCAAGAGCCAGGTCTCGGTGCGCTATGTCAAGGGTGAACCCAAGGAGCTGACAGCGGTTGTTATAAGCCACCAGACAGATGAAGTGGATTATGAAACCATCAAAAAAGACCTCACCGCCGTTTGCAAAGAAGAACTCAATCCCACCGGCCTTTTGACCGGCCGGACCAAGTTCTACATCAACCCCACCGGAGCCTTTATCCTAGGCGGCCCCTATGCCGACGCCGGGCTGACCGGGCGCAAAATCATTGTCGACACCTATGGCGGGGTGGGCGCTCACGGCGGCGGAGCCTTCTCAGGCAAGGACCCATCCAAAGTGGACCGTTCGGCAGCTTATTACGCCCGGTTTGCCGCCAAGAATATCGTGGCTGCGGGATTGGCCGAAAGGGCTGAAATTCAAGTGGCCTATGCCATAGGCGTGGCTGCTCCGCTCTCTATCAACGTGGACACCTTCGGCACTGGAAAAATCACGGATGCGGAATTGCAGAAGATACTGGAGTCAGACGAAATCTTTGATTTCCGCCCGGCTGCCATCATTGACCAACTTGATCTCAAGAATCCCGCCGGTTGGTCTTATCAAAAAACTGCGGTTAACGGGCATTTCGGCCGTGAAATCTTCCCCTGGGAACAGACCGGGAAGGCCGAAGCACTGGCCCATGCCGCCAGAGTCAAGGATGCTGCCTAATTATGACTGCCAAAACAGCCAAAGAAATTCTTAACACCACCATGACATCACAAAGCACGGGCCCTGACTACCAGGTTGCAGACCTGGGCCTGGCCCAATGGGGCCGCCGGGAAATGGCCATAGCCGAAAAAGAGATGCCCGGCCTGATGGCGACCAGGGAAAAATACGGCCCGGAAAAACCCCTTAAGGGAGCGCGCATCGCAGGCTCCCTGCATATGACAATCCAGACAGCTGTTTTGATCGAAACCTTAAAGGCCCTGGGAGCTGATGTACGCTGGGCCTCCTGCAATATTTTCTCGACCCAGGACCACGCGGCAGCCGCCGTCGCCGAAGCGGGCACCCCGGTCTTTGCCTGGAAAAGTGAAACCTTAGAAGATTATTGGACCTGCACCTTGAGGGCCCTTACCTGGCCGGACGGCAACGGCCCCCACCTGGTGGTCGATGACGGCGGCGACGCCACCCTTATGATCCATCGGGGCTACTATGCCGAGGAGAACCCGGCCATTTTAGATGAACCCACCGACAACAAGGAGCTTTTGATCGTTAATGAAAGGCTGAAAGAGCTCCAGGCCAGGGACAATCGTTTCTGGCACAGGGTGGTGGAAAATTTCAAGGGTGTAAGCGAAGAGACCACAACCGGTGTGCACAGGCTTTACCAGATGCAGGAAAAGGGAGAACTTTTAGCCCCTGCCATTAATGTCAACGACTCGGTCACCAAAAGTAAATTCGACAATATCTATGGGTGCCGTGAATCATTGGTAGACGGCATCAAAAGGGCCACGGATGTGATGGTGGCCGGCAAAACCGCCATGGTTTGCGGCTACGGAGACGTGGGCAAGGGATCGGCAGAGGCCCTGGCCTCTCACCGGGCCAGAGTGCTGGTAAGCGAGGTAGACCCCATCTGCGCCCTGCAGGCCCTTATGGCCGGTTTCAAGGTGGTCACCATGGAAGACGCCCTGAAAAAAGCCGATATATTCGTCACCACCACCGGCAACTGCGACGTTATCACCGCCGATCACATGGCCAACATGAAAGATCAGGCCATTGTTTGCAACATCGGCCATTTTGACAATGAAATCCAGGTGGACCGCCTGAACAACCGGCCCGGCGTCATAAAGACCAATATCAAGCCCCAACTGGACAAATACACCTTTGAAAACGGCAGAAGCATCTACCTTCTGGCCGAGGGCAGGCTGGTGAACCTGGGCTGCGCCACGGGCCACCCCAGTTTTGTAATGTCCAATTCATTCACCAACCAGACCCTGGCCCAGATGGACCTGTGGTCAAATGAGCGTGAGATAGGGGTCACCACCCTTTCCAAGGAGTTGGATGAAGAAGTGGCCAGGCTGCACCTGGACAAGTTGGGAGCCAGGCTGACAAAACTCAGCAAGGAACAGGCAGACTACATAGGCGTGCCTCAAAACGGCCCCTTTAAACCGGAACACTACAGATATTAATTAGATGTGCTGACAAGGCCCAAACTTTCAACAAGGGAGGTCCCGAAATGTCTTTTGCCAAGACCCAGGATTTTGGCCTGGAACCGGTGGAGGTGAGGGAAAGCGACCATTACCAGGAAGAATACGTAACCACACTGGCCGACAAATGGGACGAGCTGATCGACTGGAAACGCAGAGCCAAGGCGGAGGGGGATTTTTTCATTCGGACCCTCAAGGAGCACGGCGCCAAAAAAATTCTGGATGTGGCCACCGGCACGGGTTTCCATTCGGTGCGCCTTTTAAGCGAAGGGTTCGACGTCACCAGCATAGACGGAAGCCCCCAGATGTTATCCAAGGCCTTTGAGAACGCCAAGAGACACGGCTTTATTCTGAACACCTGCCTGGCGGACTGGCGTTTTTTAAACCGTGACGTTCATGGGGAGTTTGACGCAATCATCTGCCTCGGCAACTCCTTCACCCATTTGTTCAAGGAAAACGACCGCAGAAAAGCCCTGGCCGAGTACTACTCCATGCTGGCCCATGACGGCATTTTAGTCATAGACCAAAGGAATTATGACGGCATGCTCGACGACGGCTTTACCAGCAAGCACAAATACTACTATTGCGGAAAAGGCGTGGTGGCCGAGCCCGAGCACGTGGACGAAGGCCTGGCCCGTTTTGTGTACCGTTTTGAAGACGGCAGCAAGTTTCATCTGAATATGTACCCCTTGCGCAAAAAATATATGAAAGGACTTTTGAGTGATGTGGGTTTCCAGCGAGTAACCACCTACAGCGATTTCAAGCAAAGCAACCTGGAAAAAGACCCGGACTTTTTTGTGCACGTGGCGGAAAAAGAATACCTAGAGGAGAAAAGCGATTAGCCATGAGTCAAGACACCTATTCCGAAGCGGTCAACACGGCCCGGAAATATTACAACAGCACGGATGCCGACAGGTTCTATTTCAGTATATGGGGAGGGGAAGATATACATATCGGCATTTACGGTGAACCTGAAGAAGACATCAAATTGGCCAGCCGCCGCACGGTGCAGACCATGGCCTCGCGCCTGGAAGACCTGGGGCCGCAGTCAAAGGTCCTGGATATGGGAGCCGGTTTCGGGGGAGCGGCCCGTTTTCTGGCCAAAAACTTTGGCTGCAAGGTCACTGCCCTGAATCTCTCGCCTGTGCAGAACCTGCGCAACCGCCAGATGAACAAGGAACAGGAGCTTGAGCATCTGGTGGAAGTGGTCGAAGCCAGCTTTGAAGAGGTGCCCTACCCTGATGAAAGTTTTGACTTTATCTGGTCCCAGGACGCTATTTTGCACAGCGGCGACCGTAAAAAAGTTATGGCCGAGGTGAAAAGGCTCCTGAAGCCCGGCGGCCGCTTTGTCTTTACAGACCCCATGGCGGCGGATAATTGCCCGGACGGTGTGCTTCAGCCCATCTATGACCGCATACACCTTGAGACCCTGGGCTCCCCCAAATTTTACAAGGACATCTTAGAAGAGTTGGGCCTGCGGTTCGTTGAGTTCAAGGAAAATACCGGCCACCTGGTGAACCACTACGCCAGAATCCTGCAAGAAACCGAAACCAGGGAAGCGGAGCTGGGCAAGGTGGTAAGCCGGGATTATATCGATAACATGAAAAAAGGCCTGATGCACTGGGTGAAAGGCGGGGAAAAAGGCCATCTCGCCTGGGGTATTTTTAATTTCCAAAAAGACTGATTTTTTCATAAAAACAGAATCTAAAAGCCCTGCCCCGGTTGTCTGCCAGCCAGGGGCAGGGCTTTTTTAAGAGGAGCAAGGCAAAAACTAATAACTTTTGTGAATATTTTTGTTAATATTACCTTAAATTATTAACTTTTATAAATTTTTTTATAAACAAAAAACCCTAATCACTCCCAGCCGACGACAGCGCTTTCGGGAGTGTGGATATAACCCTGACCTACCGTTTTTAAAATCCAAGCAAGGGATGATGCCATGATAAAACTCCCGCAGCCGAAAACAAACAGCAGAGACCTTTTCACCCCCATGTTACAGGCCATAATCCACCGCCTTATCCTGGGGGCGGTTAATCTAAACATCTTTGATGAACTGGATGAACCGGTCACCGCAGATGAGGTGGCCCGGAAAAAGGGTTTTCACGGGGGAAACACCGAAGCCCTGCTCAATTGCCTCTGCGCCGCCAAAATGGTGACCAAGAAAAACCGGCGTTTTCAAAACAGTCCCCTGGCCGCGGAATATTTAAGGTGCGGCAAGGAAACCTATTTAGGCGGGTTTTTACAGCGCTCTCACCAAGTGATGCTGCAATACCTGGATGATATGGAAGAATTGGTTAAAAACGGCCCCGCTTCCCAGCCGAATCGGAAAAATTTTTCAGAAGGCGAATTCTGGGCTGATTATGCTGAAGACATGGCAGCCTATGCCGCTTCAGGTCAGGCCCGTTTGATCGCAGAGCAAGTGGCCGGGCTGCCTGAATTCCCGAAGATGAAAAAAATGCTGGACCTGGGAGCCGGACCGGGAATGATGGCTCTGGCCATAACCCAGGCCCATCCGGACATGAAGGCGGTTGTCTTGGATCAACCTGAGGTGGTCGAGGTGTCGGCCAAAATCATAGAAAAGTATGAAATGCAAGACAGGGTGCAGACCTTGGGCCGGGACTACTGCCAAGAAGATATTGGTGAGGGTTACGACCTGGTGTTGGCCAGTTGCACCCTGAACTTTTTCCGGGACCGTATGCACCGGATCCTCGGCAAGATCTACGACTCCATCAACCCCGGCGGGGTGTTTGTGAGCTTTCACGACGGAATAAGGGCCGAAGGCACTGAACCGAATGAATTGATCATCTCCATGAGTTCCATGCTCTTTTCCGGAGAGACCTATAATTTTAGGGAAGACGAGCTGGCAAGCGCCATGCTTGAGGCTGGTTTCAGATCCGTGCGCAGTCGCAACTTTGACACTCCCATGGGCGAGTTGGAGCTTGTTGTGGCCAGAAAATAAAAACAAAGCCGGCCGGAGAAACCCCTATTTCTCCGGTCTGTCTCTTTTTTAATCTTGCCCGGGCTTCATGTTGGTTGACAGTCCCATCTATTGTTGGTAATGCCTTTATAGACTCTACAATTGGAGCCTGCGCCATATATGGCCTTGAGGGAAGCCGGTGTGAATCCGGCGCGGTCCCGCCGCTGTGACCGGGGACGAAAGCCGCTGATTAAGCCACTGTCCGATTTAAGGGCGGGAAGGTGGCGGCCGGTAGGTTGATCCGGAAGCCAGAAGACCTGCACGCTCCTCTTTTTGGCTGCTTAGCGTCGGGATATGCGTTTTTGCAGCCTGCCCTGGGGTGAAGTAAGCTGGGTGCAGTCCCTCGGTTTTTTTATGAACCGGGGGTTTATTTTGCCCAGACCAACCCAAAAAGAAAAACCTTTCCAATACCGAATCGGCAAAACTCCAAAGACTTTCAAACAAGAAAAACGGCTTGGCAGGGACTTGGTCCCTCCCCTTGCCGCACCACAAAACAACCTGGCCCAATTTGCTAATTTTATTAAAAAAATATCCAA
Organism: Dethiosulfatarculus sandiegensis; assembly: GCF_000931935.2. GTDB lineage: Bacteria > Desulfobacterota > Desulfarculia > Desulfarculales > Desulfarculaceae > Dethiosulfatarculus > Dethiosulfatarculus sandiegensis. Next base: position 66,782 of record NZ_AZAC01000078.1, read on the forward strand.
ACGATGTCCCCAGGCCTGTTTGAGGCCCCCCAATATCACAAACACGATCAAGCTGTTTTCACCCCAATGCTCAAAAGCAGAGGCTTGAAGCGGGTCGCTGAACTATGAACCTGGCTGAATCATCTACCCGGCTTATGAGGTTAAAGTGAAAAAAATATCGGTTATCGCATTTGTGTTGGGGCTTTTTCTCACACCTTGCCTTGGGTTCGCGGCAAACGGCGCCATGCCCAATGGGGAGACCATCCTGTTAAACTCCTCGGACATTTCCGAAGCCAATGTCCGCTCTATACAGGAACTCTTGAACCTTATCCCCGGGGTCAAGGCCGGAAGCTCGTCGGTGAGCATAAGGGGCAATTCCGCCGTAGCGGTTTTTTTAGACGGCATGAGCCTGATCAACACGGCCAGCGCCCATAGACAGATAAAATGGAACCTGGTTTCAGTGGAGGATATCGAAACCCTGAAGCTGATCAAAGGCGGCGGTGCGGTTGCCTTTGGGGACAACACCAGTGGCGGGGTGATAATCATCAAGACCAAGGCAGTAAATCGCACCAAGGCAAGCCTGTCTTTTGAAGCCGGCAACCAGAACTACTGGCGGACTAAGGGCAATGCCACCCGCAAGAGCGGCCCCTGGGGGGTCTCCTTTAACGGAGATTTTTTTTCCACGGACGGCTTCAGAATAAACGGTGACAAAGAACAGGGCCGGGCCGGGATCAAACTCTCCTATGCCCCTGAAAAATGGCTGCGTTTTGCAGGTTCCGACTCAGAGGCCCCCACCCTGGCCCTTGACTACGGAGAAACCAGAAAAGGAAGTCCGGGTCTGCCTAGCCGCCCCACTCCAAAAGCCCGTTCCAGGGACGAGGCCCTGGGGGCATCCTTTAACTTCAAGGCCAATGGATGGAAAAACACCACATCATTCACCCGTTTTCAGAACGACTTTTACAACAGCGATTCAAACACCGTAACCAAGCTGCGCAGCTGGAACCTTAAACAGGACCTGCGCAAAAGCTTTAAGACTTCCCTTTTGGGTAAGATAAACACCGGCCTGATGCTGGCCACCACCGAGGCCCAGGGCAACAAGGTCAAGCCCGTGGACGAGCAGTCCTATTCGCTTTTCGGGCAAAAATCCATCCGCTTCAAAGGACTGCCTCTGACTCTCGGCCTGGGGCTGAGGGCCAACCTGTATTCGGCCTTTGACACGGCCATAAACCCCGAGGTAAAGGCAGGCTGGAAAATAGGCGACCTGCGCCTGGAAGCGGCTTTTCAGCTGACCAACAACACCCCCTCCATACGGCAACGCTATTATGAAACCTCAACCACCAGGCCCAATCCGGATCTGGATATGGAACGGGGAACCAACTACAGCCTAGGCGCCAACTACTCTCCCCTTGATTGGCTCAGTCTTTCGACCACGGTCTTTTATAACCAGATAAGGGACCGCATAACCTATATGCGCGGTGAAGACGGAGTCGGGAGATATGAAAACCTGGGTGAGACCCATTTAAGCGGAGTGGAGGCGTCACTTACCTTTAAGCCTTTCAAATGGCTCGTCTTTCGGCCTTCCTACACCTACCTGGAAGCCATCGACGACCAGAGCGAGCTTTGGATCTCGGCCAAGCCCAGGCACAAATTCAAGGCGGATTTACAAATCAGGCCTTCGTCGGACCTCATGTTCGGTATACAGGGAACCCATGTATCCGAGCTTTACACCAATGCGGCCAACACCAAAACAGCGCCTTCTTACTTTCTGCTGGATTTGAGGGGCGAATACCGTCTTGAGCAGGTCAGGTTCTTCTTCCGCGTGGATAACTGTCTGGATGAAGACCACCTCTACGCAGACGGCTACCCGGCTCCGCCCCGCACCTGGCAGATGGGCGTGGGCTGGGATTTTTAAAAATAACGAAGTTGATCATGGAAAACCAAAACTATAAAAGACTCGACCAACAAAACCAGGCAGCGGGCCTGATCTCATTTGGGGATGGTCATGACCTTTTTAAACTGGTCTTTTTCAGCACCACCTCAAACGAACTTGCCAATTTCAAAAAGGCCTTGCAGGCAGTCTCGGCCAATGGCCTGGAGATAGACATGAAGGCCTTCACCAAGTTCCAACTGGGAGACAGAAAAAGCCAAAAGGCCTTTGTGGATCAAGCGCTCAAGGCGGATGCGGTGGTCATCACCCTTATGGGCGGGGGGGCATCCTGTCCGGCCTGGGATTACTTTATCCCGGCGCTTTCCAGGGCCAGGCAGTCCGGCCAAGCCCCTTATTTCCACCTTCAGCCCACCGGGGGCAACCAGGAAGTCTGGGAATTGGCCCTTAAACATAGCGACGGTATGGAAAACGGCCAGTGGCAGGAACTAAACAGCTATTTTCGCCACGGCGGGGCAGAAAACGCAGCCGGTTTTTTCCTGTCTCTGGCCAATTTACTTACAAACGAAAGTTACGAACTGCCCCCGGTCTGGACCCCGCCCACCGAGGGCATCTACCATCCGGACTGGCCCGGATCACCGGATCTGAAAACCTACCTCAAGGCCCTGGACCCGGCCAAGCCCCTGATTGGCATCTGGTTTTATCAAAACCTGTGGGTCAACAACGCCCTGGACCACATAAACGCCCTGATAAGGTCCATTGAACAAAAAGGCGGCCAGGCCCTGGCTGTTTTCCACTATCGCTTTAAAGACAGGGTGGTGGGAAACCAGGGCGCGGACCAGGTAATCAGAAAATTTTTTCAAAAAGACGGCCAAACCATTATCCAGGCCCTGTTAAGCCCCATGATGTTCAGCCTGGGCATGGCTTCGCCTGAATATATGGGGCTGATGGAAGAACTGGGTGTGCCGGTGATCCAGGCCGTAACCACCATGCAGCCCAGGGAGGAGTGGCAAAAAAGCCTCCAGGGGCTTACCGCGGTGGATGTGACCATGAGCCTGGCCCAGCCCGAGTTTGACGGCCACCTCATCTCCGCCCCGGTGGCGGCCAAGGAGCAGACGGAAAAAGACCCGGTAACCGGCGCAGTGCCTGCCCGTTATATCCCCATTCCGGACCGGGTGGACCAGGCCGTATCCCTGGCCCTTAACTGGGCGGCCTTGAGGCAAAAGCCCAATTCCCAAAAAAAAGTGGCCATAATCTTTCATCATTATCCCCCGCGCAATGACCGTATTGGCTGCGCCGCGGGGCTGGACAGCTTTGCCAGTGTACACAACCTGCTCCTGGCCATGGCCGAAAAGGGCTACCGCCTGGAGCAGACCTACAGCGACGGTCAGGAACTGGCCGAACAGGTTCTAAAGGGTATGACCACGGACCGCCGCTTTTTAGGGCCCAGGGAAATGGCCCAAAAAGCCGCAGCCCAGGTTGAGGAATCTGATTATCAACCCTGGCATGAAGCGTTGCCTGCCAAGAACCAAAGGCAAATGACCGGGGACTGGGGCCCCATGCCGGGCGAACTATATGTGGAAAAAGAAAAAATCCTTATTCCCGGGGTGATAAACGGCAATGTTTTCATCTCCATGCAGCCACCCAGGGGATTTCTGGAGCAGATAGACAAAATCTACCATGACCCCCTGCTCTCTCCGCCCCACCACTATCTGGCCTTTTACCGCTATATAAAGCACATATTCCAGGCAGATGTGGTCTTGCATATCGGCAAACACGGGTCTTTGGAATGGCTGCCCGGCAAGGGGACCGGGCTTTCGGCTGAATGCTACCCAGAGCTTTCGATCATGGACCTGCCGAATGTGTACCCCTACATAATCAACGATCCCGGCGAGGGCACCCAGGCCAAACGCCGTTCGGGCGCTTGCATCATCGACCACATGACCCCTGTCATGGTCAACGCCGATCTTTACGAAGACCTGGCCCAGGTCGAAAACCTGGTCCATGAGTACAACCAGGCCAGGATTGAAGACCCGGCCAAACTCAAGCTCTTAAGGCCCATGATCCTGAAGGCGGTGAAAGAGGCCGACCTGGACCGGGAACTGGGCCTGGACCCGGAGCGAGACCCGGAAAAGAACCCGAACGAATTTGAGCATTTGCTTGAAGAACTACACGAATATTTGGGTGATTGCGCCGACACCATGATCAATGACGGGCTGCACACCCTGGGGCAGGCTCCCCAGGGAGAAGCCCTGGTCAATTGCCTGGCCCAGCTCACCAGGCTGGACAACGGGGGCTCCCCTTCCCTCAGGCGCTCGATAATTGAAGCCCGGGGTCATGATTATGACCGGCTTCTGGAAAAAGCCGGGGCGGTTATCACAAAGGACGGCCAAACAGGCCAGGACCTGATCCAAAAGTCCCAGGACTTGAGTCTTGAGATGCTCTCAGCTCTGGCTCAAAGCGGTTACGACCGCGATCAAATCGAGCGGATCGTGACAAAAACCCTGGGGTCGGAAGACCCGAACACCTGCCGGGCCCTTTACTTTGCCCTGGATCAGGCCCTGCCCAGGCTTAAATCCATAAGCCGGGAAATAACAGCCACTCTAATGGCCATGGAAGGACGCCATGTGGCGGCCGGTCCCTCGGGCGCTCCCAGCCGGGGACAGGTTGATGTGCTTCCCACGGGGCGCAATTTCTATTCGGTTGATCCCAGAAAAATTCCCTCGCCCGCAGCCTACAAGGTGGGCAGCGCCCTGGGCCAGGCCCTTTTGGAACGCCATTATAAAGAGCAGGGCCGCTACCCGGAGAACATAGGCATCATCCTGTGGGCCAGCCCCACCATGCGCAGCAAGGGCGACGATGTGGCGGAAATCCTTTGGCTGATGGGGCTCAAGCCTGTTTGGCAAAGGGGCTCGGGCAATGTGAGCGGGCTCGAGGTAATTCCCTTGAAAGAGCTGGCAAGGCCCAGAATGGATGTAACCCCACGCATCTCCGGCATCTTCAGAGACGCTTTTCCCAACCTGGTGGAGCTGATCGACCAGGGGGTGCGCATGGTGGCGGCGTTAAAGGAAGACCCCGGCTCCAATTTCCTGAGAGGGCATGTGCAAGAGGACATGGCCCACTTCAAAAACCAGGGCATGAAAAGTGAAGACGCCTTTCGCCAGGCCACCTTGCGCCTTTTCGGGGCCCCGCCCGGGGCCTATGGGGCGGGCGTGGCCGATGTAATTGAAGCCAAAAACTGGAAAGACGTAAACGACCTGGGAAAGGTGTTTCTGACCTGGTCCTCTCATGCCTATGGTCAGGGGGTGAAGGGCCAAAAACAGGAAGAGACCTACAAAAGACTGCTTGGCCGCATGGACGTAACCCTGAAAAACGAAGACAGCAGGGAATACGACATGATGTCATGTACGGATTTTTACAGTTACCACGGAGGCTTGATCGCCGCGGTCCGTTCCGTAAGGGGGCAGGCGCCTACATCCTTTGCAGGCGACAGCTCGGATCCGGACCGGGTCAAGGTGCGCACTGCGGCCGAAGAGGCCAAGCATATCTTCCGCTCCCGCCTTTTAAACCCCAAGTGGATCCAAGGGCTTATGCGCCACGGTTACAAGGGGGCCGGGGATATTTCCAAGGCGGTGGATGTGGCCTTTGGCTGGGACGCCACCAGCGATGTGGTTGAAGACTACATGTACGAACGCCTGGCGCAAAGGGTGGCCTTTGATCCCCAGATCAGGGAATGGATGAACCAGGTCAACCCGGCCGCGCTTTTCAACATAGCCGAAAAACTCCTCGAGGCCATTAAAAGAGGCATGTGGAAGGCCAAACGGGAGACAGAGGAACAGCTGACCCAAATCTACCTTGAAGCCGAGGGAGAGGTGGAGCAATCCACCGCCCCCCAAGGCGATGGAGATATAAAATGAACCCTCTCACTGTCTGGGTGGGACTTCTTTATCAGGCAGGGGCCCTTTTGTACCTGCTGGCCGCGGTTGCCAGGCTCCTTAAAGGCAAAGTGACCAGCCTGGTTGTCCTTTGCCTGGGTCTTTTGGCCAACCTGGGGTCCATAGGGCTTAAGCTCTATCTTTCCTGGCCCATGCAATCCCCTTATCAGGAGCCCTTCTGGCTGCCCGCGGCCCTGGCCCTTCTCACCCTGGGATTTGCCCGCAAAGGGCATGATTTCGCTGCCAAATCAATGGTATTTGTAGCCGCTATCCTGGCTCTGGCAGGGGCCTTGTTTCCTAATGACTGCTACCTGCCTTTTCCCCGTTCCAACAGCATCTTAGCCCACCTCTTCCTGCCCATGAGCGTTTTGGGCAAAGCCCTTTTCTATGCGGCCGGCGCCCAAGCGCTCATGTTCCTACTGGGGTACGGGCAAAAAACCGGTGAACAGAAAACCAAGCCGATTTTCAACCGGCTCATGGTCTGGGGGTTTGTGATTTTCACCTTAAGCCTTTTCCTGGCCGAGGCCTGGTCCTATCTCGGCTGGGCCAGCCCCGTGATCTGGAACAACGCCACCATGACCTCAACCATGGCGGTCTGGTTTTATTACGGATGCTATTTACACCTCTATCTGCTGCGCGCCTGGCCAATGCGGCGCAGGGCCTGGTTTGCGGTGGCCGGGCTGCCCCTCTTGATAGTCTTCACCCTTTTACCCGAAATCGGCGGGTTCAAGTGGCCGGAGTGGTTGGCATGAAATTATTGAAAACCCTTTGGATTTTTTTCGGAAAGGCAAGCCTGAGCATCTGGGTGCTGCTCTCCCTGGTGGTGGTCTTGTGCTGCGGGTACTACCTGTTTGAGGCCGCTCCCACTATTTACGCCCCCTTGAACCGGCTTCTGCTCTGGGACTGGATTGTCTCCTATGGCCTGCACAACCTGGAGAACACCTGGTGGTTTTTCTGCTTTTTAGTGCTTTTGGGGCTCCTGGTGACAAACACGGTTGTCTGCACCTGGCAAAAGGTGGTTGCCCTGGCTAAAAGGCGCAAAAACGGCTCTTCCTTGGATTACTGGCTCAGGTTCTCTCCCCATATCATGCACCTGGCCTTTATCATCATCCTGGCCTCCCATCTGGTGACCTATGTTTTCGGGTTAAACGCCCAAAACAACCTGGTGCTTCTGAATAAAGAAATCACCCTGCCCGACTCCCAGATCAGGCTCAGGCTGGACGGCATTGAATCAACCTTTTACCAGGGTGAACGCCTGGCCTTTTTCAAGGGCCGAGCCCTTTCTCAAAATATTTCCCTAAGCCTGATAGGCCCGGACGGCACTGTCACCCAAAAGAGCCTGGCCATAAACAGCCCTATCTGGCATCAGGGTTACAGCATTCACTTGAAGAGCTATTACCCCAAGGCCAAATCCACCATGCAAAGAAGGAATTACGCCAATCTGATCATAAAAAGAGACCCCGGCGTGAAAACTTTTTTCTTCGGCACCTTTGTATTTGCCTTTGGTTTATTGGCCTACCTGTGGCAGGCGCTGAGGCAGCATAAAGAGCGCGCCATGCGGGAGATGCAAAAATGAAAACCTTTCTTTCCACTAAGCAGCAACAAAGCAGACCGGACAGGTTACCGGGCAAAAAAAACGGCTTTTCTCCGCTCTTTAAAAGCATATACCTGTTTGGCGCCTTCCTTTTTCTCTCTTTTATTTTGGCCTGCCCAGCCTTGGCCAATTTCGAGGCCATCGGCCCCTTTAGTGTGGATTCCAGGCCTGATAAAACCTATGTGGTTACGGACGGCATAGGCAGAAACCTCTACCTGGTTCCACGGGGGCAAAAACCTCCTGCCGGGGTTAATCCCGCCCATGTAGTCAGAATCCCGGTCAAAAGTGTTGCCACAGACTCCAAAAGGGACACCTCCCTTTTCGTGGCCCTGGGGACCATAGACGCGGTAAAGGCCGTGGTGGGAAAACCCAAGGACTGGACCATCGAAAAGATCAAAAAGGGCCTTCAAGACGGTTCCGTAGTCTCCCTTGGCCTGAGCCACGGACTGGACTATGAACGCCTGGCCAAGGCCAGGCCTGATGTGTTCTTCACCTGGGATGAATCCCTGGTTCCCATAATGGAGGAATTCGGCATTCCCACGGTTATCACCAACACAGACACAGCCCGGGATCTGGACACCCAGATCCGCTTTGTTTATTTTCTGGCCCCCTTTTTCAATGAATTTAAAAAGGCGGATCAATATGTGGCCCGGGTTTACAAGGCCTTGGAGGATATCAAGGCCAAAACCGCTAACGTAAAGAAAAAACCGACAGTTATCTGGGGAGATGTTTATTCCAAACGGGTTTTGGTGGAGCCGGGCAACTCATGGGCCGCCCAGATTGTGGAGGCCTCGGGCGGGGAGTACCTGTTCAGCGATGTCTCCGGCGACACCTGACTTGAAATCGCACTGGAGAGGTTCTTCTCCAGCGGAAGCAAGGCCCAGATCATGATCACTTATCGCACTCCCAGACTGGGCATGGCCACCAAGGCCAGAATGAAGGCAACCAACCCGACAATTGCATCCATAAGGCCCCTGAACCAAGGCAAGGTGTTTTTTCCCCTTAAACACTACAGTCAGGCGGCCGACCGCCTGGACGAAATCCTCACCGATCTGGCAGCGATTATTCACCCGGAGCTGTATCCGGATTACAAACTGCGGCATTTTGCGGAAATGCCCGGAGAATAGCCTATGAACCCCAAAATGCCCGCAGAAAAAAGGGCGCTGTACGTTTTGCCCCTTTTAGCCCTTTTTTGCGTGTTGATATTCTGGCTAAGCCTGAATATGGGCACAGTGACCAGCCGGGCCGCCGTAGTCTGGAAAGTGCTATGGGGTGTTGAAAGCGGCGGCAGCCTGGATTTCATCATCAAAAACATCCGCCTGCCCAGGGCGCTGGCCTCGTTAAGCGGCGGGGCCATGTTGGCGGTCAGCGGGCTTTTACTTCAGGTCTACTTCAGAAACCCCATTGTGGGCCCCTTTGTATTAGGCATCTCCTCGGGAGCCACCCTGATGGTTTCTTTGGTAATGCTCACCACAGTGGCCGTGGGCATGGTGGGAGTGGTCCCCTTTCTCACTCCGGTGGCGGCCTTTGCCGGAGCCCTGGGCGCCATGTCCCTGGTGATGATGGTGGCAGCCAAGGTAAGGCAAGGGGTGACCCTTTTGATAGCCGGCATCATGATCGGCTATTTAACCGGCGCGGTAACCAGCCTTTTGATCACCTTTGCCGAGGCCGAACGCATCAAGAACTTCAACCTCTGGCAGCTCGGCAGTTTCAGCGGGTACACCTGGACCGAACTTGCGGTGATGCTCTCCCTGGGCTTTGTGCTGCTTATCATTGTCTACGGTTTAAGCAAACAGTTGAATGCGTTTCTTTTGGGTGAAGACTACGCTGCCACCATGGGGGTGAATATCAGGCGTTTTCGCCTGCTTCTGGTCCTGGTCTCCTGCGGCCTATCCTCTGTGGTGACGGCCACGGCCGGACCGGTGGCCTTTGTGGGCCTGGCTGTGCCCCACATGGCCAGGCTGGCCCTGTCCACCAGCGACAATCGGCTTCTCATACCGGCTACCGCCCTGATCGGGGCCTTGGTCTGCGGATTCTGTGACATCATAGCCAGGACCATCTTCGCACCGGTGGAAGCGCCCTTAAGCGCCATCACCTCGTTTTTCGGTGCGCCGGTGGTCATTTTCCTTCTCTTGAAAAACAAGGCAAGACAATGAAACACAGAACGGAAAGCAGAACCATCCTGGAGCTTGAAAAGCTCTCTGTGGGCTATGGCAGGAAAATAGTTTTATCCGAGGTGAATTTCAGTCTGGAAGAGGGCCGTTTCCTCTCCCTTCTGGGTCCCAACGGGGCAGGCAAGACCACGCTCTTACGCACCTTGACCGGGCTGCAGCCCGCTCTTTCGGGCCGGGTTCTTATCCTGGGACAAGACCTGGCCCGCATGAACCGGGCCAAGCTGGCCCGCATCCAGGCAGTTGTCCTGACCGACCGCCTCACCCCCGGGCTTTTGACCGCCTATGAAGTCACCGCCCTGGGGCGCTATCCCCACACGGGGTTCCTCGGCAAATTGGGACCGGATGATCACCAGGCAGTCAGCCGGGCCCTTGAGATGGTTGAAGCCAAGGGCCTGGCCGAACGTTTTTTCCAAAGGCTCTCGGACGGTGAAAAGCAAAAAATAATCCTGGCCAGGGCCCTGGCCCAGGAGCCTAAACTCATTCTTCTGGATGAGCCCACAGTGCACCTGGACCTGAAACACCGCCTGGAGGTCATATCCATCCTGCGCAACCTGTGCCGGGATCTGGGCATAACGGTCGTGGCCTCCTTGCATGACGTGGACATGGCCTCCCGTCTTTCAGATCAGGTGGCCCTGATCGCAGAGGGCGGCCTGGCCGACTTCGGCCCGCCCGAACTGGTCTTGAACGACAGCTCAGTCGCCCGGCTTTACAAGCTGGAAGGCGCACGCTATGACAGCCGCCTGGGGGTTATGGAGCTTGAGAACCAGGGCAAAAGGGGCCCGGTTTTTGTAGTGCCCGGCGGAGGTTCGGCCACCTCACTTTTAAGACTTCTGCATAAAAGAGGCTTCGCCCTGCTATGCGGAGTGGCCCATCAGGGGGATATGGATCATCACCTGGCTTCAGTTCTGGGAGCCCGGATGGTGAGTGTGCCCGCCTTTAGCCGGGCCTCGGAAAAGGATCTGGATAACTGCCTTGAATTAATGAATATGGCGGATGTGGTCATAGACAGTGGATTTGAACTGGGCATGGCCAACCAGGCCAACCGGGATCTTTTGATCAGGGCGCTCCAAAAAGGCAAACAGGTCTTTAGCCTGCGCTCGGACCATGAAGCAAAGGAAATGCTGGGCTCCTTAAGCGCCAACCTTGTCTGCTGCAAAAATGAACTTGATCTGGCCCGGGAAATTTCGGCCTATAATCACGCGCTTGTAATTCCCAAAAAACAAAGCGCATGACGCATCACCATGAGGCCACAGGCTGACAAGGTAAAAAGTAGGGGATGACTAGAAATATTCGGGCTGTTTTTTTTAGACCGGGTTAAATGCTGAAAGGCCTCATAAGAAGGCATAAGCACCCAAAATTCGAGAAACAAAATAACAAGCGATTTAAATACCTTGGTAAAGCTGCAAAGTGCTGTAAGCACTTGCAGCCCTCACAGGCAACCCTGAAATAGGCCGGGCTTTTTGGCCCGGCCTATTTCATAGAAGAATCAATTAAAGCAGATCAAAATTGATCTCGATACCGGCATAGACCCACATACCGGGATCAAGAACCTCGTACTGACTGGAGTACCCGGGAGTCATGTTGCCGTAGACCACCAGGTCTTCGTCAAACAGGTTATCCACTTTGAGCTTAAGCTTTAACCAGGAGTTGCATTTATAGGAACCGGTGAGGTGGACATTCACATAGTCTTCCAGACCGCGCTCCCGATCAAACATCATGGCCGCGTTCAGCCCCAGGGCCAGGCGGTCGTTGTCAAAGTACACGCCCGGAGCCACCTGCCACTTGGGACCGGCTTGTTCACGCAGATCGTCTTCTTCTTCCCAGGGATCCGCGCCATAGCCGCCCAGGGTAAGTGTAACGTAGTCATGGACTTTAAGGTCAAAACTCCACTCTACGCCGCTGGTGCGGTATTTATCCATGTTCTGGGCATAATATCTGTCGTCGCTGTTATCCAGCACATAGCGGATTTTATCCTTGTAATCCATCAAGAACCCGCTGACGGTACCGCTTAAGCGACCGGTCTTGAACTTGTAACCCACTTCATAGGTCCAGCCGTATTCCGGGTCCAGTTCGGCGTTGCCTACAAAAGTTGCAGTCTCGGCATAGAGCTGGTTAAAGGTGGGAACCCGGAAGGCCCGGCCCACATTGGCAAAAAGTGAATTTTGCTTATTGATTTTGTAAACCGCCTGGAACTGGGGCACCGGTTCAAAGTAGTTGTCCGCGTCTTCTTCGGTGTTGATCACACCTTGGCCCCTGATTCCCAGACCAAGAATCAAGTCATTGAAAAGGGTTTTTTCCGCCTGCAGGAAAATAGAAGGCAGGTGACGGTCGTGATTCAGGTCGGACTGCTTGATATAGTAGCCGGACCTGCTGGATCCCTTTACATCCTGTCTGGTCTCATCCTGCTTTTCATAGGTCCAGGTTCCGCCATACAGAAAAAGGGTGTTAAGGGCATAGGTGGAATGCTGCAAGTCAAGGCCGGTGGAGTAGCTCTTCTTTTTGTTCTCCTTGCCGGGCTTTTGAGCGTTTCCGTAGTAATCGTATTCCAGCTCCATGAAGTTGTAGTTGAAAAAGGCAGTGGCCTTGAGCCGGTCTTTTTCATAGGTGCCGGAAAGATAGTGGTGGTAAATGGTTTCGTCGGTTCTGGAGCTGCTGCTGGGCTTTTTCAAATACCTGGCCGCATACCCCGCGTCGGTGTAATTAAACATGTAGTTAAATACAAAGGGCTCGGAAGGCTGCACTGAAAACAGGGCCGCATATTTTTTGGGGTTAAAAAGATCACTATTGTAAGGGTTTGATTTCTTGTAATTTTGTTTAACATTCTCCAGGTCGTCATACTGCAGGTAACTGGCCCCGATCAGGATCTTTTCATTTCTGTACCAGGCCCCCGCATCCATAAACCCGTAGCTGCCGCCGGTGAGCTGGCCGCCCACCGCGGGTTTGCCCGGCCTTTTGGTGCGCATGTTGATAACGCCGGTCATGGCCCGTGAACCATACAGGGTGGAGTTGGACCCTTTGACGACCTCCATCCTCTCCAGGAAGATGGCCGGAATCTGGTCCAGGTCATAGGACCCGGCAGTGGGCTCGATAATGGGGATGCTGTTCACCATGATCTGCTCGCCGCCTTTAATGCCGCGAATGCCGATCTCCCCATTCATGCCTCCCTGGCTCACGCCTCCGGGGAACGAGGCGGAGAAGTTGATGCCACCGGTCCTCTGCAGAATCTCAAAGGCGTTGTTTCCGCCCTGCTCTTCAATATCCTTGGCTGTTATGACAGTGGTAAAGGAACCGGTATCCAAGTCTTCTGCCTGATAACGCTTGGCAGTGACGTTTACCGTATCCATCACCATTTGCCGGTCTTTGTCTTGTTTTAGGCCGTCTTTGCTTTTGGCCAGGGCCATACAGGTGGAATTCATCACTATAAGCGCGAAAAATACTCCCGTAATTCCGCATACCGCTTTTCTCACGTTCAGCTCCTTTTCCTCTTTTAGCGTATTTTTTAAGGCGCACACGTGAGCACGGCGGATAAAAAAGAAAAAGCCCCGAGATTGCATAAACAGCATCCCGGAGCGCACCCATTTTCTTTGCTCCAGCCACACCCTTCCCGCGCATATCCACGTGCGCGCCAGGGTTTACCGTCGGACAGGTCTTCTGGCTCTCGGTTTAAACCTACTCACCGCGCCTTCCCACCCGGCTCTTTCCGGACAGTGGCTTATTTGCGGCTTTTGTCACCGATCACAGCGGCGGGACCGCGCCGGAATTTCACCGGCTTCCCTATCAAGCCCCAAGGGGCATCCGTCGGTATTATATTGTGTGTTTTATATTAAAAGAAAAAACAACTGTCAACCAATTAACAGGATTAAGTGACCACAAAAAATATATTCGGTTGATATTTTTCCGACTCAACCGGCGTCCCCTTTGGGAAACAAAAAAACAGGCCTATCAAATAAAAAATTAGTCTAAAAAAAAGATCTTTATCTATAAAAACCGCTAAACAACTATTTCAACTCAATCTCACCCTTTTTGGCGCTTAAACCGTGTAAACAGTCACAAGTAGTAATCATCTGAAGCTTATAAACGTAGAACCGGACCGGGCAGGACAAGCAGGGGCTTGACTCTTGCCGTAAAATATCCTAGTAATTTAATTATGTAACTGTAATTTTAAAAATACGTACAAAACTCCCCAATTACCATGGGGGATCGAATTATGCCAAAATCCGGCATTAATTTATCCAACCTGTTTAGCGGGCAGGTAACTATCCCAAAAAGGGAAGCGAAAGGTGGCGGCCTATGATCAGACGCAAAAAGGCATTTCAGGCGGCAGTTATTTGCTGGACTGCCCTGCTCCTTGCTTTTCCTGCCCTGATTGGAGCTGCCGAAGAAAAAAGCCATCCCCTGCCCGGCCAGCGCTGGGACACAGCGGACCACAGCCGTTTTGAAGTCCTGCAACAACCTTTTGAAAACGGGCCCCAGGTTACCAAGGCCTGTCTGAGCTGCCACAACGAGGCAGCCACACAGGTGATGCAGACAATTCATTGGACCTGGATGTGCCCCAAGGCCCCAGCTGAGGCCAAGCTGGGCAAAGGGGGCTGGGTGGTGAACAACTTCTGCATCGCCATGCCTTCCAACGAACCCCGCTGCACTTCATGCCACGCCGGTTATGGCTGGAAAAACAAATCCTTTGATTTCACAGACCAGACAAAGGTGGATTGCCTTGTCTGCCATGAGCAGACCGGGACCTATAAAAAATTCCCCGCCGGGGCGGGCAACCCGGTGAGTGAGCCCAAGGTTTTTCCGGGCAACAAAAAGAAATATTTTCCGCCGGACTGGAACAAAGTAGCCCAGAGTGTGGACAAGCCCACCCGCAAAAACTGCGGCGTCTGTCACTTTTTCGGTGGCGGTGGCGACGGAGTGAAGCATGGAGATCTGGATTCCTCCATGTTGAAGCCCGATAAAAACCTGGATGTGCATATGGCGGTGGAGGGGAAAAACTTCACCTGTGCCCGCTGCCACACCACAGTGGTTCACAAAATAAGCGGACGCTGTTATAAGACTCCGGCCGCCAAAAAAAGAGTGACCCTGATTCAGGATGACCAGACCACCCGAATCACCTGTGTTTCCTGCCATACAGAAAAACCGCACGACGCCGGGGTCAAGGCCAACGACCATACGGACAAGGTGGCCTGCCAGACCTGCCATATCCCGGCCTTTGCCCGCAAACTGCCGACCAAGATGATGTGGGACTGGTCCACAGCCGGAAAAATGAACAAAGAAGGCAAGCCCTTTGCCAAAAAGGAAAAGATAGGACCGGTAAAGAGGCCGGTCTATGCCACCAAAAAGGGAAATTTCATCTGGAAGATGAATGTCACCCCGGACTACAAGTGGTTTAACGGGTCAGTGGAAAACGTCATGCTGACCACGCCGGTCGATCCCGCAAGACCGGTGGACCTGACTATTATCGAGGGAACGCCAAACCATCCCGACTCCCGCATATACCCCTTTAAGACACACAAAGGAAAAACTCCCTATGACGCGGGGCGCAAACGCATGGCAGTGCCGCATTTGTTTGGCAAGGACAAAAACGCATATTGGAAAAGCTATGACTGGAAGTTGGCCCTGGCCGCAGGCCAAGAGTATGTGGGGCTTCCCTTTAGCGGGGAGGTGGGTTTTATAGACACCAATTACCATTTCCAGATTACCCACCAGGTTGCGCCCAAGTCCAAGGCCCTGGCCTGCGTAGATTGCCACAACCCGAAAAAGAGCCGCCTTGCCGGTGTACCAGGGGTTTACATGCCCGGAAGGGATCGGGCTCCCTGGCTGGATTATGTGGGTTGGGGCGCGGTGCTTGCCGCTCTTTTAGGTGTACTTCTCCATGGCCTGGGGCGCGCGGTTCTGCGCCGCAAAAACGGGAGGTGAGGCATGGCCACAGAATTGAAAAGAGTCTATCTGTACTCCCGGTTCGAGCGTTTCTGGCATTGGGTCCAGGCACTTTTGATCATTGTCCTGGCGGGAACCGGCTTTGAACTGCACGGCGCCTACCATCTTCTGGGCTATGAAAGGGCCCATGAAATTCATGAGTTTTGCGCCTGGAGCTGGTTTGTGCTCTATGCCTTTATCATTTTCTGGATGGCCACCACCGGCGAGTGGCGGCAGTATATCCCCACCACCAAACGCATGGTGGATGTATGCACCTATTATTGTGTGGGGATATTCCAGGGCAAGGATCACCCCGTGCCCAAAAGCGAACAGGTTAAGCATAACCCTTTGCAGCGTATGACCTACCTGGGGATATCACTGATTATCATTCCGGCCCAAATGATCACAGGTTTTTTGTACCTTTTCTACAACGACTGGCCCGCCTGGGGCTGGTCCCAGGCCTTGAGCCTTAATGTGGTGGCCCTGATCCACACCATATTGGCCTTTGCCTTTGTGGCCTTTTTAGTGGTCCATATCTATATGACCTCCACCGGCCACAACGTCTGGGCGCACATGAAGGCCATGCTCACCGGATGGGAAGATGTAAAAGAATCCTGAAGCAGGCAATACCCGCACCCAACAAGCCCAAATACCCGCCGGGTTAAAAATCCGGCGGGTATTTTTACACTAGCTTAACCTGGGACTTACTGGTAAAAAGCTGAAAAACGGTCTAAAATCCCACTCATCTCTTGGTTTGAGGTTCAGACCCAATCCAAGGTGGTATGTATAATTTTTAATATGTTGACCCTGCCCCGCCCGAATCAAAATAAACCCCAGATTGGCAAGTATACCGTTATTCTGGCAGTCTGTTGGTCCATATTGGTGGCTGCCTCACTGACCTGGAACATCTGGCGCAGTGAGCACACAGCCATGGAAGGAGTCTACCTCCAGGCCCGCGTGGCCTTTGAAAAGGACATACTATATCGACGCTGGAACTCAATGCACGGCGGGGTTTACGCCTCTATAAATTCCTCCACCCAACCCAATCCCTATCTCAAAACCCAAGACCGCACCATTAAAACTCCGAACGGTAAATCCCTGACCAAGATCAATCCGTCATATATGACCAGGCAGGTCCACGAACTTCAGGCCAAGGAAACCGGAATCAAGGGCCACATAACCAGCCTCAAACCACTGCGCCCGGCCAACACGCCAGATGAATGGGAAAAAAAAGCGCTTATTAAATTTGAAAAAGGCATTCAGGAATTCTGCGAAGTAAGGTCCATGCAGGGAGAGGAATTTCTGCGCGCAATGTGGCCGATCAGAACTGAAAAATCCTGTCTTAACTGTCATGCGAAACAGGGTTACCGTCTGGGGGACATAAGAGGCGGCATCAGTGTGTCAATCCCTCTTGATCCCATATTAAACACCCTGCATAAAACCCAACTCGCCATAATTTTAACCCATAGTCTGCTTTGGCTGGTGGTTATGGTGGGACTGATTTTGGTTTCCCGAAAACTAAACCGGCAAATAGCAGCCCGTATTAAGGCCTACAAAGATCGGCAGGAAGCTATACAGGCATCCATGAAAGCCAAAAAGGACGCCAAAGAGCTCAAAGGCCTTTTACCCATCTGCGCCAAATGTAAAAAAATCAGGGACGACCAAGGCTATTGGAACAGGTTGGAGGAGTATATCTCAGAGCATTCAGCCGCTGAATTCAGCCATGGCCTTTGCCCCAAATGCGCTCAGGAACTCTATCCGGATATACTGACGGAAGGCAAAATGAAAAAAGATAAAGAAAAAGATTAAACCTTTTCAGCTATCCGCCATCTGAATCTGTGCCCCTGGCGGCCCATTAAGGGCCTTTGCTCCTCATTTCACCCCAAAATATCACTATCAAATAATCGGGCCCACCGGCACAATCACTGATTCATCCAAAGCATTAAAGCGGTCTTCTTTTAAAGAAACAATCTAATCTGCATAACAGTCACAGGCGATTGATCATTATTACTTGTTCTAATCTGAGTAACTTATTCGCTTTACATTAAAGTCATATCCTGCATATTGTTTAAGTGAAGTTGAAAATCTTTTATCCAAAAGCGTCGTCCGGGACTAATACTTGCCTTGGCAGAGTAAAAAATGACCGAACCGCGGGGTAGAGACAAAAGGCTCTTCAAAAGAGTGAAGGTTGAATCCTTCACCCTGCCTTTTCTGGCCACCAGGGAATCAGATCATCAAGTATTTCAGTATATTTTAGTAGACTCCAGTCAGCAGGGAGCCGGAATCGCCATTCCTCGCTGGACCCTGGCCAGGGAAAGGCTCAATAAAGATGAACGGGTCAACCTGCATGTTCCCTTCAGATTGCACGAAAAAAACAGAGACAGTGGAAAAGTCGCCTGGCTGGCTTGGCAAAAAGAAGAGGAAACCCAATACCTGGGAATACACCTGGATCGGGAAACACCGGCATATTATCCCTTGCATCTTGATCTTGTGGCAGGGGAGGTAACCCTTAACCTGCAGGATTTTCAAAGCTCCGATCAGCTTCTTTTGCAGGTTGTAAAGGATTCATGGCTTTTAAAAAAGGGGGTTTTAATATATCTGCACCACCTGACCCCCTATTTTTCAAGGGTTTCCCAGATATCTTCAGAAGGATTCCAAGAGCTGCGCACCATACTACTAGACGATGTGCACCAAAAAGTAGAGAATAACTATAATGAATTGGGTAAGTTGTATCAAAATCTCTCTAATTCCGAGTCCCGGTCCGAAGATCTCGCCCTTTCCCTGGACTTGGAAAAGTTAAGAAGGGCGGTTCAATCGGAGATATACCTGGATCTTTTCGAGGCGGCCCTGGAGAGTGATTTGGCCCTGCAGCAGCTCCGGGCCATTAAAACCCTGGAAGGGAGATTGTACTATAATTACAATGCCATAGTGATGCTTTACATGAAATCTTTTCTACCTGCCTAACCTTTCGGAAACCTGGGACAACAATCCTTGCAAGGACTGGTCACCGCATGCTTTTTCCAGTTCTTTAAGAGACTCATCGTCTTTTTCAACAAGAAGCCGCCAATCCACCTCTTTATCGGTTTGAAACCAAATTAGAGCCTTTACCTCCCACTGCCTGCATTTGGCCAGGCCCTGCCTCAGCCAGGCGTTGCGATCACCACCCTTTTGCGCACAGCCTGTCTCAAAAACAATTAAAGGCTTATCTGGAGCCAACGCCCTCAATTCCGTGTTCAATTCCTTAAAAATACTTGCAAATGCCAGCCAATGGCTCTCCCAGCCATGCTCTTTTTTGTTGCGGGTGGTTCCCCAGTTGTAGCCATCCATGCCTAAGATATCCACATAACCGTGGCCTGGATAATAGGCCCCGGCAGTGTTCCATTTGGCCCCGTGCCAACGGGGATGGGGTAATGATTCAGCATTGGGGCAAAAGGCCCACAACACGTTTTTGGCCCCACAGGCGCGAATTTTACTCACCACATATCGGTAAATCTGTTTATATATTCCGGGGCTTTCAGGCCCGTAATCCTTGGCCCCGGTCCCCCAGTGATAACGGCTAAGGTTCATTTCATGGCCAAAACGGATTATCACGGGTTTTCCAAAATCCACGGCTCCCTTGGCAAACATCATGAGATAAGGATCGTATTCTCCCCGTAGAATTTGCTCCGCCAATACAGGCTGTTCATTAGATTTGGAATCAATATACATGGGCTCCCAGGTGATCACCGCCAGGGCCCCGGCCTTGTGAATCGCCTCCAGGCTCTCTTTTGGGAAAAAACCCTTCCGGGGATCCTCGGGCCACTGCATAAAGAAAACCACCAGCCGGGGGGGAAGATTGGTTTCATTTTTTATAGTCGTCAGTTTTTTTTGAGTGACGGGATAACCATCCAAGGCCACTCCCCAGGCCAAATCTTCCCCCTGCCGGGCCAAGGCAGACCCGGCGATAATCACCCCCCAAAAAAACAGGACCGCCAAAAGGCATGAACGCCAGACTACCATTCACCCTCCCTCCGGCTGGTTAAAATAAAACACCGCGGTAGACAAAATCAACAGATGATATAAGCACCAGAAACTGTTCATCACCAGGGCAAGAGTTGAATCAGGCTCGTAAATCAGGCGATTAACGCCCCATACCAATGCGGCCGCGCTCAACATGCACACCAAAACCTGGGGCCAAAGATCCACCATGGGCAAAGAAAGGCTACGACCCTTGGGAGTAATGCCAAAGGTCCCCCTGTAACCTAAAAACCCCAGCAGCGAGGCTTTCATGAAGACCGGAAAACTCATTCCCAAAAGCAACTGTCCCACTACCAGGTCTTTAAGGGCATATTGCCGCCGCTCCAGGGTAAGGAAAAAGACAGACAGGGATAAAAGCAGATAAGGGATGAAAACCAAAAAATAAATCTCCGGTTTGGCGAAAAAGCTGGGGATATCCAAAATAAGAAACAAAACAGGACACATCAGCATGGTGAAAAAGGCCCAGCCCACAAAATAGTGGGTGCCGGAAAGAAAATACTCCCACCATTGTCTAAAAGGCAGGGCTCCCGGATTTTTCAAAAACCGAAACAACATCTCCCGCCCCAGGCCGGTTGTTCCCAAGGCCCAGCGAAATTGCTGTTTAAAATAAGCCCCCAGATCCTCAGGCCCCATGCCAAAGGCGCATACCTTGTTGAAATAGGCGGAACTCCACCCCTTTGAATGGAACTTATAAGAAGTGGCAATATCCTCCGTGACCGATGATTCATCAAATCCGCCCACATCCAGAAAGGCTTCCCTGCGGAAGATCACGTTGGTGCCGCAACAGAACATGGCATCGGACAAACTCTTCCCCTCGCAGATGTATTCATAAAAAACCGCCTGCTGTAAACCAGCCGCCCTTGCCACCCTGTTATGCTCAAAATTGCTGTAATATTGAGGAGTTTGGATAAATGCCAGCTTGAGGTCGGCCTCCATGCGGGCAACCAGGGGCTCAACAAAATCAGGAAAGGCGTTCATATCCGCATCAAAAACCGCCAGATATTTTTCAGCACCCTGGCGAGGGCGATTTCCATTGGCAGTGAATTCATAGCCCTCCTTTTCCCTCCCATCTATAAACTCCATAAAATCATTAATAATACCCGCCTTTGCCCCCCGCCATCTGCGCCGGAACAGGTGCACCCCCATATCCCGGCACAATTCATCTATCTGCTTGCGGTAAAGGGTTATCTCTTCCTTGTCCCAACCGGGCAGCTCATAGCGGGTGTCATCGAGAAAATAAAGCTGCTTGTTGGGATAGGTGAGGTTGTAAAAGCAGGTAAGCGTGTCGGTCAACACCTCCAGGGGTTCATGATAGGAAGCCACCAATATGGCTACCGGCGGGTACTCCGAAAGGGCGAACGTTGTCTCGGGAAGCGAGGACTTTTGAGGTTTTCCATGCCGCAACACATGATAAATGTTCAGGAAGTATCCAAAGCTATGCATGATGACAAAGGTCTCGGCCAAAAGAAGAAAAAAGGCCACCAGCTTTTCGTACCAGTTATAAGGAGCCGTAAAAAAAATGGCTGTGCGCACTGCCAGATAGGTAAAAACAAGCACCATGGCCAGGGCCACCAGCCCGGAAAGGATAACCGCTATTCCCGGTTTATTTTTTTTCTTGCCTGTTTTTTCAACCATCAGAACCTGTACCCGATCTGAACCCAAAGGCCTTGGGCTTCCCATTTATCTGAACTATGCAGGCTGCCCTTGGCCTCAAGATCCCAGTGGTCACAAAAATCAATATGCCAAAGAGCCTCTATGGCCCCTCCCGGGTTGTCGTCATTATCATCAGACAAAGAAACTCTTATCTCGTAATAGTGTTTTTCCGCCCCACAGAAAAAATACTGCGAAAGGTCATGCCGCCATTCGGCTGTCAGGGCAACTCCCCACCAATTTTGGGGAGCCCAGTAAGGATGGATCATATCCAGTAACTGATCTCCGCCAAAAACCTCCCTGGTCTCATATTCGTGATCCCTGTGCTCCAGCTTAAACATTAGGTTGAATTCCCTGGGATGCTCGGTGAAGGAGTAAGCCACGGAAAGGTTCTCTATCTGCCCTTGGTTGTCGTCATTGTAATCAAGATAATTAAGGTCTAATAACGCCGTAAGCCTGCGGCTGATTTGAGTTTTAATTCCCAGCCAGGTGGTATCGGCATACACACCCTGTCTGATGCTAAAGGCGTTTTGAACCAGATCCTCCCTTTGCCAGCCAAAAGCCAATTCAAGGTAATCGCACAAATTTGTCTTCAGGCTGATATGGCCGTTGTCCAGATCCGAAAGATCCTTGGGCTTATAATTTTTATGGGTCCAGCCTAGGCCTCCCCTTAACCAGGGATTCAAGGGACCGGATGCATTTACACTAAAGCCGTCGGCCTTTGATTCACCAGCCCAATGTATGGGCCTCTCAGACCACTGGTGCGACTTGGCCTCGAACTTGAACCGGCAAAAAACAGGAACCTCAAACCCCAAATCCACGCGTGAGCGAGCCACCTGGGCCCTTTCTCCATAGCCCTTTTCCTGCCAAAAAGAATAATTACCCCCTAAACGAGGATTCTTGCGTCGCCTCTGACGGGATAAAGCCAAGGCCGCCAGGTTGTGCAAGGCATCAAGCTCAAGCAGTTTTTCATAGGTTTGCGCCTCACTACCGCAGAGGCCCAAAGCGCATTGGCTCTGGGCCAAATCAAACCGGGCTTCCCGATTACCGGGCTGGAACCTGACAAGTTCCTGATATTCTCTTAAGGCCCTGGCAAAATGCCTGTTCCACAAGGCCAACTTAGCCTTTTTCTCCCAGGCCGCCTGCTTTTGAATTAAATAAACAGGATAAAGGTCCTGCAAAATCCTTTGCAGGGCGCTTCTTTCAACTCGAGCCAACTCCTCTGACTCTTTGGAAAAGGCCGAACTCAAATTTTGGTAGTTGGAATAAGGCCTTGGTGAAGCCTTGGCTTGCCTTGCCGATAAAACCGCATCCAGCAGGCCCGATGCTTTGTCTGGCCAGGCGTCAGGCTTGAGCCCTTTATTCCGCTCAACCAGTTTGAGCCGCTCGGCCAGGACCTGATCCAAAGGCGGGATCAGAAGCCGATCATAAAGAGTCAAGGCCAGATTCATATCCTTGGCCCAGACCGCTGTCCTGGCCCCTTCCAAAAACGGCATGGGGTCATTGGGATTCAACTTGCCGATTTCCCGATATAGATCCAGCGACTCCCGGTAATTCTCCGACCAGGCCAAAACCCTGGCCCTCGTGATAAGCACCTTTGCCACCCCAGGGAAATCCAAGGCCATTTGGGCAAGCAACTGATTGGCTTTGTCATATTCATGGGCAGAACCCAAGGTCTCAGCCAGGCCCATGCGCGCGGGGAAAAAGTCGGGGTCCACCTTAAGAGATGCCCTGTAAAAAAGGCTCGCCTCTTTGAAATGCCCTTTTCGGGCCAGAAACCCGCCCCAGGCGGACAAATCACCGGCTGTCAGCCCGCCACGTTTGAGCAGGCGGTTCAACTTGTCCTTTTGCAAGGCTTTTCCGGTTCCAAAAAAATAATACTGAACTTCAGGATTGTCCGGCTCCTTTTGTCGGGCCTTGGCAAATAAATTTTGCGCTTTTTTTGATTCACCCTGTTTTAAAAATGCCTCTCCTTGACCAAGCAGGCCGGGGACCTGGTGGGCAGGCAACCGGGCCAACCGCGCATAATAATCCCTTGCCTTTTGGTAATAGCCTTTTTTCAACAAAACCTTGGCGCTATTCTCAAGAGCCACAGGGTCATCGGCCTTCAAAGCCAGGGCCTTTGCGGCGTAGTCCAGGCACTTGTCCAAATCCCCGGCCTGCCATGCCACCTTGCTTAAGCTTGAATAAACCGCATCTACGCTCACATCCTCGGACAAAAGAGCTAAATAAAGCCATTCAGACTCAACAAAACGTTGGGCGCTCATCAAAAGACGGGCCAAATTAAAGCTCGTCTCGAAGTCCTTGGGATTAATCAAGAGGGCTTGTCTGTATATCCGCTCCATGCGGTAAAAGTCACCCCAAAGATTCATGGCCCGGGCTTGGTCCAGAAGCAACTTTGGGTCATAAGGATGCAGTTCACAGGCCTTTATATAAAGTTCGCGACATTTTTTGGCGTGCCCCCTTGCCAACTCCAGCTCAGCCATATCTGCCAACAGAAAACTTTTTTGAGGATTTTTTCGATACAGTTCCTCCAAAAGCAACAAGGCCTTTTCATATTTTTTACTGTATGTATAAAAAAGGCCCAGCTGCCGCCGGGCCTTGAAATCACTTATATAAGCCTTTTCAGGCACTATCGTTTGAGCGGCCCAGGAGGGAGCAATCAAAAATATAAGGGGTAAAAAGCACCCAATTATTGAAAACAAATTGGGCCTTACGGCGCAATTTACCCACACCCCGAAGCTATCAGAGTGGGGGCTTTTTCCGGGCCGGCGGGGTCTTCCCAAAACCGCGGGCCACAGTCTCCACAGGGCCATTCTCATAGGCGCTTAATCCTTTAATGTCATCTCCAGTTGCCGGGCGGCCTCTTCAAATTTCCCATCCCAACTGAGTACAAAGGCATAATGCCTACGAACCTGAACATCCTCAGGTTTCTCTTTTAAAATGGCGCGGTATTCCTTGATCGCAGGTTTATACAGACCGGACCAACTCAAAGCCTGGGCCAGGCGAAAGCGGGCTGAGAGGTCCCTGGGTTGGTCTTTGAGATAAGCGCGGTATAGTTTTACTGCCGGTG
This sequence comes from Dethiosulfatarculus sandiegensis, assembly GCF_000931935.2. Classification (GTDB taxonomy): domain Bacteria; phylum Desulfobacterota; class Desulfarculia; order Desulfarculales; family Desulfarculaceae; genus Dethiosulfatarculus; species Dethiosulfatarculus sandiegensis. Next base: position 91,005 of record NZ_AZAC01000078.1, read on the forward strand.
GATATTTTTTATCGCCGGCCAGAAGGTCGGCCTTGAGCAATTTGGCCTCTGCCCCGGCCTGATCAACCGAAATTTTGTCCAGTTCGACGAGGGCTTTTTCCTTTTCTCCGGCCCAGAACAAAACCCTGGCCAACTCGGTTCTGGCCTGCAACAGGTCTGGTTTTTGCTTTATTACTTTTTGATATTGAGCAATTGACTGTTCATATTTTTTGCTGAAACTGAGCAATCTGGCCAGTTCCAGTCGAGCTTTCCAGGCTGGTATTTCCCGGCCCGGACTGCCAAGGCCTGACTGCTCTGCACCTTGCGAAGGCTGAGGCAACTGAGGCTTAAGGGGCTTGAAATCTTTATTCGGTAAAGGCGGCTGGGCCGGCACACTCCCCACCCCAAGTAAAAAGGCTGCGCATAAAACAAACGCCAAGCAAACCGGGACAAGCTTTTTAGTCATGGTTTTTCTTCCAATGCCTTTTTATATTCAGCGATTGCCCTATGGAAATTACCCTGCCAACCAAAGACCCTTGCCATCCTGATCCTGGTGCTGAAGTCCCTTGGCGCGACTTGCAAGGCCTTTGCATAATATTCGAGCGCCTTATCATAGCGTCCTGTCCAGGCCATGATTTCACCCATTCTCACAAGGGCCGCAGGAAGCTTTCTTTGCAACGAAAGAACCTCGGCGTATGCCCTTTCCGCAGCAGCCAACTCCCTTTGGCCTACATGAAACTCCCCCAGCCGAATCCAGGCCGATATGTTTCGTGGTTCTTGCCGAAGAATCTCCCTGGTTAATTTCAGGGCCTTTTCAGGCTGATTTGTCAAATCATACAACTCAGCCAGCTTGACCTTGAACTCTGTTTTTTCTGGATTTTGGGCTTTTAATTGTTGGTATAAGGGGAGGGCTTTACTAAATTTATTTAAGGCCAGGTAGGCATCCGCCAGGCGGCGCATCAAGTCCGGTCTGTTTAAACCCTCGGCCAGGGCCTTATCAAATAACGGAGCTGCGGCCTTGTAATCACCCTGTCTGAAATATCCCTCTGCCTGATGAAAAAAAATGTATTCCCCTTTTAATAAACGATACGCAAAGTTGCTACACAAGGCGGCTAAGAAAAGCAGAAGCAGAAAAAGCACCTGTTGTCTATTAAAAGCCAGAACTTTCATTATCAGACCCTGAATTTGGTTAAGATATGCACGTTGGCCCCTTCCATCACCAGATACTCAACCTTATCCATCACCTGGTCTATTATGAAAAGCCCCATACCTCCTTCGGAAAGTGTGGCCGATTCGGTGGGGTCCGACTTCAATTCAGCCCTGTTTTTTTGAGAAAAAGGAATCCCCCAATTCAGAATGGTGAAAACCAACCTGTCACTAAGGGCTTCTAGGTCCACCTCCACCCGATGACCCGGTTGGTTGCCGTAGGAGTGCTTTATTACATTGTTAAGCGCTTCCACCACAGCCAACTCCACCATGGCCCCATCCTCCGGATCAAGGTCATGTTTTAGACAAAACTTTTTTATCTGCTCCGCAATTACACGGACCTCTATCAAACGGCTGTCAATGGCCAGATGCATAGACAAAATACTTCTTCACCACCGGGCAGGAACCCCTAAGCAAAATATTGGTCTGCCTGCTCTTTTGAAGCACAAATCTTTATCAGCTTCTCCAGTTTGGTAAGTTGGAACAGTTTAAGGACCGCGCCTTCCGCTCCACAGACAACCATCTCGCCGCCGCCGGAAGAAAAAGACCTCAAGCTGGAGAGGATGGCCGCCAAGCCGCTGCTGTCCATGAATTCAAGCTTACTTAAATCCAGCACCAGCTTAGTCACGCCCCTGTTGAGTATATCCACCATGGCGCTCTTGAAACTCTCCGCCAGAGCGGCATCCAGCCGTTTGAAGTTCAACTCAACAACCTGCGCGTTTTGCAAAGGCGTTTCTTTCAAATCCATATAAACTAAGCACCATTTCTGATAAGTGATTTAGGGGCTGCAACTATCGGAATCAACCATTAAAATTCGCAGACGAGGGGAAGTCGGGTATGAAATTTTCCATATTGTTCTTTTGCAGACAGGCACTGTATCTATATACTAAATAATTCCCATGTTTTTTAAAAGGATTGATTCTTCCTTGCCCTTTCAAATCGTGTTTTAAATCCTATTGACAAACAGGTTTGCAGATAAAACTCTTGCCTCGCCGAACCGGTTGAAATCATTTCTCTCGAGCAACAAAAAGAATCAAACAAAAACTCACCCATGATCTTATTTGCCGCCTGGGGAACAAGACAAAACCTAATTATTATCGCTTAGTTATTGAACCTGTTTGAACGGCTGTCGGCCTTTACCAAGCCGAGCCAAAAATTACACACCAAAAGCGAGGCCATAAAGACGGGGAGTGAGCAGGCAGAGGGGATATTATTTGTTAGTTACACTGTTCAGGGGATGGTGATTATCTCAACACCATTCCCCGACCAAAACCACACCTCAAAAATTCTAACGCGTGACCAATTTAAAAAAGCCCCCGCCCCCGCAAGGGAATGAGGCTTTGTTGATTCCTTTAACCGAAAAACCGCTCAATACAAGTGGCAAGCCACCGTGTGACCTGTTCCGGTTTCCTTTATTTCAGGCCTCACCTTTTCACAGATCTCCATGCGTTTGGGGCAACGGGGATGGAAACTACAGCCCGAGGGTGGATTGATGGGGCTGGGGACATCCCCCTCCAAGAGGATGCGCGTCTTTTCCACATTAGGATGACTGGAGGGCACCGCAGACAGAAGCGCCTGGGTATAGGGATGCTTGGGACAGGTGTAGAGATTTTTATAGTCGGTCATCTCAACCACCTTGCCCAGATACATCACCGCAATGCGATCACAGAGATATTCAACCACAGCCAGATCATGGGCAATGATGACATAGGAAAGCCCGAATTCCTTTTGCAGATCGATCAACAAATTGACGATCTGAGCCTGAATCGAGACATCCAAAGCGCTGACCGGCTCATCGCCGATTATCACCTTGGGCTTTAAGGTAAGGGCCCGGGCGATGCCGATTCGCTGCCTTTGTCCCCCGGAAAACTCATGGGGATACCTGCCTGCCTGTTCCGGAGTCAACCCCACCTTTTCCATAAGGTAGTCAACCCGTTCATCCAGCTCTTTTCCTCTGGCAATCCCGTGCAGGCGCATGGGGTCGCCCAGGATGCGACGCACCACCATGCGTGGATTCAAAGAGGAATACGGGTCCTGAAAAATAATCTGCATCTCTTTGCAGAGGTCCCTGAGTTCCTGCTTGTCGAGCGATGCCATATCCCGGCCCTGATAGAGCACACGGCCGGAAGTAGGTTTCAGAAGGTTTATGGTGGCCATGCCGGTGGTGGTTTTACCGCAGCCGCTCTCGCCCACAATGCCCAGGGTTTCCCCGGCCTTGAGTTCAAAATTAACCCCGTCCACGGCATGGACCTTGCCCACGGTCTTGGAGAGCAATCCCTTTTTTATGGGGAAATGGACTTTCAAATCCTCCACTTTAAGCAAAGCGGGCATTACAAAGCCTCCCCACTTACAGGAGCCTCTGCCGGGCATGACTGTATTTCACCAGGCCTGGGCTGGGCCAGCCAACAGGCGGCCCTGTGCACTCCGGGTTCAGCGCTCATATCAGGCCGCATCTTGCGGCAGAGGTCAAAGGCCTCGGGACAGCGGGGATGAAATGCGCAGCCCTTGGGCAGGTCAAACAGAGAAGGAACCACACCGGGAATCTCCTGCAGGCGTTTACGCCCCTCCGTGGCCCGGCGTCCGATCACGGGAACCGCGTTCATAAGTCCTCTGGTGTAAGGGTGCAGAGGGTTGTCGAATATTTCCTGGGTGGTGCCTTCTTCGACCACTCGTCCCGCATACATAACAAGCACCCTTTGGGCCATCTCGGCGATAACCCCCAGGTCATGGGTGATCATCAGAATCGCCGCGTTGAACTCTTCCTTGAGCTTCAGCATTAAATCTATAATCTGGGCCTGAATGGAAACATCCAGGGCCGTGGTCGGCTCATCTGCGATCAGGATATCCGGATTGCAGGCCAAAGCCATGGCGATCATGGCTCTTTGGCGCATGCCCCCCGACAACTGGTGGGGGTATTCCTCGGCCCTTTTGTCAGGCGAAGGGATATGCACCTTTCGTATTACCTCAACCGCCTTTTTAAATGCAGCTTTTTTATCTAAATTGCGATGATTGACAAATACCTCTTTAATCTGATCGGCGATGGTATAAACCGGATTTAAAGATGTCATGGGCTCTTGAAAAATCATGGAAATGCGATCGCCTCTTATGCGCCGCATTTTTTCATTTGAGAGCTTTAAAAGATCTGTCCCATTAAAAAGGATCCGGCCGCCAGTAATTTTACCGGGAGGAGATTGAATCAAACGCATTATGGAAAGAGCGGTAACCGATTTTCCGCAACCGCTTTCACCCACCAGCCCCAGGGTTTCACCTCTTTTCAGGTTAAAGGAAACCCCGTCCACGGCTTTGGCAACCCCATCAAACGAAAAGAAATGGGTCTGTAGATTATCAACCTCCAGCAACAATTCGGTTTCGGTCATGTCATCCTTTCCATTTGGAGAAGCTTCCCCCACTTTTTGAAAAAAACAAAGTGAGGTGGTGCGGATAATAGCACGCAGCCGGATTTGGTTCAACTTGAATAGGGGCCGGGGGCGCTTAAATATGCGAATAAGCGGTTTTAATTACAACTTAATTCCAAGATCACCCGTTAGCTTTCAGGTGTATTAAAAACCTTGCTCATTTGACTTATTCAGATTACCATGCCGGATTATTGATGGTTAGTTTTAAAAACTTCGCTGACCTGTTGTTATATAAACGCCGGGGACATCAAGACCAGGTAAATCTTCATGTTTCCGATCCAATCAGGCCAAAAGTTGAGCTGATCCGGCCCGGGAAAGGACCTTCGGGCTTCTTTAAGTGGGATCATAACGAAAGACAGGTGAAAGGATGTTATTTGTATGAGAAAAACCTTACTATTGGGTTTGGTGCTGCTGCTCGCCCTGACAGCCGTTCCGGCCATGGCCGCAAGAAGCGGGGGCACCATTTATTTTGTGGCTCCCTATGGCGGGGATGTCTTCAGTCTCGACCCCCATAACTCACACCGCACCCAGGACTCCATCATCTCTTTGAACATTCACAAATGCCTCTATGAGTGGAGCCCTGAGAAGAATATGCCTGTCCTCGCCTTGGCCGAAAGCGTCAAGATTTCTCCGGACGGCAAGGTCTACACATTTAAACTGAGGCCCAACATCAAATTCCACAACGGACGCCAGTTGACTGTGGACGACGTTATCTGGAGCTATAACCGCATAATGAGCCTTAAGCCCGCCTCCAATGGCTCCCGTTTCGTGCGCCCCATCCTTGGCGCCAAGGAAGTGGAAGACGGTAAGGCAAAAACCATCAAAGGCCTGAAAAAAATAGACGACCTGACTCTGGAAGTCACCCTTACGGAACCGGTTGACCTTAAATACTATCTCTTCTGGGTCAACACCTGCATCCTGCCCAAGGAAGAAGTTGAAAAAAGGGGCAAGTCCTTTATGACCAATCCCGTGGGCTGTGGTCCCTTCAAGTTTGTCAAATGGGTCAAGGGCTCCAAACTCGTCGTGAAAAAATTTGACGATTTCTACCTTGAGGGCCGTCCCTATCTGGACAAGGTGGTCTACAACATCATGCCCGAGTCCGCCTCCAGGGACCTGGCCTTTAAGGCCAAAAAACTCGACGCCACCATTGTGGGCGCTGTGAACTATCCCCAGTACCTGGCCGACCCGGTCTACGGCAAAAACCTTCTGGAAGTTGCCGAGATGTTCACCCGCCACATTGGCTTCAACCAGAGCTTCAAACCTTTCCAGAACAAAAAGGTCCGCCAGGCTATCAACTACGCCATCCCCGCAGACTTGATTGTCAAAAAGTTGCTCAAGGGTAAGGCCTATCCCGCCAGGGGATATTTACCCATCAGCTCCCCGGCCTTTGATCCCAAAGGCAAAAAGTATGAGTTTGACCTCAAAAAGGCCAAGCAGCTGATGAAGGAAGCCGGCTATGAAAAGGGCTTCACTGTTGAGCAGTGCGTGGGCACAGCCAACAAGTCTTGGGGCACCGGCATCTACGAAGCGGCCATGCCTTATCTGAAAAAAATCGGCATCACCTTGAAAATCCAGCAGATGGAAGGCGCGGCCATGGCCGAACGCCTGCGCAGGGGTGAGTACCAGATGTATATCTGGTCCGTCGGCTCCGGCCCCGACCCCCTGGAAAGCCTGCACCGTTTCCATTCCAATAACGCTCAGGCCGGCGGCAATTTTATCGCCTATAATAATCCTGAATTTGACAAATTGCTGGATAAAGCGGCCCACACCTTTGACCAAAAAGCTCGCATTGACCTTTTGAAAAAGGCAGACGCCGTCTTTGTAGAAGACGCTCCCATGTGGTTCTTCAACTACAACAAAGCGGTCTTGGCCAGCCAGCCCTGGGTGCACAACCTTTCCAAGGTTGCGGTAGAAATGATGTACCAGGACATGACAAACGTCTGGGTTGATGATAAATCACCCAGAGCCAATGAAAAGTAACCAAGCAATTTAACCCGGGGAGGATGGGCCTCCGTCCTCCCCGGCCATGTAAACACGAAAAGAAAGATCCGGAAGAGAACGCCAACATGTTAGCTTACGCCTGTCGCCGGCTGATCCAATTTGTCCCCACGTTGTTGGCCATCTCCCTAATAATGTTTCTTCTGCTAAACGTCCTGCCCGGAAACGCCGCTCTGATGGCGGCCGGAGACCAGGACCGCAACGTGGACACCCACTACATTGAACAGATGAAGAAAGATTGGGGACTGGACAAACCACTTTGGGAACGCTACGTCATCTATTTAAAGGACCTTGCCACCGGTGATTTGGGACTTTCCTTTTTACGCAGAGAATCTGTGGGCGATCTTATTGCCCAAAGGCTCTGGCCAACCCTGAAACTCGCCCTGGTGGCCATGACCGTGGCCATACTCCTGGGTGTGCCACTGGGCTTTTACTCGGCCATGAAAAGAGGACGTTTAGCCGACACCTTCACCATGATGGGAGCTGTAAGCGGTGTTTCCATGCCCCAGTTCTGGCTGGGGTTGCTTCTCATGTATCTTTTGGCGGTCAAGTTCCCAATTTTGCCTCCCCAAGGATACGGGGACGGGGATTTTGTAAACGTAATCATGCCCGGTTTCACCTTGGGAGTCGGTTACATGGCTCTCTTGGCCCGCACCACCCGGGCGGCCGTGGTTGAAATACTCACCACCGACTATATCCGCACAGCCCGAGCCAAGGGTCTGAGCGAAGTACTTATAAACAGAAAACACGTCATGCGTAATGCCCTTATCCTGGTTCTGACCACGGCGGGGCTCCAGTTCGGAGCACTGATGGCCCAAACCGTGATTGTGGAAAAACTCTTCTCCTGGCCGGGGCTCGGCTCACTTTTGGTTGACTCGATCTTCCAAAGGGACATACCGATCACACAGGGTTGCATTTTGACGATTATCTTGATATTCCTCACCGTTAATCTGATTGTCGACCTTCTTTACGGATTGATCGACCCAAGAATCAGGGTGTCCTATAAATGAGTTTGGTTTTTAGAAAGTTAATGACGCGGACCAATCTGGTCCTGGGCGGAGCCATCTCCACCATCATAATCCTGATAGCTGTATTTGCGCCTTTTCTGGCGCCGTTTCACCCGGTTGACGACGCAGACCTCATGGTCAGCGATGAACCGCCAAGCATGGAATATTTGTTTGGCACGGACAACCAGGGCAGGGATGTGCTTTCCAGGGTGATCTACGGAGCCCGCATCTCTCTTTCCGTGGGCCTTATCAGCCAATTATTCAACACCATAATCGGGGTTGTACTGGGGCTTTCGGCAGGATTTTTCGGTAAATGGTGGGATGATTTGGTTATGGGCCTCACCAACATCATGCTCTCCATTCCTTCCTTGATATTCGCCCTGGCGGTGATGGCCCTGATGGGCCCGGGTCTTTTCAACGTGTTTCTTGCCCTTGGCCTCACCAACTGGTCTTACACCTGCCGCATCACCCGCTCCCAGACACTCACCGCCCGGAACCAGGATTACGTCAAGGCGGCCACTGCCCTGGGCTACAGCAAAATACGCATCATGTTCACCCAGGTGCTGCCGAATATCGCCGGCCCCATCCTGGTTATAGCCACCCTGGGAGTGGCGGGGGCCATCCTGCTTGAGGCCTCCCTCTCCTTCCTGGGTCTGGGGGTTCAGCCTCCCACCCCTTCCTGGGGCGGTATGCTCTCGGCAGCCAGGGAACAGCTTTTCACGGCGCCCTGGATCTCCATCTTTCCCGGTGTGGCTATTTTCATAACGGTTCTCGGCCTCAACCTGCTGGGCGACGGTTTACGAGATATTCTGGACCCGCACACCTCAACCCAGCGCGGATAACAACTAAAGCAGGGTAAATAAAAGCTATGCCTTCCAATGAATTTGCAATCTATTCAGCCAATATCTTCACCGGAGATCCTAAAGCCCCCTGGGCCCAGGCTGTGGGCGTCAAAGACGGGGTCATCGCTTTTGTGGGTTCGGATGAAGAAGTCAAACAGGCCATGGGCGAGGCGAAATCATATGACATGAAAGGTCGCCTGGTTTGCCCCGGTTTAACCGATTCCCACTGCCATTTCATCAGCCTGGGGCAGAGCCTCATGCAGGTGGATATGCGCAACCTGACCAGCCTGAAAGCCTGCCGCGAACGCCTTAAGGAAGCCGCGGCCAAGGCCAAACCAGGCCAGTGGGTCTTGGGCAGGAACTGGAACCACCACATGTGGGAAGAAGGCAGGGAGCCTGTCAAGGCTGACATGGACGACCTTTTGCCCGACAACCCGGCCATGATGGTGAGGGTATGCGGCCACAGCCAGTGGGTCAACAGCAAGGCCCTTGAAGCCTGCGGCATCACCAAAGACACCCCGGACCCGTCGGGCGGCAAATATGAAAGGGACGAAAACGGAGAACCCACCGGCCTTTTACGCGAGGCCAGACGGGTGATCATGTCTTTTGTGCCGAAACCCAGCCGTGAAGAGCTGAAAGAAGCCGCTCTGACAGCCCAGAAAAAAGCCCTGGCCGGAGGCCTGACCCGGGTGCACAGCTATGAAAGCCTGGCCGAATGGGACGCCTTCAGCGAACTTGAAAAAGAAGGCAAGCTCAAAATCAGGGTCAATCACCTGATCCACACCGACGACCTGATGAAAGCGGTGGAGCGGGGAATCAAGCCCGGCATGGGAAGTGACCGCCTGTGGATCGGCCATATCAAGCACTTTGCCGACGGCTCCTTAGGGGCCAACACAGCCCTTTTGTTTGAGCCCTATTGCGACGAGCCGGATAACTGCGGGCTTCCCTTCCTGGATCAGGATGAACTCAAGGAAAGGCTGGCCAAGGCCTATGAACACGGCTTTGGCATTGCCATCCACGCCATTGGCGATAAGGCTGTTTACAATTGCCTGGAAGCCATTGAATCCGCCAGGCAAAAACATCCCAAAGACGACCGCCGCGACTCCATTGAGCACGTGCAGCTCTGTCGTCCCCAGGATCTGGAACGCTTTATCGACATGGATATCGCTGCATCGGTGCAGCCGGTGTTTATACCGACCGACTGGGCGGTTGCCGAGTCCCGTTGGGGTGCGGACAGATGTAAAAACGGATATTCCTGGAAAACCATCATGGAAAAGAATATCCGCATTCAGTTTGGCTCCGATTCACCGGTGGAGCCCATTGAACCGATCTATGGTTTGCAGGCCGCTGTTTTGCGCCAGACCACCGATCTGAAACCCGAAGGCGGGTGGCTGCCGGAGCAGCGTCTCAGCCTGGAACAGGCCTTGACAGGCTTTACCCGCACCCCGGCCTGGACCGCCCGCAAGGAAGATGTGCTCGGCAAGATCGCCCCCGGCGCCTGGGCCGATATGACCATCTTTGCCAAGGACCTGGCCCAGACCCCTGCCGAGGAATGGATCGGAGTCGACACCGAAATGACCATCATAGGCGGTGAGGTTGTTTACCAAAAATAAATTCAACTGAATTAAGACTCCCAAAAACGCCGGGCCCCTTTATAAGGAGCCCGGCGTTTTCACTGGCGAATTCTTCAGCCAACCCTGACGGGCTTAATTGAAAGCTGAATACGCTTTAGCTTAGTCTTCTTTTTTATTTTTCATCATTTCGTAGAGGCGCTTTTCAGCCTTGTAAGACTCATGGGCAGCCACCTCTCTATGCATGCGGGTCAACCCGGGGAAGCCCACATTCTGTTCCGTGGCCCACTCGCGGGCAAAGCTGCCGTCTTTCAGCTCATCAACGATCTTGCCCATGTGTTTTTTAAGCTCCGGTCCGGCCCCCAGCCTGGCCCTGGTGAGTTGGCCGAACTGGCTGGTGCGGGAGTGGAGTTTGAGCTGGTCCCAGATGCCCAACTCAGTATAGGCCTTGGCGATCTGCTCAGGCTCGCCCGAGGCATAGAGCTCCAGCAAAATAGCGGAGGGATTCAGGCCATAGCCGGTGAGTACATCAAAGGCCGTGCGGAAAGCCCAAAGCTGCACGCCGCACATGGCCTGTTCATTGAACAGGTCCAGGATGGTCTCCTCTTCAAAGCTGGAGTCCAGGGCCCCCATCTTGGTGGCGCCAATACCCTTGGCCAGGGCCAGCAGCCTGGGCATGGCCTGTCCCGACCCGTCCTGGTGCACGGCGATCAAGGCCGGGTAGCCCTGGCCATTGACAAAACGCTCACGCACGCCCTGGCCGATCATCCTGGGAGCCAAAAGGATCACATCCAGATCTTCGGCAGGCTTGATAAAGCCGTAGTAAACATTGTAGCCGCTGGCAAAGGATACCATCTGGCCTGCCTGCATATGGGGAGCCACCTGCTCGTTATAGACCTGGGGCATGATCTCATCCGGCACCAAAAGCAGAACAGCGTCGGCTTTCCCGGCGGCCTCGGTGACGCTCATAGTCTCAAAGCCGTCATCCTGGGCCTGCTTTAAGGTGGCGTCTCTCTGACCGCCCACAATCACCTTGAGACCGTTGTCAGCCATGTTCAGGGCCTGGCTGCGTCCCTGGTTGCCATAGCCGATCACCGCAATGGTCTTGTCCTGCATGGGGGCAAGATCAGCATCATTATCAAAAAAGAATTTTTCGTTTTTAGCCATTTCATGACTCCTTGGTCTATCATTTTTGTCTGCAACCGCGTTTTATGTAGGGTTTCCTTGTGTTAAACTCTCTTTTCCTGTAAGTTGACTTGCAGCAAAAAATGGTCTGGAAATCCCCTTGGTCTGCGGTTAATCTTTGTTTCACAAGAGTAAACTAAAGTGTCACGAAATTCAACGAAAAATATCATCGAGTATGTCATCGGTCAGCGCCTACGTAGTTTACGGAAGAAAAAAGGCTTTACTCTTGATACGTTAGCCGAAAAAACAGGACTGTCCAAGGGTCTTTTAAGCAAGATAGAAAACGGCAAGGTCTCCTCGCCTGTCTCTACACTGGCCCAAATAGCCGAGGCGCTCAAAGTTAAACTGAGCTTCCTGGTGGATGGTGAAGCGGGGATGCCGGAGCGCAAATACACCCTGGTTCGCCAAGACGAAAGGGTGCGCCTGGACAAGGACCCGACCTCGTTCGGACTTTATATGGAGATGTTGGCCCACGAAAAGCCCAACAAGCTAATGGAACCCTCGATCCTGGTCTTGGAGCCCGATCGAACCGAACCGGTTATCTTCACCCATCCCGGCGAAGAGATGCTCTTTGTGCTTACCGGTGTGATGGAGTTTAATTACGGGGGGGAGGTCTTTACCATGCAACAGGGGGATTCCCTTTATTTTGACTCCACCGTGCCCCATGGAGGCCGCAATGTCGGCCAGGGCGAACTAAGGGTTCTTATGGTTATCTGCGAGCCCTGAAGTATGCAGTTTCGAGGCTCATAACAAAACAGCCTCGCACAGCTTGGATGTGGTTTCAAAAACCGGCAATCATCTGACAATGTTCCTTTTTGCCAGATTCCCGGCCACCCGCCAGACCAAGGAACTCTTTTTTCTCTGGACTTTTCTATAAAATACCCAAAAATCCTCAGCCCCTCCCTGAAGTTTACCCAAAAAGCAAAGCCGCCATATTGAGCCCACGGCCCGGGTCGAAAAAGGCTTTTGAAGTTAACAGCCTTTTGCCCAGGGTGTTTTTTGTGGAAGACAATTCAGTCAGCCAAATTTATCCGGCGGAATTATTAGAGAAAAAAGCATAAGCCCTGACTTGGCCGGAAACGGGATTCAGGCGGCGGAGATGGCATGCAAAAATAAATATCACCTGATCCTGATGGATATGCACATTCCGGGCATTGACGGGTTAAAGGCAACCGGCCTTTCCAAGAGCCTGCCCAAAGCGCTGAACCAAACCCCATCAATGGCGGCCCTCACCGCTCAAGCCTACGATTCGGACCGCCAGCCCGCCCCAAAAGCCGGGCTGGACTTTTTTTAAGTTAATTTTTGCTAACAGAAGAACTGGACAAACTCCTGGGCGCTATTTTTTACGGTTCTACAAATTAAAGAAAAAACAATTCATGTCGTGTCGATTTAGGGGGGGATGTTTCTTGACCACCTGCCCCGGGAGATGGCGATATTTGATGGGCTGGCAAAAAGAAGCTACCCGAAACCGGCCCGAGCAGCTCATCACCTTAAAAGTTCTCTTGTGCTTTTCAAGGCGGCTCCAAGTGTGGAAATCCCAGAAGGGCTGCAAAAGACAGCCGAGAAGTAAGACTGGGAAAAGGTAAATTTTCATTTAAAGAATCTGAAAAACAACATCCAAGACCTGGCCGCAATGCTCGACTCAGAGCATACCCGGGCATCGCATCTTTCATTAAAAAACCGACGCCTGGCAGAAACTGTTTACAAGAGACATAGTTTTGCGCAGATTAGCAAGGGCCGCTCAGACACACTTCTTATTCGGCCGAAATCAATTGAGAAAAGAAGTTTCTTCTGATCATCCCCGCAAAAAGGCCCAGGCCTGGTCCAGATCAGAAGTGTCAAAATATTTTTCCACCAGTCCCTTCTCCTGGTTGCCAAAAATCAGGTTATCCACTGTGACCAAAAACTTCTCCACCTTACTGGAGCCAACAATCGCTACTCGCCCCAATTGGCCGATATGCTCCAAGGCATAACGGCTGTCTCTGACAAAGGCCTTGAATTCAATATCCCTGAACTTGAGATTATCAATCCTGACAAGCAGGTTAACCTTGCCTGAAGATTCCTTAACCGCCTTTTCAAAGGCCTGAACAAATTCGGCAAAGTCCTCTTTGGTGTAGGCCTCGATGATCTCCACCCCCAAAATGTCGCCCTTTGTCTCTGAAAGCACCTTTATCATACCCACCCCTCCTCACAAGTTTATAAAATCTTTTTGATAAGGCCCGGATCAGGCTCCCATCTGTTCCGGGCCAAAGGCAAAATGGATAAAACTATTCAAATCCATCCAAACCTTCTTCAATTATTGATTCCGGTGTTTTTTCTTTTTGGGCAATCGCCATTTTAGAAACACTTTTAAAATCCGCCCGAGATTGAGAATAGGACATATCCGCGGCTACTGTTTCGCCGAGCACCTTGAACTGCCCCATCTGGCTGCGCAACTCCTCGGCCGCAGAAGTCTGGTTCTCGCTGGCCGCGGCGGCCTCTTCCACCAAGGCGGCGTTCTGCTGAACCGCGTTATCCATCTGAGTTATGGCCTCGTTGATCTCCTCCGCCCCTTGGGCCTGTTCTCTGCTGCTTGCCGATATTTCCCTGATGGATTGGGCCATGACCTCTGAATTATCGATCATGGTTTTTAAAAGTTCGCCGCTTTCTTCCACCATCTTATTGCCCTGCTCCACCTTGGTTACACTATCGGTGATCAGGGTTTGAATCTCCTTGGCTGCATCAGCGGAGCGTCCGGCCAGGTTGCGCACCTCACCGGCCACCACGGCAAAACCGCGTCCCGATTCCCCGGCCCGGGCTGCCTCCACAGCCGCATTCAGGGCAAGTAAATTGGTCTGAAAGGCAATTTCATTGACCACACCAATAATTTTACTAATTTTATGACTGCTTTCCTTGACCTCGTTCATGGCCGCCACAGCGTGGGCTACGGCCTTGTCCCCCTGCTGAGCCGTGGTCACCGCCTCTTTGGCCAGGCGGTCGGCTTTCTCCGAATTTTCCGCATTCTGGCGCACACTGGCGGTCATCTCTTCCATTGCCGAGGCGGTTTCTTCTATGGCGCTGGCCTGGGTCTGGGTCCTCTCGCTCAAATCCTGATTGCCCTGGCTGATCTGATTGGCCGCTTCAGCCACATTGCGGGCTGCCTGCATCACCTCGCGAAACGTGTCGGAAAGCCTGGCCCGCATGGTCTCCACCCCTTTCAGCATGGTCCCCAGTTCATCATTTCCCGCCCGATCCATATCCGGGACAGTAAAGGCGAAATCTCCCTCGGAGACACGCGCCACTGCCCCCTGGGTTATCCGCAAGGGTTTGGTAATGGCCTTGGTGATCCAAAAAGCAATAATTATTCCCAGGATAAGGGCGGCCAGAGCCACAATACTGACCAGTATTTGCGTTTTCTCCGCGCTTTTTAGCATTACCTCATCACTCATGATGTAGCGCTTTGTTTCAGCTCTCACCTGGTGCAGAAGATCCTGGAGTTTTTTGAGATTGGGCCTAGTTTTGTGGTTGAATATTTCAAGAGCCTTGGCATAGGCCTCTTGCAGCTCGTTTTCGGCTTCTATTGCCTTGTTCAGTCCTCTTTTTATACCGGCCAGGGCGGGCATGGTGATTTGTTGAAACACCTCCTGGGCTTCATTTATCCTTCCTTGCCTGATAAGGGACTCTATGGTGGCGGCGGAACCGTGCATGGTCTGATGGTCCTTTTCCATGCCTTTCAAGGCCTTGGCCAAGGCAGGAAAAGAGGCCACCATTTTTTTGGTTGCCGGTTTGGCTAAAAAACGCCCCATAAAACATTTTTCAGGGTCCAGTTGCACCCCCAGGGTAAAATCCGGCCTGGGGCGCGAATCATTATCCCGGGCAACCCGATTGAGTTTTATCAGGACATTCTTAGCCCAATCCAGGTGGCCGGCCATGATGCTCCAAAGGTCACTGCGCAGGCCTGGATGGTTTTGCCTGAAAACCTTTTTAATCTGAGCAGCCGATTCATGCAGCGCCCTGTGAGGCTCTTGCATGGCTGCCAGAATGGGGGCCAAAGAAGGGACCTGTTCCGCAGCCTTTCTGCGTTCGGAGCCATGATACCATTTTCCAAAAGCGCACTTTTTGGGATCAACCTGAATGTTGATCTCCGTTATGTTGGGATCGTTTAAAAAGGCATTCAGCTTGCTTGCCCAGTTCATATGATCTATTTCTTTTTGGGCCAGATTGCCGTCCAGGCGATTGCCTTCTATCACCTCTTTTCCGTTTGCTACAATGCCCTCTATACCCAAAAAGGTCATTACACCGGCAACGGCAAGCAGAATAAGGACAACGCCGAATCCCCCACCAATTTTTTTACCGATGCCTATATCTTTTACGCTCACTTGGAACATCCTTTCCCGAACATCTAACCAACTTTAACTCAAGATAATTCGCTACGCATGAAACAGCTGTGGGACAAGCATGCATAGTAATCATTGCTGGGCAAAAAAGGCGAGTCAATATATTTTCCCAAAAAAGAAAACCATATACCCCTTGCCTTTAAATCAGGCCGCAAAATACTTATCTCAGCTTAATTGCAAACAAAACACCCTTTCAAAAGAGGAGCGCCCTGGGAAGGGTGTCAACCTAGTGGTACCACAACTCACCCCAGGTCTTAAACATTTTTCCCAGATTATAAAAAAGGGCGGCAAAATGGACCGCATATCCAATCACATAAAATAACAAAGAAACTAAGACTTACAAAAAGAAATATAAAGACGTAAAAGGAGTAGAATTATTAGCATTAATCCCATCCAAGCTGAGAGCCCCACTCCAGAAGTCCATTCGCCCGGCAATTGAAGTCCAGGGTAACTTCCGCGAAAAATCCAAAATACATAATTAAAACCGCTATTTTGCGAGCGAGTTGGGTATAATTTTTTTTTAAGGGCAAAGCTTGACACAGATTCAAAAGCGCCATATGCTTCACAGTCAACCAATCATTCTATGATTGGTTGACCTACAAAAGGCATCAGCGGGATAAAGTACATAGGCGGATCATGCCGTCAGAGGGCCTTCAACAAGATGACGATCCAAAAAAGTTCAACCGCAGACAAAGTATTTGAAGAATTACACGGCTGGATCGTCTCTGGTAGATTCAAGCCGGGGGATGTGCTGCCGAGTCAGGACGCCCTGGCCAAACAATTGGGGGTGAGCAGAAACACCCTGCGCGAAGCCATATTCCGTTTATCAGCTCTGGGCCTCTTACAGGCCAAACAAGGCGTGGGCACCCAAGTTCAGCCTTCCTCTCCCTCTAATTATATTGGTTCCTTAAGCGACCACTTCCTGTTGGATAGTGTGACGATCGGCGAGTTTATGGAGGCCAGGCTCTTTGCGGAGCGGACAATTTTGAAACTTGCCGTGGAAAGGGCCACAAAAGAGCAGATAACAAGCCTTGAACAGATAATTGAACAGCAAAAAACGGATCTGGAATGCGATGACGGCCTCAACTTCAACAAGCACGACCTTGATTTTCACATGAAGTTGGGTGAAGCCTGCGGAAACAGCGTCCTTTTAAAATTTTTGCAGACTATCTGGGATCTTTTGCACCAGTTCATGAGCAAATCTTTTCTGGTGCCCGGACAAATCCAGATGGCCTTTGACCGCCATTCGGCAATTGTAGTCGCCATAAAAAAACGCGACTTAAATGCCGCTTTATTTGAACTTGAAAGCCATATCCAGGAGGCCAGCAAACTCACCAATGAGTATTTGAGCCTGGATTTGGTCCAAGGAAGGGCCAAGCAGAAGGGTCTATAGATCAAGAACCTTTTCAAAAAGGTTCTGACCTTAAAACACCCGTCTCAAGGCCGACAACCTATAGAAACGAACCTGCCCGCCTTTTTGACCTGCGGGATGTTCAATCCGAGCGCCCGGACGACCAATAACCGGGTGAAAAAAAAGGAGTGAAAAGGAAATGGCCAAGAAAAAACCCAGCATTTTTGATCTGTACCAAATGAAGGAAAAAGGCGAGCAGATTACCTGGCTCACCTCTTACGATTACCCCACCGCCTCTTTCTGCGATGAAGCCGGCATGGACATGATCCTGGTCGGCGACAGCCTGGGAATGTGCGTCTACGGCTACAACGGCACCGTGCCGGTAACCATGGACCAGTGCATTGTCCATTGCGAGGCCGTGCGCCGGGGCGCTCCCCACTGCTTTGTGGTCGGCGACATGCCTTTCCTGTCCTACCAGGCCTCTGACGAGCAGGCTGTCTTAAACGCCGGCCGTTTCCTCAAGGAAGCCGATGTGGACGCCATCAAGCTGGAAGGCGGCGTGCGTATAACCAGCCGCATCCGCGCCATCACCGACGCGGGCATCAACGTCATCGGCCATATCGGCCTGACCCCCCAGAGCTCCGGTCAGTTGGGCGGCCACAAGGCCCAGGGCCGCACCGCCGAAACCGCCAAACTGGTTTTGGAAGACGCTCTGGCCGTGCAGGAAGCCGGCGCCAAGATGCTGTTGGTGGAAGCCGTTCCGCCTGAGGTCACCAAATACATCCACCAGAAACTGGATATCCCGGTGCTCTCCATCGGCGCAGGCCCCCATTGCGACGGCCAGCTGTTGATCGTCAGCGACCTGATCGGTCAATTCCAGGCCTTTACTCCCAAATTCGTCAAGAAATACTGCAACGTGGCTGAAGTTATCACCAACGCCATGAAAGAGTACTGCGACGAAGTGAGGAACCACAAGTTCCCCAACGACGATTACTGCTACAAGATGGTCAAGGGCGAGGAAGAAAAATTCCTGAAAATGATGGAAGACTAGTTTTCTCTGCCCACGGGGCGCTCCCTCGGGGGCGCCTCTATAGCTTGCTGCCAAAGTCCTCCCGGACTTTGGCAGAGGCCATAGATAAAACAAGCAGGGTCTTTAAGCCCCTGCTTGTTTTTCACCTATTCCTTACTTCTCTACTTACTCACATCCAAGATACTCAGGTCCAAGGTGAATAGATCCAAAGTCACGAACCTGGGGGCAAAGACCGCAATCCTGGGGGCCAGATCCGTTCCCTGCAAAAGGTGAATGACAATCTCGTTTCCGACCAGAAGCCCGGCCTGCCCTGCGCCGCCTGCCAGGGTGGCGAGTTTTCCGGTTTCGTCATAATGCCTTTTAAGCCTTTGCACCATGGTCTGGTCAAACAAATCCGTGATCAAAGAAGGCATGATCTGGGTTTTGGGTGATTTCTCCTGAACCTTCTTCCAAAACTCATCCGGCTTCATTCCCCAGGGGTCATGGTTAACCATAATAGCCCCAAACCCCATAGCGCCACAGGTGAAGATAGGTATCCCCAACTGGGCCGCTATCTTGCTGGACTCCTCCTTGGTCTCCCTGTCTTTTTCCAGGTCCATGGCCCCCAGATAAACGTCGGTCCCTCTCATGAAGTCTTCCACGTTATCCAGGTTCAAACCTTCGGGAAAAAGATTAAGCTCCACCTCGGGATTAATCTCCCTGGCCCACTGGGCATAGACATCCAGCTTGGGCTTGCCCATGGTATGGCCCAGGGCCGCCCATTGCCGATTCATATCCGGAGGGTCGAAGATTCCATTTTCAGCCAAATTGAAACGCTGAACCCCGCTGCGCACCAGGGTCAGAAAGGCGGCTCCGCCCACTCCCCCCAGACCTGCCACAGCCACCAAAGGCCGGGACAAGGCGGTAAGGCCTCTTTCCCCCAGAAATCCCCTGGTGCGGGCCCTGAAGTCACTTTGGCTCATTTTCTTGCTCCTTTGTCCAGAATGCGGCCCAGTCCCCGGCCAAAGGCCTCCATGGCCTCCATGCCCGAAATACTGAGCCTTATCCAATTGGGAAAACGAAATCCAGTCATGGTTCTCACCATGACGCCTTGGGTCATAAGCTTGCGATAGGCCAGGCTGTCGCTCATGGGCAGCTTGATCATGGCGTAATTTCCCCCTCCACTCAAGTAAGGCAAGCCCAGGCGATTAAGAACCTGAAAAAGAAATTCCTTGCCCTGTTTCACCATTTCCCTGGTCCGATGGATATGGCCCTCATCCGGCAAGGCGGCCAGGGCGGCCGCCTGGGCCAGGATGTTAACCGAGTAGACCACACAGGTGCGCCTGATAACCTCCACCACTTCCAGGGAACCGGCCAAATAGCCTATGCGCAGGCCGGCCAGGGCATAGGCCTTGGAAAAAGTGCGGAAAACCACCAGGTTGGGGTACTCGTCCAAAAGCTTCATACCGTCCGGATAGCCCGGTTCATCCATGAATTCAAAATAGGCCTCGTCCACAACCACGACCCGCTCAGGCCCCACTGC
Organism: Dethiosulfatarculus sandiegensis; assembly: GCF_000931935.2. Taxonomy (GTDB): domain Bacteria; phylum Desulfobacterota; class Desulfarculia; order Desulfarculales; family Desulfarculaceae; genus Dethiosulfatarculus; species Dethiosulfatarculus sandiegensis. The sequence goes on from NZ_AZAC01000078.1 coordinate 110,488, forward strand.
ATCCAAAAAGGCCCTTAAGCGGGACTCGCTCCACCAGGTTCCGGTGGGGTTATTGGGGTTGCAGACAAACAAAACCTTGGTTTGCTCGTCCATGGCCTCGAGCATGGCCCGATCATCAAAGGCCTGGTCTTTAAGGGGGATCAGCCTGGCGCTGAGGCCTGAAAATTCAGCCACCCATTCATAAACCGCAAAGGTCTTGTCAGCGGTTACGATATTGTCGCCGCTTGCGCAAAATGCCTTGATAACAAAGGAAATAACCTCTGTAGCCCCGTTGCCGACCAGAAACTGGTCCTCATGAAGCCCAAATCTTTGAGCCAGGGCCAGGCGCAGGTGGTAACTGTCTCCAGAAGGATAAATGGAAGCCTGTTCCTGAGGAAATTCCTCGATCACTTTACGGGCGGCCGCAGGTGGCCCTAAGGCGTTTTCATTATTATTCATTCGGAAAAGATGATGAACGCCGTAATATCTTTTAAGCACATCATCCGGCTTGCTTGGGATATAGGCCTCGAATCCCTTGATATATTCCGGAACCAGCCGATCCAGGTTCACCGTGTTCATGATTCACTCAACACCCGCTGGAAAAACAGAATATCTCCTTTACCCACATGGGGCATGACAAACCTGGGGGAAAAATCAAGTTCCGCCAGGGCCGGATAAAAACCCGCCTGCCAGGAGCGGCCCAGATCCATTTCGAAAAAGATATGGCCTATTTTCTGCTGTTTGAAAAGGGCAACATGCCGGGTGAGGTTTTCTTTCACATCCTTGCCGTCCCGCACCGGATAAAGGGTGGCAAACCCCTGGCCGCGGGAAAGGTCCGCGGCCAGGACTGATTCATTGGGGCGATTTTCACCCTGATCTGAAACCAGCCGCACCTCTCTGGGCAGGAAAAGCCGATGATATTCCTTTTGCAAAAGCCCTTCCAGATCGGGATGAGCCCAGATAACCTCTCCCGGATCTTCAGTGAGTTGTCTGAAAAAGGCCTCCATTTCCATGAAAGAACCGTCCGGCTTTTGCAGGCTGTAATTACCCAGGGATTCAAAATGTTCTTTGGGCAACTCCGGGGTGGGCAAACGGTGCATTATGCCGCCGGCCTTGGTGCGGGCCAAAAGCCCCAGGCAATGGTTGACCAGCTCCTCAGCCATTGGCATGGGTTTCTTTTGGCCAAACACATAGGGGCCAAAACAGATCACTGTTTTTTCCTCAACCCACCGCCAGGCCATGCCGCCACCCACGCTGCCCGCCCGGTCCAGGGCCAAGGACACCTGGAACTCTCCCCCGGCCACCATATCGGCCAGCTTGCCCGGATAGCCGAAAGCAGGCGGATAAAACACGGAATCATATTCCCGGGCCAAAAGGCTTGAGAAAAACTTGATCTCCTCTTTCTCCGCCAGCCGGATATTGTAAGCATCTAAATTTTTCAGAGCTATTTTGCCGCCTGCCTTGGGTTGGGGATAAGCCTTTTCCTTGATCAGGCTCAAGGTGATGCCTTTATCCTGAAAACGGCTCAAACGGAAACGATCCACGCTGCGGGCGGCTATGATCAACCCCATTTCATCCAGGCCGGTCTGATCATCGAGCCTAACCTTTGAGGTGAGGTTAAAGGCGGCCATATTGAAATCCCGGGCCGTGAACTTGAGATCCACCTGTACGTAATAAATCCTGTTTTCACAGCTTATCTCAAGGGCCTGCTCTTTGCGGCCCAGGCCGCAGAGATAGGCAAAGACCTCTTCCGTGGCCAGGGTCAGGGCCAGGGCCTGTGGTTTGGCCAGGCCAAAGGCCAGGGAGGCCTGTTCCACAAAACCGGTTGCCACCGGTAAAAAGCCAGTCTCAACCGGCAGGGTTAAATAAGCCTTTTGAGGTTCAGTCATTTTTTTTAAATCTCTTTCCTAAAAACCAAAGGCCTGTTCAAATCCGTTCCTTATCAGCCGCTTAAGGTCCTTTTCAGAGACCTGCATTTCATTGTGCACCAAGTCCAGCTCGCGGTTCAAAGAAGTCTTGAAAAAAGCGGGATCATCCGTGTTTAAAACCACCTTGACTCCCTTTTGCAATAACTGCGGCAAGGGATGATCGGAAATATCCCCCACAGCCCCCAAAAGCAGATTGCTGGTGGGGGCCATCTCCAGACACACGCCTGTCTTAATCAGGGTTTCGATCACCTTTTCGTCGTTTATGGCGCTTAAACCGTGGCCTATGCGATGTGGCTTTAATAATCTCAGGGTCTCAGCCATCTGGGAGGCAGGGCTGAACTCTCCGGCATGGGCTACTGTCTTGAGTCCCATGGAACGGGCTTTGGCAAAGATATCCGCCCTGGGGGCGATATCACCTTTGCCCTCCTTGCCTGCCAGGTCTATTCCCAAGACCCGATCCCATTTATATTTTTCTATCAACTCAAGGGTCTTGAAGCCCGCTTCCCTGTCCAGGCCCCTGGGCAGGTTGAACAAAAGCCTCACCCTGACCTGGCGCCCGGCCTCGGCCTCCTTGAAACCTGCCTCAAGGCCCTGTTTTATGGCCTCAAAGTGCCCACCATTGACCAAATGCAGATAAGGCATAAAAAAGGCTTCGGTGTAGATGATGTTCTGCGATGCCTGGCGGTCGGTAAAATCCAGGGCCAGCCGGTAATAGTCTTCTTCGGTGGTCAACAGCCCCAAGACATGCATTAAGCATTGGTTGAACCCATCGAAATCCCGAAAATCGTAAAAATCCTCCGCCACCTGAGGCAACCCCTTTTTATGGGCCAGGCGATTCAGAGTTTGCGGAAAGACGCTGCCCTCCAGATGGATATGCAGTTCCGCCTTGGGTTCGGTGTGGCACCAGTCTGGCATGGATCTTTACCTTACTTAACGGTTTCCCATTGTTCCTTGACCATCTTGCAAATCTGTTCGGACCTGACGGAATACAAATTGATTCCCTGCCAGTTTGGCTCGGTCATTATCTTTTGCATCAAAATTCCGTCATGACCAAACCAGCCGGGCAAAACCCCGCCGCAAAAATAGCCCTGATCACTCAACACCCGGGCGCCCCATCCCACAGTGTCATGCTCAAGCCTAAGCCAACATTGCATTACCTTTCCGCCTCGTTCCCTTACACCTGATTCCACGGCATGAAGGCGGTCGGGCAGATCAGCCCCGGCCTCCCACAGGGTCAAACGGTTCACCTGGGCAAAATCAAAATAAACTTGCTCCAGCCTGGATTCCCGGCTCTTGACCGGCTTCACCCTCACTGTAATCAATTTTCTCGGCAGATCAGTGCCCCGGTAGATATCTCTTAGAAAGCCATCCAGGTGTTCCGGCAGGTAAACTTCTTTCTCAGTTTTCGGAAAATGCTTGAACAATAAAAGAGCGCTCACCCTGCCCTCCGCGCTCTTTTCCTTGGCATAGGCCGCAGCCGGCATGAGATCCACCTCCAGGGCGGTCTCCTCCATCCCCACATTAAGGCTGATCTTTTGGGTGTAGACGTGGTTGGTGACCGCCTCACCGAAAATAGTCTCAAACTCGGTAACCCTGCTCAAATTCTGAGTCAAAAAAAACATGAGCCGCTCGGACAGGCCTTTTTTTCGGTACTCCACCAGGGTCAATCCAACCCCGGTTTCATAAACCTTCTCATGGGGAGCGGAACGGTAACAAGCCAAAAAGGACACCACCCGGCCTTGAGGCAGCACGGCGACTGCCGGGATAATTTCCTTCTTTTCAAAGGCTTTGATCAGCTCCGGCGGATTGTAATAGGTCCTTATGGGATACCCGTCTCCGTAAACTTCCCTGAAAAGCAGGGCCACACCTTCGGCATCAGCCGGTTCAAAAAGCCTAATTATGGGTTCAGAATCAATTTTGGGCTGATTTTGAGTCATTGTTTCATCACCTTTTTCTCTTGCCACCACCCCAGGCGCTCAACCTGATCAAACAGGGTCCTGGCAAAATAATCATGGCCTTGGGCGCTGAAATGGACCACATCCACGTAAAATTTGGCCCTCTTAGGGTTTTTCCAAACTTCTTGGGCCAGATTAACAAAGGGAGCGTCCAACTGTAAGGCCAATTCATCTCTTAATCTTTGGATATACTCAAACTGATATCCGGCCCACCCGTCATAGAACTCACGCCAGTTATTCTGCAACAACTCCATGGTTTTGGCCTCATAACGGGTCATACTCGGACTATAGGCTGGGTTCAGGCTGACAAAGGCCACCTTGGTCCCCAGGGAGCGGGCATCTTCCAAAATTGCCTTTTGATTATCGAAGATACTGGTCAGGGTGCGATCCCATTGAAAATTGTCGTCAACTCTTTTGAATTTGGGTCTTTTGGTGATTTTATTCCGGCCCAGGGAGCAGTACAGGCATGAGCGGTGCAAAATTTTCTCAAGCCTGCTTGATTTTTTCTCCAGTTTCAGAATGAATTCCCATGGCCAGCTCAAGCCGGGCCGCCAGGTGGAGCCCAGGGCATAGGACTGGGATATTTCATTGCCCCCCACTCGGAGCAACAGAATGTCAGGCTTTATCTCGCGCCACTTCTTTTGCCACATGGCCCGGTATTGCACCACGTTGTAGCCCGGCACCGAGGCGTTTATCACCTCCCAGTCGGAAAGCCCTTTTTCATCGAGCATCTGCTTTAGCCTGATGCTCCAGAGGTCCTTTTCCAGGGGCAATTTGGCCCCGAAAAACTCAGACTCCCCCATGAGCATTATGCGTTTGGATTTGCCCAAAGGCAGGGGTTCGGGCCCGCGAATCCCCAGAGAGTTAATATGCACCTGGGGAGAAGAAAAATTCGGTTTAAGGGTAAAGTAAAAGGGGTCAGGAGCCTTTTCCATGAAACCGGTATAAGGGTATTCTCCGATCACCCTGCTTCTAAAGGTCAATCCATAGTAAAGCCTATGCCACAGCCTTGATCCCGCTTCCAAAACAGGCAGAGCGGCCAATGCGCCATAACCAAGCCAGGGGCCAATATTCATCAGATATCCTCTTTAGGCATGAATAACAAAGAAACAAATCCAACCAGAGTGAGAACGCCGCAAAGATGGAATAGAAGCGAAAGTCCCCACGATGCGGCCACCAGGCCTCCCAAAAAAGGCCCGACAAAAAATCCAGCCTGCTGCATCTCCATCAGGAAATTGGTATTGATGCCCTTGAATTCAGGGGCGCTCAGCTCGAACATAATGGAATTTATCAAGGGAGAAGCCAGTCCCCAACCGGAGCCGAGAAATACCGCCAGTCCGAAAAACATAACCTGCCCCTCCACCCTGCCCAAAAGAGGCAAACATATGCTTAAAAGTCCCAGGGCTGCGGCAAAAACCTTTTTTCTTCCCACTTTGTCGCAAAACGGCAAAATCAAAATGCGGGAAGCCACCATACTCAGCGCCACAAAGCTGAAAAACAGTCCGGCCCTGGTCAGGCCCTTTTGCTCGGCAAATGCCTTTATGAAATAAAAAACAGGGGCATAGCCAAGAAAGATGTAAAATTGAATACTGAGCAGAATCAAAACCGGCCTTGATTTTAAATTCCGCCACACCGCCTTTGCCCCAGGCCTTTGGGGAGTGACTTTTTCGGGCGATTGACTTTTCTTGGGCCTGGCAAGCCAAAGCAGGGGAAAGCCTAAAACCATCACCAGGGCAACCCAATTCAACACCTTGGGGAAGTCGCTGGGGCTTTGCATGACAACCCCCAAAAGGGGAGGAACCACAGCATAGGGCAGGAGGTTGATATTCATCATGAAGCCAAATGCGTTCTGGGACTGGCCTTGGGGAATGAAGACCATAATCAGGGCGGTGAAGGAGGTTACCAAGAGCACATGTCCCAGCCCGTGGATCACTCTTACCAGCAACAGCCCCGGAAAAGTATGGGCGAAACCATAAGAGAGGAGGGCTGCGATGAGCATTCCGCAGCCCACGGTCATGTATCTCCTGGCATTGTCCGGATGCAGAAAAGGAGTTATAAATGGCCGCACCAACAGGGAGACAAATGAAAACGCCCCGATAATCAAGCCAAACCATTTTTGATCGATCCCCAAGGTGGAGAGATAGGTGTAGAGCCCGAAAAAGACGGCCATATTACAAAAGGCTAAAAAGAAAATGCCGTTTAAGGCCAGAAACTCCCTGGTGAAGTATGAAGGCACGCGAGGCATTCGATTCCTTTCCTGTGGTTCAAAATTACATATTCAAGGAAAAATCACCAGCCCCTTTTCAAACAAAAGCCTGCTTATGGGAGGGTAACTCCAGAAGCCGCAACAAAAGCCTGCCAGCCAACAGGCGGCGATACTCGGCAGACGCCCTGAGATCGCTTATGGGACTGACCTCGCCCGCAGCCAACTCGGCGGCCTCGGATAAGATCTCTTGTCCAAAGGGCTTGCCCTGTAAAAAGCGCTCCACCTTAGGAGAGGTGACCACAGTAGGACCTACGCTACCCCAGGCCAGACGGGCTTTTTGAATAATTCCGTCGGAACCGAGTTTAAACCCGGCCGCCAGGCTGACTAAAGAGATGGCCAAGGCCTTTCTTTGCCCCACCTTTTCAAAATGTTCCAAATCAAACCCTGTTGGAGCCTTGACCCACACGGTCTTTAAAACCTCAAGCTCACCCAGCCCGGTTGCGCCCGGCCCTTTGATGAAATCGATGAGTTTCAGGCGGCGGCCCTGTTCCGGACCAACCAGCTCCAGCTCTGCATCCAGCACATAAAGCGGAGGCAGAGTGTCTGCCGCCGGTGAGGCGGTTATGATATTGCCGCCGATGGTTGCCATATTGCGTATGGGCGGTGAACCCAGCAAGGCCAAAGCCCGGGCCAAAAGAGGGAGCTTTCCCATCACCACAGGGTTGGCCAACAGTTCACTGGGCGTGCATGCCCCGCCGAGTCCAATCCAGCCGTCTTGATTGAGCACCTCTTTTAATTCAGCCACCCTCTCAAGGCAAATCAGGTCTCTTTTGCGGTCATCCGCAATCAGAAAATCCGTTCCTCCGGCATATATCCCGGCCCGGGGGCTTTTTCGCCGGGCGCTCCACACCTGCTCCATATTTTCGGGAAGATAAAAAGCACTCATAAAACAGCCCCTTTCTTAAGCCGCTTTTGAGCCGCCTCTATGGCCTCCACAATCTTGATATAGCCTGTGCAACGACAGATATTGCCGCTGATGCCTTTTTTAATCTCGTTCTCATCCGCATCCGGCCTGTTTTTTAAAAGGGCGGCCCCGGCCATAAGCATTCCCGGGGTGCAGAAGCCGCATTGTACAGCTCCCCTGGCCACAAACTCTTCCTGCAGGGGATGCAGTCCGTTTGGAGGAGCCAGCCCCTCTATGGTGGTGACTTCTCTCCCCTGCAACTGGCCGGCCAGCATGAGGCAGGAAACAAGCTGCCTGCCGTCAACCAGGATGCTGCAAGCCCCACACTCGCCGGAGCCGCAGGCCTCCTTGACACCGGTCAATTCCAGTTCACGGCGCAAAAGGTCGATCACCCTGGTTCCGGGGTCCGCCTCCAAGGTCAGGGGTCTGCCGTTTAAAACGAATTCAAGCTTCACTTTTCCTCCCCTGCTGCACCGGCCGTGGACAAGGCATTCAACACCCTTTCACCGGTGAGCGGCGCCTGCATCACCCGCACTCCGCAGGCATCGGCCAGGCCGTTGGCCACCGCGGGCAAAGGTCCGCATATGGGGAGTTCACCCATCCCCTTCATGCCGTAGGGCCCGGAATCTTCATGGGTCTCGACAGCTTTGGAATAAATCACGGGCACATCAAGGCTGGTCGGCAGAATATAAGTGGAAAAATCCCTGGAAAGCACCTGCCCCTTGTGCAGCAGAAAGTCCTCGCAAAGCCCGTATCCCAATCCCTGGGCAATTCCGCCCTGGATCTGCTGTTCAAAGATCTGGGGGTTAATCACCCGGCCGCTGTCTGTGACTGCCAGATAAGAGGCCACCTCAATATGGCCGGTTATCTGATCCACCTCAATCAGGGCCAGGTGCGCCCCATAGGAAAACAGCCTGTGCCCCATGCCAAATCCCTTGATTTCAAGGCTGCCGCCTTCTTTTGCCTCTGGGGCGACCGGGGCCTTGAAATAGCCTGTGGCGGTAAGTTCGGATTTATTCGGCATGCGGGCCAGGTCGGCCAGGGAAACCTCCCAGCCCGAGGGCAGGTGCCGCACGGTTCGGGGCAAAAGGGCAAAGTCATCTTCCCGGTCCTGGCTTGCGAAAACCATGGCCGCCTTTTGCTGGATCAGCTTTTTCAACCTTTCGGCGGCTTTTATAAGGGCATTGCCGAATATATAGGTGGTGCGGCTGGCCGAGGCTGAACCGGAAGGCAAACAAAGCTCCGTATCGGGCAACACCAGCTCCAGATCAGCCGCATCCTGATTAAGAATATCGCCCGCCATCTGCAGATAGGTGGAGGCATTGCCCTGCCCCATATCCACAATGCCTGAATAGATCTTGAACTTTCCCTCTCCCGTCAATTCTATCTTGGCTGTGGCATAATCCGGCACCTTGGCCCCAAACCCCACTGAATGGAGCACACAGGCCAGGCCCTTGCCCCTGGCCCTGAAAGGCGGGGACTTTTTCTTCCAGTCCTCAGCCTGCAAATACAAAGGATGATCGGCCAGGGTGTGCAAGCATTGGGCTATGCCGGTAGAGGTGGTTAAGGTGATGCCCAGGGAGTTTTTATCGCCCCTTTTAAGGGCGTTTCGCCTGCGGATTTCCAGAGGCTCCAGGCCCAGGCGGGCGGCGAGCATATCCATCATCTGTTCCATGGCAAAGGCGGCCTGAGGCGCGCCAAAACCACGAAAAGGTCCGCCGACCGGATTATTGGTATAGACCGCTTTGCCGGATATGCTGGTGTTTAAAACCCGGTAAGGACCGGCGGCGCATTCCATGCACTGCCCCAGGACCTCGGGGCCCAGATTGGCATAGGCCCCGTTATCCATAATTATTTCGCAGACCAAGGCCTTTAAGCTGCCGTCGGCGTCAGCGCCGAGTCGATATTTAAGCCTCCCGGCCAGGCGTTTGGTGCCGGCCAGAAAACTTTCCCGCCGGTCCCAAACCATGATAACCGGCCGGTTGGAGGCCTTGAGCGCTGCCAGGGCCAGGAGGCATTGCACCGTGGCCCCGTCCTTGCCCCCGAAACCACCGCCCATGGCAGGGGCCTTCACCCGAATGGAAAACGGATCCAGCCCCAGGGCCTGGCCTATCTCCAGGCGATCCCGAAAAGGAGCCTGGGTGGAGACACTCATCTCAAGGCGGCCGTTTTCATCCAGCCTGGCCACCCCGCACTCGGTCTCCATAAAGGCGTGTTCCTGACGCGGCACCTCAAAATCACCCTCAACCACCGTCTGACAATCATCCAGGGCAGCCGCACCTCGACCCAGAATCTGAGTGGCATGGATGATAAGGTTGCCGGATTCATTTTGTGGGTGCACCAGGGGGGCTTTTGCCTCAAGGGCCGAGGCCGGGTCATAAACCCCGGGCAATTCACGAAGCTCAAGGCTGATGAGCTCCAGGGCTTTTTTAAGGGTGGATTGGTCTTTGGCCAGCACCAAGGCCACAGGGTCGCCTGCATAATGAATACGGTCCTGCGCCAATACCGGCTGATCCTTATGGATCACTCCCTGACGGTTTGGGCCCGGGACATCGGCGGCTGTGAGCACCGCCTCCACTCCCTCCAGGGCCTTGGCGCGCTCAATATTTACGGAAACAAGCTCGGCATGGCTCACTCCGGCCCGTTTGACTCCGGACCAAAGCATTCCGGGCGTGTAAAGATCGGCTGAGTATTTTTCCTTGCCCAAGACCTTGGCCAGGGCATCCGCCCTTACCAGGGGGTCGCCTATCTCCATAGCCGCATTCCTTTATCAATTGAGTTTAATTAAATCGCCGCCCAGGATAAAAACATGTTTTTTATGAAAAATATCTACATTATCAAATTGTTATAACACATCTTGCCAAATCAGTAGAGGTCTTAAACCCCAAAGAAATCAATTTAAAAAGTTACCTGAGATTGTCTGTTCATCCAAGGATTGAAATAAAACAACCTGTTAGCACAACGGCTCAGCAGATCGACGAAACCACAAGGCCGCCATAAGGCGAACCTTATCGCGGCCAGGGCTATCAGGCTTAAATAAACCTGACAAGAAAAATTGTAATGACTTGCTAAAGTTTCAAAAGCGCCAACAGATCGCAAGGGAAAAGGTCATAGGCAAAAAAATCAAGCACCCAAACCCCTCCCCTTCCACTGTATAAGATATCAATGCCAAGCAAGGCTGCGGCCAAGGCCATACCCACAAAGCAACCGATTGTAAGTTTTAAGCAAAGATCCATTTCTCCCCTCACTTGTTTTCAACTGATCGGAATGAATATTCATTCCGAAAATATTCACCGTCTTACCGCCTGCCAACACATCTCCTCCACCTGAGACATGTTTTCCTGGTTGTACTCCAAAAAACCGCCAATAAAACAATCTATCATTGAACTAAAGGAACCATAGGCAACCGCAGCTATAAGCTTGGGTGTAGTATCGCGAAATATCTCGTTTTTTATGCCTTCTTCAAAAATTTCAAGTAATCTATCCTGGACATTTTCAATCAAAGCCATACTGGCTGAATCAAGATAAGCCCCATGATGATGGGACTCGATAAAAATAAAAGCGGTTGGATTATTCATGGCCGCATCAGCCATGGCCAACCAAAGACTCCTGAACCTGGAGCGCAGGGCCTGGCTCGAGTCCACACTCTGAAGTGGCTTCAGGTAGAGTTCGCACTTCCAGTAAGTATAGAGTTGATTTATCAACTCTTCCTTACCCTTGAAATAGCGATATATGGTGCCCGCCCCCACCTTGGCCTTTTTGGCAATCATGGGAACCGGAGTTCCGTAATAACCATACTGGGCGAAGAGCTCCAAGGCTGCCTCGAGTATGTCGTCCCTTTTACTCAAATCCAAATCCCGTGCTTCGGTTAACTGGCTTTCAGATCATCCGCCCACCGACGGAATGAACGTTCATTCCGATAATAACATAGCAAACAGCCCTGTCAACTTTCAAACGGCCGAAAAAAAGCTCTCCCAGCCCGGAAAGGGGGCAAGTCGGAAATTATGGGATAAAATCACAACACATAAAAAAGAACCTGCAACAGCCGCCCCTTTTGGGGAGCCAACAAGGGACTTCCATGAGTAAAGATAAGAACCAGGAAAAAAAACTCAGCCGGGTTTGCTACACCTTTGCCGACAAATTGACTCCCGGCAGGCTTGTGCGGCGTTACAAGCGTTTTTTGGCTGATGTGACCCTGGAAAACGGCAGCCAGGTGGTGGCCCATTGTCCCAACTCAGGCTCCATGGCCACCTGTATTGAAGAAAACGCCCCGGTTTACCTGAGCCCCAGCAACAATCCCAAACGCCGCACCGCCTTTACCTGGGAGATGATCTATATAAACCAGGGCTGGATCGGAGTTAACACCATAATCCCCAACTATCTGGCCGCCGAGGCGGCCAGGAGCCAGGCACTGCCCCTTTTTGAGGGAGCGGTTGCGGTCAAGCCCGAACATAAGATATCAGAACACACCAGGCTTGATCTTTTGGTTGAAAAGCCCGACGGGCCCTTGTATGTAGAGGTCAAAAACGTCACCATGATGGTTAACGGCCGGGCCCTATTCCCGGATGCCAAGACCACCCGCGGGGCCAAGCATCTTAAGGAACTCATGGAGCTTCACAAAAACGGGGCCCGGACAGCCATGCTTTATATTATTCAAAGGCCGGATACGAATTCTTTTGGCCCGGCTGTGGACAAGGACCCTGAATATGCGGAGCTTTATCATCAGGCCCGCTCCCAAGGGGTTGAAATAGTAGCAGTAGAAGCCAGGGTAAGCCCCCAGGAGGTGCGGCTTCATCGTCTGATCACCCTGGAAGATTAGAAAGAAAAAAGGAAAAAACATGAGCAATCCATCCATGGACCTTCCCTTTGCCAGCCAGGGAGCCCCCGGCATAAACGGCCGAATAAAACAGGAGCCCGAGCATTTTGTGGTCCAGGAGATTCCCCTTTACCTGCCCGAGGGCCAGGGTGAGCATGTCTATCTGACCCTGCGCAGAAAGGGAATCACCACCAGGAACCTGCAAAAGGATCTGGCCGGATTGTTCAAAATAAAAGAAGGCTCAGTGGGCTATGCCGGTCTCAAGGACAAACAGGCCCTGACCACCCAGACCTTTTCCCTGCATGTCTTTGACCTGGACCCGGATGAAGCCGGGCAAAGGGTGACCGAAAACCTGGATGTGGAGGTGCTTTCCACGGGCAGACACAAAAACAAGTTAAAAAGAGGTCACCTTCTGGGTAACAGTTTCAACATATTGTTGGCTGGAGCCGGGGAAGAAGACCTTGAGCAGGCCAAGGCCACTGCCCAAGTGCTTTCCCAAATAGGGGCGCCCAATTTTTACGGCGAGCAGCGTTTCGGTAAAAAGGGAGACAATGCCGAACTGGGGCGGCAGGCCCTTTTGGGCAGGGGGCCCAGACAGAAGTGGCTGCGCACCCTGGTGCTTTCGGCCTTTCAGTCCCGGCTTTTCAACCAATGGCTGACTGAGCGTATGCAAAGGGATGAATTTCTGACCATTATCCCAGGCGATGTGGCCAAAAAAACAGACACAGGCGGCATCTTTATTGTGGAAGACGCCCAAGAAGACCAGCAACGCTTTGACCGGGGTGAAATAACTTACACCGGCCCCATTTACGGTTCCAAAATGCGCATGGCCCGGGATCGGGCCGGGGAGCTGGAAGACGCAATCCTGGAGGAGCAGGGTTTAGATCCCCAGGCCTTTGGCCGCGCCCGCCTTACCGGCAGCCGCCGACCGGCCCGCCTGGATCTTGCGGGTTTGAACCTGGAACTCACTGAACAGGGCATCTGGTTTAAGTTCGCCTTGCCAAAGGGAGCTTACGCCACCTCTGTCATGCGCGAGTTCACCAAGGACCAGAGTCTGTATTTGGAAGAGTAAAAAAATAAGCCACTTGGCAAAATCCATGAAGACCATGTCGGCAAACTGATTGATTTATCCTACTTACGCGTGATTTCCGTAACCTGGCCGTCGATCAGGGTTGCCGACATATGTCCCTTGGACACTCCCTCGGAACGGTTCCATCCCCTGAAGTACATGATCTTGCCGATCTCAAAGGTCATGATGACGGCTTTTTTACCGTCTATCTCTTTTTGTTTGGTGGAAACGGGAGAACCCCACTGGAAAAGCACTTCCTGCCGGGTCATGCCCGTTTTCACCGCATTGGTGCAGAGCTTTTCAAACTCCAGCGCGTTTGAGCTCAGGATATATTCCTCGGTTGCCTGGCGCTGCATTTTGGCAGGCGAAGAACAACCTGCCGCCAGGGAGAGTAAAAGCAAAAGACCGGTTAAGACCAGCAGCCCTCTGTTCATGGTCCCCTCCTTTATCAAATCATGCAATAACCCATGTAATTAATTCATAATGAACTTTTTAAGAAACCCGGTCAAGCGGCAAAGGGTTCCTTGGTGACCCGCCAAAGGCCCCATACTCCCCAATATTGCCCTGACTGGTTCTTTTTTTAAATCTCCGGCCCTATGGGCCAAGGTCTCAACTTGACGTAAAGGCTCAGTGCGTGTAGTCCTTGAGCTTGGACAAATTCACCAGGCAAAGGAGTTTTAAAAGTGATTCGCACCTTGATGGGCGGCCTCAAGGCCGGAGTCAAAGAACCGCTGTTGGCCTCCAAGAGGCGGCAAAGGCAACTGGTTCGCCCTTCCTTTATAGACTATGCGGTCACCTGGCTGTGCAATGCCCGGTGTGTTATGTGCGACACCTGGAAACTCTGCCAGGAAGATCCCAAGGCGGGTAAAGATGAAATGACCCCGGCCGAGCTGGACGGCATCCTGACCAGGGATGCCGAATTTCTCTCCGAGATACGCAAAATAGGCCTCACCGGCGGGGAGCCCTTTCTGCGGGAAGACCTGGTTGACCTGGTTGAGGTCTTGGTAAGGCACTTTCCCAAGGCCCGCATCTCTTTGGTCTGCAACGGGCTTTTACACAAACGCATAGTTAAAAAACTGCCGGATCTAAGAAGGGTCTGCCCGGATCTGGTCTTCAGCGTTTCCTTGGACGGCATGGAAGGGGTGCATGACAAGGTGCGCGGCATACCCGGCGCTTTCGACAAGGCGCTTGGCACCATAAAGGCCGCCTTGGAGGCCGGTTTCACAGTAACCAGCGGCATGACCATAAGCGAACTGAACTACGACCAGATTAAGCCCGTTTCCGAGATGCTCTCCTCTTTGGGGGTTGATTTTTCCTGCAATCTCATGGAAGCCGGAGTGAACTTCAACACCGGCGGCCAGGCCCCTCCCCTGCCTCCGGAACAGGCCCGGGTGGTGGCCAGGGACCTGGAACAATTTGGGCACCACTATTACATGGACCATGTCAGGGAGCAGCTCGGCGGCGCCAAACGCACCCTGCCCTGCTTCTCGGGTTTTACCAGCTATTTTCTGCAGCCCTACGGCGATGTGGCCATCTGCAATATAATCGGAAACTCCCTGGGCAATTTGAGGGAACAGAGCTTCCGCACCCTGGCTGACAGTGAGTCGGCCTGGCAGGCCCGGGAAAAACTCGCCAACTGCACCTGCTGGTCCCAATGCGAAGTCAAGAACTCCGCCTCGGTCTGCCCCAGCCATGTACTGCGCTGGTTGTTGAAAAGCCCCAACAAGGGACGCATTGTCAAACATTATGCAGGCAAGGCCGGCATCCTGCCCCAATAGCCTGTTTTATTAAGCCCAAAATAAAAAGCACATCCCGGCCCCCACAAAGCCGGGATGTGCTTTTTTATGCCGACTGAAACAGATCAACAGCCATGTTAAAATTTCAGTCAATTCAAACCAAACAATTTGCATGGCTTTACTTAAACCGAGTATTTTATAACAAATATGTACGGCCTTTAAAAAACAAGATAAAAGCTTAGCTTGACCCTGGCCGGACAAGACAATAAAATCGGCTTCCAATGGGTGACTAAATCATATCTGCACTACTTCTCAAGAGGAAAAGCCATGTTCCAGGGTCGCACAAGCCTAAAGCAGCACCTTGTCCTGGTGGCTGGTATCCTGCTTCTGGTCGGCCTGGCCCAGTTCATGGGGCAATACACCACTGAACTGGCCAGGGAAAAAGCGGATTCCTGGGCTCAAAAAGGGGGAAAGGGCCTTTTGGTAAGGCTTTATGACAATCCTTTTTTAACCGGTCCGGCCAAAGTCTCAACAAGGCCCAGCTGCCGTTACCTAATCCTCAGCCAGGAAGACAAGCCAGCCCAGCCCCTGCATGCCTCCTGGCGCTGGCTGGCCAATCTAAAGGCCCCCAAGAGTGGTGAATACTTAATAGATATCTTTGCCGCCGAGGCAATACGCCTTTTTATTGACGGCAAGCCGGTGATAGACCATTGGGCGGCCCGGGCGCCAAGGCACCTGAGGACCTTGGTGTGGCTCGAAAAGGGCGGGCACCTGTGGGACTTGAGAAACGTACAGTCTCCCCACCACCTGGTCTTGAGCCAAAGTTGGGCCCCGCCGGGAGCTCCCGCTTCCAGGCTGATACCGGATTCAGCCTTCACTCCCCTGGACAATCAAAAGGCCACAACTCAGGCCCTTTATGAGATCAACCAGGCCCAACGCCGCTGGCTTGCCCTGGCCTGGCTTTTACCCCTGGGCTGGATTTTGCTTTGGTTTGTTTTCCTGAAAAATCCCGGGGCGATTTACCAATCCCTGAAAAAGCATTGGGCAGTCAGCCTTATTCTTTTGCTGGCCGGATTTCTGCGTCTTGTCTGGGGCGATATTGTGCCGGGCGTCTCCGGAGAGAGCGCCTACTTTCTTTACAGGGCCGAATTGATCAGTCAGGGAGCGCTTCCTTTTCAGGGTATGATCGCCCGCACAGGCCCCTTTCTGGATTATCTTCTGGCCTTGCCGGTAATGGCCTTTGGCCCCTCGCCCTGGCTTTTACGGATCACCTCCGGTTTATTAAACACCCTGGCCATACTGTTTTGCTACCGGGTGTTTTTAAGGGAAACAAATAAAACCAGCGCACTTACAGCCTGCCTCTTGCTGGCCGTATTGCCGGGGGTGGTGATCTTTTCCAGAAACCCGGTGGACTACACCTCCCTGGGGCCGCTTTTGTTTTTTGTCGGGCTGGATCTCTTCTCTCTTTCCCGCAAAAAACCGCCGCTATGCATATTAGGCGGCGTTCTCTGGGGAATCGGTGTATTCAACCACTCCATTTTTGTGGTCTTTCCCGCCACTCTGGGCCTGGCGGGATTGCTGGTCAGCCGTTTCAAGGTGCTTAAGCATCCCCTTTACTGGGGCGGCGGCCTGGGCATGCTCATCGGCATTCTTCCCAGGCTCATAGAACGCATGGTCAACAACCACAGAACGCCGATGAGCTTTTTTGACCTTGGCCGCCTGAAAGAACTCGGCGGATTCACGGATATTCTTTTGCGCACCATAGACGGCCAGATAATCTACCAGCTCTATACCGGCGAATATGCCTGGGCTGTCTTTGGCATAATCCCCCTGGCCCTTTTGGCGGCCTACCTTGTGCTCGGTTGGGGATATTTCAAAAAAAGAGACAATGAGTCCTGGATTGACGCAGTGCTTTGCCTTGCCATAATCATCTTTATCCTGATGGCCCCTATCGGCGCGCCCACAGCCAACCCGCGCTATTTTGCCTATTGCGTTATACTGGCCGGGCTGGTTATGGCCAGGGGGTGGAGCCGCTCCCTTTGCTGGACCCAAGGCAACTCCCAAAAGGCCGTCAAGTCCGGGTTAGCCCTTTTCACGGTCTTCTGCCTCGCCAGCCTGGGAGTGAACTATTTTTATACTCATTTGAAGAGCGGCGGACACACCCTGCCCTGGAAAAACCGCCTTTTGGACCATGTGTCCGACGCCTGGATGAATCATGGGCTGATGGCCGATTTCCTGGAGAAAAAAGGCTACCCCGTAGTGGCCACGGCAGACCGTTGGCACCATACCCTGAACCTGGCCCTGAACCTATATCAAAAAAAGCCCCTTAAATTCATGGCCACACCGATCGAATCCCGCTCGGCCACGGAAAGGGCTGCGGTTTTTTACAACAGCCCGGAGGGCATAGCCACCATGAAGCGTTATTTAAGGGGCAACCCCAAAAAGACCTTTAAGAGGGTGAAACTGCCTGATTACCTGGCCTCGAAATACATCCTGCTTGAACGCAAGGCCCCGCCGGTGCCCTATTCCCGGGCCATGGAGGAGATCAGATGAAACGCTGGGTCAAGGACTGGTGGTTTATCTGGCTCTTGGGCGCTTTTCTGGCCCTGGCCTCTCAAGTAGCCTGGCTCAAGGAGCACCGCTGGGACGGAGCATTCGTACGCCTCACCCTGGTGCCTGTGGCCGGGGCGGTCATTTTTGGGGCCCTGGCCTGGGGTCTGGACTACCTGGCCAAAAAACTGGGGCTTTTTAAACTGAAAAGCAGGATAAACGCCCTGGGTGAATGGCTGGCTGATCTCTCATCCAAGCTTACAGGCTCAAACACCCGTTTGGGCAGGCGGGCCTGGCCGATCACTCTGCTTGTGTTACTTGTCTGCCTTGGCCTGGCAGGGGTTTACCTAAGGGTTATCCCCCAGATCGGGCAGGGCCTGGTGAAAAATTTTTTCCTGGAACATCAGGACAAGGATGAAAAGGGGCTTACGGCTTTTAATTTCAACGGCCCGGACCGGGCAATGCCGCCGAACTGCCAGGGCCCGACAACCAAGCTTTCCTGGCCCAATGCGGAGAGCTTCCCGGGCAATCGGCGGGAGGGCTTTGAGATGAGGCTTTTGGGAGTGCTCAGCATATCCCAAAAGGGCAAATACACTTTTGGCGGCCAGGTGGATGACGGTTTCAGAATCCTGCTTGACGGCAAGCCGGTTTTAGAAGACTGGCAACAAGCCCCGGCCCATGAAAAATGGGTCACAATCCCCCTTGAACCAGGCAGTTACGCCTTTGAAGTGCACTACTTCCAGGCCAGGGGCCTGGCCAGGCTGATGCTTTACTGGCAAGCGCCGGGCCAAGCCAAAGAACCCTTGGGCCTGGCCCCACTCACAGCGCTCACCTGCCACACCCCCTTGGCTGAGCTGGACCGCCTGGAGCTTGATTACAGAATCATCCCGGAAGATCGCTCCATTTATCCCCCCTTTGGCGAAGGCAGGCGCTGGCGCCTCCTATGGTGGTAGCTTGCCCCCAGGTCTTTGCCCGAAAAAATCCGGCCTACTTGACCTAAAACCCACTACTATGACAGAATTGATCACCCTTCCAGTCCAAAATTCTTAATCTAGCTCTGACCTAAAACCCCAAAAAAAGGGGGCAGACATGGACCGCACCGACGAGTTGCAAAAGGCCTTCAGTTACAGGTGGCTTATATTCGTAATCCTCGCCCTGGCCTATTTATTTGTGTATTTTCACCGCACAAGCCTTTCCGTGGTGGCAGAGGACCTGGTGAAGGACTTTAACAGCACAGCCAGTGTGATAGGCCTTTTAGGGTCTATTTATTTCTACTGCTACGCAGCCATGCAGCTTCCGGCCGGGCTTTTATCCGACTCAATCGGCCCCAGAAAAACAGTTACCTTTTTCCTGCTTTTGGCCGCCGGCGGAAGTGTCCTCTTTGGCCTGGCCTCCAGCCTGGGGATGGCATTTGGAGCCAGGGTGCTGGTGGGGTTTGGGGTCTCCATGGTCTTTATCCCCACCATGAAGATCCTCTCCCAATGGTACCGAAAAACCGAGTTCGCTTTTATGGCCGGGCTGTTAAACGCGGTTGGCGGCATGGGTGTATTGGCGGCAACCTGGATTCTGGCCCTCATGGCGGAGGCCTGGGGGTGGCGTTATTCCTTTGAGTTGATCGGCGTTCTGACCGTGGTTATAGTGATCCTGGTCTGGCTCATTGTCAGAGATCGCCCCCAGTCAAAGGGTTGGCCCTCCATCCAGGAGCTGGATCAGACAGAGCCGCCGGCAACGATTCCCCTGGGCCAGGGGGTCAAACGGGTTGTAAAAAACCGTTATTTCTGGCCATTGGCCATATGGTTCTTTTTTGACTGCGGGGTTTTCTTTGGTTTTGGGGCCCTTTGGAGCGGTCCTTACCTGATGCATCTGCACGGCTTTTCCCGCGCCGAATCCGGGGCTATCCTCAGCATGACCGCCTGGGGCATGATCATCGGAAGCCCGCTTTTAGGATTTTTGTCCGACAAAATCCTAAAAAGCCGTAAAAAGGTTATCCAACTCTGTACAGCCATTTTAGTGCTCGATATCCTGGCCTTGTACCTTGGGGCAAAAGACATACCGATCCCCCTGCTCTATCTCATATTCTTTGTCTTTTCGGTCTGTTCTTCTTCCATAGTGGTGATCGGCTTCACCAGCGGCAAGGAACTGTTTCCTGTTGAAATGGCAGGGACCTCGGTCGGTACGGTCAATCTTTTTCCCTTTCTCGGCGGAGCGGTTTTCATGCCC
Source organism: Dethiosulfatarculus sandiegensis (assembly GCF_000931935.2). Classification (GTDB taxonomy): domain Bacteria; phylum Desulfobacterota; class Desulfarculia; order Desulfarculales; family Desulfarculaceae; genus Dethiosulfatarculus; species Dethiosulfatarculus sandiegensis. The sequence goes on from NZ_AZAC01000078.1 coordinate 129,911, forward strand.
CTTTTGGGCAAAATCTTAGATGCCCACCCCCAGGTCAGTCAGGGCGTATACTCTCCAGAGGCCTATTCCAGCCTGCTTTTGGTGCTCCTCATCTCCTGCCTGGCCGCCCTGGGCTGCTCATTTTTGATGAAGGAGACCTATTAAAACCTGACGCCTGGGTATTCAACAATTTTTAGGGGTGGAGAAAACCGATTTGTCCTGTTCCGGCAAGGCTGTTTTTTAATCATGTGGAGAAAGCCGGGGGTAAAGGCCCGGTTTGAAACTGCCTGACGGGTGCTGGAAATCTGTAGATGGAGGCTCTTCAGGAAAGGACGGGCGGGGCACGGCATCCGGACGTTAGCTGTGTTCATAACCGAGGAAAAGGCGGATTCACTCGAGAACAGCAGGTCAGACCGAAGCCGGCCTTGGGTACCGGCACGGCCTATGGATTCGGTCTTCCCCGCTTGGAATTGTAATATTTTCACACTAAAAACAGCCTTTTTATCCATGCTCCTGTTGTGTCTTTATGTTTAATTTTTGCATTTTACGGAACAAAGTCTTCCTCGGCAGCCCCAGGGCCGTGGCTGTGCGGGAACGGTTCCAGTTATGCTTTTCAAGGGCCTGCAGAATCAGGCGACGTTCAAGCTGGGCCATGGCCTTGCGGAGGTCTCCGGCCAGGGCCGTCTCGGCAGATTCATCCATAACCATGATCGAGGCCCCGTAATTCATAAAGTCCAGATTCCCGAAAGCCAGATAGCGTTCCAGCACATTCTGCAGCTCCCGGACATTGCCGGGCCAGTCATGTTGCAACAAAAGGGCAAGGTCTTTACTGGGCAGCCTTTTCCCGGATTTCAGGCGCTGGTCAAGAATATGCTGGGCCAGAAAGGGGATATCTTCTTTACGTTCACGCAAAGGCGGCAAATGAATCGGGATAACATGAATTCTATAAAAAAGATCCAGACGGAACTCGCCTCTATCAACCATTCTTTGCAAGTCCCGGTTGGTTGCGGCGATCACTCGGAAATCCGCTTTCACCGGCTTGGCGCTGCCAATGGGGGTGTACTCTCCAGAACCCAGTGCCCGGAGAAGCTTCACCTGGCCGCTGGGGCCCAGCTCGCCTACTTCATCCAAAAAAAGAGTGCCGCCTTTGGCCTGAGCCATATAGCCCGTTTTATCATCAACCGCCCCGGTGAAGGACCCCTTGGTATGACCAAAGAATTCCCGTTCAAATAATTCATCAGGTATGGCGCCGCAATTGACCGGCACAAAAGGAGAATCCCTGGTATCGCTAAGTTCGTGCACTGCCTGGGCCACCAGTTCCTTGCCTGTGCCGGTCTCGCCATAGATGACAATGCCGAACTTAGATGAAGCCGCCCGCAATATACTGTTAAAAACCTCCTGCATGGACACGCTGCGCCCAATAATATTGACCAGCCGCATTCTATAGTCGAGTGAACTTTTAAGCCTCTTATTCTCGGCTTTTAACTGATCGTGGCTTCGTTCGATCAGCTCTTCGCGCTGTTTGAACTCGGTTATATCAATGACAAAGGACAGAACTGCGGACCGCCCCCCCAATGTAATGGGTATGGGGTGGCCTTCAAACCAGAATTTGCGGCCGTTTTTGTCCACACCGGTCCATTGATAGCGGTCCTTGGCCACCCGGTCTTTTTCCAAACGACTTATCATCTTTATATGATGATGCTGCTGTTCCTGAACCAGCATTGCGCTTGCCGGGCGACCGATTATTTCGCCGGGATCGGAATAACCAAACATGTTGCAGAAGGTATGGTTTACAAACTGCAAGCAGCCGTCTTGCATGAGGCTCACCCCGGCCGGGACATGCTCGGCCAGGATGCGCAAGCCTTCCAGCTCGCAGTCCTCGACAGGGGTGACCTCTTGCCTCAGATCTTCCCGGATATCGGCATCAGGTGATTTCTCATTTAAATCTGGCATGTTAGGGCCAAATATGTAATCAATCACTGACATTTGCAACCTGTTACCTATAAAAAACCGTAAAAAATTACCTAGAAGAACACCCCAACCAGCCAAGTCGCAAGGGAGGGGAAAACGATAATCAAAGCCAGCATGAGCACCATGCAGATGAAAAAGGGTAATATACCCAAGAAGATGGTGCCCATGCTCACACCCTCGGCCACACTGGACAAGGCGAAGACATTCACCCCGATGGGGGGGGTTATCTGGCCCATCTCCATAATGATAACCGTCAGCACTCCGAACCAGATGGGGTCAAAGCCCAGGGCTGTGATGGAAGGGAATATCGCCGGCAGGGTCAAGAGTATCATGGGGATAACATTCATCAGGCATCCCAGGAGAACGTACAGGCCCATTACACCGGCCAGGATGACATACTTGTTGAGGCCGCTTTCGGTCACCACGCTGGCAAGATGAAAGGGCAGGCGGCTGGCGGCCATGAAATAACCCAGGATGCCGACTCCGATAAGGATCATCAAAAGTTTGCTGGTTATATATACAGTGTGTTCGCATGATTTGACGATTCCGGCCCAGCTCAGTTTACGTCGCATCAAGGCAATGGTCAAAGCGCCCAGTACGCCGATGGCGCCACCTTCGGTGGGGCTGAATAAACCTCCCAGGATGCCGCCCAAGATCAATACGAACAAGGCCAGCATGCCGACAACGCCTTTTAAGGAGAGCAACTTTTCCTGTAAGGTGCTTTTTTCCCCTCTGGGGGCTTTCTCTGGATTACGCACAGCGATCAACCAGATCGCGAAGATAAACATCACGGCCAAGAGTAGACCGGGTATGATGCCCGCTATAAAAAGCTTGCCAACAGACTGCTCGGTGACCAGCGCATAGAAAATGAACCCTATGCTGGGGGGGATCAGGATCCCTAAGGTTCCTCCGGCAGCCAGAGAACCGCAGGCCAGGCCCAAGCTGTATTTAGCCCGCTTCATTTCGGGGAGCGCAACCGACCCCATGGTTACAGCGGTGGCCATACTGTCACCACAGACCGCGGCAAACCCGGAGCAACCCGCCACCGAAGCCATGGCCAAACCGCCGGGCAGTCTGCCCAGCCATTTTTGAGCCGTCTCAAAAAGTTCCTGGCTGATCCCCGCCTCCGAGGCCATAAGCCCCATCAGAATAAACAGCGGTGCAACCGCAAGGATGAAGCTGGCCGAGGTGGTGTAGGGGGCGATCCCCAACATATTAAGGGCGGGGATCATGTTGAAGCCCAGAACCCCCAGTCCGATATATCCCACCAATCCCATGGCGAAGCCGATCGGCATTCCCACTAGTAAAAGCACCATAAGAAACATCATGCCATAGACGCCATACTCAAAACGACTGACACCTAAACCAAGAGCCTTGAGCCACATGGGCATGGTTATCAACAGCACCGCGCCAAGTAAGGCAATGATCATTCCCATGGCGGAATGATCTTTAAGGTTGGCGGCCATGCTTCTGAAAAGTTGCTGCAAAAGGACCAGGGCCAGAATAGCCACGCCGATTACAGCCAAGCCCAGCCCGAACCAGAGGGGAATGCTCAACATGGGTGAGTATTCAGAACTTTTTTTCATCATGGTGATCAAGGTGCGCCAGCACATAATCATGAAAAAGACCGAGGATGCGGCCAGATTAAATGTGTTCAGGCACCTTGTCAGCCAATCAGGCAATTTGCAGGTTAAAAGGTCGATATGGATGTGTCCCTCCTGCCTCTGCACATAGCCCAGAGACAGAAAAACGATCACCACCATAAAGAATTCTTCCAGCTCCACCACACCTTGTAAAGAAGCACCGATAAAAAAGCGGTTGATCACATCAAGCATGATCGGCAGAGACATAAAGCCAACTGCGGCAAGAGAGATCAGAAACATCCATTTGCCCAAAGGCAGGACAAGCTTATCCAATTTATCCGCAAGCAGGCCCAGGCGGCTGTCGGTATCGGGCTCTACCACCAATTCGCAGTTTTCAGGCATTCCAGGGGCGGCATGTTCGGTCATGTCATCACCATGTTTCACTACATTGAGCAAGTCCACCCGCCAGGGGTAAAGACCTTTGGCGGATGGACCGTATTAGTTGGGTTTCAGTTGTTATTCCTTGAAGCCCCGGCCAGTGATGGGGGAGTATTTGGCGCTCAGCTTATAGGCGTCATCCACCAGCGCACGCACGTTTTTGTACCCCTTGTCTTCCATGGACTTGATCCACTTTTCATTGAGGCTCTTGGTTGCTTTCAGCCATTTGGAACGTTCGGCATCACTTAAAACGATAAAAGTGTGGCCTTTCTTTTTAAGTTTTACGGAATCGCCGGCCGCACCCTCATCCAGGGTCTTGCCAGAGGCTTTGGCCATGGCTTCGCCGGTGGTTTTGGTAAAGGCGGCCTTGATATTATCGGGCAGGGAATTCCACAGGTCATTGCTTACACCGGCCCAAAAACCGGTTACCATCATGTCGCAAATCGTGCTGTATTTAGCAGCCTCGTTGATTTTAAAGGAAACCACGGGCGCCAGAGGGCAGAACACGCCGTCGGCCATGCCGCGCTCCAGAGCCAGATAGGTATCGGTGGGCGGAATCAACACAGTGCTGGCGCCCAATGTGGTAATGATGTCCGAAGTGGGGCGGCTCCAGCAGATAATTTTCATGCCCTTCAGGTCTTCCAGAGTTTTGACGGGTTTTTTGGTCGTGTGAAGCTGGAAGGTGGCGCTGGCCCAGTTCCACAGGAGTTTGATTTCGCTGAATTCCTTTTTCATCTCCGGGTGGGTTTGAACCAGTTCGTTGATGATCATGGACCCGCACTCCGCACTGGGGGCAAGGCCGGGCAGGTCAAGCACACCACACAAGGGGAACTTGCCCGGGGTGCGGTTCATGTCATTTCCACCCACGCCCAGCATACCCGAGATGGTGGATTCGAAATGATCGTTAAGGGGAGTCAAGGTGTTGGGGTTGAAATAAGAAATTTCGATCTCACCATCGGTGAGTTTCTTCATCTCGGCGAACCAGGGTGTCCAGGCATTGACCACCGTGGGATGGGTGTTCATGTACACTGTGCTCATGGGCAATTCCATTTTGGCCATGGAAGGACCGGCCAGCCCGGCCAGCAAAGCCCCGGCTATCATCATAATAACGATTTTACGCAAGAAAGACATGGGCGAACAACTCCTTACTTTATGCAAAAATATATATTTTCAATTAGATAAGCTCACCTACCGCAGGGGGCAGGTTCCTGAACTGCGGACAAAAATCAACACCGTACTTATAGGAGCGGAAAATCCCCCAGCAGACGTCGCCCTGCCCGGGAGTGGAGCGCACATAGTGCCAGACGATTTCTTTTTCATTTGTCATTTCAAAGATCACGCCATTGCCGCCGCAACAGATCAAGGTATTGCCGTTTGGCTGACGCTGGGCGCCGCTGATGAAAGGAGAGAAGTGCACCCGCCCATTGACGTAACCTTCCAGGCCGAAATCGGCTTCGCTCTGCCAGACCACCTCGTTGGTCTCAATATCCACTTCCAGGGCGCGGCTCATATAATTGTACATTCCATTGTCATAAATCAGCATGTGGCCTTCGCCGGGCAGTCCGTCCGGAATGCGATGGCCGTCATGGGGGCCGCCCATATTGGTGGGCTTGCGCACGTCCTCAAATTCGACCAAGCCGGTTTCCTTATCCAGGTAGGCCACATTTCCCCAGCGCCAGGTAATCTCGCCGGAGCTGCGATCGATTATGAATGCGCCGTCGGTATGACGGCTGTCGGAAAGGATATTACCGTCAGGCATTAAATCCACATCATTGACATGGGTCCACTCTTCACGGGGGTGAATAGGGCCGATAATATCAATGTCGGGATCAAAGTGTTCTATGCCGTGCCACTCCCAGACCACCTGGCCGGAAGAATTGATTTCACGGTATAGGTCACCGAACATGGTGCCGTCTTTATGTTCCGTGCCTCTCTGCCCCCCACGGACCTTTTTGGCCAGATCGGCCGGAACCGGCTCCCAGGCCACGTAAAGATAGTTGCCGTTATCCAGCCTACGGAAATCATGGTGCATGGCGGGGTCGAAATGCTCAAACTGGATGTTGCTGTCCCAATCCAGGTCATACATCTGGCCATGGGCTCCGCCCATGTGGTAATCCCCAAAACCGGGACGGCCTTCACTGGGCTTGGCATTGCGGCAAACCGCCACCAGGTGGCCGTCTGAATGCAGACGTGCATACCAGATAGGATAGGGGGTAGTCCAAGCATGAACAGGATTACCCATCATATCAATAAGATAGCACTTACCAGGAATCTCCCATGGTTCAGTGGCTGCACGGGAGGGAAAGGGAACCACCAAGGTGTAACCGGGATAAGCCTTGCGTTTATTCCAGCAAGTGACACCTGTTTCAAACTTAAAAGGCCATGCCATGTAAATAACTCCCTATCTTTGCTAGCAGAGTGCCCGGGGAAAGTATTCGAACCTAATCAAAGCCTTGCCATAGGGCGGGACATAATTTCGGACTTATCAGTAGCAAAGAATGTGCCTATTTTCACACAATAGGGACAAATCTGCACAAAATCAGATAGTTGTATCGACTTAAATGACCCCGATTACAATAAAATTAATGGGGCAAAAAAGACCCGGTTTCAAGATCACGTAAAATTTGCCTTAATATTAAACAGGTTACAATTAGGGCGTTAATGACCCAATGGCGTTTATGTCCCACATGGTTTAGTAAAGGCAAAAAGGACCCTTGAAATGTCTCATTGAAGACGGGTCATTTTTGACCATTACTCTTTATCTTGGATTATTAAGCTAAAGATTAGAGTACGGGTTGAATCCATCGCCCTTTACAGCAGATCCTGCCATAGCGCTCATTCCAAGAATTTTGAGCTCGCCTGCAGATATAAAAATTCACAATCACCGCCATGGCCTTCACCCCTCACGGCCTGGCCTTTCCCCTGAACAGGTTGCAAAAATTAAAAATAACCCTCTGCCTTTCATTTTCGGCAAAACCCCCTAATACAGAAGCCAAAAAGCTATTCAAACCAGATGCAAACCGCCCAATCATGCAACGCCCTCCCCTTTTTCAACAAACAGTTAGTGGTTGACCCTTCCTGTAAGTTATTTTTCACCCCACCCGCTTTGAACCATTGCCACGACCCATGTTTTGCTCCTATAATCCCTGCCATGGAAGCAAAGCAAATATTAAAAAACACTCTGGCCCTGATCCTTCTTTTAAGCCTGGCCTTGTTAACCGCAGGATGCGCGGCAAAAAAAGAACAGACACCTCCCTTGGAATCCAAGGTGGAAAGGCCTGCTTTGGATAGAGGCCCCCGTTATTGCCTTTGGCTTTTGGTGGTGAAAGACAATAAGGACCTGGCCGAGGTCAAAAACAAACTGGCCCAAAAAACGCCCTTTGCCCTTGTGGTGCGGGAGATGTTGGCAAAATCCAGCCGGAACAACCTCTCAAGCCTGGATTGCATGGCAGCCCGGGATCTGGAACCCTGGCTGCTAAAAATCGCCCAAGGCCTTGGGATAGGAGAGGTCAGCAGCCCCTTTACCTGGGACCAGGGAACAGCCTTTATAATGCGCACCACTGATATTTATCGCCGCCAAGGGCGCATGCTCTATGATCAGGGTAAATATCTGGCCGCGGAAGCCATGTTTACAAAGGACTTGGCCCTTCACCCGGACAGCGCGCCCATGTGGCAGATCATGGGCATGTCCAAAGCAGCAAGGGGAGATCAGGAAGGTGCGCTCAAGGCCCTGGAAAAGGCGGTGCGTTATGCGCCCCGGGATGCGGGCATTCTCCAGGATCTGGCCACCACCCTGGTATATCTGGGCGAACCTGAAAAGGCAGTGCCTATATTTGAAAGGGCCTTAGACATTTCGCCCCAAAATGTCCTGATCACCTCCAACCTGGCCTGGGCCCTGGCCCTGGCCAACCAAAACCTGGACCGGGCCGAAGATCTGGCCATGAGGGCAGTGGAAAGAAACCCCAATCGGGCCAGGTTCTGGTCAACTCTCGGTCTGGTACAACAAAAGCAGGGAGACCACGGCGCAGCTCTTTTGAGCCTGCACCAGGCGGCAAGGCTAAACCCCGCTGATTCCACCAACCAGCAAAGGATATTAAACAGCCTCATGGCCCTGGGGCCGGATTCCTTAAAGGGTCTGACCCATGACGAAAAACCTTCTTTAAGTAAGACTTTGGCTCAAAAACCCAGAGCAAAGGTCAAGGCCAGTCCCGTTAAACCCGAGAAAAAAACCAAGGCAAGCGTCCCCAAGCCGGAAAAGCCTGTAACCCAAAAAGTTAAAAAGCCTTCCAAAGATAAAAAGCCCACTTCGGCAAAGGGGAAAAGAGACTATTTTCTACAGGTCTCTTCCTTCCGCAGGCTGGATCTGGCCCAAAGAGATGTCCGCAAATGGAGAAGGCTCAAGGTGGGGGCCTGGCTCGACACCTTTACGGCCAAGGATGGTTCAACCTGGATCACTGTGGTGCTGGGGCCTTATCCCAGCCTTGATAAGGCCAGGAAAATGGGCAGACGCTTTAAAAAGGACCACCGCACTAAAAGTTTTCGCATCTTTTCCCGCCCCAGGGGATGGAGGCCCCATTCCCCGGCCTAAGCCGCCGTCATATGCAAGTCACCTTCCGCTTGGAAAGGAGCTCCGGCAAAGTGAAGATGGAAACAAATAACTACCCGCTTTTATTCACAAGCCTCTCCCTAAACAAACTCAGGCTCAAAAACCGAATCGTCATGCCGGCCACCCACCTGAACTACACTCCCGGCGGTCAGGTCTCGGACCAGTTGGCTGCATTTTACGCAGCCAGGGCCAGGGGCGGAGCCGGCTTGGTGATTGTGGGCGGCTGTGTTGTCAGCGAGGTGGCAGGCGGCCCCATGATGGTCTCCATCATGGATGACAAGGATATACCGGGCCTGACCAGGCTGGCTCAGGCTGTACACGAGCAGGGAGGCCTTATTGGGGCCCAGCTTTACCACGCAGGCGCCTATTCTTTCCGAATGCTGATCCCGGACCAGGCCATAAGCTCAAGCGACCACACCTCGGCCTTTACCAGGGAACAGGCCAGGGGATTGAATAAAGAAGAAATTCCCCAGGTGCAGGAGCAGTTTGCCCAAGCCGCGGCCAGGGCGCAAAAGGCTGGTTTTGACATGGTTGAAATCCTGGGTTCGGCAGGCTATCTGATCTGTCAGTTCCTTTCGCCGCGCATCAACCAGCGCGAAGACGAATATGGCGGGTCTTTGCCAAACCGCATGCGCTTTGGCCTGGAAACCGTGGAAAAGGTAAGGCAGGCGGTGGGGCCTGATTTTTGCGTGGGCATCCGCCTGGCCGGTCACGACTTTGTACCCGCCTCCCACGGAAACAAAGAATGCCAGGCCTTTGCCGCGGCCTGCCGGGAAAAGGGAGTGGATCTGATAAATGTCACCGGCGGCTGGCACGAGACCAAGGTGCCCCAGCTCACTTCCGAGGTTCCGCCGGGGGGCTTCGCCTATCTGGCCAGGGGTGTAAAACAGGCCGTTGATATCCCGGTCTGCGCCAGCAACCGCATACACACCCCGGCCGAGGCCGAGGAAATCCTGGCCAGGGGGGATGCTGATCTGATCTGCATGTCCCGCCCCCTCATCGCAGACCCCATGTTTCCTATCAAGGCCCAGAAAGGCAGAGATGATCTGATCCGCCGGTGCACCAACTGCAACCAAGGCTGTTTTGATTCGGTGCTTTCCCTGAAGCCGGTGGGATGCATGGTTAACCCCAGGGCGGGTCATGAATACGAACCCATGGCAGGACCCACTGACAAGCCCCAAAAGGTGGTGGTGGTCGGCGGCGGCCCGGCAGGCTCTGAAGCGGCCCTGACCCTGGCCCAAAGGGGGCACCAGGTTGTGCTCTTTGAAAAAGCCGCTTGCCTTGGCGGACAGACCAAGTGGTACCACAAACCCCTTCAAAAAGACGGTTTTGGAGAGATCGGCGACTGGCATCTGGCCAACCTGGAGGAGATGGGCGTGGATATAAGGCTGGGGCAGGAAGCAGACCTTAAAAAAATCACGGAGCTTAAACCGGATCATGTTGTCTTGACCACCGGGGGGGCAAACCTTAACCTGAACATACCGGGCAGTGACCGGGATCATGTGGTGAGTGCCTGGGACCTGCTCAAGGGAAAAGCCAAGGCCAAGGGGCCCGTAGTGGTGGTGGGCGGCGGCGCAGTGGGTCTGGAAACCGCCCTTTTCCTGGCCAGGCAAGGCGCTCTCACCCCGGAGCAACTCCATTTTCTGACCCTTTTTGAGGCGGAAAGACCCGAAGCCTTAGCCGCCCTGATGAGCCAGGGCAGCTACAAGGTGTGCCTGGTTGAGATGCTTCCCAAGATCGGCCGGGGCATGGGCCGATCCACCAAGTGGATACATCTGGGTTTATTGAAAAAATTCAAAATAGAGGTGCACACCAAAACCCGGGTGAACGAAATCTTGCCGGAGGGTGTGCTGGTTGAATCGGAAAAGGGCAACCAGGTGTTGCCCGCGGCCACGGTGGTCATAGCTGTGGGCGTGGAGCCATGCCTGGAACTCTTTGAACCTCTCAGGGAAAAAGGCATAAAGGTTCACCTGGCAGGCGATTCCAAAGAACCCCGGACAGTGCTCAACGCCATAAAGGACGGAAACAGACTGGGCCAGGATATTTAACACCACCTTCTCCGGGCAGGCTCAAAGCCGCCCGGGGGTGAAAAGATTCGCCAAAACCCGACAGAAAAGGGCTAAAGGGGAGAAAAGTGGAAGTCTTTGTAACCGGTGGCAGCGGATTTGTGGGTCAGGCCTTGTGCCAAGCCCTGGTGGAGTCTGAATACCAGGTGACAGTTCTCTCCCGTTCCGGCAAAAAAACGGAAGAGATGCCCAAAAGCCTGGGTCAATGTCTGGGAGACCCAACCGAACCAGGCCCTTGGCAACAGGAAGCCGCCAGGCACAAACTGATAATTAACCTGGCCGGAGCTTCTATTTTCGGGCGCTGGAACTCCGATTATAAAGAACAGATCCACCAAAGCAGGGTTTTGACCACCCGAAACCTGGTTCAGGCCATAGAATCCGGCCCCAATCCCTCTGAAACGGTTCTGATATCCGCTTCCGCAGTAGGTTTTTACGGTTTTTCTGACGACCGTCTGCTCTCGGAAGAAGACCCCCCAGGTGACGACTTTCTGGCCCGGGTTTGCGTGGACTGGGAAAAAGAGGCAAAAGAAGCCGAGTCATGCGGAGCCAGGGTGGTGGCCACCAGGTTCGGAGTGGTTTTGGGGCCACAAGGCGGGGCTTTAAAGCAAATGCTGCCCATATTCAAAAAGGGACTGGGCGGCCCCCTGGGCTCGGGCAAGCAATGGTTCAGCTGGATTCATTTGGAAGACCTGGTGCGGGGCCTTTTGTTTGTGGCCAAAAACAGGCATATAAAAGACTCGGTAAACTTAACTTCGCCGAATCCGGTTACCAATCGGTCCTTTGCCAAGGCTCTGGGACAGGCGTTGCACCGTCCGGCCATCACCCCTGTACCGGCTTTGGCAGCCAAACTGGCCATGGGTGAGTTTGCCCAGGTTCTTTTAAACGGCCAACGGGTGATGCCCAGGCTGCTTTTGGATGCGGGTTTTGAGTTTCTTTATCCGGAAGTGGCTGAAGCCTTGAAAACCGTGATCTGACCGGCTGTCTCTAATCAGGATTTTTTATCTGCCGCAGGTGAGCCCAGGGCCAGGTCCCGGGCCAGGTCCAGGGACCACTGCACCGAAGCCACAGGCAACACTCCGCATCCAGGAGTCAGGCGCAGCCGCCATTTACCATCCTTACGCGAAAACTCAAGCCAATAGGATTGTCTGAGGTCATCCTCCACGCTTATGGTGCGCAAAAGGGCTTTTTGCTTGGCAGGATCAAAGAACATCTCCTTAAAAGAGACAAAGAACTTGCCGTTATATTCTCCCAAGGGAAAGCCGTCCGGATCAAAATCATCCAAAAGATGCAGTTTCAAGTCAAAATCCTCCCAAACCGGTGAAGGGGCATGCCCGGTCTTGGTTAAAAACAGGCGGTAAAAATCCATGCACCCTTCATTGAGCCATTTGCGCTCATATTTGGTCTGCTGTCCGGCCGGGATAACCTGGCAGGCCAAGTCAAATCTTTTTCCCGGGACCTGTTTTTCAACCCAGTCGGCGTAGGGCTTAAAATCAGTGACTATCTCAACCTCACCCTTTGAGGCCAGCCGGTTATTTACCACCTCAAGGCATGACGTACTGAAAAGACGGTATTTTTCGTGCTGCCTGGCAGGCCAGGGCCTGGGGAAAAGGGCTGTGATTTTAGTGATGGATTCCGGTTCAAACAGCCTTTTCAAGGCCGGTTCGGCTCCAGCCTGGACAATCAGCACGTTTTTAAGCCCCAAAACCCCCACCTTGCGCAAGGCCCTTCGCACCGAAGGCCAGGATATATCAATCCCCAGGTAGTTGAATTCAGGCTTTCTTTGGGCCTGACGCACCAGACGCTCACCATTGCCAAAGCCTATCTCCACTTCCAGGGGGGCTTTGCGGCCATAAAGCAGATCCCAATCCAAGGGTCCTTTGGCCTGACGCCAGGGGATAAGGGGTTTCAAGGAAACATATGTCTTCAAAAGCGCGGCTCCAAAAAAACAAAATCCTAAACAAACCCGCGACCTGACCCCGGTTCCGCCCAGGGCGGCGGGGTCAGGTGTTTCGGGCGAAAGTCCAAATTGTGACCCAAAACAAGGAAAACTCAAGCAGAAGGGCTGGAGACGAAGGTTGTCTAATAACTTGCGCCTTTAAGTCTGGCCGTTCATTACCGCCTCTATATCTTCCCTGGCGGCTACATGCACCAGAAGCGAATTGCAGTCTGAACAGAACTGGGGCTTGCGAATGGTCTTGTCATGAAGCACCCCCAAGGGCTGATGATCATCCAAAAAGGTCATGGCCATCTGCCAGGCCTGCTGGGGGCTGTAATCATTGGCCAGGATCTCAAGGCTCTTCAGTACACTGCCGTCTGACCGGTGCAGCACAACACTCATCACCTCCGGCTCTTCCGGACGTTCGCCAAACACGGTTATGGTGGCCAGGCAGGGCATGCCCTCCGGAAGCCCCAAGGGAAACTCCATGTGGGTGCAGGGAGAGATCTGGGCATCTTCTTTGTTGACATAGTCACCCACAGCATGGGCCAGATCATGGGGATTTCCCGTCTTGTGCCCGGAGCCCTTGGCCCAGGCGCTGAATTCCAGGGCCTCAACCCTGACCGGTTGAGGAATCATGCCCTTGGCCTTTAGAAACTCAATCAGATACCAGTTCTTGCGGGTAAGCTCCCTATAGGCTTCTGCAGCCTTCTGGTCATCCTCTCTTTTGTATACGCCCAACCAATCCGCATAGGAAAAAACAGGCAAACGAATCTCTTTTTTGCCTTTTTCCGCAAAGGCTGCCGCCAGGGCCTGGGCTTCCCGAATTATCTCCCTAATGTTCAATTCTCCCCTCCTATTGATGCTCCCGAAAACAAACCGCCTCTTCCGGACCTTTATGCCATTATGGAGCCCCACGGTAAAAAAGTTAAGTTCTTAACCGAGCCAAAAGGGCAAAACATTAACCGGCTCCCGAGCCCTGACCAAGGGGCAAAAAGATGTTATGATTCGGGAAAAATTTAAAAGGCCGGTTATGCGCAAAATAAAAAACATAAACACCCTTAGAGACTTTTTATCCGGTTCCATGCCCGGACACGTCTCCGCAGGCCTCCCCAAAGCCGGGCTGTTGAAGGTATGGCGCCAGGTGGCCGGTGACGCTGTGGCCGAAAGGGCCTTTCCCGTCCAGCTAAGGCCCGATGGTGAGCTGGTGGTGGCGGTGAGGGGATCGGTCTGGCGTCAGGAACTGACCATGATGGCCCCGGCCTTTCTGGAAAAACTGGCCCAGGAGGGTTTTCCTTTTACCAAGCTGCGCTTTGTAAAGGCGCTCACCCCCTTTAACCCGCCTCCTGAACCTCCCCTGCCCGAACTCAGTTCGGAAGAAGAAGAAGAGCTGGAAGAAAGGGTGGCCGAGGTATCGGACCCTGAGTTGGCCCGGGTCATTAAAAACGCCATGCGCGCCGAGCTCAAGGCTAGGAAAGCCGCCGGTAAATAGCCTGCACTTCTTTGCTCTGCTCCTGGCCCTCGGCATAAACAATCAAGGGCGGCTCCACTGTCAGCTCTTCTTTGCCGCCTTTCACCGCTTCCACCATGGCCAGACTGGCCGGTTTACCCTCCCTGCCATGACTTAGACGCAGGCGCTTGGGCATTAGGCCTGCCCGGGGCAGATCGCCAAAGGCCTGCACCAGCCTTGCGGCCGGCCAACAAAAAACAAACCTGCCTTTGGGTTTCAGGAGCCTGGCCGCAGCCCGCCACAGGTCTTTGGGCTCCAGATTGAGTTCATGCCTGGCCCTGGCCCTGGCCGGGTCCGGCGGAACCCTGCCCGCACCCTTGGGGGTGAAGGGCGGATTGGAGATCACAAGGGAATAGCTGTTTCCCGGAACTTCCGGATTTTTTTGGGTCAGGTCCTGCTGAAACACCCTGGCCTCGGCCCCTGTGCGGGCCAGGTTTTCCCGGCAACAATAGGCGGCCACGGAGTCCAGCTCCAGAGCGGTGTAGGGGCCTTCAACCCCCTTGGCCGCAAGCAGCACGCAGAGGATGCCGCTGCCTGCGCCGAGGTCCGCCACCGGGCCTTTGACCAGGGGGGCAAAATCAGCCAGGAGCACACTGTCTATGGAAAAGTGATACCCCTGGCTGGGTTGCAGGAGAAGATGTCTGCCTAAAATGTGGCTGATAACTTCTCCCGCCATTTCCTTTTTCTCCACAGCCGGATCACTCCCGCAAAGTGGGAATGGTCTCGCTTGCGTCAACACAGTTCATAGTGAGCCCGGTTATCACCTTTGGATAGAAGAAGGTGGTTTTCCTCGGCATAACCAAACCGGATTTGGCCACTGCCTGAACCTGCTCCACCCTGGTGGGATTCACCAAAAAGCCCACCCTGGATTTACCTGAACGGGTCTGGTCCAATACCTGGGCCATATCGGCCACATATTCAATGGTGTGTTCCTTGTCGCGGGCGTTTGCATCCAGGCCAAGCACCCTGTCCAGGATAACCTCGGTAAGCACCACTACATCCAGGTCCCTGAGCTCCCTGGGCAGTTCCTTCCAGGCCGGATCATCAACCGCACCTGGCTTAAGCTCCAGGATATAGGCCTTGTCGCTCTCCGCGCTGACCATGCCAAAGCCCCTGCCCTTTTCACCGGTGCGGGCCAAAGCTTCCGTAACAGCCTGTTTATCCTTGGCCGAATCGCCGCTCAAGTCCATCTCCCGGTAGTCGAAATACCTTTGGGCGTGGAGCAGGAAATCCCTGGCCGCAAAACCGTGCAGATGAGTCAAAACCCGGTGACAGGGGAAAACCGTGAGCCCGGGATCGCTCATGGAGCAGAGATACACCATCACATAGTTGAAAGAAGCGTGTCCCGGCGCCTTGGGATTCTGTTCCCTCATGTAGTTGCGGTAGTTAAGGGCCGTCTCATAGCGGTGGTGACCGTCTGCGATAAAGATCACCTTGTCGGCCATTAGTTTCTGCACCTGTTTAAGGGCTTCTGTCTCCTCCACCCTGTAAAGGCTCTGCTTCAACCCGGCGGAATCGGTGAAATCGGCCAAAGATTCTTTCACCCTGGCGTTCTCCAGGGTGGTGTGGACCTGGTTTTCCTCATCCGGATAAAGGGCGAAGATGGGAGAGATATTGGTGGAGGTGGCCTTCAACAACCTCAACCGGTCTTCCTTGTGACCGGTGAAGGTGCGTTCGTGGGGCAGAACCACGCCGTTGGCAAAGTCTTCCAGGCGCAGTAGGGTCATAAAGCCCTTCCTCACCAGAGTCTCGCCGTTGACCCCCCTGTAGGTGGTTTCATTAATATAAAAGGCCGGTTTCTGGTCCCTGGCCAAAACCCCCTCTTCCACCCAGTTCAAAAGGTGGGAGGCGGCCCGGGTGTATCCGTCCTGACCCGGCAGGTCGTTGTCACGGGACTTGTTCAGTTCCAGGCGGATAATGTTGTGGGGTTCAGCGTCGTAAAGGGCCTGTTGCTGTTCATCGTTAACTACGTCGTAGGGCGGAGCAACCACTTCAGCCATGCCGGCGATATTACGAGAGTCGTAGCGCAGAGCGCGAAAAGGCGCAACGACGGCCATATTCTCCTCCAATATAAAGCTCATAAAAACAGGATGAATAACGTGGTCATTGGTACACCAACCCTAAAGATATTGCAAGGAGCCACAGATCCCTTGCTAAACAGTCGGGGATATCCCTTGCAACCGGAGGGGATAAAATTCAATACTACTATTAAGAGATTCAGAACAGATTTATCCTCAATAAGGAGCAGGTCATGAGCACGCCCAAGCACTGTCCGGGATTCGAGGCCAATAAAAATCTAAAAGCCTTTGTCTGCAAGTGCCCCAATTGCAAAACCGAAAAAGAAATTTTTTCAGACGAGTTCGACCGGGAGCACACTTGCCCCAAATGCGGTGAAAAAATCGATTTCAGCAAGTGCACCATAGAGACCTGAGATTACATACCAAATAACTCAAGCAGACAAAAAAAGGGGGGATCTCCTTCCCCCCTGCCCCATAAGCAGCCCCATCACAAGCCTTCCTTTGTGCTAAAAAGAAATTATCTTATTTAACCAACTGTCCGGACTCGTGAAACTTGGCATTGAAAGGCAATTGTGGTATTGATTCCTCCGGGTGTTTGATACCTTGTCTCATCATATTAAGAGTATTCATTTCCGCCTCTCTTCAAAAGGGCGAAAAGGCAAGCATATAAAAATGAAAGTGGTAATTCTGGCCGGCGGCATGGGAAGCAGACTCGGTGAAGAAACCGATATCAAACCTAAACCCATGGTGCAGATCGGCACACGTCCTATTTTATGGCATATCATGAAGATATATTCGGCCCAGGGTTTCAACGACTTCCTGATCCTGCTGGGCTACAAGGGCTATTACATCAAGGAATATTTCTCCAATTATTTTCTGCACCAAAGCGATATAACCATCGACCTGGTCAGCAACAGCCTGGAAGTGCATAAAACCGAGGCCGAGCCCTGGCGCATAACCCTGGTGGACACAGGTCTCTCCACCATGACCGGCGGGCGCATCAAAAAGGCCAAGCCCTATCTTGAAGACGAAACCTTTATGCTCACCTATGGTGACGGGGTCAGCAATATTGATTTAAACGCGCTTTTGGCCCACCACAAAAGTCATAACGGGGCTATGACCCTCACCTCGGTCCAACCCACCGGCCGTTTCGGCGCACTCACCATTGAAGACGACCACCGGATCACCGATTTTCAGGAAAAACCGGAAGGCGATGGAGCCTGGGTAAACGGCGGATTCTTTGTCTGCGAACCCAAGGTGTTTGATTACATTGAAGGCGACGCAACCTCATTTGAGGCCGCGCCTTTGGAAAACCTGGCCAGAGACGGTGAGCTCTATTCCTTTAAGCACAAAGGCTTCTGGAAGTGCATGGACACATTAAGGGATAAAAACGATCTGTGCGATATGTGGAACCAGGGCCAGGCCCAATGGAAGATCTGGTAATGAAAAATCTGTTTCAGGGCGTATATCAGGGGACAAAGGTGCTGGTAACCGGGCACACCGGTTTCAAGGGCTCCTGGCTCTGTTTGTGGCTCAAGGCCCTGGGAGCCGAGCTTACCGGCTTTTCCCTGGACCCGCCCTCAGACCCCTATCATTTCGACCTGTTAAAGCTCGAAATGAACCATGTGATAGGGGATCTGCGTCATGAGGAAGATTTACAAAAGGTCTTTGACCAGGCAAAACCGGAGATGGTGTTTCATTTGGCGGCCCAGCCTTTGGTCCGCAGATCCTACCGGAATCCGGCCGAGACCTTTGACACCAATGTCATGGGCACGGTTAACCTATTGGAAGCGGTCCGCAACACCGCTTCGGTCAAGGCCGTAGTCAACGTAACCAGCGATAAATGCTATGACAACAAGGAATGGGTCTGGGGCTACCGGGAAAACGATCCCATGGGCGGCCATGACCCCTATTCCTGCTCCAAGGGCTGCGCCGAACTGGTGACCCAAAGCTACCAGCGTTCGTTTTTCCATGGCGAGGGAGCGAGCCGAGCCCTTTTGGCCAGCGCCCGCTCGGGCAATGTCATAGGCGGCGGCGACTGGGGCGGAGACAGGCTCATACCGGATGTGATCCGGGCGGTGAGTAAAAATGAAACCACCCACATTAGAAGCCCCCGGGCCATCCGGCCCTGGCAGCATGTGCTGGACCCTTTGAGCGGCTACCTCATGCTGGGGTGGCGGCTCCTCACCGGTGAGCGAAAAACCGCCGAAGCCTGGAATTTCGGCCCCACCAACCCGGAGGCCATAACCGTGCTGAGCCTGGTTCAACGCATGAACGAGCTGTGGCAGGCGGTTAAATTCAAGGTGGACCAAGATCCCAACGCCCCCCATGAGGTGACCTTCCTGAAGCTGGACTGCACCAAGGCCCATCATCTTTTGGGCTGGCAGAGCGTCTGGACCCAGGCCCAGGCCATCAGCCAAACCTGCAGATGGTACCAATCCTATCTGGAAGAGGGCAAGGTCATCTCAGCCGAACAGCTTAAAACCTATGTAGAGGCAGCCAGGGAACAGAAGCTGCCCTGGGTTATGTGATGAGCCGGTTTGTGATCACCGGCGCCACCGGCTTCTTGGGCGGCAAACTGGCCCAAAGGCTGGCCCGGTCTCACGAACTGGCCCTGGTAAAAAGAAAACAGACCCCCATCCCCGCCTGGGGCCTTAACCATCCCGGCCTCACTTGGTTCGACAAGGAAGAGCTGGGAAACAAATCCCCCTTTGAGCAGCCGGTGGAGGCGGTGATCCACACAGCCACCGACTATGGCCGGGGAAATGCCGCACCCACCCGCGTGCTTGAGGCCAACCTCATCTTCCCCATGCTGCTTCTGGAACAGGCGCTCAATCACAAAGTCAAGGCCTTTATCAACACCGACACCACCTTAAACCGCATGGTCAATCCCTATTCCCTTTCCAAAAAACAGTTTCTGGATTGGCTTAATCTCTTTGAATCACAACTGACCATAGCCAATTTAAAACTTGAGATGCTCTATGGGCCTGGTGACCACAACCAAAACCTGATCACCACAAGCCTGGACGCCTTTATGGCAAACAAACCGGAAATGGACTTCACTCCAGGGGAACAGGTGCGTGATTTTATTTTTATTGACGATGCGGTGGATGCGCTCTCCAAAGTAACGGAAGCCCTGCCGACCCTTGCCAAGGGAATAAACGAGTTCCAGGTGGGCACCGGGTGTAAAACCACCTTGAAGCAGTTTTTAAAAACCGCCAAGATCCTGAGCAAAAGTAAAACCAGGCTTAATTTAGGCGCCCTTGCCTACCGGGACCAGGAGAACATGTGCTCTGTGGCAGACACCACGGCGCTTAACCGGCTGGGGTGGCAGCCCCGGACCAGTCTGGAACAGGGGCTTTGCCTCACCATAGAGCATCTGCGTGCGCAAAACGCCCCCAAATAACCAGGAGACTCATGTCCAAGCTGGATGAACTGAAAAAAGAAATTCTCGCCAAGACCCGCGAATACTACGAACTGGCCCACAAAGACGACCGCTCCGGCTTCAGGCCCGGCCAAGACAGAATCAACTACGGGGGCAGGGTCTTTGATCACCGGGAAATGGAAAATCTGCTGGATTCCTCATTGGAGTTCTGGCTCACCTATGGCCGTTATTCCAAGCAGTTGGAAAAAGAACTGGCCCAATATATCGGTGCTAAACACTGTTTTTTGGTCAACTCGGGATCTTCAGCCAACCTCTTGGCCTTTTTCGCCCTTACCAGCCCCCTTTTAAAGGAAAAAGCCGTTAAACGGGGTGATGAAGTCATCACCACTGCCTGCGGCTTTCCCACCACCGTGGCGCCGGTGGTGCAGTTCGGGGCGGTTCCGGTTTTCGTGGATGTGAGCCTAAAAACGGCCAACGCCTTGGCCGATCAGTTGGAAAAGGCGCTTTCTCCCAAAACCAAGGCGGTTTTCCTGGCTCACACCCTGGGCAATCCCTTTGACCTTGAACAGGTGAGCGAATTCTGCAAAAAACACGGGCTGTGGTTGATTGAAGACAACTGCGACGCCATGGGCTCCCTATATGACGGTAGACTGACCGGCAGTTTCGGGATCATGAGCACGGCCAGCTTTTATCCGGCCCACCACATGACCACCGGCGAGGGAGGGGCCGTCTTTACCAGCGATCCGTTGCTGAAAAAAGCATTGCTCTCCATCAGGGACTGGGGAAGGGACTGTTTTTGCCAGAGCGGGCAGGACAACTCCTGCGGCAAACGTTTCAGCCAACAGTTCGGCACCCTGCCCTTTGGCTATGATCACAAATATGTTTACAGCCACTTTGGCCTGAACCTCAAGATGAGCGATATGCAAGCGGCCATAGGCTGCGCCCAACTGGAAAAACTTCCCGGTTTTGTGCAAAAGAGAAGAGAGAATTTCGACCACTTGAAAAAGGCCCTGCAAGACCTGGGCGATTATTTTCATCTACCCGAACCCACTTCTAAAAGCATTCCTTCCTGGTTTGGTTTTCTGCTCACAGTGCGGGATGAAGCCCCCTTTGCCAAACAGGCCCTGGTGGAGTTCTTGGAATCCCGACTGATCCAGACCAGAAACCTTTTCTGCGGGAACATTGTTCGCCAGCCGCTTTTTGAGAATTTGGAATTGGACAGGGACTATCGCACGCCCGTGGCCCTTGCCAACACGGACAAAATCATGAACGACAGTTTCTGGATCGGGGTTTATCCGGGCATGACCCCCAAAATGCTTGATTACATGGCCCAGTCCATCCGCGACTTTGTGGGCTCAAACACATAAGGGGATTTTAATGAAGATATTTATTACCGGCGGATGCGGCTTTTTGGGGTCCAACCTGGCCCGCGCAGCCCTGGAAAAGGGATATGAGCTGACGGTTTTCGACAACCTGTTCAGGGCCGGTTCGGAACTTAACCTGACCTGGCTCAAAAGCCTCGGCGATTTCAACTACGTGCACGGCGACATAAGGAACACAGAAGATGTGGAAAGGGCAATAGCGACCCACAGGCCGGAGGTTGTTTTTCATGTGGCCGGACAAGTGGCCATGCTCACCTCCCTGGAAGCTCCCAGGCTGGACTTTGAGATAAACACCCTTGGCACCATCAACCTTCTGGAGGCCCTTAGAAGGCATTCACCCGGCGCAATATGCTGTTACTCTTCCACCAACAAGGTTTATGGAGATCTGGAACGGCTGAAATACCGGGCAACAGAAACCCGCTGGATTACTCCGGCCTATGAAGATGGTTTCAAAGAAGACCTCCCCTTGGATTTTCGCTCGCCCTACGGCTGTTCCAAGGGGGCGGCAGAACAGTATCTTCTGGATTATCACCGCATGTTTGACTTAAACACCGTGGTTTTCCGCCATTCCTCCATGTATGGCCCGCGCCAGTACGCCACCTTTGGCCAGGGCTGGATCGGCTGGTTCTGTGAACAGGCTGTGGCCAAGAAGAAAAATCCCGAGGTAGAGCCTTTCACCATCTCAGGCGACGGCAAACAGGTGCGGGATGTTCTGCACGCAGATGATATGGTGGATCTTTACTTCAGTGCGGTTGAAAAAATTGAACAAGCCAAAGGCCAGGTCTTTAATATAGGCGGAGGCATGAAAAACAGCCTTTCTTTACTGGAGCTGTTTACTTTTCTGGAAAAGGAGTTGGGGGTAATACTTGATTACCGCCGCCTGGCAGCCAGAAAAAGCGACCAGAAAGTATTTGTGGCCGATGTTAAAAAGGCCCGCGACCTGCTTGGCTGGGAGCCTAAAGTGGGTAAGGAAGAGGGACTAAAAGACATGATTGAGTGGATAAGTGATGCAAGCAAATGAACCGGAAATAGAGCTAAGCATGGTGCTTCCGGCCTATCAGGAGGCCGACAACCTGCGACAAATTCTACCCGAACTGACCGAGGTACTGAACTCCCTGGACGTCTCCTGGGAGGTGCTTGTGGTGGATACCATGGAGCCCATGGACCAGACCAGGGAGGTATGCCAAAACCACCCGGGAGTGGTTTATTTAAACCGCACCGACGGCAACCATTTCGGCGATGCGGTGCGCACCGGCATAAGTCACACCAAAGGCAGGTACATCCTCTTTATGGATGCCGACGGCTCCCACCAGACAGAGGTCATTCCCCAACTCTTTTCCCTGCGCGGCCCCAAAAAAGTTATCGTGGCCTCCCGCTACGTGGAAGGCGGCCAGACCGAAAACCCCAAGCTCCTGATATTCATGTCCGCAATTGTCAACCTGGTCTACTCCTTTGTGCTGCGTATCAAATGCAAGGATGTGAGCAACAGCTTCAAGCTGTATCCGGGAAAAATCCTGCGCGGTCTCACCCTGAAGAGCAACAATTTCGACGTGGTGGAGGAGATCCTCTACAAGGCAATACGACAGGACAGGTCCTTTGAGATCATAGAAGTTCCCAGTGTTTTCAAGGAGCGGATCTTTGGCCAAACCAAACGAAACCTGATCGTATTCATGATCACATATGTATTTTCCCTGTTAAAGCTCCGCTTCAGTCGCTGATAAAACAGGGGCCGGTTAGGCCAACACCGGCTCCTTAAAAGCCCCATCCCCCAGCCGCGAGGTGAGATCATGCTGCCCCTGGAGATCAAGTTAGCTGCCATAGCCCTGATCTTCTTGACCGGTATAGCCGGGGGGTGGACCGCCTTGAAGGCCCACGGCCAAAAGTCATCCCAGGCCTTTTTCAACCTGGGGGCCTGTCTGGGAGCAGGTGTTTTTCTGGGGGCGGGCCTGATTCACCTTCTGCCCGACTCCTTTGAGGCCATGCGGGAAATCAACCCGGATCTGGGCTATCCCCTGCCCGCTCTTTTGGCCGGATGCAGTGTTCTTTTGGTGCTGCTTTTGGAAAAGGTGGTGGTAAACCAGGACAAACAGGAAACAGCCAAGGGCATGAGCGCCTATACGCTTATGCTGGTCCTTTCCATCCACTCCTTTGTGGCCGGAGCCGCCCTGGGGGTGGAGAGCGGGGCGGTCAGTTCCCTGGCCCTGCTTTTGGCCATCCTGGCCCACAAGGGCTCAGCCGCCTTTGCCCTGACTGTGGCCCTGGTCCGGGCCAGGCTGCCCAGACCCAAGACCTGGGGCATGCTGGTTTTATTCTCTGTTTCCACCCCCCTGGGAGTGACTGCCGGGATTTTGGGCGGCCTTGCCCTGAATCAGGGATCGGCCAGGATTTTCGAGATGATCTTCGACGCCCTGGCCGCAGGCACCTTTTTCTATATCGCCCTAAGCGATGTGCTGGCAGACGAGTTCATGAACGCCCCCAAGAGGGGACCGGCCTTTTTGCTCACAGCGGTGGGCCTGGGAATCATGGCCCTGGTGGCCCTTTGGCTCTAGCCTTTCAGATCACATTTTCCCGCATTATCCTGGTTAACCTGGCGAGTTGCTCTCTGGTGGGCGTCTTGACACTTTGGCCGGTGAACTTGCCGAATCTCTGGGCAAACACGCAAAATTCGTACATGGGTCCGCTACCCCATGCCTCAGGTCCAGGGGCCTTTGCCCCACCGGCGATGAGCTCTATTAAAACACCCCTTTTGCGGATAAACTCACGCAGAACCTCAGGCTCCAGGCGGTAATAAACGGCAATTAAGAAAACCAGCCAAAAAGGAAAAGAAGCGGGCAGGGACTGGCGCAGCTCCCTGGCCGGTTCAGAGGCCAGAACATCCAGGCATAGACTGAGTTTTTTTACAATCTTGAGCATGGTTCTGGGAGCGCTCACCGAGTGCATGCCCAAGAGTTCATCCACCCCCTTGCACCCTGGAAAATCTCCGCCTGTACCCTGAGGGCCGGTAAGATATTGGCTGACCCGCTGGTATTCCCATTTTTGGCACAACTCCCGGCCAAGCTGGTCCAGGGCCATGGCCTCAACTCCCTTGGGAGCCGAAAGGTCATACTCCAGGTCCACCAGCTTCTCCAGGTAACGCAGGCCATAGGCCAGGTCCTCATCTTGGCTCAGGTATTTTTTGTATTGCCCAACAATGGCCCTGGCCGCGGCATGATTGTCCAGGGCCATTACATAGGTGACCTTGTCCACCAGAAGATGCACCTTGAGCCACTCAAACATGCGCACCATATTTTCGGGCGAGCAGCGGTCCAGATCGTCTATAAAAATAACCAGCCTGTATTCATGGGCGGAATCGGCATCCTTGGCCGCACGTATGATCGCCAAAACCAGCTCGGACATCTGTTTCTTTATCTTGTCCACATTTGGGAGCAGATCGCCAATATCAGGCTTTTGGGAGGCCTTTTCAGCCATACCCAAAATACTCTGTAAAAGCTCCGCCCCATCTGCCACCAGTTTGCCGCCCGGTCCGGCATAGGGGGCCAATTTAGAGATAAAACCCAAGAGCGCCAAACCGGCTTTTTTATAATATGCCCCCCTTAACCTGGGGTTGTAGCCGACAAGATCCTTTTCTATGTTGGCCAGGGACTTGATCATGCCTGCGGCCAGATCACCCTCCATCTCATAGCGCCAAGCCTCAAAGACACAGGCAACCAGTTTGTTTTCCGCCTGTTGGTTATCTTGAAAAATTTTATTCAGCACCTGGCTTAAAAGATGGGACTTGCCAGCCCCCCAACTGCCATAAACCCCGATCACAGATGGTTTTTCCTTGCGCACCTGCGAAGCGATGGACTGGGCCAGACGCTCCCTCCCCAGGGCGTCACGGGCGTTTTCATGGTCTGTGATTGGATGGGAATAGATCATGATTCTCCACCCTTTTCAGCGGAAACCAGTTCAGCGGCCACCTTAAGCAATATATTTTCCATGTCTTTTGAGCCCCTGGCCAATTGCAGGAGCCCTGCCCCGTTGTTATCGAAAAGGCCTTCACCCGCTTCGGGCCAGGCCGGTTCGTCGGAAAATTCTTCATATTTCTTCTTATCGCCGAAATCTTCGCCAGTCATAAGCGCTGCCAAACGCAACATGTTGGCGTTGGAGGGACGGAATCTTTCAGATGAGGGCAGGCTCTTAAATATCTTGAGCGCATCACCGTAGCGCCGCAAAGCCATAAGCACCCGGGCCTTGGTCACATAGATCTCCCAAATCTGATAATTACGGTTACCGCTAAAGAGAGACTCAGCCAAGTCCAGAAAATAAAGCGCCTTATTCAGCTTTTCCTGTTCCTTTTCATCGGCCGAGGCCGCCTTTTTCTGGTACAGCTTGGCCAAATCAAGGGCCAGAACATAGCCGTATTCCACCCCCAAATCCAGCCCCACCTTGAAGCGCTCCTCTAAAACCCGGCCAGCCCATTTTTGATAATTTCGCATCTCAGCCTTGGTCTTTAGTTCTCTGCCGGGGATGCTGTCCAATAAAATAGTTCTGTAGGCCCGAAAAACATTCATTAAATACTTACGCTTGACCTTCAGCACCCCCTGGTCCAGCATCTTGAGTCCCTCTCTGGTTCGCCCCAAAAAAGTAGCTTTGTATTCAGCACCATAAACCCAAAACCGCCACTCAAAACCGGTTAGGCTCTGCTCCATGGCCAAAAGACGTTGCCATTTTTCCCGGCCCAGTTCATGGTCACACCCTTCTTCAAAAGAAACAAGCATGCGGGCTTCTTCACACAAAAGCCTTACATCCAGGGGCCACTGCCTTATTCCCGCTTGCACCAGCGCAAGTCTGCCCTGGCGATGCCCCACCCTGCCTGCCAGTACAGACATGTCATGCCAGGTGGAGGGCGAGCCATAATAGGAATCAACCTGGTTCATCACCATATCGACAATCTTAAGCGCCCTGGACGGATTGGTGTATTCCATGCCCACAGCCACCTTTAAGACCCGCCACAACTGCTGGCTACGCTCAGGCATGCTTATCTCCTCTCCAGTGCGCCCCGGCTTTGGTTTAGTGTCTCAAAGTTTTAGATTTGAGTGCCATTACCCTAAAGACTACAGGTATTCTATATTATTTCTTAAGGACAGAACAAGGAAGATAGCTTGCGTAAAAAGAAATGGAGGGCTTAACACACTGACCGGCAATGGTTTGAAAATGAAAAAAATTATAGAATAATGAGCCTGCGATTCTTTGACCAGGTTGTCAAGAATCCACTTCTAAAAAATCATTCTCCCGGCTATGGAACAAAGTGCATATTTCAATAAAGTAACCTTTAGTTCATTTCATTAAGACAGATTAAATTTTCCTATTTTTATCTACAATCCTTAAAAAATAAGGAGCCCGGCCGAAATAATGGCCGGGCTCCTTTAGGCATAAGGTCGGGTTTTATTGGAAGTGCTTACCGGAGACATACTCCTCGTAAGGCCAGGGGGCCACACCCTTTTGGGCATCACGCCAAGGAGCGTAATATTTCAGGAAGTCTTCCTGAGAGTCAATGACTTTCTTTAAGAAGGCGTTCTTATCCTTAAGACTGTCAATGTAAGTCTTAGTGAGTTTACGCATTTCGTTCAATGTTTCTTTATCCATGTAATTGAACTTAACGCCTTCTTTTTTCAGCTCCTGCAGGGCCTGGGCGTTGGCGTATTCATGCCAGGCCGTGCTCCAGGCCTGGGTTTCACGGGCGCAAATCTGCACC
Source organism: Dethiosulfatarculus sandiegensis (assembly GCF_000931935.2). Lineage (GTDB taxonomy): Bacteria > Desulfobacterota > Desulfarculia > Desulfarculales > Desulfarculaceae > Dethiosulfatarculus > Dethiosulfatarculus sandiegensis. The sequence goes on from NZ_AZAC01000078.1 coordinate 156,522, forward strand.
ACCGCCTTTAAGTCATCAGGCAGTTTGTCCCAACTTTTTTTGTTGATGAAAATGACATGCTGGGCAGAGGGTTGGTGCATACCGGGCAAAAGAACGTTTTTGGCAATTTCATGGAAACCCATGGGATAAGTGAAGGCAGGAGAAGAAAACTCGGCCGCGTCGATCACGCCGCGCTCCAGGGCCAGATAGACCTCTGAGCCGGGCAGCGGAGTAACGGAGATTCCCTTTTGGGTGAGGATATCCTGCCACCAGCCGACGGTGCGAACCTTAAGACCCGCAAAGTCAAGCATGTTTGTCACCGGCTTTTTGGTAAACATGCCGAGCTCCTGTCCGGCGTTGCCCGCGAAAAAGGCTTTCATGCCGAATTTCGCAAACAGTTCATCCAGAAGCTTGGCTCCATCTCCTCCATAATACCAGATGGAGTAGCTATATGAATCCATGCCAAAAGGAACAGAGGCAAAGGCGGTGAAGGCCTCGTCTTTACCCCTCCAGGCGCCAATCCAGCCATGACCGGCGTCAAGGGTTCCGTTGGAAACGGTGTCGAACAGCTCGCCCGCACCGCAAACTTCACCGGTTGTAAAGGCCTTGATGGTAAGCCGTCCGCCGGAAGCGGCCTTCACGCTGTCGCAAAAGTGCTGGACTGCTTTGTGGGTGAAAAACCCACCCCACATATCGCTCATTTTCCATTTGAATTTTTTATCGCTGGTGGTCCACTTTGTCTTTTTGTATTCCTTATGTCTGGCATCTTTGGCAACCAGTTTATACTCCTTCGAAGCTGCCAAACCATTTTGCGCCAGTCCCAATGCAAAGCAGATCGCTATTGCTAGAATCAAATACTTCTTCATCTTCTTTACCATCTCTTTCTCCTTAGGATAACAGCCAGTTTAAAGCATAAGAAGTTACGGTTTATTCTGAAAAAATCAGAAGATCATTCTAGGCAGCCACATGATAACGTCCGGGAATACCATGCAAGTTATAAGCACTGCCCATTGCAGGCAGATAAACGGAACCACGCCTTTATAAATCAGAGGCATGGTAATTTCATCCGGTGATATTCCCTTGAGGTAAAACATGGAATAGCCAAAAGGAGGCGTTAAGAAAGCCATCTGGAGGTTAATAGCAACCAAAATGGCAAACCAGACAGGATCAAAACCCAGTTCCTCAACCACCGGCGCAAATATGGGAACTGTTATCAGAAGAATACCCACCCAATCTATGAACATGCCCAACAAGAAAACCGTTCCCATCATCAGAACCAGCACCAGATAGGGGTTTTCAATGCAGGTCAAAAATCCGGTGATTGCGTCACCGCATTCAAGCATCAGGAAAGTGGATTGGAAACAGGCCCCGCCGATGGCCAGGCAATAAATCATGGAAGTTGTTTTAAGGGTGTTGATGGCCGCGCTTTTTATCAGTTCCAAATTGACCTTTTTATAAACTACAGCCAGGATGAAAGATCCCAAGCATCCCAAGCCCGCCGCTTCAGTGGGAGTAGCCACACCCGCAATAATGCTTCCCAAAACCATCAAGACTAAAAATACGGGGGGTAAAAGATTCTTGCTTAAAGTCACGATTATCTCGTTAAGAGAATGATTACGTTCCTCTACAGGCATGGGCGGGCCTAATTCAGGCGTGATATAGCATCTGATGGCTATATAGGCCATATAGGCAAAGGCCAGGAGCAATCCCGGAGAAAATGCGGCCACAAAAAGCTGACCGGCCGAAAGGTTGGCCAAAGAAGCATAGAAAACCAGCATAATGCTGGGGGGGATGATGATTCCCAAGGTTCCGCCGGCGCAGATAGCGCCCGCAGTCAGGGGAATATCGTATTTCCTCTTGAGAAGAGCGGGGATGGCCATCATGCCCACCGCCACTTCCGTTGCCCCCACAACTCCGGCCGAGGCGGCGAAAACAGTGCAGACCAAAATAACCGCCAGCCCCAGGCCGCCCCGCACAGGGCCCAAGACCATATGGACTGCGTCGAAGAGTCCTTCAGCCACCCCGGAGGCATTTAGAAGCTGCGCCATAAAAATAAACAGCGGAACGGCCATAAGGACAAAATCGTTCATAACCCGCCAGGTTGTAGTGGCGAACAGTCCCATGGAAGCCGATAAGGCCATGCCATCCACCAAGGTGCTGAAGATGAATTGGAACAGGACTCCAACTCCACCCAAGACAAACCCCAGGGGATGACCTGAAAAGATGCCCAGGAAAAGGGCGGCGAACATAAAAGCAGCTATGAATTCAGGTTGCATGACCGGGCCTCACTTCTTTTTGAACAGCTTGATGAAATTGGAAACACCCTGAAGCAAGAGTAAACCAAAACCGAATGGAATCAGAGTTTTGGGTATATAAACGGGTGGTTTCCAGGATGAGGTTCCCAACTCCCCGGTGATCCAGGATTTGGCGGCGTAATCAAACCCTGCGTAAAAAACGCCCAACACAAAGGGGAAGAAAAAAACCAGCATTGTGAGGATGTTTAAGACGTCTCTTATGTTTTTGGGGAGCATATTGGCGATTACATCGATCTTGACGTGGGCGTTATGCAGCATGCAATAACCCAGGCCGGAGATAAAAAAGGCGCTGCCCAGGTAGCCTGTCATGTCAAAGGCCCAGGTGGTTGGAGAGGCGAAGACCTTCCGGGCCACCACCTCATAAATAACCACACCTATAAGGGCATAAATCAAATAGCAAAATGATTTGCTAACCAATCTGTTCAACTGGTCTATCAGACGGATGAATTTATCCATAGTCTTAAGCAAACTCCTGTTTGGTGTATTCCTAAAGGGCTTCCCTAAGGGCTTTTGCGGCAAGTTCGAGGCCGTTTTCCATGTCAGAAAGTATTTCCATGCCAAAAAACAAATGAATAGTCCCTGGCAAAATAACCGTATTCACAGCATTTCCCGCCTGCTCAAGAACTTGGCCATAAAGTTCACCATCACTGGTGAGAACGTCGTGTTCAGCCAAAAGAATTAAAGCAGGAGGCAGGTTTTGGTGGTCTTTGGCCAAAAGGGGTGAGGCATAAGGATCCTCGGCCTGGTCCGGATTTTCCAGATACTGGTCGATAAAATAGGCCATGGCGCTTTTGGTCAGTAAAAGATCGTCGTTATATTTCAGGTAAGAGGCAGTGGCAAGGTTTTTCAAATTGGTTACCGGATAAACCAGTATCTGAAGTTGGATCTCAGGCCCGCTTCTGTCTCTTGACATTAAACAGACCGAAGCCGCCAGGTTGCCGCCCGAGCTGTCGCCTGCGACCGCTATTTTTTGGGGATCAAAACCTAAGGTTCCGGAATTCGCGGCAACCCACTTCAAGGCTTCAAAACAGTCATGTACCGCCCGGGGAAACTTATTTTCCGGTGACAACGAATAATCAACCGAAATTATGTCACAACCCGCCTTCAGGCATAACTTCCGGCAAAGGTTGTCATGGCTTTCCACACTTCCCACCAACCAGCCGCCTCCGTGGTAGTAAACCAGGCAACCGCGGTTTTCATCCTCCCGGTGTCTGTAATGGCGGCAAAAAACTTCCCGGCCGTCAACAGGGATGTAAAAATCGTTGGTATAGGAGATTTCTTTTGTATTACCAAGTAGTTCCTTAAAAAAAGCCTGTCGCAGCTCCCGGGCCTCGTTTGGCGCGAGGTTTTCCAGGGGGGCTCCTCCGCCCTGCTTGGCGGTATTGATTAAATTTTCTATTTGAGGAAGAAAGACATCGTCTGACATGGCTGGCCTGCGTTCCTTTCCATATGACACAACTCCGACAAAAAGGCTTGGATTATGTGTGGAATAATCTAAACATTAAGTCATCTGATGATTAGATAAGCTAATCATTAGATGGTGTCAAGAATAAAAAGAAAAATAGTGCGGTAAAAAGTGCAAAAACAATCAAGAAGAGAAAATGACGTTAAATTTGCTGGTTACCCCCTAAACGAGAATAATCGGGCAAAAAACAAATAAGCCACTGAGTTTATGTTGTTTTCTGGAGGTGTCGGTTGCGCCATGGTGGTTTTTTAAGAATATAAGAAGGGGCAATCAGATTATGACGGGGCGGAAACACAAAGCCGCCAGGGGAGATCCCAGGCGGCAACATACCTTAATCACTAAATATAACTTGCAAGTCTACTTCTTTATCCCGAAACTCCAATGTGGTTTCAGCGGCCATTTTAATATGCTCGTGCATGATCCGGGCCGCCTTATTGGCATCTCGTTCCTTGATGGCCTGCAAAATAGAGGAATGGAACGCAAATCCTTTTTCCATATTCCCGGGTACGGAAATGGCTCTGCGGGTAAATTTATCCAGAAGATCCCAAATTGTCTGAAGGATCTTAAAAAGCACACTATTGTGAGCAGCCCTTACCAATTGTTGATGAAAAGCCAGGTCATTTTTAACAAATTCTTCAAAGTCAAGGTTATCCATGGCCTGTTTTTGCATATTCAGGGCTTCTTCTATTCTTTGTAAATCCTCATCCGTAGCTTTTTTCACGGCCAAACGGATGGAAGACTTTTCCGTGATAAGCCTCGCTTCTAAAAATTCCGACAGTATTATGGGGTCTTTTAAAAACCTGCCGGGCAGGCTGGACATGAAGTTACTGGCGTCAACCGGCAAAATTTCCGTACCCACCCCCTGTTTAAGGCTGACAAAGCCCAAGGCCGAAAGCCTGAACAGCGCTTCGCGCAAGGTGACCCGGCTAACCTTGAATTGTTTGGCCAGCTCATCCTGCGAAGGCAAAGTATCGCCGGGTTTGTATTTTCCCGATGCTATCCAACCATATATAATCTGATACACTTTATCTGAAGCAGTAGTATGTTCGACCGATTCCATTTATCATTCCAAATATTTACACGTTAAGAAACATTTCAGATTTCTTTCTTTAACAATCTGGTAAAACATATAATCATTAGTTCTTTATATCAGACAACAGCTGCAATTACACCACAAATGTGCTTTCCTCCCTGCATTGAGTTATCCGCAGATATTGCACTTTTTCAGCTAAAACGCAACCGATAAACCCAACAGACAAACATAGTCATACTATCTTACAAAATTTAAAAAATATCAGTAAAAACCATTTAACCTGACAGGCAGACCTCAATGGACTTTTAAACCCCTTTAGCTTGCAGAGTAAGCCCTCATTGACTTTGCCAGAGGGCACTTGGCAAAACTACATTTTTATGGGGGTCCATTCGAGATACCCAAAGTGCGAAGCTCTTGGGTGTATGTTCATGACCTGCATTCAGACTGTGCTCAAAAAGACTGGTGCGGGCTGTTACCGGTAAGCTGAAGCGGTATTTCAAACCGCTTGACATTTCGGTTTTTAAAGGCCAAACAATTACCGTAGGATTTTAGTATTTTACAGGCCTTATTAAATCCACCCCCCAAATTATAAAAAACTCACGCATCAACCTGAGTTTTGGGGAAGAAGAACCAGGGAATCCAAACCCAGGGACCACTCCTCACGGGAGGTAAAAACAACCTCCAGCACCAGGTTCTTATATTTATCTCTGAGTCCTTTAAAAACCTGGATCCCAGACGGTCCAGTTCGGCCAAGGAGCCCGGTTCATAATCTTCCGGCAACACCACACTGACCAGCAAATAAAATAGCGGCCTGTCTTGACCATGCACAGGCAAACCCTTAGCACAGGCGGTTTGGTCGGCAAAGCAACCTGTCTTAATATTTATACACCTAACTGCCCGGTAGCGGGCAGGCGGCCTGTGCACCCTGCTTTTGAGTCAGCTTTGGCACAACGTGCCGTTTTAACTTTCCGGTGAGGTCTTCGGGAAAAGCCATCAAGGGAAGCTCACGCTCAAGGTCTTCAGCCTTGCCCTGGCCAGCCAGATAACCATTTAAGCGGGCATGGACAGTTGAATCTGTAAATGCCTTGCTGTTAAGGTATTCCAATGGATAAAGTTCCATGATGTCCCTTATCTGGCGCAGGACATATTTTTGGTGATAATCCTCGGCCCGGTAAAAGGTTTCCAAGGGCAACAGCTCGGTGTATATCCCGGCCGGGTCTTCGGCGGCGCGTCGGGCCATAAAGTCCCGGGCCTTATGCATCTGCTTTTGGTCATGATAAAAAACCGCAGAGGCATATTGCCTTTTCCAAGGGCGGGATCTGGGATTGTGTTCCTGCCAAAAGACCTTAAGCAGATCCTCATAGCTTATCTTTTCGGGATCATAGTCTATTTGGATAGCCTCCATGTGATCGCCCAGGCTGTAATAGGTGGGGTCTTCTTTTTCACCACCAGTGTATCCCACCCTGGTTCTGATCACGCCCTGCATACTCCCGAACCGGGAGTCCGGCCCCCAGAATCAACCCAAGGCAAAGGTGGCGGTTTCGAATTCCTTGGACGCCATTTGATCCAGTGGGGCGGGGTGTTTCATTCTATCCAGCTTGGCGGGCATAATCTTGTCTCCCTGTACGGCAACCTTCTCCGGACTGTTGGAAAAAACAGCCGGGCCAATTAAGACCGCAAGCAAAGTCGCCATCAAAAAAGGGCCTGCCTTTACAAAAAAAACTCTCATCAGAGTTGCTGTCTCCACTCTCCCTCTTAAAAATAATAAGTCCTGTTATCAAAAAGAACAAGTTGGAGAGTAGTGTTTAATTTGAAAGGCTTATTCAAAAAGGATGTTGTTCGGACAGGTTTGAAATTAGAGTGCAAATCAGGACATACCTTAACGAGATATACGGTTAAGGCGCTCTAAATGAACAAAGGCCTTTGCCTTTAAGGCAAAAGCCTTTGCGTCCCCTGGTTTAGGGGGCCTTATGGGATTTCCCCCCCCACCCCCCTGATCCAAATCACGCTTACTCAGGCGGTCTTGCTTGCTGTGAGGCGATAAATTGCGCCATGGGTGGCATCAGCTCTTTTACCGGTGGTCACGCCTGAGCCAAAATACATATCCCCACCGGCAGTGGCTGTCTTCCCGGCCCATTGCCCCACTCCCTCCAGGAACAGAACCTGCTTTAGGACAATGTCATCGCCTTGCCTCTGGGCCTCGTAAAACGCGGTATTGCCCTTTTCCATATCCAGGGCGTTAAAGATCATGCAGCCAGTGTCCGGGTGAATGCCCGGTTCGCCCAAACCGGTCTCCACATGGTCGACCGATCCGGAAGGCTTCTCATATTTACATTCTTTCCATTGGTTCAGATTATCAAAATCAGCCCAATAAACCCGGCCATTGCCCACGGTCATATAGGCGACCTCTTCGTTGGGGTCCAAGCGCAAAAGCCCCCAATCATCGAAATCAGCCACCTTTTCAGTGGACCCGTCCGGGTTTACTTTATGGATCATGCTCCGGCCGTAAGTGGCGCTTGAGATGAGGGTGGTTCCCTTGTTTTCTCCCTCTGATATAACGCCCATTCCAGTGGGGAAGCGCATATCCTCGGGCGCGGCAAAGGTCTCCCAGTCTCCGGCCTGTTCATTGTATTTGATCACCACACCGGGATGGTCACGGTTACCGAATCCCATGAACTGCTCGCCGGTTTCAGGGCTCTTGTAGGCATAACCCCAGTTCAGTTGCTTATAAGAATGGGGATTCAGATGGCTGTAATCGTGCTTGACCCAGGGTCCGTCCGGAGAATCGGCAGTATAGTCGATCATGCCGCCGTTGGATTCGGGCACCAGGTGGAATCCGTCGCCAAAACTGAAGCCGTAATGACCGCTTTCCGCCTGCTCGGGAAGCTGGGAGCGTTTTTCCACCCCTTGATCCTGGCTGTAGGACCATATTGGAGTCTCATCTATGCCGTTTCTGGTGATGGCGCTGATTATCAGCTCGCCGTTGTGCTCAAACATGGCCATGGGCGCGCGGTCCACCTCGCCAACTTTAACCACATTGTAATCATACTCACCGGGTTGGGCGGAATTCACCCTGCTCACCTGACCGGTTCCGCCGGCCTCATCAGACTGGCGGGTCCTGGAGCTGTAGGAACTTCCCTGCGAAAGCAGAGGGGAGTTATAGTGATCACTCAAAAAAGGACTCTTGACATAGCCATAAGGAGAAGCGCCCAGGTAACTGGAACCGCTCATATTCTTAAGGCTGCCCCTCTGTAGCAAGGGGGAGTCTGAGGTCATGGTCTTGGCCCGCAAATAATCCTGAAAGGAAAGACCGCTGCTCCTCCGCCCGGTTTTAGTGGTGGAAGAGTAAACGTTAGAGGTCAAATCATTACTTAAGGGGGTAAACACTAGTCTCTCCTGGGAAAATTCTTACTTCGCCGACAATTCGAGTTATTAACAAGCAAATACCTTGCCATTTATATAATTTCTATTTTCGGCTTTTGCTTCAATATGTTATAAAGAACTTCCTCGTAGGTTCAAATCCAAAGCGGTAATTATTTCCCGTAAACAGGGCACGATTTGCAATGCGCAAATCCGGTGAGCATTCTGATATGACTATTATTCAAAATCTTAAAGAAGCTGAACGGGCCCAAAGACTGTTACAGCGGTTAACCGTGAGTTATTGATTCGTTCTAAGGGGAGGACAGAACCATGAGCTCTTTACCTCTGGCTCTGGGAGAAGTGAAAACCAAGCTGAAAGCGGCCTTTAAAAAGCCCATTGATCCGGCTTTTCCATTACTTCTCCTTTTAATGATGGCCGGGCTTGGCCTGCGCTGGTGGGGGGTCAACTGGGAACGTTTTCACCCGGACGAGTGGACCGCTTATATAATTCACTACCTGGACAAAGGACATTGGTTTTTTCCCCATGAAGAAATTTGGCACCAGGCCTTTTTTGGGCTCGCCGCTTTGTGTTATTCAGCCACCAACTGGTGCTACACCTTTTTCCTCAAACTACTTGGGCCTCCGGATGCCCTGGGAGTCCAGCTAAACGTACTTTTATTCGGCAGGGTCTTCTCCGGCATTTTGAGCTCGGTAAACGTGCTGGCAGGATATGGCCTGGCCAAATCGGTAAGCGATTCAAAGCCCACGGCCCTGGTTGTAGCTGCCCTGATCGCCTTTTCCCCCCTTTTGGTGGGGCAAAGCCATTACCTTACAGTCGATGCCTCCCTCCCCCTGATCATTACCCTGGCGCTTTGGTGCGCCGTAAAAATCTGTAAAGGGGCAAGCCTTGGCCAATACATCCTGGCTGGTCTGACCTTTGGCCTGGCTGTAACCACCAAATCAAACGCACTGATTATTTTGCCTACATTCCTCCTGGCCCACTTTTTTGCCGCCAGGGAAAACCGGCCCGGCTGGACCAGGTGGGGCCTGGGCCAACCAGCCTGTTTCTTAAGCGGAAGCATCCTTGGCCTTATCATGGGCTACCCCGGCTTTTTGGTGAACGGCACGGATATCATTAACAGGTACCTGTATTTGTTCACCAAATATACGAAACCAAGGTTTTCCGAATATGATTCCTGGCTGGACAGCCCCCTGGCCGACCGTCTGGGCTGGTCTTTGGGAACCATGGATCAGGCCATTGGCCTGGTCATGATTGCCCTGGCCCTTATCGGTCTGGCCCTGGCCGTCTGGAAAAAGAAGAAAACCATACTGGTGTTAGGCTCCTACCCGATGATTTTCTATCTGGCCTATCTTTTAATAGCCAACCGGTTGGGAGAAAGGGATCACACCTCCCTGGTCCCGCCCCTGGCCTGCCTGGCAGGCTGGTGCCTTTATTATCTGGCTCAAAAATGGCTGCCCAGGCCGGGTTTAAGGGCAATGGCGATTTGCCTGACCGGCGGAGCCCTGGCCCTGGTCTCAGGCCTCAAGGCGGCCGAGGTGAGTTACATTTATTGGCAGGACGACACCAGGGTGCAGGCCACCCAATGGATCAACCACACCCTGCCCTTGGATGCAACAGTCTTTGTGGGCAGATACGGCCCGGAAGATCTTACCCGCAAACGGGGCAACCTGGGAAACATACGAAACTTAAAACCCGGCCAATACATAAGCCAAAAGAACTACGCAGTTTACTCATCTTTGGGCGAAGCGGCTCATTTCCACTGGTTCACCGGCAACACCTACACGCCAAGGGGTGAGGTGGCCAAGATGATCCCCCGCGACATGGAGTTGATCAAGGAATTTGATCTAAAGACTCCGGATGACTGGCGCAAACTGCCCGGCAAAAGGCCCTTTCCCATTTTTGTAAGCCCTCTTATACGGGTCTATTCCACTTTGCCGCCCAAACAGATAACCCATCCCTTTCCCATTGGACATCCGTCACAACTAACCAATGACAAATACCTTTTTGCCGAGACCAATAACCCCGACTACAGCCAGAACAACTCTTTAGTCATAACCGGCCAAACTAAAAAGGCCGAAAGGGTGCTGAGGCCTTCGGAGCCATTGGAAGAAGTCCTGGTCGAGCTTACCCATCTGGGTGAGCATCCGGTTGAGGTCCATTTTGACCAGGGGCCCTTAACAGGAGCAAGCTTTCTCCTCCATCCCGGCCAGGTAAGGCGAGAATTCATAAATCCCATGTGCTGGCCACCTCAGATGGAAAGGGTGTATCCCTTTGCAATCCAACTCGGCATGGTTCAGCCCGTGATGATGAACCTTGTCTCAGATCCCCTTTTCCTGGGGCTCAAGGCCTTGGAAATGGGGAGCTATGCCAAAGCCGAGGCCATTTTGACCAAAGCAGCCCAAAGGCATAAAAAAACCGTCTTCCCGGAGGCCCTTAAGGCAAGCGCTCTTTTTGCCATGGGCAAGGTGGACCAGGCCGCTGAAATATTGGGACGACTTGACAAAGACCTCATGCAGATAGAAAAATTGGCATTTTCACCAGACCGGGGCTCCGAGTGGCTGAAAAACCTAACCGCCTGGACCGGCCATTACCCCTCCCTTTTGTTGAACGGCCTCACCAGACAATACCGTATCAGCCCCTATGTCCTGGATGAGCCGGATAAAATCCATTTTAAAGGAGAAGGTTACACTGCCTCTTCCCAGCTGAACAAAGAAAAAAACAAGCATGTACTCAAGGTGTGGCTGGCTGACGTTTTCCCGGCTTTACCGCTTAAAGCCAAACTCACCCTTGCCTGGCATCAATCCCAGACAGATTTGACGGACGATAAGATCACTCTGGAGCTGATAAGGCATAATCAAAAAGGAATTTTTACCGAAAAAGCTCAGCTGATAACCGACCCCGGACAAATGAGGGGCGCCAGGGGCAAAGGGGAATACAGCCTCAACCTGGAGCCAAGGGAATTCGGAACCCGTTGGGAGGTGAGGCTCACAGTGCCCGCCCATTTGCAGGTCACCCTCAAACAAATAAGCATGGAAGCAAGCCCCAGGGATGCATTCATGCGTTCCGCCCGCTGGGTTTTGCTGGCCCGGGGCGCAACCTGGCTGAAGCAGGGGAAAACCGCCGAAGCGGCTGAATTGTTGAACCGACTGGCGGAAATAAACCCCGGCTTCCTTCCCGCACTTGAACCACAGGTTGAGGCGCTAGTGGCTTTGGGGCAGAATCAAAAAGCCCTGGCCAGACTGGAACAGGCCAGACCCCTTTTGGCCTCACGCATGAAAAAACTGAAATGGGCCATTAACATAGCAAGCAAATTCAGGCCCAATCAGACATTGACCAGCCTTAAAAGAGAGTGGCAACGCATCAACCCCGCACTAAAGACATCCCGGTTTGAAGAGGGCCTTTCCCTGATCAAAACAAAATTAAGCCGAAAAAAAATCAAACCCGGTGAAACAACCAACCTCACCCTGGTGTGGAAGGCCGAAGAAACCCCGCCCGCCAACTACTGCATGGTGGTGCATGTAAAGGGCCCAAAGGGGTTCTATGTGTTTGACCATCACCTGCCCCTTAAAATGCGGGCCTTTAACCGGCTAGCCAAGGGTCAGGTGGTGGTTGATAAGCACCCCCTGCTTATGCCGAAAAACGCCCCCCAGGGAACTTATCAGGTCAGGGTGGGGCTTATGCGCCAAGGCGCCGAAGAAAGACGCATCAAGCTGGTGCCTGAGAAAAGGCTTGAGATCATGGAAGGCGCGGGCCAAGGTAAAGATTACTTTGTGGCAGGTTCACTGGAAGTCGCCCCATGAACCTGCCCACTTCCGATAAAACCAACGGCATCAGCTGGGGCTTTTTGCTGCGTCTGTTTTTGGGTCTGGGCCTTTTGGGGCTGGTGCTCTTTAAACTGGATCTGAAGGCTCTCTTCGAGCAGGTCAAAAACCTGCCCCTTTGGATGGGTTTGGCCATTTTAGGGATCAGTGCTTTCATGCAAATGGCCTATGCCTGGCTCACCAGCCAAATCCTGAAGCCCATGGGAAAAATCTCTTGGGAAAAGGCCCTTAAACTGAACCTGGGCACCCTGGCCATGGGTTATATGCTGCCCGCCCGGCTTGGGGTGCTGGCGGGAAGGCCCCTTTTGTTGAGAGAAAGTCTGACACCCCGCCCGGGCTTGGCCCAGGCAGGCGGGGTGATGCTGCTTGAACTTCTGCCGGAATGCCTGCGGTTCGCCCTGGTGGGCCTGATCGGGCTTTTGCTTTTGTCGCCTGTGTTGCCCCTGGAATTAGAGGCGCTGATCTGGACCTCCATAGCTTCCTATTGGGCTTTTTGTATTCTGGTTGTCCTGGCTGCCTTAAGTAAAAACAGCCAAGTCCTGACTTCCCGGCTAATGGAAAAGACCCTGGCTCTTTTCCGGCTTGCCCGCATCGGCCCGGTTAAAAAACTTAGCCTAAAAATCTTGGATATCATGCAAAAGGCGCAAACCGGCGCCAAGGCCCTGGCTCGGGACAGGAAGAGGTTTTTGCTGTGCGCCCTGGGTCTGATATTGAAAAACCTCTTGCCCCAGGCATTGCAGATTTGGCTTTTGCTGAGTCTGCAACCGGTTGAATTGCCCTGGTGGGTGTATATAGTATTGCCTTCTCTGGCCTATTCGGTGAGCGTACTTCCGATCAGCCTTTCCGGAATCGGGCTGGCCGAAGGTGCGGGTGTGCTTTTTTTAAATTCCCTGGGAGTCTCCTTTGAGGCGGGGCTCATGACCATGCTCCTGGATCGGATGGCGGGAGTATATCTGCCGGTAATAATTGGCAGTCTTTTGCTGCCCTCCTTTGGCCTCAAGCCAAGAGGAAAGGTTACTTCCGCCTGACGAAAATGCAACTGGCAACTCTGTGTTTTAGTTGTATAAACCTCTTTCCATATGCTAGATTAACATCCGAAGGCGGACCTTTTTACGGCCCAGGGGAATCATATCTGGATAAGACGATGACAAGCTTGCAGTTGATCGGCCTGACAGTGGGGATACTCTCTTTCGGGAGTTTGCTTTATATGAACTACCGGGGTCACACCCGTGGTGCGGACATTTTCTTTGGAATGCTCGGCTCCCTGGGTCTGATAGCCATCTCCCTTGAGCCTGGATTGGCCGGAATTTTACGGGATATTCTCGCTTTGGAAAAAGACCAGTTCAGCCGGCTCATAGCCCTGGCGATTTTTTCAAATATCCTTTTATGGGCCTTTTTATTTCATTCCCGCAACCGCTGGACCAGGCAGGCCGATGACTTTGAGTCCCTGGTCTGCACACTGGCCTTAACCGGTTTTGAAATAAAAAACCCAGAGGTCAAATCCTTTGCACCGGTTACAGTGATAATCCCTTCATACAACGAATCCAAAAACATAGGATCTGTACTGGAGCAAATGCCCAAAGAAGTTTGCGGCCTGGCGGTAACCACATTAGTGGTGGATGACGGCAGTTCGGACAACACAACCGAACTAGTCAAAGAAGCGGGATATCCCTTTATCAAGCTGCCGATTAACCGGGGAGGCGGAGCCGCCTTGCGGGTTGGGTTTGAGGCTGCCAAACGCTACCAGGCGAAAATCGTGGTAACCATGGATGCGGACGGCCAGCATCTACCTTCGGAAATTCAAGGCCTGGTGGAACCCATAGTCAAGGACCAGGCTGATTTTGTCATCGGCTCCAGGTTGTTGGGGCAATATCAAAAAGACAGCCGCGTAAGGCTCCTGGGCATCCACATTTTCAACTGGCTCATCAGGCTGCTCACCCCGGTCAAGTTAACCGACTGCAGCAACGGCATGCGAGCCATTGGGGTGGAAAGCCTGGCCCTGCTCAAACTGCGCCAAAATCAGTATCATACGCCCGAGGTGATTATCCAGTCAGTGCGTCATGGTCTGCGCATTAAAGAGGCTCCGGTCACGGTCAAGGTGCGAGCCAGCGGAAAAAGCAAAAAAGGCAAAACCCTACACTATGGCCTGGGTTTCGCCAGAAGCATTTTCAAGACTTGGTGGAGATAATTATCCGTCACCCAACTGTTTAATTTTACTATTAATACACAAAAATTACTAAAAGCGGACCATTTTTTTCACCATTTGGTCGAGCCCTGGTTTGCCAAAATTAAAAAAGCTTGGTAATTTGACCCCTTAAAAGGCCGAGCAACCAACTGGGCTCAATAAGAAAATTATTAATCCCCATTGTCGTTAAGTTGAAACAAAGCACCCCAATTGCCTCTTGTCAAAAGCAAACATCACCCTGATACTAACAATTGATCAAGGTTCCTATAAAAATTGAGCAAACAAGCCTCCCCGGAACGCCTCGCCCAATATGATGGTGCTTATTCCGGGGGATATATTTTTGTCATGAATCATAATCGGAGAAATCGTCATGCCCGAATCCGGCAAAAAACTGGATCAGCTTTGCGTTAACACAATTCGCATGCTGGCTGTGGACATGGTCGAAAAGGCGAACTCGGGCCACCCCGGCATGCCTTTAGGCGCCGCGGGCATGGCCTATGTCCTTTTCAGCAAGTTCATGCGTCACAACCCGGCCAATCCCGATTGGTCCGGCCGGGACCGCTTTATTCTTTCGGCCGGACACGGTTCCGCGCTTTTGTATGCCATGCTGCATCTCACAGGCTATGACCTTAGCCTTGATGAGCTTAAAAATTTCCGTCAGTGGGGCAGCAAGACCGCAGGCCATCCTGAATACGGCCTGGCCCCTGGCGTGGAAGCCACCACCGGACCCCTGGGACAGGGGTTTGCCATGGGTGTGGGCATGGCCTTGGCCCAAAGGTTCTTAGAGGCTCGTCATCAGGCCGCCGGTAGTGACTTGATGGAACATTACACCTACGCCATAGTCTCGGACGGAGACCTCATGGAAGGCGTAGCCTCGGAAGCGGCCTCCCTGGCCGGGACCCTGGGCCTGGGCAAACTGATCTACCTTTATGACGACAACCATATCTCCATTGAAGGCGGCACAGACCTGGCCTTTACCGAAGATGTGGAAGGCCGCTTCAAGGCCTATGGCTGGCAGGTGCTCAAGGTGGCCGACGGAAACGACCTGGAGGCCATTGAGGCGGCGGTGTGTCTGGCCCGTTCGGACAAGGACCGCCCCTCCCTGGTGATGGTCAACACCCACATAGGCTATGGCAGCCCCAAGGTGGACAGCGCCTCCTCCCATGGAGAGCCCCTGGGCAAAGACGCCATGCCCGCAACCAAGGAATACTTTGGCTGGCCCACTGACCAGCCTTTTTATATTCCCGAAGACGCCCTGGAACAGATGCGGCTAGCCCTGAAAAACGGTCAGCTCTGGGAAGAGCAATGGAACCAGAAACTGGCGGATTTCAAAGCAGTCGATCCCCAGGCGGCCGAGACCCTGATCAGTGAACTAGCTGGTGAAATGCCGACCGGTTGGCAAAAAGCATTGCCTGTCTTTACCGCAGATGACGGCCCCATGGCCACCCGCGCTTCCAGCGGCAAGGTTATAAACTCTTTAGCGCCGGTGCTGCCGAACCTGGTTGGAGGTTCCGCCGACCTGGCCCCTTCCAACAAGACCATGATCGCCGGTTCCGGCGATATGCGGGGCAAAGAGGCTGAATGCGGCAGGAATATCCACTTTGGCGTGCGTGAACACGCCATGGGCGCAATTATAAACGGCATGGCCCTGCACAAAGGCGTATTGCCTTATGCGGGCACCTTCTTTGTGTTCAGCGACTTTATGCGCCCCTCACTACGCTTAGCCGCCCTGATGCAGACCAACTCCACCTTTATCTTCACCCATGACAGCCTTGGCGTGGGCGAGGACGGCCCCACCCACCAGCCGGTGGAGCACCTTATGTCCTTGCGCCTCATGCCCGGCCTCTCTGTGGTGAGACCTGCCGATGCCAATGAGACCGCGGCCGCCTGGAAACTGGCCTTGGAAAAAGAGGGCCCGGTGGCTATGTGCCTGACCCGCCAGAAACTTCCGGTGCTCGACACCGGGGCTGAAAATCTGGCAAAAGGCGCTTATGTATTGAAAGACAGTCTGGAAACGCCTGAAATCGTCCTCATGGCCTCTGGTTCTGAAGTGCATCTTGCCCTGGAAGCGGCAAAAGAGCTGGAGAGCCGGGGCAAGGCCTGCCGGGTGGTCTCCATGCCCTGTTGGGAGGTATTCAGCGAGCAGAGCCAAGAATACCAAGATCAGGTCCTGCTGCCCCAGGTCAAGGCAAAGGTGGCCATTGAGGCCGGCGTCACTCTGGGCTGGGAACGCTATGTAGGCCGGGAAGGCCGCATAATCGGTGTGGACCGCTTTGGCGCTTCTGCACCGGGCTCGGTTGTCTTTAAAGAGCTGGGCTTAAGTGTTGAAAATGTGGTTAACCAGGCCTTGAGCTTGCTTGGATAAAAACTGTCCCTAAAAGGGCAATCACGCAAGGAGGATTGCCATGCAGATGGGAATGATCGGCCTGGGGCGCATGGGCTTTAACATGGCGCTCAGGCTTATCCAAAAAGGCCATGAAATCGTGGCCTATAACCGCAGTCCGGAAAAAATAAACGAGCTGGCCGCCTTGGGCGGCCAGCCCGCTACAGCTCTGACCATCCTCAAAGAAAAGCTAAGGCCTCCCAGGGCCGTCTGGATCATGCTCCCTGCGGGCGTGGTTGATCACCATATCAAAGAATTGAAAAAGCTGCTCGAGCCTGGAGATGTTTTGGTTGAAGGCGGCAACAGCCGTTATAGCGATGATCTCCCCAGAGCCAAAAGCCTTTCCGAAAAAGGCATCCTTTACATGGACGCCGGTGTAAGCGGCGGTGTATGGGGGCTTGAAAACGGCTTTTGCCTAATGCTCGGCGGCCCGGAAAAAGGTTTTAAGCTGCTTGAGCCCCTTCTCAAGGACCTGGCCCCCAAAGGGGGTTATCTGCACTGCGGCCCCACGGGCAGCGGCCATTATAGCAAAATGATCCACAACGGCATCGAATACGGCATGATGCAGGCCTATGCCGAAGGTTTTGAACTGCTTAAAAAGGGACCCTATGGCGATGACCTGGATCTAAAGGCCCTTGCCGGATTATGGAACCAGGGCAGTGTGGTGCGCTCCTGGCTTTTGGAGCTGCTTGAACTCTCTCTCAAACAGGACCCAAGCCTGCAAAAATTAAGAGGTTATGTGGAAGACTCCGGAGAAGGCCGCTGGACTGTGGAAGAGGCGGTCAAATCATCCACACCGGCTCCGGTTTTGACCTTGGCTTTGATGCAGCGTTTTCGCTCCAGGCAGGAAAACACCTTTGCCGATCGGGTGCTGGCGGCCTTGCGCAATCAGTTCGGAGGGCACGCCGTAAAGAAAAATTAAATTTTTCAATAACCCAATCGGTAATAACTCTGGAAGGCTTGCCATGAACAGCGCTGAAACACCTCCCAAACCGGAACCCGCCCTGGTGCGGGAAAAGGCCCATGACAATCCCCCTGCCACCCCGGGCTGCCTGTTGCCTGAGCCTTTGCAAGCGGCAGGCATCGTCATTTTCGGGGCCTCCGGAGACCTGGCCTGGCGCAAGCTGGTGCCCGCTCTTTTCAATTTATATGACTCCGGCCATCTGCCGGACCAATTCTTTATTCTCGGAGTGAGCCGCACCAATTGGGATGACCGGGAATTTCGCGGGCAGATGCAGGATGCGGTGACCAGACACTGCGACACCCAAAGCGGCAAATGCTCTGATTTCCTTTCCCATCTTTACTATCACCGTCTGGAATATGATCAGCCGGAAGACTATAAGGCTCTGGCTACATTACTAAAGCATCTGGGTCAAAAAACAGGGGCAAAGGACAACCTTTTATTTAACTTGGCTCTGCCTCCTTCCCTGCCGCCTGTGGTTTCCCGGAAACTGGCCCAAGCCGGACTATCCCAACCAGGTCCGAACCACCAGGGCTGGATAAGAGTGGTGGTGGAGAAACCCTTTGGCCACGACCTTGAAAGCTCCCGTTATCTCAACCAAACCATGGCTCAAGCCTTTAGTGAAGACCAGATCTTCAGGGTTGATCATTACCTGGCCAAGGAGACCGTGCAGAACATAATCATGTTCCGTTTTGCCAACGCCATCTTTGAGCCGATCTGGAACCGAAATTTTGTGGACAAGGTGGTGATCATAGCCAGTGAAAAACTGGGAGTGGGACACCGGGCAGGCTATTATGAGGGGACGGGAGTATTGAGGGACATGTTCCAAAACCACATGCTCCAACTTTTGTCCCTCACAGCCATGGAACCTCCCTCCATGTGGGCCGCGGACAGGGTTCGGGATGAAAAAACCAAGGTTTTCCGTTCCTTGCGCCCCTTTACTTCCCAAGCCGTGGACCAGCATCTGCTCTTGGGGCAATATGGTGCTGGAAAGGAGATAAAAGGATACCGTCAGGAATCAGGTGTGGCTCAAACCTCGCTAACCCCCACATTTGCCATGTTAAAGGTATATGTGGACAATTGGCGTTGGCAGGGGGTACCATTTTACTTAGTCTCAGGCAAGCGCATGGCCCAAAAAGTAACCCGCATGGTGATTTTCTTCCGGCAAGTCCCCCACTCCATGTTCCGCCAGGTATTGGGGCAGGATATAACCCAAAACCGGCTTTTTTTAAATATTCATCCTGAAGAAGCCATTTCCTTAAGTTTTCAGACCAAAGGGCCTGGTCCGGTTCTTTGCCTGCGTACGGTGCGCATGGTCTTTGACTATGCGGTCGACCCTTCCGGCCTTAGTCTGGGGGCCTATGAAAAGGCCCTTTTGGACTGCATGCAAGGGGAGCAGATGCTCTTTTGGCGGCAAGACGGGGTGGAACTCTGCTGGTCCTTTTTGGAGCCGGTTTTGAACCGGTGCGAATCCTGCGGCGACCGGGCAAGCAGACTGCACACCTACACCCCAGGGTCCTGGGGTCCGGAGGAGGTCAAAACCATATTACCCGACTGGCCGGAACCCGCCCTATGAAGATTTCGATCAAAATATTGGATAATAGGCAACTGGCCATGGAGGCCGCGGAAATAATCCGTCAAAAAGCCCGGGCCGTGAGCAACGGCGGCCGTTTCTTCCTATGCCTTTCCGGGGGAAACACTCCCTTGGATACCTACTCCCACTTAACCGCAGCCCCCTTCAGCAAAAGCATCCCCTGGGGCAGATTCAGGATATTCTGGGGCGACGAACGCCTGGTGCATCCCAAGATGGCAGAAAGCAACTTCGGCCAGGCAGACAGGTTCTTATTGAAAAAAGCGCCTATCACCAGAGCCCACATCCACCCCATACCGGTGGATATTGACCATCCAGTGAGAAGCGCCAGGAAATACGAAGAAAAGCTGCGCCACTTCTGGCCACGGACAGATCCTTTATGGGACTTGGCTCTTTTGGGTTTGGGCGCGGATGGTCATACCGCTTCCCTATTTCCCCGAGACCCGGCCCTTACCAGTTTCAGGCTGGTGGTGCCGGCGGAACCGCCAATCAACACGATCCCTGCCATAACCAGACTGACCCTCACCCCCAAGGCCTTTAACCAGGCAAAATGCATATTGTTTCTGGTGACAGGTTCCGAAAAGGCAGAGGCGGTGGCCAAAACCCTCGCCTTGATCCAGGGCAACCAAACCAGCCAGGACTGGCCGGCGAGCTGCATCAAACCAAGTGGTGAAGTTATCTGGCTTTTGGATAAACCAGCGGCAGAAAAACTACCCCGGACAGAAGAATCGGACGACTAAAAATGTGCGGACGCTTTAGCAGGGACAGAGAGATGGCTGAAGTGGAGAAACGCTTTGGCTTAAATCCGGGGGGGAAGACCCTTGCCCGGCGTTTTAATCTGGCTCCGGGTCAGCAAGTGGAACTCATAGTCAATACAGATGGCCTGAAACTGACCTCTATGAAATGGGGCCTGGTTCCCCACTGGTCCAAGGATCCTGACCACGGTTTCAAGGCAATCAACGCCCGCGCCGAGACCCTGGCCCAAAAACCCAGCTTCAAGGGCCCCCTCAAAGCCAAACGCTGCCTTATTCCGGCTGATGGTTTTTACGAATGGCAAAGCCAGGGGAAAAACAAGCCCAAAACACCGCTCTACTACACCTTGGCCTCCGGTGAAATGTTCGGGCTGGCCGGACTCTGGGATCAATGGCAGGCCCCTGAAGGAAAGGGGTTAAAAACCTTTACCATCATAACCACCCGGGCCAATCCCCTGGTGGCCCGGGTTCATGACCGCATGCCGGTGATCCTGCCCCCTCACCTTGAAAAGGCCTGGCTTGATCCCGAACAGAAAGACCCTGATTTTCTGCTCTCCCTTTTGCAGCCCTATCCGGAAGCAGAGATGCAGGTGCGCCCTGTCTCCGGGGTGGTCAATTCAGTTAAAAACGATTCGCCTGCTTGTATAGCACCGGCCGGAGAACAGAAAAGCCTCTTCGCTTGACAGGAAAAAACGCCCCCGCTACCTGAAAGGCGCGGGGGCGTTTTGGCGACTTCTCAAAAAGGGCCTTACCTACGCCAAAACTCCGGCAAAAAGAGCACCAGCACAGCATAGACCTCCAGGCGCCCCACGATCATCAAAACGGATAAAAACCATTTGGCAATATCCGGCAGATGGGCATAGTTTCCGGCCGGCCCAACCGATCCCAAACCGGGGCCGATATTACCGAGGCAGGCTATGGAAGCGGAAAAGGCCGTGGTGAGGTCCATGCCAAGGGCGGCCAAAAACAGGCTGGCCCCTAAATAAAGGGCCAGATAAAGCCCCATAAAGGCCCATATACCGCCGACAACCTGACGATCCACAATATGCCCTGAAAGTTTCAAAGGGCTCACCATGCGCGGATGCACCAGACGCTTAAGCTCAACCAGGGAGCGTTTCAAAACCAAAAGCACCCGCATACATTTGGGGCCGCCCCCTGTGGATCCGGCAGAACCACCCACAAACATGATGCAGATCAAAAGGGCCACGGCAAAAGGCGGCCACAGGGAATAATCCGCCGTGGCAAAGCCGGTTGTGGTTATTATGGTTGCGGTCTGAAAGGCCGCCAGCCTGAGAGAGTCCAGAACCATGATATCCGCGCTGAAAAAAAGCGAAGCGGTAATGGCGATCACTATGCCCAGATAGAGCACAATATAAAATCTGAACTCCTCGTCTTTCCAAAAGGCGTCGAAACGGCGGCGGAAGGCCATGAAATGCAGGGAAAAGTTCACCCCCGCAATAACCATGAAAATAGTGACCACCCATTCCACATAGGCGCTCCCAAACCCGGCCACACTGGCATTTTTGGTTGAAAAACCGCCTGTGGCCATGGTGGCCATGGCATGACACACCGAATCAAACCAATCCAGGCCTCCGGCCATTAAAAGCAGGGTCTCTGCGAGAGTTATCAGGGCATAAACCTTCCAAAGCACACTGGCCGTATCGGTTATCCTGGGCTGCAGGCGATCCGGAAACGGGCTCGGCACCTCGGCTTTGTAAAGCTGCATGCCGCCCACCCCCACAAAAGGCAGGATGGCCAGGGAAAGCACGATAAAGCCCATGCCTCCCAGCCAATGGGTGAGTGAGCGCCAGAAAAGCACGCCTTTGCCGCAATCCTCCACACTGGTTAGGATGCTGGCTCCGGTTGTGGTGAATCCACTGACTGATTCAAAGACCGCATCGCAGAAGCTGACAAAATCACCGGTAAGGTAAAGGGGCAGCCCACCCATAATTCCGCATGCGGCCCAGGAAAGGCCCACAATGGCCAGGCCTTGGCGCTGACTCAGTTCAGGGCGTTCATTATCCCTGAAGAGCCAATACAAAATACCACCCAGGACCGAAGAGACCATGGCCCCGGCCAAAAAAGCCGACCAGGCAGCTTCGCCATACCAAAGGCTGACGCCCATGGGAGCGAACATAAAAATTCCCATACCGGCTGTAAGAAGCCCCACCAGGGAAAATGTATAAGCCAGTCCCACTTTATCTATCATCCTTAGAGCATCCCCGAAAAAACGGCTGTAAGGCCATAGGGACGCTTTTTGTGTTTTTAAACACAGACCACTGCCGGGCCTTTATCAACGCCTCGAAATGGGTCTGCAATCTTATAATAATAACCCAGAGGCAAGGCCTTTGGCCAAGCCTCTGGAAAAAAGGCAAGCTTTTAGAAGAATTCCAGGCTAACGGTCAAAAGCTTCTCCACTTTGCCCAAGACCTGGCGCAAGAGGAAAATCAAGAGGTGGTCACCAGGTTCAACCACAGTATTACCACTGGGAATCATAACCTCGGCGCCCCTGATCACTGCGGCGACCAAGGCCCCGCTCGGCATCTTGACATCAGCCAGGGGTTTGCCAACCACACCGGAAGTCGGCATGGCTTCCACTTCTATGACCTCGGCTCCTTCGTCCCTCAAGGAAGCCACATTTAACACCTTGCCCTTGCGCAGATAACGCAGGATAGCGGAAACCGCGGCAAAACGAGGGCTTACCACCAGTTCCAGCCCCAAGGTGCTCACCATGGGGACATAACCCAAATGCGCCACTCTGGCGATGGTGCGTTTGGCGCCCAGCTTTTTGCCCAAAAGCGCCATGAGCACATTGCTCTCTTCATCCTGGGTCATGGCGGCAAAGACATCGGCTGCGCCTACGTTTTCTTCCTCCAGAAGGGTCAGGTCCGTGCCGTCGCCGTTTAAGACCAGCACGTCTTTCAGGCTGTCAACCAGCACCTCGCAGCGTTGCTGGTCCTTTTCGATAATGCGGCTTTTGATGCCCCTTTTCCTGGCTTCCTGGGCCACCGCAGAGCCTATGGCTCCGCCGCCGACCACCACCAGATTGCGGACCGGTTCGTTTGACAGACCGAAATGGGCCACTACATCGGCAATGGCGTTTTCACTGACCACTACGTAGGCCAGGTCATTAACGCGCAGGTAATCCTCACCCCTGGGTATGATAACCTGTCCGGCCCTTTCAATGGCCACTACCAAAAAAGGCAGGCCGCCGGAGGGCCGCACCTGGGACATATCCTTACCCACCAGAGGGCTGGTGGCGGGCAACCTCAGCCCCAAAAGCTTAACCTGACCGTCGGCAAAATCCGTAACCGATGAAGCGGCCGGAATGGCCAGGAATTCAATAATCTGATTGGCAACCTCCCTTTCGGGATTGATCACCACATCCACATCAAGGGTGGCCTGACCTTCGTCTTCGATAAACTCCAGATAATCCACATTCCTGATGCGGGCAACTCTGGTGGCCGCAGGCGCCAAGAGCCTGGCAAAACGACAGGCCTGCAAATTGACTTCATCACTGTCGGTGACAGCCACCACCAGGTCCACCTGGTCGATTCCGGATTCACGCAATATCCTGGGGCTGGAAGCCTCGCCCATAAGGGTCTGGACATCCATGGAATCGTTAACCTTGCGAAGCGCCTGGCTGCTACGGTCCACCAGAACCACATTTTGGCCCTCGCGGGAGAGCCTGAGCGCGGTATGGTAGCCTACTTCACCGGCGCCAAGAACTAGGACTTTCATCCAAAACTCCTCGGTTCAACAGGCGGCTGGGAAAACACCTGAATCAACCCCGAAAACTTTAAAAAACTCCCTGCCGAACCTATATTCAATGCAATATTTGCGGGGATTAGCCCCGAAAAAATAATGCGGATGGCATTTTTTTAGTTTACCATCCGCCCACTTCACAAACGATTGCAGCACAGAAGATTAACACCACCCTGACAAATGGTCAACTTACTTGAATTTTATTTCGCACACCTTTAAGACCGCTTCAGCGATCCTTTGGGCAAAGGCCTCTGTGTCAAAGGCCTGGGCATGTTTTACCATAGCCTCTTTTTCAAACAACTCCGGTTGAGACTCCAGGCGATCAAGCGCACCCAGCAGGGAATCCACATTTTGTTCCGCAAAGAAAACCCCGGTGGCAAAACTTTTATCTGAGGCTTCAGGTGGTATCACCGTTTCCAGGGCTCCTCCCTTGCCATAGGCCACCACCGGCACGCCCGAGGCCATGGATTCCAGGGGGGTGATGCCGAAATCCTCTTCCCCGGGGAACAAAAGGGCCTTTGCTCCGGCATAAAGACCGGGCAGATCCTCATCAGGCTGCCAGCCCAGGAACTCCACAGTCGGCCCGGCCAGGGATTTAAGTCTCTCCAGGTCCGGCCCCTTGCCGACCACCTTAAGCCTTCTGCCCGAACGCGAGCAAGCCGCCACGGCCAGGTCCACCCGTTTATAGGGCACCAGAGCGCTCAAAACCAGGTAATAGTCCGTTTCCCCGGCCTGTGGGGTGAAGCGCCCGGCTTCCACCGGCGGATTGATCACAATGGAGTCCCTGGCGTAATGCCGCTTGATCCTTTTAGCCACATGCTTTGAGTTGGCCCAAAAAAAATCAACCTGATCATTTGAACCCACATCCCAACGCTGCAGATGGGGACGCACAAAGGGCATTATCTTGGAAGCCAGCCCCCCCTTGTCTTTCCCAAAATAATCATCATACATATCCCATACATAACGCATAGGGGTATGTACATAGGCCGCATGAGCGGCCCCTGTGGGGACCTTTACTCCCTTGGCCACGCAATGGCTGGAGCTCAAAACCAGATCACAGGGAGGCAGTTTCAGCATCCCGGCGGCCAGGGGGAAAAGGGGGAGGTAATAACGATAATGGCTGTGGGCCAGGGGCAAACGATCGATAAAAGAGGTGTGGATGGGACGATCTTCTATGGTCTTTGAGACCGACCCCTTGATATGAACCAGGGTGTATAAGGGAGCCTTGGGAAACAAACGGCAAAAAACCTCTAAAACCTTTTCACCTCCCCGCATACCGGTAAGCCAGTCATGCACCAATACAACCCTAAGATCCTTTAATTCATCGCAAATCTGCAAAGTGCACCTCATAGAGAGCCATGGGAGGCAATGGTTTTTAAAGCCTTTAAGGCGGTTTCGGCCGAGTTCCGCCACGTGAAGCGGGCGGCCTGTTCAGGGCCCAGGGCAGCCAGACGCTTCATTTCACCAGGGTCTTCTAAAAGATTCATCAGGGCTTGGGCCAGGGGTTCGGGCTCGGGCCCGGTCAAAACCCCGGCTTGGCCAACCACCTCGGGCAGTGATGCCTGGTCGCTTGCCACCACCGGCGTCCCCGAAGCCATGGCCTCCAGGGCGGGCAGGCCAAAACCTTCGTAAAGGGAAGGCATGACCACAGCTGCGGCTGCTCCATAGGCCAGGCGCAATTTTTCGTCATCCAGGGAAGAACTGAAAATCAAATCCCCACCCGTCTTAACCTGGGGGAAATCATCCTGCTTAACTCCCACCAGGACCAGAGCCGGGGCTTGATCAGCCATTTTCCTTTTTAAGATGTCATGGGCCTTTATAAGAGAAAGCAAATTCTTGTGCGGCTTTTTATTGCCCACCCCCAAGAGATATCCCTCCGGCCAGCCCAGTTCATCAAGCGCCTTTTGCCTTTCTTTCCGCTCAAGGGGCTTAAAACGCGAATCCACTCCGTTTGGTGTAATCAGCACCTTTTCGGGCTCCACCTTTAAAAGCTCCACAACATCTTTTTTAGAGTGTTCGCTTACAGTGAAAACCGCCCGGGCCTTACGGGCCGCCGGGCCGACCACAAAGCGGTAATAGTATTTTTGTTTCAGCCCGTAGTCCCCCGCAAACCTGAGGTGGATAAGGTCGTGGATAGTAACCACCATGGGTCCGTTAAACCTGGCCGGGGGACCGAAAAAAGGACAATGGTAAACATCACCCCTTAGGGCGTTAAGTATCTTGGGCAGAGTAAACTGGGCCCTGGGGCCATAGGGGCTCAAGCCGCAGGCAATAGCCACAAGGCGGGGATCTTTAGGCAACAGTTCGCCGTGTTCAGGCTTTACGACCAGCACCCCGACACCCAATTCCTGATCCAGCTCCAGGATGGCCTTGAGCAGCTCCAGGCCGTAGCGGGTCATGCCGTGCATATGCGGGGATAAAATGCGCAGGTCGTAGATCAGCTTCACTTGAAGTCCCTTTCGTTGTAAACCCTGCGATAGACATCCATGGTCTCGCTGGCCGCCTTTTCCCAGGAGAATTTGGCGGACTGGGCCAGCCCCCTGGCCTTTAGATCCCGATGCAGGTCGCTGTCCTCGAGAACCCGCAAAATACCTTCGGCAATGGAATCCTCCAAATAAGGGTCCACCAAAACAGCGGCATCATCAACAATTTCAGGCAGGGAACTTATATTGCTGGTAACCACCGGGGTTCCACAACTCATGGCCTCCAGCACCGGCAGGCCGAATCCCTCGTACAAAGAGGGAAAGATAAAGGCCTCGGCCGCATTCATCAAAATCGGCAGGTCCTCACTCGGCACGTAACCTGTAAAAATCACATCTTCAGACAGATCCACACCGCCTAGGTTGCGGAAAAGTTTTTTGGTGAGCCAGCCCTTTTGGCCTGTAATCACCAGCTTCACAGCCCCCTTAAGCCGGTCGCGTAGAAGCAGGTAGGCCTTCATCAGGCGAACCAGGTTCTTTCTGGGCTCAATGTTGCCCACATGATAGATGAACGGGCCTTCTATGCCGTAACGGCGGCAGGTGTTTTTTAACAGCTGTTCATCCTCCACCACCCGGAAATCCGGTTGAGCCGCCTCATGCACCACGGTTATCTTGTCAGGATCCAGGTTAAGGATCTGGACCATGTCATTTTTGGTG
The DNA here is from genome assembly GCF_000931935.2 of Dethiosulfatarculus sandiegensis. Taxonomy (GTDB): domain Bacteria; phylum Desulfobacterota; class Desulfarculia; order Desulfarculales; family Desulfarculaceae; genus Dethiosulfatarculus; species Dethiosulfatarculus sandiegensis. The sequence goes on from NZ_AZAC01000078.1 coordinate 183,291, forward strand.
TTTTCACTGACGCTGATCACCCGGTCGGCCCTTTTGACCACTCTTTTGATCAACCAGCGCATGTACATGGCATATTTACGGGGAATGGTGTCCGGAAAAAGAAAGGCCACCAAGTCGTGAATAGTCACCACCTTGGAGTAGGTTCCACCGTGCAAAGGTATCAAGGTGGCCGGGCCGTGCATTACCTGGATGTCTTTCTGCTCCAAGACACCGGGCAGCCAGAAATGTTCCCACATATCACCCAAGGGATGATTTTCATGGGATATCCTGGTTTGATGAGTAAGCTCGGACGGCAAATCCCAGCCTATCTCCAAAAGGTTGTCCCTTTGCCCCACCAAGAGGAATTCCTCTTCCGGAGCCACCTTGCGCAGCCCCTTCAACAGGTGGAGCACATAGTTGCCCACGCCTGAGCGCAAGGCTGTGACAGTCCTGACATCAATGGCGATTCTCACCGCTTCTCCCATTCGTCAAAAAGGGCCTTTGATCTCAAATGTTATATAAGGCGGCCCTGCGGCCAAACGGCCCGGTATGAATGCAAAACAACTAAGCGCGGCCTTTTTTTACAGGCACTGCTTTTTTAAAGCCCGGCGGCCACTACCAGCTTATCCCTTGGCTCTTATTATTGGCAACGTCGCTTTGCCAAAGATTTTCCGTTTTCATTCAGCTTCGCTTCCGGCGGCCTTGGCGGGATTGCGCAGCAGGCCCCACAACTCAATGACTTCCTTTTTGGTGAGCCCCCTGAGGGCAAAGAGGGCCGCCGCATAGATGATAATACCAGCCGGGATCACTAAAAGGACATGCCAATCACCTGCCAGCCACAGGCCGACCCCCATGATCCCGGCCGCCAGGGCCGGGCGCAGGGCCGTACTCAGGATCTCCACCGCTCCCTTGCCCCTGCCTATGAAATAGGAGCACTGGGTGAACAAAACCACCTCGGTGACGCAGGTGGCAAAGGCTGCCCCCATGAATCCGTAGGCCGGGATCAGCCACAGGTTCAACCCCACATTGACCAGCACGCAGGCGCCGGTAGCCCAGGCCAAAAGCCTTTGCCTCCCTTGAGAGGTGAGCATGGCCATCTGCAAAAAATTAAGGAATAAAAGACCCAAGACCGGAGCCAGCCAGATAAATACCGGGCCGGTGGGGCCAAAGCTGGGGCCATATACCAGAGAGGTGATATCCTGACGAACGGTCCACAACCCCACTGCCGAGGGGATTCCCAGAATAAGCATCAGTCTTTGTCCCTGGCTGTAGAGCTTCCTCATGGCCCGGGGGCTTTTCTGGGCCAGGCTGGAAAGCACCGGCAAAAGCGCGGCCGCGGCCATGGCCGGAACCATGGCTGCGGCATCGATCACCCGCACCCCGGCCGCATACCAGCCTATCTCCCTGAAGGTGGCTCCCATGGCCTCCATCATCACAATATCCACCCGGAAATAAACCAGGATAAAAATATTGGTCAGGGCCAAGGGCAAGGACTCCTTGAACAGGCTTTTGAAAAATGCCGGATCCCAGGAAGGGGTAAACCCCTTGAGGGCCTTTAACTTGTAAAGGGAAAGGCAGGCAGCCAGTGCATTGGCTATTAAAAGACCCAGGGCCAGGCCCCAGACCCCCAGCCCGGCGGCCAGAAGGCTGCCGGCGGCCAAAAGGGCCGCGAACCGGCCGGTGACCTTGATCATGGCGTCCAAGTCCATGCGCTCCAAGGCATTGAACCCGGCCACTCCCAAGTCGGAAAGGCCCCAAAAAGACTGGGCCAGGGTCACGGCCAAAATAAGGGCCGTGTCTTCCAGTGGATAGCCCTTAAAAAGGCAAAACCCCAGAATAACTGTCAGCATAAGGCTGAGCAGACTGAGTTTCATTACCAGGAGATTGCCTGCGTATTTGGGGATAAGCGCGGGATTTCGAGCGCAATCCCGCACAAAAAGGGTGTTCAGCCCCAAATCCATGCCGATCTGGGCCAGGGCTGCCAGTGAGGCGGCAAAGGAATAACGTCCGTACTCGCCCGCCCCTATAATCCGGGCGGTAAATATAAAAAGCGCGGCGAAACAGACCCTGGCCAGGGTTTCCCCCAAGGACTTGAATAAGAGATTACGCCCTGCCCGGGCAAGGGGCGAAAGGCGCTCTTCTCCGGCGTCCATCACCGTTTTGATTCGCCGTTCAGCACCTCGCGCACCGTATAGGTTGCCTTGGCCTGGGTCTCGTAATAGGTGCGGACCTGCAGTTCACCCAAAAGACCAATGCTTATAAGCTGCACCCCGACCAACATCAAAAGCACGGCCAGGATAAGGCCAGGCTTGCCCCAAAGAGGCACGGCAAAGAAAAGACGCTGAATTGTATAATAAAGAGCCAAAAGAAATCCCGCTCCTCCGGTGGCCAGGCCCCATAGCCCGAAAAGCTGTATGGGCTTGGTGCCGTAGGAGAGCAGAAACTTAACTGTAAAGAGATCAAGGAGCACCCTGGGCGTGCGGCTGATGCCGTATTTGCTGGAACCGGCGGTGCGCGCCCTGTGGTTTACCGGCACCTCTTTTATCCTGACCCCCACAGCACTGGCTATGGCCGGAATAAAGCGGTGCATCTCTCCGTAAAGCCGGATGCTCTGCACCACTTCCCTGCGAAAGGCCTTTAAGGTGCAACCATAATCATGCAGCTCCACCTTGGTGATCCGGCTGATAAGGCCGTTGGCCAGGCGGGAAGGCAGCTTGCGGGAAAGATAGGCGTCCTGGCGGTCGGCCCGCCAGCCTGCCACCAAGTCATAGCCCTTGTTCAGCTCGGCAAGCAGCATGGGGATGTCCGCGGGATCGTTTTGCAAGTCCCCGTCCATGGTGACAACCACCTTGCCCAGGGCATGGTCAAAACCCGCGCTCATGGCCGCGGTCTGGCCGAAATTGCGCCTGAGGCCGACCACCTTGGCCTTGATATCCTCTTTTGCCACTTCCCTCAAAAGGTCAAAGGTCTTATCTGCGGAGCCGTCGTCCACATAAACCACTTCCCAGTCCAGGCCCAGCCCTTCCATGGCGGCGGTTATCTCATTGTGCAGGTTTTTGATGTTATCCTCTTCGTTGTAAAGGGGAATCACTATTGAAAGATCCACCTGTCCTGTTTCTCCTTGCCAGGCAATATCCGCCTGAAAACGGTTACGCCGGATTTAGCCACGCCTTATAAGGCCAGCGCCTTTTCCAGAACCTCTTCGTAACGGCGGCCGCCGGCTTCCCAGGAAAACTCCTGCTCCACCCTGGCGCGGGCCGCCTCGCCCTTGGCCCGGCAGGCGTCCGGGTCGGCCAACAGATCCAATATGGCCCGGGCCAGACCGGCTGGATCCGGCGTGGGGGCATAGGCCCCGCAATCGGCCAGAAAACGACGGTTGTTATGGTTGTCAAAACAAGCCACGGCCAAGCCGCCGCCCATATAATTTATGATCTTGCCGCTGGCTTCACCGGCCGCATCCACCTTGGGGTCAACCGCCACATCGCCTATCTTGAGATAATCCGGCAATAGGAAATAGTCAACCTGCCCCACAAAAAGGCAATCTTCGGCCACACCGAGTTTCTCGACCAGGGCCTTGCTATCCTCCACCGGATAGCCCACCACCAGAAAATAGGCATCCGGTTTTTCCTTGAGCACATGGGGAATGGCCTCGAAAAAGTTATCCACTCCCTTACTGGACAAAAGAGCGCCGGTATAGAGCACGATCGGGCGATTTTGATCAATGCCCAGCTCCTCTTTCAAATCCGTGCGGCCGGTGCCCTTGAAAAAGCCCATATGCACACCATCGATAATGGTCTGCACCCGGTTTTGGGGAAGCCCCATTTCTTTTTCCAGAAACTCGCTCACCGTCTCATTGGAGCCGACCAGCTGATTGGAGAAACGGCTGATTATCTTCTCCACCAGGCGGAACATGGGACGCACAAAGGGAACTTTGTCCAGCCAGCCATAGGAATCCAGTTCACCGGTCAGGCTGCCCTGCACATCAAAGACAACAGGGATCTTTTTACCGGTGAGCCAGGCGGCCATTTTACCCAGAAGCGCACCCTCGTGCAGGTGGCCGTGGATCACGTCCGGCTTGAAATTGCGCACCGCCTCCATGGTCTTTAAAAGCAAGAGCCAGTCCAGGTAGAACTTGCCCAGGGCGGGGCCCGCCTCAAGCTTGTCATACCATTTAACGGCCTTGGTGCGCCAGGTCGGGACGCCTTCGATATCCCTGCCCAGGTGATAGGTCACCAAAAGGACCTCATGCCCCCGCCTTTGCAGGGCCTGGGCCTCTCCCAGTATTCGCATGTGGCAACCCCGGTCCGCAAAAAAGGGGGTTGGGGCCACGGCTAATATCTTCATTTTTTTCCGCCCGGGGCCTTTGAGGCCCAGATTAGTTTGGCCATAGGAGGGATTTTTCCTCAAAGATCCCCTTATACTTAAACAAAACAGGCCCGGATTAATGCGTGCCCAACTTGGTTAATATAGACTCGGCCAGGAAGTTTTTCAAATGCTCGGTGGGCGCCCCCAGGAAGGTGGAGCGTCTTATCCGGTCACACTCTGAACATATAACATAATTTTCAGGCTGTTTTCCGGCATGAGCCTTGCGCAAAGACCGAATGGGTCTATCCCGCCAAATCTCAAGCAGGCTCTTTTCATCGGCCCAGCCCAGGGTGATCTGCCCGAAAAAATCCTGGGGGCAGGCAGTGACGCAACCGTCACTCAAAACCGCCAGTCCGTACCAGGGAAAGGTGCAGGTGCTCACGGCCTTATCCTTTTGGACCTTACCCACGCTGCCTCCCCAGTTGTGGGGATTCCGCTTAATAGCCCGGTCAAGCCCCTTTTGCCTCAAGCGGTCAAGCCTGGCCTGCTCAGGATCTCCCCAGGGGTGTTCACCCATCAATAAAAGCGATATCTTGGGCTGTTTTTCGCCGGTCGCTTTGCGTGCGGCCAAAAGATGCTCCACTCCGGCCAGGGTTTCGGTTAAATCGGCGCCGGGCCGGGCAACGGCATAGGCCTCCGGGTTTAAGGAGTCCACGGAGCAGGTGATTATCTCGGGTCTTGCAGTCACCAGTTCCAGGGCTTTTTGCCTTGTAATCAAAGAGGCATTGGTGTGCAACCGGACCAGGGCCCCTGCCTGCCTGAATCTCCTTATCCACTGCCCCAGCTCCTCATGCATCAAAGGCTCACCCCTGTGGAAAAGGTTCACCTCCACCGGAGCCAGCTGGGGTATCTGCCCCACCAGGCTGTCCAGTATAGCCGGGTCCATATCCCGCCTCTGGTTCTTGCTCAGCATGCGTTGGGGACAGGCCTTGCATTTTAAGTTGCAGCGGGAAGATATATCCACCCACAGCCTGAAAGGGGGAGCTTCCGGGGAAAGACGGCGCAGCATGAAATCCCGATATTGAATAAGGAGTCTTTTGGCGAGAAGGGTCATTTCCGTTCCAAGGATCGTATGGTTTTGGCGGGCAGCCCTGCGGCCAGGGTTCCTGGTTCAACCCTCCCCCTGACCACGGCGCCGGCAGCCACTACTGAGTCGTCTCCCACAAAGGCCCCGTCAGCCACCACCGCATGGGCGGCTATCCAGACATTGTCACCCACCCGTGTCTCTCCCCGGCTGTTTGTACCGGGCTGTTCGCACAGAGGTGTCCTGGACTCCATATCGTATTCACCGCCGCTCAGGAGATAGGCATAGGCGGCGATAAAGGTGCCCCGGCCCACATAAAGGCGGTTGCTGGAAAATAAAATGCAGTTTGAGCTTACATTGGCCTTTTCGGCCAGCTCGATATCCCCGCCCTTGGTGTAGACAATGCTGTTCCTGCCGATGTAAACACCGTCCGCCATTTTGATGCCCCGGTTGTCAACTCCCTTGGCATCGACCATGACCCCGTCATCCAGGACCACCGCCTTGCCCAAAAAAATCTTTTTGGGGTGACGGAAGGTTACGCCCCGGCCAAAGAGGCACCCCTTGCCCGCACCGCCCAGAATAAGCGGGTAGAAAAATTTGCGCAGGACCACGCCCAGGGCGCCGGGCACCCAGGAGGAAAAAAGCATCACCAGCTCGTGCAGCAAAAGAAAGCCAAAGGAGCGGTCGCCCAAAACCAGATCCTGGTAAGCCTTCAGTCCTCCACCCTGTTTAAGGGCTCCCGCCACCTTGTGGGGATTGGGCTGGTCCACTTTCTCAAGCCTCCAGATAACGCCTGTGCCACAGGGCCGCGTTCATAAGGGCCCAGAGGACATGGTTATGATTATGGGTTCCCGCCAAGTGCTCCTGCATGAGTTTTTCCACACTTTGGGGGACCATATAGTCCGTCACCAGGGGGCTTTTGCGTAAAAGCTCCTCCATCAAGGGCCTGAGCTGACCCCTCAGGAGATTCTTCACAGGCAGGGAGTATCCCTGTTTGCCCCTGTCCACCACATGATCGGGAACCAGCCCCCTGATGGCCTGGCGCAGGATGTATTTGGTTGTCATGCCTTTCAGTTTAAAGCTACCGGGCAAAGTGGCTGCAAACTCAATCACTTCGTGATCCAAAAACGGAACCCTCACCTCGAGGGAGGTGGACATGGACATCTTGTCCACCTTCATGAGCACACTGTCGGCCATGAACAGCTTGATATCGCCAAAGACTTCTTTGTCCAGGCGCTTATCGCTGTTGCATGACTCCATGATGCGCTTGATCGGTCCAAAGGCGTCGAAGGTGACCTGGTTTTTCACCTCCTGGTTGAAAAGGCTTTCCGCCTGTCCCGGAGCCAGGAAATACTGCCACCTCAAGTGCCCGCCCTCCTTGGGCAGGATAGCCCCGTCCAAAAAACGCTTCAAAACATTGACCGCCCCTTTCTTCTGGGGCTGGTCAGGCAAAAGCCGGGACAGGGCGTGAAGGCCCCTGGCCGAGCCGGGCACAAGATCCAAAAGCCTGGAGGCGCTGGAGGCCTTGAACCGGTCATAGCCGCAGAATATCTCATCGCCGCCCTCGCCGGAAAGGACAACAGTCACCTTTTCCTTGGCCTTGCGGCAAATAAGCATGAGCGGTATGGCCGAAAGGTCGGTCATGGGCTCGTCTAGGTGATAGACCGCCTTTTCCAGTTCTTCAATGGTGAGGCCCTCGATCATGAGCACGGTCTGATCGGTCTTGTAATAGCGGGCCATTTCCTCGGCGTAATCCAGCTCACTGAAGCTTTTATCGGGATAGCCTATGGAAAAGGTCCGTAAATGTTCCACCCCGCACTCGCGCATCAGGGCGGTCACCGTGGTTGAATCCAGGCCGCCTGAAAGAAATACCCCCAGGGGCACATCGGACATGAGGCGCCTGTTTACAGCGGTTTTGAGTTTGGCCCTGAGTTCTTCCACCGCCTCCTCGGGCCGGGAAAAACGGGGATCAAACTCCATCTCCCAGTATTTATGTTCGCTTAATTTGCCGTTTTCAAGTTCAAACAGGGCGTAATGGCCCTGGCTCAGCTTTTTCACCCCGTCAAAAAGGGTGCGGGGCGCGGGCACGAACTCATAGCCCAGGTACTGGTAAAGAGCGGAGAGATCCACCCTGCGTTCCAGGCCGGGCCAGGCCAACATTGCCTTTATCTCATTGGAAAAGATGATGTCCCCGCCCTTTTGGTAATAATAAAGCGGCTTGATGCCCAGGCGGTCTCTGCCGAGCATTATGCGCTTCTTCTTTTTATCCAAAAGGGCAAAGCAGAACATGCCGGAAAGCCGTTTTATGCAGTCCGGCCCCCACTCCTCATAGGCATGGATAATCGACTCCGAGTCGGAATCAGAGTAAAAGACATGCCCCTTGCCTTTCAGTTCGCTGCGCAGGTCCTGGTGGTTGTAGATCTCGCCGTTGGTCACCAAAACCACGCTCTTATCTTCGTTGAACATGGGCTGGCGGCCGTTTTCCGAAAGATCTATGATGGAAAGCCGGGTGTGCCCCAGGCTCACGCCACGATCCACATAGTCGCCGCACATATCCGGCCCCCGGTGTTTAAGCCGGTGGGTCATCTCCCGGACCAGATCCTGGTCCTCCCAACTGAACCCGCAAATTCCGCACATCAGATATAACCGTTTTCCCTATACCACTGGCCGGTGCGCCTGAGCCCCTCATCCACTGAGATCTTGGGATCATAGCCCAATTCCTTGCGGGCGCGATCAATCTTAAAGGCCCGGTTCTGACGGAACCAATCGGCCCTGCGCCTGAAAAGGGGAGGCTCGGCCGGGAGCGGCTTATACAAAAGTTCGCAAAGGGCGCTGACCGCGTAAACCGGCCAGAACGGAACGTGGACGATCTTCACCTCGGTGTCAAGCGCCTTGCCCACCCTTAAGACCAGATCCTTGATCGTCACATATTCATCATCGCCAATGAGGTAGGCCCTGCCCACTGCTTCGGGCGCGTTTTCGGCCAACTCAAAGGCATCGATAAAGTTGTCTATGTATAAGGGATGGTAAAAGGCATTGCCCGGACCGGCCATGATAAAGCGGCCCTTGGCCACCCTTTTATAGATCATCAGAAAACGGGCCGGATCCCCGGGGCCGAAGATGGCCATGGGGCGCAGGATGGTTGATTCAAGCCCCTTGTCCAGAAACTCGTTCACCACCAGCTCACCCTGGTGTTTGGAGTACTGATAAAAGTCCTCGGGCTCAATGGGGGTGTCTTCGTCGCCCGGCGGGTTGTCCACATTTCCGTGCACACCCTGGGTGGAGCAATAAACCAGCCTGCGCACCCCGGCGTCCAGGGCGGCCTGGCAAAGCCTTCGGGTGCCTTCCCTGTTCACCTCTGTATACACGCTGTTGGGGCGGTTCACCTCGCGAAACGCGGCAGCTAAATGGTGCACTATTTCGCAACCGTCAACCAATTTGCGGCAGAGATCGGCATTTGTCACTGAGCCAAGGGTGATCTTGGCCCCCTTGGCCTTTAATTCATCGGCAAACAGGCCGGGCTGTTTATCCAGCACCAGCACTTCATCGCCGCGGGCCAGGAGCCTGCGAACCAGATGGGAGCCGGTAAAGCCGGTTCCGCCGGTAACCAATACGCGCATGGTTTTCCCATCATCCCCGGACAGGCGTCCCTGACCGGTCAGTTATATATTGAAACACTAAGCCGGTTCCATACCCGGAACCGGCCGCACCTTATACCCCGGTTAAACCTCCGGGCAGTGCCAAAGGCGGGCCTTCATGCAGCGGAGCCCTTGAAATAGAGGAGACAACCCCCTGGAAGGCTTGAACATAGCCTAATGATATATGGGCCCGATTGCAAGTCCTTAACCTTTGACCCGGGCCTCTTCGCCCCGGTCGGCGGCCTTTTGGAGTAAAAGACTTCCCAAAAGAAGCGGAATGGCCCTGCCGATTATTTTACCGAAAATCCACGGAGTGTCTTTTCCCGCCCTCTTTTGAATTGGAGTATTTTCCTGTCAGTTCTATTTTTTTGCAAGCCGGGTTTTACCCTGAAAAGGTGTATTATCCACAAAAATTTTACTTTATCAAAATCTGAGAGCTGTCTGTTTGCCGATATCCGGTATGATTAAGCGGTTTTCACCTGAAGCTGCCGGGACAAAAAACCGGTTGAGGTTCGGTCTGAACAGCCGCTCCGGGCGGGGGTTTTAAGATTTTCAAGCGGGCTTTTGCCTGAAAAGGGTTACAGGGATTGTCATTTATCAAGGGACCATGGTTCAGGCTGATTATCAGCGCAGGCCTTATGTTTGTGCTTTTAGGCTTTATGGTGGATTTAAAGGAGGCGGGTCGTGCCCTGGCTGAAGCCAGGTGGGGCTATCTTGGCTGGCTGGCCTTGTGGATCACCCTTGACCGGCTCCTGATGGCTTATAAATGGCGCGTCCTTGTGATCTGCCGGGGGCTTGAGATAAGTTTCTGGCAAACGATCAGGGCCTATTATCTCTCAACCTTTGCCGGCTGTTTTCTACCCAGTACTGTGGGCGGAGACGCCATGAGGGTGGCATGCGTAAGCAACCACTCTCGCCCCCTATCGGTTCTAACCGCCTCGGTGGCCCTGGAGCGCACCTTGGGTTTTGTGGCCTCGGCCATGGCCGCGGCGCTTGCGCTTTCCCTTTTGGCCGGCATGGCGGTGGACACCCCCTACGGCCTGGTGGGCTGGAGTTTGGGCATACTTCTGGCTTCTGTACTGGCCGTAGGGTTGACCCTCTCCAAAAGGCCGGCCAGGTGGATGGCCGCCCTGCCTGAAAAACTGGCGAAAAAAGGCCGGGTCCTGGGCTGGGTCGGCAAACTGTTGGCCGCATACAGTGAATACCGCAATCATCCCCTGGCCCTGGCCTGGTTCTTGTTCCTTTCCATCATTGAGCAGTCTGTGCCGGTTGTCGGCACCTGGCTCACCGCCCTGGCCTTTAATATCGATTTGAGCCTCCTGGAATCGGCGGCCGTTGCGCCGCTCGCCCTTTTATTCACCAGGATTCCGGTCTCAGTCTCGGGCTTTGGCGTGGTTGAGGGGCTTTATGTGGCCTTCTTCGGGTTGGTCGGGCTCACGGCCACGGATTCCTTTATCCTGGGATTAATTGCCAATCTTTCCATAGTGGTGACCACCCTGCCGGGCGCACTTTTCTACGCAGTGGGAGGGCTTAAAGGACGTGGATCCGGCGTTTAAGCGGAAAGTTCAAATCTTTTTGCCGATTCCATGCTTTTTTAAGAGCTGGTAAAGATGAGAGCGGCTCATGCCCGAGGCTTCGGCCGCCTGATTGGCATCCCAATCCGAAAGTGCCATAAGGTCGCGCAGGTAGTTGCTCTCCATTTGGTTGCGGTAATCGCGCCAGTCCGGCAGCGCCTTAAGCTCCCTCACCGGTTGAAGATTGGCTTCCTGCTCCTCAAAATCACCCTTCACCGAATCCCTGGCCGCCTGCACCCTGATATTGGTCGGCAAGTGCCAGGGCAAGAGAATGCTGTCCACGCCCGCAGCCGCGCAGGCTGTCTCCAGGGCATGGATCAGCTCCCGCACGTTTCCCGGCCAGGGATATGCCATGAGCATGGCCATGAAGTCATGGGAAAATCCCTTGCAGGCCATTTGGGCCTTGTCGCATATAAGGGCCAGATAATATGAAGTCAGCTCCCTTATGTCCGCGGGATGATCCTTTAAAGGCGGAATATACAGATTCAGGGAACGCAGCCGAAAGAGAAGATCCTCCCGAAACTCCTTTTGGGCAACCATTTGATCAAGATCGCGATTGGTGGCCGCCACCAGCCTGAAATCGCTGAAAAGCTCCCTTTGTCCGCCCAGGGGCAAAAACCTGCGCGTCTCCAGGACCCGTAAAAAGGCTTTCTGCAGATTAAGCGGCAACTCACCGACCTCATCCAGAAAAAGGGTCCCCGTGTGGGCCTGCAACACCAGCCCGGTCCGGTCCTTGATCGCCCCGGTGAACGCCCCCTTTTCATGGCCAAAAAGCACGCTTTCGGTGAGATTTTCGGGCAGGGCCGCACAGTCCACCACCACAAAGCGGTTTTTCTGGCGATTGCTGTTTTGATGAATAGCCCGGGCAAACAGCTCCTTGCCCGTGCCGGTCTGACCGGTTATCAGCACATTGGCCTCGGTTACCGCCGCCTTGGCCAGTTCGTCAAAACAACCGGTCATGGCCGAACTAACCCCAATGATCCCTTCGGTCTTAAGAGCGACCGCATTTTCCTTTTTCAGCTTGTCCTCGTGATACCTGATGGCCCTGGAAAGGGAAAGCATCACCTTTTTATGGGATGAGGCCTTTTCAATATAATCCCAGGCCCCGTTTCTTATGGCCAGCTCAGCGCCGTCGGGGTCACCGTAACCGGTGATGATGATGACCTCCGGCGGTGTGGGCAGTTTACGCAGGGCGGTCAAGCCCTCCAGACCGTCGCCATCGGGCATATAGACATCCAAAAGCGCCACCGCGTAGTCTCCGGCCTCCGCGCTTTTAATACCCTGATCCAGGGTGAGGGCGCAATCCACTTCATGGCCCATGCGTCCTATCACATGGCCAAAGGTATCGCAGACCAGGCGGTCGTCATCAATCACCAGAACCCGAGCCATAGTCCCCCTTTGGTGAAAAACCAAATGATAAAACTAACGACTTGAGGTCAAAAGATTGGGTCTAAGTATTTACTTCATCTGATTAAATAACTAAAGGTCCCTTAAATGCATTTATCGGGAAAGATTAAGTCGGCACGGCCTTAACCTGCCAAACCACCCCAATTTAATCATACATTTCAATACGGCAGATAAAATGCGAGAACAGGCTTGCCTTATCAAAAGGTAAACCCCGTTGTGCCCAGAATAATGAAAACAAGCCTCTTTGGGCAAGAGAAACAATAAATTAAGCTAATAAAAAAACCGGCAAGGCCTTTGGCCTCGCCGTAATAAAGCTTTATTTTTTACCGGGTCTATTTATTCTGGTCCAAGACCCGACGCACTGTCTCGGCCCACCTGCGGTTGCGAATCGGCTTGATCAAAAGCTCCCTGATGCCTGCATCACGGGCCTTGGTCCTGGTGCCGGCCGCCCAGAAACCGGTGAAAAGGATTATGGGGATATCCGGGCGCAGGGCCTGGACCTCCCGGGCCAGTTCCAGCCCGGTCATCTCGGGCATGACCTGATCGGTAACCAATATGTCAAAACCATGGGGATCCTGTTTAAAGGTTTCAAGCGCCTTTAAACTGCCGGTCAGGGCCGTGGTCTTATACCCCAGCCTTTTGAAAAGCCCCTGAGTCACCAAGGCCATATCTTCATCGTCATCCACCAGAAGGATGCGTTCGGTGCCTTTAGGCAGATTCTCCGCATTTTCCCCCCAGGAGCCGTGTTCACTTTGCAGCCTGGGAAGATAAACCTCAAAACAGGAACCCTTGCCTGCCTGGCTGGAAACGACTATGCCTCCCTGATGGGCCCTGACAATGCCGTGGACCACGCTTAAACCCATACCGCTGCCCTTGCCGGTCCCCTTGGTGGTGAAAAAGGGATCGAAAATCCGCTTCAGTACGTCTGCGTTCATACCTTGGCCCGTATCAATCACCATCAGTTTCAAAAAGGCTCCCGGCCCCAATTTGCCGCAGCTGGTTTCCATGGTCTCTTTCAGGTCAAAGGCCTCCAAGGAAACATTCAGCACGCCGCCTGTTTTGCGCATGGCCCAGGCTGCATTGGTGCAAAGGTTCAGCACGACCTGATGAATCTGACTCTGATCGGCCAGGGCAATATCCTCGCCCTTGGGCGGGGAAACACAAACCTTGATATCCGATGAAAGGGAAGACTCCACCAACTTGACCGCCTCCTGGACAATGGGCCCCAAGCGAACGGCAGCCATCTTCTCCTCTGAGGGCCTGGTGAAGGTCAGGATCTGCTTAACCAGGTCCATGGCCCGGTGGCTGGCCTTTAAGACCAGTTCCAGGCCATAGCGGCTGGGGGCCTCTGGGGGCAGATCCTCCAGGGCTATCTCGGTATTGGTCACAATAATTCCGAGTGAACTGTTGAGATCATGGGCTATGCCCCCGGCCAAGGTGCCCAGGGCCTCCATTTTTTCACTTTGACGAACCTGATCTTCTTGCCTGGCTCTTTCCTCTTCTGCGTTCTTTCTGCCTTTTCGGTTCTGCTTCTCCCTTGTAATATTGCGCCCCACTGCCTGGTATTCGATGATCTCACCTTCGGAATTGAAAATCCCCCTGCCTTGCCAGCCGATCCACAACAGTTCTCCATTGGCCCTGGTCAGGCTTTGCTCCACCTCCACGGTGTTATTGCTGCGGTCAATTGTGTTGAAAAGCTCCCGTGCCAGCTGCCGGTCCCTTGGTTTAATCAAGGAGAACACATCCCTGCCCAAAAGCTCCTCTGACATTTTTCCGCTCATGCGGCAAAGCGCATCATTCACAAAGGTAATAGCGCCGTCAAAAGTGAAACGGCAGATCAATTCATCCAGGTTGTCCAGTATTCCGGACAAACGGGCCAAATTCTCCCTGAGACGCCTGTTTTCCAGGATCATATCATCTGAATAAATATCCGCTCGCTTCATCTAAAAACCCCTAACAAGCTGTTTTATTTATAAACACTTAGGATAAAACGATCTTCCCGGCCATCATGGGCGTCCATCGCTCACCTTGAGCAGAGGCCGATTAAGGGCGCCGTCGGCAAATCCCTGTTCAATGGCTTCCTTGCCGTTCAACCAAAGCTCCTTTTTATGGACACTTTTATCCAGCTCATCTTTTGTCAGCCTGGAGACGGAAGCCAGCCAGGTATTGGCCGTATTCTGCAGGTGACGCAGCACCTCGGCCTCATCTTCCTTGTCCGCAGGAGAAGAGACGTCGAACATCTTAAAACTCTTCAGCTCGTGCCACATCAACTCTGCTTGGGGGCTTACCAGCCGGTGTCCCCGGCTGCCGCTGACAAAGATAATAAAACCAGCCGAAGCGGCCCAGCCGTAGCACCTGGTCTCCACGATCATGCCCTTGGATTTGTAATGTTCCATAATGCCGTGAATGCGCCAACCCTCAAACAGGCTGCCGCCCGGGCTCTGAACCTCGACAATGGCTTTCCTGATAGTCAAATGATCAAGATATTCAAAGTATTGCCTAACTTCTTCAGATGTTTTTCTCTCCACTTCGCCTTTAAGCATGTAGTATCCCATCTGAGTGCCCTTTAGTTCAATAATCGAAGTATGCTCGTTGGGATAGCTGCGTTCTGCGTGAGCTTTCTTTTCCTTGAGCTCAAAGGTGGGGATCACATGACATTTAAGACAATCCTTGACCATAAGGGTTTTGGGACACTGGGTCTGTGGAGGTTTTCCTTGGGACATTACCCGTAAAAGATCCATGAATGTCTCACCCTTGACCGGTGTGGCCGCCAGAGCCAGGGTCATAAAGGTAAAAAGAAACATCTTTTTCATGGCACACCTCCTTTTGCCAGATGGCCCGCACCGGACATATCTTTGAAATCTCCCTTCGCATGGGTTGGAAGGCCGCAAAACGGCCTGAATTTCATTGCGGCACGGCTCACCACTGATTATCAAAAGCAATTAACATGCCAATAAAAACAGACTTTCTACCGGGCAGGCGAATCGCGGCATTTTGGAACGCCATAAAAAAAGGCAAGGCCCCGCAAGGCCTCACCTTTCGATAACAATTAGTTATTATTAGATATATTTTATTGCTTCTTTTCTTCTTCCGGCTCCTTCAAAAGATCCTCAAACTTAAGGACAGTGGCCCCTCTCCTACGGGCCAGAACCTGCAAGTCCGCTACAGTATCTGTTTCATCCACTATTTCAGACCCGACCAGTGATTCCAGTACATCTTCCAGGGTGACCAGTCCCATGATGCCCCCGTACTCGTCCACCACCATATACATATGCTCTTTTCGACGCAAAAATGAGCTCAAAAGATTCAGGGCGTTGGCCGTATTGGGGACAAAACGCACCGGTGCGTGGAGTATTTCCTTTAACAGCAGGTTTTCCTTACCGGAATCGGCATTGGCCACATCCCTGCGCAACACATAGCCCTGAAAATCCTCCCTGCCGCCGACCCAGACCGGTATCCGGCTGTACTGCCAGGTCCTGGCCTCCTTTTTGAGCTTAAACACAGGGGTGTCCCCGTTGGCCGAAAAGATAACCGTACGGGGGGTCATGATGTCCTCGGCCTTTAAATCCTCCAGCTTGATTATATTGTGGATGAGATTGTGTTCCATGATGGTGATCTCACCCTCCCTGGCGCCCAGCCTGGCCGCCGCCAGGATATCGTCCTCGCTGACTATAACCATTTCCGGGGCGCTTCTGATGATAAGGTTGGTCACCAGTCTCAGCAGTTTGATAAAGGGCTTGGTGGCGGCCACCATCACATCCAGAGGCTTTACCGAATGACGCCAAAGCAAAGGCCAATGCACAGCCCCCACGGTTTTGGGGATGATCTCGGAAAAAAGCAAAATAGCCAGGGTGAAGACAAGGGAAAAGACCCAAAGGTATTTCACCCCCCAAACCTGGCCCGCCGCCCAGCCTGCCAGGGAGGCTCCGGCGGTGTTAGCCACGGTGTTTAAAATAAGAATAGCGGTTAAAGGGACTTCCACATTGGACTTGAGCCTTTTCATTCCACTTGCCTGGTCTTCGCCGCGGGCAGAGGCGGACTCCAGGGTGATATGGGGTGTGGAATACAAAATCGACTCCAGCAATGAACACAAGGCGGAAATGCAGATGGAAAAAGAAACCGCCAGGATCAAGGTGGCCATGATTCCTCCGGCCTGTTTTGGTTAAGCGAAAAATCCCAAAAAGTCAGATCAAAACTCAAACCAAACCGCGTTTCACCGTTTTACTTGGGCAGTCCAACGAGTTGCCTCAAAAGGCTTTATATGCCTTTAAAAAACAACCGGAGAGATTATTGATTGCCGCACCGGCTAAAAGCGGTTAAATCCAGAGCTAACCATGCAAGCATAACATGAGTATAAAGGCAATCCGAAAAAAGGAAAATTATAGACAATCGCTCTCAGGGGATTTAAACAGGGGAATTTCAGGGTTTATTTTTATCGCTGACTGAAAGTACAGTCACATCACCGTGCCGAATCAGCATCTCTTTTGTCCGGCCTTTCAGAATCAGGGCTCCGTCAGCGGCCATACCCTTGAAAAGGCCGGTCTTCACCTCGTCTCCGTCCCTGACCGAAACCTCTTTACCCAAAAGCCAGGATCTGGCTTCATATTCAGCCACCAGGGCCCTTCTGTCACCTTTGGTAAAGGTCTCGTATAATCCGTTCATATTGCGCATGACCGCCGCCAGAATTCGAGCCCGATCCCAACTGCGTCCAGTTTCAGAGAGTAAAGACGTGGCCGGTGAACCGATTTCAGCCAGGTCTTGGCGGCTCAGATTGACATTGAGCCCAACTCCCACCACCACATACTCCACCTGTTCCGCGCGGCTGGCAAACTCGGTAAGCACTCCGGCGAGTTTCACACCGCTAAGGTAAAGATCATTGGGCCACTTGATCTTGGGTTCAAGGCCTGTGATTTCCTCCAAAGCGCGGCACACGGCTAAAGCCGCCAGATTGGTAAGCCCGAAAACCAGGCTCATCTCCAGCTTGGGACGCAGGACCAGGGAAAACATAAGGCAGGCGCCCTTAGGTGCTATCCAGCGGCGCTCCAGCCTTCCCCTGCCCTTGCTCTGATATTCGGTTGCCAACAAAGCGCCGTGGGGAACGCCCTTTTCCGCCCTACGCCTGGCCTCCAGGTTGGTGCTGTCTATGTCTTCGAAATGAAAGTAGGGAAGCCCCAGACTATTTGGATCAAGCCTGGCCTCGACCCTGGCGGGCAGGATCATATCCGGTTCAGAGACCAGGCTGTAGCCCACCCTTGGCTGGGCCTTGATTTCAAAGCCCTGTTTACGCAGGGCGGTAACCGCCTTGCCCACCGCGGCCCGGCTCAGCCCCAGAAGCTCGCCCATTTCCTGACCGGAACGGGGTTTATCGGCATTGAGCAAAAGCCTCAGCACCTCTGTGCTGGTTTTCATCTCAGGCATCTTGTTTTTCCGTTAAAAAGGTATTGACCGCGTGATTAAAGCCCTCGGGGCCGGGGAGATTTTCCCTTTTCAAGTTAGGCAGTTCAAGGGGGGCGTGGCTCAGGTCCGGCCGGGCCACCAGAACCGGGTGATCCACAGCCTTGAACATGGCCAGGTCGTTCGGAGCATCGCCCAGGGCCATGGTCTTTAGGTTTTTATCCTTTTCCCGGTACAGACTGCTCACAAGGCTCACGGCCCGGCCCTTGTCCCCTCCACCGAGCAAATGAAAAAAGCGCCCCCCCCTGGTGACGGAAAGTCCCTGTTCCTGGGCGGCTCGCACAAAACCGGCCTCATTTTTTTCCGGCTCCGGCAATATCAGGGGTTCGTTAAACTCCCTTTTCCCGGCCAAGGCGGCCTTTTCCAGGGAAAGGCCGGTGAACCCCGCCACCTCCCGGTCCGTGAGGTCGCCGAACCCCTTGGCCCCGAACCTGTCCTTAAAAACCAAAAACCGCCTGCGCACCTCTTCAATCGGCATGCCCAGGCGCCTCACCAGCCAGCCATCACCGGCTTTTGACCACTCCGAACCTTGAGCAAGGGCATGACCAAAAGGCGCGTAAACCCCGCCGCCGTTTTCAGCGATAAAGGGATGATCAAGCCCAAGCTCATGCCACAGAACAATCATCTCGGCCCGGGTCTTGCTCGAGGTGAGAACCAGGGGGACTCCCCTTTGGGCCAGGGCATCCAAGGCGGGCCTGGCCGGGGTATAGTCATAGGCCTGGTGATCCAAAAGAGTTCCGTCCAGATCGGTGAAGACCACCAGGCCCATAGGGCTTATCCTTTCTTGCGCTCGGGATGGAAGTAATCCCGCATCAGGCGCACAGCGCAGAAGCGGCCGCACATGGTGCAGACCTCTTCTTCGGCAGGCAGGGAGTTTTCCCTGATCTTCCTGGCGGTGCGCGGGTCCAGGCAGAGGTTCAGCATGGTCTCCCAGTCCATATCGGCCCTGGCCTTGGCCATGGCGTTATCCTTGGCAATGGACTGCTCCCTGCCCTTGGCAATATCGGCTGCGTGGGCAGCCACCCTGGTCACCACCACCCCCCGGTATACATCTTCCGGCCCGGGCAGGGCAAGGTGTTCGGTGGGGGTGACATAGCACAAGAAATCCGCTCCGGCGGCTCCGGCCAAAGCCCCGCCGATTGCGCAGGCCACGTGGTCGTGACCCGCCGCAATATCAGTCACCAAGGGGCCGAGCACATAAAATGGCGCATTATGGCAAAGCCTTTTCTGCAACTGGATATTGGTCTGGATCTGGTTCAGGGGCACATGGCCCGGTCCTTCGATCATCACCTGCACATCTGCGTCCCAGGCCCTTTGAGTCAGCTCGCCCAGGGTGATAAGCTCGGTGATCTGGGCCCGGTCCGTGGCGTCGGCCAGGCAACCGGGACGCAGGCCGTCGCCCAGAGAGAGGGTCACGTCATGGGCCCGGCAGATCTCAAGCAGCCGGTCGTAATGCTCGTAAAGGGGGTTTTCCTTTTCATTGGCCAGAATCCAGCAGGCCATGAATGAACCGCCCCTGCTCACGATATCCATGATGCGGCCCTCGCCACGCAGACGGTCCAGTACAGCCATATTCACCCCGCAATGCACGGTGATGAAGTCCACGCCCTGCTTGGCTTGGTCTTCGATAACCCCGAACAGCTCATCGGCGGTCATATCCACAATGCCCCGGTCCTGGCTGGTGACCTCGACCGCGGCCTGATAGATCGGCACGGTTCCCACCGGCACGGGGCAGTTATCCAACACCTGCTGGCGCATGGCCCGTAAGTCTCCACCGGTGGAGAGGTCCATCACCGCATCGGCTCCGGCCTCCAGGGCTGCGTTCAGCTTATCGATCTCTTCGGCGGCGTCCGCCCTATCCGAGCTGGTGCCGATATTGGCGTTCACCTTAACGCTCAAGCCCTCGCCCACGCCCCTGGGCTCCAGGTTTTTGTGGGCCGGGTTTTTGGGGATGGCCACCTTACCCTCGCCAACGAGAATGCGAAGTTTTTCAGGGTCCATGCCTTCGTATTTGGCAACCTGCTCCATGGCCTCGGTTATTTGGCCTGCGCGGGCCGCTTGCATCTGTGTTTGGGCCATTTGCTAGGCCTCCTTTCCAGCCAGGGCCAGCACTTTGGCCACCAGTTCTTCAGGGGTGCGGGACAAAAGCCGCATCACCGGCTCCTTACCCACTTCACCCCGGTCAAAAATCAAATCAGGCACCAGGCCCATCTGCTCGATCACATGGCCGGTTCCCCATTCCAGGGTGGAGCCTTCGCGTGCCTTTACATCCGCCGGTTCATCGGCACGGGAGAATTCGCCCACCTGCCAGCCCAGGGAACGGGCCTTTTCGATAAGGTCTTCATCAAAGCAAAGGGCCATGGCGCAGCGTTTCTCCGGATCTGCGGCACAAGCGGTGAGCACGATTTTGGCCACATGCTGGCTGGCTCCGGCCTTGGCCGGACCGGCCGCTTTCAGCCTGCCGTTCATATCTGTAATCCGCCCCTGGATGGCGATAACCTCGCCCGGTCCCGCAGCACCGGGAAGGGCGTAGCCGATCTGCCCCCTGACCTCGGGAATAATGAAGCCCAGGCCGGGTTCCTGCTCCAGCCGGTCCATGGCAGCCTGCACCCTGGCCAGGCCGCCGCCCAAGGCCAGACGCGGCTCCAGGTCCGCCATGGCGTTGACCGGTCCGTGTCCCTTGCCAATGGCCAAACCGCCGGCGATGCCGCGCCTTACCAAAAGCCTGGCCCTTTCCACGGCCACGGAAACCTCGCGGCCCTGGGCCAAAAGCGTGGCGCAGGAAGAAGCCAAAGTGCAGCCTGTGCCGTGGGTGTGGGGAGTGTCTATCCTGGCGGCCTTGAACTCATGCACCTCTTCACCGTCAAAGAGCACGTCAGCCGGGTCTGTTTCCAGGTGTCCGCCCTTGATCAGAGCGGCTTTGGCACCCATGGCGACCAGATCCCTGGCGGCCTGAATCATCTGTTCCGTATTCCTCACCTCCCTCTCCAGAAGGGCTTCCGCCTCATCCAGATTGGGGGTTACCAGGGTGGCCAGAGGAATCAATTTTTCCTTTACAGCCCGGACTGCGTCTTCGGCCAAAAGCCGGTCCCCACCCTTGGCCACCATAACCGGGTCCACCACCAGCGGACGATCAAGGCCCTTGACCAGTTCCGCCGCAAGCTCCACCAGTTCCGCTGAATGAAGCATCCCGGTCTTGATTGCATCCACCTCAATATCATCTGCCACGGCATCAAACTGCCGGCGGACAAAATCCAGGGGCACGGCATGCACGCCCTGCACTCCCCGGGTGTTTTGGGCGGTAAGGGCTGTGATAACGGTCATGGCATGTCCCCCCAGAACAGTCACGGCCTTAAGGTCAGCCTGGATGCCCGCCCCGCCGCCGGAGTCGGAACCGGCAATTATCATTACTTTAGCAAGCGGCATAAAAAAGCCTCCTTGTTGTTTTGCAACAAATTAGAAAAGCCGTCCGACCCAGGTGAGGCTGGGTCAGACGGCTTTGTGCACTTCGGAAAGCCCTTACTGGCCTAGCCGTTCCCTCCGCCGGAATTACCCGGATCAGGTTCAAGGGGTCGCCAGGCGCTTTTTTAACGCGCCGGGCTCTCAGTCTCAAGTGACGCCCCCCGGCATGTGTTAAGCTATCAGGCCAGACGAGTTTAGTCAATAAAGTGAAGATCACATTACGGAATTAACCAGCGATTAATCGGCAGGGAAAACCACCGGGCCGGAACTCAGGCAAAAAAAACCGGCCGGGCAAAAATTTTTACAGCCCAGCCGGTTTTTTGTTCAGAAATTACTTTCCCTTTCAGGAAAGTTCCTCATTCAAACCGGCCAGCATGCCAAGCCTGTCCAACAGCTTTTCCCTGCCCATGCCGTTCACAGCTGAAACCGGCATGAAATCAGGGTCATATTTACCCAACACAGGCCGCAATTTGGCCAGGCGGGCGTTTCTTTTATTGTTGGAAAGTTTGTCTGCCTTGGTCACCACAATCACAGTGGTGAGGTGTTGGGCCGCCAGATAATCCAAAAGCATGAAGTCCTCTTCAGTGGGTTCACGCCGGATATCCAGAATAAGGACCACACAGGCCAACGGCTCCCTGGCGGAAAGGTAGCTCTCCACCATGCGCCGCCAGCCCATTTTCACGGAACGGGGCACCTTGGCAAAGCCATAGCCCGGCAGGTCAACCAGCCTGAACTGGTCCTGGTTGATGGCAAAAAAGTTGATCTCCTGGGTCCGCCCGGGCTTGCTTGAAACCCTGACCAGCCTTTTGCGCCTTAAAACGCAATTGATCAAAGAAGACTTGCCCACATTGGAGCGGCCCGCAAAGGCGATCTCGGGCGGGCCGACCGGGGGATAGCCCTTGGGCTTCACCGCGGCGGTCAAGAAATCGGAATTTTTAATTATGAGCCCCATACCTGCCTTAGCTGTAAAAACGTTTGATATAGTCGTCCAGACGCGTAAGCGCCTTTTCAATGTTCTCCAGGCTGTTGGCATAGGAGAACCGGAGATAGCCCTTGCCGCCGGGGCCGAAATCGCAGCCCGGGGTCACCGCTACACCGGCGTTTTCCAGGATATGGAAGGCCAGGCGGTAGTCGTCCGGGTCCAGGTGATCCGCCTTGGCCAGGACATAAAAGGCCCCGGTGGGCGGCACCTTGATGCCCAGTCCCAACTGACGCAACCCCTCCACCAGGCGCAGCCTGCGGGCGTTGTATTTTTCCTTCATGCGCTCGGTCTCTTCCCTGGTCTGGGTCAGGGCGGCGATGCCGGCCCACTGGCTCATGGAAGGAGCGCAAATGGCGAAGTTTTGATGCATCTTCTGCAAGGCCCGGATATGGGTCTTGGGAGAGATGATGTAACCCAGGCGCCAGCCGGTCATGGCATAGAGCTTGGAAAAGCCGTTCAGCACAAAGGCGTCCTTGGTGAACTCCAAGATGCTGTGGTCCTCGTCGCCATAGGAAAGGCCGTGGTAGATCTCATCGCTGATCACATAAGGCGGGCCGTCCGTGCCCGGAGCAAGGTCGGCGATGGCTTTCATGCGCTCGGCACTCATGACCTGACCGGTGGGGTTGGCAGGGGAGTTGAGCATCAATCCCTTGGTCCTACCGGTTATTTGGGCCTTTATCTCTTCGGGCCGATACTGGAAGGCATCGTCTTCCCTGACCGGGATGCGCACAGCCTTGCCGCCGGTGAAGGTGATGAAATTTTCGTAACAGGCATAACAGGGATCGCTTATGATCACTTCATCGCCCTGTTCCAAAAGGGCGTTGAAGATCATAAGCATGGCCGGGCTGGTGCCGGAGGTGACCACAACCTGGTCCGGGTCCACCTCCACCCCATAGGTCTGGTGATAATGATCGCATATGGCCTGGCGCAGTTCGGGCACGCCCAGGGAGTTGGTGTAATGGGTGCGGCCCTTTTTCATGGCCTCGTAGGCCGCTTCGCAGACCACACTGGGGGTGTCAAAATCCGGCTCACCCACCTCCAGATGGATAATCTCCTTGCCCTCTTTTTCCAGGGCCTGGGCCTTTTCCAGCACGTCCATTACTATGAATGCGGGCAGATTCTCAGCCCGTTTGGTGCAGCTCATGGTTATTGACTCCCCTTTATCTCTCAGATTACCTTATTCAGTGCGTATTCTATGATGCCTTCCGCGCCCTTATCCATAAGCTCGGGAATCAGATCGCGCACCCTACCCTCCTCCACAACGGTCTCAACGCTGAACCATTCGCTGCCATAGAGATTGGCCACGGTGGGAGCGTTTAAGCTGGGCAGGGCCTCGACAATATCCTGCAATTTGAGCTTAGGCACGTTCATCTTGAGCGCCACCAGCTTTTCAGCCACCAAAGCGGCCTTGAGCAGAAGGGAAACCTGCTGGATCTTTTTACGCTTCTCAGGGTTCTGCCAGACCTCTTTATTGGCAATGAGCTGAGTGGTGGATTGCATGAGTTCATCTATAATCTCAAGGCCGTGAGCCTTTATGGTGGAACCGGTCTCGGTGACCTCCACTATGGCGTCGGCCAGGCCGTTGACCACCTTGGCCTCGGTTGCGCCCCAGGAGAAATGCACCTCCACGGGTATGCCTTTTTCTTCAAAAAAGCGGCGGGTGAAATTGACCATCTCAGTGGCCACCCTTTTACCGGCCAGATCCTCCGCCTTTTTGATCCCGGAATCCTTGTCCACAGCCAAAACCCAGCGGGCCGGACGAGCCGAGACCTTGGAGTAGACCATCTCCTCCACATACTCCACCACGGAGTCGTTCTCCAGGATCCAGTCCTTGCCCGTGAGGCCTGCGTCCAGGGTGCCGTTTTCCACATAACGGCTCATTTCCTGGGCCCGGCAAAGCGAACAATCAATCTCATCGTCATTGATCTCGGGGAAATAAGAACGGCCGTTTACGTTTATCTTCCAGCCGGCCCTTTCAAAAAGGCGTATGGTTGCGTTCTGCAGACTGCCTTTGGGGATGCCAAGTTTCAATTTTTCCTTCATTTTCCGTAAACCTCCTCAGGATCAAACACCGGTTCGCCTTCTGTCACCAATTCATCTCCGGAAACCCTGCGGTAAAAGCAGGTCCGCATTCCGGTATGGCAGGCCGCGCCACCGATCTGTTCCACTTTGTAGATCACGGTATCGTCGTCGCAGTCCACATAAATATCTTTAATTATTTGTACGTTCCCGCTGGTACCGCCCTTGTGCCACAATTCCTGGCGGCTCCTGGACCAATAATGGGCCTCTTTGGTCTCAAGGGTCTTTTCCCAGGCCTCCTGGTTGATATAGGCCAGCATCAGGATCTCGCCGGTTGCCGCGTCCTGGGCTATGGCGGGGATCAGTCCTTTTGTCTTTTCAAAATCTAATTTGACCATCTAAATCCTGCCTTTTTCAGTACAAAAGGGAATAAATTTTTGTACTCGGGTGAAAAACAGTTGTCAAGCGTGATGCCGGGCAGCCAAGGTGCCGCAGGCGGCCGAGATATCTGCACCCCGGGGTCTGCGCACCAAGGCGGTGATATGGTGCTCTACCAGGGCGTTTTGAAAGGCGGCCACTTCATCGGGCAAAGGAGCCCGGAATTCGGCCTTTGGAAAGGGATTAAAGGCAATAAGATTGACCTTGCAGCGCAGGCCATGGCAAAAGCGCATCAACTGTTTGGCATGCTCGGGCTGGTCGTTCACCCCGCCCAAAAGGACATATTCCAGGGTGATTCGCCGGGTGGGCTTAAGGGGATAGGCCATGAGGGCCTCTTTCAACCGGTCCAGGCCGTAACGGTGGTTCACCGGCATCAGGCGGGACCGCAACTCGTCATTGGGCGCATTCAAGCTCACAGCCAGGGCCGCGGTTGTGGCCCTGGCGAACTCTGGCAGTTTATCCACCCTGCCCACTGTGGAGACCGTAACCTTGCGCTGGCTCATCTGAAGCCCATATTCGCCAAGAATATTATCCAGGGCCAGGCACACGAAATCCAGGTTATCCAAGGGTTCGCCCATGCCCATGAAGACCAGGTTGGTCAAGGGTTTGTCAGGCTCGGCCAGATCCCTGGCCACCAGCACCTGCCCCATGATCTCGGCCGGAGTCAGGTTTCTCTGAAAACCCAAGGAAGCGGTTCGGCAGAAGCGGCACCCCTGGCGGCAACCCACCTGAGTGGAAACGCAAAGGGTGCTGTGGTCCTCCTCCGGCATCAAGACACTCTCCACCAGGGCGCCATCGGCCATCTGGTGGAGAAATTTTCTGGTGCCGTCTCCCGCCTCTTCCACCTTGATCGGTTCATACCAGAACAAGGAAGCGGCTTCGGACAGCCTTCTGCGCAGTTCCTTGGAAAGATCGGTCATGGCCGAAATTTCCCGAGCGCCCCTTCTGTAGAGCCAGGCCAGAATCTGCCTGGCCCGATAGGGCTTTTCGCCCAGACGAACCATGAGATCCTGCACCTCCATGGCGCTTAAGTCCCGCAGGTCAGGTTTATGTGCCTTTAACTCGGACATGGAGGTAATATACCAAAAAGCAAACCAATTCCCATGGGATGCCGGGAAAGAGTTAAAGAAAACAGCCTTCAACCCCAAAACCAGGGGGGAGGCATTCATATTCAACTAACTGAAAAAAAAGATAAAATAAAAAATGTTTCAAAAGACCTCCTTTTATATGAACATCCGGTTTACGAGACGGGGGGCATACTCCGGGAGCTTGACCGGCCTGGGGGATAAGGGTATTTTGGAATCTTGAAACAGGGTGTAAAGCAAACCTTAAGGTCTAATTTCGTCCGGCTCACCGGATAGACTCGCAGAGGTTGATTAGGGCGCTTATGCTTAGCTTTCTTCGAATAAAAGACTTCGCACTCATCAAATCCCTGGAGATGGAGCTGGGCCCCGGCCTGACCGTGATAACCGGTGAGACCGGCGCGGGAAAATCCATTATCCTGGCCGCTTTGAGCTTGATTTTAGGGCAAAGGGCAACCAGCGGACTTATCAGGGAAAACAGTGATTCCGCCGTGGTGGAGGCTCTTTTTGAACTCTCCCAACCAAGCCCGGCCGGAGACCTTTTGGAAGATCCCCAAGAAGACCGGGAGCTGGTGATCAAAAGGGTTGTAAACCAACAGGGCAGAAACCGGGTGCAGATAAACGGATCTTTGGCCAACTTGAGCCGACTGACCGAGCTGGCCCCCTTTCTGGTCAGCATCTGCGGCCAGCATGCCCATCAAAGCCTCCTGAGTCCGGAAGAGCACCTGTATCTACTCGATGCCTTTGCCAACCTGGAGGAAAACCGCCGTCAGGTCGAAAAAGGTGTAGCCGAGCTTAAAAAACTCTCAAACCAAATCAGAAAAACCCAAAAAGACCTGGCTGACCGGGAACTGAAACGGGATTTTCTCAACCTGCAGATCAACGAGCTGGAAGCAGCGGGACTTGATCCGGCCGAAGAGGCAAACCTCAAGGCTGAACGAAGTTTTTTGGCTAATGCGGAAAAGGTCATGAGGCTGGGTTCCGGGGCCGACCACACCCTTTATGCCGCTGACCAGGATTCCGTATTGGAGAACCTCTCCAAGGTTCGGGACATGCTGATCGATCTGGCCCGGATTGACCCAAGGGTCAAGACCATGGCCGATACGGTGGAAGAGGCCTATTACCAACTGGACGACGTGGGCACCGAGCTGCGCGACTACCTGGCCGGGCTCTCTTTTGACCACGGCAGGCTGGATTGGCTTGAATCCCGGCTGGCCTCTTTGCAGAGGCTGGTGCGCAAATACGGCGGTGACGTGGAAAGCGCGCTTAAGACCCTGGAGCAGGCCAAAAGGGAGCTGGCCGGCCTGGAAAAGGGCGAGGACACCCTGAAAGAGCTGGAAGGAAAATACAGCCGGGTCTTGGAACAAACCCTGGCCCTGGCCGGGGATTTAAGCACCGGACGCAAAGATTCCGGCAGGAAGTTGGCCCGGGCGGTGGAGGGCGAGCTCAAGGAACTGGGCATGGAACACTGCCGGTTTGAGATCAGGTTCAAGCATCCTAATGCAAACGCGCTGGAAACGGAAAAAGGCCCCTTGTCCCCTTCTGGCCTGGAAGAAGTGCATTTTTACCTGGCCCCCAACCCGGGAGAGGGTTATCGCCCCCTGGCCCAGATAGCCAGCGGCGGAGAGCTTTCCCGCATACTGCTGGCCCTACAGGCCTTGGCGGCCCACAAGAGAAGTGCGGGGCTTCAGGTCTTTGACGAAGTTGACGCAGGCATAGGCGGGGCTATCGGATCGGCTGTGGGCCGCAAGCTGGCCCGCTTGAGTAAAGACATGCAGGTGATCTGCATAACCCACCTGCCCCAGATAGCCGCCTGGGGCGATCGCCACTTTGTAGTGAGAAAAGAAGTGGCAAACGGGCGCACCATAACCAACCTGATCCGCCTGGATCAGGACAAGCGCATCCACGAGCTTACCCGCATGCTGGCAGGCGAAGGCGACGGACAGGCGGCAAGGGAACATGCCAGACAGATGCTTTCCGCGGCCTTTGAACAAAAACAAAACCCCCGCCCAGTTGTCTGAGCAGGGGTATTTGATCAATTTAGAGCTGGCTTTTGGCGTCTGCCGGTTTTTTTTAAAAGGCCCCCTTGGACAACAATGAAAACGGTTTTCCCCGTTTGACCCGTGTGCAAACCTTATAAGGGACGCACCACCTGTCCGGGTTTATAGACGACCGGTTCAGGTTCCAGCTTGGGCTCGGGCTCGGGCTTGGCCTTTGCCTCATCACCCATTTTCTCGCCTTCCAGTTTTTCATCGGAAAGTTTCTCGGGTTCGGGTTTTTCAACCACCTCGGGCGGGACAACCTCAGCCCAGGAAGTGTCTTGCCCCAACTCCAGCAACCGGACCTTGCCGATCAGCTTACCGGGCAGATACACCATGCGGCCCGAGCCGGATTTGATCTTCTCTCCCAGGGCCTGAACCGCCAGCAAATCACCCTGATTCAAGCCGGTGTCCCTGGCCACGGTGAGCAAAAGCCTGTTGCCTTCCACTGCCAGCACCAAGCCGCTCCACTTATGGTCTTCAAGCTTTTCCTCCACCCATTCCATACTGGGTTCAGTCAGCTCTTTGACCAGCTCATCCACCTTTTTGGGGTCCGGCTTGGCGCCCATGGCAACAGCCTGGGCCTTGACCTCGTCAATTTCCAGATTGGACTTGATGCTTCCCACATCAAAAAAAGCACCGGAGATAACATCCACCAGGGCCATATCCAGTTCCAGGTTCAAAAAAGGCGTATTCTCTCTCATACCGTAGATGCCGGTGAGCCGATGGGTAACCGAAAGGTCGGTGATCTGGGCCCTTAACACCACATTGAGCCCCAGCTTGCGGGCGGCCAGGACCAGACGCTCTTCAGGATCGGTGATTTCCTTGGGCACCATGGCCTCGGCGTCCGTAAGCCGGGACGGGTCCACCAAGTGGATATTATCCATTTCCCCCAGCTTGGCGACCAGTTGCCCATAGATCTCATCCGCCTTTGGCTTAAGGCCTTCAACTCCGCTGGTAAAGGGCAAGGCAACCATCCGCTTGCGTAAGGAGTCTCCCTTGGATGAAAAGGTTTCCCCCACATACTTGGCTGTATCAGAGGCCAGGGTGGAGAAACCGCAGCCCGAAGCCAATGCCAGAACAGAAATTAGGGCCAGACAGATCAATAATCTTAAAATATCTGACGGCTTACGGCGTGGCGACATAGACAATGCTCCGCATATTTAAACGTGTGAGAAGGGGGTGATCTTAAAAGTCGTTATCACCGCATCTTACAGCACCTTTTCCGCCCAGGCTAGTAGCGAATGCCAAAATCAGGGTATGACTCAGGTTTATCAAGCCATTTAACCTCAACCTTGCTTACCCGGGCGTTGGGCGAGCCCTGGTGACACCAGCTTATAGCCTGTTCCACTGTTTCCCTGGGGCCGGTGAAGACAGCCTCCACCTGGCCTGTAGGCAGATTCTTGACATAACCTGTAAGGCCCAGGGAACGGGCCTGTTTTTCGGTGTGAGCCCTGTACCAGACCCCCTGCACCACTCCTGAAATAATTACTTTTGCCTGGGTATCGGTCATTTGGGACTCCTTATTTTTCCTTTGTCATCTCTAAAAATTCCTGTTCGGTCACAATCTTCACCCCCAGTTCTTGCGCCTTTTCGGCCTTGGAACCGGGATTTTCGCCTATCACCACCAGGGAGGTCTTTTTTGAAACGCTGTTCACCGGTTTACCTCCCAGGGCCAGGGCTTTTTCCTTGGCCTCGCTCCGGCTCATGGCGGTGAGGGTTCCGGTAAAAACCAGGGTCTGTCCCTCTAAAGGCAAATCATGACCGGATTCCTGGACCAGGGCCGCGGGAGCCACCTGACCCGCCAACTTACGGGCGGCTTCCAGGGTTTGGGGGTGACTGAAAAACTCTTTAATCTGCTCGGCCACCACCTGGCCCACACCGTCAACCTGGGCCAATTTTTCCTTGGAGGAACTGATCAAGTCCTCCAGGCCCGGATATTTGAGAGCCAGTTCCCTGGCTGTGGCCTGGCCCACGCCGGGAATGCCAAGGCCAAACAGAAAGCGATCAAACGTGGCCCCTTTTGTCTTGTTAAGGGCCTTGAGCAGGTTATCGGCCGAAAGCTCCCCCCAACCGGGCAGCCTGGCCAGTTCATCTCTCTTTTGAACCAAACTATACAGAGAATCAAGCCCGTTGAGCAATCCCCTGTCCATTAATTGAGTCACCCTTTTTGGGCCCAGGCCCTCAATATCCAGGGCTGCGCGACCCGCAAAATGCCTGATTGAGGCCATGACCTGGGCCGGGCAGCCCAGGGAGTTGGGACAGCGGTGATAAGCCCCTTCCACCACGACCTGTTCCCCGCAGACCGGACAAACCGAAGGGGGATTCAAGGCAAGCGAGCGGGGATCGGCCTCTTTTTCAACCGACACCACCTTGGGGATGACATCGCCTGCCCTCTCTACCCTGACCAGGTCGCCTTCCCGTACATCCAGTCGGGCCACCTCTCCAAAATTATGCAGGGTTGCCCGGCTCACCGTGACCCCGCTCACATCCACCGGTCTTAAAAGGGCCACCGGCGTCAGTTTTCCGGTGCGGCCAACCTGAATTACAATGGAACGCACCTCTGTGACCTCCTGCCTGGGGGGAAACTTCCAGGCAGCCGCCCAGCGGGGGTTGCGGGAGCGCTCCCCCAAGAGATCCCGGTGGCTCAAGGAATCAACCTTGACCACCATGCCGTCAATCTCAAAGGGTAGATTATCCCTTTGCTCCTGATACCAGGCGTGGCGGCGATCGACAAATTCCCTGCCCTTGCCCTTTTGCAGGTGGTCATTTTCCAGCCTGAAGCCAAGATCGGCCAGTAACTCCAAGGCCTTGTGATCTGAAGCCACCCCCAGTTCAGAGGCATTTACCAGTTCAAAGGGGAAAAAGCTCAAGGGCCTCGTGAAAGTCACCCTGGGATCCATCTGGCGCAGGGAGCCTGCGGCCGCGTTTCTGGGATTGGCAAAGGGCGTCTCATTTTGAGCAATCAGGCCCTGATTTAGCTGATCAAAGCTTGCCAAGGTTATGTACACCTCGCCGCGGACCACCACCAGGTCAGGAACCCGCCTTACTGTATTTTGGCTGAACAGACCGGTCTGGGGCGAAGTTTCTTCTCCATATTCGCCAAGTTCAATTGGCTTCAGTTGCGAGGGGATATCCGCTATGGTCCTTAAATTGGGGGTGATGTCCTCGCCTTGACGACCATCCCCCCTGGTGGAGCCGGTGGTGAAAATACCGTGACGGTAGACCAGCTCCACGCTGAGCCCGTCCATTTTGGGCTGGACCAGAAGATCGGTGTTTTCCAGCCTGGACTCGGCCAAACGCCGGAAAAAATCATCCATTATCCTGGCTTCGGCTGCTGACTCGAGGCTTAACATGGGCCTGAAATGGACTACCGGAGCAAAGCTGGACTTCAAGGGAGCCCCCACTGTATGAGTAGGGGAATCCGAGGCTGCAAGCTCCGGGTATTTATCTTCCAGGTCTTTTAACTCCGCCAAGAGGCGGTCATATTCAGCATCTGAAATTTCAGGAGTGTTTTTAGTGTAATAAAGGTAGTTATGATGTCTTAAAAACTCTGAAAGCTCACCAGCCCTTTGGGCTGCCTGGTTGCGGTCCATTTTTTTATCCGAACAAGATTATTTACAATAACAATATGAATTACCACAGACTCGGTACCATTTACCAGAATCTGTCCTGGTCCGGCACCTGAAAAACGGCTTTTTGAGATATGAGCTATGAATCCGTGAAGGGGCCGCGCTCCCTGGAACAAAAAACTTTTCAGGCCTTTTGGGAAGACGACGCGCCGAATCACCAAACTATTTTTAAGGCGTGTGATTCAAGCCGCTTGGCCACCCAAGTTTTCACCAGGCATCATCTGCCCCGGCTTTTTCGGCTAAATAAAAACCTATGGACGGCCCTTTTGCCGCCATTCGGAAAAATAATTTTATTTAAGGAGCATCCGCTCTATATCCGCGGTCACCCTTTGGGCTGTCTTACCGTCCCAGAACTTGGGGGGATCAGGCTTTTTAAGCGGATTCTCTAAGATTTCATGCACCAATCCCGTCAGTTCTTCGGCCTTGCATAAACGGTTGGTTCCCCGGGTTACGGTAATGGGTCTTTCCGTGTTGGGCCTCATGGTCAGACAGGGAATGCCCAGGTAAGTGGTCTCTTCCTGCAGCCCGCCGGAATCCGTTATGGCCAGACGGCTGTTAAACAAAATATTCATAAAAGGAATATAACTCAAGGGTTCCAAAAGCTTAAGACCGGTAGTCCGGCCAAGCTCCCGCCAAAGGCCAAACTCCTCCAGGTTTTTCTTTGTTCGGGGATGCACCGGAAAAACCAGTTCCAGCCTTTCGCTCAATTCCCGCAATATTCGGATCATTTGAGAAAGTTTTTGCCCGCTGTCAACCGTGGCGGGCCTGTGCAGGGTCACCACTGCATATTCGCGGGGTTTGAGACCCAGGCTCTTTGCTGTCCGGTCCGCTTCTATTTTAGGGCGCATCATCTCCAGGGAATCTATCATGATATTGCCCACCAGCTTTATCCGGGCCGGATCGATTCCCTCTTTGATCAAATTTTGATCGGCATCCTCGGAAGGGGTCCACAACCTGTCGGCCAGGGTGTCTGTCAAAAGCCGGTTTATTTCCTCGGGCATGGTGCGGTCATAGGATCTCAGCCCGGCCTCCAGATGAGCAACAGGCACCCCCAGCTTGGCGGCGGCCAGGGCACAGGCCAAAGTGGCGTTTACATCGCCCACCACCACCACCAGCCGGGGGTTCTCTTTCAAAAGCAGTTCCCCATAGGACATAAGGGTTCGACCGGTCTGCTCCGCATGGGTGCCGCTGCCGATATTGAGGTTGATATGGGGTTGTTGCAGGCCAAGATCCTCAAAAAAGCCTCTCGACATATTACGGTCATAATGCTGGCCCGTATGAACAATAACTCCTTTGAGCAACGGATTTTGCTTGATAGCGTGAAAAAGCGGCCCGATCTTCATGAAGTTGGGCCTGGCCGCACCTATCAAATGGATTAAGGCTCCGTTTTTCAAAGGCATGTTCACCAGTTGCATAGGCTTATTCAGATCCTTGTCATGGTTTTTTTTGAAAACTGTCGGGGCAAGCCATGCTCTTAACCCAAATAGCCCTCCTGGGCAAGATAAAGCATAACCCTTTCAGCGCCCTGTTCGGGGGTTAGGTCAGTAAAGTCTATCTCAAGCTCGGCGTTTTCCGGCGCCTGATAGGGATCGTCTATTCCGGTGAATCCCTTGACCAGCCCGGCCCTGGCCTTGGCATACATGCCCTTGGGGTCCCTTTGTTCACAGACCTCAAGGGGGGTGGAGATATAAACCTCAATATAACCGCCCAGGCTGCCTATCAAGTCCCGGTTATGCCTGCGGGACTCTTCATAGGGGGCAATCGGGGCGCAGATGGCAATGCCTCCGTTTTTGGTAATTTCGCTGGCCACAAACCCTATGCGCTTGACATTTATCTCTCTGTGCTCCTTGGAAAAATTAAGCTCACTTGAGAGATTTTTACGCACCAGGTCCCCATCGAGCAAGGTAACCGCCCTGGTTCCCAATTCCAAAAACTTGGAAACCAGGACCTTGGCCAGGGTGGATTTTCCGGAGCCGGAAAGGCCGGTTAGAAAAACCGTGAAGCCCTGCTCATTACGAGGCGGATAGGCTTTTTTCAACTCTTCCAGCACCTCGGGGAATGAGTGCCATTCCGGAATGGAACGGCCTGTTTCCAAGCGCCGACGCACCTCCTTGGGGGTCAATTGTGGCGACACATCCGTCTTATTCATCAAAGCGACAGGCAGGTGCTTTCCCTTGGAAAGGGAAAAAGCCATTTCAGGCAGTTTAACGGGCGTGATCCCCAGCTCTTTTTGATGAGCCGAGACCAAATCAAAAGCCTTCCAGTCGGCATAAAAGGGGGATCCCTCCCAAAGATGGAAAGGAGGTTCGCCATGATTTTTGTCAATCATGATGTGAGTTGCGCCGTAATTTTTCCTTACCAGGGCATGCCACAAGGCTTCTCTGGGACCTGCGCCCCAGGGCTCCAGGGGAATCAGGCTCAAGGTGGCCAAATCCCGGGGATAGAGATTAAGAGCTTTTTGATAGGATCTTATCCTGGAATAGTGGGAGCGGTCTCCCACCGGCGCTATGGCCGCCACGGGATGAAGCAGGATATGGGCATCCGCCTCTTTTGCCGCCTGTCTGGTCTGCTCATATTCAGCGCGGTGCAAGGTATAGGTGGAATGGTACGAGATCACCCGCTCCCAGGAATTCTTATTGATAAATGCCTTCATTGCACTGGGGGTGGCCCTCAGATAGCTGAAATCGTGGTGAACGGGCACGGAAACCTTTTGCACCGGTCCACTCACTCTATAATGCCCCTGCTTTTGACAATAGGCCTTGGCCAGGGGATTTTCCTCCGGGTTCCCAAGCTCCCAAATCAATTCGGCCTCTTTAACAAAATCCGGCTGCCAGACCTCCTCCACCGTGAGCAGGGCCAAAAGAAACCCTTCCGGATCGCGCAGGGCGAGTTTATCTTGGCAAGCTAAACGGGATGCCAAGTCGGCCGAGACCTCAAGAGTCACCGGCAGGGGAAAAATTGCTCCGCTGCCAAGGCGCATATCCCTTATAACCCGGTCACAGTCCTGAGATCCCAAATATTTATCGACCGGGGCAAAAGCTCCGGTCAAAAGAAGCTCCAAAGTGACAAGCGCGCTGTTATTAAGGGCCATGGACTCGGCCTTTTGGGCCTCTTTTTCATAACAGGCGTTCTTTTGCTTGCTATGCCAGTCGTTTTCAGATCCTGGATAATAATTGAGCACAGGTATCCTCTTTTCCAAGAGACGAGTTACCTTTAAATATCACAGCCCAAAAATATGATATGCCAAACTCTGACTTCCAGGCAAAGTTACAGTATAAAACGGATCAGGGGTATACGCAGCAAAACCGGTCTCAGTTAACTCTCTTCCTAAAAAAACGGACGTCCCCAATTTAATATAGGGGTTTATTTTCAACGGCTCCAGGAATCCGCATCCACCAGGCCATTGGCCAAAGCGTATTTAACCAGGCCTATGAGATCGTGCCTGTCGAGTTTGCTCATGATCCTGGCCCGGTGGTTTTCCACGGTCTTTGGGCTTAAGCATAATTTGGAGGCAATGCTCTTATTGGTGTTTCCTTCCACAATCAAACGCAGAATCTGGCGCTCCCGGTCCGTGAGGCGTTCAGGGGTCTGTTTGACATTAACCTCCTGGTCCGGGAGCTTGACAAACTCATCCACAATCCGGGCCGCCACCGGGGAATCCAAAAAACACTCGCCTTTTAAAACCGTCTCAACCGCCTCGCAGAGCTTTTCTCCGGCCGAATCCTTCAGCACATACCCCCTGGCCCCGGCCTTCAGCGACTCCAGGATAAAGGTTTTGCGCGAATGAACACTTAAAATCACCACCCTGGTTTGGGGAAATATGGAAATTATCTCCCTGGTGGCGTCTATGCCGCTCAGCTCGGGCATGGCTATGTCCATGGTGACCAGATCCGGCTTGAGCGTTTTCACCGCCTCCAAGGCCTCATAACCGGTTGCCGCTTCACCGACTATCTCCAAGGAAGGGATAGCCGCCAACACACTTTTCAATCCAGCCCTGAATATGGCGTGATCATCGCAGATCACCGCTTTGTACAGCTTTGTCATGTCTTCACCCCACTGCCACCTCGGCCAATATGGTGGTCCCCTTTTCACCGGAAATAATGGAAAGATGACCTCCCAGAAGGCCGATTCTCTCTTCCATGCCCAAAAGACCCAACCTCTTACCGTCTTCCAGGGCCTGGTCCACATCAAAACCAACCCCTTGGTCCCTTACCACCAGCCTCACACAGTCCCGGTCCTTTTCAAGCCTGACCTCAACCTTCTCACTTTGGGAATGCTTTAAAACATTGGTCAGGGCCTCTTGGGCAACCCTGAACAATGATATCTCCATCTCGGGTGATATCCGATTCTTGGGCAGATCCTCCAAATGATAGGTCACTTCCAGAAGTTCAGATTCAGCCAGGGTTTCCGAGAGATCCTCCAAGGCGGCCTTTAGGCCGAAATTATCCAAAATGGAGGGACGCAGCCTATGGGCGAGCGCCCTTATTTGATCCATCACCACCTGAGTGAGGCGAATAAGCCTGGCCAATTCTTCGGAATCCTTTAACTCTTCCCTCTTGGCCAGGGCCTGCAGACCTATCTTGAGAGCCGAAAGCATCTGCCCCATCTCGTCATGCAGGTCAAGGGCGATGCGCTTGCGCTCTTCTTCCTGGGTGGAGATCAGCTGGCGGGAAAGCTCCCGCACCCTTTTTTCAGCCAGCACCTGTTGGGTTACATCCCTGGCCACGCCCCTGCGCCCGATTACCTGGCCCGAGGGGGAGAAAATGCCCCGTGAATGAACCGAAAGCCAGCGTATCGAACCATTTTTGTGTATATGGCGCAGGGCAAGGATGCTGATCTCCTCTCCACGCTCACCCCTTTTCCATTCATCATCAAACTTGTATCGGTCAGACCGGTGCACTGAATCCCGACGCAGTCTGCCGACCATTTCCTCCGGTTGATAGCCCAACACGTAATACACGGAATTACTTAAGAAAGTGTAAACCCCCACGGCATCAATTTCATAGACAATATCGGGCAGGTCTTCCACCAGGCTGCGATATTGTTCAGTGGTATAAGCCAGGTCCGCAGTTCGCTTCTCCACTTCCCCGCCCAAACGCGCCAACACCTGTTGCTGCACCCTGTAGCGGGAAAGTAGCATAAAACCAAGTAAAAACAGGCATAACAGTAAAAGGAGCAGAAAAAAAACAATATTCTCCCCCATGGCCCGACTGGATCTCATGGCGGCTTCATAGTCCTGGGCCACAATCACAAGCCAGTTTAATCCCGGCACTATGGCCGCAGTGACAAATGCCTTACCCTCTGCCCCTTCCACGATCCCGGCCCAGGGGCGCTCGCTTGCCACATCATGCAAAAGGCTGGGGTCTGATAGCACCTTTATATCCCTGTCCAACAGCTTGCTTGCGTTTTTGCCTGCGGCCACCAGTTTTCGCCTCTGGTCGTAAAGCAAAAAGGTGCGCCCCGGTCTGGCGGAGATGCGGACAAAAAAATCTTTCCAAACGCTGCCTCTTTGGTTCAGTCCCAGATAGCCTATGATTTTTTCATCTCGGTTTTTGATCGGCACGCTGAAAGCGGTGAGAGAAGGCCTTCCCTTTTCCAGTCCCAGGAGATTAAAAGAGACCCAGGGTTTGGGCGTCTGCAAAGGGAGCCCCTTTATGGTCTCTTCCCTGTCCACCAGATGGGGAAGCCCAAAAAAAACCTGGCCTTTTTCATCGGCCAGAAAAATAGTTTTAATCTCATGATTGGTCTGGATGAGAGGAACCAGTACAGAACGCAGCTCAGCAAGATCACGACCTTCAAAGGCATAGGTGAAACGGTTTCTTAAGGCGATGGCCCTTAGTCGGTCCAAAAGGTTTTTTTGATGATCGGCTATAAATTCGGCTCCACTCAAAGCCTGGGCCAGGTCGGCGGCCAGGTTCTCCTTCTCAGCCTGTGCGGTGATGGTGCTGGAGACCCACAGGCTATAGATGCCGCCAACCAAAATGAGGATCAAAAGGACGCAAAAGGCCAGATATCCCCGCCAGGGCCAGGAATAGTCCCTGGCACTCTGGTCATTTGACATAAACATCCCCTGTTCTCTCGCTTTCGGGAACAAAAACTGTTCTTTTTTGATCAGTTGGCATTGACCCGGAAAAGCCGAATCCGGGCAGTTGGATTGTACTCCCCATGGCATCATCCTGAAAACAAGAATCCTGGACACCAAATTATCTACTATCACAGCCCAGTCGGCAAAACATTTCCCAGAGGCAAAATGAAGTATCCAAGGAAGAGATTTGAGGCATATACCCTATATGGCCAAGTTAACTCTATGGATATATTGGCATCACCAGCCCGAGTGAGGCAGCCGATCCAAATTTTTGATCAGGGATTGAACCAAACAGGGCGGGTTTGTTGGTCAAAACCGGACGATTCCCGGTAGAGACCGAAGTCCAAGCAGTTCCGGAGATTGCACAAATGAAGGAAGAACAGGGTTTGCAGGTCCTCCTTATGGAGCCTGAGGAAAACCTGCGGCACTTTATGTGCCAATTGATAGACGGCACAAAAGGACTGGCTTGCGCCGGGTGCCTGTGCTCCCCGCTAGGGTTGAAGCGCAATATCAGGCTGATTAAGCCCAATATTCTTTTGATCAACTTAAACGCCGCCAACGAACTGGGCTATGAGAGACTCCAGGACTTAAAGACTTCATTCCCGGATCTTATGATCGTTCTGATGGATATGGAGCACGGACCGCGCTACAGGCAGCTGGCCAGACAGGCCGGGGCCGACACTTTCATGAGCACCGTCAGTGCACCTGAAGAGCTGGAGCGGCTTATACGCTCCTATTCCGCCCTGATGGCCTGACAGGCCCCTTTTTTAAGATCCGCCTTATATAAAAACCCGGCCCCTGCCCCCGGCGGCGGACGCCGGGGGCAGGCAAGGCCGGGCTCCAGGCGGAAAAAGCCCTTACCCTCCGAATCAAAAGGCTTTTCCCGCCCGGCCGTACTCCCAAGTACATTCCACGTGGGAACCGGCCCCTCCCGACCGGTCCCAGCGGTCTCAATAACCCAGGTATTCTTCTTTGCGGGGCAGACTCACACTCTCAACCGGCACCATCTTTCCCTTTTCATTAACCTTGAAGATGGCAAGCTTGGTGTTGGGCCGATGGTCGGTCGGGGAGTAGGTGAGCGGGGCAGTCAAGCCGCCGGTGTCAAAATCCTTCAAGGTTTCCATGGCCTTTTTCAGGCCCGGTCCGTTTAGCTCCCCGGCTTTTTTGGCCCTTTTCAGGCCTTCGGCCATGACCATCATCGAAACCCAACTTTTTATGAAATTATGGGTGTAGGGCTCTCCCTTGGCAGCGGCCATGACCTTGGGCATATCCGGAACCTCGGCCCCCATTGGGGCCAGGGGCATCATGCCGAAGGCCCGGCCCACACAGGCTCCGCCGGTGAGTTTAAACAGGTTTCTATCCATTCCGTAACAGTTGACCAAAAACTTGGTCCTGAGCCCTAACTTGGCGGCATCTTTCAAAATTACAGCCGCACTGGCTGTGGAGTTGCCGATCCAGGCGAAATCCGGGTCGAACTTCTTAAGATGCAAAAGCTGGCTGGTGGCGTCGATGGCCTTTAAAGGAACAATCTCATCCGGCCCCACGGTAAGCCCCAGTTTCTCGGCAAACTCCTTGCCCGCCTTGATGGGGTTTCTACCGTAGGGATGGTCGGGATAAATGAAGGCGACCTTTTTGGCTCCCTTTTTCTGGGCAAACAACAAGGCCAGGCGGATGGTCTCCGAGTAGGGGGTCCCCACAAAAAAGTTATAGGGGGTCTTTTTCGGGTTGCCCAGGGCTCCATCATAGCTGCCGCTCATAAAGACACACTTGTCCCTGTTCACAAAGGTGCGCAGGGCGTTGGTGTCGCCTGTGCCCCAACCCTGGATGGCAAAAACCTTTTCCACACTGCGGTAGCGTTTGTAAAGCTTGACCGCCTCCGGGATGCGATAGGCATAGTCATTGGGGATAAGCTTGAGCTTATCTCCATCTATGCCTCCGTTTTTATTAATATAATCAACAGCAGCCAAGGCTCCGGCAGCGTAATCCCTGCCCACGTCCGAGGTCGGGCCGGTGAGATCGAAAAGGCCACCCACCTTAATCACTTTGGCCTGGGCCGAATTCAAAAAAGGGCCACTAAAAAAAGCCAGGCCCAGGGTGCAAAGGACCAGATAGAAAAACTTTTTCACGCCCATTAAATTAACTCCTTTTCAGTAACAAATGCCTTAAATTTTGTATCAATGCCAGGCTTTGGCAGAAAATATTCCCGTGCTTTATAGATACAAAAATCCATAAAAATGGCACAGATTATAGATATCCCATACCAGATACCTGGTTGGTTTCAGATTACTCCGCCACTAAAAGGTGTTGACAAAGCTTTAATACTGACCAACTAAACCAAATGTTCCGGCAAATCCAAATTACGGATCTTTTCCGAAAAACGGTTCAATAGGCCGGTATTTGCCGCTCCAAGTCCCTTAGCGGTCCTTGAAACACCTTTTAAAAAGCGGAATTAGCCGATAATGGAAATTGAGCTGATAATGGAGGGAATGGAGATAATAATTCGGGAGGAACGGGCAGAGAAAGAGTTAAAGGCACAAGAGTCTTGCGACCCGCGACTTAACAATACCTTTGGTGTTCTCATGACATTTCTCCTGAATTCGAAAAAACAATGAAAAACATAATTAACAGCAAACCAGGAGATGGTCAAGCAGCAAAACAACTTTAAGCCGAAAATTTATTTTAAATCTCTCCTCTTAAAAAAACGGCTGCCATGCCCCCCCCTTTTAAACACCCGGCAAAACCAATAAGGATTAAAGGCAAAGGAAGCCTTTGGGGATATGCCAAACCAGGTTCCAGCGATTTCCAATCTAACCCCGCCACGGTGGCCTGCTCAATCAAGAGTCTTTATGGTGCAAGCCACCTGGTAAAAACTCGGGCTTTTACCAGGCGGCATCCGTCACAGCCCGGAAAGGCCTTGCCGGAAAGCCGACCCGGGGCTTTTAAAGGCTCCGGGTGAATACTTGCCGGCAATAACCTTCCGTTTTTTTAGTAACCCAAGTATTTATCAAGCCTGGGGAACTTGGCGTCCTTGACCTTGACCAGTTTTCCCTTGTCACCCACCGTATAGATGCTGAGAGCGGTGTTGGGCCTGTGATCCTTTGCGGAAAAGGTGATCGGGGCGGTCAAACCGCCGGTATCGAAATCCTTGATAGTCTCCAGAGCCTCTCTCAAGCCCGGCCCACTGAGGTTGCCCGCCTTTTTCGCTCTTTTGAGGCCTTCGGCCATGACCAGCATGGAGACCCAGCTTTTAACAAAATTATAGGTGTAGGTTTTGCCTCCCGCCGCCTCCATGACAGGTTTCATGCCCGGCACATCCGCGCCCATAGGCGCCACCGGCATCATGCCAAAGGCCCTGCCCTCGGCCGCACCTCCTGCCAGCCTGGGCAGGTTTCGATCAAACCCATAACAGTTGATTATGAACTTGGTCTTGAGCCCCAGCTTGGCTGCGTCCTTCAGTATGACTGCCGCACTGGCTGTGGTGTTGCCGATCCAGGCGTAATCAGGATTGAATTCCTTTAAGTGCATAAGCTGGCTGGTGGCGTCGATGGCTTTAAGGGGAACAATCTCATCCGGCCCCACCTCAAGGCCGATCTCCTTGGCGTATTCCTTGCCCGCGGGAATGGGATTTTTGCCGTAAGGGTGGTCAGGATAGATAAACACAAACTTTTGGGCCCCTTTTGACTTGGCGAAATCCAAGGCCATGCGGATCGTCTCGCCATAGGGGGTGCCGATATAAAAGTTGTAGGGTGTCTTTTTGGGATCAGCCAGGCCGCCGTCATAACTTGCACTCATAAACACGCATTTGTGCCGGTTCACCAAACCCCTCAAGGCATTGGTGTCTCCGGTGCCCCAGCCCTGGACAATAAAAACCTTGTCAACGCTTCTGTATCTCTTGTAAAGATTAACCGCATCGGGGATGCGATAGGCATAGTCATTGGGGATAAGCTTTATTTTCTGCCCCATTATGCCGCCGTTTTTGTTGATGTAGTCGGCGGCCGCCATGGCCCCCTGGCCGTAATCCGCCCCCACCTCGCTGGTGGGGCCCGTCATATCAAAGAGCCCTCCCACCCTTATCTCACTGGCCATCGCCTCTTGGCCGACCAAAAACCCAAACGCCAGGAAAAGACCAGCCAGGCACAATCGAAACCAATTCCGGGTTAACTTTTTCATTTTTTCCTCCCAATAATGATTGATAAACCCTTTTTGAAACCGTCCGACCGGCGGCCGAACGGGAAAAACCAAAACAGGCACTCAAAGGCAACTCATCAATATGAAAGCCTTTTCAGACAGTCGGCACTCAAAATCCGGGTTTTATGCCTGCACTAAAAAAGAGCTGACGCACAGGCTTTGATCCCTGGGATCAGGCTTGATGCCGAAAATTTAAGTTTTTGAAAAAATAAAGACGCCCAAAGGGCAAAAGATCAGCAGGATACGGGTACTACTACAGAGAAGGGGATCACGGCAAAGGCGGGGCGAGAGTTGAAGGATAATTGTTCGAAGATACTTAAACGACATGGATTATTTAGTAACATTTCAACAGCTCCCAAAGGATTCTCCCTGGTCGGGAATCTCCGGTTAAGGTCTTCTCAGGCCTTTGGTCTCGGCCCTGCCCAGCGGTTTTTAAACCGACAAGCAATGCAAGTGAACAAAAAGCCCCTTTTAAAAGAGCCATTGCAACCTGCCGATTTACCTAGCAAGCTAATTAACATTAATTAAAAACAGGGTCAAGTAAATGTTCTTTTGGGCCTTTTAAAAATCTTTCAGATCTGTTTTCCACAAAGCGGGGCTCTGCGGTGCTGAATTCATTTTCGCTTATATGCCGACAAGTTGGCGGATATCGACACTCAAGCATTCTTACCTGAGCCAAGGCTTTTTCTTTTTTTGGCAAAAACCGCATCCAGAATAGAAACATATAAAACCGAGCGGAGGGGGATTTGGGCTCTGCTCCGGGCAAAACCCGGACCGCAAACTTCACGATCCTTGGGCCTGCCTGCCGGACGAGAAGGCAAACAGCACCATCTGCTCCCCGCTCCCGGCAAATAACGGATTTGATCGCAAGGAAGTGATTTTCCCCCTGACGGAAAATCAAAAAACAGCCCCAAGCCAATAAGCCGGAGCTTTAATCCAGCCCCCTTCCAAGCCGGACCAGGCCCTGCTTTTCACCCGAAAACAATTGTGAATATGTGATTCAATTTTGACCCTTTTTTTTGGCCCTAAAAAAAGCACTGCAATATCGGTGAGTTAAAAAGCGTCTCAAAAAAAGGGTCAAATTCTCTAAAATTAGGATATCTTCATGCAAATTAGGATGTTATAAGAAAACATCTCTAGTGAACTGCCGCATAGGCAGCTTAGAAAAAATTGTTATCCGGTTGGGCGCTCGAATTTGCGTGAACTGCCGCATAGGCAGCTTAGAAACGGAGAAATTCCGATTATTTTGCGAAATTCAGGTGAACTGCCGCATAGGCAGCTTAGAAATATTACACCTAGTAGCCAATCAACTGAAATATGTGAACTGCCGCATAGGCAGCTTAGAAATCTTACTTCCATCCGCCGAATACCAGCCATTTGTGAACTGCCGCATAGGCAGCTTAGAAAATCCCCCACCCCTCCCTGGGACTGGCGACGCAGTGAACTGCCGCATAGGCAGCTTAGAAAAAATGTCGCTGGGAGCAATACCTAATTCGGTAGTGAACTGCCGCATAGGCAGCTTAGAAATGCAATACATACAACATCGCAAACAATTAGTAGTGAACTGCCGCATAGGCAGCTTAGAAACGCCATGTGCCACTTGAGGGCGACGTTCCTTGGTGAACTGCCGCATAGGCAGCTTAGAAAAGTACAGACCGGGGGTTGACATTGATCACCCTGTGAACTGCCGCATAGGCAGCTTAGAAATCAGCCAAGTGAGGTTGGCGGCGGCGGAAGCCGTGAACTGCCGCATAGGCAGCTTAGAAATAAATGATATAACAAAAAATACAGCAGGAAGGGTGAACTGCCGCATAGGCAGCTTAGAAAGGTGATATGCGCTGGCATAAGTGGGACACCGTGTGAACTGCCGCATAGGCAGCTTAGAAATTCAACCATGCCTGCCTTACGGCGTTTGTCTAGTGAACTGCCGCATAGGCAGCTT
Organism: Dethiosulfatarculus sandiegensis; assembly: GCF_000931935.2. GTDB lineage: Bacteria > Desulfobacterota > Desulfarculia > Desulfarculales > Desulfarculaceae > Dethiosulfatarculus > Dethiosulfatarculus sandiegensis. The sequence goes on from NZ_AZAC01000078.1 coordinate 226,601, forward strand.
AGAAAGCATGGGGGAGGGAACCGTGGGGGTTACGGTCGTGAACTGCCGCATAGGCAGCTTAGAAATTTTTGCTTACGGGAGCTAACATGCACAAAATGTGAACTGCCGCATAGGCAGCTTAGAAATGTGCTTAAAGTCACGGTGATACGCTCCAACAGTGAACTGCCGCATAGGCAGCTTAGAAAATATTCATCTGTCGCTTTATCAAACTCTCTTAGTGAACTGCCGCATAGGCAGCTTAGAAATGCAGCATCCCCAATTCTCCCTTGTCCTTTCTGTGAACTGCCGCATAGGCAGCTTAGAAAAGCAGAGACCGTAATCTCATTGCTGTCTTTATGTGAACTGCCGCATAGGCAGCTTAGAAAGTCAAGCGTATTCATCTGAGCATTTGCCATCTGTGAACTGCCGCATAGGCAGCTTAGAAAATTATTCCGCTCTTAATTCCTTAAATGATATAGTGAACTGCCGCATAGGCAGCTTAGAAAAATTTCAGATGACGGAACAAATTGGTTATCTTGTGAACTACCGCATAGGCAGCTTAGAAATGTGCTATTTTTAGAGGTGGTTGATTTCTCAAGTGAACTGCCCCATAGGTGGCCTGGAAATTGCCCTTCCCCTTTGAAACAATGCTTCACAGCCGGTATATCCTTTGGCTGAGGGGGCTTTTAAAACCGCAGATCAAAAAACAGGCTCTACACAAGGCATAAATCGGGCCTTGCCGGTTTCAATTTATCTGCCTTTTTTTTACGGCTAAGGGCTTGAACCGGTTGTCTGCCTGAATAGCACCTCTATTGCCGACCGGGGGGAAGACCATTACCGCACCTCCCTTTTCATTTTGAATTTAAGTGGCCTTTTAAAGGTCTTAAGGAGCTTTGCATGCAAGATCACCAAGCTGAACTCATTGCCAAGGTAAGGGCAGCCATCAAGGACCGGGCCATCTGGTTTGCCCTGCTTTATAAAAAATTCAGTCAGGTTTTGCCTGAAGACCAGGTGGAAAAGCTCTGTCGGGAGGCGATCTTTGAATTTGGTCACATGAAAGGGGCCAGTGATGTAAAGGATTTCAGCCCCCAGGCCTGGGTTCAGAGGCACAAGGACAAGGGCTCTGCCCTGATGTTTGATTCCGAGATAGAAATCGCAGACAACTACGCCATACAAAAAATGCGTTACTGCGCCCTGGTCGAGGCCTGGAAAGAACTGGGGCTGCCCCCTGAAAAGGTGGCCCTTTACTGTGATATCGCCATGGAGGGCGACAGGGGACGGGCTGATTATCACGGAGTCAACATGGAACTTTCCAAAACCCTGGGCGGGGGCGACCCCTGTTGCGTGCTTAAGATAAGCCAAGGATAAAAAACAATGAACGCCTATCTCTGCGGCATGATGGGCAGCGGCAAATCCGCCCTGGGCCAAAGGGCGGCCAGTGAACTGGGGCTCAGCTTCCTGGATCTGGATCGGGAAGCTGACCGCCGCCTGGGCTTTTCCTTTCACGAGCTGGTCAGGCAAAAGGGTTGGCTGGCCTTCAGGGAGCTGGAGTACCGGATCGTAAGGCGCACCGCGGCCCAAGGCGGAATTTTGTTTGCCCTGGGCGGGGGAACGGTGCGCTACCCCTGGAACCTGGATCAACTTAAGGGGACCGGCCCCATCATCCTTTTAAATGCTCCCTTGGAGATCCTGGCCCAAAGGATCAGAAACAACCAGCGCCCCAGGGTGACCGGCCACCCAATACTGGAGGATGAGCTGGCCGCTATCTGGGAGAATTCCAGAGAGGCCTATCTTTCCGCCTGTGATGAGGTTTTTGAAACCCACCCCGGATCCCTGGAGAAATCGGCCCTGGGCCTGAGCCGCCTTATTGCAGACCTGATGAAGCGTCAAACCGGCTAAGCCCGCTTTCAACCGGCCAAGCGCTTGCCGTGGGCTCCCACAATACGGCACAATTCCAAAACCCTGGCAGACAGTTCTTCCGGCCAGGCCGTTCCGGGTCCGGCAGGCAGGGTTTGCACCCCTTTTTGCAGAACCGGTTCCACCTTTTCCTTGAAAACAGCCACCGCCTTTTCCAGGACGCCTCCCTTGGTGGCCGCACCCACGGCGTGGTTATGCAAAACCTCTTTGGGTTCGCATTGGGTGGTGTGCAGGATCAGGTCAAAGCCCCGGGTCAGGATTGTGCGGGCCGCTTCAGCGGGAAAATCGATCTCCTTAAAATAATTCTCCACTCCCCTCAACCAGGCCCCGGCGATGTGGGCAAGGAAAAGGGCAAGGTCGCCGGTTATGCCAAAACGGCCGAGTTCTTCGCCTGAAGGCGGGGTGAAACGGCTGATTTCCCGGCACACGGCCCTCAGAAAACCGCCGACTTGGTTATGGTCAGAGCCGCAACCCTTTGCACTCAGCATGGCGGCCAATCGGGGAACCACTTCCCACAGGCAGAAAAAGCCGCAGGTGCCGCCGAGCATGGGAACTAAAAGTTCGGGCGGGGACTGGACCATGGCCCCTTGGGAGGCAAAAATCCTTTGCAGGCGATCCCGGGAAGATTGGGGCCAGTCTCCATAAAAACAAGCCACATAATAGCCTTCATCCCGCACCGCCTCACCCGCAATACGGGTCACGTTATTGGGGATGAGGTTCACCACCAGGACATCTGTGCCCAGCACCTTTTGGTACTGGGAGCCGGGCGGCATGGGGGGAAAGGCATAGATCTCGGGCAAGGGCGCTCCCTTTTGCCTGACTTCGGCAAAATAGCTTGCCAAGGTCAGCTCAATCTCCTTGGGCGCGGCCTGGGGCGGTGGGGCAAAAGCGATGATATCCGGTTGGTTTTTCTCTAGCGCCTTTAAATTCTCCCCCAGTTGCACCTCTATGCCGAAATGCTTTCTTTTATCCTCAAGTTCAGGTTCATCCAGGGTGGTTGCCAAGACCCTTTTTCTTAAATCAGGGGCAGTTAAGGCGGTTTTAAAGCAAGGCCAGATAATCTCGAGCAGATTGCCCAGGCCTATAATGCTGAGCCTGAGTTCTGAATCCGGTTTCATGGTGCGACCCCCTGGTTGATTTTGAACTGGCTAAATCAAGCCGGCTCGGGGCCTTGGGCCCCGGAGACTGGTTTTAAAGAAAGGCCGAGATTGCCCGAACCGGGTCTTCCCCTCCACATTTAGTCAATATTACCCCCAAATCCGGGCTGTGGGCATTGATTCAAAAATGCGTTTCGGCTTGAACATAAAAAAAGCGGAACTGCCTGGTTTAAGCATTCCGCTTTTGTTGCCCAAAGCCGGACCGGATTATCCAGCGGCTTAAGGACTATTTAAGATCAAAACTCAAAAACCTGGCAAACAAAGGCGAGCGCCTCACTTCAAACGGTTTAAGCCAGTCCAGGGTTTCCCGGCTCGGCAAAAACTGTTTCTCCAAAAGGCCAAAACCGATCAGGGGGCGCAGAAGCCGGGAGATCAGCATCTGGTGCACCTTTTCATTCCAAAAGGTGTAAGGCGCGCCCACCACTTCCCTTTGCAAGGCCAGCTTGCGGGCCAGCTGCTCGGGATGACGCCATTCGTTGGGCAGAATAGAAAGGCCGTAAAGGGAATAGGCAATCACATTCTGCAAAAGCGGCGCATCGGGCATATCGTCCATGTAGGAAAGGTTGAATTCCCTGAAATGGGTCTTGAACAAAAGAGTGTAAAGATCCTGGGAGCGCCTCTCACTGGAAAGGGTTATGCCCTTTCTGGTGGTATGGAAGTGACCATCCGTCAAATGCAGACAGCCGGAAAGCTCCAAAAGAACCCTGACCACATGCAGGGGTAGGACATCCTTTTCGTTCAACACCTTTTTACGCCGCAGAATAGACTCGATATATCCCGGCGGCAAAGCCATGCGGCTCACCATCTCAGAGACAAACCAGCGGGGCAGATTGCCCCGCAAGGTGGACTTGACCATACCGGTTTCCGCAACCGCCCTGAGCATGGTCCTGGCCCTGGAGAGAATCGGCGCGGCGGCCAGATCCGCGGGGTTCAAACCGCTGGTGAGCTTGACCACCCCCAGGCTGCCGCCGTGCCAGTCGTCGTTGATCAGGCGGGAAAACTGGGCCGGGGTCAGTCCGCCCAACTCGGCCAGGGGACGATGCAGGTGTTCCTCGACCCGGGCCATGACCTGTTCAATATCAGCGGTTGAGGTGCTTTCCTCATAGCGGCCTGCCTGTTTTTCCATCAGAGCAGTCAACTCCGGAGGAAAGGTGTCTTCCGCAGGCTGTCCGCCCACGGCCAGACGCACCATGGCCAGCCCCAGATCAGTCGAGGCCGGCGTGGGAGTGACTTCATGGATAAGGTAGCCGGTTAATATCTGTTCAATCTGATCCAACAGGCGATCCAGGTCCAGACAGACTTGGCTTTTACTGGATCGAATAGAGGCCTCGGCAATACAGTCGGCCAATTCCTCCAACTCGTCATAAGTCAATTTGTGAATAACCCTGCCGTGGCGCACCGGCGCCAGACGCAGCCGCCTGCTGTGATGAGTGGAGAAAAAAGAAGTCTCCGATATCAGCAGGTTGTGGTCAGTAGGCGACAAAGGCAGGATGATTATGTCGCTGTGAGCAATTGTCTTGCGCTGTCCAGCCACGAGCCCTCCGTGGGAGTGAGTGTGGTGGATTATTAGGTATCTATCATTTTTCGCGTGTGTTGAAGTGTATCACAATCTGCTAAAAAAGGTGGAAAGAAAAACACCTGCATTTTGCGACAAAAAGTCGGCGAGAGGGGCAAAAAACCAGATACTTTGCACCTTCAAGGGGTTATACATTTAGGAAAAAATTATTTTTAAAACCTTATTAATCCTAGATGTTTTATAGATTTATTAGCGGCAATGACGAATCACTCCGGCCACCACACCCAGCACCTGAACCTGTTCATGCCCCAATGTAATGGGCCTCATTGAGGAATTGGCCGGGACCAGGCGCACCCCTTGCTTGTCCACATAATACTTTTTCAAGGTCACATCGGTTCCGTCAATAAGCGCCACCACCATATTTCCGTTGTCCGCGGTTTTGCGCTCTTCCACCACAATAACGTCTCCGGATTTTATATGTTCCTCTATCATGGAATCCCCTCTAACTTTCAGGGCAAAGGTCCGGAAACGCCCCAGCATATCCCTGGGAATCGACACCGACTGTTCAACACAAACAGCCTCAATGGGTTGACCCGCAGCCACTTCCCCCAAAAGCGGCACTTCCACCTCATCCATGTTGATTTCCCTGAAACCAAGCTCTTCCAGGCTGGGTTTTGTCACGGCAGCCTCCCATGTGTATAGTAAACTTATGTTTAGTCTATAAACTGAAGCGATGAAAATGTCAAGCAAAGGTCAATGAAATCCTTTACCGGAGAGGATCGGGTTGCTATATTTTGGCCATGATTGTAGATGCCCACACACACATATTCCCACCTGAGGTGGTGAAAGACCGCGAACGTTTTCTGGACGGCGAACCGGCTTTCAAGGCCCTTTACGCCGACCCTAAGGCTCGCATGGTCACAGCCGAAGGCCTTCTTGATGCCATGGATAACGAGGGCGTGGATATTTCCTGGGCCCTTGGCTTTCCCTGGACCAAGAAAGAAAACGCACGGCTGCACAATGAATACCTGGCCCAGGCTATCAAGGATCAGCCTGAAAGGCTGCGCGGCTTGGGTTGCGTGCCTCCCCAGGCAGACTGGGCGCTTAAGGAAGCCGAGCGCGCTTTGGGTCTCGGATTACAGGGAATCGGTGAAATCGCCTTTTATTCAGACGATATAGACGTTAATTCCCTGTCTCCACTCTGTTCGCTCTGTGCCGAGAGCGGCTGTCCGCTTCTGTTGCACACCAATGAACCGGTGGGGCACGCCTACCCGGGCAAGGCTCCCATGAGCCTATCGGCCCTCTATTCCCTGGTGCGCAACAATCCGGATACCAAGATGGTCCTGGCCCACATGGCGGGAGGGCTTTTCTTTTACTCGCTTCTGAAAAAAGAAGTGCGCCCCGCCCTGGCCAACGTCTGGATCGACACTGCGGCCTCCCCCTATCTCTACCGCCCCAGAGCCTATGGCTTGGCAGTGGAGCTTCTGGGGTCGGACAGGGTTCTTCTGGGGTCGGATTATCCCCTTTTGCCGGTGAGCCGTTATAAAAAGGAACTGGCTTCACCGGAAGCGGCCTTGCCGCCCCAGGCCCAGGAAATGATTTTGGGACATGCGGCCCAGTGGCTGATTCCCTGAACAACCGCCGGCTAAAAATACTGCACGCCGCTGACCTCCATCTGGGGGCACCTGTGGCTGTGCCGGATTGCACCCTCTCGCCCCAGGCCGGCCAGGCCAGGGGCGAGGCGCTTTCCCGCCTGGTGAAAACCGCCATAAGGGAAAAAGCCGACCTGGTTTTTCTGGGGGGAGACGTATTTGATTCCCCCAATCCCGCACCCGGAGCCCGGTTGACCCTTTTGCGGGCCTTAACCGAACTTGTCTCCCAAAAAATCCGGGTTTTCATAGCACCGGGAAACCACGACCCCCGCACCCCTCTATCTGTCTGGGAAAGCCTTCCTCCTGTGGAGGGAGTGCACGTTTTTGCCACCCAGGCCGAAGGCGTGGCCCTGGAAGACCTGGGGGTCTGGGTGGCGGGCTGCGCCCACAACAGCCGCCATGTGACGGAAGACCTGGCTCAAACCCTGCCGCCGCCACCCTCGGGCCTCACCGGCCTGGCCCTTTTACACTGCGACCCGACCGGGGATATTGAAAACCAGGCTCATAAGCCCTATGCGCCTGCCGAACTTTCCCGGTTAAGGCGGGGAGATTTTGCCTTTTGGGGGTTGGGTCACTGGCACAGGCCTCAGATCCTGAACAGATCACCGTTGGTATTGATGCCCGGAGCAGTTCAGGGAGCCCACAAAAACGAAACCGGCCCCCACGGGGCCTGGCTGGTCAAGCTGAGCGGTCAGGCCTGTGAAGCGGATTTCGCACCCCTTTCCCTGATCAACCACCACCGCCTGGACCTTAACCTGGAACCGGGGATCAAGGATCTGACAGACCTGGCCTGGCTGATCAGCCAAAAGCTGCCGGAAAAATCCTCGGAGGAAACCGGCATTGAATGCCTTTACCTGGGTCTTTTCGGCCAGAGCCCTTTATGGCGCTATTTTCAGGGAGCGGAAGCAGATTACAGTGCCGAGGAGTTGAAAAAGGCCCTTGACCTGGCAGGGCTTGAACTCAAGACAGACGGCCTCTCCCCAATGGCGGACCCGGCTGAACTTGAGGCCGGGGAAGATGTTCTGGCCGGCTTGCTTGCCATGCTGAAAAAAATCCAGGCAGACCCGGAACAAGCGGCATCCCTTGCCAAGCAAATAAAAAAAAACCTGCACCCCCTGGCTTGTCGGCAAAACAGCGACGACCTTGCAGGCTATATCGGCTCTCTTTTGCCCAAGGTCAGGGATCTGGCCCTGGCCTCGCTCCTTCCCCCAGAGCAGGAGAAGGAATAAATGCGGTTTTTGCGCATAACCTCAGGTGGTTTTGGCAAGCTTGCCTCGGGCAGGTCCTGGGAGCTCAGCCCTGGCCTCAACCTCTTTCAGGCGCCGAACGAATCCGGCAAGAGCACCCTGGTTGAGCTTATCACCGGTTTATTCTACGGCTTTGGACCCAAAAAGAACGGTTTTCATCCCTACACCCCCTGGCAAGGGGGAGAAACCGGCGGCGAGCTGGGCTATGAACTTGCCAACCACCGCCGTTTCACCTTAAGACGCCACCTGACCGGCCGGGGTGAAGACGCGGGTTTATGGGATGAAGCGGGCAATCCCGTAATCTTAAGGGAAGAATCTTTTGGCCGGGCCCATCTGGGAGTCGATGCCGGGGTTTTCAAGACAGTCACCCGCATATTGCTCGATGATCTGGAACAGGCTTTTAGCGGAAACGGCAAGGAAAAGGCCCAGACCCAGGAAAGGCTCTTGGGTTTCTTTTTTCAGGAAGCCGCGGCCAAAGGCAGGCTGGCCAATCCCCTTGCGGTTAAGCAGGCCTGGCAAAAACGCGCCTCCCTGCTATTCAGCCGGGATAAAAGGCAGGGCAAGGAAGACAAAAACCTCCTGGCCCGGCTTGACCAGGCCCATATTGAACTGAGCCGGGCCGGGGAAAACGAAAAAAAGGCGGAACTTCTGACCCGCCGCCTGGAAGAGCTCAAGCAAGAGCTGAAGGCCCTTGAACAGGACAGGGAAAACAAGGCCCTTCTCCTCAAGGACTCCCTGGAGCAGATCGAGCAAATCAGGCAGCAGAACCGGGCGCATGCCATTCTAGATGAATTAAAGGAGCTTGGACGGGCCGGAACAACAGGGGAGGAGGCCTATCAAAAGGCCCTTAATCTGTCGGACCGGATCAAGACCACGGCCCAAACCAAAAGCGAGTTGGGAGAACAGGCCTATTCCGCCCGGACTCAGGCCAGGGAGATCACCGGCGGCAGACGCCCGGCGGACTGGGCCCAGACCCTGGACCAACTGGCGTTGGGGCTTTTTGCCTGGGAAAACCAGGTTGAGGAACTCGAGTCCCTGGAGGCGGAGATAAAAAAAACCGCCCGGGAATTTTCCGAAGAATTCGAGGTCCGGCCTGAGCTGCTGAACCAAAGGGATCCTGATTTCTGGCAAGGGGTGCAGGAAAAACAGACCGAAATATTGGGTGCAAAAACCTCCCTGCGCCAGGTGGAAGAAGAGATGGAGGGCATGAACCGCCAGGCCGGAGCCGGTCTGCCCGCCCTTTTTGCGGGGCTTTTTTTCACCCTGGGCGGACTAGGATTGGTTATCTGGTGGCGCTTGACCCAGCCCGGCTCCCTGCCCGCCGTCCTGGGAGGGATCTCCGCCCTGGTGGGGGCGGGCCTCACCCTGGTGGGCTACACCATGCGCAGCAAGGGCGCTCATTGGCAGGCGGCCCAGGCCAGGCGCGAACTGCGTCAAGACCATATGGCGGGGCTTCAAGAAGACTTAAAGGAAATGCTTGAAGGGCTAAACCTGCCCGACCCCCTGTTGGAGCCGGTGAGACTGGAACAAGCCATGGGAAAAGCCCAGGAACTGGCTGACAAGGAAAACCTGCTCCATGAAAAACAAGAAGAGCAAGCCCAGGCCAGGGAACGCATAGACCAGACCCTGAAATCTTTGGGAGTGGAGCTTTCCCCGACGCTTTCGCCTGCTGCAGAGGTTCTGAGCCAAATCATGCAAAATAAAACCCTGGGGCATTTCCAAAGAGTTCCGGGCTACAGCTTTTTTGATTTCCTGAAGCGGAGGGCCTGGAATTCCCTGGACGAGGATGATTTAGGCCCAACCGGCGCCATGTCGCCCCACGATGCCCTGCAAAAAGCCAGGCAGGCTTGTCGCCAGGCAGACCGCTTGTCGCTTAAGGCCGACGACCTGGAAAAGCGGGCCGCCCAGACAGGTGAAGAATTGCAGGACCTGGAAAAACAGTTTGCCGAACTCTGCGACCGGGAGGGGCAGCCGGATCTCGCCGCCCTTAAGAAGGCAAGGGAGCGAGGCTCAAAATCTGCGGAATTAAAGGCCAAACTGGAAGAAGTTCAAAAGAGCCCGCTAAAAGTAGGCACAGCCCTGCCGGATCTGAACCAGGCCGAAAAAAACGCGGAAGATATAAAGCAAAGACTGGCCCAAATAGACCAAAAGGCCCTGGAGCTTGGCAGGGAAAGGGGCCAGACCGAAGAAAAACTGGACCACCTGAGCAGACAGACAACAATGGCCCAGGCTGCCGAGAATCTAAGCGCCCTGGAGCAAAAAAGGTCTCTTCTGGCCAGGGAATATGACACCCTGGTTCTGGCTGATGAACTCCTGGGCGCGGCCATGGATCAATTCAGGACCCGCTCCCAGCCCGCGCTTTTCAAAAGGGCCGCCAAATATCTGGCCATAGCCACAGACGGGGCCTATGAATGGCTGGGAAGCGATTTCTTTAACCTGGACCGCAAAAAGGAGCCCACCCTAAGGGCGGGAAGCGGTCCCGGCTCTGCCGAAAGAGAGGCCTCGATTCTTTCCCGTGGGGCCAGGGACCAGCTCTACCTTTGTCTGCGTCTGGCCCTGGCTGATGAAATCACCCATAATTCAGAACCGCTGCCCCTTATTCTCGATGACCCGCTGGTGAACTTCGACCCCAAACGCCTGTGGAACACCATGCGCATGTTGGCCCATATTGCCAAGAAAAGGCAGGTCCTGTTTTTCACCTGTCACGAACTGCAAGCCGGTATGCTTAAAAAAGCCGGTCCCTGCCAAGTGCTCGACCTGATCTGAACCGGGCCGGATAGTCTCCCCCGTCCGGCTGCTGCTACGGGCTTTTTTTCATCCCAGGGCGCAGAAGCTGAGCAGCACCACCGCCTCGGACAATTCAATGGCGGCGCCCAGGTTGTCCCCGGTCACCCCGCCCAGGCGGCGCTTGAACCAAAGTCCCAGGATCAGCCCCAGCACAGCCACCCAAAAGGCGGCCACCAGGCCTTTAAGCCCGGCCAACAGACCTGCCGCGGCCAAGGCGGTGATGGTGGAGGCAAAAAAGGGCGTGAGGTTTTGAACCTGGGCATGGGCCGCGCCCAGCCCCTTGCCGGGTGTGGCCGGAGGCATCAGGACCGAAAGAGCGGCGGCCAGGGCCCTGGCCAAAGGCGGAGCCACCAGAAGAGCGGTCACGGCGGTCTCCGGAGAAAGAGAGGCCAAGGCCCCGAACTTGATCATAAAAAGGCCGCAGACCGCCGAAAGGCCAAAGGAGCCCAGGTGGCTGTCTTTCATGATCTCCAAGGCCCGTTCCCGGCTGGTCATATGCACCAGGGCATCTGCTGAATCAGCCAACCCGTCTATATGTAAAAAACGGCTGGAGGCGGCCCAAATAAAAATCATAAGCGCGGCCACGGCCAAGGGGGGGAACAACTGTTGAAACAGATAACCCGCCAGGGCCAGAAAGCCGCCCATGATAAGCCCCACCAGACCAAACCAGGACCTGGCCCTGGAGAAATCACCCGGCATGGCTGCGTATTTAGAGCGCAGGGTGATGATGGTTAGAAACTGCAGGGCCAGGAGAAAATCGCCCAAAAGATCCTCCCTAAAGTTAATACAATGATCCAGCGGCCCGCCGAATTGCGAGGCTTTCCTAAGACTCGTAATTCGGGCCACTTGGCAAAACCCAAGTTTTTGCCAAGTGGCCTCTGACAAAGTGCAGATGGACTTTGTCAGCAAGCTAACACCCAGAACCTTCGGCCCTGGGTGTTTATCTCAGTCTTCGTGGCCGATAACACCGGCTGACTCAAAGGTCGCCATTTCGTTAAAGATCGCCACGGCAGCCCTGACCACGGCCACGGAAAGGGCGGCTCCGGTGCCTTCGCCCAGGCGCATATCCAGATCCAAAAGCGGTTCCAGGGCCATGCCTTTGAGCATGGCGGCCTGTCCCTTTTCCACTGAGGCGTGACCACTGAAGAAATAGGGCAAGGCCTCCGGGCAGATGCGGCAGGCCACAAAACCGCCGGCCGTGCTGATGATGCCGTCTAAGATAACCGGCACGCCCAGGGAAGCGGCCTTGAGCGCATAACCGGCGATGGCGGCGATTTCCAAACCGCCCAGGGCGGCCAGAACCCCGACTGAATCACAAGGATTAAGATCCTTATGAAGCTCAAGAGCGCCTTTAATGTAATCCACCTTGCGGGCCAGGCCCTCGTCATCCAAACCGGTTCCCCTGCCGGTCACCTCGGCGGGATTTTTTTGCAGGAAAAACGCAGCCAGGGCGGAAGAGGAAGTGGTGTTGCCAATGCCCATCTCGCCGGGAATCAAAAGATCGCAGCCCGAGTCGATCAACTCCCGGGCCACCTTGGCTCCGGCCATCATGGCGTCGAGCGCCTCTTCGCGGGTCATGGCCGGTTCCCGTAAAAAGCTTTTGGTGCCCCGGGCGACCTTGGCGTGAATCAAGTCGGGCGCGTCTTCAAAATCATGATCCACACCCACATCCACCACCTTGACCACGGAGTCCACCTGACGGCATAGTACGTTCATGGCCGCGCCGCCGCTCAAAAAATTATAAACCATCTGGGCGGTGACTTCCCTGGGGTAGAGGCTCACTCCATCCAAGGCCGAGCCGTGGTCCGCGGCAAAAATCGCCGCTCCGCAGGTGGGCTGCTTGAGCTCAAGGCTTCCCTTGATAATGCACAAGCGGGCGGCCACCTGTTCCAGCCGGCCCAAAGCGCCCCTGGGTTTGGTCAGGTTGTCCAGATGGACCTGAGCCTTTTCCGCCATTTCGGTTGCCGGTTCTTTTATCTGCCTAAGAATCTCTTCAAGTCTGTGCATGCTGGATTAACTCCTCAAAAAAGGGCTGGCCCTTTTAAAACCAAAGGTATGCCGGCGCTCACCAATATGGCCTGCTCACAGGTGCGGCCCATGAGCTGGTTCAAACCGCCGGCCAAGTCGCGATATCTTCTTGCCAGGGCGTTCTCGGGTACAATACCCATCCCCACTTCATTGGCCACCAAAATAACCTTTGCCTCAAGCCGAGGGATAACATCGCTAAGCTCCCGGCATTTTGTCAGAATCTCTTCATCATCCAGATTCTCGAGGGTCATGAGGTTGCTGAGCCAGAGGGTGAGACAATCCACCAGGAGCACCTTGTCCCGATGATCAATCCCAAGCAGTGCGTCCTTTAAATTAACCGATTCCTCCAGGGTTGACCAGGCAGGCCCCCGATCCATCTGGTGCCTTTTTATGCGGACCTCCATTTCCTGGTCCCAGGCCTGGGCAGTGGCCACGTAGACCGGCCTTTTGCCGCTCTTTTCGGCCAGGCTTTGGGCCAGGCTGCTTTTGCCGCTTTTTGCCCCGCCCACCACAAAAACGCTTCCAGGCGAATTGAGATTCATCCTTTAGTAATCCTTCTTTCGGGTATGGGCTAACAGGATATTGGAAAAGGGCTTCCAAGCCTTTTCAATCTGAACCGGATTTTAAAGCCGGAATATTTCAGTGCGCCTTCGTGCCCGGACCTTAAAAAAACAAAACCGCGTCAAGGCCGTCTCGGTGGCGCACTTGGCAGGCATTTTTCTTTGGCCTGCCTATTTTCCCCAACCATCTTATCACTTGGGGCAAACCTCGACACCCCTTGCCTTGTTCATACACCCGGTTCTTCTTTGCTATAAACAAAACGCCCCCAGGCTCTGAGTATGGATTCCTGTTTATCCTCCCAAAACCGGTTTAACCTTGATTGACAGGCTTTTTCTCCAAGGGCTAATATAGCATTTTAAAATTCCCCAAAACTTAATTGATTATATGATTAAAAATCATGATTTATGTCTCCCTCTTTTATAAGCTATGGCTGTTTTTATAGAACAGCTAAGCGAATTGGATTCTCCATGACAAATCATGTGATTATTTCCAGCTAGAAATGATTTAAGGAGAAGGCCGTGGCGCATTTATGGTTCAAGGCACAAATAAACAGGCTGAATCCCTTAACTGAGTTTCCTCAAACACCTTTTCGTCTTTTTATTCTCTGCTCTCTGCTTGTCTTCAGCTCAACCATATGTGTATTCTCTCCCCCTGCCCTGGCCGGGCAGGACCCGCCGGCCAGGCAATGCTGCGCCAGGGTCTTTGCGGCCGGGTTGGAATTGGGCTGGGCTGAAGCCACCGCCAGGCTGTCTTTTCAATCGGACAACGACATAATCACCCACCTCAACCGGGCCGCCGCCCATATCCGGGCAGCCAACACCTTTTGTTCCGCCTTGAACCCGGCCTGGAAAGGCCATGGCAATATGACCAGGCAGCTGAACGCCTTGGCCCAAAAAATCGCAGAAAAACCAACCCCCGAGACAAGGGAGGAAATAGCGGATTTTATCGCCCGTAAATCCCCCCATTACGCAGGCGCCTTGCGCAACCAGATAATAGCGAGCCGCAAGGTTCACAAAGACACGTGCACGGCCAACTATTTTCTCCTGGGGTTTCACCTGGCCAGAGCCCATTACATATTCCAGGTGGCGAAAGATCCGGGGACTCCCGCCAAGCTTAAGGACAAGTTAAAACAATCAGCCCAAAGAGGGATAAAAACCGCGCTGAATTTTCTACAAAGCCTGGAAAAGGTAAAACCAGTGACCGGTCACTGTGTGGAACTTTGGCGAAAAGGCTTTATCAAAGACCGCCTCACCCAGATCCTGGGGAACAAGGGCCTTGATCTTAGCCTGCTCACAGGGCTGACCCAGAGCTATTGGGAGGACGCCCTGGACGCCATGAACTCTGGAGTCGCCGAGTTGAATATCCGGCCCTGCAGCGGCAGAGTCCTGGGCCTTCAGGTTATTTTCAGACCATCTTCGGCCAGGCGGGGCATAAACGGCAGCTCCGCCATACTCATCCAGCCCAGGGGTGGTGAGGGCCCTTTTTCCCTAAAATGGCAGCTTTTAACTCCCGGGCAAAAGGTGCTGGCCCAAAAGACTAAAAAACTCCCCAAAAGCGGAATTCGCCTGACCTGGAAAACCAAGGCCCCAGGGACCGGGACCTATACCCTAAGGGCCAGGGCCAAGGATAAAACAGGACAATGGACGGTCTGGAAGAGAATGTTCATTCAGGTCACAGACTCAACCGGGCTAAAAATTCCGTTCCATCTTTCCTGTCGTAAAAAGCAAAACCGGGAAAAAGGCTGCTGTTGTTTCAAGGGGACTCACACCTATTTGTTTCCTTCCCACCCGATTACAAAGATAAAGGCCCGCTTTGACACGGGGAAAAAACTCAACTGTAAGAGCAGGGTTGTTTTCCAGATCCGTGAAAACAATAAATGGCGCACCATAAAAACAGTGAACGCGGTTTCCTCAAGAGGGGACAAAACCGTGGCCCCCACGGATGTGCTGATTCCGGTGGGCAAAAAAATAGACGGGTTTCGCCTTAAAGACGGCTGCCGTTGCTGCATAGACGACTCTGAGATATGGCTTAAGTCAGCCGGGGGCCGCTAAAAAAACCGGGCCCCATCAAGAGAGGGCCCGGCTGTCTAACTGATTTATTTAAGGGTTATTTCCCGGGTTTGACCACCACAAACAAGGTGCCCTTGCCGCGCTGGACCAGGAGCAAAAGGCCCTTATCCTTATTCAGGTCATCCAGGGCGTCTTCCAGGTCTGAAACCTTGTGCACCTCTTCCTGGTCCGCCTCCAGGATCACATCGCCCCGCCTTAAGCCCGCTTCGGCAGCAGGAGAATCAGGGGAGACCGAGGTGATAACCAGGCCCTTATCCGTGCGCAGCCTCAGTTTTTCGGCCAGCTCCGGGGTGAGTTCCTGAACACTCATGCCCAGGCCTTCAATTCCTCCGGCAACTTCCCGATCGGTTTCCATGCCCGCGTCATCCAGCTCACCCAGTTTAACGGTGAGTTCCTTTTCCCGGCCCTTTCTCATAACCACCATTTCAACTTTAGCGCCGACTTTGGTGGCTGCGACCATGCGGGGCAAAGAAACGGAATCCTTAACTTTTTTACCGTCAAATTCCACGATGACATCGCCGCGCTTGATACCTGCGTCATCGGCCGGGCTGTCTTTCACAACCTTGGATACCAGGGCTCCGGCATTCTCTTCCAGATCCAGGCTCTGGGCCAACTCCTTGGTGACAGGCTGGATATAGACACCCAACCAACCGCGCACCACCTTGCCGTTGGTGCGAAGCTGCTCCATGACCGTGCGCACCATGTTAACCGGGATGGCAAAGCCGATCCCCTGGCCATGGGCCACTATGGCGGTGTTGATACCGACCAGCCGGCCATCCATATCCACCAGGGCGCCGCCCGAGTTGCCGGGGTTGATGCTGGCATCGGTCTGGATAAAGTTGTCATAGGGACCGGCGCCGATGATGCGGCCCTTGGCGCTGACTATGCCCACGGTGACCGTATCGTTTAGGCCAAAGGGGTTGCCCAGGGCCAAAACCCATTCACCGACCTTCAGTTTCTCGGAATCGCCCAATTTTAGGGCCGGATAGTCATCACCCTTGGTGGTCTTCAAAAGGGCGATATCGGTCTTGGGGTCCCGCCCCACGAGCTTGGCTTCGACTTCCTCGCCGTTTTTGAATTTAATGACGATTTCATCCGCACCTGCCACCACGTGGTTGTTGGTGACCACATAACCCTTGGGGTCCACAATAACCCCGGAGCCCAGGGAGCGCTGTTTGGTGCCCTTGTTGGGCATGCCGTGGCCCTCGAAGAACCGCTTGAAAAACTCGTAAAAATCCCGGTCCATGGGGCCGCCGCGGCCTTGGAAGCCGGGCATGGGGGAGCGTTTCACGATCTTTAAGGTTCTTATATTCACCACTGAGGGAGAGACCTTTTCCGCCAGGTCGGCAAAGCTGGGCAATGCGGACCGATCCACAGCCATGGCAGGCAGAGATGCGGCCAGGCTGAAGACCAGGGCCAGCACCAGGACAATGCCGAGTTTGGGGGAAAGCTTTTTTCTCATATCAACTCCTCCTGCTTTACAATCTGAAAAGGAACTTATTTTTAGTTTTATTATTTCAGCGTCATGAAAAATGACTGTATTCCCTTTTGACTTGCCCAATAGTGTATGTCCTTTTCATTGCCAAAACCTTTCCCGAGCATTACAGTTTTGTAATGTAAGGATAAAATCAATATTTACAGCCTGTTAACATAAATATTTTCCCCTGGTCAGGCTTGGATTCCCGATTCGGCCTGAAAAAACGGTAAAACTTCTTTACAGTTCCCAAGGGCCTGAATTAACTCTCAGGCCAAAGATTTGCGGATTTTAAAAAAGTAATTATTTTCTTTGCTAACAGGCCGACGCCTGCGAGGATGCTTCAAGGGTATGCTCTTTAATGAAAATCACTTTTTGCCGCATTTACTAAGGGAGCCCAACCCATGCGGATCTTGATTGTGGAAGACGACCGGAAAATAGCCTCTTTTATTGCCAAGGGTCTTAAGGAATCCGGTTATGCCGTGGATCAGGCCCATGATGGCGGCCAGGGGCTCAGCCTTGCCCTTAGCCAAAGTTATGACGCCGCGGTTATGGATATCATGTTGCCGGGCATTGACGGCATTGAGATCATAGAGGAGATGCGCAGGCAAAAAATAGACACCCCGGTGCTTATCCTAAGCGCCAAACGCTCCCTGGACGACCGCATAAACGGCCTGCAAAAAGGCGGTGACGACTATCTCACCAAGCCCTTTGCCTTTTCCGAGTTGTTGGCCAGACTCCAGGCCCTTATCCGGCGCTCCAGCCGCACTGTGGAGCCGGGCGCGCTCAAGGTGGGGGACTTGAGCATGGATCTTTTGCAGCGCACCGTGAAAAGAAGCGGAGAAGAGATAAGCCTGCAACCCAAGGAGTTCAGCCTGCTGGAATACCTTATGCGCAATACAGACAAGGTGGTTTCCAAGACAACCATTCTGGAGCACGTCTGGGATTACAGTTTCGACCCCCAAACCAACGTGGTGGATGTGGTCATTTGCCGTTTGCGCAACAAGGTGGACAAGGGTTATGACACCAAGCTGATACACACCATCCGGGGAGTGGGCTATGTCTGCAAGACTCCTTAGCAGACTGCCGGGCTCCACGGTATTTCGCCTCACCTTTTGGTATTGGGGAGTCTTCACCATAAGCCTTCTGGCCCTGGTTTCCCTCACCTATTACCTTCTGGCCACCACCACCCTGGAGGCGGACCGCCAGCTTATAAACGACAAGATAAGAGAATACGCGGTGTTGGACCACGTGGGCCGGGCCGAAGCTCTGATGGCCGAGATAAGGCTGCAAAAATCCATCGAGGAAAGGGCCGGGTATTTCATCCGCCTGGCCGACCCGGAAAACCAGACCCTGGTGGCGATCGTACCCCATGGCTGGAGCAAGGATATTGCCCGGGAACTGCCCTTTTTAGGGCCGGACGAGTGGCAGGAGGTGCCGAACCAAAGCGGTTGGGACAGCCTGGAAGTGACCGGGGTGCGTTTGGGCGACGAATTTATCCTGCAGGTGGGGCGGGGCACTGCCCGGCGCAGGGAGCTTTTGAGCCGCTTCAAGATCATCCTGGCCCTTATCATGCTCCCGGCCCTGGCCGTGGGGCTCGTCGGAGGCTATCTCCTGGCCTCGCGCAGCCTGCGGCCAATTCGGGATCTGTTGCAGGCTGTGCGCAGCATAGACGCGGGCAACTTGAAAGCCAGGGTGCCTTCCCGGGGCAAAGGCCGGGGAAGGGAGTTGGACGAGCTGGCCGAGCAGTTCAACCGCATGCTGGCCCGGATCGAAACCCTTATCAAGGGCATGCGCGAGGCCCTGGACAATGTGGCCCATGACCTGCGCACCCCGGCGGCCCGGTTGCGCGGCGTGGTGGAGACAGCGCTAAAGGACCAGGCCGGAGAAGAGGCCTGCCGGGAGGCCTTAATGGACTGCGCCGAGGAGTCGGAACGCATTGTCACCATGCTGAATACAGTCTCGGATGTCTCGGAGGCGGAGACCGGAATCATGCAGCTGACCACCAGCGAAACTGATCTGGCGGCCATCCTGGCCGAGGTGGTGGAACTCTATGACTATGTGGCCGAAGACAAGGGCATTGAAATGGCCCTTACGGGCCTGAACTCCCTGACCGCCGAAGTGGATAAAAACCGCATCCGCCAGGTGGTGGCCAACCTGCTGGACAATGCGGTCAAATACACTCCCCAAGGCGGCCGGGTTGAGGTGAACCTTGCCTCTGAAAACGAATCCGCCCTGATCACGGTGAAGGATAACGGCATGGGCATCTCCCCCCAGGACCAACCCAGGGTCTTTGATCGGCTTTACCGGGGTGATCGAAGCCGCTCCCAAAGGGGCATGGGCCTGGGGCTCAGCCTGGTAAAGGCGGTGATCAAGGCTCACAAGGGAGAGGTTTCCCTTTTGAGCAGCCCCGGCCAGGGATCCAGTTTTACGGTGAAACTCCCCCTCTCCCCTGCCTGATTTCTCCCTTTGCCTGCAAAATGCAACCTTAATCCTACTATTTTAGTTTGAATTTTATTGCCTTTTTGGCTATATTGCCAAGTAATCAATATTTTAATGCCAAAAGGATCAAGCCCAATGGGTAATAAAACCAAAACCTCCCCCAAAATGAGTTTTTTTGAACGTTACCTGACCCTTTGGGTAATCCTCTGCATAGCAGGCGGCATTTTTCTGGGCAAGTTCGCCCCTGGCCTGGCCAGGGAGCTGGACGCCATGGCCATCACCATAAACGGCGCGCCGGTGGTCTCCATTCCCATTGCCGTGTGCCTTTTTTTCATGATGTATCCCATCATGGTCAAGATAGATTTTGGCCAGGTGCTGAAAGCCGGGCGCAATCTGGGACCGGTGAGCCTCACGCTTTTTATCAACTGGGGCATAAAACCCTTTACCATGTACGGTATAAGCCTTTTTTTCCTGGGATACCTGTTTCACAGCCTGATCGGGCCTGAGGCCACGGACCTCATAAAAATGCCGCTTGGCCTGGACCTGGCGGTGGGCGAGGCCTACGGCGCGGGAAAGGTGGTGCTGATAGAAGGCGTGAAGATGCTGGAAGTGCCGCTTTGGCGCAGCTATCTGGCAGGCTGCATACTTCTCGGCATTGCCCCCTGCACGGCCATGGTCCTGGTATGGGGTTATCTTTCCAAGGGAAACGACGGCCACACCCTGGTGATGGTGGCGATCAACTCCCTTGCCATGCTCCTTTTATACGGGCTTTTGGGGGGCTATCTCTTGGGTGTGGGGAGGTTGCCGGTGCCCTGGCAGGCGCTTTTGCTCTCCATAGCAATCTACGTGGCCCTGCCGTTAGCGGCCGGTTATTTTTCCCGCCGTTTTATTTTGGCGTTAAAGGGTGAACTCTGGTTCAGGACCCGATTTTTGCACATGCTCACCCCGGTTACCATAAGCGCCCTTTTGCTCACCCTGGTTCTTTTGTTTTCCTTTAAAGGCGAGGTAATTCTGGAAAATCCTCTCACCATCCTTTGGATCGCCGTGCCGCTCTTTTTGCAGACCGTGCTGATCTTCGGGCTGGGTTACGGCCTTGCCAAAATATTGGGCTTTAAATACGAGGACGCAGCCCCCAGCGCCATGATCGGGGCCAGCAACCATTTTGAGGTTGCCATTGCCACGGCCACCATGCTATTCGGTCTTTCCTCGGGCGCGGCCCTGGCCACGGTGGTGGGAGTTCTGATTGAGGTGCCGGTGATGCTCATGCTGGTCTCCATCTGCCTTGCCACCCAAAAGTGCTTCAAAGCCAGAGAACTACCATCTGGGTGATTGAACAAGCAGATCTTCGGCCTCCTTGGCGGGCAGGGGCCTGGCAAATAAAAAGCCCTGGCCGTATTCGCATTTCATATCCCTTAAAATCTCGAACTGGGCCTTGGTCTCAATGCCCTCTGCTATCACCTCTTTAGCCATGTCGTGGGCCAGACCCACAATAGTCTGCACTATTTTCTTATTTTCTTCCTTTTCCTGCATGCGCCCCACAAAGCACTGATCAACCTTTAGGGAATCAAAGGGGAAACGGTGCAGATAACTCAAAGAAGAATAGCCGGTTCCAAAATCGTCTATACTTAGCTTCAGCCCCATATTAGCCAATGAATTAAGCAGTTTGACTGAAGCCTCCGCATTGGCCATAATCCCTGATTCAGTAACCTCCAACTTTATCAGATGGGGTGGATAACCGGTTTTGGCAAGTATCTCTGCGATATCTTCCAGCAAGGTTGGGGAAGCGAACTGGCGCACACTTAGATTGACACTCATCAAAAGGCCTTGTTTATTTTGGGCAAGGGCTTTCCATTTTCGCCCGGCCAAACAGGCCTGCTCAAGCATGGTCAGGCCCAAGGGATTTATCAGACCGGTTTCTTCGGCTATTTCTATGAAGTACCCCGGCCCTAAAATGCCGTGCACCGGATGCCGCCAGCGAGCCAGGGCCTCAAAACCCGCTATGTAACCGGATTTCATATCCACCAAAGGCTGAAAATAGGGAATAACCTGTCCATCCTCCAAACCCAGTTTAAGCTCGCTTTCCACCATCAGCCGATTCCTGGCCTTTTGGTGCATCTTGGCTTCAAAAACCTCGCTTCTGGCCTTACCCAGGGCCTTGGCCCGATACATAGCCGTATCCGCATCCCGCAATATGACCTCGGCCTGATTATGGCGAGAGTCCGGTAACAGTATACCGATGCTCACAGACGCAAAAAGCTCATATCCCCTTATGCGTATGGGCCGGGCAATTTCTTCATGAATAAGTTCGCCTACCGAAACGGCCTCTTGAGCCGACTCGAGCCTCTCTAAAAGCACGGTGAACTCGTCACCGCCAAACCTGGAAAGGGTGTCATACGGCCGAAGCACCTTTTGGATGCGTCTGCCCATAATCTTAAGCACTTCGTCACCCAGGGAATGGCCCAAAGAATCGTTTACATCCTTAAAACGGTCCAAATCCACGCACAGAACGGCAAAGCCGTATTCCGGATGCCTCGTTTTTTCCTCCAAAGCCCGGTTAAGACGCTCCAGCAACATGGCCCGGTTGGGAAGGCCGGTTAAGTAGTCATGCATGGCGTCGTATAAAAGCTGCTCTTCCATGCGTTTGCGTTCTGTAATGTCATAGGCGTAAAGATGCACCAGGCCCAATTCCGGAAGCGGATTGTAGATCCAGGACCACACCCGGTTCCGATATTCAGTCTCCATATTTTCCCGGCCCCGGCCCGAGGCCAGGCAGTTTTTTACCACTTCCAGATGATCGGCCGGTAAAAATAAAGGCAGGTCTTCAGGCGAGTCGTGCAAAACCCTTATAGTGGCCGGGTTGAGGCAAACACTCTCCCCTTTTGCATCTACAGATAGTATAGGACTTGGGTTCTCGCGAGGAAACGTCGCCAGCCTGCCGATTTCCAGGTTCTTTTGTTCAAGGGACTTTTCCTTGGCCAAAAGGTCAGTCAAGTCAAAGGCCGAAACACTTGCTCCGATGAGCCTGTCGTCTAAATCAAACAAAGGAGAAAGGGTCATACTTAAAACCCGTTGGCCTGACTTTGTATTGAGTTCGACCCGGTTGTATTTGGTGCAGGACCGTGACTCCAGGCAGTCTTGAACCATTCGATTAAGTTTTGATTCGCTGGGCCACACCTTATCCAGACTTCTCCCCCTATAACGGGTGAGGTCTTTTTCGTCACCGAATATCCGGGGCATGGCATGGTTGATAAAGGTTATGCGCCCTTTTTGGTCAACGACTAAAAAGGGCGTTTCTATGCTGTTTAAAATACCCTGGCCAAATGCCAGGCGGTTTTTAAGTTTTTCCACCATGGAACTGGTGTCGCCCGCCAGGGAGATAAGCTCTGAACCATGTAAAACCGGCGGCGTGGCGGTTAAGTTCCCTTTGCTCACCGCATGAGTGTAGGAGGCCAGAGCCTTGAAGGAATTACTCAAATCCCTTCTCACCAAAAACACAAGCAAAAGGGCCAGGCCAAGGGCAAGGGCGCCGGACAGGATTCCGGATATGCGCCGGAAGGAATAAAACTCAATCTTCTTATCGAGCAATGTTTCCAATTCGGCGGATCCCACTTCCATCAACCTGACCGCCTTGGCATGAGCCTTGATCCAGGCCGACAGATAGCCTTTGATCTCCTCTTTTTCCGGTCTTTTTTGCAACTGCTCAAGAGACTTGAAAAAGGCCAGATTTTGGGCCACAAATTCCTTTAGAGCCTTTTTATATTCCCTTTGCAATCCAGGACTTCGGTCATAGTAATGGGGGTCTACTCTGAGCAGCCTTTCCGAATTCTTCAAAACAGAGGAATATGCCACCTTACTAAGGCGATTAGAGATAAAAAACCACTGCTGCCCGGCCAAGGAACTTTTGGCTCCCGGCATAATCCAGGTGGAGAGGGCCTGATTGAGGCTGCAGAGCAAATAGACATATTCCGGCAAAGACTGGTTGATAATCCTTGCCAGGTGATTGGAATCCGGGGCAGGATCCAAAAATAAAAGGGCTGCGTCGCCCAAGTCCCCGGTCATGCTCCTTAACCTGTCCATATAAACCAATAGCGCCGCCGGGGTTCTCTCTCCGGCTTTTATGTTCTCCCATTGGTCAGTTAAAAGCCTTATATCTTCACCCAACTGACGTTTAGCTTCTCTGCCCTTGGGGATAAACCAGAGATCCTTTTCCAGACGGGTCAGGGCTTTCGGTAAAACGGCTAAGTCAGATTCCATGGCTTCAACTGAATTTCTCGGCCAAGCGCCTTTAGAATCAAGTTTAGTCAGGGCCAGGTGCATAAGGGGAGCCTTTTGGTAAAGGGGTGCCAAACTTTTTAAAAAGGCATTTCCAAGCTTTTCCTGTCTGGCGATATTCAAGTCATACATAAAATCCAGGTCCATCAGCGCGGCCAGCACCGCCAGGGGGATTACAAAGGCCAGAGTCACAAGCAAATGTTTTTCAGATAGATCCAATCTCCTGTAGAAATTGAGCATATGGTCTCTCTTGGGGAAGCATCCCTTTTTAATTTATATTTTGGGTAATGCCCGGCCTTTGGGCTTAGGAAAGAAGCAATTGCTTTGAGGCAATGGTTTTACGGCATAGCCTTCAGCAAAAGGTGAGCAGAAGCAAAGGCATTCCGATTATCAGCTACAACTATTTAAAATTTAGTATGAACTGCGGTTTATGCCTTAACGGCACTTTATGAACAGCCTCAAAGCAGCGCTCACCCTTCCAGTAAAAGCAAACAGGCAGGAGCAGACAACTAAATAATCTGTCAATTAAATCAAATTTCTTTCTATCCGCAAGGCCTTTTACAATCTGAAAATAAGAATCAAGGTGATTTTTCAGGAACAAAAATAGAAGACTCCCCCAGCAGGTGGCTTAAGCCTGTTGGGGGAGTGAAAATTCTTTTGACCTTGTTCAAGTCAAACGGCAAGGCTTTATTGGATCAGTCTCCCAAGGGAAGTCCCGCCTTGGCGTCATCCAGGCAGTCTTTCAGTTCAGCTTCTGATACATCCTTGGGATTTTTCAGGGCATTTACCGGGCATACAAACTGGTTCCCCGCCTTGTCGGTAACCCAAACATAGTTCCAGGAAGTTTCGGTTGCTTTTGCCATAATTTACTCCTTTAAATTGAATTGGGCCTGATGGAGAGACATCTCCCTAGAGGGCAAATTAAACTTTAAATACTTTGCCTATGTAATTAATAGTGATAGGTAGATGAATGCCCGTCAACACTAAAAAACAGCTATGGCTTTACCTTCTCGGTTAATTAGGAGGATATCCTTAGTCTTAATCGGTATTTTTTAACCTACCGCCAGATTGGTGACCAGGCTCAAACCAGAGACGCAAATATAGTTCTCCACCTTGAAATGCATGAGCGCTGTTTCGGCAGAATCCAAAAAAATTCTAAGTTCCGGGTGTTTATTTAAAACAAGTTCCCTGACTTGTTCTTTATTTTCGGGTGAAACCTCCCGGCAAAGACCCAGGGCGGTCACAGCCAGGCCTGCATCAAAACCACCCTGTTTGCCGCCTTGATTATGGATTAAAAAACAAACCTTGGGATTTTCGGCAAGGTTCTGGAATTTACGGGTGTTTTTGGCTGTGCAAAAATAAATCGCTTTTAAATCCCCCGCAGCGGCAAAGGCCACCAAATTGGCATAAGGCGCATTTTTTTGGGAAGTAGCCAACACAGCCAAAGGTTCATCACGTAAAAGTGCGGCTAATCTTTCTTTTAAAAGCGGCACTTCATCCATCAACACAATCTTGTCCTCGCCCATGCCCGCCTCCTGAAAAAATCTGGCCCATGTCTCGCAGATTTACTTTTGTTTATGAGCTTTAAAAGGTTCTTTGCTGTTATCATTAAATTTAATGATGCCATTTAAGGAGTAAAAATGCAGGGAAAACCCATCCTGGTCACCGGAGCCACCGGTTATGTGGGCGGCAGACTGGTTCCCAAACTCCTGCAGGCAGGGTATAGGGTGAGGGCTGCCGGACGCTCGGTGGCCAAAATGCGCTGCCGCCCCTGGGGCAGGCATCCCGGGGTGGAGCTTGTCACGGCAGACCTTCTGGACCGGGAATCCATGAACCAGGCGGCCATGGGCTGCTGGGCGGCCTATTACCTGGTTCATTCCATGAACTCCCGCACCAGGGATTTTGCGGCCACAGACCGCAAGGCCGCCCAAAACATGGCAAATGCAGCAGCCCGTGCAAACCTGAACCGTATCATCTACCTTGGCGGCATAGTCCCGCCGGGTGACAACATAAGCAAGCACCTGGCCTCCAGGGCTGAAGTGGGGCGCATCCTGCAATCAGGGCCAGTGCCGACCACCTTTCTCAGGGCGGCCATGATCCTGGGCTCGGGCAGCGCTTCTTTTGAACTTTTGCGCTACCTGGCGGACCGGCTGCCGGTGATGATAACCCCGCGTTGGGTATCCACCATGGTGCAGCCCATTGCCATCACCAATGTCCTGAACTATCTCATGGGCTGCCTTGAGACCGACCAAGTCCTGGGACTCAGCCTGGATATCGGCGGGCCTGAAATAACCACCTACGCAGACCTTTTCCAGCTCTATGCCAGGCTGGCCGGTTTGCCCAAAAGGCTCATAATCAAGACATCTTTTCTCAGCCCCAAATTAAGCTCCTATTGGATCAACCTGATAACGCCGGTGCCCGCCTCTCTGGCCCGCCCCCTGGCCCAGGGGCTCAGCAACCAGGTCATCGTCGAAGATAACCGCATAGCCCGCATGATTCCCCAGGAGCTTTTAACCTGTGAGCAAACCATCCAACTGGCCTTGGAGCGCATTGAGCAGCAAAAGGTTGAGACCTGCTGGCTGGACGCGGGCCAGGTTCTGCCCCCGGAATGGATTCAATGCGGAGACGCGCCCCATGCCGGGGGAACAATCCTGGCCACCGCTGCCAAAATCAGTTTGAAATGTCCTGTGGAAAAGGCCTGGCGAGCTGTTTCCTCCCTGGGCGGAGACAGGGGCTGGCAATATATGCAGTCCCTCTGGAAGCTGAGGGGGCTTATGGATAAACTGGTCGGCGGCGTGGGCCTGGACCGGGGCAGGCGCGATCCCAAGGAATTGAACACAGGCGATCACCTGGATTTCTGGCGGGTGCTCGAGGCCGATCCCCCCAACCGGCTGGTGCTCATAGGAGAGATGAAGTTGCCGGGCGAGGCGATTTTGGAATACAGGGTGACACCCCAGGATAAAAATGTTTGCGAGTTGGAGGTAATCGCCCGTTTTCTGCCCCGGGGCCTGTGGGGCCTGGCCTATTGGCGTATACACACCATGGCTCATGACCGCCTTTACCGGGGCATGCTCACCAATCTGGCCCTCAGATCAGGGATAGAAATATTGAATCCCGCTCAAACCATTAAACCGGGGCCTCCCCAGGCCTGCAGATTGTGAATGGCTTATGAGCAAAAAAAAATTCACCAGACCCCAAGTAGTGGTGAGTAAATGCCTGGGCTTTGCCGCCTGCCGCTGGAACCAGGCCATGGTGGAAGATCCTTTTGTGGAAAAGCTGAAACAATTTGTGGATTATCAACCGGTGTGCCCCGAGGTGGAGATCGGCCTGGGCGTGCCGAGAGACCCGGTGCGTCTGGTGGGCAAGGCGGATGAGGTGAAAATGATCCAGCCCGCCACAGGCAGGGACTGCACCCCTGAAATGCAAAAATTCATGGCCGGTTTTTTCGGCTCCTTAAAGGAGGTGGACGGCTTTTTGCTGAAAAGCCGCTCTCCTTCCTGCGGGCCCATGGATGTGCCTATCTATGCTGGCGAAAAGCCAGGGTCATCCAGCAAAAAAGGTGCTGGCATCTTTGCGGCCAAGGCCAGGGAAACAGCTCCCCTGGCTGCCGTGGAGCATGAAGGCAGGGTGAAAAACTTTGAACTCAGGGAGCATTTTCTGACCAAGCTCTTTACCACATCCTGGTTCCGCCAGGTGCGGCAGGCAGGCTCCATGGGTGCGCTGGTTGATTTTCACTCTAAAAACAAGCTGCTTTTCATGGGTTACAACCAAAGCCGCATGCGCATCATGGGCAAGCTGGTGGCCAATCCCCAAGGCGACAGTTTGGAAAACATCCTGAACCAATACGAGGAAAACCTTGGCCAGGCCCTGGCCAAGGCCCCCAAGACCGGCTCCATCATAAATGTGTTGATGCATGCCGAGGGTTATTTTAAAAAGCAGCTCACAGCACGGGAAAAGGCCCATTTTCTGGACAGCCTGGATCTGTATCGCCAGGGGCGGGCGCTTTTAAGCTCGCTTCAGATGCTTTTGTTTGACTGGATTCTGCGTTATGACCAGGAGTATCTGGCGGAACAGAGCTTTTTCGCCCCTTACCCCCAGGAGCTCTTTTATCTCAAGGATTCAGGCAAGGGCCGCACTGTGGGCTGAATCAAAAAGGCAGTCCCGCCTGGCCGCCTGTCTGACCATAGGCGGCCAGGTATTCCTTAAGCTTCAGTTTCCGGGCCGTGCTTTCTGAGGTCATGTAGCGCACCTTGCCGAATATGGGGCGCTCCGGCCCCCAGGCCCGATCATGCCTGCCCAAGACCCAACAGATGCCGCTGTAGGAATTTGGGTCCCTGCCGTCCAGGGCCAGGCGGTCGTTAAGCTCCTTCATCACCAAAAAAGCCTGCTTGGGCGTGGGGCTCCACTTGAGAATTTTCTTGCCCCAGAGCATGCGCAGGTAATTGTGGATCACCCCGTCTTTTAAAAGCTGGGTCTGGGCCGCGTTCCAGATGGGATCGTGGGTCCGGGCCTGCCACAGCTCCTCGATGTTGTAAAGATGGGGCCTGGGATCTCCGGCATGTTGGGCCAGGGTGGTTTGGGCCCAGTCGGGCAGGGATTCATAGGAAGCATAATCCGTCCGATAATGACTGAACATATAACCCAGCTCGCGCCAGGTTATGAGCTGATCCAAAAAGGCCTCGGCTCCGGGGCTCATACCCCACCAGCCCTCTCTTTGCCCCTTGGACGGGGCTATGAGGCCGGAAGGCAGCCAGGCCTCTTTATTAACCACCGCATGGAATATTTCCTGGGGCGCTATATGGCCAAAATGCAGATAAGGCGAAAGCCCGCTGAATGCGCCGGAAGAGGGCTGGCGCGCCTCTGTGTCATATCTATCCAGGCCCTGGTCTATAAACCGCCGAAGCGCCCTGCCTGCTTCTTTGGCTCCGCCTTTTAGCAGAACCTCTTTGATCTTTTGATCCAGATCCAGGCCGGAGAGAAAGGAATCCCCAGCCTCCAGGGCCTCTTTCGAAGCCTGGGGCCATTTATCTTTTATCTCAGGCGGCAAATCAGCCAAAATCGGCAATTCAGTTCCTTGCAGCGGGTCAGGCACTGGTTGCAGGCTCAATTGGTCCGGCAGGTTTTTCTGCCAAAACCTGCGATAGCCGTAGGCCGTGGGAAAATCCCGGCCAGGCAGGCCAAGGGGCATCAGGGTGCAGGAATCCACCCCCTCCAGCCCGACCTTGAGTTTTCGACCAGCCGCTTTGAGCATGCGGGGCAAAAAGAAACAAGGGAAAACATCGGCCACCACCATACAGGCCCTTTTAGAGAGCGATGCCAACAACCCCTTGCCCCGGCCTTTCTTGGTTTCCACAAAAGGATAGTAAAAGACCCTTTCCGTGGAGAAGGCCTCTTTATTATCGGCCATGCCCTGCAGGATAAAGGCATGCAACCTGCGCGAGGCCAGGGGATAGTCCAGGCGTAAACCCTCCAAAACCAAAAGCGGCCGATTCAACTCCTCTGCCCAGGCCACAGCCCTTTGCAAGCCCGCGTTATAGCTCTTGCGCCTGTCGGCTGTCATCCAATAGAGCACATACTCGCCCGAGGGATTAACCGGCGCCTGGTTGATTTGCTGGATTCGCTGGGGAGTGACGGGAGTTACCATGGTTTTTCCCGAATTAAAATAGTTCGTAAGGGGGGTGCTTTTTAAAAAAGCAATAAGTCATGCTTTGATTTTCCAACACTTTTGAATTCCAGCTTACCGCTTTGCCTTGGAAAAGCCAATGAATGAAGAATGAGCAGCATTCAGGTTTTTCAGGATTGAATTGAGATACCCGTTTTCGAGTATATTAAAGTTGACTGCAACCGAACCGGAAGACGCAGCGCCAATATTTACAGATCCTTTGGGGCAAGGAGATATTCTGTATGAATAAGCTCAAAATCGGGTTTACGAGCGCCTTATTCTGGCTGGACAACCTCGCCACGGCCTTCCTCGTATTCATTCTCGTCAGTATGTGGGTGTTTCGTGATCAGGTATTCTCCATGGGAGGGGCACTTGCCCTGGTGGAACTGATCATGCTTATCGGCATGATATTCATCTTGCTGTTTAATATCGCATCCCTCTCCTGGCTTGGCCGGAGACAATTCAAGAACACTCACAAAAGAGCGTTCGATCCTCTTTTATTCGGACTCGGGATTGTTTGTGTCGTGATGATGACAGGGGAAAAAGTAATGGCGGATGAGATCGCCCATGAGACAGCAACCGGATGGGATAATCAAGGAGAGTATTTAATACTGTATGGCATGTTTTCCCTCCAACTCGTCTATAATCTGTTGATCTACAGGCGTTTATTCCAAAGACGACAACCGGAATCGGAAGCAAGGCCTTTTTTGCCGGGGCGATGAGCCGGTTTCTAATTTTTAAGCTTCGGCCAACGGCCCGCCAACCACAAAAATAACGGGACGCCCTAAAACGCCGCACCGGTGGTTTAAGCCTTATGAGTAAGTTGGATAGTATGGAAAGTTCCGGGTATCAAAGCTTCAAGTCCCTCATCCTCGAGGTTCTGCCTCTATCCAAGGATGCAATCCATATACATATGGGGTTGATGGTTTTATTCTTGGCCGTATTCATATGGAGGCGGGGCCGGTTGGACTATTTGAGTTTGCTGCCGGTATTCATGGCTGCGGGCGCCATGGAATTTCTGGATCTGCGTGATGATTTGCTTTTGCTTGGTTATATGCGCTGGTTTGCGAGCGTCCATGACCTGATTAATACTGTCTTCTGGCCCACGATTATAGTAATCGCATATAAGTGGGTTGAAACTCGAAAAACTTATAACCTGCCATTCAAGCGTGACTGAGAGAGCCATGCCAATTTAAAAATGTCCATTTATCTATTTCCTGACCTTTTCCGTATTTTTTCGTTAATCGTTTACCGACTCTTTAATTCAGCGATTCCTGGCTTTAGCAAGCACCCTGCCCCGCCGCCTTGCGCCGAAACCAGGGGGTTGAAACGAGAGCGCGCCCACCATAAACAAACAAGGCTTCCTAATCCAGGTTGTTTTGCAACAACCCGCCGCCAAGCAAAGTGACTTGCCCACCTGGCAAGAATTGAAGGGTGCCTGCGCGAGACAGCTTGAAGCTGCCGTCCGGCTGAATACAGCAGTCTCTGTCGGCTGTACGCGCGCGGGTTTCCGCTTCATGCTCAGACGTTGTTGACCTTACTGAAATCCAGTAGAGGCAGGTGACCGACATCATCGACCAAGTCGCCAAAGTGATTGCAAAGCATTGCACGGCGCCCCTCGTTGCGAGGTCTGGTCCGCCTCCCGCCGCGAACTTCCCGAATCCGGGGTTGCGGCGGGAGGAGCGGAGGATCAGAAGTTCCAGCTTATGCCTATACCCACCATGAGCGGGGTGATGGGAGTGCCAAACCATTCGCCGTTGCCGAACATGTCAAAGGCGTGGACAAAAGAATACTCATTGGTCAGGTTCTTGCCATATGCGTATATTTCCCATTGATCCTTGATGTATCCCACCCGGCAATTCAACTGGTAGTAGGGGTCCTGGCTGGCCGTATTGGCGTGGTCCCAAAAGATCTCACCTGTTCCCTGCACCTCGGGACGGACGTAGAACCCATCCAGAAACGAATACTTGAGAGCCAGGTTCAGGTCAAAATCAGGCACTGATATCACGGTGTTGCCGGAATAGTCCCCCTTACTGTCGGTGAAATCCTTATACTCGCCGTGCACATACCCGACGGAAGCGGTCAAGACGAGGCAATCGGACAGGTGGGCCTTGCTCTCCAGCTCAAAGCCGGACATGTGCACCTCTCCGGCGTTCATCAGGTAAGACTGCAGGGAGCTTGTCATGACCTTGTCCTGGAAATCATCGTAAATTGTGTGGAACAGGGCCGCGTTGACCAGGAGACGGCCGCCCAGGAACTGGGTTTTCGCGCCCAATTCATAGGTCCAGCTGGTTTCCTTTTCGAACTTAACCATCTCCGGGTCGGTGGTGAAGCTGGACATGTTGAAGTAGCCCCCGCTCCGCCACCCCTGGGTGAGGCTGGCGTAGGCCATGACCAGGGGAGAGAAGCGGTAGTCCACCGCGAACTTGGACAGGAATTGGGAGTCTGTTTTATCCAGGTCGGGCAGAGCACCCATCTTGTCGTGGAGCTCCCGGTTGGTCCATTCCTGGCGGACTCCCAGGGTCAGGCCCAGTTTGCGCTCCCAGAACCGGTAGGTGCCCTGGCCGAATACGGAATTGCTCGCACCTTTGAGCTCTGAGTTCACCATGGCGGTGCGCTCATAGGGATTACCGGCGACCCCAAGTGCCACATCGCGGTTAAAGGAATTATGGAAAAAACCCACCAGCCATTGCAAAGGCGAATCCTCCCCGTCCGGGGATTGCAATCTAAGTTCCTGGCTGAAACTCTGGCTGTCGTTACTGAAAAAGCCGTACATGAGCGGCAGGCGGGTCAGATCGTAGTCCGCGTCAAACTCCTGGCTGGTGTCGCGAAAGGCGGTGGCAGAGACCACGGTCACCGGTCCAGCTTCGTATTGGGCATGCAGGCTCGCCCCCGTGGTTTTGACCGACCCTGATCCGTCCCAATCCAGGTCCTGCTCCCAGTCGCCCAGGTAATTCTGTCCCAAGGAGGCTGCCGCCGAGCCGTTCAAAGGCAGGTTGAGCATCCCGTAATCGCTCTCGTAATCCGTATGGGACAGGCCCAGAGTCACTTCCCAGGCGTCGGTGGGGGTCCACACCAGGCTGCCGCGGCCGGCCATGTTGTTTGTGGAGTTATAGGTGTCGCCGGTATAGACGTTTTTGACATAGCCCTGGTCCCCCAGGGCCATGAAGGACAGACCGCCCGCCAAGACACCTTGGACCAGGGGGCCGCTCACGGAACCGCTGACAAGACCTGCGGCTCCGTACTCCGAGCCGCCTCCGACTTCGGCGTTGGCGCGTATTCTCAACGTGTCACCGGGTTTTTTGGTTATTATATTAATGACTCCGGCCGCACTGCTCAGGCCGTACATGGTGTTCTGCGGACCGCGCAACACCTCGATCCGCTCGATATCGAATAGCAGGTTGGCGCCCAGGCTGCCATAGTCGTCATAGGGAATGCCGTCCACCAGGAGCGTTACCGTGGGGTCCACATCCGTGCCCGAAGAAATCCGGCCCCTTATGCCGACATAAGAATAGGTCGTGGCCCCTCCGGAGCTGGAAATGGTCAGATTCGGCACCACTCGGTTGAGTTCGAGAAATTGCCGGATACCCGCCTCTTCAAGGGCCACTTCGTCAATAACGTCCACGGAAATGGGAACCTCCTGGACATTTTCCGTACGTTTCTGAGCCGAAACCTCCATGGTCTCCAACTGGAAATTACCGGCCCCGCCCTCTTTGGCTAATGCGGGCGAGGTCATCCAGCCAAGCAACGCGACGGCCAACCCCAGTGT
Source organism: Dethiosulfatarculus sandiegensis (assembly GCF_000931935.2). GTDB lineage: Bacteria > Desulfobacterota > Desulfarculia > Desulfarculales > Desulfarculaceae > Dethiosulfatarculus > Dethiosulfatarculus sandiegensis. The sequence goes on from NZ_AZAC01000078.1 coordinate 259,133, forward strand.
AATGCCTTTTTTCAATATAAAAAACAAGACAACTCCCCTCTACTACGGAATAAATAAATTCAACCCCTAAGCGTTGAAAGCTGAGGATTGCGCAAAATTTTATATTTTCTTGAAGCAGGTTGTTCTGCTTCCCAGCAAGTGCCAATAATTCGGATCAAGGATCACCGCCGAGGGCCTAAAGGAGCAATCCAAGCTATAAACATGCTCACCAGACCGCACCATGATCTTCTTGACGGTCTTAATTTTTCCGGATTCATCCAGCAGCCCCACCTCAAGCGGCGTAGAAAAAGGCACTTCCCCGGCCCAGCTCTTTCCGCCATATTCCTGCCTGGCGGCCAGGATGGTGAGGGCAAGCTTCCGATCCTTGGCTTGAACCTCACGGAGAGACAGCTTGTACTGAACGCGTTTTTCAAACCAGTCCCGGGCAAAGGGGTGCAGATCGGCGGGAAGAAAGGACTTAAGGCCTTTATAAAAATCAGCGGAAGTTAGAAAACCATGCTTATTACCGGCCTGGGCTATCCACTTGGCCAGCCAATGGTCAAAGGTTTTCACCCCGCTTCGTTGGGTCAGGGCGTACAAGGCAGGCCCCCCTTTATGCCGGGAAAGATAAGACGCCCTGTCCACCAGGAGCAGGGGCTTTTCCTCTATGCCCTCCTCGCCCCTGCCTTTTTCATAATCTTTGTAGGCGAGGTTTAGCCATTTACGGGTTTGTTCACGCCCCAAAAACTCATCCATGAACCGGAACGCGTAATACCTGGCCATGGATTCGGTCAAAAATTGCGCGCCCTGCACGTCCGCCACTTTCAAGGAGGCGAGGATCCATTGCCGGGCAAGCTGTTCCGCCACAATCAGGTAAATATATTCTCCGTCTTCTTTCTTCTTTATCTCTGCCGTCCAGCCCCGGCTTTCCGAAATGGCGGTTACATTGGCATAGGAAACAAAGTCGTCATCATAGAAAGGCTTTTCAACCACCTGTAGCTGGCTGTAGGGATATGGCCCCAACTCCCTGGTGAGCCAGGGGACAATCTTTTCCACGGCATCTTTAAAAACAGACAGGTTGTATGTATGGCAAGGGGAATGGAACAGCCGGCAGCACACTCCCCGGCACTCGAACTCTTTGGCCATAAGACGCGCGGAAATGATCTTGAAATCCATTGCCCCAGGACGTTGCGAGCAGAATCGGGCGTAGCTGCGCCCCCCCTCTTGCCAAGTCCTTATTCTTTTCCCCGGCCCCACAATGCTTTGATCCCCATCGGTAGAGATCACCATGTTCCAGGTCAAGGCATCCGATTGGAGAGATTCGAAACGATTGCCCCTGGAAAAGGCGTTGTTTGCCTTGTCCATGCGGGAATCCAGCAAGGCGAGCCCCTGCCGCAGCCTCTCTTTATTGTTGGTGAGTTCACGGGAACGGTCATAGCCGAAAAGAGGCAGAAAATCAGTGCCCAGAACGGTTCCGTTATAGGTTAGGTCTCCCTGATACTCCGATTGGTGGAACCCCTTATAGGCCAGGTTTGCCTTGACAGTCAGGCCCATTTTTTCGCCTGGGCCCAAAGCGGGCTGCAAGCGATAGACGGCATGCCTGAGGCGCTGGTCGTCTTCAGCCTTTTCAAGGTCATGATCTGAGGCGGCTAACTTTCTCAGTATCAATTTTTTGTCCCAGTCCACATGCAGGGCATCAATAGCCTCGGCTGTTTTGTTCTCCAAAACCAGTCGGGCCGTATAGTTTGCCTCTCTTTTTTTGGGGAAAAGGTTCAAGACCAGATCCATATCCGTAATCTTGGGCCGGGGCGCTTCTTTGTATTGGGAATATTTTTTCTCGTAGGCCGCGGATTCGGCCTCCTTTTGCGCATCTGTCTGATACCCGGCCTTGACGACCAGGTTTTCATGGATGCCGTACTGAAAGTAGCCAAACAGAAACAGGCAGCAGATCATGGAAGCCGCCAAAGCCCGACCGCCGGACGTGCGCAAGGTCTGTTTCAGCACCTGCCAGCGCTCCTTAACGGTTCTATTCACCCCGCGATTCCACAACAGTAGGGTGAAGATGCAGAAAAAAGCGGCCAAGGCTGTCCAGGCTCCTGCGTACCAACCAAGGCCCGCATCCAGCACTCCATATCCGTTCATCTCCGAATAGTTGTACTTTTCCGGTCCGAAAACGCCTGGAACAAAAGGGAAGCCAAAACGCAACTGCTCGATCAATTTAAAATCAACGGACATGGAGATAAAAATAAACAGGGCAATGGAAACAATATGCCCATGCAACCGGCTGCTAAAAAAAGCCCCGCAAAAAAACGCCAAGCTGATGATATGCAAACAAGTGAGCCAGCCAAACCGCGGTCCGTATAAATCCCGGAGATACAATCCCCATTCAATATCGGTGAATCCCATTACCCATTGAGAGAGGACCCCCGCCACAAAAATCAGGGAAAGAATAAGAAAGGCAACGCCCGCCATGGCCAACAAGCGAGACAACACAAAGACCCAGGAAGGGGTGGGCATGGCATCGACGATCTGCCATACACCGGCGGTGCGGTCCTTGAATAAAAGCTCCCCGGAAAGAATCAGCAAGATGAGGCTGATCACCACCAGCATGGGAATCCTGATATAGGTCATGACCGAAGTTAACGGCAGGTGGGAAGTGGTCAGATAATAGGCGGACGTCCAGAAAAAATTATAACCCAAAAACATCAGGAAGAGTGTCGCCGTGATGCCCAGAAAGATGGGAGAGCCCAAAATGTTTTTCATATCGCTTGCGGTCAATTGCAGAGACTTGACCAGGTGGGACGCAAACCCTTGTTTCATAGCCGGGGAAACAGGTTGCCCGGCCTGCGAAAAGGAGTTGACCGCGTTTTCTTTCCCAGGGCTCTTTTTAACAAAGCGGGCTGTAAAAGTTTTGAAATTATATTTCAGAAGCGCCGTCACAAACAAAAACAAAGACATTGCGCCCCAAATCAAGCGGTTCAGCAGCAGGGTGGGTGTAACGGGCAGATAAGCGGAATTGAGTTCCAACACATCCATTTTGTCGGTTATGCTCTCCACCGAGCAATATCCAAAAGGATCAAGCAACTCGATTATCAGGGGATAGAGGGAATCTTTTCGGGCGGAAGTCGAAAGCAGAAACAATATGCAAATCAACAGAACACCCAGGTAGGCGGCAGCCGCTTTGCGGAACATCACTACCAGAAAAACGGCAAAGGTGACCAGGAAAACAAGATTCGGAACTGTGAAAAGAAAAAATCCATGCACCATCTGGCCCACAGGCACGGGGCCAAACTGCTCCGGGGAGCCGATCCCAAGAAAGGGGAAAAGCAATATTCCTAGCGGATAGCCCAGAACCACCGCGAAATTGGCCAGCATGACCCCGATATACTTCCCCAAAAAATATTTTTTTTCATGGATTATGGCGGGGTAAATGATATTGGCCGCACCGGACTCCAAATCCCTTGCCAAGGCCCCGGCAGAGATAATAGCGGTGATGGCGAACAGGATAATCCCCATAACCGCCAAGTTCCTATAAATAACGGCCGGTGCGTTGAGATGAATGCTGTTGTTGGCAAACAGGTCATTGACGCCGATCATGTACCAGACACCTTGAAAGACCAGCAGAAAAAAGAAGAGAATGGTGTGGATTTTTTTGCAGTGGTAGCGCAGTTCAAAACGGGCAATAAAACTCAGCATCATCCACCGCCTATGCGTTCAGGGGAGTTTTTGACAGGTTGGCGCACCCCCCGATGACCGCGAAATAGGCGTCTTCCATATCGGGGAGCTTGGGCTCAAAGGATGCATCCGGTGCCGTATCGCTGAACGCATGGATGCGCGTTTTGCCCTGCTTTATATGAACGGCGATTACAGGAAACATTTCTTTACAGGCGCTTAGCCCGCTTCGATCAACTTCCTTGACCCATAATTTTCCTTCCACCGCTTTGATGATCTTTTGGGGGGTGTCATGAACCAGAACCTCACCGCCGCCGATGATTGCCATGTCCGAACACAACGAAGTGACATCTTCCACAATATGGGTGGAAAGAATGACTATCGCCTCTTCTCCCAACTCACTCAGGATATTGTAGAACCGGGTTCTTTCTTCCGGGTCCAATCCGGCCGTGGGTTCGTCCACGATTATCAGCTCCGGCTTCCCGACCAGGGCCTGGGCAATGCCGAAACGCTGCTTCATGCCGCCTGAATAGCTGTTAAGGCTTTTTTTACGCACTGCGTAGAGATTCACCCTGTCCAGTAAATATTCCACCAGCGCCTTGCGCTCCGCCCTTTTCGAAACCCCCTTGATCAGGGCGATATAATCCAGCATTTCCTCCGCGGACATGGAGTCGTACACGCCAAATTCCTGGGGCAGGTACCCCAGGGTCTGCCGAATTTTACCCGGCTCCTTGAACACATCGGTGTCTCCCAGGAAAACCTCTCCCTTATCCGCGTCCTGCAAGGTGGCCAGGGTGCGCATCAAAGTGGATTTCCCGGCCCCGTTCTGTCCCAGGAGACCGAACATGCCTTTGCCAATGGTCAGGTTGACATTTTTTAAGGCTTGAACCCCATTGGCGTAAGTCTTTGACAAGTTTTGAATGGTCAGTTTCATTAGTGGCCCCTTAAATTGTTTGTAGGAGTCTCATTTAAACGGGCGCAGTTCAGAGATCAAGTCAGGGAAAGGACAAAGACTGAATTCGAATACCAAAAGACCGGATTCGAATAACGGCGTGAAGGATTATGGATATTTCATGAAAAATGATCCGGGCCAGGCATGAAGGGCTCAGCCTTTTCCCCGGCACTGCGTTGAGGGGAATCAGTAACTGGTGCGCCCGGTCTTGTGGCGCCCGGGGGTAACCCCGAAAACCCTTCTATAGCAGATGATGAAGTGACTGACGTTGGTATAGCCCACATTGGAGGCTGCCTGGGTGACATCCAGGCTGCGGCTGGTCAGAAGTTCCCTGGCGCGGGTCATGCGCTGATGCATGAGAAACTGAAGTGGTGGCAGGTCAAAGACTTCCTTAAACCCCCGCCTCAGCTTGGATTCGTTGACTCCGACCTGGCCGGCCAAGGTGGAAATGGTGGGCGGATCAGCCATTTTCTCAATCAGGATCTCGGCAGCGGCCCTGATGCGCTCCTCATCCGGCCGATTCAGGCATGGCCTGTTCAAAAGGCGGTCACGCGTCAGGCGGTCGGTCTGCATGGCCAGGAGCTCCAAGGCGCAGCTTTCCAAATGCAGCCGCGCCGCGGAGCCCTGATAGCGGGAGCTGAAGGCCTCGGCCGTCACCTGATGCATTTCCGGAGTCATGGGCAGGGTCAGGAGTCGATTTCGTTTACGCAGAATTCTGTGGCATTCTTCGGGAATCGCGGCCATTTCCTTACCCCAGTAGTCTGCCAGGAGATCCGGATGCAAGAGGATGCTCACCGAGTTGGAGACCTCGTCGGACAGATAGTGACTATGACCGCTTGACTGATCCAGACACATAAGGGCATTGACGCCGCGCTGGTTGAGAAAAGATGCGGGCCGCCTGCTCCCGCAGCCATTGAAATTGATATCCACCTTTCCGCTCAGACAAAAAGAAAAGGTTAAAGGCATGTTCTGAAGGTCAAATGAGTAAGAGGGCATGAAGCCGGGGTTGGTTCGAGTTGCAAGTATGTGAAAGCCCGGCTTGACGGTGACAAACTGAATCGAGCCCGCTTCTCCCACCATGTTGCCCGCGTCGTCGAAGCGGAGGCGCCTTTCCAGATCATGCCCCTTGTCGGCCGAATAGGAAAAAGTGAATGAGCCGAATTTCCCAGGCAAGACCGATGGTCTCATGTTTTCTTCATGTAATGGTGTGCAGCTGGCCATATCTGATTTGCAATTGATATCTTCCAATGGGGCGTAATTGCCGGGCCGATCTGGTGGGATGACGCTGTTGCCCATAAGTAGTTGCACTCCTTAACAACGCCCAGGCGCTTTTCCCACTTTAATGAGTTCTACTACCCTGCCAGATGCCTGCCTGGCCCGGCGGGGCCCGGCAGGCTCAATTGTATATAATTTATAATATAGTTTGATTCAATATACAACTTTTACTGCATTATAAATAAATTAGGATTAAATAATTAACCGATGCGAGGAAACAGCTCCGAATTGCCCTGTGGGAAACCCGAATGCAATTGAAAATTTCAACCAGTTGAGATTAACTACGGACAAGGCTTCGGCTTTTCACCAAAAGAATTGGATCCCGCAAGGTTACGGTCTGTTTGCCGGGCTGTAATTCTCTGGATTCAGGCCGCCTCTTGGTATGGGTTCCGATATTTTCATTTCGCTGGGCAGACGACCACGCATACAGCACGAGCCCGCACCGCGATGGCAAAAAGTATTCCCCCTGGAATTCACCGGCAAAATCTGTCTACCAAGCATCCCCAAAAAACAAGGCCCGGCGGCCCGCCAGGGAAGATTCCAAATTCCGAGATCCGGATTCATAATCCGCATTTTATCTGGAACAGTTCGCGATTGGATAATCACCTGCGGGGGGTTATTAATTCTAAGCTGCCTGGGAGGCAGTTCACCGGTTAGTCGCCACCGGAATGGCCAATAAGAGGGATTCACCACTATCCTATTCAACTTGGCGAATTAAAGATTTCGCGCTGTTCTTTAATTTCAACTGGTCAAATTAAAGAACCTTTAAATCGGGGAGGGTTGAGTGCAGCGGAATATACAAGGCCGTTACCACACTATCTCTACCGTGGGCAATGAGATTTGCCGAGCCTATCTGCCCAATCCTCTGCCCCCGGAACCGCAGTTACATATGGGGCCGGGCTTGCAGGAGGCCATGGGCCAATGCCTGTTTGCCCTTGGCAGGCTGAGCAGCCTCTCCACCCTGTTGCCCTCCACCGGGCTCTTCATTTACATGTGCGTACGCAAGGAGGCGGTGCTCTCCTCCCAGATCGAGGGGACCCAATCCTCGCTATCCTATCTGCTGCTCTATGAAAACGATGAATAGCCAGGGGTCCCCCTGGACGACGTGCGGGAGGTGTCCAATTACGTGGACGCACTTGATCATGGGCTGGCCCGGCTCAAAGAGGACTTTCCCCTGTCCTTGCGGCTGATCAAGGAAATACACCAGGTCCTGCTCCATCGTGCGGGGGGGAGCGACAAGCAGCCGGAAGAATTCCGCCGCAGCCAAAATTGGATAGGCGGTGACCGCCCCGGCAGAGCGGTCTTCGTGCCGCCGCCTCCAGAGCAAGTCATGGGCTGTATGGGGGAGCTGGAAAATTTTCTGCACGATAAGCCCCAACGCATGCCGGTATTGGTCAAGGCAGCCCTGGCGCATGTGCAGTTCGAGACCATCCACCCCTTCCTGGACGGCAACGGCAGGGTGGGACGCCTTCTTATCGCTCTCTTGCTGTGCGAGGAAGGGGTGCTGAACGAGCCCCTTCTCTACTTGAGCCTCTACCTGAAGGCCCACCGGCAACGCTACTATGATCTGCTGCAAAAGGTGCGGCTGGAGGGTGACTGGGAGGCCTGGCTGGAGTTTTTCCTGGCCGGTGTGAGGGAGACAGCTGCCTCTGCGGTGGATACGGCCAAGCGCCTGGCCGATATGTTCAACGCCCATTAGAGGGCTATCCAGGAGGCCACCCAGGCGCCAGGCTCTGCGGTGCGGGTGCTGTTGGCTCTGCAAAAAAAGGTAGTGTCAATAATCTT
>NZ_AZAC01000079.1 GCF_000931935.2 Dethiosulfatarculus sandiegensis
AGGCCGCCAAGGCCGAAGCGGCCGAAGCGGACCGTTACCGCCAGATGGCGAAGGATGCGGAGGCCGCCCAGCCCCCCGCCGCGCCGGCCACCAATCTCATCGCGGACGCCGCCAAGATGGTGCAGAGCCACCAGGACCGGAAGAGCAAGAAGAAGAAGTCCAAGAAGCCGTCGGGCAGGCGGGAAGCTCCAGTGCACCCCCACATCACCGGTGACGAGAAGCCGCAGGTCGAGACGACGGTCGTGACCATACCGATCAACTCGACGGTGGCGCAGTTCGCCGAAGCGCTCGAGGTGCCGGCGGGTGAGGTCGTCAAGCGTCTGCTGATGCTCGGCGACCCGCACACGGTGAACCAGCCGATGAGCCCCGACGCCATGGATATCCTCGCCGAGGACCTCGGCGTGGAGGTCCAGGTCGTGACTCCCGAAGAGGAACCCGGGTTCACATTCGTGGACGACCCCGACGACCTCCGTCCGCGTCCTCCTGTGGTCACCGTCATGGGTCACGTCGACCACGGAAAGACGTCTCTGCTGGACGCTATCCGCGAGACCGGTGTCGCGGATACCGAGGCGGGCGGCATCACCCAGCACATCGGTGCGTCGATCGTGGAGAAGAACGGGCGTCAGATCACCTTCATCGACACCCCGGGTCACGAAGCGTTCACCGCCATGCGTGCCCGTGGCGCGAACATCACCGACATCGTCATCCTCGTGGTGGCGGCCGACGACGGCGTCATGCCGCAGACGGTCGAGGCGATCCATCACGCCAAGGCTGCCGGCGTCCCCATCATCGTTGCGGTCAACAAGATCGATAAGGATGGCGCCAACCCCGAACAGGTCAAGCAGATGCTCACCGAGCACGAGATCGTGCCGGAGGAGTGGGGCGGCACCAACATCTTCGTCAATGTCTCAGCGAAGAAGCGCGTCGCCATCGACGACCTGCTCGAAATGGTTCTCCTCCAGGCTGACATGCTCGAGCTGCAGGCCAATCCCGGAGCACACGCTTCGGGCGTGGTGATCGAGGCCAAGCTCGACAAAGGCCGCGGCCCTGTCGCCACGGTCCTGGTACAGCGCGGTACGCTCCGCGTAGGAGACGCTCTCGTGGCCGGGACCAGCCATGGACGTGTCCGGGCGCTCGTCAACCCGCTGGGCGAGACCGTCGCCCAGGCGGTCCCGGCGGATCCGGTGGAGGTGCTCGGACTCTCGAGCGTGCCGTCCGCCGGTGACGAGTTCCGCGTCTTCGCAGACGAGCGTGACGCGCGAGACCTCGCCGAGGACCGGGCGCTGCGTCAGCGTCTGCTCGAGCACGAGCAGAAGTCACGGGTGACACTGGATGACCTTTTCGCGCGCATCCAGGAAGGCGAGATCAGGGACCTGAACCTCGTAGTGAAGGCCGATGTGCAGGGGTCCATCGAGGCGCTGCGAGACGCCCTCGACAAGATGGACCAGAGCGAGGTCCACATCAACATCATCCACTCCGGCGTGGGTGGCATCACCGAGACCGACGTTATGCTCGCCGCCGCCTCCGATGCCATCATCATCGGCTTCAACGTACGGCCCCTCCCGGTCGCGCGCGCCCTTGCGGACAAGGAGAAGGTGGACATGCGGCTGTACCGCGTGATCTACCAGGCCATCGAAGAGATCAATGCCGCGCGCGTGGGCATGCTCGCACCCACGATCGAGGAGCGCGACACCGCCCACATCGAAGTGCGCGACCTCTTCAAGGTGCCCAAGGCGGGCGTGATCGCGGGGTGCTTCGTCCAGGAGGGCGAGATCTCGCGCGATGACCAGGTGCGCATCGTGCGCGACGGGACCGTCATCCACGACGGC
>NZ_AZAC01000080.1 GCF_000931935.2 Dethiosulfatarculus sandiegensis
TGCGCTCTCGGGCATGGTGCTGCTGCGCTACTCGGAGATCCCCGAGATGAACGAGCACGGCGAGACGGTCCTCTTCCAGGCCGACACGCAGTACCACCGGATCACGGTGACCGAGGGCGACGGGGCGCGGCACCTGCGTTTCGACCGCTCGCACCAGAGCGCGATCTCGCTCGACGACCCGTTCGAGAGCCGCATCCGGTATCCCGACTACATGCACCTCGCGCTCGCGCTGCACCCCGAGCCGGAGCGCGTGCTGGTGCTCGGCCTGGGCGGCGGGGCGATCACCAAGCGCTACTGGCGCGACTACCCCGGCGTGATGGTGGACTCGGTGGAGATCGACCCGGTGGTGGTGGACGTGGCGCGGGACTACTTCTCGCTGCCAGAGGACGAACGCACCCGCGTGTTCACCCAGGACGCGCGCCGGTTCGTGCAGGAGAGCGACGACGTCTACGACATCGTGATCGTGGACGCGTACTACTCCGACTCGCTGCCGTTCCACCTCACCACCGACGAGTTCCTGCGCGAGGTCAAAGCGGTGATGGCGCCGGACGGCGTGCTCGCGTACAACGTGATATCGGCGCCGGAGGGCGAGAAGAGCGACCTGTTCCGCAGCATGTACCGGACGGCCCAGGGAGTGTGGGGCGACCTGTGGGTGTTCCCCATCGGCCTGGGCGAGGACGGCAACACCCTCGCGCTCCGCAACATCATCGTGCTTGCCACCGACGCGCCGGTTACCGAGCAGGAGCTGCGCACGGCCATCTCCTCACGCGTGGACGGCAGGGTCACCATCAACGGGTTCGCCGAGATGGGCAACGACCTCTACACCGCGCCGGTCGCCGTGAGCGACGTGCCGCTGCTCACCGACGCCCACGCACCCACCGACTCGCTCATCAAGGTGCAGTGACGGCGGCTACCCCACCGGCTTGCGCGCCGTGAGCGTGAAGGTGAGCGGGAGCTCCGGCATGTCGTCGGGCAGGCCGAAGAGGCCGTCCTCGCGCTCCACCATCCCCGGCGTGTACTGCCACGCGATGAGCGGGAACTCGCGCACCTCCTCGATCACGAGCCCGGCGCGCACGAGCGAGCCGATGATCTCCTCGAAGGTGTGCTGCCACGAGTGCGACGTGCCGATGACCTCGTCGATGGGCGCCGCGTAGCTGCCGCGCTCCTCCCACTCGAGCGCGTCGCGGCCGAAGTACGAGTACTTGATGCGGAGCTCGGGGTCCTCGGCCTCATCGTCGAAGATCCACAGGGTGGGATGCATCTCGGCGATCTTGAACACGCCGCCAGGCGCCAGGCGGCTGGCGATCGTCCGCGCCCACGGCTCGAGATCCGGCAG
>NZ_AZAC01000081.1 GCF_000931935.2 Dethiosulfatarculus sandiegensis
CAGGTTGTAGCCGCTGAGGCGCAGTTCGCTGCTGAGAGCGGGGGAATGTCCCTCAGCGACCCGTGGATGTATCTCATGCGTCTTGCGGGGCCTGCGGTCGAGCTGGCAGTTGGCCTGATCTTGATTCGGCGGTCACGCCGTATTGCGGAATGGCTATGGTTGGACCCACTGCAGGAGAGTCAGCCATCGTCGGTCCTCCCGTTGTGCCCTAGCTGCGGTGCCACCTACGACCCCGCGGACTACCAGCCGGGGGTAACCGTCGTCGCGTGTGAGAAGTGTGGCGAGCGGCTCGAACTGTCTCGCGCCTAACAAGCGCTTCCAGCTGTCGCGNNGCGCGCAGCTGAAGCGCAAATGCGTTAGATAGCCCTGAGTCGCGAGCGGCATCGAAGGACCTCGGTAGGGGCGGGAGCCCGGGTCCGGTCGCATCGCTGGAAGTGCGGCGTCACCGTGTGGGCACCCCGTCGCTTATCACCGCAGTGCCTCCTCATCCGGGTGCGTACCTGCCTTCGGCGGTGATAAGTCCGTGGCTGGCCGCGGGCCAGGATGCGTGGCGGGGGCGCTCCTCGTCTCCGGCAGCCTTCATGATGCCCCCGGCCGGTGTCTGCCGGCTGGACCGGTCTTCCCGCGGCAATCTAACAAGCGCTTGCACCCGACGCGCAGAAGCGGTGCGCTAGACTGGATCCGTACGGCGCGCGGGTGAAGCGCAAACACGTTAGCTGGACGGGACTCATGGAGCAGCTGGACAGGGCTCGTCGATACCTGGAGCGGATGCAGCAGGCTTGCTCCAGCGTTCCGTATCGCCGCGACGCCAGCGACTACTACGCAGATGACGTCTACTCGTTCTTCGTTCACTGCTACCACGTCCGGGATTGGCTGATTCGCCTTGGCCTCGCGCCCGCTGACGCGGTTGACCGTTACGTCAATGACAACCTTGAGTTGAGCATCTGCGCTGATCTGTGCAACGGCATGAAGCATTGCCGGCTTGACCGCAAGCGGACGTCCTCTCAGCCGTACGTCGGCGGACACCGTCTGTCGGGTTCGGGACGCGTCATGAATCCGCAAGATGGCGTGATCGAGCCAGCGAACCTGCAGTGCTTGTTTGAGGTCCATGCAGAAGGTGAGTACTACGACGCTCTCTGGTTGGCCCGGCGATGCATGGCGCTCTGGGACCAGTTCATCGCCTCCCTGCCAGACGCCAGCTAACAAGCGCATCCAGCCGACGGCGCAAGCGGTATTCTGCTAGGTGAGGCGCACGGCCGCGGCTGATGCGCAAGTGCGTTAG
>NZ_AZAC01000082.1 GCF_000931935.2 Dethiosulfatarculus sandiegensis
CGCACCCAACTCTGAAGTCGAGCGCAAGCTCACCGGCATGGCGCCATTGAGCCCAATCACCAGTACGTTCATCGCAATCCCGAGAGCCGCGAAGCCGAGAATCCAGCGTCGCCAAACGTTGGCGAGCATCACGCCCACCAGGGCGACCATCATCACGAGCCAGACCATCAGACTCAGGGCATGCCCAACGCCGATGAGTGAAGCCACGCGTGGCCACACAAGCTGAACGGGCAGCAGTACCAGCAGCACCCACTCGCCTCGAAGTCTTTCGTGCTCCAGATTACGCAGAGAACCCCCCGTTGCCAGGGAGAGGAGCAGCGCGAGAACGACTGCTTCCAAGAGGATCACGACGGATCCTCCGACAATCCGAGCGAACCGGAGCGCCGGCTGACGACCGATGCCAGGGTCTTGGCAGCCCGCAGACGGCGCCCCTCCTCTTCGGCCTCCAACCTCTCAAGCGCAGCCCTAGCCCCGATGTGTGAGCGCAAGCGATCGTAACGACAACACACGCCGACGATCACGGCACCTTCGGGCACGACGTCATCATCGGTATCCCGATGATGTCTGATCAACGGCGCAACGCCCTCCAGGAACGGGACCGCCTCGACAATCTCCGCCCCACGCACTGGGTGTGTGGTGTCAGCATCCTCACCGTCGTAGCCGATGCGGCCTACATCGTGAAGAAGTGCACCATACCCAACATGCTCAAGTTCCGTGCTGGACAACCCACTCTCGCGGCCAACGGCTATCGCCAGTTCGGCGACCCGCTCGGCGTGTCCCACATCTTGCGGCCTATCCATCTCAGCTGCGTGTGCGAGCGCCTTGATGGTCTGGGCATACGCACGCCTTATGCGCAGGTAGAGGTTGAAGCTGTTCTGAAGGATCAGCGTCAGCAGTAGCGCGATCGCTAAGCCCCACGCGCCGAGCGACGGGTAGACGCGCAGCACCACTGCGGCCATGGCGATGTGGACCATGTAGACAGATCCAAGGGGGCGAACGAGGGAGATGAACCCCTCCAGAACGC
>NZ_AZAC01000083.1 GCF_000931935.2 Dethiosulfatarculus sandiegensis
ACAAAATAGGGGGAAGATCATCTTTTGCCGCTATGCTTTGGCCAGGCAGAGCAAAGGCCAGGAGTGAAGCAAGGCAGATGGCCATACCAAGTAAAAAAATTGAAACGCTGCATTTGTACCTTTCTTTGTTTATCCCTGATCAATTGAGTAACTCTATCTCACTTGGTCGCCAGGTTTTCTGAACCAGGGTTCTAGAGGGCCATAGAGGCGAAGGAGTAAAAAAAATCTTTGCCGGGCACGGTCTGAATCCAATTCCCTTTCATGCCCTTGGGCGCCTTGGATCCGAAGTAGATGGAAAATGATTCATCCGGGTTTTTCTTCACCATTCCAGACTGGCTGTTGGCGCTTGGGAATCTCTGATCGGTTTGCAACATTGACCTGGTCTGGGGGTCGTATAGCACGATGGACCAAAAATCCTTGGCAGGAACATTGGCCGGAAGGGTTAATTTATAAGTTTTGGAACCGTCAAGGTAATTGCCCTTGGAATCAATGGCTGCGGCAGCTTATTGCGAGCCAACTCCGGCCATGGCGATCGCCATGGCCGGAGTAATACCTATAGCCGCATGCATGAATTGGATTATTGCATCGTGGTGAAGCCACTTGTTTTTCATAAACTCATGGTTGCCGATTGAAAAAGGATTGAACCAGGTTTTAGAGTCAGGATAAATGTATACTTCCTTATCCCGCGCTCGAAACACCAAGGAGCTTGCGATGGTTGCACCGACCAAGGCGGCTTCATTTAGCAGAGCGCGCTTTCGCTGGTCAGGTTTAAAAGGCTTGCCCTTCTCAATCCCTAAAAGAGCCAACCTTCCTCTAGCTTCTGGGCTAATGGCCCCGGAAGGTTCCTCTTGAATCAGGGCATTGATTTGTTCGAAGAAGTGAAAGTCGTTGGCATGAATGGTGTTGTGATAGAGGCCCGTAGCGTCTTTAAACACCATGACAGGCGGTTTTGCGGCTTGAGTCGAAGGATATATTTTAAGGTGTTTTTTGCTGTTTGCTACGGCGGGCCCGGTGTCTCCATCAACTAAAAATCCCCGCACCAAAAACCAGACTCCATTGGTTTTGGGGTGGAACACATGAAAGCCTTTGGGGAGATTGCCTTGGTAGCTCGGAGGTAAAATTAAAAATTTTCCGCCCTTGCCCTTATCCGGCCCCGCATTGCCCACGTCACCGACATATCGCATCCACATGTCATCCAAGATGCCGAGCACATTGGGGGGCGATTCGATGACCGTGGGGACGTCCTTCTTCAGGTCCAGAAAAGTCGAGGCGTAGACCGTTTCAGAATTGGCGGTAAGCCAGAGGGACTTGGAGTCCATGAGGTCTTTGAAGATTACCACCTTGTTGGAACTGTTGACGCCCAGGTCATGGCGCCCTTGGCGCAAGGCGACCATTGAGGCAGCTCGCATCTCTTCCAGAAATACGTTTACCGCGCGCTGAAAATCCAGGAAATCGTATGCCTTTTGCACTGTCTTTTCATTTGGCATTCCATCGAAGAATTCCAACTCACCAATACGTGTTTGCAACTTGTCGGGGATAACCACTTGCCTGGGGGCTTCGGTGGTCATTTTCATTTTGGGGGATGTGGCGGAAGTCGGTGCGGCAGTCATTAGAATAGCAGTGAGGATTAGCAGGCTTAAAGCTACAAAGCAGATATTTCGATACCTCATATCTTCGTCTCCGTCGCCTTAGTGCCAATAGTAAATTGATCATACTCTCAAGGGGATATTGCCAATGCAGGCAAGCCCCAAGCTGGGCCAATCAAGGACCGGCATATTTGGGATGTCTATTTGATCCGTTCGAAATCTCCAGGAATCCATTTTTTGTCAAAGAAAGGCTTTTCCGGGCCGTAGAGCCTGATATAGGCAAACCAACCCTTGCCCGGATTGGTCTGCACCCAATTTCCCCTGACAACCCCCTGAGGCAATTCAGGGCTGAAATATAGGTCAAAGGAGCCGTCTGGATTGGATTTGACCCCGTGCACCGAACCCACCAGGGGACGCCCCAAATCATTTTGAATCAGAGAACGGGTTTCGTTGTCATAGCAGGTGAGCGACCAGAACATTTTGGCCGGTACATTCTTGGGGAGCTTTATTTTGTAAGTATCTTCGCCACTCAGCCATTTGCCCTCGGCATCCCGGTAGGTCCCGATATATTGTGAGCCCTGGCCGGGTACGGAAACGGCCATGGAAAGCGAAGTGCCTATGGCCTCCCATGTGTATCGAGTGCGCTGATCAATTGCCATATAGTTCGGGGTGTGGAAAGTCGGATCACCAAAGAAGATGTTTTTCCACTGGCGCTTGCCGGGATAAGCATACAGGACCTTTCCCGGTGTCCTGGGTTGCCAGGCAATGACCTTGGCCATGGCCCGCCCCACCAAAGCGGCCTGGCTTAAGGTTTTTTCCATCCGGTCGTCAGGTTTGAATTCGCGGCCATGGGAAATGCCCAGGGTTTCCAGGATGCCCAACATGGCCATATCTTGGGCGCGGGGTGGATTTTCATTTATATAACGGGCCAGGGTTTCAAAATAAGTCAAACCCTCATTGGTTAGTAAATTGGCTTTCTCACCGGATAAACTAATGAATCGCATTTTGGGAGGATTCTGGGCGTCAGACAGTTTGTATTGCCTGTATTGATGCATTATTTTAACAAGTTTGGGAAAATCATCCCTGGTCTGGGGAATGGCCCGCACATAGAAAATGGCGATGTTTGTGTCGGATTTCACCACATGATGGGCAAGCTTGGGCATGGGGCCCTTGTATTCGGGAGGCAGAATCAGAAAACGGCCGCCGCGGTTCTGCTCCGGAGAAAATGGGCCGCCAAGGTTCACCAATGGTTGTTGCCAGATGTTGTTCAGAGTGCCTAAAAGACCGGCTGGGAGTTCCATGACCATAGGGCCGTTCCGCAAGTCCAGCACGCCAGACATGTATACGGTGTCCTGATTCGCCGTCAGTACCAACTGCTGCTGCTCAGCGGATTTTTCTGCCACCAAAACCGCATTGGGCCCGCACCCCAATTTGATATGGGCATCAGCCATGGCGCCATAAGAGGCCATGGGGAGGGCCCAGAGATAGGCTTGGACCGCGCGTTGGAAATCCAATTCATCGTATAGTTTTTTAATCGTCTGATTTGTGGGGTAACCGCTGGTAAAGGTGAGGTTGCCTAATCTGGAATTGATGGATTCGGCCCATGCGGGGATGGTGAGAACCAAAGCTAAGCATAATATCGCGATTATCTTTAGCGTTTTGTTTATAAATTACAACTTCTTGCCCCCCTCCGGATTTGAGTTTGTTCGGTCCCTTATCGCTCTTAAATCATTACAGGTTACGCGGTAATTGCTGCGTGTAACCTTGTTTTTACCTTTAGAAGCTACTGAGGCACTTGGTAATTTCGTTGAGAAGTGCCCAAAGGCAGCATCCCCAATTTGTAAGGCGGTTTTCACGGGATCTTCAGCGGAAATCGCAGTTAGCCTGGTTTTGGTCTAAGTAAAAAAACTTCATTTTTCCCGGTCGATCGGCCACCCCGGTTAGACTGCCCCCGGCACCGCCCTATAATGACGGGCCAGTGGATGTTATGGGGCTGTATGCCCCCCAAAAAAGGCGGCCGCTATACGTCGTTTGTGAGGCAGCCCTGATCCTGCGGATCAGCCATTCCATGGAGGGCCTGATAATTTCGTCCTTCAGATGGAACTACCTGACCATGTACAGCAGATTGCAGGACACTACCCCGTTTCCAACGGGCCTTATTGGTTTCAAAACGATGGCAACTGGTGTTGCCCATCGCAATGTGTTCTTGGCCTTTTGATTCGGCTATATATATTGGCCCGGTCAGTGAAGACCTTTGCCACTTGGATACACCTTAAAATTTATAAATAAATCTATGTTTTAGGTGTTGTATCAATGAATAAATTGGTTTTGGAAGCTATTTTTGTAAAATAGGGCTTATTACGTGGGGTTAAAAGCATTTGGCCTGGCCCGGGGAACCAGGAGCTTTTTGCTTCCCGTTCGGCTGGTGGGCAGCTTTCCCATTGCCTTGCTTGTGCCTTTAACTTTTGCTCTATAGAATCAGGCGTTGCGCATTTCATCTTGGACCCGACTTTAAGGGCCTTCCTGCCAGAGGGAGTCTTTATGAAAGAGTTATTCCAAAATTTGGATATAAGCCTTGATGCACTGTTCGGTGATACAGAGGTTTTTTGCGATCAAAACAAAGACGGCTTGGCCGATGCCCTTAATCTTCAGATTGTAGCGCCCGGAGGCCTCTCCGATTCCCATGTCTGGGCCGCGCTGCTCAATTTAAGCGCCAGGCTCTGCTTTGAAGTCCTGGCGGTTGATCTGCCTTTTGTGCATACCAGGGTAAAAGAGCACACACCTCTATTATTGATTCATAAACCAGGCCTTCAACCCCCTGTCCTGGAAAAACTGGAGCCCTCTTGGGCGGAGCTGAGGCACAGCGGACCGGGCAAGTGGGAGGCTTATTGCAAGGAGCCCCAGGGCCTGGCCTCCCTGCTCGATCTTCTGGCCGCTTGCCGGGCGAACTCAAAGCAAGAGCCGTTTTCCTGGTCTTGTCTGCAACTGGACAAAAACAAAACAGCGCGTCTGTGGGACCCGGCAGGCAGGGAACACCGGGAAGTTGCTTTGATCACCCCTCCTGTCAAGGGCGGGGATATGAATATTGAGCCTGCCTTGACAGAGGAATTGGATTGTTTCGATTTAACCGGGGATAAGGGTATTTATGGCAGGCCTGCCGATGATCCCAGGGCCTGCTTTCTGGATTTGGGCATAAGCCTGCCCGAAGAGGGAATGACCTGCCAACTGGGGCTGGGGTTATGCCAATGGCTGAGCCGGGCCGTATTGGAGTGCACTGACCTCAAACTGCCCCTGGTCCGGGTGGGTGAAAACCAAGGCGGATTTGGCCGGGAGCTTCAGATCTGCCCGCAAAAGGATAAAGAGCCGGAGCTTGAATTCAGGTCAAAAGCAAAGGGTGAGCCCCAGGTTGTCAAGGCATGCGGCAATCCGTCCGGATTGGCAAAGCTGCTTGTTAAATGGGCTGAGCTTGCCTTTGCCCAAAAAGGGCCGGATGACCAAGCCGCGATAAATTTTCGTGACAGGATCAATGAATTCGAACAATTGATCTTGGGACAGGGCTATTGGGGGGCCTGGGCCCATGGTCTGTGCCGTGGTGGAGAAAAGGCTCTGCCCCCTGTTCCGAAAAGGTTTTTGAGCCGCTTTAAAGAGCCTTGCCGTAATCTGCATTTACCCATTCCCCAAACCACGGCCCCCTTGCCGGTTGTGACAAGGAGATCATCCTGGACAGATGAAACCCAAAGGCTTTTGGCCTTGGCCGCGAAGATCAGGCCGGGTGAGGGGCTGCTTGAGCTGGAGGCCTTTATAAGCAAGCCCCGGCAAGAGCGGGAAGATCTGGCCAGGGAGCTTGTGGGTGTATTACGGAAAAAGGGCTATGAGCCAAAGGTAAAGGTCTTAAACTCTTATAAGCCCGGCTTTTCCTGGCTCATGGAAGAAGTGCTTCCCGAGATAAAGGGCCTGTCCAAAGTGGAAGGAGCCAGACTGGTCTTTGCCCGCTTCAGTAAAGAAAATTGCCTGGAACTAAGCTCCCGCTGGCTTGAGGAATGTTTTCCCGCGCCTGATCTTATGGCCCGGTCTCTGGGCAAGCCGAAAGACTGGGTGGAGTTTTGTGAAGAGCCCGAGCCGGGTTGCTCTTTACGATTTATGGCGCTTGATGAAACAGGCGCTTGCCTGTGGAAAAAGGATTTCACGCCCCTTTTGACCGGCATCCCTTATTTTGAGGGTAGGACAGCCTATCCCTCGGCCAGCGGATTCAGGCTTTGGCAAAACGGCCGGGTCATCTTGGAGAAGACCCTGGCCAGTGACCGGGAGCATTTCTGGCGTGTTTTCAAAGAGCGTTGGCTGCCCGAATTGGAAAAGCGCATGGAGATGCGACTTGAGTCTGAAGACCATAAGGGGCATCCGGCCTTTTGGCATGAGATCCGTCTGGAAGTGGGTATAAACGAGACCGACGCCCGCCTTGACTTGGATGATGAACGCATCTGCCCCATGGAGGCGGTGCACGAAGATATCTATTTCGGCCTGTTGACCTTTTTCCGCGGGTTTTCCGCCAAACACAATTTGGACCCCGCCACCCAGCTTGGCCGGGTGGCTCCGGTGGTTTACTCTCAAATCAAGGGGAAAAGGCCCTTTGCCGTTTTAAAGGCCCGGCCCTTGGCCTGGCCCCAGGCCCCGGTTCAAGAAACACCGGTGGTTTTAAAACGCGAGAAGTTGCTCTTAAGGCGGGGCCAATGGCTACTTTTACATGAATTTAATTATGATTCCGATTTAATAGCCCGGCTGAGCGTGGTGGCCTGGGCCTGGGGCTATGATGCCCTTCTCTGGGAAAAGGGTGTTGGCTTAAGGTTAAGCGCCCCCAAGAGGAGCCCTAAAAACCAGGCCAGACAGATAACATGCCCGCAACCGCCTGACGACAGGCTTCTGTTGAGCAAGGAAGTTGAAGACTGGATCCATCGCCTCGGCGGCTTGCCAAACCTTTCGGTGTGGCAGGCGGGGCACACCTGGCAAGGGCGCAAGGTCTGGGCCCTGGAGGCGGTTTTGCAATCGGGCGGCCGCTTTGTATCCCAGGCCAGGTCAAGGCTGGCAAAGCCCACCCTTTTATTTAACGCCAGGCATCACGCCAATGAGGTCTCGAGCACCAACGCGGCCTTGAGACTGGCTCATTTTCTGGGCAGCACCCCAAAAGGCGGGGATATGTTAAAAAAGGTGAATGTGGTCTTTATACCGCTGGAGAATGCGGACGGAGTGGCCACCCTGGAGGAACTCCTGCCCGGAGCCGAAGACCATAAACTCCATGCGGCCCGCTACAATGCCCTGGGCACCGAATACTATGCCGATTACTATGAAGATCCACCCCGTTTTCCGGATGCCCTGGCCAAGGCCGGGTTATGGGCAAGGTGGCTGCCTCGTCTTTGCCTGGATGCCCATGGGGTGCCGAGCCATGAATGGGATCAGCCCTTTGGCGGCCTGGCTCCGGCCGGTTTTCAGGAGTTTTGGTTGCCGAGAACCATGGTCTTTGCCTATATCCCTTATATTGAAGATGAAAAGCATCCTGGAAATCCCGGGGCCAAGGCTCTGGGCAGTTCCCTGGTAAAGGCCTTTGACCAGGAAAATGAAATAAAAAACTTGAATGGACGCCTGGCCGACCGGTATCATCGCTATGCCAGAAATCAACATAATGAGGTTTTTCCGCCTTCCCAGGGTGAATCTCTGACTCTTCTGCCGGTTATAGGACGCATTTCCGCCACCAATCTGGCCATGCGAAAGCCACAGATCACTCCCTATGAAGTGATAACCGAGGTTACAGATGAGCTGGCCTCCGGGAAATTGCTTGAACTCTGCGTGCGAGCACACGGGCTGGCAGCCGAAGTCATGATAAAGGACTTGCTTCATAATGCGGAAAAGGCTATGAAATACCCCTATTCAGAATGGAACGGGGTTTATTTTGCCTGGCGGCCCGGGGATCAGTCGCACTGAGATTCCCAGGCCGTGGTGAAAGGCCTGATCCGTTTAATTCCATTATTTCTGTTATGTAAGGAGGCTTATATGCGCAAAGGTCTATTGCTGGCGATCCTGGCCCTTATGCTTCTGCCGGCCCTGGCGCTGGCCGGAGGCGAGGGCGGCACCCTCATCTGGGGGCGCGGCGGCGATTCCGTCAACCTGGACCTGGCCCAGGCCACAGACGGTGAATCCATCAAAGCCGGTATCCAGATCTATGAAAACCTGGTTAAGTTCGGCGATGACTCCATGGATGTGGAGCCTCAGCTGGCCGAGTCCTGGACTGTTTACGATGACGGCCTGACCTGGACCTTCAAGCTCAGGAAGGGTGTTAAGTTCCATGACGGCACGGACTTCAACGCCAAGGCGGTTTACGACTCCTTTGCCAGGGTTATCGACAAGAAGCATCCCTTCCACGGTTTCGGAAAATGGCGCTACCTCAGCCTGTCCTTGGGTACGGTCAAGGAGATCAAGGTGGTGGACGACTACACCATCCAGCTGATCACCAAAAAACCCTATGCCCCTCTTTTGAACAACCTGGCCCTGTGGCTTTGCCCCATTGTCTCGCCTGCGGCCATGGAAAAATACAAAGACAAGATCGGCCTGCATCCGGTGGGAACCGGTCCCTTTGTCTTTTCCAAGTGGGTGAAAGACGACCAGATCATAATGAAGCGCAATGATAATTACTGGGGCAAAAAGGCGAAGGTTGCCAAGATCATCCTGAAGTCCATCCCCGAGCCCTCGGCCAGGCTCATGGCCCTGCAGTCCGGCGCGGTTGATATTGCCGACGACCTGGACCCGGACTCCATCAACCAGCTTAAGTCCAATAAAAAAGTCAATATCATTGAGCGCCCCAGCGTTAACGTGGGCTACCTGGCCCTTAACACGGAAAAACCCTATCTCAAGGACCCCAGGGTCCGTCAGGCCTTGAGTCACGCCATTGACAAGGACACCCTGGTCAAGGCCATCTTCCAGGGGCTTGCCATTCCGGCCAAAAACCCCTTTGCTCCCAGCATCTGGAGCTATAACGACAGCATCAAGCCCTATGATTACAACCCCGAGAAAGCACAGAAGCTTTTAAAGGAAGCCGGTTTTGATATGAACAAGGAACTGGAACTCTGGGCCATGCCCGTTTCCAGGGCCTATATGCCCGACCCGGTGAAGACCGCCGAGCTGATTCAGTCCTACCTGACCAGCGTGGGCCTGAAAGTCAAGATCGTGCGCTATGACTGGGGAACCTATCTCAAGAAAACAGCCAACGGCGAGCATGACATGTGCATGCTGGGCTGGTTGGGCGGAAACGCAGACCCGGATAACTTCCTTTATGGCCTGCTTTCGGCTGACACCGCCAAGACTCCCGGCGCTGCCAACGTGTCTTTGTGGAAAAACAAAGAGTTCACCGATCTGGTGGTCAAGGCGCAAAAGATTTTTGACAAGGCCGAGCGCACCAAGTACTACATGAAGGCCCAAGAGATCTTCCACGCCGAAGCTCCCTGGGTGCCTTTAGCCCATTCCACCATTGTGCGCTGCTATAACAAACGCTTGACCGATGTGCCCTTGAGGCCGAACGGACTCAACTCCTTCCAGATGGTCGGCAAGAAATAGGAAGGTTTTTATTTAAATGCCGCTGGGTTATATAGCAAGACGACTGGCACAGCTCGCCTTGATCCTATTTGGGG
The DNA here is from genome assembly GCF_000931935.2 of Dethiosulfatarculus sandiegensis. Lineage (GTDB taxonomy): Bacteria > Desulfobacterota > Desulfarculia > Desulfarculales > Desulfarculaceae > Dethiosulfatarculus > Dethiosulfatarculus sandiegensis. Next base: position 9,260 of record NZ_AZAC01000083.1, read on the forward strand.
TCTCTGTGGTGGTGTTTTTAATGCTTCGTCTCATCCCCGGAGACCCCGCCCAGTTACTATTGGGCGAGATGGCAAGCCCCAAGGAACTGGCCAGTCTGCGCGCCCAACTGGGCCTGGACCAGTCCTGGCCCGAGCAGTACTGGATCTATCTCACCAATTTTCTGCAAGGAGATTTCGGAACCTCCGTGCGCACCGGCGCACCGGTGATAGACGAGATTTTGCCCAGGCTCATGGCCACCTTGGAACTCTCCCTGGTGGGCATGCTGATCGCATCGGTTTTCGGCATAGCCGCGGGCGTGATAAGCGCGGTGCGTCAGAAATCCTTTGTGGACTACGCCTCCATGTTCATGGCCCTGGTTGGTGTCTCCATGCCCATATTCTGGCTGGGATTGATGCTGATTTATCTTCTGGCCGTGAAGTTCCCGGTTTTGCCGATGATGGGCAGGCTCGGCATGGAGATGGAGCTGCCCCAGGTAACCAACCTGCTTTTGGTGGACGCTGTTTTGGCCGGGCAATGGGGGGCCTTTTGGGATGCCGCCTGGCATCTAATCTTGCCCGCCTTCACCCTGGCCACCATACCAATGGCCATTGTGGCCCGCATAACCCGCTCCTCCATGCTGGAGGTTTTGAACAAGGATTATGTGAGAACCGCCCGGGCCAAGGGCATGGTGGAGGCGGTGGTGATATTGCGCCATGCCTTGCGAAACGCCTTTTTGCCGGTGGTCACCGTGCTGGGGCTTAACCTGGGCATCCTGCTCGGCGGGGCTGTGCTTACCGAGACGATATTCTCCTGGCCCGGCCTGGGGCGCTATGTGGTTGACTCCCTCATGGGCAGGGATTATGCGGCTGTGCAGGCCTGCATACTGATTTTTGCCGCCTTGATGGTGGTCATAAACCTTATGGTGGATTTAGTTTACGTAATGCTTGATCCGAGGATTCGCGTCAATGAATAAGGCTGAGTTGTTCAAGGAATTATTGGAGAACAGAAACGCCGCCCTGGGAATGGTTTTGATTCTCCTGATCTGCCTGGTGGCGGTCTTCGGGCCGTGGCTGGCTCCTGCCAGCCCCATTGCCGTGGCCCCCTTGGACAGGTTGCAGGGCCCCAGTATGGCGCACCTCTTCGGAACAGACAGTCTGGGCCGGGATATCTTGAGCAGGGTGATATACGGAGCCAGGATCTCCATTATGATCGGGGTGATATCCGTTGCCATCTCCCTGGTCCCCGGCACCCTTTTGGGGCTGGTGGCCGGTTATTTCGGGGGCAAGGCCGACGGGGTGATCATGCGGCTGATGGATGTGCTATTGGCTTTTCCGGCCATTCTCCTGGCTATCTTTATCACCGCGATTTTAGGGCCCAGCCTGATCAACACCATGATCGCGGTCGGCATAGTCTATATCCCCCACTACGCCCGCATTGTGCGCTCAAGTGTGCTGTCTTTAAAGGAACAGCTGTACGTACAGGCAATCGGGCACCTTGGCGGAAGCCACACCCGCATTCTTTTGGGCCACCTTCTGCCCAATTCCTTTCCGCCGATTATTGTTTACGCCACCTTGGGTATGGGAACCGCGGTTCTGCAGGCCGCGGCCCTGGGGTTTTTGGGGCTCGGAGCCCAACCGCCCCAGCCCGAATGGGGGGCCATGCTAAGTGAGGGCAGGAAGTTTATCCAGCTCGCTCCCCATGTGGCGGCTTTCCCCGGGGCGGCGATTCTGATTCTGGTGCTTGGGTTCAATCTGTTCGGCGACGGGCTCCGCGATGTGCTTGATCCGTCCTTGAGGTCGCAATGAGCCGTTTGATTCTGGAAATAAAAGATCTGAAAACCCGTTTTTCCACTAAAAAGGGCCTGCTGCCCGCAGTGGACGGGGTGGATATAAAACTCTTCAAAGGCGAGACCCATGGTCTGGTGGGCGAAAGCGGATGCGGGAAAAGCGTCACCGCTCTTTCGGTTTTGGGGCTGGTGCCCAAACCCCACGGCCATATAGCCGGCGGAGAGATACTTTTCAACGGTGAGGACCTTACCAAGGCCGCCAAATCACGTATGAGCCGCATCAGGGGCAATGACATCTCCATGATTTTTCAGGAGCCCATGACCTCGCTTAACCCGGTTTATACTGTGGGCTTTCAGATTGAGGAGGTGCTTAAAAAACACCGCAACATGAAAAAGGCCGAAGCCAGGAAAGAGGCGGCGGAGGTGCTGAACTTGGTGGGGATTCCGGACCCTGAAAACCGGCTGGACGACTACCCCCACCAGATGTCCGGCGGCATGCGTCAAAGGGTGATGATCGCCATGGCGCTTAGCTGCCATCCCCAGGTGATGATCGCCGACGAGCCCACCACGGCCCTGGATGTTACTATTCAGGCCCAGATCCTGGAGCTGATCAACCGGCTTAAAGATGAAATCGGCATGTCGGTTCTTCTGATAACCCATGATCTGGGCGTGGTGGCAGAGACCTGCCAGTGGGTTTCCGTGATGTATGCGGGCAAGGTGGTGGAGAGCGCCGAAACCAGGGAGCTTTTTGCCAATCCGCGCCACCCCTATACCGTGGGTTTGTTCAGTTCTCTGCCCAAGATCGGCGGCGGAAAAGGCGAGTTGAAGACCATACCCGGTGTGGTGCCGGGGCTTTTGAATCTCCCTCCCGGCTGCGCTTTTCAGGACCGCTGTTTTCAGGCCGGCGAGGATTGTAAAAAAACCGTGCCCTGGCGAGAAGTCTCCCCCGGACATATGGTCCGTTGTATTCGCCCTGTGGAGTGATGTGAAGTGACTGATCCGATTATAGCCGCTGAAAATCTTACCAAACACTACATGCTCACAAGCGCGGGCTTCAGCAGCCGCACAGGTGTGGTCCATGCCCTGGAGAAGGTCTCCCTGGCCATAATGCCGGGAGAGGTCTTTGGCCTGGTGGGTGAAAGTGGCTGCGGCAAATCAACCCTGGGGCGGGTGCTTTTACGCCTGGAAGAGCCCACCAGCGGGAAAAGTATTTTTGAAGGAGAAGACCTGGCGGGTTTCGGGCCCGAGCGCCTTAAGAAATTCAGGCGGCAGGCCCAGATCATATACCAGGACCCATATTCAGCCCTGAATCCTCGCAAAAGGGTGGGCAAGACCATTGAAGAGGCGCTGGAGATTCATAAAATCGGCACCCCGGCAGAACGGGCCCAAAGGGTGACGGAACTCCTTTCCACCGTGGGCTTGAGGCCCGAACATGCCAAACGCTATCCCCATGAGTTCAGTGGCGGCCAGCGCCAGAGAATAGTGATCGCCCGGGCCCTGGCCTTAAACCCCAGGCTTATACTGGCGGATGAACCGGTGAGCGCCTTGGACGTATCGATCCAGGCCCAGGTCATAAACCTTTTGGAGAAGCTCAAGGCGGATTTCGGCCTGACCTATCTTTTCATCTCCCATGACTTGAGCGTGGTGGAACACATGGCCGACCGGGTGGGGGTGATGTATCTGGGTCGCATGGTCGAGCTGGCTGACAAAAAGGATTTTTACGCCGAAGCCTTGCACCCTTATTCCCAGGCTCTTTTGTCTGCCGCACCAGTGCCGGACCCCACCAAGGAGAGAAGCCGCATCATCCTGACCGGTGATGTACCGAGCCCTATAAACCCGCCTCCGGGATGTGCCTTTCATCCCCGCTGCCCCAGGGCCATGGATATCTGCCGTGAAAAGCGCCCGGAATTAAAAGAGATTCAAAAGGGGCGCCGGGTTAGCTGCCATTTGCATTCAAACAGTTAGCTTTTGGGTAACATCATAAGTTCATTGGGTTTTAATAGCCGGGTATCGTAAAATGTAAACAAGAGCGGACTTGTTGGGAAAATATTTCGTCTTGTTTGGCAGTGAGGTTGATCATGGCTGTTATCAGTATCTCCCGTCAATTCGGAGCCGGCGGCAAGACCCTGGGCGAGGCGGTGGCCCTGGATCTGGGGTATCGGTTTGTGCATGAGGGCATGTTGGACAAGCTGGCCTGTGAAATGGCCGAGAGTCGTCCCTTGGCCGCAGGCGCGGAATTCTACGCCCAGGCTCATCTTACCAATGTTCTTTCCTCCCTGGGCCCGGCTGATTACCTGGATTATTACATCAAGCAGGATGACCGGCTTTTAAGCCAGGAACAGCATCTGGGGGCCTTGAATCAGGTCATAAAGGAATTGGCCGAGATGGACAATATAGTGCTTCTGGGCCGTGGCAGTCAGTTTATTTTAAAGGGTCACCCCGGTGCGCTGAGGATCCTCTTGGTGGCCGACCAGGAGAGCAGGGTGGATTTTTTAATCCGCCGGTACAGCGTCACTCCAAGCAAGGCTCAAGCGCTTTTAAAACGGGCTGATAAAAAGCGCTCCCGGTTTTTGAAACTGTTTTTCCCTACTGAACCCAATGAAACCAGCCTTTATCATATGGTGCTGAACACCACCTGGCTTTCTTTGGATATGGCCAAGGGCCTGATACTGGATTTGGTGAAAAGAATTTCCTCCCAGGGAGAAGCGGGATAAAGGGCCTGACCCGAAAGTAATTTTCGCAATCAAGTTTATTGTCCGGGGGGACCCTTACGCATCCTTTCTTTCCGGCCCGGGCCTTCTATTATGTCTTTTTTGCTCTCAGGGTGTTAAATCTGTACAAAGCCCTTTGCCTAAAGGCGTGTCCGCTTGTTATCATAGCCTTGCCTTTGCCGAAGAAAATTTAACTAATCTAAACGTTGCTGGTTTTTTAAGGGGAAACACCGAATGAAAAAAGCCAAAAAGTCTTTTCTTGAGGTCTTGCTCAGGTTGATAGGCTGGCTTATGATGATTTCCGCGCTGGGACTGGCCTGCGGCATGTTCTTGTTGAAGGATCAGATCGGGATGAACCTCGAATCCCATGGTCACGCCTTTGTTGTCCTTTTTTTTATAGGGGTTTTCGGTGTATCCTGTCTGGGTCTGATTATGGGTGTGGCCTTTTTGGGCTGGGCCAGGACTTTGGCTGTTTTGACTGAAACCAAGGACCCTGATGCTGGCAATGGCGCGCCGTTTCGGTGCGGATCTTTAATTTGAGAATTGCTGCCCCAGCGAGGGCTCTGCCGGAGGCAAGGGCCAGATCAATCTGGTATATCTTTTGGGAAATCAAGAGGCTGCCTTAAACCTAAACAGGTGAAGGCGCAGGTGCTTTAACCCACTGGTTACGAAAAACGGGCTTTAATAAACCGCAGATCTCCTTGCCTGCAATATCAGGCCTGGCGAAAGCGATGCATTCAATCGGCGGTCAATGTAAATAGACTGGCCTTGAAGGCCTTGGTGACTGTAGTCCTTCCGGCGGCAGGTGTTCGGCCTTTAAAACCAACACCAAAGGAATTTCGGGAAAACCTCGAAAACCCTCTTAAGCCGGATCCCTTACAAACATGCATTGAAATGCCTCATCGATAATGGAACCGGTGCGTCAGCCCTGTCCGAGTGATTGGCAATAGGCGGTTTTTGGCAAACCGCCAGCCAAATCCGGTTGAAATCGGCAGAATGGTCGTTTTTCAATAGACTGATAGTGTGCGTACGCCGGATTTTTTTCTAGCCTGGTCTGAAAAGCGAGAGTCATGTTTGGAAAGAAAAAGCCTGCCCCAACCGCAGAACCTACGGGAGATAAGTCGTCTGTCTTTGTCAGCGGGACCCTGGTCCTGGGTAATGTTTACTCAGAGTCCGGATTGGTGGTCCAGGGAGGGATAAAGGGAGATGTATTTGGCAATCGAGTCACTGTGAAGCCCCAAGGCTGGATTCAGGGCACACTTACCTGCCGGGAACTTGTGATTGAGCGGGGCGGTGTGGTGGATGGTGATATCAAGGTGATTGACGATAAAACCGATCAGCCCAGGACATCTGTGGAAAAGAAAACCGGGCCGGAAGCCCTGCCTTTCAATGAAGCAAGTCAGGGAGCTTAAACGCTATAAAACCTTAAAAGCCTAAGATAATTTGCCTGACCGGCCTGATTCTTATTTTTTCCCCGTAGCAGAGCCGGGCTGCAAGTGGCATTATATTAGGGACCGGCTGAAAAGCCCTTAAGGGAAGATGAAGACGGTTTTTGTGGCTTAGGCGAGGGCTTGGGCAAGGCCATGATCCTTAAGATACAGGCATTTGGCCGAGTCCGGCAGACCGGTTTCAAAGACCTGCCGGTGAGTAAACCTTTTGAGAGCAAAAATTTAGAGCAAGGTGCATTAAAACCATGGGTGCTGTTCTGGCCGTGGTCAATCAAAAAGGGGGAGCGGGTAAAACCACCTTGGCGCTTAATCTGGCCGGTATTTTGGCTGGACCGCGGCGCAGGGTTGCCCTTGTGGATGCCGATCCCCAAAGAAGCGCCTTTAACTGGGGGCTGAGCCGCAAAGGAGATCTGGCTTTTCCCGTGCATTTTCTGGACGCGCGCCTGGGAACGGCCCGCTTCCGGGACAAGCTGAAGGCCCTGGCCAAGGATGTTGAGGTGCTTATTATCGATACGCCTCCCAAGTTGGCCCAGGCGACTTTATTATCTTCTCTTTTGGCTGATTTACTTTTGATACCGGTTCCCACCTCCATTTTTGACTATTGGGGGGCAAAGGAAACCCTGGGTATGCTGGCCGAGGTCAGAACAAGGCGGGAAAACGGTCTGCCCGGAGCGCTTTTGGTTCCTTCCAAGATTAGACCCGGGACTAAACTGGCCCGGGAATTCCCCAAAAAGTTGGCCCTGATGGGGGAAAAGGTGGCTCCTTCCGTGGCTGAACGGGTGGCTGTGGTCGATGCCATGGGCGCGGGCAAGACCATTAATCAGCTCAATTCGGCCGAGGCCGCGATCAAGGAATACAAGGAACTGGCGGTTTTTGTGCTTAAAATTTTGCGAGATCAGTCCTCAAACTGATTTTTGACGGATACTTTAAAAAAGCCGGCCCGGGATTATTCCCGGGCCGGCTTTTTATATCAGCTTATCTGAAAGGCTGTTAAACGTTTTTGCGTGCTCCGCCCAGTTTCTTGACAGACTTTTTGCGCAGGCGGATGGATTTGGGAGTAACCTCGACCAACTCATCATCGTTGATGTATTCCATGGCCTGTTCCAGGGTGAACTGGCGCGGCGGAACCAGGCGCAGGGCCTCGTCCGCACCTGATGCGCGCAGGTTGGTGAGCTTCTTTTCCTTGGTGATATTCACCCAGATATCCTGAACGCGGGAGTTTTCACCAACAATCAGGCCGGGATAGGAAGGCTGATTGGGCTTCACAAATATCACGCCTCTGGGCTGAAGGTGGTGGATGGCAAACGTCACGGCCTGACCCATACGGTCGGAGACCAGGGCCCCGTTGGGGCGGCTGGGAATGTCTCCGGCATAGGGGGCGTGACCAATGACCAGAGCGGTGAGTATGCCGGTTCCCCTGGTGTCGGTGAGGAACTGGGAGCGGTAGCCGATCAACCCCCTGGTCGGCACCTCAAACTCAAGCCTCACCCTGCCGGAGCCGTGGTTGACCATCTTGACCAGCTTGCCTTTTCTGGCGGAGAGCTTTTCCGTGACCACCCCCACGTATTCCTCGGGGATGTCTATAACCGCCAGCTCCAAGGGCTCCATGCGAACCCCGTCCACATTTTTGGTTATGATGCGCGGCCTGGCCAGGGAAAGTTCAAAACCCTCCCTACGCATGGTTTCCACCAATACGGCCAACTGGAGTTCACCTCTGGCGCTTACCTTGAATGAATCCGTGGTCTGACCGGGCTCCACCCTGATGGAGACATTGTAAAGGGTCTCTTTTTCCAAACGGGACTTGATCTGGCGGGAGGTGAGGAGTTTTCCCTCTTTGCCTGCCATGGGAGAGGTGTTGACACCGATCTCCATGGACATGGTCGGCTCTTCCACGCTGATGGAGGGAAGGGGCCTCATGTCTTCCAGGTCGGTTATGGTGTCGCCGATAAAGGCTTCTTCCACACCGGCCACCGCGGCGATATCGCCGGCTTCTATGGATTCCGCTTCAATACGCTTAAGGCCCTGATAGGTGTAGACCTGGGTCAGGGCTATTTCCTGGTGGAATTCCCCCTGTTTGGTCAAAGCCAGTTTTACGCCCGGTTTTAGTTCGCCATTGGCCAGTTTGCCCACGGCGATGCGCCCCATGTAATCGGAATAGTCCAGGCTGGTGACCAAAAACTGCACCGGGGTTTGGGGATCAAAACTCGGCGGAGGCACATGGTCTATGATGGTCTTGAAAAGTGGCTTCAGGTCCGAGCCGTCATCATCCGGGTCGAAAAGCGCCACTCCGTCCTTGGCATTGGTGTAAAGGATCGGGAACTCGAGCTGTTCTTCTGTGGCGTCAAGGTCTATGAAAAGGTCGTAGATCTCATCCAGCACCTGGGCGATGCGGCGGTCGGGACGGTCGATTTTATTGACCACCACCAGGACCGGCAGGCCCGCGGCCAGGGATTTTCCGAGCACAAAGCGGGTCTGGGGCAGAGGGCCTTCAGAGGCGTCCACCAAAAGCAAAACCCCGTCCACCATGTTCAGGGTGCGCTCCACCTCTCCGCCAAAGTCGGCGTGACCAGGTGTGTCCACTATATTGATCTTGTAATCACCATAAATAACGGCCGTGTTTTTGGCCATGATGGTGATGCCTTTTTCACGTTCCAGGTCCATGCTGTCCATGACCCTTTCGGCCACCTGCTCGTTCTGGCGGAAGACTCCGCTCTGCCAGAGCATGGCGTCCACCAGGGTGGTTTTGCCATGGTCAACGTGGGCGATAATGGCCAGGTTGCGTAATTTTTCCCGCACCGGCATTGGTATCCTCCTTGGGGGCTTTTTGCCCGCAAGCTCAAAATAAACAAAAAAAGGGCGGGAATCCGCCCCCGGGCTGCAAAGCAAACAGCCTTTTGTGCGGGCCGTGGGCCCCAAAACCTTTTTGTTATTTGGGAAAACCCAACAAAGGGGGCGCCGAACCGCCGGAACTTCCCGCACCTGGCAATTCAAATCATTTGGCAAGGCCCGGGAGGGCTTTGCCAATAAACTTGGGGCGGTGTCCCGCCCCATGAGTGATCCCAATTATACTGCTTAAGGGGGATTTGGCACCCCAGAAATATCCATTCGAGGCGATTTAGGACGCCCCAAATGAGTATTAAAGCCTCAAATGGCTGGTTTGGACTATTATCCCACGGGGTTATCCCCTGTTTTTCCGTTTGTGGAGATGGTTTCTTTTCTGTGATAGACCGCATAATAGGCCACCGGCACCACCAAGAGGGTGAAGGCCGTTGAGGCAAACAGCCCAAAAATCAGGGCCCAGGCCAGACCGGAAAAGATGGGGTCCAGGGTTATGGGCCAGGCTCCCAGGGCAGTGGTAAGGGCGGTGAGCACAATGGGCCTGAAGCGCACCGCCCCACAACGCAAGATGGCCTGTTTCAAGCTGAATCCGTGTTCGGCCATGGCGTTTTGCACAAATTCAATAAGCACCAGCGAGTTTCTGATTACAATTCCGCCCAGGGCGATCATCCCGATCATGGAAGTGGCGGTGAAAAAAATGGGGTTGGGGAATATATCCACCGGATGGGCCGCCACCAGGTTCAAGAGCCAGAAACCCGGCATAATCCCCAGCATGGTCAGCGGAATGGCAACCATCAGCAGAAGCGGAATGAAAAAAGATCCGGTCTGCAGCACCAAAAGAATATAAATCCCCATAAGGGCGGCCCCAAAGGCCAGGCCTAAGTCCCTGAAAACCCTTAAGGTTATGTGCCACTCGCCTTCTCCCTGCCAATTCGCCCGCATCCCTTGGGGAAGGGGATCTTTTTCCAGGCGGGACTGGATATCCAAAATGGCGGTGGCGGGAGAGCGCCCGGCAACTTCACCATAGACAAAGACCACCGGTTTGAGGTCCTTGTGGTAAATGGGCTGCTCAGAGGGAGACCTGACAAAATTTCCCAGCTCGGCCAAGGGCAAGACGTGACCGCTTTTTGAGCGCACCGGCATCTCGCCCAGGCTGACCAGGTTGGAGCGGTGGGCCCTGGGCAGGGTGAGACAGACTGAAAGGGTCTGGCGTTCATGGGGCAGATGAATGGTGGCCGCAGGCGTGCCGCTTAAGGCAAGCCTCAGGGCCTCAACGATCCGGCTGGTGGTAACCCCGTGCAGGCCCGCTTTTTCTTTATCTATCTTAAAATCTATTCTGGTACGCGGGGTTTCCGCGGAATCATCTATATCCACTACGTTGGGTTCTTCGGCCATGGCTTTTTTAAGATGCCCGGCTGCCTTGATCAGCTTGTTATAGGGGGTGTCGGGACTGCCTTCCAACTCCGCCACCAGGGTGGACATTACCGGCGGCCCCGGCGGGGTCTCCACCAGTTTGAGGTTCACCCCGTATTGCTCGGCTATACGGGCCAGGTCCCTTCTCAGTCTCAGTACAATGGCGTGGCTTTGCTGCTTCCTTTTTTCCTTGGCTGCCAGATTGATTCTGATATCAGCCACATTCCCTCCCTGGCGCAGGTAATAGTGCCTCACCATGCCGTTGAAATCCATGGGTGAGGAGATGCCCACATAACTGGTGAAATCAGTCACCTCGGCCACCCGGGCCAGGTAGCGTTCAAAATGGCGCACCACCCGGTCAGTTTCCTCCAGGGTCTGGCCTTCGGGAAGATCCAGCACCAGCTGGAATTCGTTTTTATTGTCAAAGGGCAGCATCTTGAGCGGCACTTTGCGTAAAACGGCCAGTGAGCACGAAGCAGCCAGAAGCACCAGGATTATAGTCAGGAGAAGCCAACGTTTTGCCCTGGAATCCAAAAAGGGCTCCACCACCGCCTTGTATGTCCTGGAAATGAATCCGGAGGCAAGATCCGCCTTGGTGAGGCTGGAATCCAGGCCTGCCGGGGTGGCGGGGGCTTTTTTCTTCAGCAGATGATAGCTGAGCCAGGGAACCACGGTCAGGGCCCAAAGGGTGGAAAAGGTTACGGTGAGCGGCACATTGGCGGCCATGGGGGCCATATAGGGCCCCATCATACCGGTTATAAAGAACATCGGCAAAAAGCTGATGATAATGGCCAGGGTGGACATGATCACCGGCGGCAGCACCTCCTGCACCGCCTCCAGGGTGGCCCAGCGGGGCCTTCTGCGCCCCATGATGATGTGACGCTGGATATTGTCCACATTGGTTATGGGGTCGTCGACCACCAGGCCCAGGGAAAGGATCAGGGCGAACATGGTCACCCGGTTTATGGTGTAGCCGAACAGGTAGTTGACAAAAAGGGCCAGGGCAAAGCTCAAGGGAACCGCCAGGGCCACCACCAGGGCCTCGCGCCAGCCCAGGGTGAAGGCCAAAAGAGCCACCACGGTGATCACGGCAAAGAAAAGGGAATTTAAAAGTTCATTGGATTTGACCTGGGCCGTTTCTCCGTAGTTTCGGGTTACCCGGACCTCCACCCCTTGGGGCAGAATTTCTTTTTGCAGATCATGCATTTTTTTTAGAACGTCTTCGGCCACCATCACTGCGTTGGTGCCGGGTTTCTTAGCCACGGCCAAGGTGACTGCCGGGTGGGAGCCCTGGTTGGGGTCTTGTCCTTTTTCTTTGAGATAACGCTGGCTAAAGCCGATTCTGGTGTAGCTTGCAGGCTCTTCAGGTCCGTCTATGATGCGGGCCACATCCCTTAAATAGACCGGCCTGTTCTGATGCACTCCCACCACCAGGTCCCCCACTTCTTCCGGGTGGCTTAAAAACGAGTCGCTGGTCACTTGAAAGGAGCGGTTGCCCTGGCTCAAGCGGCCTGCCTTTAAGGAGGCGTCGGCCCCGGCCAGGGCCTGGTGAACCTCGCGGGCGGTGACCTGAAAGCCGCTTAAGAGCCGAGGGATAAGCTCCACCCGAACTTCCCTGGGCCTGCCGCCGACCAAGGTGATGCGGCTGGTGTCCATGACCCGGGCCAGGCGGGCCATTGCCTCTTCGCCCATGCGCCTTAACTGATGATCGTTGTACTCAGTGGAGTGAAGGGTGAGGGTGACGATCGGCACATCGTCTATTTCCACCGGCTTAACCACCCAGGACCTCACCAGGGGCGGGGCCTGGTCCTGGTTCATCATTATTTTATTGTGCAGCTTGACCAGGGATTCTTCCCGGTCCTGGCCCACAAAAAACCGCACCGTAACCACGGCGCCCCCCGGGCGGCTCTGGGAATAGACATGTTCCACTCCGTCTATCTGCCATAAAAGCCGCTCCAAGGGGGTGGCAACCAGTTTTTCCACTTCCCGGGCGCTGGCCCCCGGAGCCTGCACAAAAACATCGGCCAGGGGAACTACTATCTGTGGCTCTTCCTCCCTGGGGGTGAGCCAAAGAGCCGCCGCACCAAGAGATACGGCCAGGAGTATCAGGATGATCGCAACCTGTGAGTTCAGAAAAGGTTGAACTATTCTGGCTACAGGCCCCAGGCGGGGCATGTCTTGGGGGTTCTCTATTCGATTACTCATGGTCCGGCCCCTGGCCAAGGGTTTCTTTGCCGCTCAGTCCGGAGAGTATTTCGACCATGCCTTTGCGCTGCCTGCCGGTGGTTACATGAGTGCGCTCATATCCCTCCTTGGTCTTGACCAGGACCATCTCCAGCTGGCCGACCCTGAAGACGGCGCTCCCGGGAACTACTATAACCCGGCTTTTTCCCACCGGAATAAGCAGCCTGCCGAACATGCCGGAATAGACTCCCTGGTCTCCGGGAATATGCACCTTGACCAAAAAGGCCCTGGTCTGCGGGTCTGCGGCCGGTGCGATTTCAACGATCTTGCCGGGCATGGTTTTTTGCATGGCCGGTATGGAAACCAAAAGCTCCTGACCAAGCTTCACCATGTTGATCAGGCCTTCACGCACCAGCGCCTCGAGCTGCATGGCCGCGCCTGTCTGCAGGATAAAAAGGGGCCTTCCGGGCAGGGCCAGGTCTCCGGGGTCTACCAGCCTTTTGACGATTTGCCCTGCGTCCGGGGCCTTAATCATGGTGTAACCCAGGGCGATTTTAGCCTCTTCCAGGCTTTCTTCAGCCCGCAAGGTGGCTGCCCTGGCCCTTTGGTCCGCCTCCTTGGCCCGGTCCAGCTCACTTTTGGGCGCGGCTCCCACCTTGGCCAACCTTTGCAGCCTGCCGTATTCAGTGGCGGACAGACTTTGGGCCGCCCGGGCGGAATCCAACTGGTGCCGGGCCTGGCCCACCCTGGCCCGGTATTCCTGGTCGGCCAAAGAAGCCAGCAACTGGCCTTCCTTAACCCTGTCTCCGGTCCTTACCTGCACTTTAAGAATTCTGCCCCTGACCTGTGCCTCCACCTGGGCCTCGGTGGTGGGCCTGACCGTACCGACTGCTTCGTAAATATCAGGCCAGGATTGAATTTCAGCCTTTAAATCCTGATAGACCGACTTAGGGTGAGGGAGTTCTGCTGCGGTTTTGCCCGGTGCGATTTTACCGGTGGTGAAAAAACCGCCTGTGTACAGTATCAACAGGATAAGGCACAAGGCCCCACCCAATATGGTAAGCGCCTTTATGGCTTTTTTATTCATTCAAACGCTCCCTACCGCTTTTTAACCGTAACATTTTAGGGAAAGTGATCTCTCCCCGATTCAGTACACCGGTTTACCACAAGGGGATAAACCTTTGCATTGGTTAAGTTAAATAAGCTCAGTATACCGCATTGATGGCTTAACTATCTGATATAACAGATATAAGGCATGACACTTGTGAGCCTGTCCAGAGAAGGGGTGTGGCCATGCCTATGATTTTAAAGATTATATTTCATGATAGACAAATAAAAGGTCAATGCAAGAGGCTTTACATACTTCAACCAGGCGCGTTTATACCGGGGGAAGGGTTCGGTTTTGGTCAAACAGTCAAAAAAAGACCTTAAAGAGGCTTTGAAGGCGAGTATGTAACGCGCTGTTTTGGGCGGTGAAAAATTCATTGCCGCTTTTAATTCGGAGGCATTTAGGGAGACAATTATCAGGCAAAAGGCCCCTTTAGATTAATTTGCATTAAAGAAGTCTTGGAAATTACTGTTTAAGATTAAGTTTAACCTGAAAAATTAGGCATTAAATACATTAGTCATAAATATTTTTATGGCTTACTTCATTGCTGAAAAAATTTCGCCCGCTGAAAAGAAAAATATATAAAAAGACATATCATGTAGGGTTTTGTCTTTATTAATTTCTATAAAAAATGTGGAAAATAGTATACGAAAACTAAGAATATCCTTAGTTTAATGTTTAAACATTGTGAACAAGATTCATTAATGGGCTAAAATCTGTGTATTCAGTAGGTTATAATTTTGTATAACATGTTGAAAATATTATAATTTTATAAATAATTAAAAGGAATAAAATTTAGCTTGACCTTTAAGTTGAAAGTATGAATGATATACTTTATTAATTGAAAATATGAAGGAAAAACTGCATGACGCTGTTGGATAAAAAATTCTTCGGCTCACTGCAAGCCTCATACTCAAGACTTACCCCGGGTGAAAAGCTGGTAGCTGAGTATTTATCAGCCAATTTGCAGGTAGCGGCTTTCATGACCTGCTCAGAGCTGGGTAAAGCCAGCGGGGTGAGTGAGACAACGGTCATTCGTCTAGCTGGCACCCTGGGTTATTCCGGGTATTCCGAGCTGAAAAAAGCTATGCAAAAGCTGGTGCGTAAAAGCCTTTCCACCAGCGATCAATTGGACTCCACAATCCGGAATATAGGCCAGGCCGGATATTTAAACGAAATTTACGAGCTTGATCAGCAGAATCTCAGCCAGACTTTTTATCTGAACAGCACTCAGGATATCGAGCAGGCTGTGACCATGATGTGCCGGGCCGGAAAGCTGATAATAGCCGGGCTTGGACTTTCCACCGGTGTTGTCAGGTTTCTCTCAGGCAGGTTGAGGCGTATTAAAAAAGATGTGATAGAGATAAACGCCACTGGGCATGTGCTGGTGGAAAAAATGGCCATGGCCACAGGCGAAGACCTTTTGATTGCTTTTTCCTTTCCTTCTTATTCCAAGGACATGCCCAAGGTGTTCCGTCATATGAAAGAGGAATTGGGAGGGAAAACCATGCTTATTAGCGATTCGCGGGTGGGAGAGACCCAGCGGTTCGCCGATCTGGTGCTTTTGGCGGTCAGCGACAGCCTGGCCTTCACCAACTCCATGGTGGCCCCCTTTATGCTGGCCAATATGCTCAGTGTGGGGGTTGCTCTGCAGAACCAGGAGGGTTCACTAGAGCAATTAAGAAAAAATCAGCTTCTGGCCGACACCCTGGGGCATTCCTTTAGCTCGTTCAAGGGTGACGGTTTTGATGAAAAATAAATTATTTTGGCAGTTTATATTGGTAAAACCCTATTAGGGGAAATTTAAACAAAAAGGGCTTCCCTTTGGGAAAGCCAAAAAAGACGAAAGGGAAAACCATGAGGGTAAAATGGATGGCGGCACTGGTTGTGGCTGGATTGTTTTTGCTCGGCGCGCAAAGTTCCTTTGCCGCTGATATTGCCCTTACTCCGGCGGGCCAGAGCCCGGACGCCATGATGGTCAAGGTGATCTTGAAGAAAATGAAGGTAAGCGCCGATCTTAACAAGATGCTGAAAGCCTCTGATTTAAGCGGCGAAAAGGTTCTTATCGCCGTGGTCGGCGGCAGCTCCAAGGGCCTGGGCGCGGCAGGCATTGACAAGGACCAGGAAAAGAGCAGGCTGGAAGACCTGCTCAAGGCGGCCAAGGAAAAGGGGATCAAGGTCCTGGTGATGCATGTGGGCGGCAAGAGCCGCAGGGGCAAGCTGTCAGACAGCTTTATCACCTGCGCCGTGCCGAGTGCGGACAAGGTGATTGTGGTCAAGGGCAGCAACCATGACGGCATCTTCGACAAGAACCTGGCGAGCAAGGATATAGAGATCCTATCCGCCGAGAATATCCGCAAAACCTCCGTTCCCCTGAAAAAGGTTCTGACCGATTGGGGCGTGATCAAGTAATCCCATGCCGGAGACTGCCGGGCTCCTTTTGCGGGATTTCTGCGTTCTCCGGTCATGTCCATTGTGGGGGGCTTTGAGCTCCGGCAGGAGGTGAAATCATCTTTTGTGAGCAATGACCCCACAAGTAACAAAGGAGAGGTGGGTTGATGAAAAAGTTAAGTTGTATTTCTGTTGTTCTTTTGTTCCTTTTGGTTACTGCCACAGGCGCCCTGGCCGTAAAACAGGGTCAGATGCTCAAATCAAAAAGCGGCATGGTGGTTGCGGCCAATCCCCTGGCAGCCAAGGTTGGCGCCGAGATTCTGGAAAAGGGCGGCAACGCGGTTGACGCAGCCATTGCGGTGAGTTTCGCTCTGGGCGTGGTGGAGCCCTATGCCTCCGGCATCGGCGGCGAAGGCTACATGGTTATCGCCCTCAAGGACGGTCGCAAGGTGGCGATTGATTTCAGAAGCGCGGCGCCGATGGGGGCCAGTTACGAGGCCCTGAAAAAGTCCGGACTCACCTTGAAGCAGGCCAGGTACACCCCCAAGGCCTTCTGCATCCCCGGCGTTCTGGCCGGTGTGGCCAAGGCCCATGAGATTGGTGCGAGCCTGCCTTTGGCCGATCTGATCGCTCCGGCCGTGAAATTGGCTGAAGAGGGTTTCAAGGTCAACAAGACCTTTGCCAAGGTCAGCAAGATGACCTTTGAGAAGGTCACCAAAAACGCCCCTGATTTTCTTAATGACAGCATGCCCTGGGCCGAAGGGGATTATTTTAAGAACCCCGCTCTGGCCAAGACCTTGAAGCTGATCGCCGAAAAGGGCGTGGATGAGTTTTACAAGGGCAAGTTGGCCGACAATCTCGACTCCTTTATGCAGAAAAACGGTGGTTGGGCCAGAAAGTCCGACCTTGAGGCCTATAAGGCCCTGGTAAGGAAGCCGGTTAAGAGCACCTACCGGGGTTATGACCTGTATCTGCCCGGTTCTCCGGTCGGCGGCCCCAGGGTGGCGGCCACCTTGAATATACTGGAACACTTCAATATGGGCGCCATGAGCTGGGACGATCCTTTGGCGATTCACCTCATGCAGGAAGCCATGATCCTGACCGCCCTGGACCAGCGCAAATTCCTGGGCGATCCCAACACCACCCCCGATATCCCCGAAGCCGGTTACATGAGCAAGGAATATGCCCGTCAGCGCATGATGCGCATTGACCTGGCCAAGGCCTCTGACCCGGCCACCTGGCGGACCGCCCGGGTGGGTGATCCTGCCAAGTACAATAATGGCGAGTCTTACCAGGATGTCATGCTCAAAGCCGCCGAAGCCAAGCTGAAAAAGGTGGCCTCCCTCAAGGGACAGTCCCCGGTTGAGCATTCCTCCACCACCCATTTCTCGGTGATGGATAAAGACGGCAACGCCGTGGCCTGGACCCAGACCATCTCCTACTTCTTTGGCACCGGCAATTGGGTGGACGGCTACTTCCTTAACAACGAACTTTACAACTTCACCAGCAAGCCGAAACCCGGCAGCCCTGAAAACCTGGTCGGCGGCCGTCGCCCCCGCACCACCATCGTACCCTGCTTTGTGGAAAAAGACGGCAAGATCCGCTGGATCATCGGTTCTCCGGGCGGCGGCAGGATCGGTTCCACGGTTATCGAGATCCTGGTCAACTTAATCGATTTCAATATGGATCTCAGAAACGCGGTGGAAGCCCCCAAATTCACGGGCTACGATTCCTACAAGGACCTGCGCATGGAGGACAACTATCCTGCCAAGACCATGAAGTTCTTGGAAAAGGTCTTTGGTCACAAGGTCAAGACCTATGAGTATCCCCATCTTTACTTTGGCGGCCCCAACACCATTGCCGTGTATCCCGGCGGCGAGCTCCTGGGTGTGGGCACCCTTCGTCGTTTGGGTGCGGCAGCCGCGCCTGAACTGAACTGATCAATTAAAAGAGCCGGGGCTGCGTTGGCGGCCCCGGCCCAAAAATTATTATGACAGCTTAAAAGCAGATCTCGGTAGTTGATCCGGTTTTAACTGACGGAGCCAGTCATGAAAAATAAACCTGTTACAAGGGCCGCCGCAGAGCAGGGCTCCTGCCCTGATTCAGCAGGAGATTCATCGGTCAGCCGCAGAAATTTTTTAAAAGGTTCCCTTACCTTGGGCGCATCTTTAGCCCTGGTGGGACTGGGCCCGGTGACCGGGGCCAACGCGGCCTTTGTTTATCCCGATATAAGACCCAGCCAGGGGGTTACCAAAAAACTCTGGCTGTCCCACTATATGCCAAGCCTGAAAGGCACCAACCTAGACACCCCGGTTTTCTTTTTTGAGAGCGGAAAACCAGGAGCAACCGCCCTTTTGATCGGCGGCACCCATTGCAGTGAAGTGGCGGCCCACACCGCAGCCCTTTGCGTGCTGGAAAATGCCCGGGTGGAAAAGGGAAGACTTATTGTCATTCCCTATGCCAACCGGAGCGGCCTTTCCACAAGAGACACCATAAACAATATTCCTCGCTGGCACGGTATCAAAAGCAGAAGCGGCCCCCGCTACATCTGCTATGGAAACCGGCGAACCGATCCCAAGGATCAAAAGGTCCCTGATCCTGAGCAGTATGTGCACCCCTCAGGGTATGTTAATAAAAAAGGCAACGAAGCCCGCAATTTGAATCGCTGCTATCCGGGGCTCAAGGACGGAACCCCCACCGAGCAGTTGGCCTATGGCATTATTCAGCTTGTAAAGGCCGAAAAGGCGGATTTTTGCCTGGATTGCCATGAGGCCAGCACCCCCAGCGGCAAACAGGCCCCGAACAGAAAGAAAAGCGGCCGCCTGGCCTACACCCTGGTCTCCCATCCCTCGGGTCTGGAGATAGCGGCCAGCGCCATTCTGGACCTGGAAGAGGATGCGGGCATAACCATGAAGCTGGAGGAATCCCGCAAGGGCTTCAGGGGCCTCAGCCATCTGGAGATCGGCGACGCCACTGACTGCGTGTCCTTTTTGAGTGAAAGCCCCAATCCAGGCCAGGACTGGGATGCCTCAGACGCCGAAGTGATAAATAACCCCAAATATCCCTTTGCCCACCGGGTGGGCCTGCATGTCAGGCTCTTTTTAAAACTGGCGGAAAATTACGAGCTTTTAAAAGACAAAGGGCTGATTATAAAAGGTTTGCCCAGCTATGGTGATTTGATGGCAAAAGGCGTGGGCGCATTTTTGAACTGATCGGTTTTTTATAGCATCTACAGTTTTTACCCGGCTGCCTGTTGCCAAAGGCGGCCGGGTGTCCACGCCCCGGGAGAAATAGATGGACTGGTTTTGGCCCGAAGGATTCTACGCCCTTGTCATGGTGGGGGTGTTTGCGGTGGGGTCTTTTACTCTTAAGCTTCCCATCTCTGTAGCCATGGTGATCGCCGCCATGACAGGCGGCCTTGTCTCCGGCCAAGGCATCCCCCTGCGCCATCTGGTGGAGGGGACCTTTGGCTATCTGGACACCATACTGATCATAGCCACGGCCATGATTTTCATGAAGACCGTGCAGCATATAGGCCTTTTGGAGGCGGTCGCCGCCTGGGTGATCAGGCGGTTTTTCAAACGGCCGTTTTTGCTCACCATGAGCATAATGGCCATAATCATGTTCCCCGGCATGATCACCGGCTCCTCCACGGCCGCGGTGCTCACCGCGGGCGCTTTGGTGGCCCCGATTTTGATGCGCCTGGGCGTGCCGAAGGTGCATACCGCGGCGGCTATTGCCATGGCCGCCATCTACGGCATGGCCGCGCCGCCGATCAACATACCGGCCATGATCATCGGCGGGGGCATAGATATGCCCTATGTGGGCTTCACCATTCCACTTTTGATCTGCACGGTGCCTTTGGCGGTTTTTACCGGGCTGCTTTTGATTCTGCCCTATTTACGCAAGAACAAGGCCGACGAAGACAGCATGGGTGCACTGGCCGGCGAGCTTGATCGCATGGAGGCCACCCCCCTGACTCCCCGTTTGTTTTTGCCTTTTTTCCTGCTGCTCGTGCTGCTGGGCGGAGAAAGCCTTTTCCCCGAGTACTGGCCCGATCTGGGCATGCCCCTTTCCTTTTTACTCGCCGCTTTAAGCGGGTTGCTGACCGGGGTGAAGTGGAATCCCCTGGAAGCGGCCACCGAGGCGGTGAGAGACGCCCTGCCGGTTATGGCCATCCTGGTGGGGGTGGGCATGTTTATCCAGATAATGACCTTAAACGGCATGCGGGGATTTTTCGTGGTCTCGGCCCTGGCCCTGCCCGCCTGGCTGCTTTATGTGGGGATCGCCACCTCCATGCCGATTTTCGGCGCGGTGAGCGCCTATGGTTCGGCAACGGTTCTGGGCGTGCCTTTTCTGCTGGCCCTTCTGGGTAAGAACGAGATCGTGGTCGGCAGTGCGCTGAGCCTTATCGCCGGGTTGGGAGACCTCATGCCTCCCACCGCACTGGCCGGGCTTTTCGCGGCCCAGGTGGTCAAGGAAGAAAAATACATGAAGGTCCTGAAGGTCTGCATTGTGCCCGGCCTGGTCACCGCTGCCTGGGGAATTTCAGTGATTCTTCTGGCTAACTATGTGGCCGGTGTAATGACCTATTGATCCTGTTTCGCAGGTTTGTTTTTATTGGGAAAAGACCCCTGGGGAGACTTTTTGTGTACATGCAGTGGATATACAGACTGATAGTGGCCCTGGTCCTGTTTTTGGTCCTTAGGTGCCTGTTCAGGGAAAAGACCTTCTGGGGCCAGGTTGTGGCCGGGTTGGTGAGCATTCCCTTGATCTTAAGGATGCTTTTAATCAAATGAAATCAAACCAAGATATAAGCCAAGGAAAAGGTACGGTCCTTACCGCCATTATCGTGCTTTTTGCAGCCCTGCTGGTGGTTTACCTGAGTGGTAGAAGTTACCGTTCCATGCTGAATCCGCCCGCCGGGGTGGATATGGTGAAACCTCAGGCGGGTTTTAAGCAAAAGATGCTTTCAGATTATTTCGAAGGCATTAAGGACACCCCGGCCGACACCCCTGTCTATGTGCAAGAGGGAAAGGAAAAGGGCGGAACGGTTCTGCTTTTGGGCGGCACCCATGCCAATGAGCCCGCCGCCATGGTGGCCGGTGTGGTGGTTCTGGAAAACGCCCGGGTGGAAAAGGGGCGTCTGATTGTGATCCCCTTTAACAACCCCATGGGCAGGGAACACACCACGGCCCAGGAAGGTCACCCCAAGACCTTCACCATTGCCCAGAAAAAAGGCAAGGGCCGGGTTTTCCGCTATGGCTCCAGGGGCAGCAACCCCATCCATGAATGGCCCAATCCGGATATCTATGTTCATCCCGCCTCGGGTCAGAAACTGGCAGGCAGCGAACGCAGCAACTTGAACCGCTGCTATCCCGGCAGGCCGGACGGCCATATAACCGAAAAACTGGCCTATGCCATTATTCAGCTCATAAAGAAAGAAAAGGTGGACCTGGCCTTTGATCTACACGAGGCTTCGCCCGAATACCCTGTGGTAAACGCCATTGTGGCCCATGAAAGGGCCATGGAGCTGGCTGCCATGGTCATGATGGAGCTGGAGGCCAGTGGGGTGCCGATGCGGCTTGAGCCTTCGCCCGCACGGCTCAGGGGGTTGAGCCACAGGGAGTGGGGCGACTCCACTGAAACGCTGGCCATCCTCATGGAGACCGCCAACCCCAGCCAGGGCCGCTTCCGGGGCAAGACCGACGAACGCTTGGTCCTGACCGGGGAGGACAAGGCCTATAAAAAGGCCGCCGCCCTGGGACACTTGTACATCCCCTATAAAGGCAGCCAGACTATTGATTTGAGGGTGGCCAGACATGTTTTTGCGGTAAAGACCTTTATGGAGATGCTGGAATTTGTAAAACCGGATAAAGGCGTGATTGTTCAGGGCCTGCCTGATTTTCAGGAAATGCTTGACCGGAAAACAGGGGCCTTTTTAGCTGGGGTAGAGGGTTGATCCATGGTGCGCACCCCGGCCGGACATTTGAGCGCCGCTGTGCGGGTCCTGGTTACCGGCAGCCGGGGGAAAAGCAGCCTGGTGCGCCTCATCTTTACGGCCTTTCAGGCCTGTGGTCTTGACTCCCATGCCCGCATAACCGGTGTCTTGCCGAGACACCTGTATGGGCAGAACGCAAGGGTCTTGCTGCGCTTGAACGGCGGGCATGTGGAAGAGACCAGATGGTGGCTGAAGGAGCTGCCTGCCTCGGCTCAGGCCGTGGTTTTGGAAAACAACGCAGTGGATCCGTTTCTGCAGCACCTGGCTGCCGACTGGCTCAAGCCGGATCTGATTGTGCTTACCAACACCCGGGCGGACCACCAGGAGGTGTGGGGCCCGGGTCGCGAACAGGCGGCCAAGGCGCTCCTGGCCGGGATACCTGAAAAAAGCCGGGTGGTGTTGTCTTCCGAGGCGGCCTCCCAGCCGGGGGTTGCCGCGGCCTTAAATAAAAAAAAGGTTGATTTTACTGTTGCTCCCGAGCCTTTGGAGCGGGTTGCCGGTGATCACAGGGACCTTAACCTGGCCCTGGCCTTGGCTGTCTGTCAGAAGCTGGGCCTGGATCGGAGTCGTTCTGAAAAGTCCATGAAGGCCCTCAAACCGGACCTGGCGGACTTTCAGATCAAAGACATGGGTCAAGGGAGCAGCCTGGGCCTGGGTTTTGCCGTAAACGACCTTAAAAGCACCCGGACTGCCTTTGACTCCCTTGGCTGGAGGTTTGAGGAAACATCCCTGTTATTCAATCACCGCAGGGACAGGCCTTTACGCTTAAGGGAATTCAACCCTTTCATAAAAAAACCGTGGCAAAAGGTGATTGTGATCGGTGATCGCCCCTGGCCTCTGCCCCCTGGTTCGGTATATCGCCGCCTTAAGTCAAACGCGGATTTCAGTGCGCTTTTCAGTCCAGGGAATAATTATTTTGGTTGTGGAAATCTGGCCGGCCGGCCTTTGGCCTTTTTGTTGACTGAAAATTCCTTTGATTAATCTCAAAAAGCCTTTGCCCGAGCCTGTACACAAGAGCCAAGGAGCAGCGTCTATGTCCCTTTTTAAAATTGCCTTTTCTGTTTGCGCGATCTGCATGGCAACCTGCCTCCCCCTTTTGAACCCATCTCCCTGCGAGGCCGAGGTTGATCTGAAAAGGGATGCCCTCGGCGAAAAGGGAATGGTGGCCGCAGCCACGCCCCAGGCCTCTGAGATTGGGGTGGAGATACTGAAAAAAGGCGGCAATGCAGTGGACGCCGCTGTGGCGGTGGGTTTTGCCCTGGGAGTTCTGGAGCCCAATGCATCGGGACTGGGCGGGGGCGGTTTTATGATGATCCATCTGGCCAAAACCAATAAAACCGTTTTTCTGGATTTCAGGGAAAAGGCTCCGCAAAAAGCCAAGGCGGATATGTACGAATTGGGCGGCAATGATCTTCCTTTGAATAACGCAAACAAACTTGGGGCCTTGAGCGTGGCTGTGCCCGGAGAGGTGGCGGGCCTGCTCACCGCCCTTGGGCAGTACGGCGTCATGTCCAGGCAGGAGGTTATGGCCCCGGCCATTAAAAGGGCCAAACAGGGGGTGAAGGTAACCCCTGTAATGGCCGGGTTGATGACCAAATATTATGACACGTTGCTCTCCTGTCCTTCCACGGCCTCCATATACCTGGATGAGGAATTGCCTAAAATGCCGGGGGACACCATAAAAAATCCGGATCTGGCAAAAACCCTGGAGTTGATTTCCCAAAAGGGCAGAGACGCTTTTTACAAAGGGCCTTTGGCTCAAAAAATTGTGGAATTTATGAAAAAACAAGGGGGGATCATCAGCTTGGAGGACTTGGCCGATTATCGGGTAAGGCAAAGGCAGCCGGTCAAGGGGACCTATCGCGGCTATGAAATCCTGTCTGCCGCTCCTCCGAGTTCGGGCGGAACCCATGTAATTGAGCTGTTGAATATCATGGAAAATTCAGACCTCAAGAAAATGGGTCCGGATAACCCGTTGACCTGGCATTTGTGGGCAGAGGCCATGAAGCTGGTCTATGCCGACCGGGCCCGTTACTCAGGTGATGCTGATTTTGCCAAGGTGCCTTTAAACGGCCTTTTGTCCAAGGCTTATGCCGGGGAGCTATTTAAACGCATTGACCGGAAGAAAACCGCGGAAAAACCAGAACCGGGCGATCCCTGGAAATACGAGAGCGCAAGCACCACCCATTATTCGGTGATGGACAGCCAGGGCAATATGGTGGCTGTGACCAAGACCTTGAATTTCTTTTTTGGTTCTGGCCTTACCGTGCCTGGTACGGGTATATTGCTCAACGATGAAATGGCGGATTTTGACTTCAAGCCGGGTCAGGCCAACTCCATTGCTCCGGGTAAAAGACCCTTGAGCAGCATGAGCCCCACTCTGATCCTTAAGGATGGAAAATCCGTGGCCTGCCTGGGCTCTCCCGGCGGTAAGAGGATCATAACCACTGTGGCCTTGATCATAAGCAATCTTCTGGACCATGGCATGGATCTGCAGGCGGCCATAAACGCTCCCCGCATTTGCCAGTATCATCAGGGGCCCCTTAAGTTTGAAAAACGCCTGCCCAAAGATGTGCAGGAAAAGCTCAGGCAAATGGGGCATGAGCTGGAAGAGAAAGGGGCCTATGACCTTTATTTCGGCGGGGCTCAAGGAGTGAGTTTCGATCGTAAGGCCGCCGGACTGCATGGCGCGGCGGATCCGCGCCGGGACGGCCGCGCCCTGGGTTTCTGAGCAAAACCGCAGGGACCCGGAGCCGTAAAAGTGGCCCCTGTGTTATTGAACCGTTTCTAAACCTGTGGAGACTAGATGACCTTTGCGCCGGATTATGGGAGCCTTTGCCTGGGGTTTGGCATCCTCCTGGGCATGCTTTTTTACCGGCAGACCGGTTGGGGAACCGGCGGTATGGTTACTCCCGGAATCCTGGCCATGCACTTGGCCGAGCCTTTTAACCTGGGCCTGGCCCTGGCCGCATCCCTGCTCACCTGGTTGTTTCTGGTGCTTTTGGTGAGGTTCACCGGGACATACGGCAGGCAGCGCCTGGCCTGGGCCATGGTTTTCGCCCTGGTTTTACGCATGGCGGCCCAGGCCTGGATAGGCCCAACTTCCCTTTGGCTGGGCTGGGTGGTGCCCGGGCTCATGGCCGCCGACCTGGAGAAATTCGGCTTTGCCCCCACCTTTGGCGGCGCTTATTCCACGGCAATCGCCGCTGCCCTGGCCAGTCAGATTGTCATGGGGTTTTGGGCATGAAAAAGCTCCATACCTGGTCGGATCCATTGAAAAGGCAAGCCCGTTTTATATTGGGTTCCAAGCTCAGACTCATCCTCTTGACCCTGATTTTGGCCGCAATCTGGCTTTGGGCCGCTCCCCTGGGCCTGAACCCGGAAGAGGCCCGTTTGTGGCAGAAGGTCAGGGCGGCCCAAATCCATATGAGCCAGTGGCGAGCTGAGCGCGGCCTGGCTTCAACACCGGATGCGGATCCCTGGAACCAGGGCCTTGTGGGGGTGGAATGGTCTTCCTTAACCACCACCTTGGGTGATATCAGCGCCAAGAGGACAGCTCTTAATCCTTCCTGGTCTGTTTGGCTTGTAAGGCGTTTCAAGGAGATGGGGCTTCTGCCCGGGGACCGCCTGGCGGTCTTTACTTCTTCTTCCTTTCCCGGTTTGATCTTAAACACCCTGGCGGCGGCCGAGGCCTGTGAGCTTAAGCTATTGCTTGTTGTCTCCCTGGGTTCGTCAACCTGGGGGGCCAATCTGGCCGAGTCTCCCTGGCCAAGATGGGAAGAGGAGTTGCGAAACGCTGGTTTTATCACCAAAAAATCCGATTATTACACCTTGGGCGGGGGATCTGAAACCGGCGGCGGCCTGAGCCTCAACATGCGGGTAAAATTAGAAAAAACAGCTGTAAATCAAGGGGTTGAGCTTTTGGTTAAGCCTGATCTCAGCCAGATGATCCAGGCCAAGGTGAAACTGCTGACCGCATTTAATCCCAAGCTGTTTATCAATATAGGCGGGTCTCAGGCCAATCTGGGCACTGATGAGGTTTTTTTACACCTGCCGCCGGGATTTATACCGGCAGGCTCAAAGAAAAACGGGGGCAACGGGGTGCTGGGGCGTGTTCTGAAAAAGGGGCTCCCGGTGATTCATCTTTTGAACCTTAAAAGGCTTTCGCAAAAAGAAGGCATTCCCTTTGACTCCCGGCCCCGCCAACAAGGCCCTGCCCGGATTGGTTCATGGCTCGCCTGGTTGGGGATTTTGCTTTATCTTGCGTTTGTGCTTGGCTTAAGACGTTGGCGGGCAGTAGCCCCGACCAAGGCCGGGGCTACTGATAAAGATACTTTCTTTTGATTAAAAGCCCATGGCCTGGGCCATCTCCTCTTCGGAGAGCACCTGGTCTATCTCCAGAAGAACTTTGACTTTTTCGTCCACTTTGGCCATGCCCATGATGTAGGAAGTATCGAGTGAAGTGCCGAAGGCCGGTGCGGGTTCGATATTTTCGGCAGTAAGGTTCACCACTTCATTCACTGAATCCACTACAATTCCGGATTTGACCAGCCCATCGGGGGCCTGGGTCTCGACCACAATGATGCAGGTGCGGTCCGTGTATTCAGTTTCCTCAATTCCCAGGCGCAGTCGCAGGTCGATAACCGGTATGACCTTGCCTCTCAAGTTGATTACTCCCTTAAAGAATTCCGGCACCCTGGGGACCGGGGTGATCGGCAACACACCCATGATTTCCACGATGCGCAATATGCTCAGTCCGAATTCTTCTCCATCCAGGGAGAAGGTCAGGTATTTACCTTCCTTCTCCAGCATGGCCTTGGCTGCCGCGTCCTTGGCCAGGGCCGCCGGGCTCGGCGTATGAGGCCCTTTCTGGGGCTCTTTAGTATCGGCCAGTTCCGGGGCGGTGTATCCGCAGGCCTTGCCGGCAAAGCTGGTGTCAACAAACTTGTCCAGGTCTATCAACTGTCCCACGCCCATATCATGGTGCATGTAATCGAGCATGCGTTTTAAGTCTTCTTTGACCGGGAAAAGATCATGGGTGGTGATGCCGTGGGGCTCTGTGAGCACGTTTTTCAAAACCGACTGGCGCAGGCCCAGATTGCCGTCCGGGTCCAGGAAGGAAACCGCGATTTCCGCTGCCACAGCAGGCTTTTCCTTGATGAACTTGCCCGCTTCCACCAAAAGGCTGATGAATTCCTGAATGGCCGGTTCATGATCTTTTATCACTTCTTCGCGCAAGGTGACCACGCAACAGGGATGGCCGGGCCATACCTGGCCTGAAAGGAACTGCAGGTCGGCGATTCCCCCGGCAATGGATTTGGTCCCTATGGGTTCGGCCACCATGAAACCGCAGGCATCCTGGTTTTGGCCCAGGAATTCCGGCATCTTAACCGGCGGCACCACCTCAAAGCATACGTTTATGCCGTCTTCCCCGGGCACCCCGGGTTTAAGCCCCAGTTCTTTTAGATACATGTGGGCCAGCATGTGGTGCATGGACAGGCGGTGGGGGATGTAGAAATCCTTGTCCCTGAAAAAATCGGCGGCCTTTTCCTGTTGAAAGCCGCCTTTTTTGTTGCGCACAAAGATGCTGCCGTTTTTATGGGCCAGGAGCAGAAGTTTGATGGGGACGCCCGCGCTGAACAGGTCCATGGCAATGGGGGCCAGCACCAGGGAGCCGTCCACTTCCCCTTTTTCCAGGGAGCCGGCCACCTGGTTCCAGGTAGCCATGCATTCTGTCTCCAGGGTGAAGAGTTCGGGCTTGAAATGACCGGTGTCAGCCAGGTGTTTTAATACGCCCAGAACCAGGTGGTCTGTGATCTGGATATGGCCCATCTTGATTTTAAGGCGTCCGTCCGCCGTGGTCTGCGGGGTTCTGGTGTAGGTTTTACCGTTTTCAGCGGCCTCGCCGGAGATAGCGGCTCCCATGACATTTTGCAGCTCTTCAGAGGTGAAGGGCTTGGAGACCATTCCGCTGATGCCCGCCTCTTTGGCCTTGGTGACCTGGGTTCTTTCGCCCTGGGCCGTGGCCATGATAAAGGGGGTTTCCTTGCGTTTGGCATCGGCCCTGACCCATAAAAGCAGCTCATAGCCGTCTTTTATCGGCATGTTCCAGTCGCTTATGATCAGATCGACCTTTTGATCCGTCTTGAGCTGGTCAATTGCATCCTGACCGTCCTTGGCCTCAAGCACATTGGAAAAACCAAGGTCATTTATGATCTTGATTTCCATTTTGCGCATGATTTCAGAGTCTTCGACCAAAAGGATAATCATATTGGGGTCTAGCGACATGGAGTCACCTCCTGAATGATTTTGGTTCGGATAGGGTTTCGATCTAGCTTCACAAAAAAATGATTCCTCAGGTTGCTTTTTGGTCCTGAACGTCCCCTTTGGCTTTTATCTGAGAAAAGGGGACCGCAGAAACAGCACCTGACGAATCACCTTTACCTGGCTTTTGGCATGAGCGCATGCCTCTTTATACAATTGTAAACGTTATTCCGGGGATTTCAGTTAAAAACAAGTGTTAATCCCGAGTCTTTGCCCTTTCCTGGGCAATTATCCTTGCGCAGCTTTGCAAAAGGGTTAGAGCCTGAAAATTGGTTCTTGGGTGCGAAGGGCGGAATAAGAAAGGATTTCGGACCATTATGCCGAATTGCCTGTACATGGAGCCCCTCCGGCCCCGGAGCATGAGGCAAGATAGCCCACCCGCCGCTTGATGGCGGGATTGACGGCGGACTTTGTTATCCTTTATTCGCGAGGCGGCTGACCTGCCGCCCTTGTCCGTCCATTCATAGCCCTTATTCTTGATAATATATCACGCTCAATCCGACGGCCACATTAGATGGGTGTTGAAAAACGTATGGCTATGCGGGCCATAAACACACCCCAAAAATGCCAGAGCATTTTCGGGGACCCCGAATGATACACCCCAAAAATGCCAGAGCATTTTCGGGGACCCCGAATGATGCCCCGCCATTCCGCGCAGCTTTGGAAAACAAGTGAGCAAGTTGCTGAAATTTAATTTCAGCAACTTGCCTGCTAGATGGGTGCTTGAGGAATATCTCCCTTGTCAGGAGCCGAATCCAGCCACAGTGTAAGTGCCTGAGCGGGCGTCGGTGCGCAGGGAAAGCAGGCCTTTTTTTTCGGCATCCAGCAAGAGGTCGCTGAAGCTTCTGTAGCCGCAGTAGGATTCGTCAAAAGAGGGTTTTTTCCTTTTCATGGTGTCTTTCACCATGGAGGAGTAGATGATCTCCTTGTTTTCCCTCATAAGGGCCGAGACGGACTGCAAAAGCAGGTCAAAGGCCTGGCGTTTTTCCTTGGATATTCCCTTGGGAAGATTCGGCGGAGTGCCGATCGACCTTTCAAGGTCTTCGTAATAAACGAACTCGTCGCAGTTGTCCCTCAAAAGGTCGCTGGTGGAGGCCTTCATACCCAGCCCGATCACCATTTTGCCGTTTTCCTTCAGCTTTGAGACCAGGGGGGAGAAGTCGCTGTCTCCACTGACTATAACAAAAGTGCTTACATGTATTTTCTGGTAGCACAGGTCCATGGCATCTACGCAAAGGCGGATGTCGGCGGAGTTTTTACCGGTCTGGCTGCGTTTGGGGATCTCGATGAGTTCTATGGCCAGTTCGTGCAGTTCATGCTTGTATTTGTTAAATCGTGACCAGTCGGCATAGGCCTTCTTGACCACAACCTTGCCCTTCTCCACCAGCCTTTCCAAGACGATGTTCATGTCAAAGTTTTTGTTTCGGGGAAAACCTTGGGCCAGGTTTTCAAAATCAATAAAAACTGCAAGTGTGGTGTCTCTGATTTCAGTCGATTCCATAGGTCTTACCAAATTATATTTTGCAACGGCCGGGATTTTTTTATCCCCCGGCTTGGCAATTTGCCGTGACAGTTGTGGACCGCCTGGATTTTTCATGATGCAGGTTAAGCCTTTTTGCCAAAGTGGAGCACCGGAAGGGAAAAAGACTTCGACCGGATTCCCAGACAGCCCGGTTAATATAATAGCTAAAAAATAAATAAATTCAAGAGCTTGCCACATTTTTTCTTTGGTGCCATCCAAAAGCTGGCGTCCGGAAAGTCTTTGTTCGCATCTTTTTGAACAACTTGTGGCTTTCTGTAATTACACAGTACCACACCGAAATAACTATGACCATATCGTCAACTCATCGCCTATTGCTTGCAAATTAGGCAATAGACGGAGAAAATAAAAAAAAGCCCCATGTAAGCCCCCCCCACAGCGGCAAATCAACTTGCCGTACAGGAGGTATCGGCCAGTGAAACCCACCCTTATGTTTAAAATAAAGCCCAATCTGCCGCCTCTTTTGGAACCGCTTCGCTCCATCAGCGGCAATTTATGGTTCAGTTGGCATTCAGAGGCTGTGGAGCTGTTTCAGCGCCTGGGAGGAGCCCTGTGGGCTGAATTGAATCATAACCCCACCGCACTTTTAAACCAGCTCAGTCAGGCCCGTTTGGAAGAACTGGCCAGGGACAATGGTTTTGTGGCTGAGGTGGAGCGGGTGGCAGGCCAGCTTGCCGCCTATCAGGACGTGCAAAACTGTCCGTTCTTGGGAAACGAGGTTCCCGATTTTTTCAAGGTGGCCTATTTTTCCGCTGAATATGGATTGGCCGATTGCCTGCCGATCTATTCAGGCGGCCTGGGCATGCTGAGCGGTGACCACCTGAAAAGCGCAAGCGACTTGAACCTGCCGCTTATCGGGGTGGGACTGGCTTATGGCCAGGGATATTTCAACCAATACCTAAATCCGGACGGATGGCAGCAGGAAGGCTATAAACCCAATGATTTCTGGAATTTGCCAACCGAACTGCTAAAGGAAGATTCAGGCGAGCTGGTTAAGATATCGGTTGATATTCAAGGCCGCGCGCTGACTGCCCAGGTCTGGAAGGTCATGGTGGGGCGTATCACGCTTTACCTTATGGATGCCAATCTGGAGGAGAACCCGCCTGATTTCCGGGCAATCACCTATCAGCTTTACGGCGGTGACCGCCAGATGCGCATCCGGCAGGAAATTCTTCTGGGCATCGGCGGGGTGCGGCTCTTGGAGCGGCTCGGAATACAACCCAATGTGTTGCATATGAACGAGGGGCACAGCGCCTTTGCCGCCCTGGAACGCATTCGTCAATTGCGCCTTAAGTTCGGGCTTTCCTTTGACGAAGCCTGTGAAGCAGTCAAGGCCAGCACCTGCTTCACCACCCATACCCCGGTTCCGGCGGGAAACGACTATTTTGACCCCGAGCTGGTGAGAAGGCACTTTGCCGGTTATGTGGAGGAGCTGGGAATCAGCATGCCGGTGCTGTTGGGGTTTGGCAGGATACACCCCAGGGATCAGCAGGAGCTTTTTTGCATGACCGTGCTGGCCTTGCGGCTAAGCTCCTTCAGCAACGGAGTCAGTAAACTTCACGGCGAGGTGAGCCGCCATATGTGGCGCGAGGTTTGGCCCCACTTTCCCCTGGAAGATGTGCCCATAAGCCATATCACCAACGGGGTCCACATTCCCAGCTGGATATCCTCGGACATGGCTTATCTGTATGACCGTTATCTGGGCCCGGCCTGGATGGAGAACTCCGACTACCGGGGAGTCTGGTCTTCTGTGCGTCAGATCCCGGATGCAGAGCTTTGGCGGGCCCATGAAAGAAGGCGCACCCGTTCGGTGGCTTTTCTGCGTAAGAGGCTTAGTGAACAGGTGAAGCGTCAGGGAGGAAGCGCCGAACAGCTCGCCCAGGCGGCCGAGGCCTTGAATCCGGAGACCTTGACCCTGGTTTTTGCCAGGCGTTTTGCGACTTATAAAAGGGCGGTGCTTTTGCTGTCAGACCCGGACAGGCTTTCCGCCATATTGAATAATCCCAAAAGGCCGGTGCAGGTGGTTTTTGCGGGCAAGGCTCACCCCAGGGACAACGAGGGCAAGGAGTATATCCGCAAGGTGGTGGCCCTGGGCAAGGACCCGCGTTTCAGGCAGAAACTTGTGTTCATAGAGGATTATGACATTAATGTGGCCCGCTACCTGGTGCAGGGCGCGGATGTATGGTTGAACACGCCCCAGCGCCCCTTGGAGGCCTGCGGAACCAGCGGAATGAAGGCCGCGGCCAATGGAGCGCTTAACCTGAGCATCCTGGACGGTTGGTGGGACGAGGCCTTTGAACCGGGAGTGGGCTGGGCCATAGGCGCGGGCGAGGAATACCAGGATGCCCAGGAACAGAATCGCATAGAGGCAAACGCCCTTTACCGGATTCTGGAAGACGAGGTGGTGCCCCTTTTCTATAACCGGGGCGAAGACGACCTGCCCAGGGGCTGGATTGAATACATGAAAAAATCCCTTTCCCATCTCTGCCCGGAATTCAATACTCATCGCATGTTGGCCGACTATACCGAAGAGGGCTATCTGCCGGCCGCAGTGCGGTATAACGCCCTTGTATCAGATGACTTTGAAAGGGCCAGGGAACTCGGCGCCTGGGTGCGCAAGATCATGGAAAATTGGGGACAGGTCAAGGTGATAGAGGTCACCAGCAACGCGCCGGACACCTTGTATTGGGGTGATGAAATAGAGATAAGGGCCAGGGTGCGTTTGGGAGAGCTTTTCCCGAGTGACGTGGCCTGCGACCTTTATTTCGGCCCCCTGGATGCAGACGGTGAATTTAAGAAAAGGGAAACCAAATCCATGGAGGCCGCCGGGCAGGAGAACGGGGAATACCTGTTCCATGGAAGGTTGAAAAGCCCCTGGACCGGACGTATGGGCCTTACCGTGCGGCTGGTGCCTTTTGCTCCCCAGCTGAGCTCCAAACATTCCCTGGGCCTGGCGGTCTGGGGATGACCCTGAAAAAAAGAATGAAAAGGCTCTTTTCCACACAGGGAAAGAGCCTTCTTAGTCTGGTTTCTAACCTCAGCGGGTGGGGGGACGGTAAGAATCCAGAAGCGAGGCGTTTCTCGGCGCGTTTAAAGAGGGGCGGTTGGCTGAAAGATTGCGTTCCATCCATTTGCGGGTCAGTACATAGGTCTGCTCGCCATCCCTCATTGGCCCCCGGCCCAAAAATTCAATCTCAAGCCACTCCTGCAAGAGATTTTCCGCTTGGTTCCGATCCAGGCCCAGCAACCTGCTAATCTCGGCAAGGGTCTGGTTTTCATTTTCATTGAACATGGGCAGGACCCGTTTTTGCATCTTGGTCAAGTTCTTGCGGGCCGCGGCCGCTTCTTTTTCCCGCTCCTTGGCCGGGTCTGCATCCTGTTCCAGGTCAGGCAGGCCTTCTTTTAGAAAACGACCGGCCTGGGCCATGAAGGCCTGGGCGGCCCAGTCACCCAAAAGCCTCTCCTCTATCAGCTTTCTGGCCGGTGGAGTTTTGAGAAAGGCCTGCCAGAGATTGTAAACACCCTCGCTGACTTTAAGTTCAATGGTGGGCATAACAAAAAACCTTTCCGGCGATTGAGTTTGATCCTTAAGACAGGTCTTTTCCGGCCCGCCTTCCAATTTCAGACACGGGTGTTTTCCAAGTAAACCCTTTGCCTTTGCCGGTCGGTATCGACCTGGGAGTTTTGTCGGGTTCTCCCCAAAAAACCTTGAAGGGCGGTCTTGATTTCCCATGTCTCGTATGCTTTTGCCTAGAATGATATTATTACCATTATGCTCTTTTGGATACCACAAACCGCTCTTAAACCCCGGCTCAGCACAGGGGGCTTTTTTCCTGACCGGTTTAAAAAACCGGCGCAACAGAATCTGGTTGGAGACCATGCCCGAACCTGTAATCTGGATAATGACCGATGCCGCAGCCTTGAACCAGGCAAAAGAACTTAGAGACCGTCTTGGCCAAAAGGCGAACAGCCTGATCCTGGCCCCCCAAGGGGTTGCGGGCGCAGACCTTAACCTGGGGCCTGCGCCTGACCTGCTGCTGGCGCTTACGGGCTGCCCCCTTGAATTGCGCCCCCGCGCCTGCGCGCTTATGGCCCAAAAACCGCCCAAAGGCCTTGATTGCCTGCCTTGCCCGGTGCTCGGCAACAATGAATCCGCTTTCCTGGAAGGCGGCTTGCCCCCTGATCCCGGCCAGGCGGCTTTATTGCTGCTTGAACTTTCTCACCAGGTGTTTACTCCGCCCTGGCTTGAAAAGGTGCAGGTTAATCTTCCCCTGACCTACCTTTTGAACGGATATGGGGAGTTGGTTAAAAATTATCCGCTTAATTTGGAGATAGGCATAGACGCGGGCGCCCTGGACGGCCTGGGCCGGGCGGAATTGGATCTGGCCAAGGAGCTTTTGGCAGGCAGAAAATTGACCGCCCATCTTCCTTTCAAGGACCTGGTCCCCGCAAGCAATGACCCCCTTATAAGCCGGGCAGCCCGTGAAAGGCTGGCCAAGGCAATGGACTGGGCTTATGAACTGGGGGCCTTCCAGATGGTGATGCACCTGGGTTATGATTGGCGCATACACCGGGATCTGGACGAGTTTGCCGATAATTTTAGGGATAACTTAGGGCCTCTGGCGGATAAGGCCCTGGATCGCGGCTTGAGCCTGGCTTTGGAAAACACCTTTGAACCCGGGCCGCAGGTGCTTGAAGCAGTGCTCGAGCGCCTGGGCAAGGGCCCCGGTTTGGGGTTTTGTCTGGATGTGGGGCATGCCATGTCTTTTGGCAGGGCCTCGCTGGCCGAGTGGTGGCAGGGGCTTAAGGGGCATCTTCTGGAGATGCACCTGCACGACAACTTGGGCGATGATGACCGGCACCTGCCCCCGGGCTGGGGCAAGGCGGACTGGCCCGGCCTGAGATCCCGGCTTGACGCCCAGGAGAAATTGCCGGTCTTGACCCTGGAGCCACACCAGGAACCCTATCTTTGGGCCTCCTTACGCGGGCTTCTGAAACTGTGGGGAGACCCGTTTGGAAGCGATTAATGGCGCTGGAAAAAGGGAAAATACGCCTTAAGCCGATTTTGATCAAGCTTGTCACTGTGCTGGCTGCCTTGGGCTTGTTATTCCTGGGCTGGGACACCGGGCGTAAGGAGAGCCAAAAGGAGCTTAAGTTACTCGGCAGCAA
Source organism: Dethiosulfatarculus sandiegensis (assembly GCF_000931935.2). Lineage (GTDB taxonomy): Bacteria > Desulfobacterota > Desulfarculia > Desulfarculales > Desulfarculaceae > Dethiosulfatarculus > Dethiosulfatarculus sandiegensis. Next base: position 44,153 of record NZ_AZAC01000083.1, read on the forward strand.
GGTGCGGCTTTTGGAACAAAAGAACCGCAGGCTGCATTCGGAAAATAAAAGCCTTAGCTCCCGGCTTTTTCGTTGCCAATTGGGTGAAAAGTCCAGGCAGTATAAGGAGAGACGCCCCGAACCAAAAGCAGTGGTGCGCAACCTGGTTTTATCCAGGGGGCGCTCTGTATTGATTGCAGATCAAAAAGCCACGGTTGTATTGGATGAGGTGCTTAAGTCTCCGGAACGGGCCCGGATTCGGTTCGGGGTCTTGGGCCGGCCGCAGTCCGTGCGTGAGCTTAAGGCCGGGGCCAGCCTTTCCTTTGAGGTGGGGAAAAGGCAGGTGCATCTGGTGGTGAAGGCCATCCATGCCTCCAGCGCCCGCATATCAGTGGTTATCCCGCCCCGCCCCGATGATAAGTCCTGAATTCTCCAGACCGGTTCCTCATAGACCGCCGGAGCCGGCGGCAAGGAGGAAAAAGGCGTGTGGTTTTAACATTTGTTTTGCCGGAAAAGGACGGTCCGCTCCGTTTGCTTGGCTGGGGTGAAAAGAGGCCTTTTCAGACCCCGGGGGCAGCGGGAAACAGCCCATTTGGCGGACCTTGAATGACGGTACTTTAAAACACGGAATGAATGCCCGACCCGTGCTGAGGCTGTAAAAAAAAGCCTTAAAGCCCCCCGGCCCCGGACGGGGGGCTTGTAATCGTCGGAATTAGAAATAACCCGGCCTAAGTGCCTGACCGTTTGCATTTTCCTTGGATTCATCGTCTTTTTCGCCGGCTGGTCCCGGTTCTCCGTCACTGCCTTGGATATTGGCTTTCAGCACCCTGGAGGGCCTGAAGGTCACCACCTTGCGGGAGGGAAGAATCAGGGGGTCGCCGGTCTGGGGGTTGCGCCCCCTTCTTTGGGACTTGGCCCGCACCGACCATTTACCGAAGCCGCTGATCAAAACCTCATCCCCAGAGGCCAGGGCGTGCTTTATCAGCTCCAAAGCCCTTTCCACTGCGTCCACCGCTTCGTTTTTGGATAATTGGCCTTTGGCATACACTTGAGCGATTATATCTGCCTTGGTCAAGGTCATTTCATACTCCTCCCGGCGTTTTTCTAGCCTGCGAATCCAATAGTAAGCGAAATAAGAGGGTTGAGTCAACCTTAGCCAGCTACTTACGAAAAAAGAAATACTCTTTTTGTCTGCTTAAAGGCCGCTTAAGGCGGGAAAAAATATTTTTTCGACCTGGCGGGCGCTGATGACAAGAGCCCTTTCAGTCAAAGAACGGGGAGGGCCCCCTGGAGCGGAAAGCGGGAGGAATCTGTTACTTTACCGCTTGACGGAGAGGGGCAGGCAGTGTAGATAGGTGAACGCTTCAGTTGGGGCCCGACCTTTGGTTTTTAAAAAAATCGTTTCCAGGGCGGGCTTAAGCAGGAAAAGTTATAACCAACCATTCGCCAGGGCATTATACTGCCAATAAAAGCTGGTTTTTCATTAAAAGGAAAAATCAGAGCCCGGGCTTGCCCCGTTGCTCTGTATAACCCTTAAAAACACCTGATATGATTTTGATGCCGGGTTGGGTTGGACTTTGCCGCTCTCGGGCTGGTAAAGGTTTAGGTGTGTGAACGCTATTTTCAGGGGCCTTGCAAAAGAGCCGCTGTATTTTGGCCGCAGCCAGGGGGTTTCTGGATCTTGGCTGCCTTTTCGGTAACAATAAAAAGCACCCCCCGCCGACCGCATGGTCATGGGTGGGCGCGGGAAAGGGGCGGATACCATGAAGTCGTTGGGACGCCACCTCATCCTGGAACTGTTTGATTGCCCTTCTGCCCTGCTGGATGATCCGGAGCATGTCTCCCAAAGCATTATTAAGGCAGTAGAGCGCTCCGGCGCCACCTTGATCAAACCTTTTTTTCATCAATTCGCACCCCAGGGCGTAAGCGGGGTGGCCATTATAAGTGAATCGCATTTTTCCATTCACACCTGGCCCGAATATGGTTATGCCGCCCTGGATGTCTTCACCTGCGGCGATGTAATAGACATGGACGCGGCAGTGACGAGTCTGAAACAGGACTTTCAGGCTCTTTCCATTCAAAAAATGATTCTCAGCCGTGGGGCCCTGGATCTGCCTGATGAGATGATCCAGCATAAACCCTATGCCCTGGAAGAAGCCAAGCTTGCCCGGAGCGGCGGATAATGCCCGCATCAAGAGCAGACCGGGCAAAGCCCGACTTGCCGGAAAGGTTTCACCTTAGCGCCGGCGAAACCTTTTTGGAACCGCCCTGCCTTGAGGGGAGCCTGGGCCTGGCCATTAAAGTGGACCGGGTGTTGTGCCAGGAGCGCACGGAATATCAGGATCTTGCCATCATCGAGGCCGGTCCCCTGGGCAGGATTTTATTGCTCGACGGCAACATTCAGGTAAGCCAGTTCGACGAGCCGGCCTATCATGAAATGATGGTGCATGTGCCCATGTTAAGCCACCCGGACCCCAAACGGGTGCTTATCATAGGTGGAGGAGACGGCGGAGCTCTGCGCGAGGTCTTAAAGCATGAATCGGTCCAGGAGGCCCATATCTGTGAGATCGACAAAAGGGTGGTGGAGCTTAGCCGCCGTCACCTTGCCGAGCTGGCTTCGGGTTTTGACCACCCCAAAACCAGGCTGCACATAGGTGATGGATTTGCCTTTTTGGCCGGTCATAAAGAGGCGTTCGACCTTATCATAGTTGACAGCTCAGACCCCGAGGGTCCGGCCGAGGGGCTTTTTGGGCCGGACTTCTACCGGAATCTGAAACAGGCCCTGAGACCGGGGGGCATTGCCGTGAGCCAGATGGAGTCCTGCCACCTGTACGCTCCCTTGATCAGCCGCATATTTGAACAGATAGAGGGAATGTTTGAGACATCCTATTATTACACCACCATGGTGGCCACCTATTTGAGCGGGGTGATCGGTTTTGCCTTTAACTCCCTGGGGCCCGATCCCCTGGCCCCGGTTGACCAAAAACGCCTGCAGGCCCTGGGCGAACTCGACTATTACAACCCCACTCTGCACAGGGCCGCCTTTGCCCTGCCTTGCCGCTGGCTTAAACTGCTGCCCCCTGAAACGGCCCGGAGACAGGCTTAGCCCCTCACCGCCTTTTCGGCGGTGAGGGCGATATAAAACCGCCTTTTTGCTAAAAAACGGCCAATTAATCGGTATCTGGGGGAACCTCTTTGGTTTGTACTTGAAAACCGGTTCCTTTTTAGTATGTTAGCCAGTAAACGGTGTTTTTAGGGGCAGAGTTGAAAAATGACCCGGCCCGCGCCGGTTGTTGCGAAGCCGCTTAAGCCTTTTACGATTTTTTTAAAAAAATCGTAAATAGGTGTATCTGGCCTTTAATCCCCGTTTGGGGAGAGGTTAACCGGGTGATCTTCTTGTTGCGGCGAAGCTGCCAACCTGGTGTTTCTTCGCCCCTTTCACATCGTCAGCCGGGAAAGCGCCTTTGGCCCTTGATGGCGCGCTTCCCTTGTCAGCCCCAAAAAGGGCTGCTATTATGGATCTTTTCTTATAAATGACCCTTTAACCCACGAGGAATCATGGCTCATCGCCTGGAGATAGGGCTCAAGCCCGAACTGAGTGATCCGGGGGGACAAAGTTTAATTAATAAAGCGCACGACTACATGGGCATTGAAATTAATAACGCCCGTGTGCTTCGCGTTCTTACCTTTGACACCGCCCTTACCAGTGAAGAACTGGAAACCGTTCGTAAACGCATCTTCACCAACCCGGTTACAGATATCAGCTCCTTTGCGCCGCTTGCGCCTAGGGTGCTTTCTGATTTTGACTGGGCGCTTTGGGTGGGCTTGAAACCCGGCGTGCGGGACAATGAGGGGTCCACGGCCTTGGAAGCCATGGCCGATGTGCTTGGCCGGGAAATGGCCGAGGATGAGGCGGTTTATTTCTCCCGCCTTTATCTGCTCAAGGCCCCGGGAATTAGCCGGGATGAGGCCGAAAGCCTCTGTGCCGAACTTCTGGCCAACCCCATTATCCAGTCCTGGCAGGTGATAGCCAAAGACCAGTGGGACCCGGAAAACGGCATCGGCATCTTTATCCCCAAGGTCAAGCTGGCCCATGAACCCAGCGTTTTGAATCTTGAGATCAAAAGCGACCGGGACCTCATGGAGCTTTCCCTTGAGCGCAATCTGTTTTTGAACGAAGCCGACATCCCGGTGATCAGGGCCTATTTTGACGATCCCGAGGTCAGGTCTTTGCGCGCGGAAAAGGGGCTCAAGGCGCCCACGGATGTGGAGCTTGAGTATGTGAGCCAGGCCAGAAGCGACCATTGCAACCACAACACGTTCAACGGCCGCTTTGAGTACCGGGATATGCTCACCGGTGAAGAGCAGGTGGTGGATAACCTGTTCAAGGAGTGCATCAAGCATCCCACGGAAAAACTGGCGGCCGAGCGGGACTGGGTGGTCAGTGTTCTTTGGGACAATGCGGGCGTGGCCCGCTTGGACGACAATAACAACTATGTGATCACGGGCGAGACCCACAACTCTCCCAGCAACATGGAAGCCTATGGCGGGGCCATTACCGGTATTGTGGGGGTTTACAGAGACCCCATGGGCACCGGCAAGGGGGCCAAGCTTTCGGCGGGCATGTGGGGCTTCTGCGTGGGCCCCAGGGATTACGACGGCGAGCTTAAACCGGCCCTGCACCCCAAAAGGCTTCTTGACGGCATAATCGAAGGCGTGCGGGACGGAGGCAATAAATCCGGCATACCCACCGCCTCGGGTCTTTTGCATTTTGACCCTCGGTACATAGGCAAGTGCCTGGTCTTTGTCTCGGCCCTGGGTGTGATGCCCGCTCAATTGGGCGGTGAGCCCAGCCACGAGAAGACCACCAGGCCGGGAGATCTGGTGGTTATGTGCGGCGGCCGGGTGGGAGCCGACGGCATCCACGGAGTCACCGCCTCCAGCGCGGGTTATTCGGAAAACACCCCGGCCGGGCACGTGCAGATAGGCGACCCCTACACCCAGAAAAAAATGCACGATTTCCTGCTCGAGGCCAGGGATAAGGGGCTGATCCCCTATATCACCGACAACGGCGGCGGCGGGCTCAGCTCCAGTGTGGGTGAAAGCGCCCGTTTAAGCCCCGGAGCCGAAGTAGACCTCAAAAAGGTGCCTTTGAAGTATGAAGGCCTGGACCCCTGGCAGATATGGGTCAGCGAGAGCCAGGAGCGCATGACCGTGGCTGTGGCTCCCGAGGATCACGACGCCTTCATGGCCCTTTCCGACAAGCATGATGTCTTGAGCACGGTGATCGGTCGTTTCACCGGCGACGGAATGCTGAAGCTGACCTATGGCGACAAGGTCTGCTGTTATGTGGATGTGGCCTTCCTGGAAAAGGGTTTTCCCCAGTGGCAGTTCGAGGCGGCCTGGCTTCCTCCCGCGGCCAGGGGGCTTGTCGAGCCGGTTTTGGGCGATCCCGAGGAGATGAACTCACTGGTTCTGGATCTCTTGGAGAGCCCCAATTTGTGTTCCAGGGAGTGGATCAACCGCCAGTTCGACCACGAGGTCCAGGGCACCAGCGTCATTAAACCTTTTGTGGGCGTCAAGGCCGACATTCCCAGTGAGGCCGGGGTGATCCTGCCGGTTTTGGAGAGTGACACCGGCCTGGCCATGGCCAGCGTGCTTCTGACCGAGTACGGGGATATAGACACCTATCACATGATCACCGCCAGCGTGGAAGAAGGCTTAAGGCGCATGACCGCCGTGGGCGGAGACCCGGAACAGGTCGGTGGCGTGGATAACTTCTGTTGGCCCTCGATCATCTACGATCCCAAGACCAATCCGGACGGCCAATACAAGGCCGCCCAGTTGGTGCGGGCCTGCTGGGGCTTGAAGGACGCCTGCCTCGCCCTGGGCATACCGCTTTTGTCGGGCAAGGATTCCATGTATGTGGACGGAACCCTTAAAAGCGAAAAGGGCCTGACCCAAAGGGTCAGCGGCCCGCCGACCATGATGTTCACCGCCACAGCGCCGGTGCCCGGCCTGCACAGGGCCCAGACCCTGGAGCCCAAGGCTGCCGGAGACCTGGTCTATGTACTGGGCCGGACCAAGGATGAACTTGGCGGCTCGGCGCTTTACGGGCTCATGAACTTGACCGGGCTGAAGGTGCCTGAAACGGATTTTGACGCTTCCAAGGCCTTATGCCGGGCTCTTTCCCGGGCCCTGGAGGCCAACCTGGCGGCTTCGACCTGCGTTGTATCCAAAGGCGGGCTGGCCTATGGCTTTGCCCGCATGGTCATGGCGGCCGGGATGGGCCTGGATCTGGATCTGGACCTGCTTGACGCAGAGGAAAATTTAAGCGGCTTAGGCAGGCTTTTCTCCGAATCCACCGGCCGCATGATTGTGACCGTGGATCCGGCCAAAAAGGCGGAATTTGAAGCATTATTAAAAGACGTAGCCTGGGCCGAGGTCGGCAGGGTGGCTGGCCACGACCGACTTCTGATAAAGGGCCTGGGCAGGAATCTGGTGGAGCTTGATGCCGCCGGTATGCGTCAATCCTTTAACAAGCGTTTCGGGGGCCTGGTATGACTGTGCGCGCCCTGGTTCTGGCCGGATACGGCCTGAACTGTGATGTGGAGACAAATCACGCCCTTTTGCTGGCCGGAGCAGAGGCAGAGGTGGTTCATGTAAACGACCTCACCGGATACAAAGGGCATAAACCGGTCAAGACCCTTGATCAATACGATATCCTGGCCTTTGTGGGCGGCTTCAGTTGGGGTGACGACCATGGCGGCGGGGTGGTTCTGGCCGCCAGGCTGGCCAATCACTTGGGTGATCAGGTGCGGGAGTTCGTGGACCAGGGCGGCCTGGCCATAGGCATCTGCAACGGCTTCCAGGTGCTGGTCAACCTGGGGCTTTTACCTGGATTAAAGGGCCAGACCGAGCGTTCTGTGGCCTTGATCGCAAATAATTGCGGTAATTTCCAGGACAGATGGGTGGAGATGCTGGCAGAGCCCAAAAGCCCTTGTGTTTTCACCAGGGGGCTCAGCCGTTTTGATCTGCCGATCCGTCACGGCGAAGGCAAGTTTGTGGCCACAGACGAAACCCTGGCGCGCCTGGAGGAGAACGGCCTGGTGGCCTTGCGCTATGGTGACGGCCGTGGAGACAGGGCAAACGGGGAGTTTCCCCAAAACCCCAACGGCAGTAAAAACGACATAGCCGGAATCTGTGACCAGACAGGCCGAATCTTCGGGCTCATGCCCCATCCGGAGGGCTTTTACCGTCAGAGCCAGCATCCTCTCTGGACCAGGTTGCGTGAGGAAAAGACCAGAAAGGGAGAGCCTTTTGACTCCATGGCTCCGGCCGCCGGGTTGAAGTTCTTCCAAAACGCGGTGGAGGCTGTGAAGCAGGAGAAGGCAAAATGAGCCAGCCCGAGCTTGCGGCCCTGAATGACGCCGACTTGGTGAGCGGTGTTTACCTGTTGAGTCATAAGCAGCTGCTCACGACCAAAACCGGCAAGCCCTACGGTTCCTTGAAACTGCAGGACCCCTCAGCCCAGGTGGAAGCCAGGTTGTGGGACAGGGCCGAAGAGCTGCTGACCCCCCTTAAAAAGGGCATGGCTGTCAAGGTGCAGGGAAAGGCGCAACTTTATGCAGGCAAGCTCCAGGTAATAGTGAATGAGCTTGCGGAAGAGCCCAATGCGGACCCGGCGCTTTTCATGGCCAAAAGCCCGGTGCCTTTCCCCAAGCTGCAAAATAGGTTCAACAGGGTCAGGAATTCGGTCAAGGACCGGAAATTGAAAAACCTGCTCAGCGCTTTTTTCAGTGAACCGGAATTCAAAAAGACCTATGAACAGGCGCCTGCGGCCAAGGGAGCCCATCACGCCTATTTACACGGCCTGTTGGAGCATTCAGTCTCAGTGGCTGAGATGGCCCGTAAAATGGGGGATCAGTATCCGGAGCTGGAAAGGGATCTTTTGGTCACGGCCGCGCTTTTACATGATGTTGGCAAGACCAAAGAGCTGACTTTGGGACCGCCCATAGATTATACTGACCAGGGCAGGCTGGAGGGGCATATCGCCATTGGCGCGGCTATGCTTGACCAGCGCATAAACATGCTAAAGGATTTTCCCTGCGAGCTGGCTCAACACCTGCGCCATTTGATCCTGAGCCACCACGGCTGCCTGGAGTTCGGCAGCCCGGTGAAACCTCTCACCGCAGAAGCCATGATGCTTAGCTTTCTGGATGATATGGACGCCAAAATGGCCATGTACCGCAATGTCATCTCGGAAAATACGGACCCCGGCAACCATTGGAGTGGTTATAACCGCCTTCTGGAGCGTTTCCTTTATACCGGACCTTCTCCGTTGCAATCACCCTCCGAGCCGGATTTTAGTGAAGATTCAACCCTTTCCCTGGGGCTTTTCAACACCGTTTCAGCCAAGGGCGAGGGAGTGGGGTCATGAGCGCCAAAGATTGCAAAAGACCGCTTTTCATAACTATGGAAGGCGGCGAAGGGGTGGGAAAGACCACCCAGATGCGCATGCTGGAGCGCCGTATCAAGGCTGCGGGGTTTGAGGTCTTTATCACCCGCGAGCCAGGTGACACCCTTTTGGGCACCGAGATAAGGCGCATGGTCAGTGAAGTAAAGGATGAATCCCCCTGCCCGGAGGCGGAACTGCTGCTTTACCTGGCCGATCGGGCCGAGCATGTGCGCAAAGTCATACGTCCGGCCCTTAAAAAGGGCAAGCTGGTGCTTTGCGACCGTTTTGCCGATTCCAGCGAGGTTTACCAGGGCAGGGCCAGGGGCCTGGGCGCGGAAAAGGTGCGGGAGCTGAACAAGTGGGTCTGCGGCGATGTATGGCCTGACCTCACCCTGTTTTTAGATATGGACCCGGGTGAAGGCCTGACCAGGGCCAGCCAGAGACAGGGTTGGCTGGGGCTGGACCGTCTGGAACAGGAAGGCGTGACCTTTCACCAGGCCGTGCGTAAGGGATTTGTGGAACAGGCCGCCGCTGATGCAAGCCGCATAAAAATAGTGCCGGCTCAAGGCAAGGCCGAGGAAGTGGCCGAGCGCATCTGGACTTTGGTCAAGCCGGTCTTGCAAAAATGGAAAAACAGTGAGGCTTAAAGGCCTTTTGGGCCAAAAACGGGTGACCGCCCAGCTTGAGGCTGAAATGGCGGCGAACCGACTGGCCCATGCCTATCTTTTTGTCGGCCCCATGGGAACCGGCCGCGGCGTGGCGGCCAAGGCCCTTTTCCAGGCGATCAACTGCCGGGAAAAGGAAGGGGAACACCCTTGCGGCCGCTGCCCCTCCTGCCTTCGCTTTTTGGCGGGGAATCATGAAGATTTTTTAGAGGTTGCCCCCGCCTCGGATTCTGTTTCGGCTCAAATAAAAGTGGAGCAGGTAAGGGAGATCATACGCACCCTTTCCTTTGCCCCTTTTGGCAAGGGTTGGCGTGTAGTTCTCATAAGGCGGGCCGAGAATTTGAACCCGGCCGGATCGGGGGCCCTGCTCAAGACCTTGGAAGAACCGCCCAAGGGTAATATCCTCGTCCTGACCGTACAGGACCCTGCCGCTATTTTGCCTACTTTGGTAAGCCGTTGCCGCCGGGTTAACTTCAAGCCCCTTGACCAGGGAATTATAATTGAGGAACTGATCAGGCGGGGCCAGGATCCGGTGGAAGCCGGTTTAAGGGCCGCCATGAGCAGCGGCTCTTTGGGCCAGGCCCTGACCCTGGATCAGGAAAAACTTTTCTCCGATCTTAGGCGTTTTGTCTTTCATTTAAAGGAACAGAGCGATCCCCTTAAGGACTGGTCCTATGCCGAAGAGACTGTCGGGTCCTATAAGGGCAGTGGACATATTGATCGTCAAGGATTGGCCGCGGTCCTGGATTTGTGGGGCCAGTATTTTCGGGATCAGGCTGTGATATCAACAGGTAAACCGGAAATGACGGTTTTACCGCCCGAGTTTTTGGGGGGACTGGACCCGAGCCGGGCGGTGCGAGGTTTTACACTGGTCAGAGAAGCGCAACAGAGTATTTTAGCCAATGCCGCGCCGGAGCTCACCCTGGTGGTTTTATTGGGCAAACTAAGGGATGCGGCAAGGTGAAGATTGACCAGCGCCAAGTAAAAGGGCAGAATGCCTTTACGGCCCATTATTTGATCATGCTTTGGCCCGGGCCTTTTGGTTATAAAAGAGAAAATTCATCTTCATATATTTAGTGGGGACGTGCGGGAGGAATTAATATCTGTCAAAGGATATCCCGCTTAAGCTCAGCATTTTTTAGGCCGGCTATGGTTCGGCGGCAGGAGCTGGGGTAAACAAGGCCTGACAGGCAATTAGCCAGATAGGAATTCAAATAAGCCGCAGAGAGGAAGCTTGGCCAATTATGGGCAAGATAGTCGGAGTAAAATTTCAACGTGGCGGCAAGGTCTATGACTTTGATGCCGGCCACTTTGTATTGTCCCTGGGGGATAGGGTCATTGTGGAGACGGAGCAGGGCCTGGCCCTGGGTACGGTGGTCCGCCTGGCCGAGGCAAAACTCCCGGTGGAAGAGGAACAGGTCCGGGAGCAGGAGTCGACCGGGGAGAACCAAGTTCCCCAGGGTGATTCCAATGAGCCCGATTTTCAGGACGAGACGGACGGGGAGGCCCCTGAGACCGACCCCGCCACCGGCTTCATCCTGAAAAAAGTATACCGCCTGGCCACCGAAGCCGACCTGGCCCAGCTTGAATCCAACTCCAAGTTGGAGGAGGACGCCTACAAGTTCTGCCTGGAGCGGGTGGCGGTGCGGAAGATGGAGATGAATCTGGTCAAGGTGGAGAGCTATTTTGACCGTTCCAAGATCATCTTTTTTTTCACCGCCGACGGCAGGCTGGATTTTCGCGAGCTGGTCCGCGACCTGGTGGGAAGATTCAGAACCCGCATCGAGATGCGTCAGATAGGGGTTCGGCATGAGGCCAAACTGCTTGGGGGATTGGGGTCCTGTGGCCGGGAGCTGTGTTGCGCCACCTTTTTAAGGGATTTTGAGCCGGTCAGCGTCAAGATGGCCAAGGAACAGAATCTTTCCTTGAATCCCACCAAGATAAGCGGGCTTTGCGGCCGTTTGATGTGCTGCCTGACCTATGAGTTTGAGGCATACAAGTCCCTGAAAAAGGGGATGCCTAAACTGGGCAAGAGGTTTACGGTCAATGAAGAGGAGAATATATCCGGCAAGGTTATCCGGCAGAACGTGCTGAAGCGTCAGGTTACGGTCATCCTGCCTGACGGCAGGGAGCTTACCGGAACCCCGGAGGATCTGGTAAAGGCCGAGGCCGATTCTTCTCCCCAACCTTACCAGCCCGGTAAACTCACCCCCCAACCGGTGGAACAGGCCGGACCCAGAGAGGCGCCGCGCCAGGGCCCGCCCAAGTCTCAGAAGTCTGAATCCGCCAAGCCGGAAAAGGGCAGGCAGGACGAGGCCGGATCCAAGAGGGAAGGGTCAAGGCCGGAGAAAGATAAAAAATCCCGGCGGGAATCCAGGCCCAAGGGCGAGGCCAGACAAAATACCGGCGGCAAGGGGCAAGGCTCCAAAAAACAAGCCAGACAAGGGGGGGGATCTTCCCGCAAGGCTTCCCCGGGCCGAAAACCCAAGCCCCAGACGGAACCGGCCAACAGAAGCAGGGACAAGGCCAGGGACGTCGGTCAGGAAAAGACACAGCCCAATAAGCCCAGACCCAAGGGTAGACGCAGAAGACCAAAGAAGGGACCCAGTAACCAATGAAAGACCCTATTTATATAACTACACCAATATATTACGTAAATGCTGAGCCCCATCTGGGCCACGCCTACACCACCATAGTGGCGGACACCTGGGCCAGGTTTAACCGGCTGGTCGGCAACCAGGTTCGTTTTCAGACCGGAACCGATGAACACGGCGACAAGATAGCCGAGGCTGCGGAAAAGGAAAACATAAAGCCAAAGCAATTCGCCGATCGCATCAGCGGCATGTTCCAGGCCGCCTGGCCGCCTTTGGATATCGAGTTTGACAATTTTATCCGCACCACGGATCAGAAGCACATTGAAACAGTGCAGACCATCCTGCAAAAGGTCTATGATGCGGGTGACATCTATTTTGCCAAATACGGCGGCAACTACTGCGTGGGGTGTGAGCGCTTTTATACGGACCGGGAGCTGGTGGACGGCAAGTGCCCGGATCATCAGACCGTGCCGATCTATATCGAAGAAGAAAACTACTTCTTCCGTATGTCCAAATACCAGGATGCCTTGCGGGAGCATATCGAAAAAAATCCCGATTTCATCCGCCCGGCCCGCTACCGCAACGAAGTCTTGAGCTTCCTTTCGGAGCCCCTGGAGGATCTTTGCATCAGCCGTCCCAAAACCAGGCTTGAGTGGGGCATCACCCTGCCTTTTGATGACCGTTTTGTGACCTATGTGTGGTTCGACGCCCTGATCAACTACCTGACCGGACTGGACTGGCCGGACGGTGAGAATTACAAGACCATGTGGCGGGGCACTCAGCATCTGATTGCCAAGGACATTTTAAAGCCCCATGGCATTTACTGGCCCACCATGCTCATGGCCGCAGGCATTCCCCTTTATAAAAACCTGAATGTACATGGTTACTGGAACGTGGATTCCAGCAAGATGAGCAAGTCCTTGGGCAACGTTATCAAGCCCCTGGATCTGGCCCAGGTGTACGGTGTGGACGCCTTTCGTTATTTCCTGATGAGGGAGATGAACTACGGACTGGACGCCAACTTCAGCGAAGGGCTTATGGTTGACCGCTACAACGCGGATCTGGCTAATGACCTGGGCAACCTGACCAGCCGGGTGCTGAACATGATGTCCCGTTATGAAAAGGGCGTTGTTCCCGAGGCTCCAGCCGGAGGCGGCCAGGAAGGCGGGCGCATTGAGAAGCTCATCACTGAGACCGCCAGGGTCTATGCCGAGGAGATGAAAACCCTGGGCTTCCACAAGGCGCTTTCCGAGGTTTGGTCCCTGGTCAAGGAGGCCAACCGCTATGTGGTGCAGAGTGAGCCCTGGGAGCTGGCCAAAGATCCGGCCAACCAGGCCAGGCTGGACGAGGTGCTTTACAACCTGGTGCAGATTTTGGGTGCGGTTACGGTGATGATCTGGCCTGTTATGCCCTCCACCTCGGAGAAGCTCAGCGAGATTCTGGGTATGGATCCACCGGGGTCCGGCCTTTTGACCAAGCCTGAAGACCTGCTTGGCCTGGTGCCCCAAGGAGCCCAGACCACCAAGCCCAAGGCCCTCTTCCCCAGGGTGGATACAGCCAAGGTAAAGGCCAAGGCGGCCAAGGCGGCGGCTAAGACCCAGGAAAAGAAACCGGCCAAGCCCAAAAAGAAAAAAGCCCCGCAAGGCCCGGCTCCCGAGGTCACCATAGATGAGTTCGCCCGCCTGGACCTCAAGTTGGGCAAGGTGCTTGAGGCTGAGAATATCAAAGGCGCGGACCGCATCCTGAAGCTTCAAATAGACTTGGGCGAGGAGACGCCCCGCCAGGTGGTGGCCGGAATCGCCCTGCATTACAAGCCCGAAGACCTGGTGGGCAAGCAGGTGGTGGTTGTGGCCAACCTGAAGCCGGTCACCTTAAAGGGGATCGAGAGCAGGGGCATGGTGCTCACTGCGGTTGGCGACGACACGGTAAGGGTGGTCGCACCGGATCTTGAGTTCACCCCCGGCTCCACAGTGCGTTAGTTTTTCGGGGAGCCCCTTTGGGGGCTCCCCGGTTATTTTATCTGTTTGCCCTTCAGCCAGATCTGCTCGGAAATTTCCCCCCATTCGCCGGAAGTGTTTTTTCAGTTGACGGTTATTGCTTATTTGGTTATGTTGCCAAATAAGCAATATGGAGTAACATGGATTTACAAACAAAGAAAAAAATGGATGCCCGGGCCCGCATTTTAAAGGCCCTGGCTCATCCCACCCGGCTTTTCATGGTGGATGAACTTTCTCGCGGCCCGCGTTGCGTGGCGGAGTTAACTCAGATGGTGCAAGCGGATATATCTACTGTATCAAAGCACTTATCTGTACTTAAGAACGCCGGTGTCCTGCGTGGCACCAAAAAAGGGACCCAAGTCTACTATGACCTGGCCACCCCTTGTGTGATGGATTTTTTCAGTTGCCTGGAAAATATCCTGGAGGCCAATGTGCAGGCCCAGATCGATGGCTTGGGCTAGGATGCGGCCCGGGTTTATGTATTTTTTTATTCAGATATTTGCCTTTTTGCCCAAATTTTCTATATTAGAATTTGAGAAATGAGTTCAAGAAACAAGGTGATTATCCTGGCCCTGGCTTTCTTAGGGGCCTATTTCATTCCCTGGGACAATCCCACGATCAGGCGCTCAGGCCTGGAAGCCTTTATGATGCTGCAGGAATACGCCAGGCAGCATGTGCTTACCTGTCTGATCCCCGCCTTTTTCATAGCAGGAGCCATAGGCACCTTTATCAGCCAGGCTTCGGTGCTGAAGTATTTCGGGGCCAAGGCCAAAAAGATACTTTCCTATTTCGTGGCATCGGTCTCCGGGTCTGTGCTGGCGGTTTGTTCCTGCACGGTGTTGCCCCTTTTCGCGGGCATCTATGCCAGGGGGGCCGGAATCGGCCCGGCTACTGCCTTTTTATATTCCGGACCAGCCGTGAATGTGCTGGCCATTGTGCTCACCGCCCGGGTTCTGGGCTGGGAATTGGGCCTGGCCAGGGCTGTGGGAGCGGTTTTCTTTGCCATAGTCACAGGACTTTTAATGGCCTTTATTTTCCGCAAGGACGATGCCGCCAGGGCCACAGGCGCCATGCATTTTCCCGATCAGGACGACACGACACCGGCCGCACGCTTTTGCAAGACGGCCTGTTTTTACTTAACCTGGTTTTGATCCTGGTTTTTGCCGCCTTTGCCAAACCAGCCGAGGGGAGCACCGGGTTCTGGCCTTTTGTGTACAGCTATAAATGGTGGATAACCGGCGGCTTGCTCCTGGCTTTAGGCTGGGTGCTGAAAAGATGGTTTAAGAAAGATGAACGCCTGGCCTGGTTGGAGTCTTCCTGGGGCTTTATGCTGCAAATCTTCCCCCTTTTGGGCATAGGTGTATTGGCCGCTGGTTTTCTCCTGGGGCGTCCCGGACATCCGGCCCTTATTCCCCAGGAATATGTGGAATGGTTTTTGGGGGGCAATTCCCTGGGAGCCAACCTGTTTGCCTCGGTTGCCGGAGCCCTGATGTATTTTGCCACCCTGACTGAGATTCCCATATTGCAGGGTCTCTTGGGGGCAGGCATGGGACAGGGTCCCGCCCTGGCCCTGCTCCTGGCCGGGCCTGCCCTTTCCCTACCCAATTTGTTGGTCATAGGCGGGGTGATGGGCTGGGAAAAGACTTTCACTTTTGCCGGAATAATAGTTGCTCTCTCCACCCTGGCCGGAATGCTTTTCGGCTGGCTGGCCGTATAGTAAAGGAGTTTTGTAATGGAAATAAAAGTTTTGGGACCTGGTTGTAAAAAATGCGCCGCGACCTATGAAGCGGTTAAGGAAGCTGTTTCAGAGGCCGGTATTGAGGCTGATATTGAAAAGGTGGAAGGCATGCTGGATATCGCCTCTTACGGTGTCATGGGCACACCTGCGGTGGTGGTGGACAATGAAGTGAAATTGGTGGGAAAGGTGCCGAGTAAGCAGGATATTCTGGATATGCTGAGTTGAGCCGGGGTCAAGCTTCTCGCTTATTCTCTGGTATGCTATAAAAATGGCATCTTTGCCTGCTCGTTTAGGTGGGCGTTATGTGAAAACGCGCCAGGGAGTTGGATGCCTCATATGAAAACACGTTTTTTAAACCGTTTATCCAAAGAAAACCGTGCGCCCGGTATTTTCCATGGCCCCGGATTTTTTGCGTGCGTCTTTTTCTCTCTGTTTGCCCTTGTGTTGGTTCTGGGTCGGCCTGATTGCCTGGCCGCGCCCAGAGCCGTGATTCAGGAGGCAAACCTGGCCTTGCCCGGCCCCATTTACACCGGGCAAAAGGCAAGCGGCAAGTTCGTTATCTTCAATAAAGGGGATCAGGACCTGGAGATCAAACAGGTCTCCCCCGGCTGAGGCTGCACGGCAACCAGCTTTGATAAGCTGATCCCCCCCGGCGGGCGGGGAAAGATAGTACTTGAGCTGAACAGCGCCGGATATGCCGGTTTTCTGCGCAAATACGCAAGGGTCAAGACCAATGACCCCGAGCACAAGACTCTGCATATAACCATGGAGGCCGATATCCAGCCGATCTTCAAGGCGGATCCCACTGATTATTTCTTTTTGCTTACCAGCCGGGGCAAGCCGGTGAAGGAAAGCATGGTTTTGAAAAGCGCCCTGGGCCACCCGGTGATCATAACAGGCATGGAGCATGACTTTGGCCTTGAGCCCCAGGTGCAGGTGAAACTGGACAAACAAAAAGCGGGGTACCTGCTTACCGTTTCAACCCCGGCCGGTCAGGAGGTGACTATCTACGGCTCCATTCGCCTGAAGCTTAAAAACGCGCCGGTGGCTGAGTATCTGGTGCGGGCCGATGTGATTGTGGAAGAGGCTGAAGACGATTAGCCGCTGCTATTTGGTTTTGTGCATAAAGGCCGCAAGCCTTTTGGCAAATTCCGGCGAGTCGGCCAGCTTGAGAACCGCGTTTTTTTCAGCCTCTACATGGTCGCTCAGGCCTTTTCTGGTGTTTTGATTCAAGAGTTTTTTGGTGGCGGCCAGGGTTTTTTGAGGCCTGTGAGCCAGGTTATCTGCCAGGATAAGAGCCTCTTCCACTGCTTGCCCCGGTGAACTAACCTTGTTTACCAGACCCAGGTCCAGGGCCTCTTGAGGTGACAGCCCGCGGTTCAGCATCAGAAGCTCTGAGGCCTTTTTAAGCCCGGTCAACCTGGGCAAATGCCAGGTCACCCCGGCTGCGGCAACCAGGCCTACACCTATAAAGCCCGGTTTAATTCTGGCTAGAGGGTCCAGCAATACAAAATCGCTGGCCAGGATCCAGGCCAGGCCGGCACCCGAGGCAACTCCGGTTACCGCCGAGATAACTGGTTTTTCAAGGTTGCAAATGGCCTTAAGCACCTGGTGAACCCAGACGGTGTAGGCATCAAATACAGGGCTTGCCCCCTGGCCCGGATTTTTTGCCAAATGCCTTTCGGCGTTTTTCAGGTTGCCGCCCGCGCTGAATATTCCGCCCGCGCCGGTCAAGACCACTGCCTTTACCCCCTGGTCCTGGCCGAGTTTTTCCAAGGCGTTTAAAAGGGCTGGTCCCATCTGTTCGTCCATGGCATTTAATGTATGGGGATTATTCATAATCACCAAGGCCGTGGCCTTTTGCCTTTTTGTTGTGACAAACTGATCTGGCAAGGCGAAAAACTCCTTAAGCAGGTATGGACCAGGTCTCCCCAAAGTTTGACACGCAGTGTTGCAACAGGTACTCTCTCGGTTTTGCGGACCGGCCTTAAATTATATGGTTCTCTCCGCGTTAATCCGGGCATCTTGTTTTTTGCCCAAAGGCGTATCGAGCATGGATCCCAGTATTATCACCGAAGTCGGCGAACTTTTAAATGCCGAGATTCCACCAAGCCGCAACCGGGATTTTCAGCGATTCCAGAGCACCAGGGGGCGTCAGGTTTTAAGGCTGTACCGACTTTACCATAAATTGGCCCTCAGCTTAAAAGATGCCGAGAAGCGGCCTGAGGTGAAGGTGAGGTTGGCGGCCTGTGAAGATGACTTTTTGGTGGAGGTAAAGGACCCCTTGCAGGAGAGCGTACGCTCCTGCCGGATTCCTTGGGAACTGAGCGGTTTTTTCAAAGATCACTTGCAAAAATTGGGTATTAAGCTGAAAAGATAGAGGTTATTTATGTGCATGGCCCAGGACCCCAATGAACTCCTGCCGATCGTGAATGCAGATGATGAGGTGATAGGCCTTAAAAAAAGATGCGATATCCACAGCCAGGGGCTTTTACACCGGGCTGTCTCCATTTTGCTGGTTAATACCAAAGGCGAGATTTATCTGCAACAGAGGTCCAGGTTAAAGGACTCATATCCCCTTAAGTGGACCACCTCTGCCAGCGGGCATGTGGACCCGGGTGAAAGCTATCTCCAGGCTGCCGAGCGTGAGTTGCAGGAAGAGCTGAGCCTGCAGGCAGAGCTTGATTTTTTAGGCAAGATCCCGGCTTCGGTTCACACAGACTATGAGTTTATGGAGATATATCTTACAGTAACCGATCAGATTCCCACTCCGGACCCAATAGAGATAGAGCAGGGCTGCTTTTTCAGCCTGGAGGGAGCCTGGAAACTGGCCCTGGACCAGACGACCCGCTCCCCTTCCCTGGAAAGGGCCTTGACCCTTTACGAGGAGAGGCTTCAAAACCAAAGCGCCTGAGGCCTAGAAACCCATGGCTTCCAAGAGGTTGTTGACCGAATCCTGATCCAGCTTGGAAGCTTCGTCGGCTTCGCCTTCGGCATCGCCCACACCCAGATTGGCCAGAGCCCTGTCCACTTCTTCCTGGGCCATTTTTTCGCTTTGATCGCTGGTGACCTTTTGATCTGTGGTTTTGGCCTTGATCTTGGAGCCAAAGCTGACCACCATGGCCAGGAGCTGGATCTGGAAATCGGTTAAGAGCCGCACTATGCGGTATATGGTCTGGCCCGAAAGATCCTGGAAGCTTAAAGCCTCGATTATGGAATTCACCGAGGTGAAGATTCCGTTCATGGTTTCATCAAGCCGGGAGCGCAACTCGGGTTCCACCACATTGGTGCCGCCGGGTCCCTGACCCGGGCCGCAGGCAGCCTGTTCCAGCAGATCGTTTAAGTTTTCCGGCAATTGGGGTGGATTCAGTCCGTCCCCCAATTCCTTGATGCTTTGCCCCAGTTTGGCCAACCGTTCAAGCAACTCGGGCGGAGGCCCTTGGGGCTGGGCAGCCGGAGCGGGTTCCGGCTTGGCCTGGGGAGCCTCTGCCGGTGCTTCGGTGGGGATGGCCTCCAGAGGCAGAAACTGATCTAAGAAGATTTGATCCGCCGTGGATGCCATTTTTTTTAGCACTTGCTTGAAATTATTGACATTAGTGGCGCTGAAAAGGGCCTTGAGCACACCTTTCAGATCCAGGTTCAGGAAATTGTCTTCATCCGGCTCGGCTGTGACCAGCCCATTTAGAGCCTTTTCAACCGCCTTGGTGTCAAAGCCCTTGGCTGCCTGGTCCCACATGGCCTTGATGTGTTTTTTTACGGTTTCATTGGTGCAGAGCTCATATACGGTTTGAAAAACCAGATCCGGCGGGAATTGGTAATAAGGGCCCTGTGGAGCCGGGGGCTCGGGCGCGGGGGCGGGGGGCGCCTCGGTTGTTTCCACTTTGGCAAGTTCGTCCTTGATGGCCAGGGCCTCTCCTGCCAATGGCTCCCAGGCAGCGGAATCCAGGCCGGAAAGATATCCCGAGACGGTCTGCAGAATTTCGGCCAGCTCGGCTTTGGATTTTTCGGCCTCTTCGCCGCCGGTTGCCTGGCCTTCCGCCGGTGATTCGGCATCCGGGGCCTGGGTGTTCATCTGGTCCATGATGCTTTGGGCCTGGCCTATGGAGTTCTGGATCTCCTCACCCAGGTCCATGATTTTGAGCGTGGCCTTTTCGGTCATTTTGACCACATTCTCAAGCTGGTCCTTGGCGTCCTCCAGCTGGTCTCCGGCGCTGTCGAAATCAATGGCTTCGACTTTGTCCACCTCCACATCACGGATAGACATGCTTAGACGCCGGGCCAGACGGCCCACCTCGTCGTACATGTCCTGGCTGAGGTCCTTGTAGTAATCCTCGTCTCCCTCAACGCAACTGGCAGGCGGCGGGGGCGCCGAAGCAGAGGGGCCGGGCTCGGGAGCCGTGATATCCACTTCATCCCAGTCATCGGAAACAGCCTCTGCCTTGGCCGGTTGAGGCTGGGGCGAGCCTGGCAGCGCCTTTGGCGTCTCTGCGGCAGGAAGGGCTGGCTGGCCACCACCGGCGACGAGCACTCTGTACACAGCCTCGGCCGTGCGAATGGTCAAGGACCCTCCGGTTATTTCCAGGGTTATCTCAGGTGGTGTCCTGTCACTCATTTGAGTTGCCTTTCCATGGGAAATTATTTACTTCTGCGGTTTTTTTGGGGGGCTCCCAGATAGCGGTCCCTTTCCGAAAAAATGCAGCCGCAGTATTGCTGCCTGTAGAGCCCAAGTTTAAGGGAAAGCTGTACACCCTCTTTCCACATGGGGCGAAAATCGTGATACCAGAATTCAGCCCCCCGCTTGCGCCCGGCGTCTTGACCGCTTTGCTTCAGCAATTGGTGTTTCTGCATGGTCGAGTAGAGCAGCGTGGTGGTAAAGGCGTCAAATCCGCCCTTGGCAGCCACGCTGGCGGCCCGGTCCAGACGTCCCAGAAAACAGAGTCTGCATCGCATTTCTTCGCGAAAAGCCACGTTTCTGAGCCAGGATTCCGGATCGTATTCATCATGCACAATCAACTTAAGCCCGGCGTTGTCGGCCCATTGCCTAACCGTATCCAGGCGTTTTTGATTTTCAGTATAGGGATGGATATTGGGATTGTAAAAATAGCCCATCACATCGTGACCTTGGGATCTCAGGTATTTTACCGGCATCAAGGCACAGGGGGCGCAACAGATATGAATGAGAATTCTCATGGGTTATCCCTTGGTTCCATTAATGTCATTTTACGCAGCAACTATGCTTTATGCCAGCTCTTTTCAGCAATATGCCCTTGAGAACACAGTCGGCGGGCATTGCCTTTTTAAAAATTTTCCTTTGGCCCGAAGTTTTTCACAGCTAAAAAGCTGAAAAAATCGGGCTGTCATGAGTTGCGGCATTATGGAAAAGTAATTCTAAAATAAGATTTTTTTGGGAGGTTTCTGTCACTAAACCGCGCAAAATCAAAGGGCTATAGCTTTTTTCGGGTTTCATTTTTGTCGGCCCTTATGAGTTCATAGGTCAAAATACCGCTTAAGGCGGCCAGGCACTCCAGGTCCAGGAAGTTCGGCGCGGTGAGGTCATAGAAAACCTTGCACTCCGCTCCGAAGTCTTCATCCGCATCATAAAAAGTCAGCATCATGGGTAGCTTGGGCAGGGCCTGAAATTGAAAGGCAGCGTCGGCCCTCACCTCCGGGGGAGCGGCCTCGGCGTGGAGTTTTTCAGCGGCCTGGAAAAGGGCGTTCAGTCTGCCAGAAAAATGGGCGGCCAAGGGCGTTTCCACCAATTGAGCCAGGCTGCGGGCAAAATCCTGGCCGCCGGGCAGTTCCCTGTAAGGCACAAAACGCCGGGCCACTTCGCCCCTGCCTGAGATAAGCACCAGGTGAACCAGGACAATGCGGTGGTTTATCGGCGGTGTGCCCGTGTCAGGGCCGGTTATTTGGTCTTTACCCACCAGATATTCATGACCCAGAAGCGGTATTAAAAGCCCTTGTTCCGTTTGCACAAGACCCAGGTTTTGGGCAGCCCGGCTGAAGTCGGCCTTGGCCAAATCCTGGGAAAGCTCCTGAAACACCTTTTCATAGACCTGCGGTTTTTCCGAGTCAAACATCTAATCCCCCTTTTGGCGCGGGCGTGTTCACATGGTAGCCAAGTTTTTTGCATACCTGATGTTGAATTCTGAACCAGGCATAATATTAATCGGTTTTAATGGCAATGTGTTTTATAAAACAACAAAACCCCTTTGCCTTTGTAAAACAGGTAAAGGGGTTTTTAAAAACCATGAAAAGGCGGGGTTACTGTTTCCGGGCGGCAAGGGCCTTTTGGTGCATGGTTTCCGCCTTGTAGGAGCTTCTTACCAAGGGCGCGCTGGCAACGGCGGCAAAACCCATCTCAAGCCCCTTGGCCTCATAGGCGCTGAATTCTTCGGGCGTGGGATAGCTTATAACCGGGTGGTGGCGCTTGGAAGGAGCCAGGTACTGGCCAATGGTCAAAAGATCCACCCCGGCCTTGCGCAGATCAGCCATAACCTCAAGCACTTCGGCCTCTTCCTCGCCCAGGCCCAGCATGATGCCGGATTTGGTGATCATCTCGGGCCGCAGCTTGCCGACCCTGTCCAAAAGCTCCACAGAGCGTTCATAATTGGCCTGGGGCCTCACCTTGGAGTAGAGCCTGGGCACAGTCTCCACATTGTGGTTCAGCACCTCTGGTTCGCTGGCCAGTACGGTTCCCAGGGATTTCTGGTTTCCTCCCAGGTCCGAGATAAGCACCTCCACCCCCAGGCCGGGTTTCACCTTATGCACCAGTTCAATGGTTTCGGCTATGTGGGCGGCCCCATGATCCGGCAGATCATCCCTGGTCACCATGGTGATCACACAGAAATTCAGCTTCATGTCTTCCACGGCCTGGGCCGTATGCTCAGGTTCGGCGGGGTCCACCGGGTGGGGTTTATGCTTGTCCACTGCGCAGAAGGTGCACCCCCTGGTGCAGTTGGGGCCCAAAAGCAGAAAAGTGGCCGTGCCCCTGCCAAAACATTCCATGCGGTTGGGGCAGATGGCCTCTTCACAGACTGTATGCAGGCCTTTTCTTTCCAAGGTTTTTTCCACAGCGGCCAGTTGACCGGCGGAACAGATTCTGGTTCTCAGCCATGGGGGCTTGCGTAAGGGGGTGGACATCTTCTCTCCAAAGGCCCTTTTAAAGGGCAAGCGCCGGGGGAGAAGCCCCCGGCTTGGTTTACCGGGAAAATCGGTTAGCCGTGGATGGGAAGGCCCAGGCCTTCCTCAGCCGCCTCGGCTATAAGTTCCGGATAAGTTGGGTGGGCGTGGACTGTCTCGGCCAACTGGCTTAAGGTAAGCCCCTGGTTTACGGCCAGAGCCGCCTCGGCCACCAGAGCCGACGCCTCGGGCGAGAGGATATGGACTCCCACCACAACCTGATCTTCTGCCCGGCAGATAATCTTCACCAGGCCGTCCAGTTTGCCTTCGGCCGTGGCCCTGCCGAGGCCCCTGGTCAAAAAGCGGCCTATGGTGAGATCGCCGTATTTTTCCGCGGCCTGTTTTTCGGTGAGGCCCACCCAGGCCAGCTCCGGGTCAACAAACACCGCCTTGGGTACGTTTGATTCGTTGACGATCGCCTTGTCATTGCCCAGGGCGTGGCCCACGGCCGTAAGCCCCATGTGGGCGGCCATGTGGGCCAGGGGTAGGCGTCCGGTGACATCGCCTATGGCATAGACCGTATCCAGGTTGGTTCGGCAGTGCTCATCAACGGTGATAAAGCCGCGTTTATCCACGGCCACCCCCGCTTCCTCCAGGCCCAGGTCCCGGCTGGCGGGGATCTGCCCCACAGCCACCAGCATGAGGTCGGCGGATACTTCCTTGCCCGAGGCCAGCTTGGCCACCACACCGTCTGAAGTCACTTCGGCGCTTTCAACCGAATCGCCAAAGTGCATTTTGTATTTGCGTTTTTTAAAACCGCGCACCAGGGTTTTTTCGATCTCAGGATCGAGCATGCCCTGTATGGGGGATTTTAAAAGCTCAACCAGGGTGACCTTGACTCCAAGGCCGCTCAAGAACTGGGCCATCTCCAGGCCGATCACGCCTGCTCCCACCACCAAGATGCTCTGGGGAATTTCCGTGATGTCCAAAAGCGGGCGCACACCCATGATGTGTTTATTATCAAAGGGAAGTCCGGGTAACTCCCTGACTCCGGCCCCTGTGGCCAGGATCACAAAGCGGGCGTCTATTTCCTGCTCGCCGTCTGTATTTTGCACCGTGACCTTATCCGGGCCGCTTAAGCGCCCGAGGCCCTGGTATATATCTATCTTGCGTTTTTCCATGAGCTTTTGCACGCCG
The DNA here is from genome assembly GCF_000931935.2 of Dethiosulfatarculus sandiegensis. Taxonomy (GTDB): domain Bacteria; phylum Desulfobacterota; class Desulfarculia; order Desulfarculales; family Desulfarculaceae; genus Dethiosulfatarculus; species Dethiosulfatarculus sandiegensis. Next base: position 67,906 of record NZ_AZAC01000083.1, read on the forward strand.
GTGCGCAGTTGCTCGACCACCTTGTCTTTTCGGGCCACCATGGCTTTAAGGTCGGCCTTGATCCCGCTCACTTCAATGCCGTAAAAAGAGGCTTTGTTTATTTCTTCAAACAGTTTGCTGGATTTGAGCAGGGCCTTGGTGGGTATGCAGCCCCAGTTGAGGCAGGTTCCTCCCAGGTTTTCCTTTTCCACCAGGGCAACTTTGGCATCCAGTGAGGCGGCTCTTAAAGCGGCGGTGTAGCCTCCCGGCCCACCACCGAGAATTATGAAGTCATATTGAGGCATTTGGTTATTCTCCTAAAGGCTTCACGGCCTTGATCACAAAACCAGCCCAAGGCATTTTTTCAAGCCTTGAAAAACCTGGTGGTTTATTAGCCCTTTACTTTTATATGTGCTCACGGCTGATTGAGCAATGCAAAGAGGCCGGATTTTATATGAGGGATGCGGTAAATATCCCCTGGCCCGCCCGGCGGGCCAGGGGATATTGGTTTTCAAACAACCTTATTCAGGTAAGTTGGCCGAAGTTATTCCGGCAGGACCACGTTGGGTTTTCTGGCGGCTCCCACTTCGTCCAAGCGGCCCACAGGTGTGGTTACCGGCGCATTGTGCAGGGACTCGGGATCATTTTTGGCTGCTTCGGCTATTTTGGTCATGGCCTCCACAAAGGCGTCCAAGTTCTCCAGAGGCTCGGTCTCGGTGGGCTCTATCATCAGGGCTTCTTTGATCACCAGCGGGAAGTAGACCGTTGGCGGATGGAAGCCCGCGTCGATAAGTCCCTTGGCCACATCCAGGGTGGAAACTCCGTATTCCTCGACCTTGTCCGAGGAGGAAAGCACCACCTCGTGCTTGCAGATCTTGTTAAAGGGAATATCCCAGTTTTCGGCCAGCTTGACCCTGAGGTAGTTGGTGTTCAGAACCGCGTGCTCAGAAGCCTTTTTCAGGCCTTCACCGCCCAGGGCCAGCATGTAGGCATAGGCCTTCAGGGTGACGCCGAAGTTTCCGTAGAAAGGCGCAATGTAGCCGATTGATTTGGGCTGGTCATAGTCCAGGAAAAGGGTTCCGTCCTGGCGCTGTTTGATCCTGGAGACCGGCAGGAATTCTTCCAGCTTTTCCACCACGCCCACCGGGCCTGAACCCGGACCGCCGCCGCCATGGGGGGTGCCCATGGTCTTGTGCAGGTTTAAGTGCACAATATCAAAGCCCAGGTCCGCAGGCTTGGCATAACCCATGATGGCGTTCAAGTTGGCTCCGTCGTAATAGAGCAGGGCGTCCTTGGCATGGGCCAGGTCTGCGATTTCCTTGATATAGGGGTTAAAGAGGCCCACTGTGTTGGGGTTGGTCATCATAACCCCGGCCACATCGTCTGTGAGGTACTCCTTAAAGGTATCGGGCTTCATGACGCCTTCGTCGGAAGAGGGCACGGTCACCACCTCAAAACCGGCCAGGGCGGCGGAGGCGGGGTTGGTTCCGTGGGCCGAGTCGGGCACCAAGATGATGGATTTTTTGTTGCCCTTGTCCCGGTGATAGGCGGCGATCAGCATTATGCCGGTCAGCTCGCCGTGGGCGCCTGCCATGGGCTGCATGGTAAAGGCGTCCATGCCGGTGACTTCCTTTAAAAGGACCTCGGTCTCATAGAGCACGCCCAGGGCGCCCTGGGCCAGAAGGCCGCCCCTTCTGAGCTGGGGCAGAAGCGGGTGCAGACCGGCCATGCCGGGCAGGCGGGCCAGGTCTTCGGTGAACTTGGGGTTGTACTTCATGGTGCAGGAGCCCAGGGGGTACATGCCCTTGTCCACGGAGAAGTTCTTGGTGGAGAGGTTGGTGAAGTGCCTAACCACGTCCAGTTCGGAAACCTCGGGCAGTTCGGCCGGTTTGGATCTGGAGTATTCCGCGCCCAGTTCTGTGGCCTCGTAGAATTCCTGGGGAATATCCCGGGTGGGCAGATCCACGCCCCTTCTGCCGGGCTTGCTTTTTTCAAATATGGTGCTCATAACACGGCCTCCAGTCCCTCGGCCAGATAGCCGATTTCTTCCTTGGTGCGTTTTTCGGTTACCGCCACCAGGAGATTGTTGGGCTGGTCGGGATAATAACGGCCCAGGGGGAAGCCCGGGGCAATGCCCTTGTCGATCATCATGCTCACTGCCTTGCGGGCGTCGATCGGCAGTTTGATCCTGAACTCGTTGAAGAAGGGACCATCGTCCACATTCTCCACACTTTCAATGGCCAGAAGGCGCTTTTTGGCGTAGGCCGCCTTGGCCATATTCATCCTGGCCAGGTCAACCATGCCCTGTTTGCCCATGAGGCTCATGAAGACGAGCGCGCCGACAGCGCACAAAGACTGATTGGAGCAGATGTTGCTGGAGGCCTTTTCACGGCGGATATGCTGTTCTCTGGTCTGCAGGGTGAGGCAGTAGCCCACCTTGCCGTCATGGTCCACCGTGCGGCCCGCGATGCGGCCCGGCAAAGAGCGCATTAGTTTTTTGGTGGTGGCCATGTAACCCAGGTAGGGGCCGCCAAATGACAGGGGAAGTCCCAATACCTGGCCTTCGCCCACCGCTATGTCCGCGCCCATCTCGCCCGGAGTTTTGGTAACGGCCAGGGCAAGGGGGTTGGTGTTCATGATGACCATGGCTTTTTGGGCCTTGGCCTGGGCGGCGTGTTCGCTCAAGTCGTGAATGCGGCCGAAGAAGTCCGGGTTCTGCAGAATCACTGCGGCGGTCTTGTCATCCAGCGCCTTTTGCAGATCTTCGGTTTTGGTGAGGTCCGCCTCGACCAGATCAAGGTGTAGGTTGGCGGTGTAGGAGCGCAGCATCACCCGATAGATGGGGTTCAAGGAGGTGCAGATCAAAAGTTTGGTCTTTTTGGTCTTGCGCACCGCCATCATGGCGGCCTCGAACATGGCCGTGCCGCCGTCATACATGGAGGCGTTTGATACGTCCATGCCGGTGAGCCGGGCAATGGCGGTCTGGTATTCGTAGATGGCCTGCAGGGTGCCCTGGGAGACTTCCGCCTGATAAGGGGTGTAGGCGGTGTAGAACTCGCCCCTTCTCAAGATGGCGTCCACGGCGGCCGGGGAATAGTGGTCGTAAAATCCCGCGCCCAAAAAGCAGGTGAGGTCATGGGCGTTTAGATCGGCCATCGCCTCCAGGCGCCTTCTAACCTCAAACTCGCTCAGAGGCTGGGGCAAATTCCAGCTCTTGGGCCTGAGTTCGGGCGGAATATCCTGGAAGAGCTCCTCTGTGGAACCGACCCCGATAGCCTCAAGCATCCGGGCCCGTTCCTCCTCAGTGTGGGGAACAAAATCCATGTTTATTCTCCTGCCACAAATTCCTTGTAGGCTTTGGCGTCCATGAGTTCATCCAAGCCGGAAGCGTCAAAGTCCTTGAGCTTCACCAGCCAACCCGCGCCGTAGCAGTCGGAGTTGACCAGTTCGGGCTCATCTTCCAGGGCCTCGTTCACCTCGGCCACCACGCCTTTCAAGGGGGAGTAAACATCGGCGGCAACCTTCACCGACTCTACCACGCACAGCTCGCCCATCTGTTTCACTTCCTGGTCCTCTTCGGGCAACTCCACAAAAGTGACATCGCCAAGCTGTTCTTGGGCATAATCGGTAAGCCCCACCACAGCCAAGTCGCCGTCAACCTTGACCCACTCGTGTTCCTTGGAATATTTCAGTTCGTCCAACACTTTATGCTCGGCCATTTTTTCCTCCTTGAGACGCTAAATTTTTTTGGCCCGGAGATAGACTCCGGCCTGTTCTACGAATGAAGTCACAATGCGACCTGTTATGGTGCGCTTGCGATAGGTGATCAGAACCTCCTGACCCGCTTCAAGGCCACGGTCCAGATAGGCCATGCCGATGCCCCTGGTAAAGCTTTCTTCCGAGGGCGCATCGCCCTCAAACTCCCAGGCCGGAACCATGGTGCCGCTGGAAATTTCGCCCACCTTTTGGCCATCGACCAAAACAGGCGAGCCTTCCCTGATCATGCCCTTCTGGGTGGTCTGGATTGCGTAGATAAAGCGCGGCAGATGTCCGCTCTCGCCCGAATCCAGATCTTTTTTCTGCAGGGAAAGGGCCTCGCGGCCAATGTAGTCGCCCTTGGCGTCGCTTAGGTTCACCCCAAAGCGGGCCTGGGGATAACTCATAATGGGGCGGTCGGCGGCCAGTTCATGGCCGTAAAGGGGCAGGCAGGTCTCCAGGCGCAGGGTGTCCCTGGCCCCCAGGCCAACGGCCATTACGCCCTGTCCGCTGCCTGCGTCAAGCATGGCCTGCCAGAAGTCAACGCACTTGTTCCAGGAGATAAAGAGTTCAAATCCAAGAGGTTCACCGGTGTAGCCCGTGCGGGAGACCAGAACTTCTTCTCCTTCATAGGAGCAGATACTGAGCCGGTTGCGCCCCGGAGCGGGCATATTGCCGGTCACCACCTTTTGCAGCACTTCTTCGGCAAGGGGGCCTTGCAGGGCCACCATGGCCAGATCGAAGGTGATGTCGGTCATCTCAACCTGGCCGGTCTTGTGCCGGTTAAGCCATTCCCAGTCCTTTTCCCGGTTGGCTCCGTTCACCACCAAAAGATACTCCGACTCTTTGAACTTAAAGAGATAGGCGTCATCAAGGGGCTGGCCGTTTTCGTCAGAGATCAGGGTGTACTGGGCAAGGCCGGTGTAGAGACGGGATGCGTTGGCTGTGAGGGTTTTGTTAAGGAAGTTAAGGGCGTCTTCACCAGAGACCAGAAATCGGCCCATGTGGGTGATGTCGAAAAGCCCGCCGTGTTTGCGGCAGGCCAAATGCTCCTGGATGATACCCGGGGGGTAAAAGACCGGCAGGCTCCATCCGGCGAAATCGACTAGGCGTCCGCCATTGGACTGATGCCAGTCATAAAGGGGGGTCTTGTGGGTCATGGCCACCTCCTGGAAAGAAAGGGTGTGCTAAAAAGCCCCCTCCTGTCATGTGTGCCTGAGAGATTGACCACTTGGGCCTTGCCCCGTCGGCGGTCTGAACAAAAAGCCAGACTCTTTCCAGGAGTTGCCGGTTATGGCGGTCCTTTTGCCTGAGAGTTTCAACCTGGTTTAAAAGGTTTTGCCCCTTCGGCGGCTGCCCGGGCGAATTAAGCCCCGGCAACACTCTCCCACCAGCCGGTAATGATTGTTTTGGGACGGAAGAATTGGTGATTTTTTGCTTCCGCCGGGCCGGATATCTCTTCCGGCTTTATGTGTCGGGCCTTAAACATCCGTAAAAGACAGGATAAAACCCGATTTGTTTGCTGCTTTTTATTCTCGCAAACTTTTACCCCTGAAGGCATTAAAAAATACCTGCTCAGAAGGATTTCCTTGACTAAATTATTACCAGCAACTGTCAGTGTTTTGCAAGTTGTTCGGGATAATATAAAAAATAGGTTAATCAAAACGGCCCCTTGGAAAATAATTTTCTCCCTTGGGGCCGTTTTGCAGAGCTGTTGCCTAAAGCATTATTGCCAGTCCAGGACCACCTTGCCTGTGTGGCCTGTGTTCATCAGTTCAAAGGCCTCTTCAAAGTCATCGACCTTGAAGTTGTGGGTGATGACCGGGGTGATATCCAGACCGGCTTGCAAAATGCTGGTCATTTTGTACCAGGTTTCAAACATCTCCCTGCCGTAGATTCCCTTGATGAAAAGCCCCTTGAATATGACCTTGTTCCAGTCAATGGCCATTTCGGAAGAGGGAATGCCCAAAAGGGCTATCTTGCCGCCGTGGTTCATGTTGGAGAGGATGTCGTCAAAGGCGCTTCTCACCCCGCTCATCTCCAGGGCCACGTCAAAGCCTTCGGTCATGCCCAGGTCGGAGGCGGTTTGGCTCACCGATTCCTTGGTCACGTTGATGGCTTTGGTGGCGCCCATTTTACGGGCCAGGTCCAGGCGATAGTCGTTTACATCGGTTATGACCACATGGCGGGCCCCCACATGGCGGCAGATGGCCGTGGCAAAGATGCCGATGGGGCCTGCGCCGGTGATCAGCACATCCTCGCCCACCAGGTCAAAGGAAAGGGCGGTGTGGGCCGCGTTGCCAAAGGGGTCCAGGCAGGAGGCCACATCGTCTGAAATGCTTTCGGGGATTTTAAAGGCATTGCCCGCCGGCATGGAAAGGTACTCGGCAAAACAGCCGTCCCTGTTGACGCCTATGCCGATGGTGTTGCGGCAAAGGTGCCTTTTCCCCGCCCGGCAGTTGCGGCAGTGACCGCAGGTTATGTGGCCTTCGCCCGAGACCCGGTCGCCGAGCTCAAGGCCTTTTACCTCGCTGCCCAGCTCAACCACTTCACCCACAAATTCGTGGCCGATGGTCATCGGCACCTTGATGGTGTTCTGCGACCACTGGTCCCAGTTGTATATGTGCAGGTCTGTGCCGCAGATAGCGGTTTTTTTAATCTTTACCAGGATATCGTTGTTGCCGACTTCGGGTTTGGGCGGATCATACATCCATAACCCTTTTTGGCTTTTTAATTTTCCAAGGGCTTTCATTTTTCTTTCCTTGAGTCTGTGCCTTGATCCGGGAGGCGGCTTTCGACGCCGTCTGCTGACCCGGTTTTGGCTTTCTCCACCCGCACTTGGCTTAAGGTGCGCTGAGAAAGTTGATATCTATTTGATAATTCCAAGGTTTCTCCCCACCTTGGCAAATGCCGAAAGCGCCTGGTCCAGGTGTTTCTTTTCGTGGGCGGCCGATATCTGGGTGCGGATGCGGGCCTTGCCCTGGGGCACCACCGGATAGGAGAAGCCCACCACGTAGATGCCTTCTTCCAAAAGCTCCGCCGCCATTTTGCCTGCCAGCACCGCGTCGCCGAGCATCACCGGAATAATGGGGTGTTCGCCGGGAACCACGGTAAAGCCCAGGTTTTGCAGCCCTTCACGGAAGTAGGAGCTGTTTTCCCTTAGCTTGGCCCTTAAGTCGTCGCTTTTTTCCAGCATGTCCAGAACCGCCAGGGCCGCGCCTGCGATCATCGGGGCCAGGGAGTTGGAAAAGAGATAGGGGCGGGAGCGCTGGCGCAACCAGGTGATGATTTCCTTTTTACCGGAGGTGTAGCCGCCACTGGCTCCGCCGAGGGCCTTGCCCAAAGTGCCGGTGATGATGTCCACCCGGTCCGCCACTCCGCAGTGTTCAGGCGTGCCGCCGCCCTTATCGCCCATAAAGCCCACTGCGTGGGAGTCGTCCACCATGACAAGCGCCCCGTATTTGTCGGCCAGGTCGCAGATGGAGCGCAGGTCGGCAATGATGCCGTCCATGGAAAATACACCGTCTGTTGCGATCAGTTTGAAGCGGCTGCCTTCAGCATCCTGGAGTTGTTTTTCCAGGTCGGCCATGTCGTTGTTGGCGTAGCGCATGCGTTTTGCCTTGCAAAGGCGCACACCGTCAATAATGCTGGCATGGTTCAGGGCGTCTGAAATCACCACGTCTTCAGGCCCCAGCAGGGTTTCGAAAAGCCCACCGTTGGCATCAAAGCACGAGGAGTACAAAATGGTGTCTTCGGTGCCCAGAAAACGGCTGATGCGTTTTTCCAACTCTTTGTGCAGGTCCTGGGTGCCGCAGATAAAGCGCACCGAGGCCATGCCAAAGCCGTATTTATCGGCCGCTTCCTTGGCAGCCTCTATCAGTTTGGGATGGTCGGCCAGGCCGAGGTAGTTGTTGGCGCAGAAGTTGATGACCTTTTTGCCCCCGGCAACCGTGATATCGGCGCTTTGGGGACTTAAAATCACCCTTTCGTCTTTATAGAGACCGCTCTCGACCAGTTCCTGGGTTTGATCTTTCAGGAAATTCAAGAAATCCTGGGGCATGGCTTGCCTCCCTTTAGGGGCCTAATCTGAAAAATAACGCCGAAGGGCTTTGCCTCGGTGTTCTAATTACATAATAACTTAAATAACAGAGGCCAGTGTGGAAAACAATCAAATTTGGACAGTGAAATGCATAATATGTAAAAAAATAAATTTATTTTGTGTTTAGTGGATTTATGTGATTTAATGTAAACGGAAAGGCCAACAAATCCCAGGAGTTTTATCTTGTAGTCGCATTTGATTGACATGGCTTGTCCGACAATGTTAGGGATTAAAAAATTTAAAAAATATTCCAGCCTAGATCAGCCTCTTATCCTTTGTAGAGAAGGAAGGCTGATGGTAAATAAAAGAGAATCAAAAAAAACCGGAACTAATCCTCACTGATTTTTCGAAGAGGAAAACGCGCAAAAATTTGCTTAGGCTGTTTTTTGTAATGTTTTTTGGAGCAAAAGTGAGGTGCTCGGCCATAATATTTACTGTTTTCCTTAGCTGATTACCGCTTTGCTCTGTTTTAGCGGTCTTTGGTTCAGGATCTGAACCTCAAATCAAGACTAGTGAGATATCCGTTAATGAGCGAAGTTAAACCAAATTTGGACGCCACGGACCGGGCAATTATCATGGAGTTGCAGGCCGATGCCCGCAGGCCCTATAAAACCATCGCTCAAAAACTGGGTGTTTCCGAAGGCACGGTCAAGAACCGGGTGACCCGGCTCACCAGCCGGGGAATAATGAAGCTCGAGGCCAGGGTGAATCCCTGCGCCATGCCCAACCATGTGGCGGCCATGGTGGGGGTGACCCTAAAAAACAGAAGCCACAAAGAGACCATGGCCGAGATCGAGCAGACCCCAGGGGTCACCAGTGTATGGAACGCATCGGGACGCTATGATCTTTTTTTTGAGATTATGGTGGATTCCATTGACGAGCTGCACGAGTTTTTGTTTGAACGCTGTCTGGGCAGGATAGAGGGAATAGAGAGTACGGAAAGCTTTATTCTTCTTTCTTCCAATACCAAATATTTCAAGCTTTCCTAAGCATCTGCGCGCTCCACGCGCCTGGTGCGGCCGAGTGATGAAAAGGGGGAGCTGCCGGGGTTTTTCTTGGCGCTTCGTGTGTTTTTAGTTGACCAAGCGAGGTGGTTGATTTGCACCATGGCCTGGACAGCCAAAAAGGAGCACCCCTGGGCGTGATTATGAATCCGCCTATTTCCCGCATTACCTGTAATCAAAGTGAAAAAGGTCACATAACGGAACCGGAAACCGCGTATGATTTAACCCGGCGTACTTTCAGCAAGGGTTACTCTATCTACCGGATGAACTTTTTTTTCGGTCTTCCGGCCGGGAGATTTTGGAGGTGAGTCAGTGACTGACAAGACACAATCACTAAGAACTCCTCTTTATTCCTGGCACACGGACCACGGCGGCAAAATGGTGGATTTTGCCGGTTTCAGCATGCCGATCCAATATGAGGCGGGCATAGTCAGGGAACATCTGGCCTGTCGCAGGTATGCGGGTTTGTTTGATGTGAGCCACATGGGCAGGCTTGAGTTTAAGGGCTCGCAGAAAATTTCTTTTTTGCAGCATGTCTTAAGCAACAACGTCGAGGCACTTAAGCCCTGGCAGGCCCAGTACACCATGCTAACCACCCCCACCGGCGGGGCATTGGATGACGCCTTTTTGTACCGGTTTGACAAAGAGCGCTACATCCTGGTGGTGAATGCCTCCAATCTGGAAAAGGACAAGTCCTGGCTTAGGGAGCGGCTCAAGGATTTTCCGGATGCGGTCATGGAGGATATAAGCCAAAAAACCTCTCTGATTGCCCTGCAGGGCCCTTTAGCCAAACAAATACTGCAAGACCTCACGGAAGATGGCTTCCTGCCCGAGCCCAGGCGCAGCAAACTTGGGGCCCTCACCATGGCCGGGGCCAAAGTGCTGGTCTCCCGCACCGGTTACACCGGGGAACCAAACAGTTTCGAGCTCTTTGTTCCGGCTCAAAAGGTTCAGGATGTCTGGTCTGCCATATATGAAATGGGCTCTCACCTGGGGCTTAAGCCGATAGGTCTGGGCGCCAGGGACACCCTGCGCCTGGAGGCCTCGATGCCCCTTTACGGACACGAACTGGGGTTGGATGCCGAGGGATCCGAGATTCCTGTTTTTGCCCTGCCCCTGGCCCGGGTGGCGGTGAGCCTTTCGCCTTTAAAAGGCGAGTTCGTGGGCAAAAAGGCCCTGGCCGCCCAGTTCGAGGAGTTAAAAGGCCAGGATAACGGCGTTTACAATCCGAACGGACCCCTTCCGAAAAGGATTCTGTCCTTGGCCCTGTTGGATAAGGGCATTGCCCGGGCCGGGGATGAGGTTTTCCTGGGGGGTGAAAGCATAGGCAAGGTCACCAGCGGCACTTCGGTTCCCTATTGGCAGAGCAAAGGGCAGGGTGCTTTGTTTAAGCTTACCGGGGAAACAAATCGGCGTTCCCTGGCCCTGGCCTATCTCAGGGCGGACCTCAAGCCGGGCCATGAGGTACGGGTAAAGGTCCGCAAGCACAGTTTGGCCGCACAGGTGGTGAAGTCCCACGGTAGCGCGGAAGCGCCGCCCTATTTCAGGGCCTTGCCCGCGGGCTGGTCCCGTCCCGAGATCAATCCGGCTCTGGGCAGGGCGGAGAAAAAGCTTTCCGGCCTTTTAAAGGCAAGCCTCGATAATCATAAGTGGCGTCAGACCCGGTGCATCAACCTGATACCCTCTGAGATGACGCCTTCGCCTTTGGTGCGGCTTTTGACCATAACCGATCCCAGCGGTCGCTATGCCGAGCACCGGGGGCTTGAGGCCGAGCTGTTGCGCCAGGTTTTTTATTATCAGGGTACTGATTTTATTTCCCGGGTTGAAGAGGAATTGGCCAGTGAAATGGCGCTTTTCCTGGGCTGTTCCCAAGTGGAGCTACGCCCGGTTTCGGGCCAGATGGCCAATATGGCCCTTTTCAGCGCCCTGGTTAAATGGAAAAACCGTTTTGATCTTAAGAGGGAGCCTGCCCGCTTAAACGGGGTATGGACCAATCATATAGGAAACGGCGGGCATTTAAGCGCCCAGCCCATGGGTGCGCTCAGGGATTATGTGGCCAAGAACCCGGCTACTGAACGGTTTTCTGTGGTGAATTTTCCGGTGAAAAGAAAAGACCCCTTTGCCATTGACACCGACCGCCTGGGTGAACTTATGGAGCACACCCGGCCCGAGCTTGTGGTCCTGGGCAAGAGTATGGTTCTCTACCCGGAGCCTGTGGCCGAAGTGGCCGATTTGCTAAAGCAAACCGGTTGCCGGGCCATGCTGCACTATGACATGGCTCATGTGTTGGGCCTCATCGGGCCGTATTTTCAGGAGCCTTTCAAAGAGGGGGCCGATCTGGTGACCGGCTCGACCCACAAGACCTTTTTCGGGCCCCAGCGGGGGGTGGTGGCCGGTGATTTCGAGCCCAACACACCGGGATTCGAGCTGTGGGAGGCCATAGAAAACCGGAGCTTCCCCGGTATGGTGAGCAACCATCACCTTGGCACCTTGGTGGGGCTTTTGGCCGCTGTCCTGGAGATGAATGCCTTTAAAGACGCCTATCAACCTCAGGTGCTGGCCAATGCCAAGGCACTGGCCGCTTCCCTGGCCGAGAACCGGGTCAAGGTCTGCGGCGACCCCCAAAAGGGTTACACCCAGACCCACCAGGTGGTGGTGGATGTCGGTTATGGCCGGGGGATGAAGACCGCTTTATTACTTGAAAAAAACAACATCATCACCAATTACCAGGCCCTGCCCTGGGATGAAGGTTTCACCGCCAGTTCGGGACTGCGCCTGGGAGTGGCCGAGATGACCCGTTTTGGCATGAAGGAAAAGGATTTCACCCGCTTGGGCGAGTTGATGGCCCGGGTGATTATAAAGAATCAAGATGTCACGGAAGAGACGGCTCGGCTTCGCCGCAATTTTAAGGAGCTTGGCTACTGCTTCCAAGGCAAGGAGATAGAGGGCTTCAGCCAAGACTTGTTGCGTTCGTTTTGAACCCGGAGTTGAACTGAAGCGATTAAAAGCCACAGTTCCCGGCCGCACGGGATCGTCCGCTTAATTATGATATTGAGTTAATGAAAAGGAGCCTGAAATGAAAAAAAGCCTGGTATGCTTTTTTGCAGCCGCTTTTCTGCTGGTTGGTGCAAGCGCATGTTTTGCCAAGACCAAGTGGGACATGCATCTGAACTACCCCGCCAACAATTTTCATTCCGTGGGTGCCAAGGAATTTGCCGACAAGGTGAGAGAGGCAACCAACGGGGAATTGGATATCAGACTTCATCCCGGTTCCTCCCTGGGCTTCAAGGGTCCGGAACTATTAAGGGCCGTGGCCGAGGGACAGCTGGCCATCGCCGAAATCCCCACCGGCATGGTGGAGGGCGACGCGCCTTTGATGGCTTTGACTGCCCAGCCTTTTATTGCCAACACCTTCAAGGAACAGCGCAAGCTCTATGAATTGGCCAAGCCTGCCTATGCCAAGGTGCAGAAGAGGTTTAACCAGTTCACCCTGTACACCTCCTTGTGGCCCTTTGCCGGCATCTACACCCAGCGCCCGGTTAATTCGGCCGCCGATTTAAATGGCCTTAAGATGCGCGTCTACGACGGCACCGGCCTGGCCTTTGGTGACGCCGCCGGCATCGCCGCCCGCAAGATGCCCTTCAGCGAGGTTTACCCTGCCATGAAGGCCGGTCTGCTGGACTCCATGTACACCTCCAGCGTCTCGGGCGTGGATGCCAAGGCCTGGGAGATCTTGAAATACTTCACCCGCATCAACATCGTGGCCCCGGTCAACCTGATCAACGTCAATAAGGAAGCCTGGGACAAGCTGCCCAAGGACGTGCAGGAAAAGGTTCTCAAGGTCGCGGCCGAGATGGAAAACAATATGTGGGACAAAGTGGCCAAGATGGACGTCGACAGTGTGGCCACCCTGGCTAAAAACGGTATGACCGTGGTCGAGGTCAACCCCGCCTTCAGAAAAGAACTGGATGCCATGGGCGAGAAACTGCGCGCCAAGTGGGCCAAAAAGGCCGGTAAGGACGCTCAGGAGATCCTGAAAAAGTACCGCGAGGAAACCGGACGCTAGAATTTAAAGCCGCCTTTTAAATATGGCGGCTTTTATGGGATTGATAAACCGGGCAAGGCCCAAAAGGGCCTTGCCCCGCCATCCCCGGAGGGTAAAGCCGGTATGAATGCATTCGCAAGCACAATAGAAAAGATCAGCGATTGGATGGCCAAGGCCGGGGCGGTGATCTTAGGTCTGATGACCGTTCTTATCCTGGTGGAAATTTTCCTTTGGAATACTTTTTCCGCCACTACCCTGATCGCAGACGAGTACTCCGCCTATGGCCTGGCGGCAATAATTTTTTTGGCCTCGGGCTACTGCCTGAAAGAAAAGGGCCATATACGTATAACCCTGGTTTTGAGCTTTCTTTCCCCCAGGCTGCAGAGAATAATTACCTTTGTGTCCACTGCTATCTCCACGGTTTTCATGGGTTACCTGTTTTGGTACCTCTGGAAAATGATGGCCGCAGCCCATCGCTACGGCTCCACTTCGGGCACACTCACTGAAACTCCCATTTGGATACCCCAGACCATAATGCTGGTGGGCGCTCTCTCGTTTCTGCTGCAGTTTGTAGCCAGTTCGGTGCGCACCTACCAGGCAATCGGCACGGGTGAGGATGTTTTTTGAGATTGCTCATTGAATCCGTTTATTAAGGATTTCCAAATAAAATACCAAGGTGTGAGATATGGAATTTAGTTTGTTAACCATGTCCCTGGTGGTGTTCGGAGTGCTTTTTCTGGCCCTGGGCGCTGGAATATGGGTTGGTTTTGCCCTTTTCATAGTTGGGTTTGTGGGCATGACCTTTTTCGGCACCCTGCCCGCAGGCAACAATATGGCCTCTTCCGTTTGGGCAACGGTGGAGAAATGGGAATATGTGGCCCTGCCGCTATTCATATTAATGGGTGAGATCCTGTTCCGCTCGGGCATCTCGGAGAGGCTTTTCAAGTCCCTGGTTCCCTGGCTTTATCGCTTGCCCGGCGGACTTCTGCTTATGAATATCGTCTCCTGTACCCTTTTTGCCGCTGTCTCCGGCTCCAGCGCAGCCACCACGGCAACCGTGGGCCGGATCACTTTAGCCGAGTTTGACAAGCTGGGCTATGACAAGCGCATGGCCATGGGCTCTTTGGCCGGTGCGGGAACCCTGGGCTTTTTGATTCCGCCGAGCCTTATCATGATCGTCTATGCCATCTTGGCCGAGGTCTCCATCGGCAAGATGTTCATGGCGGGCATCCTTCCCGGCCTTCTGCTGGCCAGTGTTTACATTGCCTATATTATTTTTCAGGGCATCAGAAAGCCGGAGATCGCCCCCCGCATGGCCGAGAGCTATTCCTGGAGCGAGCGCTTTGTGGCCTTAAAAGACCTGGCCCCAACCATTTTCTTGATCTTGATGGTTCTGGGCAGCATCTACGCGGGCATAGCCACGCCTACCGAGGCGGCTGCCCTGGGTGTGTTCGGGGCCACGCTTTTTGCGGTCATAAACCGGCAGATGACCTGGAAGACCATGATGGAGTGCCTCATCGGCGCGGTCAAGACCAACGCCATGATAATGCTGATCGTTATCGGCGCCGGTTTCTTGAGCAGGGTCATGGGTTTCTTGGGAATCCCGGCTGCCATCACCGAGTTCATCGTGGGCCTGGGTCTTTCCCCCTACACCCTGATGGTGCTCTTGGGTCTGTTCTATATCGTGCTGGGCTGCCTTTTGGACGGTTTTTCCATTGTGGTTATGACCCTGCCGATAGCCCTGCCCATGGTTACCGCGGCTGGTTTCGACCCGGTGTGGTTCGGCATCTATCTGGTGCTCATGGTTGAGGTGAGTCAGATCACCCCGCCGGTTGGATTCAACCTGTTTGTAATTCAGGGACTGACCGGCGAGCCTATCATGAAGATAGCCCGTTATGCCTTCCCCTTCTTTTTCCTTATGCTTTTTACTACCGCTATCTTAACCATATTCCCGGATATCGCCTTGTTCCTGCCGAATATCATGGTGGGCAAGTAGCGTTTCGGGTCTTTAAATAGGAGAGCTGAGAAAATGGCAACACAATGGTTGCAGGAGAAATCCTGGCTGGACGTAGAAGAGTATCTGAAAAAGGACGACCGCATCATCATCCCGGTGGGCAGCACCGAGCAGCACGGCTGCTTTGCCGCTTTGGGTACGGATACCTATGTGGCCTCCACCCTGGCCGAGGACGCCAGCGACAAGACCGGTGTCCTGGTTACTCCGCCGGTGTGGTACGGCTGGAGCCCCCATCACCTGGCCCGTCCCGGCACGGTGAGTGTGCGGGCCGAGGTGTTGATCGAACTTTTAAGCGACATGATCGAATCCCTGGCCAGCCACGGCTTTAAAAAGTTTGTGGTGATCAACGGTCACCGGATCGTGAATATCTCCTGGATGCAGATCGCCGCTGAAAGGGCCCAGAGGGAGAATCAGGTCAAGGTGGCGATTTTTGACCCGGCCTTTATGAGCAAGGAGATCTCCAAGGAACTGGGCTTTGGCCCCATCGGCCATGCCGAGGAGATCGAGATTTCCCATATGCTCTACCGCTACCCCGAGCTGGTGGATATCGAAAAGGCCAAGGATAACCCCAAAAAGGATGAACCCCTTTATCACCTGGATCCCCACGATCCCAGGGACACCCTGTGCTATGTGCCGGCCACCATGGAAGACATGCTCGGAACCTATGAAGCCACCGGCGACACGGTCGGCGGATGCCCCACTCAGTCTTCGGCAGACAAGGGCAAGAAATACCATGACCATGTGGTGGGCAGGCTGGTTCAGGTGTTGGATATGTTGAAGGACTAATCGGTTCTAAAGCACGGTCCGGATTGAGCAGATAAAAACCGGAGCTTGGCGTTGGCCAGGCTCCGGTTTTTTAATTTTCGGGAAGGTGCTCTTAAAACAGGCGCTTCTGCGCCCCCATGGTGGGGGTGAGCCCCAGGTGGTCATAGGCCCTTTTGGTGGCCACCCGGCCCTGGGAAGTGCGTTTGATAAAGCCCTGCTGAATCAGGTAGGGCTCATAGACCTCTTCCAGGGTGTGGGCCTCCTCACTAACCGAGGCGGCCAGGGTTCCGAGCCCCACAGGGCCTCCGTCGAATTTTTGTATGATGGCGCTCATCATCTCCCGGTCGAGCCGGTCCAAGCCGTGGCTGTCCACCCCCAGCCTGCCGAGGGCATAGTCGGCCAGCTCCCTGTCCACCTTGCCGTCCGCCTGGACCTGGGCAAAGTCCCGCACTCTTTTCAACAGCCGGTTGGCCACCCTGGGGGTGGCGCGGGAGCGTTTGGCTATCTCCATGGCCCCTGCTTTTTCAATCTCAAGTCCCAGTATCTTGGCTGAGCGGAGTACGATTTCGGCCAACTGGTCCGGGGTGTAGAAATCCACCCGCACCTGCACTCCGAAACGGTCCCGCATGGGAGGGGTCAGAAGACCGGCCCTGGTGGTGGCTCCCACCAGGGTGAAGGGAGGCAGATCCAGCTTGACGGTCCTGGCGCTGGGCCCCTGGCCGATAACGATATCCAGATGAAAATCCTCCATGGCCGGGTAGAGGGTCTCTTCGACCACCCGGTTCAGACGATGGATTTCATCTACAAAAAGCACATCCTTGGGGCGCAGGTTGGTGAGGATGGCCGCCAGGTCCCCGGCCCGTTCCAGGACCGGGCCGCTGGTGGCGGTAAGCCCAACCTCCAGCTCGCTGGCCAGGATGTTGGCCATGGTTGTTTTGCCCAGGCCGGGATGGCCGTGCAAAAGCACATGGTCCAGGGCTTCGCCCCTTTGCCTGGCCGCCTGGATAAAAACCGCCAGGTTTGCCTTGGCCTCGTCCTGGCCTATGTATTCGGCCAGGGTTTTAGGGCGCAGGTTTTCCATGACCAGGTCGTCTTCCTGGGGCGCTCCATCCACCAGCCTCTGGTCAAAATATTCCTGGCTCAATTGTTCCACCATTTATGCGGGTTTTGGGATCAAAAGATGAGTTTCCGGCATCAGTTTACGCCATAAAGTCGGCCCGGACAAACCTTTGGGTTGTTTCCTAGCCCGCCCCTTTCAGGGCTTTGCGCAGAAGATCCTCAACCGTGGCCGGGCCGTCCAGGGCCTGGGCGGCCTTGTCCACCATTTTCTGGGCCTGGTTTTCAGGATAGCCCAGGTTGGTCAGGGCGCTAAGAGCGTCTTCCAGGGCGGAAAGCGGGGCCTCCGCGGCCAGGGGCGCTATCTGTTCCGCCGCCTGGGGCAGCTTGCCTTCCAGTTCCAAGAGCAGGCGGGCCGCGGTTTTTTTACCGATTCCGGGAATGTTAACCAGCCTGCCGGTGTTTTTGGTCTGCACGGCCTGCCACAACTCGGCGCTGGTGATGCCGCTTAAAATGGAGAGCGCCAGCTTGGGCCCCACCTTGCTCACCGAGGTGAGCAGGGCGAATGTCGACTTCTCCTCGCCGGTGGTGAAGCCGTAGAGGTGGATGGCGTCTTCCCTGACCACGGTGTGAATATTAAGTTCCACTTCCTGCCCCGGTTGGGGAAGCTCGTAAAAACTGGTGAGGCTTAAAAAGACCCTGTAGCCCACTCCGCCCACATCCACAATCACCTGATCCGGGTGGCGGGAGATTAAAACTCCCTTAAGCCTGGCGATCATTTGCAGCGCTCCAACATGGCGTTAATTTTTCTGGTGTTCAAATGGGTTATGGCCAGGGCCAAGGCGTCGGTGGCGTCAAGCCCCAGGTCCAGGGGCTTGCCGAGGATCTGAATGGTCATGGCCCGCACCTGCTCCTTGGTGGCCCGCCCGTTGCCCACCAGGGCCTTTTTTACGGAAGTGGGTGTATATTCAAAAACTTCCAGCCCAGACAATGAAGATGCCAAAAGGGCCACTCCCCGAGCATGCCCCAGAATAAGGGCGGTTCGGGCGTTTTTATAGGTAAAAATGCCCTCCACCGCCATTTCGACCGGAGATGTGCGGCCGATAATCTGGGTCAGCTTTTCAAAAATCGCCAAAAGGCGCGTGTTAAGCGGCTTTTTGGCTGGAGCGTGGATGGTTCCGGCGGCCAGCAGTCTGAAGTCGTTGGGCCGGCTCCCGGGTTCCACCACCGCATAACCGGTATGATGGCTGCCCGGGTCCAGCCCTAACACCCTGGGGCCAAAAGGCACGAGGCTCTGATCCCTAGGAGTCTAGAGAGGCCATAACCTCGTCCGGAATATCAAAGTTGGAGTAGACCGCCTGCACGTCGTCACCGTCGTCCAAGGCTTCCATAAGCTTAAGCACCTTGCCCGCCTCGGCGGGATCTGTGATCTCAACCGTGGTGGAGGGAAGCTTGGTAACCTCGGCGCTCAAGGGGGTGAGGCCCGCTTCGGTAAAGGCCTGGCTCAAGGCCTCGAAATCGGAGGGCTCACAGCGCACTTCAAAGGTGTCGCCTTCATCGGTGACATCTTCCGCGCCTGCCTCAAGGCCGATCTCCATCAGCTGGTCCTCATCGGCTTCGTCCTTGGCAAAGGAGAAAAGGCCTTTGGACTCAAATAGATAGCCCACAGCACCGGATTTGGCCAGGGAACCGCCCCTTTTGGTTAAAAGGTGGCGCACCTCGGCCGCAGCCCGGTTTTTGTTGTCTGTTACGCATTCGATCAGAAAGGCCACACCGCCGGGGCCATAGCCTTCATAGGTGATCTCTTCGTAGGTTACGCCCTCAAGCTCGCCGGTGCCTTTTTTAATGGCCCTTTCGATATTGTCTTTGGGCATGTTCTGGGACTTGGCCGCCGCAACTGCGGTTCTCAGGCGGGAGTTGGCGTCAATGTCGCCTCCGCCCATTTTGGCGGCTATGGTGAGCTCCCGCATCAAGCGGGTGAAAATCTGCCCGCGCTTGGCATCGGCAGCGCCCTTTTTACGTTTAATCGTGCTCCATTTGCTATGACCGGACATGTCTTAAGCCCCCGTGCGTCTAAATATGGTTATGGGGTTTTTATCAACCAAGCCTGCCCCGGGGTCTGGAACGCTATTTGAGCCCCATACCCAGCAGGTATATTTCCTTGCTCTTTGACTTGCTGGCCGAAGGCTTGTGGGCCTTGCCCAGCTTAAAAGCTATTTTAACCTTTTTGATCAGATCATCGGTGCCCGCACCGAAAAAAACTTTGGTCACCAGCCCACCGCCGGGTTTTAAAAGCTCCCGGGCCAGGTCAAAGGCCTTTTCAGCCATGGCCACACTTTTATCCACATCTGCATGGTGCACACCCGTGGTGCGGGGTGCGGCGTCAGACAGGATCAGGTCAAAGGATTCGGCGTATTTTCTGAAATCATCCGCTTTAAGATTAAAAAGATCGGTTTGGATGAATCGTGTGTTGGCGCTTTGGGCCACGGCCAGGGGTTGGATATCCACCCCGACCACCAATCCCTTGGGCCCCACCTTACGGGATACATATTGCATCCAGGATCCGGGGTGGCACCCTAAGTCCACAACTTTCATACCTGATTTCAGAATGTGGTAGCGCCGGTCGATCTCTTCGAGCTTGTAGATCGAGCGTGCGGCGTAGCCTTCCTTCTTGGCCTTGTGATAATAGTTGTCTAAGTTTGAACGGGTCATGGCTGACCAAATGTAGCATAGGCGGCAGGTAGGGGCAAGTGGTCAGTGTAACTGGGTATAAGCCAAAAGTAAGCTTTTTTTGCAGAAAGTGTATTTTTTTTCTAACCGGCCTTGCATCTTGGTAATCCGATGCTTACCATTCATTCCGTTGGCACTCATAGTCCGAGAGTGCCAATCAATACCGGATCAAGTTAAAGGATGCCCTGTAAGAGGGCAACGCTATGTAAACATTAATTATCTCTGTCTGACCAAGGAGGAGAGGGTAAGATGCAAATCAAACCTCTGCAGGATCGCGTTATCGTAAAGCGCCTGGAAGAAGAAGAAAAGACCGCAGGCGGCATCATCATTCCCGACACTGCCAAAGAAAAACCCCAGCAGGGTAAAGTCCTGGCCGTGGGTCCGGGCAAGGTGCTGGAAGGCGGCACCCGCGTTGATCTTACCGTCAAGGAAGGCGACGTGGTTTTGTTCGGCAAGTACGCCGGCAGCGAAGTCAAGATCGACGGCGAAGAGCTTCTGATCATGCGCGAAGACGACATCCTGGGAATCGTGGGCTGATCTCGCCCTGTCTCTAGGCAGGGCCCAATAAGGCCCGCTAGTTAGACCCGCAGGATAAAGACATTAAAAAAGAAGCCCTTTATGCGGCTTGTAAGAGGAGTTTTAGGAAATGGCCAAAGAACTGAAGTACGACGTCAAAGCCCGCGAAGCTATTATGCGCGGCGTAGACACCCTGGCTAACGCTGTCAAGGTCACCCTGGGCCCCAAGGGCCGCAACGTGGTGATCGAAAAAGCCTTTGGTTCCCCCAACATCACCAAAGACGGCGTGACCGTGGCCAAAGAGATCGAGCTGGAAGACAAGTTCGAGAATATGGGCGCCCAGATGGTCAAGGAAGTTGCTTCCAAGACTTCTGACGTGGCCGGCGACGGCACCACCACCGCCACCATTTTGGCCCAGTGCATCTACCGTGAAGGCTCCAAGCTGGTTGCCGCCGGTCACAACCCCATGGCCATCAAGCGCGGCATCGACAAGGCCGTGGCCGCCGTGGTCGCCGAGCTGAAGAACATCAGCAAGGCCACCAAGGACCAGCAGGAAATCGCCCAGGTCGGCACCATCAGCGCCAACAACGACGCCACCATCGGCAACATCATTGCCGAGGCCATGAACAAGGTCGGCAAAGAGGGCGTGATCACAGTGGAAGAGGCCAAGTCCATGGACACCACCTTGGACGTGGTTGAGGGCATGCAGTTTGACCGCGGCTACCTCTCCCCCTATTTTGTGACCGATCCCGAGAAGATGGAAGCCAACTTAGAGGATCCCTTCATCCTGATCCACGAGAAAAAAATCGCCAATATGAAAGACCTGCTGCCCGTGCTGGAGCAGGTTGCCAAGATGAATCGTCCCCTGATCATCGTGGCCGAGGATGTCGAGGGCGAAGCCCTGGCCACCCTGGTGGTGAACAAGCTGCGCGGCACCCTGAACGTGGCTGCTGTCAAGGCTCCCGGCTTTGGCGACCGCAGGAAGGCCATGCTGGAAGACATCGCCATTTTGACCGGCGGCCAGGTGTTGAGCGAGGATCTGGGTGTCAAGCTTGAAAGCGCCACCTTGAACGACCTGGGTACTGCCAAGCGCGTCACCATTGACAAAGACAACACCACCATCGTTGACGGCGGCGGCTCTCGCGAGGATCTGGAAGGCCGCGTTAAGACCATTCGCGCCCAGATCGAAGAGACCACCAGCGACTATGACCGCGAGAAGCTGCAGGAGCGCCTGGCCAAACTGATCGGCGGCGTGGCCGTGATCAATGTCGGCGCAGCCACCGAGACCGAGATGAAGGAAAAGAAAGCCCGCGTGGAAGACGCCCTGAACGCCACCCGCGCCGCAGTGGAAGAGGGCATCGTGCCTGGCGGCGGCGTGGCTCTCTTGCGTTGCCACACGGCTCTGGAAAGCCTGGAGACTACCGGCGTCGAGAGCTTTGGCGCTGCCATTATCCGTCGCGCCCTGGAAGAGCCCCTGCGCCAGATCGCCAACAACGCCGGCGCCGAAGGTTCCGTGGTTGTGGAGCATGTTAAAGGCCAGGAAGGCGCCGAGGGCTACAACGCTGATTCCGAGGTCTACGAGGACCTGCTGAAGGCCGGCGTCATCGATCCTACCAAGGTGACCCGTTTTGCCCTGCAGAACGCTGCCAGCGTCTCCAGCCTGCTTCTGACCACCGAGTGCATGATCGCCGACAAGCCCAAGGATGACAAGGGCGGCGCTCCGGCCATGCCCGGCGGTATGGGCGGCATGGGCGGCATGGGCGGAATGTACTAGGAAACACCGCCTAGATAAGGGCCAAGGCTTCCTTGGCCCGCCTTTATCCGAAAAGATAAAAGCCCGGTCAGGTTTTCAAAGCCTGACCGGGCTTTTTAAGTTTAAGGTTTTTTATTTAAGAAAGCGCACGAGACAGGGCCTGGTCCATATCGTTTATAAGGTCTTCTATCTCTTCGATCCCCAGCGAAAGTCTCAAAAGGCTGTCTGTCACCCCTTCGGCCTGCCTTTGCTCCGGGGAAAGGTGGACATGGGAGGTTTGGCAAGGCAGGCAGATGAGTGATTCCACTCCGCCCAGGCTGATGGCCGGGATGGTGACCTTAAGCGAACTCATGAGCCTGGCCGCCTCTTTTGGGCCTGCGGCCAGCTCAAAGGAGAGCATGCCGCCCATACCCTTCATCTGTTTTTGAGCCACCTCATGGCCGGGGTGATTGTTTAACCCCGGATAATATACTTTTTTCACCCGTTTATCCTTGGCAAGAAAATCGGCCATTTGGGCGGCGTTTTGGTTTTGCCTGGCCACCCTGATCCCCAGGGTCTTGAGGCCCCGCTCCAAAAGCTGGCAATCCTGCATATTCAGGCTTCCGCCCAGATTAACCATGACCTGATGGACTTTTTGCATGTGTTTTTGGCTTGCGGCTATGGCCCCGCAGACCAGGTCGCTGTGTCCGTTTAGGTATTTGGTGCCGCTGTGCACCACCATGTCTATCCCCAGTTTGAGGGGATTCTGATTCACCGGCGAGGCAAAGGTGTTGTCCGCTATGCTGATCAATCCGTTTGCCCGGGCAAGTTCCGCAATCCGGGCCAGATCGGTGATCTTTAAAAGGGGGTTATTGGGGGTCTCTACATAAATCAGCTTGGTGTTGGGCCTGATGGCCCCGGCAAAAGAGCCCGGGTCCTCGGCCAAGGCAAAGTCAAAGGAAATGCCCATGCGCTCAAGCTGATCCCGCAGAAAGTATTGGGTGCCGCCATAGAGGCCTGATTGAAAGATGAGGTGGTCGCCCTTTTGAGCAAAGGCCAAAATGGCCGTGGTTACGGCGGCCATGCCCGAAGCCAGGACCAGCCCTGCCTCGGCCCCTTCCAGGGCGGCTATTTTTTCGGCCGGAGCCTTTTGACTGGGAGTGTTGGAATACCTGGGATAGGCCACTTCCCCGGTATGGGGGTTGGGGTGAAGATAAGAGGAAGAACCATGGCAGGGCGTGTTAACCCCGCCGGTCAAGGGGTCTCTTTTGGTTCCGGCATGCACGCAGATTGTGTTGAGGCCGGGGGTGCGGGACATGGGAAAAACCTCCTGGTTTTGGCGTGATGCCGCCCCGGAGGGACCGGGACGGCGCAGGCTTTTTTATTTTTTAAAGGCTTTTTGGCGCTCTTCCGAGACAGCCAGGGCATGGCCTTCAAAGCCCTCATAGGTGGCAAGGCAATGGGCATGTTTGGCCAGTTCGTCATAAGCGGGTTTGGTGACGTAACCCACGGAAGTCATCTTGAGGAAGTCGTAGACACACAAGCAGGAGCTGGTGCGGGCCGCTCCGGAGGTGGGCAGGACCGCATTGGGGCCCAAAAGGTAGTTGCCCAGGGTGAGTGGGGTGTTTTCGCCCATGAGCACCTCGCCCGCATTTTTGACCTTGCCCAGATATTGGAAGGGTTCGGAGCTCAGCACCTCCAGGTGCTCGGGCGCATAGTCGTTTATGAATTCAAGGGCCTGGTCCATGTCCCTGGTCAGCACAATTCCGCCTTTTTCACCGGTGAGCACGGTGGATGAATACTCGGTCCGCATGGGGCCGATCTTTTCCCAGTATTCGGGAATGGCCCGAGCCGCTTTTTCGGCCACCTCCCGACTGGGGGTGATCAGGAAGGCGGAGGAATCCGGGCCGTGCTCGCTTTCTATGATAAGGTCCAGGGCCGCGATATGGGGATTGGCCGTGGAGTCCGCCAGCACAATGGATTCGCTGGGACCGGCCGGGGTGCCGGGCTGGATCAGGTCGGCCAGAAGCTGCTTGGCCGCCATGAGCCAGGGGCTGCCCGGGCCAACGATCTTGTCCGCCTTGGGCACGGTCTTTGTGCCATAGGCCACGGCGGCCACTGCCTGGGCTCCGCCACATTTATAGACGTTTTCCACTCCGGCCAGACGGGCGGCCACCAAAGTGGCGTCGTCCACCTTGCCGTCCGGACCGGGAGGGGTGACGATAAACAGGTTCGGCACCTTGGCCACTGCCGCGGGTATGGTGGTCATCATCACCACACTGGGAAAGGAGCCCTTGCCCCTGGGGATATAGCAGGCCACGGACTCAATGGGAGTGAAGCGGTCGCCGGTGAAGACTCCGGGCCTGGCCTCGGACAGGCGCAAAAGCTCGGGCACCTGGGCCTGATGAAATTCCTTTATGTTTTTAACGGCAAAGCGAATGGCTTCCATCACATCAGGTGAAAGCGTCTCAAAGGCCTTGTCAAAGTCTTCGGCACTTGCCTTTATGGTATTTTCGGTGATCTCGGCCTTGTCAAAGGCCTTGGCATAATGCACCAGGGCTGCGTCTCCCTCTTGGCGCACCTTTTCAATAATGGGTTTCACCCCTTCCAGAAAGGGGGTCATATCCGATTCCGTGCGTTTGAGCAGGTTGGCCCGCTGGGCAGGGGTGTAGATGGTAAGATCGTGTATTTTCACCGGGCCAGGCATGGTCGGCTCCTTTCATCTCTTCAAAACAGGCTGTTAAACGGCCTTGGGCCTTAAACACCAATAAGTTAACCGATTGTGGGCATTAGAACACCTGGTTTTTTTGAATAAACCGGCAAATACGTTCACCGGCGGGGGCGAGAAAGGTTTGCCCCGGCTCGGCTGTTTCCTTGCCCGGACAATTCGAACCAATTGACCGCACAAGTGTTTAGGTGTTATTAAAAATTAATGAACAACGTCTGGGTGGGGGGAAACATGTCCAGATATTTTTATGTGCCGCTTTTGATCCTGCTTTTGGTTTGCACTGCCTGTAAAGAGTCTTCTCCTTCCAAAACAGATCTTGCCTCGGGCATCAAGGCCTGTGAAGCCCACGACTATGTTACAGCCCTCAGGATATTGAAACCCCTGGCGGAAAAGGGTGATCCCAAGGCCCAGTATTACCTTTCCCTCACTCATTTGGGAGGGGCGCCCCGCTACCCTGAGTTTTCCTGGAAAAAGGGCGAAAAGTGGCTGAAAAAGGCAGAGGAACAAAAATATCCAAGGGCCCTGTTCGATGTCGCGGTTGATTGTTTCCATTCCGGCAGGGTTGATAAGTCAAAGTATCAAAAGGCAAGAGAGTATTTTTTGGAGCTGGCGGAAATGGGTGATCCCGTGGCCCTGGATTACCTGGGGGAGATGTATTTAGAGGGCAAGGGGGTGCCGATTGATCCTGCCAGGGCTGCGGACTATTTCCGCCGGGCCGACGCCCGTGGTGTGCAGAGGGCCAAAGTTAATTTGCACCAAATGTTTGACTACGGCCTTGTTTTTCCTTCTGATTATGCCCGGGCCCTTAAACATTACCGCAAAATGGCAGAGCGTAATGTTGCCGGTTTGGGTTCATATAACCTGGGGCGGATGTATCTGAAAGGCTGGGGCGTGGTTCAAAACTATGAAACAGCCGTCAAGTGGTTTGAAAGGGCCTTGGAGCGGAATTTTTATCAGGCCGCGTTTAGTCTGGGGAGCATGTATTACCAGGGGATGGGCGTGAAGGCGGACCCCGAAAAGGGCCTGCGTTATTTGCAAAGGGCCATGTTGGGCGACAATGGGGCGGGCTATTTGTATTTTTATGCCATTTACCTTAGTCGCCAAGCCGAAATCCTTCATTTTGACCAGGCTTTTAAGCTGATCAAAGATCGGGCAATAAAACAACAAGACCCCCATGCTGAATATGCCCTGGGCATGATCTTCTACCAGGGCAGGCTTGTACCCAGGGACTATTCCAAGGCGGTTTTCTGGCTGACCAAGGCGGCAGAAAAAGGCCATGCCGCGGCTCAGTACTGGCTGAGTAGATGCTATCATTACGGAAACGGTGTGTTAGAGGAAGATAAAAAGCAGAAATACTGGATTGTTAAATCCGCCTTTCAGGGAAATTTAACGGCTATGGAGATGATTTTTGGGGATGTGGGTTGTGCGCTTACCCTGGATTTCCCCAAGGATATGGAAGATGCCAAGTTGTTTTTGAATGAGGCCTTTTTAGGTGATCCCGGTTTGCAGTATCAGGCCGGTCGCATGTTTGAAATGGGGTTATTGTTTGAGCAGGACTATGCCAAGGCAGCCCATTGGTATGGCCTGGCCGCTAAAAAGGGCCATGCCCTGGCCCTGTATCGAAAGGCCCGTCTGCATCATTATGGTCAAGGGGTGAAAACCGATTATAAAAAAGCGTTTTCCGGTTATATACAGGCTGCCCTGCAAGGGGTGGAAGACGCCTACATCGGTTTAGGAGAGCTTTATCGCTTGGGTTTGGGGTGTGAAAAGGATGCGGAAATCGCCCTGACTTGGTATCAGGGCACAAGTGGAGAGAGGGCCTGGGTTAACCAGATGGTAGGAGAGATTTATGCCAAGGGCCAAGGCGTTTCCAAAAATTATTTAAAGGCAGTACATTGGTTCA
Source organism: Dethiosulfatarculus sandiegensis (assembly GCF_000931935.2). Taxonomy (GTDB): domain Bacteria; phylum Desulfobacterota; class Desulfarculia; order Desulfarculales; family Desulfarculaceae; genus Dethiosulfatarculus; species Dethiosulfatarculus sandiegensis. The sequence continues at coordinate 94,233 of NZ_AZAC01000083.1, forward strand.
AAAAGGCTGAGTTTTGTGGTTATCTTTGGGCTGAATATCGTTCTGCCGAGATGGAAGACGACGATTCCAATCACTCCCAAAAGACCCTCCTTGAAAGAACTAAATATTTGCACAAATTGGCTGAAAAAGGAGATCCCGGGGCCCAGAACAACCTGGGAGTGATTTATGCCAAGGGTGTGGGGGTTAAAAAAGATCCTGCGTCGGCCCTTAAATGGCTCAAACGTTCCGCCAGGCAGGGCAATCCAGTGGGCCTCTATAACCTTGGGGTGATGTTTTATAATGGAGATGGCGTCCCCCATGATTACCTAAGGGGATTTTATTCATTTTTGGCTTCAGCTGAAAAGGGATATGCTCAGGCTCAATATATGACAGGCTATTGTCATTACAGTAGCCATGGAGTCCCTTTAGCCACCCATCGAGCCCGAAAATGGTTTAAAAAGGCAGTTAAAAAAGAGCATCCAGGAGCATTGTATTTTACGGCCATGTTTTTAACCGGGCCTTTTGAGAGAGATAAGTATCGGTATTTAATGAAAAGAGTCTGCAAGAAAAAATATGCAAAAGCCCTTTATGCGTGGGGAGAGTATATACTTCCCAGTGATTATAAAAGAGAGCCTGAGACTGATAAAAAGGCCTTGGCCTTGATCAGGGAAGCTGCTTTAGAAGGGGTTGCCAGTGCCCAATACAGTTTGGGGGTTAATTCATTGATAAGGGCTGAAACATGGGAGCAAAGAAAAAAGGCCATGGCCTGGATAAAACAGGCTGCAGAGTCTGAGGATTATGATGCTCAGGAATATTTTGCTGAAAAGCTGACTAAAGGCGAGGATGTTGAAAAGGACTTGGTGCAGGCCTATAAATGGCTCAGACTGGCCAGAACCAAATTGGCTGTGGAAAAGACCAGAGGGCTTTTGAATGAACCTCTTTATTTTAATGCCAATAATGAGCGTGCCTATAGAGAAATAGATGATCTTGTAGTTGAAATCTCTAAAAAAATGACCCCAGAGCAGCTTAAACAGGCCGAATTTTTGACCAGAACCTGGCAACCGCCAGACAGAAAATATTATCTCACCAATTGAAATTCTATTGCCATATCTCTTGGTAAAAAATGGTGTTTTTCTTAATTTCTTCGAACCCCTTGTCAAGCTTGAGAGTGCTGCACAGTATAAGGATGCGCAATTCGCTTTGGAAAGATTTAACTATTTAATATAGTGGTTGACACTTGTTTTGGGGGGTGTGTAAATGGCTACCAGGTTCGATCACAAGGGCGGTTTCGCGGATCATGCGGCAATCAGGCGCAAACGTCGAGAAAAGACGGCGGACAAAATAGATAAAATCATTGATTGGCAGCCAATAGAAGAGTTTTTGAAAAAGAATCTTGGCCACCGCCACAATGCGGTGGGTAATCCCGCTTATCCTGCTCTTGGCATGTTCAAGGCTCTCTTGTTGCAGTCCTGGTACGGCCTATCGGATCGGGAGCTTTCCGACAATCTTGAAGACCGCATATCTTTCAGCCATTTCTGCGGTTTCAGTCTTCACCACGAGGTTCCGGACAACTCCACCATCTGCCGTTTCCGCAATCATCTTCATAAAAAGAAACCGGTTGAGCCTTTATTGGAGATGGTCAACGCCCAGATTCAGGCGGGCGGTCTGGAGATAATGGCCGGTGCCATAGTGGACGCCAGCATAATCGAAAGCGCCCGGCGGCCGCGCAAAACCCAAGATGTGATTCCCACAGATAGTGACGATGATCAGGCGGGCGGCTCTGGCGGCTATGAAGTCAAGACCAGCTATTCCAGCGATAAAGAGGCCAAGTGGACCCAAAAGGGCAACCGGTTTTACTACGGCTACAAGGTGCATATAGCGGTGGACGCGGAGCACGGTTTTATTCTTGCCGGCCATGCCACCCCGGCCAACCGGCCCGACTGTAAAGAGATGATGGCGGTGGTGAAAAAGTGCGGCCTTGAAGAGGGATCACCGGTCTTTGCCGACAAGGGCTATTACGGCCAGGAGTACAGCAAGGCGCTTTTAGATGAAGGCCTGTTTGACGGCATCATGTACAAAGCTTTCAAGAACCGACCATTGTCAGAGGCAGAGCGAAAAGTTAACCGGGCCATCAGCCGCTTCAGAGGCCGGGTGGAAAGGGCTTTCGGAACCCTCAAGAAAGACCACCGCATGGCCAGGGCCAGGTATCTTGGCGCAGCTAAGGTGGGCCTGCAACTCATGTTGGATGCCATTGCCTTTAATCTCAAGAAAGCGGCCAGGATGGCTATGGCATAGAAAAACAGTCCGATAGAGTCTTATCAAGGCCCTGTCGGGCAAGCTTAAAGCGATAAATAAACTCAAAATCAAGGTAAAACGGGACTGAAAAATCAACTTCAAGATTAAAAAGGGAAACCGGCACACCTAAAAGCGGCCGGACGATTTACGCAGCACTCTCCAAGTACCTGAAAGAACGTGGTCTCACGGGTGTAAAGCTCATCATCTCCGACGCCTGTCTGGGCCTGGTGGAATCGATCGGCGAATTTTATCCCGAGGCACAGTGGCAGCGCTGCACCGTGCACTTCTACCGCAATGTCTTCAGCCAGGTGCCCAGGGGTAAAGTGGCCGAGGTTTCTCGCATGCTAAAGGCCATACACGCCCAGGAAGACCTGGCGGCGGCAAGGGAAAAGGCCCGGGCCGTGGTGGAAAAGCTGAGGGTTATGAAGCTGAAAGCGCTGCCGATCTGCTGGAAAGGATCGTGGATCAAACACTCACCTATTACCACTTCCCCTGCGAGCACTGGCGTCGTATCCGAACCAACAACCCCATGGAGCGCATCATCCGTGAGATACGAAGGCGCATCAAGGTTGTTGGGGCCTTCCCCGATGGTGAAAGTGCTCTCATGCTGGTAGCGGCCAGACTAAGACACGTGGCTTCCACTAAATGGGGCAGCAGGAAGTACCTGAACATGGAACTACTCAACCACAGGGATTACCGCGAATCTCTCACGGGCTGACCACAACGGAGGCCGCCTCCAAAATTAAAAGCGAAAGATTATTGAGACTACCCACGGATCTTGTTGGCTAAAAGTGTTGCTAAGTAGCGCTGAAATACGAAAGCGACAAATTATCAATTTTCGTATCTTATCTGGTGAAGTTAAACATAAGAAATCTTTGTCTAATCTTCACTGAAAAAATAAATACTCTTAATATCCTTCATAAAGTGGGTTAAAAAAATAAACCAACATTTGGAAACAATAAGATCGAAAAGCGATTTTACCTATTAAATTAATGGGAAGCGATAGCCGAGGCATTGCTACAATCAGGTATATCGTTTGGTATATAAAGATTTTGCTTTATTGGTTCGATTTTGTATTTACTGTAAACATTTTTTATCTTTTGATGAAGAATTTGGCTTCTTATTCCAATCTCAAACAGAAATGGATCAGCAATAACATATTTAATATATGGATTTTTTTTGCCCTCGGGGGTCATGTTTTTTAGTCTTAAGTCTATTTTTTCGGTAATTTCGCTAAATTTTCCCGTTACGATCCCACGGTGAATAAATAAACGAATAAGACATGATGCGTCTCTAAACTGACGGCACAGAGCCAAAGCTTCACTTCCAAATGTTAATGCTTTCCGCTTATCTCTTCTGTACCAGTTTAGTTTTGCAGCTTGATATAAACAGTCAATAATGATGTTGAAGTACCAAAGTTCATTTTCTCGCTTCAAATACTCATTTCTTTTTAGTGAAGAAATAAATCCATCTAACTCTTTGATTGATACATCAATATCTTCACTTGGTATTTTTGAAGTTATCCACTTAGAGTATGATGCGTTAATCATGAGCTTGGATGCTTTGTTTATTCGTTCTTTAATGGTTTTACTTTTTAAAAAAAGTTGACTAGCTAATTCGAATTTATTACACAATAATTGAATGTTCCCCAGTCCGTGTAATGCCCACGAAAATAAGTATAAATGTTGAGAATCATTCTTATCCTCTTCTTGAAAAGCTTTTATGCTATTAATATATAAATTTTGGGCCTTCTGTAATTCAGATTGTTTAAAATAGTCTGTTGCTCTTTTTAATTTGGCTATAACCTTATATTTTTCTAAAAGATCTGGATCGATATTTTTGAATTTGTTTTCCTTAAATGATCCGTATGGGTCAACACTTTCTATTAGGTTTTTGATGTCTCCTAACTCACCATCATTGTAAAATTTTTTGTTTGTTGAGTTGATGTAGTTAAGCAGTTTGGTTTCTAACTGGTACTTTGATAGTGAAAAATTGAAATCGATGGGACTTATATTGTCCGATTCAAAAAAGTGTTTTAGTATTACTTGCCATTTACGAAAAAGAGAACATGCGTAATTGATTGTATCAAGATTTTCAGTATTCTTAACGTGGTATTTAATTGCATTGAGAAGCCAAATGATTTCTTCTTTTGCATGCCTTTTATGATTATTTTTTAGAATTTTGTTTTCGAGCTCTTCGTTTTTCCATTGAATTGCCAATGTAAGCATTAGGCTGTTCCTTTAGTGGCGGACTTCATTTTATAAAATAGAAAACTAACTATTGGGATTATATTAAAAATAAGACTATCTGCATATCTTCTAGATTCTGTTAAATTGTGCTTGATTGAATTAACACATTTCGTAAATGGTCCAGTAAATATGCCATCAGTACAAAATTTTTCATAATTTATGAAGGATGATGTGGTTTCTTTAATTGATTGTTTGAAATGGGGATGATCCTGTATTATAATTTTTAGATTATGAGTTTCCGAAGCCGGTAGGCCTTTTAGTGTCTCACTTTTAACTAAATCAACTCTTTCAATATTAAAGCTTTTTATGAACTCAGCTTTTAACGCAATGATTATTTGAGACTTCTTCTGTAATTTATATGGTTCGGTTTTGTTGTTAGATAAAGTATTAAATGTATCTTCAGCGGATAAAAGGTATTTTTCTGATTCATCATGTATTTTTTTTGCGTCAATTAGTAAATCTAAAATCGGGGTTATTTTTTCTATCGATTCAGATAAATATTCCTGTTTTTTTGCTTGATTATTAGTGTTTTTATAGTTTTGTAATAAGCCTATCATTGTGAGCATAACTGCTGCAACGTCTAGCATCTTCACTCCTTTTTGGTGTAAAATGATGACAATAGAGACTTTTTGGCTGTATTTATAACTAATTCTGTTATATTTCTAGTCGTATGTAACGTTGTGTTTGCTTTAAAAGGATATAATTTTCTATATACCCGAAGGCTATTTGAGAGACTGTCCGTGTATTGTATTTGGAAAATTTATAATCGGATCAATGAAAGATACTAATTCATATGAGTATACCAGTCAACAATTATTTTCCACTGATAATTACCTATATTTTAGGGTCATCTAAAAGTATTAAACAAAAAATTGGCGAGTTTCAATGCCGGAATAATATTGCAAAGATTTCTACTGGTAACTATCTGATTTATTAATATATTTTAATATAGTAGAGATGATGACTTATGAGTCAGAAAATAAAAACTATATAAAGAAAAAGAGTTAAAAAGGTTTAGGCAGTACAGTGATGATACTGGCCTGACAGTCGCCTTCTACAGGGTAGGTTTTTAAGCCGCCTTTTTGGCCTTTTTATTTTTCAGCCCATCCGTGAAAGCCTTATAGGGCGTCCTCCCGTTCATATTGCGGCCTTGGTGGGGCCGCTTCATGTTGCAAAGATTCAAGTAGTTTTCCAGATCCTTTTGCATTTCATCGACAGATTCATACCATTTCTTCCGGCCCATGATACGGAAATGTTCATCCAACAATGTGCGGTGAAGTCTCTCTACAAAACCGTTGGACTGGGGACGTCGCACCTTGGTTGTTCGGTGCTCGTGCCTTCCAGTTGCCGAAAAAGTTCGTAAGGGTGACGATCTCCACGCCCACAAAATCCCCTGCCAGTATCACTGAGAATGGTTGTGATTTCAGTGTGATGCTGTTCGAAGAATGGCAGCACGTCGGTATTGAGCACGTGGACTCCTGTCACCGGTAGCTTGGAAGTATAGAGCCTGCCCCAGGCATAGCGGCTGTGGCAGTCGATCACTGATTGCAGGTAAACCTTGCCCACGCCTTTTAGGGTGCCCACAAAGAAGGTGTCCACGGCCACCAAGTCTCCCACACCCTTGGTTTCGATGTGGCGCTCACGAAATTCCGGGCTGAATCGCTCCAATAGGGAGACTGTCTTGCTTTCTGTGTATGAGCCAATTGCGGATTTGATTTACGATTTCAATTTTGCACCGCGCGAATTCTTTCGTCAAATAAGATAGCGAATAGATTCATGCCTGCGGTCCAATCCTTTGGTGGCCTCTTCCACTTTTCCGCCAGGTTTTTGATGGCAAGGTAAAGCAGCTTGGTGGCGGCCTGATCATTGGGGAAATGCCCCCTGGTTTTAACCGGGTTGGGATTGAAAAAGTCCGGGATGGTCTTTTTCAACAGCCTGTGAGTCGTTCTACGGTTTTTCTTTGCCAAGGGAAGTGTTTTGAAGATGCGGCGATCCCAAAGGCCTCATGGCCCTGCCTTTTATCCCAGGCCGC